>CAJWCU010000005.1 GCA_913030825.1 uncultured Rhodospirillaceae bacterium | reverse complement strand
GCAGCTGACTCTTAATCAGCGGGTCCAAGGTTCGAGTCCTTGTGCGCCCACCATTTTTTCAATGACTTAGCGATTTTTCGCTAAGTCATTTTTTGTTTCAGGGACATTTTTGGAACAGTAGGGGCAACAAGCTTCAATCGTCTTCGGTAAAAGTCATTTACCGGCAGCCTCAAATTTTTCTGCGCTCTGCATGATCTCCCAAAGCACTTGATCAGGATGCCGGTGACAAAACATATGGGAGATCGAATTAGACCAAATCAGGTAGTTTGAATCCGCCGGGTCATTGACCGGATAGTAGTGGCCATCGGGTTCCTTTGAATTGTCGAACTGCAAAACCCTGGTCGGGCTCAAAGGGAATATGGTGACGGAACCGGGCGTTTTGAAACCGAAAGGCTGATCATCATTCGGGTTTAGTAGGACCACCGGATTGTCACTGGTGACGAATACAGGCGTTTCGGAAAAGACGACCGCCCAGCGCAAGCCCATAAGTAATTCAGCAAGCCAGGCTGTGTATTCGTAGATCGAGTCGATCCACATGGCTTTGATCAGATCGGGACCGGCGTTTCGGTACCGCTCCCAATCACTGGTATCTAGTTCAATAGCCTTTTCATTGATTTCGACATTGAGCGTTTCGCCCGGCTCAAAGTCCCAACCTTCAAACTGGCTGACTAAGTCAGCATGCAGATTGGCCGTGTCGGTCAAGCGGAGCGGGTTTCGCAAATAGAGGTTTGCTGCGAGGAGCGCGATACCCTTCCGGGTCGCTTCGTCTGTAAGGTCGGCAAACCCATTTGTAAGTTCTCGCCAGAATGGGTTTCCGAACAATTGCTCCAAAGATGCAAAGCGGTGTTCGAGCTCATAGTCCTTTTCGCCAGCATCGTTATGCTTGGCGTAAAGATAGAAGCTAACCGCAACCTTGCTAATAGGCTTCAGTTCCGGGTCGCCACTGTCTTTGCCGAAACGCCAAATCTTGGTCTTCGCGGGGTGGTTGCTTGCAAAAGCTTTTAAATACGCCTTAGGCACCCAGTGATTGCGTTTCCTTTTTTGCCTAGGCTTCATCCTTGGCACCTGCACTGGCGGCTGTTTTTGATTTGTGTTCGTCGAACGTTTGTCTCTCGGTTTCGAGGAACACGTGCCCAATCTCATCCGACAAGTTAAGAAGGGTTCGAGCAAGGACCAACTTGTCGAGAGAATGGTCAGAACGCAACAGGGCCTCGGTTACGTGAATCATGGAAATTGCCGTCATTTGCGCGGGGTCGATGAGGCCTGAGTTGCTCGGGCCGATAAGGAGTACCTCTTCCTCAGACTCTGCCAAGCCTAGAAATGTCCCCGGCGGTTTGTATGCGACGTGATTATATTGAGATGCCCATCGATAGCGGGGGCGCCAGTGATCAAGTCTGACCGCCACTTCTAGATCAAAAAGTGTTGGCTTTTCCTTTTGCAATTCAGGAGATGCCCAGCCGTAGTCATTTGCTAGGTTTTTTCCATACCGGGTGATCACAGTGTCTCGATTGTGCTCAATGCCTCGAATGTCATCCTCAGAGAAGGGCTCTAAATTGGCGCGCTCATGATGTTCCTGGTACTGACGCATCGCTTTGTACGCCTGGACATGGAAGCTTGCCAGATACCGCTCTGATATGACCGGTTCTGCCTGGGCAAGAAACTGTGCCACCACGGCGGCTTCGTGTAGCGTTCGCCACCTTCCCATAGCACCGTCAGCAAATCCGTTCTTCAGCAGGCAGATGATTTCATTTGCGATGAGCATGGCCCTCGCGTGAAGCGATACAAGGGCCTCAAATCGATAGTTCTGCTGTTCAGCCGCAGTAGGTTGATTCTTGCAAGTGAACTCTGAGCCGAGTTCCTCACAGATCACATAGTGCATTTCCAGGAGATCAAATGGCTTCTTCCAGCGTTTGAGATTGTTCTTGTTGAACGTGTTGTGCATTCCGCGCCGTTCTCGGAGCATCTTCGGGGCGCGCTTCTTTAAAGTGTCCAAAAGCCAGTCTGCAAGGTCGTTCACAAGCTCCGGGGTGGCTTCCTGGATGGCTTTGTTGAGATCATTCGCAGAGGTTCCTTGCGCTTCTGGAAGCGCTGCGATTGCCTGCTTGAATATCTCATCGAACGTGGTCATTGCGGTGATGGATTGAAAAATGTTGAGAGCGAGTGTCCCAAGAGTGTCCCACGAAGCGAGGCGTTAAAAAAGAAAACTGCCAAAAGTGGCAGTTTTAAAATGGTGCCGGATGTCGGGCTCGAACTGACGACCTACTGATTACAAATCAGCGGGTCCAAGGTTCGAGTCCTAGTGCGCCCACCATTCTTTTCCTGGATTTCCGTGCCTTTTCAGACCGAGGAGGCCGAAAAACTTTCAAATTTCCCCCTTACCACCGGCTTTTCCAATGAAAGCGTGGCGATACTTGCCGTAGACAGGCAGCGGACCGGCTATGGGCTTAAATCCGCCGGGCGGCGGCCAGGGCGGTCGGGGTGAGGCCGCTATCGCCGCCGGCGGCGACCAATTCCTTCAACTGTCCGCGCATGCGCGGGTCCCAGAACTGGCGCAGGTGGTCGGCCGTGGCGGTGACCGCTTCGTCCTCAGGGTATGAGTCGAAGAATGCGGCGATCTGGTTGGCCATGGCGGTCAGGCGCTCGGGTTCCATGCTGTGCTGTCCCTTGCGCCTATTCGGCCGCTTCGATCCGCGTGGCGCGGGCGCGGAAAGCTTCGTTTTCTTCCTGCCAGTCGGACCAGCGGTTGGTCGGCCGGACCTCGACGGCGGTGACCTTGTATTCGGGGCAGTTGGTCGCCCAGTCGGAATTCTCGGTCGTCACCACGTTGGCCCCGGTCTCGGGATGGTGGAAGGTGGTGTAGACGACGCCCGGCTGCATGCGGTCGCTGACATGGGCCTTCAGGGTGATGTCCCCGGCGCGGCTCGCCAGGGAAACCATGGCGCCGTCGCGGATGCCCCGGTTCTCGGCGTCGAAGGGATGGATTTCCAGAACGTCCTCGCCGTGCCAGGCGCCGTTCTCCGTGCGCCGGGTCTGCGCCCCCACGTTGTATTGCGACAGGATGCGCCCGGTCGTGAGGATCAGCGGGAACCGCGGGCCCGTGCGTTCGTCGGTCGGCACGTATTGCGTGACCATGAAGCGCCCGGCGCCGTTGGAAAAGCCGCGTTCATGCATGGTCGGCGTGCCCATGGGTGCCGCGTCGTTGCAGGGCCATTGGATGCTGCCCTCGCGTTCGAGCTTGTCGTAGGACACCCCGGCGAAGGTCGGCGTGAGGCGCGCGATCTCGTCCATGATTTCCGACGGATGGGCATAATCCATGGGATAGCCCAGGGCCGCCGAAAGCTTCATCGTGACTTCCCAATCGGCGAAGCCCGCCATCGGCGACATGGCCCGGCGGACGCGGGAAATGCGCCGCTCCGCATTGGTGAAGGTGCCGTCCTTTTCCAGGAACGACGCCCCCGGCAGGAAGACATGGGCATAGGCCGCCGTTTCGTTCAGGAACAGGTCCTGGACGACGACGCAATCCATGGCCGCCATGGCGGCGGTGACGTGTTGGGTGTTGGGATCGGACTGCACGATGTCCTCGCCCTGGACGTAGAGGCCCTTGAACGAGCCCTCCAGCGCCGCGTCGAACATGTTGGGAATGCGCAGGCCCGGTTCCGGGTCCAGATGCACGTTCCAGGCGTCTTCGAACATCCCGCGCACGGTGTCGTCGGCGACATGGCGGTAGCCCGGCAATTCGTGCGGGAACGACCCCATGTCGCAAGAGCCCTGGACGTTGTTCTGACCGCGCAGCGGGTTCACGCCGACGCCGGGCCGCCCGAGGTTGCTGGTCGCCATGGCCAGGTTGGCCATGCCCATGACCATGGTCGTGCCCTGGGAATGTTCGGTCACGCCCAGGCCGTAATAGATCGCGGCATTCTTCGCCCCGGCGTAAAGGCGTGCTGCGGCGCGGACTTCGTCCGCCGGCACGCCGGTGATGCTTGTCGTGGCTTCCGGGGAATTTTCCGGCAGGGTGATGAAATCGCGCCAGCGTTCGAACTCCCGCAGGTCGCAGCGCGAATTGACGAAATCATCGTCGATCAGGTCTTCCTTCGCGATGACATGGGCCAGGGCGTTGACCAGGGCCACGTTGGTCCCGGGCATCAACTGCAGGTGATGGGCCGCCGCCACATGCGGCGATTTCACCAGATCGATGCGCCGGGGGTCGGCGACGATCAGCCCGGCCCCCTGGCGGTGGCGGCGCTTCAACTGCGAGCCGAACACCGGATGGGCGTCCGTCGGGTTGGCGCCGATCACCAGGACCACGTCGGCGTCCTGGACCGAGGCGAAATCCTGCGTCCCGGCCGAGGTGCCGAAGGCCGTCTTCAGGCCGTAGCCCGTGGGCGAATGGCAGACCCGCGCGCAGGTATCCGTGTTGTTGTTACCGAAGCCAGCGCGGATCAGCTTCTGCACCAGATAGGTTTCCTCGTTGGTGCAGCGCGACGAGGTGATGCCGCCGACGGCACCCCGGCCATGCTTTTCCTGGATCTCACGGAAACCGGTCGCCGCCTTGGCGATGGCCTCGTCCCAGGTCACTTCGCGCCAGGGCTCATGGATGCTGTCGCGGATCATGGGCTGGGTGATGCGGTCCTTATGGGTGGCGTAGCCCCAGGCGAAGCGGCCCTTGACGCAGGAATGGCCCCGGTTGGCCTTGCCCTGTTTGTCCGGGGTCATGCGGACGACCCGTTCGCCCTGCATCTCGGCGACGAAGCCGCAGCCGACCCCGCAGTAGGCGCAGGTCGTGCGCACCTTGCGGTCGGGCTGGCCCATCTCGATGACGCTTTTCTCCATCAGGGTCGCCGTCGGGCAGGCATCGACGCAGGCGCCGCAGGATACGCATTCGGAGGCCAGAAAATCCTCGTCCATCCCGGCGGCGACGTGCGAGGCAAACCCGCGCCCGTCGATGGTCAGGGCGAAGGTGCCCTGTTGTTCCTCGCAGGCCCGCACGCAGCGCGAACAGACGATGCATTTCGACGGGTCGAAGGTGAAATAGGGATTGGACGCATCCTTGGCCTGATGGGTGTGGTTTTCGCCGTCGAAGCCGTAGCGCACATCGCGCAGGCCGACCGCGCCCGCCATGTCTTGAAGCTCGCAATCGCCGTTGGCCGAGCAGGTCAAGCAGTCGAGCGGATGGTCGCTGATGTACAATTCCATGACGCCGCGCCGCAGCTTGGCCAGCCGGTCGGTTTGCGTCGAGACCTTCATTCCGGCCTCGACCGGCGTGGTGCAGGAGGCAGGGGTGCCGCCCCGACCCTCGATCTCGACCAGGCAGAGGCGGCAGGACCCGAAGGGCTCCAGCTTGTCCGTGGCGCAGAGCTTGGGCACATTGACGCCGGCCAAGGCGGCGGCCCGTATGACCGAGGTTCCTTCCGGTGCGCGGACGGTGATGCCGTCGATTTCCAGGTCGACTTGGGTCGCTCCCTTGCGGGCGGGGGTTCCCAGGTCTGCGTCGAAGGGGGCTGCCATGGTCGTCTCCGTCCTTTGTCTTGTCATTCCGCCGCATCGCGGGCGGCACCTGGGAACTGATTGGGGAAATGGTCCGGGAAATTGTCGAGCGCGCTGAGCACCGGCATATGGGTCAGGCCGCCGAGCGCGCAGAGCGATCCGTCCTGCATGACGCCGCACAGGTCGCGCACCAGGTTCACGGCCTCGCCGTCACCGGCGATCACCCGGTCCATGGTCTCGGCCCCCCGGGTCGATCCGATGCGGCAGGGCGTGCATTTGCCGCAGCTTTCGATGGCGCAGAATTCAAAGGCGAAGCGTGCCTGCTGGGCCATGTCGACCGTGTCGTCGAAAACCACGACGCCGCCGTGGCCGACCATGCCGCCACGGGCGGCGAAGGCTTCGTAGTCGAGCGGCGTGTCGAACAATGCCGTCGGCCAGTAGGCGCCCAAGGGCCCGCCGACCTGCACCGCATGCACGGGCTGGCCGGTCAGGGTGCCGCCGCCGTAGTCCTCGACGATTTCGCGCAGGCTCAGGCCAAAGGCGCGTTCGATCAGGCCGCCGCGTTTGACGTTGCCGCCCAGTTGGATCGGCAGGGTGCCGCGCGACCGGCCCGTCCCGAAGTCACGGTAATAGGCGGCGCCCTCGGCCAGGATCGTCGGCACGGCGGCCAGGGACAGGACGTTGTTGATGACTGTGGGTTTGTTGAACAGGCCCTCGACGGCGGGCAGGGGCGGCTTGAACCGGACTTGTCCGCGCCGGCCTTCAAGGCTTTCCAGCAGCGAGGTTTCCTCGCCGCAGATATAGGCGCCGGCGCCTAAGCGGACCTCCATGTCGAAGGCGACGCCGCTGCCCAGCACATCGTCGCCCAGGACCCCGGCGGCGCGCGCCGTCTCGATGGCGCGGGACAGGGTGCGGAAAGCGTGCGGGTATTCGGAGCGCAGGTAGATATAGCCCCTGGTTGCCCCCACGGCGCGCCCAGCGATGGCCATGCCCTCGATCAGCAGGAAGGGATCGCCCTCCATCAGGATGCGGTCGGCGAAGGTGCCGCTGTCGCCCTCGTCGGCGTTGCAGACGATGTACTTCTGCGGGGCCTTGGCCTTCAGCACCGTGTTCCATTTGATGCCGGTCGGAAAACCGGCGCCGCCGCGCCCGCGCAGGCCCGACTCGGTGACTTCCTCGACGATCGCCTGGGGCGCCATGGCGACGGCGTGCGTTAGGCCCTTGAGCCCACCATGGGCCTTGTAGTCGTCCAGCGAGACCGGATCGATCACGCCGCAGCGCTGGAAAGTCAGGCGCTGCTGGCTTTTCAGATAGGGAATGTCTTCGACTGGGCCGAGGCAGAGCGGATGCGCTTCGCCCCGGGTCAGGATTCCGGGCACGTCGTCTGGCGTGACCGGGCCGAAGCCGACGCGCCGTCCCGAGATCTCGATTTCCAGCAGCGGTTCCAGCCACAACAGGCCGCGCGTGCCCGTGCGGGTCACGGCGACGTCGGCGCCGCTTTCCCGGATGGCGTCGGCGACCGCCTCGGCCCCCATGGAAAGCGACGCCGCGTCGCAGGGAACGTAGATTTTCGTCGTCATCGGCCGGCCACCAGGTCCAGCGTGCGGGTCGTGTCCAGCCGCCCGTGCAGGTCGCCGTCGATCAACGCCGCCGGCGACAGCGCGCAATTGCCCAGGCAATAGACGGCCTCGACCGTGACCGCGCCGTTCTCGGCGCTGGCCGCCGCGACCTCGTCGAACAGCTTCTGCGCGCCCAGGGCCTGGCAGGCCTCGGCGCGGCAGATCTTGACGACGTGGCGGCCCGGAGGCCTGCTTCGGAAGTCGTGATAGAAAGTAACGACGCCGTGCACTTCGGCCCGCGACAGGTTGAGAACGTCGGCGATCACCGGCAGGGCGGCTTGATCGATATAGCCGAAGCGGTCCTGCAAGGCGTGAAGGATCGGCAGTAGCGGGCCTTCGTGGTTAGCCAAATCCTGCGCGATCTCGCGGCAGGCGTCGGCGTCGAAAGCGTCAAAACGGGGGGCTTGCGGTTTCATGGCCGGAACTATGCGGTGTGCCCGAAACCTCGTTCCAACGAATTATACCGAAGACGAAATCGCTGTTTCCGATTTCACTTGGTCGGCCTTGAACAAATCGCCGGGTCGGAAGACCCGCTCCATGTCGATATCGCCGACCGCCTCGCGGAAGGCTTCGACCAGCGGCGGCACCGGGTCCTGGCGGCGCACGATCATGCCCATGGTGAAGGATTTCTCGGGCTTCACCAGGGGCAGGGCGATCATCCCCGGCGGCGTCCCGAAGGCCCAAAGAAAATTATCGGGCAGGATGCTCGACCAGGTCCCGGATCGAATGTGCGAGCACAGCGCCATCACGGAATTTGTTTCCGCATGGACGTTGGGCGAGGCCCCCATCTCGGCGAAGATCGAATTGAGGATGCGGCGGTTCTGCATGTCCGAGGTCAGCAGGCAGAGCGGCGTTCCTCCGGCCTCGCGCCAGGTCACGTCGTCGCGCCCCTGGAACGGCCCGTCGGCGGATGTCAGCAGGATATAGCGCTCGGCATAGAGCGGCTGGACGTCGACGCCGGTCAGAGGTTCGTTGTCGAGATAGCTGATCCCGATATCCAGCACGAACTCGTCCAGCATCCGCTGGATCTCGTCCGACGTGCGCGACAGGATGCGCAGTGTCACGTTGGAATGCAGGCGCGAGAACGGCGTGGTCAGAAGGCTGATGGTCGGCAGGGCCGTCGGCACGGCGCCGACCGCCAGCTCGCCCGACAACTCGCCCCGCATGCGGCCGATGCGTTGGTCCAGTTCCTCGCGCTCGGCGACCACGCGGCTCGCCCATTCCAGCAGCACCCGGCCCTCGTCGGTGAATTCCTTGAACCGCTTGTCGCGGACGATAAGGGGGGCGCCGATCTCCGTCTCCAACTGGCGGATCGCGGCGGACAGGGTCGATTGCGTGACGTGGCAGGTTTCCGCCGCGCGGCCGAAATGCTTTTCGCGGCCGAGCGCGACGAAATATCTGAGATGACGCAGTTGCATGGTCGGATGGTCCCGCCGGTGTCGTGGTTGTTGCTGTCGTTGGTCTGCCACCCGTCGATGGGTCAGGCTTTGTCGTTGTCCTTGGCGGGCACCGGCGCCCACTGCACGAAATCCTTTTCAAGGTCGTCCAGATCGGCCCGGACGGCGAGCCGGGCCTTCTCGCGGATCACCTCACAACGGGCCAGCAGGGTCCGCCCGAAATCGGTCAGTTCGGCGCCGCCGCCCTGGTTGCCGCCCTGGCGGGTCGCCACGACCTCTTCGCGGAAGGCGCCGTTGAGGCTTTGCAGCAGCCGCCAGGCCCGGCGGTAGGACATGCCCATTTCCTTGCAGGCCGCCGAGATCGAGCCCTTCTCGTCGATCAGCTCCATCAGCCGCACCTTGCCGGGGCCGAGCGAGCCGACGGGGCCGAGCGCCACGCGGATCATCAGGCGCACGGCCCGGCCGTCGCCGTGCTTTCCGGCAACCGCGGCATCCTCGGCCGCGGTGCGTTTGCGGAATCGCGATGCTTTAGCCAAGGCCTTCCTCGTCGTCTTCGGCGATGCGGCCGGCGAGATAGTCCTGCGTCGTCCGTGTTCTGGGAACGGCGCCGACGGAGAAAGGGTCGTCCTCGGTCTGCATCATGTCGATCACGCGGCATTCTTCGCACATCTCCAGGCGCGCGAGGGCACCCGGCTTCTGGAATTGAGGATGGCTTCCGAGCTTGTCCTTCAGGCGGGTCAGGGACGATCGCGTGGCGAACGGCTTGCCGCAGGAAATGCAATGAAAGGGATCTTCCTCGTTCTTCGTCTCGGGCCGGGATGCGGTCTCCAGGAACGACAGCCGCGGGGTCAGCGAGATCGCGCCCTCCGGACAGGTCTTGCGGCACAGGCCGCATTGCACGCAGGCGTCTTCGACGAAGCTCAGGCGCGGGCGTTCCGGGTCGTCTCCCAGGGCGCCGGCGGGGCAGGCGCCGACGCAGGACATGCAGAGCGTGCATTTGTCCCGGTCGACCTCGATCTGGCCGAACGGCGCGCCGGCCGGCAGGGCGATTTCGTCGACCGGCATGGGGGCGTGGCGATGAAGATGGTCTAGGGCAAGACGCAGAATTCCGCGTTTGCGCCCCAAGGGCTCGAACGCCGACGGCGTCAGGGCGTCCGGCGCGTCCGCGTTGTAAATGCCTTCGGCGATGCGCTCGGGGTCGGCTTCGTCGATGACCGTGAAACGGGTGTCGCCATACCCCAGCCCCGCCGCGACCAAGGCGGCGAGGTCGGCCTGTTCCTCCAGCACGGGGCGGCCGTCCCGGTCGTCTGGGGCGGTCAGGATCAGGACGTGCTGGATACCGTAGGCGACGGCGGCCAGCAGCAGGTCGAGCCCGGCCTGCGTCACGTGGTTGAGCGACAGCGGCAGGACGTGGGGCGGCAGGCCGTCGCCGTGCCGCGCCAGCATGTCGATGACGTCTTCGCCGTACCCCCGGTCGTGCAGCAGCAGGACCGGATGGCGGCCGCCGGCATCGACATAGGTGCGGGCGAGGGCGCGCAGACGTTTGAGGTCGCCGTTGTCGTCGGCGGGCCCGTAATGGGCGGCGCCGGTCGGGCAGGCGGCGGCGCAGGCACCGCAGCCGGCACAGACGTATGGATCGTACCGGACATTGTCGCCGTCCTCGGTCACGGCCCCGGTGGGGCAGAGATCGAGGCAGCGCGAGCAGCCGGTGATGCGGCTGCGGGCATGGGCGCAGATGGCAGCATCGTAATCGATGTATCGGGGTTTCTCGAACGTACCGACAAGGCCGAGGGCGGAAATTACCGCGTCCGCAATCGCGGTAGGCGCACCGGGGTCCGCCCGCAGATAGCCGTCGCGCTTTTCCGCCGCCGGGAATAGCGGCGGGGTCTTTCGCAGGTCCAGAATGAGATCGCAAAGCGCGGTCCCGGTCTGTGGGGTGCCGCTGAACGTCAGGCGGTCGCGCGACGACGGGGCGGCGGCGCGCATGTCCTCGATGTCCAGATGAAACGCCCCAAGGTGCCCCGTCGCCTTCGCGATCCGCCCGGCGAGGACGGGAAACGCCATCTTGCGGGGCGGCGGGATGTCATGGGGGGTGTCCAAAAGGACCGTCACTTCCATCTGCGGCGCAAGCCGGGCGGCGGTTTCCAGCGCGGCGTCGTCCTCGCCGAGAACCCAGATCGCCCCCTGCGACACCATTTCGACGGTCGGGCCGGGCGTGGCCGGAACATTTCCCGCCGCCAGAAGGGCAGCGGTCTTGGCGGCCAGGTTCGTCCGTCCGGCGCGATCCTCGGCCAGGCCGGTCCATCCGGCCATCTCGCGGATATTGACGAAGGACAGCCGGTGCGGCGCACCGCCCGGCGGCGCGACCTCGTCCGCCAGGTCTTGGAACAATGCAGTTTCCTGGGTGCAGCCGATCACGGTATCGCCCTCGGACAGGGCCGCGCGGGCCGTCGCCGCATCGTCCCGGCACAAGGTCCGGGCGAAGGCGAGCGGGATGTCCCTCAGGCTTTCGGTCAGTTTCTTTTGATCAAGCGGTATCGTGCCCTCGCACGAACAGACGAGGCACTGCTTCTCTTGGGATGCCAAAAAATTGCCTTCCCGGGTACTGATCTGCCCGATCCGGCCGCTTCGCCACGGATCGGTAATGATACTCAAACACTTACGAAGTTATGCATTTTTATGTGTTTTGTGTCAAAACGTAATAATATACGCTCGTTCGCGATGGGCTTAGGGGCATCGGCCCGGCCCGGGGAGGGTGCCGAATGGCGACAAATTATAATGAAACCAATCGTTTGGCGAAGTGGTCCGAGCGAAAGCTGGCTCAGGCGCCATCCGAGGCAACGGAAACGGCGGCGCGTGTCGAGCCCACGGAGCCTGTGGCGGGCGAGGCTCGCGCCGAGCCGCCCGAGGACCTGCCGGATATCGACAGCCTGGATGCGGAATCCGATTTTTCCATGTTCATGCGCGAGGGCGTGCCGGAGGACCTCAAGAACCTGGCGCTTCGCAAATTGTGGCGCAGCGATCCCGTCTACGCGAACCTGGATGGCCTGAACGATTACGATCCGGAGCATGTCTCGTTTCTCGTGCAGGCGACGGAAGTCGCCAAGGACATGCTCGACAAGGCGCTGAAGGACGATGGCCGAACCGATGCCGCGCCGGACCCCGAGCAGGACGCGCCGGAAGATGAAGTGGCCAGGTCCGGCGAGGCGGACCTCTCGGATGCGGAGCCGCAAGCGATCGAGAATGCGTCGTCGGAAGACTTGTCGTCTGAGGCCAATGAGGGGGCGGAGGCGGTCCCGACCGAAACGGAGAGGGAGCGCAGCGGATGAGCCCGTCACCTGCCGAGGGGGCAGCCATGATCAGCGACGAAGACCAGGAGCGGGCCGAGGCCTATACCTTGATCGGGCATCTGTTCAAGGCGCCGCCGGGCAAGGAAACGATTGATTTTCTGTCGGAATTCGAAGGCGACGACAGCCCGCTGGGGAGTGCCGTCGCGGCGCTCGCCGCGGCTGCGCGGGGCGCGTCGCCCGATGCCGTCGAGACGGAATACGGCGAGTTGTTCATTTATTCGACGGAGAAAGCCGATACCTCGCCCTATGCCGCGGTGCATCGATCGGGTTCGCATTTCGGTCAGGCGTTGGTGGACCTGCGCGAGGATCTGGCGATCCTGGGCATCGCCAAACGCGAGGGCGAGTTGGAGCCGGAAGACCATATTTCGGCGATCAGCGAGGTCATGGCCGGCCTGATCGCGGGCCGACTGGGGCGGGGCGCCGACGCCGAACAGGCGGCCGTGTTCTTCCGTAAGCATGTGAAGCCCTGGATGCCGACCTTCGCCCAAGCCGTCGCGGCGGAAGAGGGGCGGCCTTTCTATGCCGCCGCGGGGCGGTTCGCTCAGTTGTTTCTCGAGCGCGAGGTCGCGCACTACCGCTGACCGCGCGGTGTCCGCCCATCATGGCGTCGTATGCCTTGCGATGCCGGGGCGTTATGTCGGAACGAACATGTTGCGGCTTTTCTAATCTTCCTTACTATGCGTTTTGTGTCGAAATTTACGTAAAGACGTAAACAACGCATTTCGGCCGAGTTTCGTTGGGAGAAAGAAGCCGAATGGCGACCAAATCCAAGGACGACGATGTCCCGCTTCGTGCGGAGGACATCGATGAAATGACGGGTTCCGGTGATCTCTGCGCGGTCTTGCGGGACGAGCCGCCGGCATTGGCCGTGTCGGTTTCCGCCGGGGCCCGCAAATGGGCCAGCGGCCGCTGCGAAGAAACGACCGACTGTATCGCCGAGGAAGTGCCCGTCGCGCTGGTCTACAACGGCGTGTCCCACGCCGTGATGATGTCGACCCCCGCCGACCTCGGCGATTTCGCGTTGGGCTTCTCGCTGAGCGAAGGCATCGTCGAACATCCCCGCGAAGTCCGCGAAATCCAGTTCCAGGAAACGGACAAGGGCATTGCCGTTCATCTTTCCATTTCGTCGCGCCGCTTCGCCGCGTTGAAGGACCGGCGGCGCAACCTCGCCGGCCGGACCGGTTGCGGTCTGTGCGGTGTCGATAGCCTGGACGAAGCGGTCCGCGCGGTGCGGACGGTCCCGGGCGGTGCCCCCGTCTCGGTCGACGCGGTGGTGCGCGCCCTCGATATGCTTCCTGCGATGCAGGTGATGAACGGCCGGATGCGCTCGCTGCACGCCGCCGCCCGGGTTCAGGCCGACGGTACGGTGAACCTCGTGCGCGAGGATGTCGGTCGCCACAACGCGATGGACAAATTGATCGGCGCCATGGCCGCCGACGGCCGTGGCCTGGGCGACGGTTTCATCGTCGCGACCAGCCGCTGCTCCTATGAAATGGCGCAGAAGGCGATGGCCGCAGGGGCGTCGCTTCTGGTGACGATTTCAGCCCCGACCGCGCTGGCCTTGCGGCTTGCCGAGGAGGCCGGATTGACGGTCGTCGCGCTCGGCCGCGGCGACAGCCTGCGGGTCTATACGCATGCGGAGCGGCTGATCGGCCGCCCCCAGGATTTGGCGGCGGCGGGTATCCGTGCCCGCGCCGCGCTGCAGTGACATGCCAAGAACAAGAAACGGCAGATCGACGACTTGGGCGATGGGCCCGAAGGAACAGAGGAAACAGGAGGTTTTGCCAATGAAGGACAAGACGAAGACCAGCGCCGACCGCCGCCGCTTTCTGCAGATGGCGGGCCTGGGCGCGGTAGCGACCGGCGCCGCCGTCGGCCTCGCCGGAAAACCGGCGGCTGCCAAGGTGCCGACCGCGAGCGGCACGGCCGCGGCGGGCTACCGGGAAACCGAACACGTCAAGCGCTACTACGCGCTGGCGCGGATGTAATCCGCATATTGGGAGAAAGACATGCTTATCAAGAAATCGGAAGGCACGTCGACCAAGGCCCGGGTCTCTAAGGCTCTGGACGCCATGTCGGCGGGCGCGGTCAACCGCCGCACGTTCCTGAAGCGGTCCGGTTACGCCGCCGGGGGGGCCGCGTTGGCGGCGACCCTGCCCATTTCAATGGTCAAGAACACCGAGGTCCAGGCGGCCTCGATGGGCGGAAAGATCAAGGAGGTCCTGTCGGTCTGCACGTTCTGCGCCGTCGGCTGCACGATCAAGGCCGAGGTCAAGGACGGCTTGTGGATCGGTCAGGAACCGGCCTTCGACAGCCCGATCAACAACGGCGGGTATTGCGCCAAGGGGGCCGCGTCGCGTGAAGAAGCGATGGCGCCGCGCCGCGTGAAGTACCCGATGAAGCTGGTCGACGGGAAATGGAAACGGCTCAGCTGGGATCAGGCGATCAATGAGATCGGCGACCAGATGCTGAAAATCCGGAAAGAATCCGGCCCGGATTCCGTGTACTGGCTGGGCTCCGCCAAGGTCGGCAACGAACAGGCCTATCTGTTCCGCAAATACGCCGCCTTCTGGGGCTCGAACAACGTCGACCACCAGGCGCGTATCTGTCATTCGACCACGGTCGCGGGTGTCGCCAACACCTGGGGCTACGGCGCCATGACCAACAGCTTCCCGGACATGCACAAGTCGAAGTCGATCATCACTTTCGGCGGCAACCCGGCGGAAGCGCATCCGGTCTCGATGCTGCATATCCTCAAGGCGAAGGAGCAGAACAACGCTCCCTTCATCGTCGTCGATCCCCGCTTCACGCGGACGGCGGCCCATGCCAACGAGCATATCCAGCTGCGTCCGGGCACCGACATCGCGGTGATCTGGGGCATCCTCTATCACATCCTCGAAAACGGCTGGGAAGATAAGGAATTCATCAACCAGCGCGTTTACGGCATGGACAAAATCCGCGAGGAAGTGCGCAAGTGGAATCCGGAAGAGGTCGAACGCGTGTCCGGCGTGCCGGGCTCCCAGCTCAAGCGGGTCGCCCGCCTGTTGGCCAACAACCGCCCGGGTGTTCTGACCTGGACGCTGGGCATCACGCAGCACACCATCGGCAACAACAACACCCGCGCACTCTGCATTCTGCAGCTTGCCCTCGGCAACATGGGCAAGTCCGGCGGCGGCACGAACATCTTCCGCGGCCATGACAACGTCCAGGGTGCGACCGACATGGGCGTGCTCTGCCACACCCTGCCCGGTTACTACGGCCTGAAGACCGGCTCGTGGAAGCATTGGGCCCGTGTCTGGGACGTCGATTACGACTATCTCCTGAAGCGGTTCCACAACAAGAAGCTGATGGAATCCGCCGGCACCCCGGTGTCGCGCTGGTACGAACAGGTGTTGATGCCGAAAGACCAGATCGAACAGCCCGACAACATGCGGGCGATGGTGTTCTGGGGCCATTCGGTCAACTCGCTGACCCGCCTGAATACGCAGTGGGACGCCTTCACCAAGCTCGAGTTGCTGGTGGTGGTCGACCCCTACGTGCCGATGTCGGCGATCATGGGCGAGCGTAAGAACAACACCTATATCCTGCCGGCCTGTTCGCAGTTCGAGACCTATGGCTCGATCACCGCGTCCAACCGGTCGGTTCAATGGCGGGAAAAGATCGTCGATCCGATCTTCGAATCCAAACCCGACCACACGATCATGTACCTGTTCGCCAAGAAGTTCGGGTTCGAGAAGGAGCTGTTCAAGAACATCAAGGTCAACGGCGAGGAGCCGCTGATCGAGGACATTCTCCGTGAAATGAACCGCGGCTTCTGGACCATCGGGTATACCGGCCAATCGCCGGAGCGTCTGCGCCTGCACATGCAGAACCAGGCGACCTTCGACAAAACAACGTTGAAGGCCAACGGCGGTCCCTGCGACGGCGAATACTACTGCCTGCCGTGGCCGTGCTGGGGCACGCCGGAAATGAAACACCCGGGCACGCCCAACCTGTACGATCCGTCCATGCCGGTGGCCGAAGGCGGTCTTGCCTTCCGGGCGCGGTTCGGGGTGGAACGCAACGGCGTCAACCTGTTGGCCGAAGGCTCCTATCCCGCCGGCTCTGAGATCAAGGACGGTTATCCCGAGTTCACCATGGCCGCCCTGAAGAAGCTCGGCTGGGACAAGGACCTGACCGACGAAGAACGCAAGACGATCGAGAGCATCGCCGGCGACAAGACCAACTGGAAGACCGACCTGTCGGGCGGTATCCAACGCGTCGCGATCAAGCACGGTTGTGCGCCCTTCGGCAACGCCAAGGCTCGGGCCGAGGTCTGGGGTTTCCCGGATCCCATTCCGATCCACCGCGAGCCGCTGTACACGCCGCGTCGCGACTTGGTCGGCGACTATCCGACCTATCGCGACGGCCGCATGTACCGCATCCCGATCCAGTACGAGAGCATCCAGAAGCAGGACTTCGCCAAGGATTATCCGCTCGTTCTGACCTCGGGCAGCGTCGTTGAGCACGAAGGCGGAGGGGCCAAGTCCCGCGCCAACCCGTGGCTCGCCGAACTGGCGCCGGAAGCCTTCATCATGCTCAACCCGCGCGATGCCAACAACATGAGCATCCGCAATGGAGACGAGGTGAAGGTCGAAGGACCCGAAGGCGGCGAAATCGTCGTCAAGGCGAAGGTAACGGAAGCCGTCGCGCCCGGTGTCACCTGGATGCCCTATCACTGGGGCGAAAAGATGCAGGGCAAGGACATCACCGACCGGTATCCGGAAGGCACGGGTCCTTACGTCGTCGGCGGTCCCGCCAACGCCGTGCTCACCTATGGCTACGATTCAGTGACGAACATTCAAGAAAACAAAGCGTCGCTGTGCCGCGTCTCGAAGGCTTGAGGAGGAGATAGACCATGGCTCGTATGAAGTTTCTTTGTGACGCCGAGCGCTGCATCGCCTGCAACGCCTGCGCCACGGCGTGTAAGAACGAACACGAGGTGCCCTGGGGCATCAATCGCCGCCGCGTCGTCACCATCAACGACGGCAAGGCGGGACAGCGGTCCATCTCCGTTGCCTGCATGCATTGCTCCGACGCACCCTGCATCGCGGTCTGCCCGGTGGACTGTATCTATCAGACGGAAGAAGGCGTGGTCCTGCATTCCAAGGACCTCTGCATCGGCTGCGGTTACTGCTTCTTCGCCTGCCCGTTCGGGGCGCCGCAGTACCCGCAGGCCGGCAACTTCGGCAGCCGGGGCAAGATGGACAAGTGTACCTTCTGCGCCGGCGGTCCGGAGGAAGACAACTCCGCCGCCGAATTCCAGAAATACGGCCGCAACCGGCTTGCCGAAGGCAGGCTGCCGTTGTGCGCCGAAATGTGTTCCACCAAGGCTCTCCTCGGTGGGGACGGAGACCTTGTCTCCAACATCTACCGCGAGCGTGTCGTTGCCCGAGGATTCGGGTCGGGCGCTTGGGGTTGGGGCTCTGCATACAGCCCCAAAGCCGGTTCCTAACGCCGGTTTGATTTGCTGGTACCTTAATGAGGTGGCGCCGTGCATTCTCCCTTGGCGCCACCTCTTTTTTCTTCGCACGGTCCGCAACGGGCCGCGGTCCGGTGCCGGCAACGGATCATTCAAATCGATTCCAACGAATGGACCCGGCCATGACCAGATCTGAAGTTCTTCGCGGCCCTCGCGTTGGCGCGATCCTTATCCTTGTCGCCTTGGCGATGCTCACCGGCTGCCGGGCCGAGGAACAAGGCCGCCCTCTGCTCTATGAAAAAGGCACCTATCTCGGAAAGCAGGAGCCCGCGCTCGCTGCCGAGGTTCGGGCCCAATTGGACCGGCGCGCGTCGCTCCAGGCCGGCGGCGCCGGACTGCAGTTCGGCGGCGCGCCGACCGGGGGCGTCCCAGTCGGCGGCCCACCCAAGATGCTCGGCGACCGGGTGCTCAAACAAGGCGGTCAATGACCCGCCGCTCATATCGTAATGGCCGGCGATCCTGTATCCGGCGATATCAACGGCACTTCTATCAATCGGGGGTTACCAAGATGAACCGTTCCCGTCTTTCCATTCTGATCCACATCACCGGCTTTTGCCTCGCGCTGTTTGCCGCCGTTGTCGTGCTGACGGCCGCCGCCGGCCAAGCTGCCGCGCAATCGAACACGCCGGCCGCCCAATCCCAAGGCCTGCCGACGCATCTGGGCGCGGTCGGCAGTACGTCGGAAATGTGGCGCGCCGTGCGCCACGGGATCCAAGGCACCACGGGATTGCCCGACCCGAAAGCGGGGACCCTGGTGCAATCCGAAGGCGACAACCTGCGGGCGTTCCGTAACGGCCCACTTTCTGTCTGGGGCGGGTGGGTTCTGCTGGCGGCCGTCGTCGCGGTGGCTCTGTTCTTCGCTTTCCGTGGGCGCATCCGCATCGACGCCGGGCCGTCGGGGCGGACTATCGAACGGTTCAACGCCCTTGAACGCTTCACCCATTGGCTGACCGCGGTGTCCTTCATCGTCTTGGCGTTGACCGGGCTGAACCTGCTCTACGGCAAGATCATCCTGCTGCCGGTCATCGGGCCTTCGGCCTTCGCGACCATGACGGCCCTCGGAAAATACGCCCATAACTACATCGCCTTCGCCTTCATGATCGGCGTCGTCCTGATGCTGGTGCTCTGGATGCGTCACAACATCCCGAACCTGAACGACCTGAAGTGGTTGGCCCTGGGCGGTGGGCTGTTCTCCAAGGGGCTGCATCCGCCGGCGGGCAAGTTCAACGCCGGGCAGAAGATCATCTTCTGGGCGGTGATCCTGGGCGGCGGGTCGATCGCGTTCTCCGGCATCTGCCTGCTGTTCCCCTTCGAGATCCATCCCTTCGCCGGGACCTTTGCGATCCTGAACCTGGTCGGTTTCGACCTGCCGACCGTGCTCACGCCGTTGCAGGAAACGCAACTGGCCCTGCTCTGGCACGGCATCGTCGCGTTGGTCCTGATCGCCGTGGTGATCGGCCATATCTATATCGGCTCGCTCGGCATGGAAGGCGCGTTGGACGCCATGACCTCGGGGCAGGTCGATGTGAACTGGGCGCATGAACACCATTCGATCTGGCTCGACGAGGCCAGCGCGAAGGCATCCGGCGGCGACGACTGACGGATTACCCAGTCTCCGACGGGGGAGTCGGAGGTGAAACGGGTCGGCGGTTCAGAGACGGATCGTCCGGCCCGTTCAGTTCTCGCCGACGGGGCCTTATTGCCTGGGGATGGCGATGCGTATAGGTTGACGGCCCCAGCAAACGTCACGGGGTCGCAAATGCCTCTGGGTAAAGAAGAATTCCTGACGACCAAGGAATTGGCCAGTCTGCTTCGCGTGAAGGAACGCAAGGTCTACGAACTGGCGTCCAACGGACAGGTGCCCTGCACCCGCGCTATGGGCAAGCTTCTGTTCCCCCGCGACGCCGTCGAACGCTGGCTCAACGAGAATGCGTCGGGCACCGGGTTCGAGGCGGCCCTGCCCAAGGAATTGCCGAAGGTGTTTCTCGGCAGTCACGATCCGCTGCTGGAATGGGCCTTGCGCGAATCGCAATGCGGCCTCGCGACCTTTTTCGACGGATCCCTCGACGGGTTGGACCGGTTCGAACAGAAGGCAGGGGTGGCGACGGGGCTGCATGTCTATAACGCGGCCGACAAATCGTGGAACACCGGCGCAGTTCAGGCCCGGTTCCAGCAATCTCCGGCCGTGCTCGTGCAATGGGTTTGGCGCGAACGCGGATTGATCGTTCGACCCGAACTGAAGGACAAAGTTACGGGCCTGGCCGACGTAACGGACCTGAAATTGGTCCCCCGGCAACGCGAAGCCGGCAGCCAGCGCCTGTTGGAACAGTTGTTCGACGAAGAAGGGATCGCCATGGCGGACCTCAACCTGGCCCCGGTCGCCCGCACCGAGACCGAAGCCGTCATCGCCGTCTATGAAGGATCCGCCGACGTCGCGTTCGGCCTGGAATCCCTGGCCCGGCAATACCGGCTGCCGTTCGTTCCGATGATGCGTGAACGCTTCGACCTTCTGGTCGATCGCTGGTCCTGGTTCGAGGAACCGCTGCAGACCTTCATGGCGTTCTGCCGGACCGAGGCATTTCGTAAGAAGCTCGGCGATCATCCGGGCTACGACGCCGAGGGCATGGGCACCATCCTGTTCAACGGCGCGCCGTAAGTTCCTTATATTTTTAGATTTTCCCGCCTGAATTGTTTTTTTGTGCTGATTTCGGCAAGATTTCCGTGCCGTATCCGCAGCAGACCGGATCGGCTGGGAGATGCATGAACAAGACCGACGATAAACGCACCGCCGGCTGGCTCGGCGAGGTATCGGGCGCGGTCGCCGACTTTGGAACGTTCCTGCCGTTGGTCATCGGCGTGCTGGCGGTGCGAGGGTTCGAGGGCACGGGTGTGCTGATCGGCTTCGGCCTGTTCGCCCTGGCGGTCGCGGCGATCTACCGGCGTCCAATCCCGGTGCAGCCGATGAAGGCGGTGGCGGCGTTGATCATCGTCGGTGCGGTGACCCCGGCCGAAGCGATGGCGAGCGGTCTGATCATCGGGACGGTATTGCTCGTGCTGGCCGTGACCGGGGCGATCACGCGGATCGCGCGGCTGGTGCCGCCTTCGGTGATCATGGGTGTACAACTCGGTGTCGGGGCGCAGCTGGCTCTCCTCGGGCTATCGCATGTGCAACAGGAACCCCTGTTCGGCGGTGCCGCGCTCGCCTTGCTGCTGCTTCTTTTCCTGACGTCCTATCGTCACCTGGGATCGCTCGCGGTCGTGGTCACGGCGGCGTCGGCCTTACTGATGACGGGGAACGCACCGGCGCTGTCGGCGGGCGGGGGCCTATACCTGCCGGACATGGCGTTTCCGACGATGGCCGATTTTCAGGCCGCGTTGACGACGACGGCCCTGCCGCAACTGGCGCTGACGCTGTCCAACGCCGTGCTGGCGACCTCCGCGATCGCCGCCGAGTTCTTTCCTGAAGACAAGGACCGCATCAGCCCCAAGCGCCTGGCGCTGTCGACCGGGGCGTTGAACCTGCTGCTTTCCCCCTTGGGGGCCCTGCCCATGTGCCACGGGTCCGGCGGGCTGATCGCGCAGCACCGGTTCGGGGCGCGCGGCTGGGGTGCCCCGGCGTTGTTCGGGGCGTTCTGTCTGATCCTTGGTCTCGGTTTCGGCCCGCAGGCGCGGGATATTCTGATGCTGGTGCCGCTCGGCGCCGTCGGCGCGATCCTGGCCGTGGCCGGGGCGGATCTGGCGTTCAATCGCAAGTTCCTGCAGGTCAAGCCGAGCTGCCGCGTCGTCATCCTGTTGACCGGCGTGATTTGCGTCGTCGGCAACATGGCGGTCGGCCTGATTGCCGGATTGGCGGCGGAAGCGGTCCGCGGCGCCTATCTGCGCCGACGCGGCGAAACCCCGGGCGCGTGAAAGGCGCTGCCGGCCCGAATCAGGCGCCCAGCATCACGTCGGACGCCTTGACGATGACCGTCACTTCCTTGCCGACGGCGATACCGAGGTTTTTTACCGATTCCAGGGTGATCGACGAAACAACGGTATTGCCGCCGCCGATATCGACGGTGACCTGGGCGTTCACGGCCCCGTCCTTGACGTTCGTGACGGTACCTTTGATCTGATTGCGTGCGCTGATTTTCATAATGGCCGTCTCCTCATTGCCGAAAGCGTGCATAACGTTGCAAATCTAAGCAGATCGTCCTTCCGGGTCCATGATCCATCTCATAGACTGAAATCGGACCGGATCGGTCCTGGGAGGATCAGTTAAGATGCAATTCGACCGCCGCCGGATGCTTGCACTGATGGGATGTTTGGGCGCGCTGGCCGCCCCTGCGCCGGTCTGTGCCGCCGGCCGCCGCATGACCGATTCCGCAGGGCGTATGGTCAACATGCCGGACAGCGTTTCCAAGGTCTTCCCCGCCGGGCCGCCGGCCTCGATCTTTCTTTATATGATGGCGCCCGACCTGATGACGGGATGGACGCGCCCCCTGCGTGCCCAGGAACGCGCGGGTATTCCGGCGAAGTACCATGACCTGCCGACGACGGGGCGGCTGACCGGGCGCGGCGGCAGCGCCAACCTGGAAACCGTAATGCTGATGAAGCCGGATCTGATCCTCGACTACGGTTCGGTCAAACCCACCTATGTCTCCCTTGCCGACCGGGTGCAGGCACAGACCGGCATCCCCTATGCCTTGATCGACGGCCGCTTCGACAACATTCCGAAATCCTTCCTGACCGTCGGCGACCTGATCGGCAGGCCGGACCGGGGCCGGGCCTGCGCCGCCAGGGCGGAGAAAATCATCGTCGAACTGGCCGCGGCGCGGGCATCCCTTGCGGGGGCCTCGCCGCCGCGGGTCTATTACGGGCGGGGGGCGGACGGCCTGCAAACGGGTCTCAAGGGATCAATCAATGTCGAATTGCTCGGCCATGCGGGGGCGGTCAACGTTGCCGAAGCGGCAGGCGAAGGCGGGTTGACCAAGGTGTCGCTCGAACAGGTGCTCGGGTGGGACCCGGACGTGATTTTGACGACCGACCCGAATTTCTTCGAACTGGTCTGGACGCATGACGTTTGGAAGACCTTGCGCGCGGTCAAGGCCGGGCGGGTCTATCTGTCGCCGACCATTCCCTGGGGGTGGTTCGATCGGCCGCCCTCGGCCAACCGGCTGATCGGGCTCTATTGGCTGCTCGCGGTGCTCTACCCCGACCGTTTCCTGGGCGCGCTCGAGGATCGGGCCTGCGATTTCTATTCCTTCTTTTACCACCTGGACATGGACGGCGATCTTCTGGCCCGGATCATGGGGCCGGGCAGCAATCCCGGAAATCCCTACAAACCATGACGGGCGGGGAAACAGCGGCGGTCTGGACTCGCAGGGCGCTCGGCTACGGCCTCGGGCTCGGCGCCGTGGCGATGTTGTTCTTCGCCGCCGCCACGGTCGGCCGGTATCCCGTCTCCATGATCGACGTCGCCCGCATTCTTTGGGAAGGCATGACCGGCCTGCCGCGAGACTTGGGCGACAGCGCCCGCGCCGTGGTTCTGGACATCCGGGTGCCGCGCCTGACGGCGGCCCTGCTGGTCGGCGTGGCGTTGTCGGCCGCCGGGGCGACCTATCAGTCCGTGTTCCGCAATCCCCTTGTCGCCCCCGATATCCTGGGCGTGACGTCGGGCGCCGGTCTGGGCGCGGTCCTGGCGATCTTCCTGTCGCTGCCCGTCGCCGCGATCCAGGCCATGGCCTTCGTGTTCGGGCTGGGGGCCGTGACATTGGTCTATTCCGTGGCCCGCGCCGTGCGGGGGGCGCACGATCCGATCCTGGTCCTGGTTCTCGCCGGGGTGGTGATCGGCGCAGTTATGGGGGCGGGGATCGCCGTGCTGACCTATCTCGCCGACCCCTACGATCAGTTGCCGGCGATCACGTTTTGGCTGATGGGCTCGCTCGCCGGGGTCACCTTCGCCGACCTTGCCACGGCCTGGCCTGCCGTGGCCCTGGGGCTTGTGCCGCTGTTGTTCCTGCGCTGGCGGGTCAATCTGATGTCCCTCGGCGACGATGAAGCGCGGGCCCTGGGCGTCGATACGGAACGCCTGCGCCTGGTCCTGGTGGTCTGCGCCACGCTTGCGACGTCGGCCGTTGTCGCCATCGCCGGGACCATCGGCTGGGTCGGGCTGATCATCCCGCATATGGCCCGTTTTCTCGTCGGGCCCGAGTTCTCACGCCTGTTGCCGGCGACGATTCTGTTGGGGGCGATCTACCTTCTGGGGGTCGATACGCTGGCCCGCGCCGCGACGACCGTGGAAATTCCCTTGGGCGTTCTCAATGCCTTCGTCGGCGCGCCGCTGTTCCTGTGGGTCCTCGCCCGGGCGAGGCTGTCATGGCGTTGACGATCGAAACCCGCGCCCTGGCGACCGGGTATCCGGGGTATCCGGTGGGGCGCGACATGAACCTGACGGTTCGGGGCGGGCGGGTGACGGCGCTGTTGGGCCCCAACGGCTGCGGCAAGACGACACTGTTTCGAACCCTCCTGGGATTGCTGAAACCCCAGGGCGGGCAGGTGCTGATCGACGGCGACGACCTTGCCGGTCTGCCCCGGGGCGAGGTCGCCAAACGCGTCGCCTACGTTCCCCAAGTGGTCGAAGGCTACTTTCCGTTTTCGGTGATGGATGTGGTGCTGATGGGCCGGGCTCCGCATCTCGGCATGTTCGCGGCACCGGGCGCCGGAGACCGTCGGGTCGCCGGCGAGGCCCTTGCGGAACTGCGCATCGCCGATCTGGCGGGGCGGTCCTTCACGGCCATCAGCGGTGGTCAGCGCCAGCTCGTCCTGATCGCCCGTGCCTTGGCTCAGGAAGCCCCGGTGATCTTCATGGACGAGCCGACGGCAAGCCTGGATTTCGCCAATCAGTTTCATGTCCTCGACTGTATCAGCCGCCTGTCCCATGCGGGGCGGACCATCGTGATCTCGTCGCACCATCCAGACCATGCACTTCGCTTCGCCGATGATGCCGTGCTGATGGAAACGGGCGGCTTGTTCGCCGCCGGGACGACCGGCGAGATCCTGTCGTCGGAGACGCTCAGCCGTGTCTACGGTATGGAGATCGTCATTGCGGAGGTCGCCGCGGGACGCGGCAGCACCACCTACCGTGTCTGTGTCCCCAATCCAGTGGGTGGGGCAGTTGCACCTTAACCCACAATTCGTGTTCCACGACGCCCCCGTGTCGGATGGCCTGAGAGTATATTGGGTAAGAACTGATCTATGAGTCACTCGCTCGAAACATTCCGCCTGTTCGGACATCCTCGTAAGGGTGCGCCATCCGAAGTCCGCCCCTTATCAAACAAGAGTCAAAGGAGCCAAGGCATTGTTTCGATAAGGAGCGGTGAAGCGGAAGGCGGACTTTTTGTGGATCAAAAACTGTCACGATCTCGGTGTTAGGTCATGCAGAGTTTGACCTCAAAGAAGCTGACGTGCCAACTCCATAACATTGGATATGCGCGCCCATCCAACCGAGGACGTTCCGCGCGCTCGTTCCAATTCCAGTTCCTGGAGTGCTCGACGGAGACGGGCTTTCCCGTCCTCCAAATCCTTGGCTTTACTATAAGCATCTAAATCGACTGGCGTTAAAATCCGCTCCGCCAGGTCGAGGATGGCCGCGCGGACGAAGCGGCTAAGGAACGCTACGCCTTCGCGGTCCATGGCCGCCCGGATAACGCTTTCCTGTGCGGCGGAGATGCGGATGCAGATGGTCCGCTCCTTAAGGTGCTGCTGAATGTCTTCGTTCTGTGCTTTCATCTTGTTCTCCATCGGTTGGGATTGATGGAATGCAAGTCGGTTTGGGGAGTTGGAAAGAACGGTGGATTTCCGCCGTTTCACCGAAATCTCTTAATCAGCGGGTCCAAGGTTCGAGTCCTTGTGCGCCCACCACTTTCCCCGAGATTACGCTGTTTGTGGCCTGGGTGGTGGTGGTCTGAACTGCGCCGCACCTTGAATATCGGCGTCGTCGGCCCCATATTTCTCTGTAAGAACGCCATGTTGCGCCCGGGACGGCTCCCCTGGTCGCGGCGAAACACCCGCCGTTCCGCTGTCTCATGACTGATATTCCCCGCGACATATCGCCCAATGCTGCTTCGCAGACGACGCCCGGCAACCGTCCGAATGACGGCGGCGTCGTGCCTGCCGAAGGCCAGGTTCCGGGGCTTGCCCCCCATCGACCGCCACATCCCCAGACGGAAGAGCGCGAAACCCGCCGTGTCGGCGTCGAAATCGAATTCGCGGGATTGGACGTGCCGGCCGCCGCCGCGCTTGTCCAAAAGCGGTTCGGCGGCGAGATCGCCGTGGACGATCCTCATCGACTGCGGATTGAAAATACAGAGTTCGGCGCTTTCGTCGTGGAACTGGATGCGCGCATCGTGCACGGTGAGGACGCCGACGGCGGCGATGAAAAGACCATCGATCTTTCCAAGATTCTGCCGGAGGACGTGGTCCGGGACCTGCAGGGAGCCGCGCGCGATACGCTGGGCCGGGCGGTCATCGGCATCGTCCCGGTGGAGATCGTCACGCCGCCCATTCCCTGGGATGAATTGGGGCAGACGGCGGCGTTGACGGACGATCTGCGGGAGGCTGGGGCCAAGGGCACGGCGGACAATCCGCTTTATGGCTTCGGCCTGCATCTCAATCCGGAGCTGCCGACGCTGAACCCGCAGGAAATCGCGCGGTTTCTCAGGGCCTATTTCGTTTTGGCGGACCGACTGCGTGAAGAGATCGATATCGACATGACGCGTCGCTTGCTGCCTCATTCCGATCCGTTTCCGAAGGACTATGTCCTGAAGGTATTGGATCCGGACTACGCGCCCGATCAGGTGCAATTGATCGACGATTATCTGGAGCACAATCCGACGCGTGATCGTGAACTGGATATGCTGCCTCTGTTCCGCCATCTCGACGAGGACCGGGTGGTCTCGCGCCTGGACGATTCCCTGATCAAAGCCCGGCCGACCTTTCATTACCGCCTGCCGAATTGCGATCTGAGCAACCCGGCCTGGTCGCCGGTGGTCGAATGGAACCGCTGGGTTCGGATCGAGGAATTGGCCGCCGATCCGCGGCGCCTGGACCGTCTGGCGCGGTCCCGCCGCCGACGTCTGCGCAAGCCCGCCCCCCTGCGGTGGCTGGACGCCGCGAAGGCCAAGCTCGCCCGATGAGAAAGAGACCGCGCATCGGCGTGACCGTATCCAACAGGGGCGCGGCCATGTCTTGGCTCGCCAACTGGCTGGCGGTGACCCGGGCCGGCGGCAGGGCCGTGCGCATGTCCGTCAACGGCAAGACGGATATCGATGGCCTGGACGGGTTGATCATCGGTGGCGGGGACGATATCGGGGCGGGGCTCTACGGCGGCGAACTGTCGCTCGACCTCAGGATCGACGAAGCCCGCGACGCCATGGAACAGGGAGCCTTGGACCAAGCCCTGCACGCGGACCTGCCGGTGATGGGGATCTGCCGGGGCTCGCAGATGATCAATATTCACCTGGGCGGCACCCTGCATCAGGATATCTATACCGTGTATCAGGACCTGCCGCGCATGCGCACGGTTCTTGCCCGAAAGAGCGTGTCGATCAAGGAAGGCACTCGGCTCCGCCGTTTGATGGGCGGCGAGCAGGCCAAGGTCAACAGTCTTCATCATCAGGCGGTCGACCGCCTGGGCGATGGCCTGATCGTCGCGGCCCGTGACGGGGGCGGCGTGATCCAGGCGACCGAGCATCCGGGCGAAGACTTTCTCATCGGCGTGCAATGGCACCCCGAATTTCTGATCTTCCATCATCGTCACCAGAACCTGTTTCGCGGTCTGATCGCCGCCGCCGAGGGCAAGGGCGGGGCATAGACCCGGCGCGTGGCCTCTCCCTGCGCGATGTACGCCCGGCCCCGCGCGGTGATCCTTTCGATGAAGAAATGCGAAAATTCCAACGAGAAAAATATTGCGAATGATTATCATTAACATTATGTAGGGCGTCAGAGGAGACGCATCTATGACCGACCTGAAACCGATGAAGAACCTGTTGAATGCCGGCGAGGCCTTGGTCCTGCTGGCTATTCGGGATTGGCAAGGCGCCGTTCCCGAAAGCAGCCGTTCCGGTCGGACAGGGCGGGGCGGTTCGGCGGGAGCCGGACCTCACAGTTTACCCGAGGCTCTTGGCGAGGCCGTCGGTGCGTTCCTCGACCTTTTGTGGCAGACGGACCCGTTCATCGTCCGTTTCAACCCGCCGGCGACCAAGGGGCTGACCCTGTTCGAGTTGCAGACGATCTACGTCATCGGCGAATGGCGGGCCGGCAACCGCAACACGGTGCATGAGATCCTCGCTTGGTGGTTCCCGAATACCCAGATCGCCCATGGCCGGGCGCTGCTCACCGAGGTCTCCGAGGTGCTGGACGACCTGGAGATCGATTTCCGGGCGAGCAAATGGGTCCACGCCCATTTCCTGGGCTTAGGCTCGGACAAGGTGCGCGGCGGCGGTGGCTCCAAGATCCCGACGGGAACGCGGTTCGCGCCGCCCGGCGTGCTCTGGGCGGCTGGGGCCGCATCGCGATCCATCCACTGACATCCAAGTATACAACAACCGAAAAAACGAGGCAGACAATGGCCGAAACGCCCCTGGTCGAGTTCGACAATCTTCATGTGACCTTTCCCACCAGCGGCGAGCATGTCCAAGCCGTCCGTGGGGTGTCCTACAACATCATGCCCGGCGAGACCGTCGGTGTGGTCGGCGAGTCCGGCTCCGGTAAATCGGTCACGGCGATGTCGCTGTTGCGTCTGAACGAAATGATGGGCGCCTACATCCCCCAAGGACATATTCATTTCAACAGCCGGGATCATGGCCGCATCGACCTGTCCCAGGCGGAAAGTTCCGTGGTGCAGGACATTCGGGGCAAGGAAATCTCGATGATCTTCCAGGAGCCGATGACCTGTCTGAACCCGGTGCTCAGCATCCGCACGCAGCTGACCGAACCCCTGTTCCAGCATCAGAACATGGAGCCCGAAGCGGCGGAGGAAAAGATCGTCGGCCTGCTCAACCGGGTTCGCATTCCGGATCCCCGGGGCAAGCTGAACCAATACCCCCACCATTTGTCCGGCGGCATGCGCCAGCGGGTGATGATCGCCATGGCGCTGGCCTGCGAGCCGGCCCTGCTGATCGCCGACGAGCCGACGACGGCCCTGGACGTGACGATCCAGGCGCAGATTCTCGACCTCATCAAGGATCTGCAGGAAGAGTTCGGCATGTCGGTCATGTTCATCACCCACGACATGGCGGTGATCGCCGAAATGGCCGACCGGGTGGTCGTCATGTACCACGGCGAAATCGTCGAACAGGGCCCGGTCGATCAGATCTTCCACGATCC
Organism: uncultured Rhodospirillaceae bacterium; assembly: GCA_913030825.1. Classification (GTDB taxonomy): domain Bacteria; phylum Pseudomonadota; class Alphaproteobacteria; order Rhodospirillales; family Casp-alpha2; genus UBA1479. Next base: position 181,258 of record CAJWCU010000005.1, on the reverse strand, counting down.
GCAGCACCCCTACACGAAGAAGCTGATCAACGCCGTGCCGCGCATCGGCAGCATGACGGGCAAGGCCGCACCGGAAAAATTCCCCGCCGTCGCCTGAGCCGCCGGCCACGACCTCAAACCAAAAAATGAATTGGGTGGAACCGAAATGAACGAGATGTCCAATCCCGACTACCTGTTGGAAGTCGACAACCTGACGACCTATTTCGATATCAAGGAAGGCCTGCTGCGCCGGACCCTGGCCCGTGTGCACGCGGTCGAGGGCGTGTCGTTCAAGGTCCGCGCCGGCGAGACGCTGAGCATCGTCGGCGAAAGCGGCTGCGGCAAGACGACGACCGGGCGCACCATCGTCGGCCTGGAGGCCGCGACTTCGGGCAACGTGACCTTCCAGGGCCAGGACATGGCGTCCCACAGGGGCGGCGACCGACGTGATTTCTATACCAAGGTCCAGATGATCTTCCAGGATCCGTATTCGTCGCTCAATCCGCGCATGTCCGTGCGCGATATCCTGGCCGAGCCTTTGAAAGTCCACAACCTGGTGCCCAGGGACGGCATCGACGCCCGGGTCGGGGACCTGTTGCGCAAGGTCAACCTGCCGGTCGATTTCGCGACCCGCTATCCCCATGAATTCTCGGGCGGCCAGCGCCAGCGCGTTTCCATCGCCCGGGCCCTCGCCATGGACCCGAAATTGATCATCTGCGACGAGGCCGTCTCGGCCCTCGACGTGACCATCAAGGCCCAGGTCATCAACCTGCTGATGGACCTGCAATCGGAGCTTGGTCTGTCCTATCTGTTCATCAGTCACGACATGGCCGTGGTCGAACGCATCAGCCACCGGGTCGCCGTTATGTTCCTGGGCCAGATCGTCGAGATCGGCAGCCGCGAGGACATTTTCGAAAATCCGACCCATCCCTATACGAAAAAGCTGTTGGCCGCCGTGCCGGTGGCCGATCCGAACCTGCGGCGCAAGGAACGCAAGCTGATGGTCGACGAAATCCCGAGCCCGGTGAAGCCGCTAGGCTACACGCCGGAGCTTGTCACCTACGACGAGGTCTCGCCGGGCCACCTGGTCGCCCGGACCTGATCGTCAGGATCGGGTCTACGGAAATTCGAAGAAAGCCGCGCCCGCCGTCAGGCGGCGCGGCTGTCGAAGGACTGTTCGATGCGTTCGCGCAGCATGGTCACAGTCGCCGGTTTGGTGACGAAACCGTCCGCCCCCAACGCGCGGGCCTGAGATACCAGTTCGTGGCGGCCGTGGCTGGTCAGAAAGATGACCGGCGTGTCGCGGACCGACGGATCACTTGAATCGCGCAGTTCCTTGAGAAACGTCAGGCCGTCCATCGGCCGCATTTCAATATCGCATAGAACAATGGCAGGTCGGCTTGCCGCCACGGCCTCGAGGCCGCTTTGTCCGTCGGCGGCGGTCCTGATCGTGCCGAAACCGATTTGTTCCAGCATCTTGCAGACGATGTTCAGGACGAATTCCTGATCGTCGATGATCAATGCCGTTTTTTCGGCGTAGGTCGGGTCGGTCAAAAGTCACCTCTTCTAGGCGTTTTCCGGACCTTGTGGCGGGGGGCCAACAGGGCCGTTTCCATGGCCATTCTCTCATTAATGGTACCACGGCCTGCGCCCGGCGCAACGCCGATTGTGCCTTGCACACATTAGGGTTCAGGCCGGTGTCCGGTCGAAAACCAAGTCAAGACAGCGAGCGACGGTCGTGTCCGGCAACGGCCTGCGAGACGACCGCCAGTTCCGGCTCTGTCCGGCGGGATATTTCTTCGGCGCGACCGATGTCGCCGGAATTCAGGTGCATCTCAATTTCTTCGCACAGATTGGCGAAGCGCACGGCCCCGGCAAGGCGCGAGGTGCCCTTGGCGGCATGGGCGGCCTCGCGGGCGCGCAGGTAATCCTGCGCGGCGAAGGCATCCAATAGATCGTCAACCAGGCGCCGGGCATTTCGCAGATAGTCCTGCAGCAGGGGGGCGACCATGCTTTCATCGCCGCCGACGGCGTCGTTGATATAGCGCAGGTCGAGGACTGCGTCGTCGGATTTCCGCCCATTGTCGGCTGGGATTGCCCGGTCGTCGCCGTCGAGCGGGCGCCGTGCGCCGGCCGCCTGAGGCAGCCACCGTTGGATAATCTCGTTGAGCCCGGTGCGGTCCACCGGTTTGGCGATGTAGTCGTCCATCCCGGCGGCGCGGCAGCGCTCCTTGGTGCCGATCAGAGCATCCGCGGTCAATGCCACGATCGGCAGGTGCGGGCGGTTCTCCGTGCGTTCCAGATGCCGAACCTTCTCTGCCAATTCATAGCCGTCCATTTCCGGCATGTGGCAATCGGTGATCACCATCCCATAGTTCTGCCGTCGTAGACGGCTCCAGGCATCGGCGCCGTCGGTCGCCGTTTCGACGGCGACCCCCAGGCGTTCCAGCATCATGCAGATGACCTTGCAGTTTACCGGGTTGTCCTCGGCGAACAGGATCAGGGTGCCGTCCTTGCGGGCCGTTTCCAAATCGGGTGTCCGGTAAAGCGGCAAGGCGGCCGTTTCAGCTGCCATGCGGACCGGCGTATCGAGGCCCGGCAGGCTTGTGCCCAGCGCCCTTGCGGCGGCGTTCCAGATCATCGATCGCTGGACCGGTTTCGGGACCAGCAAGTTCCGGCCGCCGAGGTGCTCGCCGGAAGCGGTCAGGATATCGGCGCGCGGCATCAGCACGACGGTACGGTGCGCGATGGGGTCCCGCGCTTTTTCCCGGTTTGCCAAAAAACGGGGGACCCCGTCGGGGGCTCGGTCGTTGTCGAGAATCAATAAGTCGAATTGCCCATCCAGGTCGCCGGTTTCGGTCACGATCCGATTAAGGGCCCGGAGGCTGTGGATGACCTCCGTCTCGCCGCCCAGATGCCGCAGATAGGTCTCAATGATCTCCGCCGTCGTTTGATCGCCGGCCAGGACGCCGATCTTTTTGCCGGCAAAGGGGCGCCCTATGGTGCCGACCGGGTCGTGACCGGATGCCATGGCGATGCGGAACCAGAACGTCGATCCTTTGCCCTTGCGGCTTTCGGCGCCGATTTCACCGCCCAGCATGTCGACCAGGGCCTTGCTGATGGAAAGCCCCAAGCCCGTGCCGCCGAACCGCCGCATGGTCGACGTATCGCCCTGTTCGAACGGTTCGAACAGCTTTTCCGTGTTCTCCGCCGGAATACCGACGCCGGTATCCTGGACGCGGAACAGGTAGCTTTCGGCGCCGTCATCGCGATCCGCATCGGCGGGCCCGCGATCGCGCAAGACCTCGATCTCGATCCGCCCGTTATCGGTGAATTTGACCGCGTTGCCGACCAGATTGAGAAGAATCTGGCGAACCCGGGTGGGGTCGCCGATCAGTTCGTCCGGGATCGCGGGGTCGATGAAAACGTTCAGGCGATTTCGCTTCTCCTCCGCGCGGGCGGCCATCAGATCGGCCACGCCTTCTACGAGGTCGCTCAGCCGGAACGGCTCCAGGTCCAGATCCAGGCGCCCGGCCTCGATCTTCGAGAAATCCAGGATGTCGTCGATAATGCCCATCAGAGTGCGGCATGAATCCTGGATAATTCCGAGCATGCCGCGTTGGGTCCCGCTGAGCGACGTGTCGTGGAGCATTTCGGCGACGCCCAGAATGCCGTTCATGGGGGTGCGGATTTCATGGCTCATATTGGCGAGGAACACGGATTTCGCCTGGTTTGCCTGTTCGGCGGTGTCGCGCGCCTCGCGCAGGCGTTCCTCCAGCCGCACGCTTTCCGAAATGTCGACATGGATGCTGACCAGGCCGCCGTCGGGCAGCCAGCCGCGCCGTGTCTCCACCGTTTGCCCGCTTTTCAACCGACGGCGCAGCACGGTGTTTCCTTGTTCGCGAATCCCGGCCACATGGGCATCGACGAACTCGTCGATCGTGCCGGGCAGGTCGCCGTATTCACCACGTTCCGCCTGAAAACGGATCGTGTCGGCAAGCGGCAGTCCTTCGCGAACGAGGTCGGGCGGCAACTGAAACAGTTCGATGAAGTGATCGTTGAAGGTGACGTAGCGGAGATCCCGGTCAAGCACCACGATCCCATTGTTCATGGCCCGCACGGCGGTATCGAACAGGTCGGTCTTTTGCTTCAGGTCGCCTTCGATACGTTTCAACGCGGAAATATCGGTCGCCGTGGTGCTGATCCCGCCGTCCGAGGTCCGGTTTTCCTGCAGCAAGTACCAGCGCCCGTCCGTGAATTCTCGGATGATCGGCGGCCCTGGGTTTTTGTGGGCGATCAGGCGGTCGGCGAGGAATTCCTCTTCCCTTCCCCGGGCCTCGGCGATCACGCCTTGGGCCATGCTGGAGCGAAGGATATCTTCGAAGGTGCCGCCCTCGGCCAGGATGTCCTCGGCCCCGGGGTGGGTGTCGGCATATCGGTCGTTCATCAGGACCAGGCGGTCGTCCGCGTCGAATAGGGCAAAGCCCTCCTGCAGGCTGTCCAGGGCGGCCCGCAGGCGGGTCTCGCTGCGTTGCACGGCGGCTTCGGCGCGGCGGCGTTCCTCGACCTCGCGGGTCAGTTCCAGGGTTCGTTCCTCGACCCGCTTTTCCAATTCGTCGTGGGCCCGGCGCAGCTTGTTTTCCGCTTCTTGGCGCTCGCTGATGTCACGGGCAAAGGAAAAGACGTATTCCTTGCCTTCGTAATCGAGGAAGGTCGCGATGAGTTCGACAGGGAAGGTGGTGCCGTCCTTGCGGCGATGTTCGCTGATCGAGACGCGGTGGCCGTGCTCTTTCATATAGGCCCAGCGTTCGTCCCAGATCGTCTCGCGCGACGGATTGATGTCGATGACGCGCATGTTGAGCAGTTCCGTACGCGAATACCCCAAGTTTCGGCAGGCGGCTTCGTTTACATAAATGAACCGGCCGTCGCGGCCGAAGGCGAAGAACGGGTCGTAGACCTCGGCCATCGCCGATTCCAGCATATAGAGCTGCTGCGTCGCGATGCGGCTCTCGGTGACGTCGAACAGAACCATGCAGACGGCGGGGCCGTCGCCCCATTCGATCAGGAACGACCGGTTGTTCAGCCAGATCTCGGTGCCGTCGTTCTTCAGGCCCCGATAAATATAGTCGCTGGGCGCGTCGCCGCCCTGAATGCGGGTCAGGTCGTAGCCGCGGATACGGGCGATTTCCTCCGGCGCTAGAGTGGCTTCCAGGCTTCCTTGCTGAAGGAATTCGTTGTGACTGTCGTAGCCGAAAATCCGGAGAAACGCAGGGTTGACGTAAAGCGGATGGAAGCCGCGATGGACGACGATGCCCTGGTTGGCCTCCTCGGTCAGAGTACGGAACCGCCGTTCGCTCTCGATCAGGGCCTGTTCGCGGGCGAGGCGGCGGGAAATGTCCTGCACGAAGGCGAACAGGAATTCTTCACCGGCGTACTCCATGACGTTGGCGCGGACCTCGACCGGCACGACACTGCCGTCCTTGCACCGGTGGCGGGTTTCGAACCGGGTCTGCCCGCCGTTCTTGAGACCCTCCCAAAAAGTATCCCAATCCGTCTCCGGCGGTGGCCCGTCGCTGAAATCCGGATAGGCCATGTTGAGGAGCTCTTTCTGGGTGTAGCCCAGCTGACGGCAGGTCGCCTCGTTGGCATATAGAATGCGTTGGTCGCGGCGTAGCCAGAACAGACCTTCGCCAGAGTGCGACAGGGAAAATTCGCTGAACCGCAGATGTTCCTGCGCCGCCTCTTTGTCGGCGATTTCCTTCTGCAATTCATAGGTCCGCTCCGCGACCCGTTGTTCCAATTCCTCCTGGTGGCGCTCCAGTGCCTGTTCGAATTCCGACCGTTCGGTAATCAGGTCGTTGATTTCACGGCCCAACAGACCGAATTCATCCGAGCCCCGAACATTCAGGGTGCGGGACAGGTCGCCCGACGCCCGAATATCGAGCAGGTCGCGCTTCATGTCGGCGAAGGGGCGGACAATCAGCCGGCGCATGAGATACAGGATCACGCCTAGAACCACGATTGAGGCAAGGACCGCCATGATCCCGGCCGTCCGCACCGTGTTTTCGCCCAGGCCGTGGACGGATGACCATGCGCTGATCGAATAGAGAGCGGCCGGAAATCCGAACAAGTCGCGCTGCACCAAATGCGCGGTCCAGGCACCATTTGTGTTCTGTTCGATTTCAGGTTCGTTGAGGGCCAGGATACGATCGACCCGCTGGCGTTGCCCGGCGGACAGGTCCCGTGTGATCGGCGTCAATTCCAGCGCGTTGTTCATCTGACCCGAAATACGGGAGACCGTCGTTTTGTCCAGCAGCCGCCCGACGATCACGGTGCCGGCGGCCGGCTCGGTGCCCGCTTTCCCGCGAAGCGCCGTTGCGACGATCATCATCGGGCCGCTTTCCGTGGCGATGGTGCCGCGAATATGGCCGATGCCCCTGGCATGGGCCAGCAACGGATGCGTGCGGGGGAACATGTGACCGTTGAGTGCGGGAATGGTGACCTCGGAGCCTGTGCCCCGGTTGCGTAACCGCCGGAATAGGACGCGTCCGTCGCGGTCCAGGACCATGATCAGGTCGAGGGATTGCGCGATCAGATCCTTGTCGGTCATGAAACGGCGGGCGAAATCGCCATTGCCGGAGCGGGCGAAATCGTTCAGCGGTTCCCATTGGGCCCAATTTTCCGCCAAGGGATCGAGGACTTTCACCTCGTCGTCGACGCTGGCCATGGTGCGGCCGATCTCGCGCCGGATTTCCTGGCGTTCCAGCTCGCGGAATCCTTCCAGGACGACGCGATCGAGAACCAGCAAGTCGCCGGCCAACAAGCCGCCCAGAACGAACACCAACACGGCGATGATTTTGGTTTGGATCGACATGATCCGCTGCCCGCCCCCCTGTTTCGCCCAGGCGTTAAACGATTTCGCCTCGAGGATCGACATTTTTGCACGGAATCATGGGCTCGGACAAACGGCGAGGGCGCTGAGTCCCTGGAATTCGCACAGGAGTGGCAAGTCATCAAACGGTCACAAATCCGCAAGAATTGGGTCACCGCGCCTCCCTTAGATAACTCGCGCGTCCGGTGCGAATGTCCGCACCCGCTTTCCGGCATCCGGATCGGCACGGCCCGATACCAAGGCCCGTCGCCCCCGTTTGCCGTTTGCCAAACAGATAACCGACCGCCCGCAACGGGTGGCCCCAGTGATAGGCATGCCGATGACGTCCGACCCCGCACCTGCTATCCGCGTACACAATCTTTCGAAGACCTTTCGCAAGGGCTTTCAAACGACCCGGGCCCTGGACGAGGTCAGTCTGGAGATCGTGTCCGGTGAAATGGTGGCGCTGATCGGCGCATCCGGTTCGGGGAAATCGACTCTGATGCGCCATATCTCCGGCCTCATGCTGGCCGACAAGGCGGGCGACGGGATGATCGAGGTGCTCGGATATCCGGTCCAGGAAGGCGGGCGGATGGCCCGCGGCGTGCGCCTGGTACGCGGCCGCGTCGGCGTGATCTTTCAACAGTTCAATCTGGTCGACCGGTTGTCGTTGATGACCAACGTCGTGCTCGGCGTGCTCGGCCGCATTCCCGCCTGGCGGGGCTGGTTCGGGCTGTTTACCCGCGACGAAAAATTGCGCGCTCTCGAAGCGCTGCGCCGGGTCGGCATCGACCAGTACGCGAGCCAACGGGCTTCGACCCTGTCCGGCGGCCAGCAGCAGCGCGCCGCCATCGCCCGTGCCCTGGTTCAGGGGGCGGAGGTTATTCTGGCGGACGAACCGATTGCCTCCCTCGATCCGGAATCGGCGCGCCGGGTCATGGAAAATCTGGCCCGCATCAATCGCGAGGACGGGATCACGGTGGTGGTCTCGCTCCACCAAGTCGATTTCGCGACCCGTTATTGCCCGCGTACCGTGGCGCTGCGTGACGGGCAAGTCGTCTACGACGGGCCGAGCGAGGCACTGACCCACGAATTCCTGCGTGAACTCTACGGCGCCGCCGGGGAAGAGCTGATCCTGCCCGGCCCGATCGGCGGCCCCGCGCCGAAGGCCCGGAGTGCCGCCCATTTGCGCCCGGCCTCTGCCTGACCGGCAGAGCCGCTGCGCGCCCACTGTTTGCCCCACCACTGTCCCACCGAACTCGACAACTCAGGAGGAAGTCAAAATGTTCAAAAAGGCCATGATCGCCGGCATCGCGCTGGCGGCCTTCGCCACGGTTCAGACGGCAAAGGCAGAAATGCCGAACCCGCTGACCTTCGGCATCATCTCCACGGAATCGTCCCAGGGCCTGAAGAAAAGCTTCACGCCTTTCCTCGAAGACATGAGCAAAGCCCTCGGCGTCAAGGTGAAGGCGTTCTTCGCCTCCGACTATGCCGGTGTCATCGAAGCCATGCGCTTCAAAAAAGTCGACGTCGCCTGGTTCGGCAACAAGTCGGCCATGGAAGCCGTCGATCGCGCCGGCGGCGAAGTCTTCGTGCAGACCGTCGACGTCACCGGCAACCCCGGTTACTGGTCGCTGCTGCTGGTCAACGCCTCGAACGACAAGCTGAACAAGCTGGAAGACGTTCTCAAGTGCGACCAGTCCCTGACCTTCGGCAACGGCGATCCGAACTCGACCTCGGGCTTCCTGGTTCCCAGCTTCTACGTCTTCGCCAAGAACGATGTGGACCCGAAGAAGTGCTACAAGTCCGTGCGCAACGCCAACCACGAAACCAACGCGCTGTCCGTCGCCAACGGCCAGGTCGATTTCGCGACCAACAACACGGAATCCCTGTCGCGTCTGCAGAAGAACCATCCGGAAGCCGGCGCCAAGCTGAAGGCGATCTGGAAGTCGCCGCTGATCCCGAACGATCCCATCGTCTGGCGGGCCGATCTGGACAAGGGCACCAAGAGCGTCCTCAAGGGCTTCTTCCTGTCCTATGGCCGCCTGGGCCCGAACGCTGAGAAGGAAAAGAAGATCCTGGCCGGCGTCAGCTCCGGTTGGGCGCCGTTCGAGGAATCCTCGAACGCCCAGCTTTATCCGATCCGTCAGCTGCAGCTGTTCAAGGATAAGACCAAGCTGGTCAACGACGATCGCCTGGACAAAGACGAGAAAGCCAAGAAGATCGCTGATATCGAGCGCAAGCTCGAGGTCCTCAAGGTCCTCAGCGACAACCAGCTGGCCATCAACTAGGTCAGCGAACCCGAGGCGCCGCGCCCCGCCCCGGGCGCGGCGCCCCCCCTTTTTCAGATTGAAATTCAAGCCCATTCGACGAGAGGCCCCATGACCGTGATCGATAATACGGGTTCCGCCGCCCAGGCCATGCCGCAGCTACAGCTCCCTGAACGGGACCTTAAGCGTTCCCTCGTCAACCTGGCCGGATGGGCCGTCGCCTTGGCGGTGCTGGCTTGGGCCTGGGAAGGGTCGGAAATGAACCCGCTCGCCCTGGTGCAGGATTCCGCGAACATGGCGGAATTCGCATCGGGCTTCTTCCCGCCGAATTTCCACGAATGGCCGACCATGCTGCAGGAGATGCTTGTCACCATTCAGGTGGCGATCTGGGGCACGGTCCTGGCGGTCGTCTGCTCGATCCCTTGCGGCATTCTGTCGTCAAAGAACATCGTACCTTGGTGGGTCTATCAGCCCATGCGCCGGCTGATGGACGCGGCCCGCGCGATCAACGAATTCGTTTTCGCCATGCTGTTCGTCGTGGCCGTCGGCTTGGGCCCCTTCGCCGGGGTTCTGGCGCTCTGGATCCATACGACCGGGGTGCTGGCTAAATTGTTTTCCGAAGCCGTCGAGGCCATCGACCCCAACCCGGTCGAAGGCATCCGCGCGACCGGCGCCGACGGCATTCACGAAGTCATCTACGGTGTGATTCCTCAGGTCCTGCCGCTCTGGATTTCCTTTTCCCTGTATCGTTTCGAGAGCAATCTGCGCTCGGCCACCGTGATCGGCATCGTCGGCGCGGGCGGCATTGGCATGGTGCTGTGGGAATTCATCCGCGGTTTCTATTACGCCGAAACGGCGGCGGTGATGATCATCATCATCGGCACGGTCACGGTCCTCGACATGATCTCGCAGGTTCTGCGCGAACGCTTCACCTGATCAGTGGGTGGCGCCGTTTTTTGGCATCGGTCGGCGGCCTATACCGGGTTGCCGCCCCGTTAATCCTCGCTTGGCCGACTTCTGGGAATGGGGTACGGTTTTGCGCCTATCCTGATGGGGAGGAGGCGCGCGGCTCCTGGACCGCGCGGATAATCAAGCAAGGAAACAAGAACGATGTCGCAAGACGCAGCAACCGGTACCGAGATTGCCACCGCCGCCGAGATGGCGGTCGCGGGCGGCGACCGCAACGCGGAAATCCGCGAGGAAATCGGCAATCTGCAGGATGAAATTTCCCAAGTCGGCAAGGTCGCCGAACAGATCGACGCCATCGCCAAGCAGACGAATTTGCTGGCCTTGAACGCGACCATCGAAGCGGCACGCGCCGGTGACGCGGGCAAGGGTTTCGCAGTCGTCGCGGGTGAGGTCAAGAACCTGTCGGCGCAGACTGCCCGGGCGACGGCCGAAGTCGGCGAGGTGCTCGAAAACTTGCGCCGCCGGGTCGATCATTTGGCGGGCCTGCTTTAAATCCCGCGCGTCCTCCGACCCGCCGCCGCGCCGCCGAAAGCGAGATAGGCGTCGGCGGGACCGGACCCAAAACGATTTTTCGTGTTGATCAGGCGACCTGTCGGCCGCCGCGCCACACGCCCATGATCGTCGGGACGTGGTGGAACGTTTTGACCCGAACAAGATCGGCGCGTTTGCCGGCGGCAATTTGGCCGCGGTCATCCAGGCCGGCCATCTCTGCCGGCCCCGCCGTGACCATGGCGACCGCATCGTGCAGGGGCAGGCCGTGGCCGTCGGCCAGGATAAAGGCCGAATGGACCATGGAAATCGGCACGTAATCCGACGCCAAGCCGTCGAGCAATCCGGCTTCCGCCATTGCCGCCGCTCCGACGTTGCCGGAGTGTGAGCCGCCTTTGACCACGTTGGGGCTGCCCATGATGGTTTTCATGCCGTGGCCATGGGCGGCACGGGCGGCTTCCATGGTCGTCGGAAATTCGGAGATCAGGATTCCGGCGGCGTGGCCCTCGTTCACATGGTCGGCCGTGGTGTCGTCGTGACTGGCCAGCGGAATGCCGCGCGCGCGCGCTTCGGCGATGACGGCTTCGCGGTTGGGGGCACTGTGGTTCTTTTGACGTTCCAGCAGGCCGTCGATCTGGCTGTCCAATTCCTCGGCGGTATAGATGCGGCTGTACATGCGCTTCCATTTATCCAGGTCGCGCCATTGCCGTTGGCCGGGCGTGTGGTCCATGACCGAGATCAGGGCGACCAGTGGATGATCGATGATTTCCGCCAGTTCGTTCATCACTGTGTCCGATGCGATCTCGGCGCGGATGTGCAGCCGGTGATCGGCCTTGAACAGGTCTTCGTCCACGTCGGCGGCGGCGAGGGCTTCCTCGGCCAGGGCCAGGGCGTCCTTGCGCCCCGGCTTGCCGAGGTGCAGGTCGCCCACGACCAGGGAATCGAATACCGTGGTGATCCCGGAGGTCGCCAACATGCGGTCGTGAACCTGGAACGCGGCAAGGCCGGGCCAGGTGACGCCGGGGCGCGGTTCCAGGTGTTTTTCCAGGTTGTCGGTATGGATGTCGACCAGGCCGGGAATAATGAAATCGCCCTCGCAATCGACGGCCTGGGGCAGGCCGCTCGGCCCTTCGTCGACGTCACGGATCACCCCGTCGGCGATGCGCAGCGTTCCGGTGAAGGTCTGCGTGCGGGTCACGACCGTTGCGTTGGTGAGGATGAGTTCCGAGGCCATGGCCCCACTGTTTATCATGATGTTCATGTTCCCGCGCGCTCTTGAATGCTGTGTGTTTCCGTATCGGGCGCCGGCAATCTTTGACGTCGGCCCGTCCATGCCTCTTAGGATGGCGCGGTGTCCAGTCTATGACCGATCAATGACGGATGAGTGACAGCGGGTCGTTTTGGCGATTGGGTGCCGCGATCAGGACGACGGTTCGAACAGCAATTGCACACGGTCGCCGGCGAACCGGGTCAGCCCGTATTCGATGGGCCTGCCGTCCGTATCGACGTTGATGCTCTCGGCGACCAGGACCGGGCGGTTCGGTGGCTGGCTGAGCAATTGGGATTCGTCGGCGTCGGGCATGCGGGTGGTGACGCGGGTGATCTTGCGGAAGAAATCAGCGACCCCGAACTGGGCCAGGACCTTGGAGATCGAGCGGGATTCCTCGAATGCCTCGATCATGCCGGGAAAGCGTTCGGCGCAGAAAAAATGGTCGGCGACGCTGATCGGCCGGCCGTCCGCTTCGCCGATCGTGCGGATCAGGGAGACCAGCGCACCTTCGTCCAATTCCAATGCCTCGGCCACATCGGGCGATGCCTTGACCCGTTCGCTCAACAATACCCAGCCGCCGGGCTGGCGGCGCTGGGCCATGATGTTTTCCGTGAACCGGGTGCGGCGGCGGACCGGATAATCGATGACGTGTTCATGAACGAAGGTGCCGCGTCCTTGTTCGATGCGGATCAGGCCTTCTTGTTCCAACGCCTTCATGGCACGGCGTACCGTATGGCGGTTGACGTTGAACCGTTCGGCGAGGTCGTGTTCCGTCGGGAGGCGCGAGCCCGGCGCGATCATGCCGCTCGCGATATCGTCGGAAATCTGTTCCTCGATCTGGCGCCAAAGCGAAACGCCCGATCCCCGTCTGACCATGGTTGGATCCATTCTCGGCCTCTGTCCGTTTTCCTGTTCGTGGATGCCCGGCCGGGCGCAGCCGTGGCGTGCTGTCTGTCGTGACAGTCGAATCCCGAAATTTCCGCCGGGCGCCCCATGGCAAATTGTCGGCGGGGCGTGTCATTCAAATGTCACGACTTGCCGATTTACTTCGCATCGGGTTCTTGAGCATATTACCATCAAAGAAGTAGACGTCTAGACAAATTTTCAGTTTGTCTAAGGTGTCGTCGCCCCGGATATCACCGTGCCGAACGGCGCGTTGGGCAATCGTCCGGGGCCGGGCGGCACGCAATGCGATCGAATGCCGATATCGAAGCCGGAGCGCGAACGAACATATGCCCGAGACCTCGCACCAGGATCAGCCTACCGACGGCGCGCCCAAGGACCGCGCCGAATGGATGGGGTTGCTGGCCCGGGCGCCGGAACGGGAGTTGGAGGCCGCGTGGCAGGCGCTTGCCTCGGACCTGCCTGAGATCGGTGCCGGTACCTATGAACTCCTTCGTGGCCCGGAGCAGGGCCTGGTCATGGTGCAGGGGCGTGCGGGCGGTGACGGCAACGCCTTCAACCTGGGTGAAATGACGGTCACGCGATGCGCGGTTCGTCTGGCCGACGGGACGATCGGCCATGGGTATGTCGCCGGCCGGGCGGCCCGGCACGCGGAATTGGCGGCGGTCTTCGACGGGCTGCTGCAGACCGACCGATGGGCGGCCCTCGTGACCGACCGCGTGGTCCTCCCCGTCAAGACGGCCTTGGGCATGGCCAAGGCGGCCAAGGCGGCCAAGACGGCGGCGACCAAGGTGGAATTCTTCACCATGGTCCGCGAACAGGGGGTGGGGCCGGAATGACGACAGCACGATACGCCACAGCACCCGGTGCCGATCTGGCCCCCGGGCTTAAAGATCCGGTCCACGATGCCCAGACAGTTTTTCGTGCGGTCCTACGCGCCATGTCCCATCCCGGAGAAATCCAGGATTTGACCATGGCGTTGGGTCCGGACTTCGCGCCGCCGCATCCGTTGGAGCCCGCGGCGGCGGCGGTCTGCCTGGCATTGCTCGACCTCGACACGCGTCTCTGGATCGACGGCGGCGGCGATGGGGCGGAGGCCTACCTGCGGTTCCATACCGGGGCGCCGCTGGCCGATGCACCGGACGAAGCCGATTTCGCGGTCATCGCGGACGGCGCCATGATCCCCAGGCTCGATTCGTTTTCGCCCGGCACCGATGAACTGCCGGAACGGTCGGCGACGCTGATCGTTCAGGTCGCGGGCCTCGAAAGCCGGGCAGGCGAGGGCGTCTGGCGGTTATCCGGTCCCGGAATCGACGGAAACGCCGATTTGGCGGTCGAAGGTCTGCGTGCCGGAATGGCCGAGGAATTGGCCGTGAACTTCCAGCGCTTTCCCCGGGGCGTCGATCTGATCCTTTGTGCCGGGGCGCGGGTGGCGGCTTTGCCGCGCACGACCAAGGTGGAGGCCCTTTAGGATGTACGTTGCGGTCAAGGGCGGGGAAAAGGCCATCGACAACGCCCATGCGTTGCTGGCCGAGGAGAGGCGCGGCGACACCGACGTGCCGGAGTTATCCCTGGCCCAGATCAAGAGCCAGATGGGTCTGGCCGTCGATCGGGTGATGGGCGAGGGCTCGCTTTACGATCCCGACCTGGGCGCATTGGCGATCAAGCAGGCCATGGGCGATCTGGTCGAGGCGGTGTTTCTGCTGCGGGCTTACCGCACGACTCTGCCGCGTTTCGCCGTCAGCACGCCCGTCGATACGGCCGCGATGACGATCCGCCGCCGGATCTCGGCGACCTTCAAGGATTTGCCGGGCGGTCAGGTGCTCGGACCGACCTTCGACTATACGCATCGATTGCTTGATTTCGCTTTGGCCGAAGACAGGACGGAGGGGAAAGAGAGCGCGCAGAATACGGCCGAGGGCGACGGGGCGGCGATGGCCGGGCCGATGCCTCGGGTGACGGACCTGCTGGGCCGCGAGGGCCTGGTCGAACGGGAAACCGGGTCGGAAGCCGCGACAGCCACCGATACCCCGGCCGCCGACCTGACCCGCGAACCTCTCGGCTTTCCGGCGGGGCGGGATTTGCGCCTGCAGAATCTGGCCCGTGCCGATGAAGGCTTTCTGTTGGCATTGGGATATTCGACCCAGCGCGGCTATGGCCGGACGCATCCCTTCGCCGGGGAAATCCGCATGGGCGAGGTCGCCGTGGAGATCGTGCCCGAGGAACTGGGCTTTGCCATCGAGATCGGCGACATCACCGTCACCGAATGCCAGATGATCAACCAGTTCGCCGGATCGGCGACCGAACCGCCGCAATTCACGCGGGGCTACGGCCTGGTCTTCGGCCGGTCCGAGCGTAAGTCCATGTCCATGGCCCTGGTCGACCGGAGCCTGCGCGCCCGCGAATTGGGCGAGGATATCGTCGCCCCGGCTCAGGACGAGGAATTCGTGCTCTATCATTCCGACAACGTCGAGGCCCAGGGCTTCGTCCAACATCTGAAGTTGCCCCATTACGTGGATTTCCAAAGCGAACTGGTCCTGGTCCGCGCCCTGCGCGAAGAGGCCGAGGCCCGCCGCCGGGAGGCCGCCGAATGACCGCCCCCGCGACCGCGCAAGACAGCGGCTACAACTTCGCCTATCTGGATGAACAGACGAAGCGGATGGTTCGCCGCGCGATCCTGAAGGCGGTCGCCATCCCGGGTCATCAGGTGCCCTTCGGTTCGCGCGAGATGCCGCTGCCCTACGGCTGGGGCACCGGCGGGATTCAGGTCACGGCCTCGATCATCGGTCTTGCGGACGTGCTGAAGGTGATCGACCAGGGGGCGGACGACACCACCAATGCTGTTTCCATCCGCCGTTTCTTCGCCCGCACGGCAGGCATCGCGACGACCGAAAAGACGGAAGACGCCACGGTCATTCAGACCCGTCACCGCATCCCCGAAATGAATCTGCGGGACGATCAGATCATCGTCTATCAGGTACCGATCCCGGAGCCGCTGCGTTGGCTGGAGGCGCGGGAGACCGAAACTCGCAAGATGCACGGCCTCGCCGATTATGGCGTCATGCATGTGAAGCTTTACGAGGATATCGCCAAGTACGGCCATATCGAGACGTCCTACGACTACCCGGTGCTGATCAACGGCCGCTATCTGATGTCGCCGTCGCCGATCCCCAAGTTCGACAACCCGAAAATGCACGAGATGGGGGCGCTGCAGTTGTTCGGCGCCGGTCGCGAAAAACGCATCTACGCCATCCCGCCCTACACCCGGGTCGAAAGCCTGGATTTCGAGGACCATCCGTTTCAGGTCCAGACCTGGGGCGCCGTCTGCGCCATCTGCGGCGACGGTGAAAGCTTCCTGGACGAAGTCATCACCGACGATCAGGGCGGCTCCATGTACATCTGTTCCGATACTGACCATTGCGGGCGCCGGGTCGTCGCCGGTCACAAGGGGCCGGGCGGGCCGGAGGAGAGCACATGACCACCATGTCCGCTCAGGAGGCCCGCGACGACGGCCCGCTGCTGACCGCGACCGGCATTTCCCATTCCTATGGTGACCGTATCGGCTGCCGCGACGTGACGCTGGACCTCTGGCCCGGCGAAGTGCTGGGCGTTGTCGGCGAAAGCGGATCGGGCAAGACGACGCTGCTCAATTGCCTGTCGGCGCGGTTCATTCCGGCGGCGGGGGCGCTGAATTACCTCCTGCGCACCGGCGAGACGGCGGACGTCTACGCCATGGGCGAGGCCGAACGCCGGATGCTGATGCGCACGGACTGGGGCTTCGTTCATCAAAACCCGCGCGACGGCCTGCGCATGGGTGTCAGCGCCGGGGCCAACGTGGGCGAACGCCTGATGGCCGTGGGGGCGCGGCACTATGGCGCGATCCGCGAGCAGGTGACCGACTGGCTCGGCCGGGTGGAAATGGACCTGGGCCGCATCGACGATCTGCCGACGCAGTTTTCCGGCGGCATGCAGCAGCGGGTGCAGATCGCCCGCAATCTGGTTTCGGGCCCGCGTCTGGTCTTCATGGACGAGCCGACCGGCGGTCTCGACGTATCGGTTCAGGCGCGGCTGCTCGACTTATTGCGCGGCCTGACCAACGATCTGGGCCTGTCGGCGGTGATCGTGACCCACGATCTGGCCGTGGCGCGCCTGTTGTCGCACCGCCTGATGGTCATGCGCCGGGGCGAGGTGGTGGAACAGGGCCTGACCGATCAGGTGTTGGACGACCCGCAACACGCCTATACGCAGTTGCTGGTCTCGTCGGTGTTGCAGACATGACGGGGGTGGACGCCATGAACGACGATGACGCGCCGGTGATCCGCCTGGAAGGCGTCGCCAAGTCCTTCGTCCTGCACAATCAGGGCGGCATCGAATTGGATGTGTTCCGGGGCATTGATCTGGATGTCTTCGCGGGTGAATCCGTCGCCTTGCATGGGCCGTCGGGCACGGGCAAAAGCTCGTTGATCCGCCTGATCTACGGCAACTATCTGTGTTCGACCGGACGTATCCTGGTCCGCCACGGGGGTGGGGTGACCGATATCGCCAAGGCAGCACCCCACGAGATCATCGAATTG
The DNA here is from genome assembly GCA_913030825.1 of uncultured Rhodospirillaceae bacterium. GTDB lineage: Bacteria > Pseudomonadota > Alphaproteobacteria > Rhodospirillales > Casp-alpha2 > UBA1479. Next base: position 163,933 of record CAJWCU010000005.1, on the reverse strand, counting down.
CGCCGCCATACCATGGGATATGTCTCACAGTTCCTGCGGGTTATTCCACGGGTCCCGGCGCTGCAGGTCGTGGCGGAGCCGTTGCGTGCCGTCGGCATCCGCGCGGATGAGGCCGAGGCGCGGGCCGGTGAAATGCTGGCCCGCTTCAACATCCCCGAACGTCTTTGGTCGCTGGCACCCGCAACGTTTTCCGGCGGTGAACAGCAACGGGTCAACTTGGCGCGCGGCTTCGTCATGGATTATCCGGTGTTGCTGGTCGATGAGCCCACGGCCTCGCTCGACCATGCGAACCGCGACGTGGTGATCGACCAGATCCGCGCCGCCGTCGACCGAGGCGCCGCCGTCGTCGGTATCTTTCACGACGCCGCCGTGCGCGAAACGGCGGCGACCCGCATCGTCGAATTGACGCCCGCGGGCGCGGCGGCCTGAATACGGTTCCGGTTCAACGCATCATGACGCACCCACCCCACCCCGTCGGTGAACGCTTCGCCGTCTATTTCCTGCCGCCGGCTGACTCCCCGCTCTGGCGGGCCGGGTGCCGTTGGCTCGGGCGGGATGCGGATCGGCCCGGCGGGAATGTCCGCGCACCCACGGCGGACCTTGGGTCCATCTCGGAAACCGAGTGGGCGGCGGCGACGGCGGAGCCTCGCCGTTATGGATTTCATGCGACCTTGAAACCGCCGTTCCGGCTAGTCGACGGTTGTGACCTGGCGGACCTGGACGGCGCGCTCGCGCGCTTCGCCGCCGAACGCCGGGCGTTCTCTGTCGCCGAATTGCGGCTCAAGGTGCTCGACGGGTTTCTCGCTCTTTGCCCGGTCGCGCCGTCGTCTGATTTGAACGCCCTTGCCGCCGACTGCGTGCGGGACTTCGAAGCCTTTCGCCACCCACCGGACCCGGCCGACCTGGATCGTCGTCGCCTGCGTGGTCTGACGCCGCGTCAGGAGGCGAACCTGACGGCCTGGGGTTATCCTTATGTGCTGGACGAGTTCCGCTTTCACATGACCCTGACCGGGCGTTTGGCGGGCGATGCGGCGGTGCGATTCCTGGATGTGCTGGCGCCGATGTTCGCCGAGGCGCTGTCCGGCCCGCTCTTCGTCGGCGGTGTCGCCCTGTCGCGGGAACAAAGCCCCGGGGCCCCCTTCGAGACGTTGCGCCGCTACGTGTTCGCCTAACGCCGAACTCCTCACTTTATTCTTTTTTGTTCCGCTGTTGTGACGGCCTGCATGCCTGCGGGCCGGTCGCCGTGCATGGCCGCGCCTGTCCGGACGTATGATTTCATTATGATGACTGTTTGACTAAGGTAACTTTACGTATTTTTATATTTATGGTATTTGGTAAATTATGACAAGAAAATATGATTTTATATATAAGTAATAAATTACAAAAACATCAAATAATTTTAAATTATAATGTTACAAATCAAAATAATTCATTGGTTAATTATGACTTGTCGTAATTTAATCTAATGATTCGCACGTAGTGCGTATTTTATTAGATGAAATTTGCCATGTAAATGAACCGGAGGTCAGGAAAAATGGTCCGTTCTTTACTGCTCACCGCGGGTCTTTTGTTCGCCGTTTCACAGATTGCGCCGATACCGGCGGCCGCCGCCGGATCGATCTGCGGCGACCGGTCCGAGATCGCGAGCAGTCTGTCGCAGCGATTTTCGGAAGAACCCCGTTCCCTCGGCGTGGATGCCGACGGCGGTATTCTCGAGGTCTTCGTTTCCGAAACCGGATCCTGGACGATCATCGTCACCAATCCGCGGGGGCGGACCTGCGTTCTGACCGCGGGTGAGAATTGGGAAACCATGGCGCCGCCGATCAAGGGGCAGCCAACCTGATCGCTTGCCTGGATCGGGTCGCAGCCGGGTTTTTGGAGCGTCTACCCCCGGCCGCCGAGAAAAAAACCGTTGATCTTTTTCAGGCGGGATGTTCTTATTTTTGCAGTGGTATACCAGATGCCAATGAGCCGAAAACGGCCGTGGCAGTTGCCGCGACTTTTGGGAACTAACAGACCAAAGTATTGACAGGACCGTCCGACCCAACCGCCCTCCCATAAAAAGACTCCCCAAGAAAAAGACTCGATAGGCGTCAGGGGACGACATGTAACGGCAGTTCGCCGTCGCCTATTCAGATGGCGGGCGCCTTAGGCGCTAACATCAACTGGGAGGACACCCATGAAGACTATCTTCAGAAAACTGCTGGGCGTCGGCATCGCCGCCGGCCTGGTGACCGGGTTCACGGCCGTGACGGGCAAGACTGCCCTGGCGTGGGAGCCGGTAAAGCCGATCCAATTCGTCGTGATGGCGGGCAAAGGCGGGGGCGCCGATAAGCTTGCCCGGCTGATTCAGTCGATCATCGAAAAGCACAAGCTGTCGTCGAAGCCGGTGACGCCGATCAACAAGCCCGGCGGTTCCGGCGCCGAGGCGCTGGTTTACATGAAGAACCACAAGGACGCCGACCATGCCATCATGGTCACCCTGAATTCCTTCTACACCACGCCGATGCGCCAGCCGCGTCTGGGTGTCGATCCGTTGACCTTCGCGCCGATCGCGCGGATGGCCGAAGACACCTTCCTGCTGTGGGTTAATAAGGATTCCGGCATCAAGAACGTCGACGAGTTCGTCGCCGCCGCCAAGGCCGCCGGCAACAAGTGGATCATGGCCGGCACCGGCAAGGCGTCCGAAGACAACCTGCTGACCGACTTCCTGAACGCGGCCTATGGCTTGAACATGAAGTACGTCCCCTACAAGGGCGGCGGCAAGGTGGCCAAGCAGTTGGCCGGCAACCACGCCAATTCGACCGTCAACAACCCGTCCGAACAGCTCGGCTTCTACGAAGCCGGCAAGACGGTGGCGCTGGCGGCCTTCACGGACGAACGTTTGCCGCTGTTCAAGGATGCGCCGACGTTCAAGGAACTGGGTAAGGACTTCGTCTATTACATGCAGCGCTCCGTCGTCGGTGCGCCCGGCATGAGCGCCGACGCTCAGGCTTTCTATCAGGGCGTGTTCAAAAAGGTCTACGATACGCCGGAATGGCAGACCTACATGAAGAAGAAGAGCCTGCAGGGCGAGCTTCTTCAGGGCGACGCGCTGATGGCCTATTGGAAGCGTGAGAACGAAGTGCATCGCAAGATGCTGATCAAGATGGGCGCGATCAAAGGCTAAGTCCGTCTCGACCCCACGTAACCAAGACGAACTCACGATAAAGGGGAGGTTCCGTCGTCATGCGTCGTGCTGAAATCATCACTGCTGCCCTGATGGCGGGCCTCTCTCTTTACCTCATGTTCAAGAGCATGGAGTTGCCGATCGGCTGGATCCCAGGCGAAGGGCCCGGAGGCGGGTTCTGGCCCTTCTGGCTGGCGGCCTGCATGTTCGGCTCCACGATTTGGGTCGCGATCAACTGGTTCCGCCGCTCCAGCCCGCCGTCTCAATCGGAAGAGCCCTACCTCGACTCCTACGCCATGAAGATGTTCATCCTGGTCGGCGGCGGGGTGACCGGCATGATCGGCTTGGTCGAAATCATCGGCATGCATCTCGCGGCGGCGGTCTTCCTGATTTATTACATCCGCTTTCTCGGCGGGCATTCCTGGAAGGTGACCTTGGGTATCGCCGTGCCGACGCCGGTCGTCACCTTCCTGTTCTTCGACATCGCCTTGCGCAAATTCCTGCCGACGGGGTTGATGGACCCCCTCTACATCCCGCTTTACGACATCTTCCTTTAGGGCCGTATCCGGGGGCGCCTTTCCGCCCGGCGGGAGGCGAGTGGCATAATCCCTGGTCTACAAAAGACCAGGAACCAGAAAACAAGACGGCGCCGCCGGCAAGGTCCGGTGCCGTCCGGGGAAACGAAGTAAAGAAACATGGAACTTCTCGGTCTTTTATCAGATGGGTTTCTGGTCGCGTTCGAACCGCTCAACCTCGGTCTGATCGTGCTGGGGGTCGTCGTCGGCCTGTTCGTCGGCGCCATGCCCGGCCTGGGCTCCGTCAACGGGGTGGCGATCCTGCTGCCCATGACCTTCCTGGTGCCGCCGGCCTCGGCCATCATGTTCCTGGCCGCCCTTTATTACGGGGCCATGTACGGCGGGGCGATTTCGTCGATCATGCTGGGTATTCCCGGCGCCTCGACGGCGGTCGCGACGACCTTCGACGGGCGGCCGCTGGCCATGCAGGGCGAGGCCGACAAGGCGTTGATCGCCGCCGCCCTGGCGTCCTTCGCCGGCGGGACGATCTCGGTCATCCTGTTCACCCTGTTCGCGCCGCCCTTGGCCTCGGTCGCCCTGGATTTCGGCGATCCGGAAATCTTCGCGCTGATGATCCTGGCTTTCGCGACCTTCGTCGGCCTGTCCGGCGACGATATCGCCAAGACGATCTTTTCGATCTGTATCGGTATGGTCATGTCGGCGATCGGCTTTGACATTATTTCGGGCGAACCGCGCCTGGTCCTGTTCGATCTGATCGGCTTCCAGTCCAAGATCAACTTCCTGGTTCTGGCCATCGGGATCTACGGCATCGGTGAGATGATGTGGACCATCGAGGTCAGCCGCGGCGAGACCATGATGTCCAAGGCGACGATCACCTGGGACCGCACGATGTCCAATCTGAAGATCATTTGGGGCACCTGGAAGGCCTGGCTGATGGGATCGGGTTTGGGCTTCTTCGTCGGCATTCTGCCGGCGGCGGGGGCCACGCCGGGCTCGTTGATGGCTTACGGCGTCGCCAAGATGACGGCCAAGGACCCATCGCGGTTCGGCAAGGGCGCGGTCGAGGGCGTCGTCGCGCCGGAAGCCGCCAACAACGCGGCCTCCACCGGCTCCATGCTGCCGATGCTGACGCTGGGCATTCCCGGCTCGCCGACCACGGCCGTGTTGCTGGGCGGTATGGTCATCTGGGGGCTGCAGCCGGGGCCGCGGCTGTTCGTCACGGAAACCGATTTCGTCTGGGGTCTGATCGCTTCGCTTTACGCGGCGAACCTTTTCGCGGTGATCATCAACATCGCGTTCATTCCACTGTTCCTGTGGTTCCTGCGCACGCCGTTCACCATTCTGGCGCCGCTGATCTTCGTGCTGTCGATGGTCGGCGGATATGCCTCGACCGAACGGATGTTCGACGTCTGGCTGATGCTGATCCTGGGCGTCGGCGGCTATTTGATGCGTAAACTGGACTATCCGGTGGCCCCGGCGGTGTTGGCGATCGTGCTCGGCCCCATCGCGGAACCGGCGCTGCGCCAGTCCCTGTTGATTTCCGGCGGCGATGCCATGGTGTTCGTCAACCGGCCGATCGCCGGCCCGATCACCATCATCGCCCTGGTGCTTCTGTTCTTGCCGGCGATCCAATTCGTCTGGCGCAAATATGTCCGCAGCACCAAGCAGGCCGCGGGATGACGTGACAGGTCGCCATGCCGCCGAGGGCCGGTGCGATCGGCCCGGCGGCGCAAGGCGGCGAAGGAGGTTCGACGGACGGTCTGAAATGCCGGTTTTGTGGGTTCTGGTGTATTGTATACCACGGAGAAAGAAGCTATACCCACGAGCCATGCCGCCGACCATCGGCGGAAAGCGGCCCGCAACGACGCCGGCATAGAGATCAACACGGGGGGATCAACGGGGGCATCCCGGCAGAGACAAACTCCGGAATACGGATGTCTCGGGCCGGGACGACTTGAAAGCAGGGTCATGGAAAGAGAAGCCGAAACCATCGCTGAAACCGACGCCGCCGGCTCGTCCGGTCTGGTCGTGCAGCCGATCGACGCCAATTTTTCACTCAAGGACCGCATCTACGATTCCTTGAAACAGGCGATCACCTCCATGAACATCTACGCCGAGGACGCGGAACTGCGCCTCGACGAACGCAAGCTCTCCGAACAGTTGGAAATCAGCCGCACCCCGATCCGCGAGGCGCTTGCCCGTTTGGAGCAGGAAGGCCTGGTCCACATCGTGCCGCGCAAGGGCGTGTTTATCGTCCGCAAGACCAAGCGCGAGATCATGGAAATGATCACCGTCTGGGCGGCGCTGGAAAGCATGGCGGCACGGCTCGCAACGGAAGTCGCCTCCGACGAGGAGATCGCAGGTCTGCGCACGCTGTTCGCCGAGGTCGAGAGCGAGGAAGCCAAGGCCCATATCGACGAGTATTCGTCGAAGAACATTCGGTTCCATCAGGCGATCCTGCGGCTCGGCGGCTGCCAGTTGATCCAGGAAATGGCCGACAACCTCTTCATTCACATGCGCTCGATCCGGGCCCGCACCATCGGCGAGGCCGACCGGGCGCGGCGGTCGGTGATCGACCACATGCATATCATCGAGGCGCTCGAAAACCGGGACGCCGAACTTGCTGAACGTCTGGTCCGGGAGCATTCCATGAACCTGGCCCGGCATGTCGAAAAATACGTGGACTATCTGGACTGATTCTTCGATGCGCCCGCCGGCTCGCAGCGGCGGGGAGCAGGGAACAGGTCCTTAGAAAAAACGAAAGGGAGTACCGAGGAATGGGCGAAACGGCGGCCAACATGGGCCAGGAAACCAACGACGCGGAAGCGGTGGACCTGACCGACGGCTTTCACCTGATCATCGATGCGCTGAAACTCAACGACATCAACACCATCTACAACGTGCCGGGGATTCCGATCACCGACCTGGGCCGCATGATGCAGGCCGAAGGCATGCGGGTGTTGTCGTTCCGCCATGAGCAGCACGCCGGTTACGCCGCCGCCATCGCAGGCTACCTCACCAAGAAACCGGGCGTTTGCCTGACCGTGTCGGCGCCGGGCTTCCTCAACGGCCTGACGGCCCTGGCCCATGCCACGACCAACTGCTACCCGATGATCCTGATGTCCGGGTCGTCCGAACGGGAAATCGTCGACCTGATGCAGGGCGACTACGAGGAAATGGATCAGCTCGCCGTCGCCAAGCCGCTGTGTAAGGCCGCCTACCGCGTGCTGCACGCCGAAGACATCGGCATCGCCGTCGCCCGCGCCATCCGCGCGGCCGTTTCGGGCCGCCCGGGCGGGGTCTACCTGGACATTCCAGCGGCCCTTCTGGGTCAGACGATGGAGGCCGCCGCCGGTGCCGCGTCCCTGGTCAAGGTCATCGACCCGGCCCCGGCGCAGCTGCCCGCCCCGGACGCCGTCGCCCGCGCGCTCGACGTTTTGAAGTCGGCGGAAAAGCCGCTGATCATTCTGGGCAAGGGCGCTGCCTACGCCCAGGCCGACGACGCCATCAAGGAACTGGTCGAGAAATCGGGCATCCCCTACATCGCCATGAGCATGGCCAAGGGCCTGCTGCCGGACACCCACGACCAATACGCCGGTGCCGCACGCTCCCTGGTGCTGAAGGAATCGGACGCGGTCCTGATGATCGGCGCCCGTCTCAACTGGCTGCTCAGCCACGGCAAGGGCAAGCAATGGGGCACGGCGCCGAAGAAGTTCGTCCATATCGATATCGAGCCCAAGGAAATGGATTCCAACGTCGAGATCGCGGCGCCGCTGGTCGGCGACATCGCCTCCTGCGTGAAGGCGCTGCTCGACGGCATGGGCGGCGATTGGAAGGCCCCGCCGGCCGCCTGGACCGACGCGGTCAAGGCTAAGCGCGATGCCAACGTCGAGAAAATGGCCCCGCGTCTGCAGAACAACAACGTGCCGATGGATTATCACGGTGCCTTGGGCGCCCTGAAAAAGGTCGTCGCCGACAACCCGGAAATGATCCTGGTGAACGAAGGCGCCAACACGTTGGATTTCGCCCGCTCGATCATCGACATGTTCAAGCCGCGCAAGCGCCTGGACGTCGGCACCTGGGGCGTCATGGGCATCGGCATGGGCCAGGCCATCGGCGCCGCCGTGGAAACGGGCCATCCGGTTCTCTGCATCGAAGGCGACTCGGCCTTCGGCTTCTCGGGCATGGAGATTGAAACGATCTGCCGCTACGACCTGCCGGTCTGTGTCGTCGTGTTCAACAACGGCGGTATTTACCGCGGCACCGACGTCAACCCGACGGGTGGCGCGGATGTGGCGCCGACCGTGTTCGTCAAGGACGCGCGTTACGACACGATGATGGAAGCCTTCGGCGGCGTCGGCGTCAACGCCACCTCGCCGGACGAACTTCTGCACGCCGTGACCGAAGCCCTCAAGTCGGGCAAGCCGACCCTGGTCAACGCGGTCATCGACGAAAAAGCCGGCACGGAAAGCGGCCGGATCGGCAACCTCAATCCGCAAAGCGTCGTCGCCAAGAAGTAACGCCGCATATCAGATCAAATCAGAAAAACAGGAACGCATCATGAAAGCTCTCGAAGGCGTCAAAATCCTGGACATGACCCACGTGCAGTCGGGTCCGACCTGCACCCAATTGCTGGCCTGGTTCGGGGCCGACGTGATCAAGGTGGAGCGCCCCGGCGTCGGTGACGCCACGCGCAAACAACTGGTCGACGTGCCGGGTGCCGATTCGCTCTATTTCACCATGCTGAACCACAACAAGCGGTCGGTGACGCTGAACACCAAATCCGACGAGGGCAAGGCGATCTTCACCCGCATGATCGAAGAATGCGACGTCATGGTCGAAAACTTCGCGCCGGGTGCGCTCGACCGCATGGGCTTTTCCTGGGAGAAGATCCAGGAAATCAACCCGCGCATGATCTATGCCTCGGTCAAGGGCTTCGGCCCCGGACCCTATTCGGACTGTAAGGTTTACGAGAACGTCGCGCAATGCGCCGGCGGTTCGGCCTCGACGACCGGCATGCTGGGCGAAACGCCCATGGTCACGGGTGCCCAGATCGGTGACAGCGGCACGGGCCTGCATCTGGCGCTGGGCATCGTCACGGCGCTTTATCAACGGACCCATTCGGGCAAGGGGCAGCGCGTCGAATGCGCGATGCAGGATTCGGTTCTGAACCTCTGCCGCGTCAAACTGCGCGATCAGCAGCGCCTGAAGGCCGGCCCGCTCAAGGAATATTCTCAGTTCTCCGAAGGCATTCCCTTCGGCGAGGCGACGCCGCGCGCGGGCAACGATTCCGGCGGCGGTCAGCCGGGCCGCATCCTGAAGTGCAAGGGCTGGGAGAACGATCCCGACGCCTATACCTACTTCATCACCCAGGCGGCGGTGTGGAAGAACATCTGCGACGTCATCGGCAAGCCCGAGTGGAAGGAAGATCCCGAATGGGCGACCCCGGAAGCGCGCCTGCCGAAATTGAACGAGATGTTCGGCGCGATCGAGGATTGGACGACGACCAAGACCAAGTTCGAGGTCATGGAAATCTGCAACCCGCTCAACATCCCCGTCGGCCCGATCCTCAGCATGAAGGAATTGGCCGAGGAGCCGAGCCTGCGCGAGACCGGCACCATCGTCGAGGTCGATCATCCGGAACGCGGTGCCTACCTGACGGTCGGCTGCCCGATCAAACTGTCCGATTGCCCGGCCGACGTTGCGCGTTCGCCGCTTCTGGGCGAACACACGGATGAAATCCTGTCCGAAATTCTCGGCATGAACGAAGACGAGATCGCGGCGGCGAAGGACGTGGGCGCGGTCTGACCGCGTCCATCGGACCCGACGCCGACCGGCGACACGAACTCCCAATCCCAAGGAGAGGAAACAGAAAATGCGTTTGATCCTTAACGGCCAGCAGGCCTTCGGCAAGGCCACGTTGGAAAAGATCCTGGAAAAGGGCGAGGACGAAATCGTCGGTGTGTTCTGCGCGCCGGACAAGGAAGGCAAGCCCGTCGACCCGGTGAAGGAATTCGCCGTCGAAAAGGGCCTGCCCCTGTTCCAGCCGCCCAACTACACGGACAAGGAAGTCCTCGACCATATGCGGTCGCTGAACGCGGACCTGATGGTCATGGCCTATATGATCATCTTCGTTCCGGAAGAAGCGCGCGACATTCCGACCCACGGGTCGATCTGTTTCCACCCCTCGTTGTTGCCCAAGCACCGGGGGCCGTCGTCGATCAACTGGCCGATCATCGGTGGGGCGACGGAAACGGGGATCACCATCTTCTGGCCGGACGACGGCCTGGACGAAGGCTTCATCCTGCATCAGGACAAGGTCGCCATCGGCCCGGACGATACCCTGGGCGATATCTATTTCGGCAAGATCTTCGACCGCGGCGTCGAAATGATGCTGGAAGCCATCGACATGGTGAAGGCAGGCAATCCGCCGAAGATTCCGCAGAACGAAGACGAAGCGACCTACGAATCCTGGTGCCGCAAGAAGGACATGGAGATCGATTGGTCCAAGCCCGTCGCCGAGGTCTACAACCAGATCCGTGGCTGCAACCCGCAGCCGGGCGCCTGGACGACCATCGACGGAAATGAGTTGGCCATCTTCGACGCGCGCCGGGTCGATGGTGACACCGGCGGCAAGCCGGGCGAGGTCATGGCGATCGAGGACGATCATATCCTGGTCGCCGCGACGGGCGGGGCCGTCAAGGTCATGCGCCTGCGCCCCCACGACGACAAGAAGATCACTGCTGCGGACTACGTGGCCAAAACCGGCCTTAAGACAGGGAAGGTTCTGGGCGCCTAGCATCCACCGCCCGGCACCGCATCACGTCCCCTGGGAGATACGACCAGGGCAATCCAAGAGATCCCCAAAGAGGGACACGAGAGGAAACCATGCCGAAAAGTGATATCGAAATCGCCCGCGAAGCCACGATGAAGCCGATCGCCGAGGTCGGCACGGAGAAGTTGGGTATTCCCGCCGACGCACTTCTGCAGTACGGCCCGCACAAGGCCAAGGTGGACATGGAATACCTGCAGTCGTTGGAGGGCAATCCCGACGGTAAGCTGATCCTGGTCACCGCCGTTACACCGACGCCGGCCGGCGAGGGCAAGACCACGACGACCGTCGGTTTGGGCGACGGTCTGAACAAAATCGGCAAGAAGGCGATGATCTGTATCCGCGAACCTTCGCTGGGGCCTTGTTTCGGCATGAAGGGCGGGGCGGCCGGCGGCGGATATGCCCAGGTCGTGCCCATGGAAGATATCAACCTTCACTTCACCGGTGATTTCCACGCCATCGGCATTGCCCATAACCTGCTGGCGGCCCTGATCGACAACCACATTTATTGGGGGCATGAGCCGGCCATCGATAACCGCCGTGTCGCCTTCAAGCGTGTCGTCGACATGAACGATCGCGCGTTGCGTCAGATCACCAACTCGCTGGGCGGCGTCGCCAACGGCTTCCCCCGCGAAGACGGCTTCGACATCGTCGTGGCGTCGGAGATCATGGCGATCTTCTGCCTGTCCAACAACCTGAAGGACCTGACCGAGCGGATCGGCAAAATGATCATCGGCCAGAACCGCCAGCGGGAATCGATCTACGCCCGCGACGTCAAGGGCCCGGGCCCGATGTCCGTGCTGCTCAAGGAAGCGATCGCGCCCAACTTGGTGCAGACGTTGGAAAACAACCCGGCCTTCATCCACGGCGGCCCGTTCGCCAACATCGCGCACGGCTGTAACTCGGTCATCGCGACCAAGTCGGCATTGAAGTTGGCCGACTATGTGGTCACCGAAGCCGGCTTCGGCGCCGACCTGGGGGCTGAGAAGTTCTTCGACATCAAGTGCCGCAAGGCCGGCCTGAAGCCAGCGGCGGCGGTTATCGTCGCCACGGTTCGCGCGCTCAAGATGCACGGCGGCGTGGCCAAGGACGAACTGGGCACGGAAAATGTCGAGGCGGTCAAGAAAGGTTGCGCCAACCTTTTGCGCCATATCGAGAACATGAAGAAGTTCGGCGTGCCGGTGACGGTCTCGATCAACAACTTCATCACCGATACGGACGCCGAACTGCAGACCGTCAAGGAAGCTGCCGAATCCCAGGGCGTGAAGGCCTTCATCGCGACCCATTGGGCCGACGGCAGTGCCGGTACGGCTGCGTTGGCGGAGCATGTGGTCGAATTGGCCGATTCCGGTCAGGCCGATTTCAAGCCGCTCTATCCCGACGAGATGCCGCTGTTCCAGAAGATCGAAACGATCGCCAAGGAAATCTACCGGGCGGAGGAAGTTACGGCCGACAGCAAAATCCGCAATCAGCTCAAGGATTGGGAAGCCGCCGGGTTCGGCAACTTCCCGGTTTGCATGGCCAAGACGCAGTATTCCTTCTCGACCGATCCGAACCTGAAAAACGCGCCGACCGGCCATAGCGTCGCCCTGCGCGAGGTGCGGTTGTCGGCCGGGGCGGAATTCATCGTCGCCCTGACCGGTGAGATCATGACGATGCCGGGCCTGCCCAAGGTTCCGTCGGCCAATAACATCTACCTGAACGAACAAGGTCAGATCGAGGGCCTGTTCTAAGCCCCGAAACGACCTGATCATATTCCGGCGGCCCCGGCCAGTTGGCCGGGGCCGACCGGGCGCGACGGGAGGACGCCCATGACCATACGCAATATCCTGGTGCCGGTACGAGGTGACGGAAAGGGCGAACAGGTTCTGAACGCCGCCGTCGCTTTGGCCAAGAAGTTCGATGCCCATATCGACGTCGTCCATGCCCGAATGGGCTCGAAAGACATGCTGGCCTACGGCGCCACGCTGGCCGGGGTGCGTGACGTCGTCAACGATATCGCCGAAACCCACGCGGCCGAGGAAGAGGCCAGGGTCAAAAAGCTCTACGAAGAATATTGCGACAAGATAGGCGTGGCGAACATCGCCGAGCCGCGCAGCGGCATGACCGGCGTCAGTGCCTCCTGGCGCGAGGAAAAGGGTCGTCAGGCCGCCGTCGTCTCGCGGCGCGGGCGGCTGACCGACGTCATCTTCGTCGCCCGGCCCGACGGCCAATTGGGTGTCAATACCTTCGAGGCGGCGTTGATGGAAACGGGAAAACCCGTGGTCAGCGTGCCGCCCAAGGATATCTCCGACATCGGCAAGACCATCGCCATCGCCTGGAACGGCTCGCCTGAGGTTTCGGCCGCGGTCACGACCTCCCGCCCCATCGTCGAGACGGCGGACAAGGTCATCATCCTGTCGGCGCCGGAAGTTCATGGCGACGACCTGCCAGCGTCGGACCTGGCGGACTATCTGCGTTGGCACGGTCAGGAAAGCGAGACGGTCGTCCTGAAATGCAACCCCCATGAAATCGGGCAGGCGCTGTTGAAAGCATGTGCGGACAACGGGGTCGATCTGTTGCTGATGGGCGGGTATGCCCATGCCCGCCGTCATGATTTCAAGATCGGCGGCGTCACCCAATACGTGGTCGAAAACGCGGACATTCCGGTTCTCTTCCACCACTAGGTTTCGGCACTCGGTTTCAGGGCCTTTCTTCGGCTTTTGTGCCCGGCGGTGCAGCCGCCGGATGTGCCGGTTATTCCACGATCAGGAAAACCCCCTGGTATTGCTGCGCTGCGTCAACACCTGTTGTTGATGGGGCGTACGGCGATGGCTAAGGTCTGTCCCCGTTTGGGATGTATACAATTCTGCTCAGGTCAGTGCCGGCCGGTGCGGGCGCAACGATATCGTGGGGAAACAGAAGAATGACTTTGTGGATCAGGTACGAAAACCAGGGTGCGGAAGGCTTCGGCACGTTGGACGGCGAAACCATTACCGTGCATTCCGGCGACATGATTGCCGGCGCCACGGCGACCGGTGAGACCGTCAATTTGTCTGACGTTACAGTCCTGGCGCCGATCAAGCCCGGCAAGATGGTCGCCCTTTGGAACAACTACAACACCATGCGGGAAAAGATGGGCGGCGAACGGCCGGAGGAGCCGTTGTGGTTCATCAAGACGAATAACTCAATCACCGCCACGGAAACCGTCATCGAACGGCCTGCCAGCTACGACGGCAAGGTCGTCTATGAAGGTGAGTTGGGCATCGTCATCGGCAAGCGCTGCAAAAACGTCGGCGAGGCCGAGGCCTTGGATTACGTGTTCGGCTACACCTGCGTCAACGACGTGACGGCGGCGGAAATCCTCAAGCGCGACGGCACCTTCGATCAATGGACCCGGTCCAAAAGCTTCGACACCTTCGGTCCGCTCGGCCCGGTCATCGCCACGGGCCTGGACCCGATGAAGCTGACCGTCAAGACGATCCTCAACGGCGATGAGCGGCAGAATTATCCGGTCTCCGACATGCTGCGCACACCGGCCAAACTGATCAGCGAGATTTCCCACGACGTGACGCTGGAGCCGGGCGACGTCATCGCCTGCGGCACCAACGTCGGCGTCGGCACCATGAAGGAGCCGAGCAACACCGTCGAGATCGTGATCGATGGGATCGGCACGCTGCGCAACACGTTTAACAATTAGACCGTCTGCATCTAGACTGAAACCAAGCACACGGGCCCGCGTCGCAACGGACCCGGCCGCAGGGACAACAACTTAAAGGGAGAACATCATGCGTGTATGCGTGATCGGCGCGGGCGCCATCGGCGGCCTGATGGGCGCCAAACTGGCGCTGGCCGGAAACGAGGTCAGCGTCATCGACCAGGGGCCGCATCTGCAGGCCATCCGTCAAAACGGCCTGAAACTGATTTGGGAAGACGGCTCGGAGCACGTCGCCCAGGTCAAGGCCTACGAAAAATGCGCCGATGCGGGCGAACAGGACCTGGTGATCCTCGGCCTCAAGGCCCATTACCTGGAACTCGTGGCCAAGGAAATGGAGCCCTTGATGGGCCCCGACACCATGATCATGACCGTGCAGAACGGCATTCCCTGGTGGTATTTCCACAACCACGGCGGGCCGCACGACGGCAAGCAGTTGGAAAGCCTGGATCCGGACGGCGTGCTGACCAAGTACATCGACGGCGACCGGATCATCGGCTGCGTCGTTTATCCGGCCGCGGCGGTGACCGAGCCGGGCGTCATCCACCATGTTGAAGGCGACCGTTTCCCGATCGGCGAATTGGATGGATCGGAAAGCGAACGTGTTGAAAAACTTAAAGAATTGCTCGAGGGTGCGGGCTTCCGTTCGCGCGTGCTCGACGATATTCGCTCGGAAATCTGGCTCAAGGCCTGGGGCAATCTCAGCTTCAATCCGATCAGCGCGCTGACCCATGCGACCCTGGTCGACATCTGCCAGTTCCCGGAAACCCGGAAACTCGCCGAAAAGATGATGGAAGAAGCCCAGATCGTTGCCGAAAAGCTCGGCATCACCTTCCGCCATACCATCGAGAAGCGCATCAACGGCGCCGAAAGCGTCGGCGCGCACAAAACGTCGATGCTGCAGGACGTGGAAGCCGGTCGGTCGCTGGAAACCGAGGCCCTGATCGGCGCGGTTCTGGAATTGGCCAAGCTGACGGAAACGGATTGCCCGCATACCTTCGCGGTCTATTCCTGCGTCAAATTGCTGAACAAGGTGATGGTCACCCAGCATGCCGGCGTCGTCGTTCAAAGCGCGGGGGCTGCCGCCGAATAAGGCGCAGCCGTCCGGGTTTTCGGAAACGGCAATTTCGGGGGCCGCGGAATTATCCGTGGCCCCTGTTCCGTGTTTGCGCCCGAACGTCACCCTGCGTATAGTACAGCAATGGGGTGGAGATTGGGTTGCCAAACGTCGGAGAACCCCTTGGGTGAGGATCGATGGCACAAGCCAGCGCCAACGTAATCGGGCTGTGTGACGCGGCCCGGCAGACGGATCATCTGCCGCAGGAATGCGCGAATTGCATGTCGCGCCATCTGGCCGTTTGTGCCGGGCTCAACCCTGATCAACTCAACCATCTTGCAAGCTATGTGACGCGCCGCCGGATCGATGCGGGCCAAGCTCTGTTCCAGGAAGGCGACGGGGCCGATCACGTCTTCACCGTGACCTCCGGCGTCATCAAGCAATACAAACTGCTCGCCGATGGGCGCTGCCAGGTCACCGGGTTCTATTTCGCGGGTGATTTGATCGGCTTGCCCGACGGCCCCGAATATCCGGTCACGGCCGAGGCCGTCGCACCGGTCACCGTCTGCGCTTTTCCGCGTGGCCGCATTTCCGAATTGGTATCGACCTATCCGCAGATGGCCGAAGCGGTGATCCTCAAGCTTCAGCGCGAGGTCTCGTCGGCCCAGGATCAAATGCTCTCGCTCGGCCGTCTTAATGCCGAGGAACGGATTGCCGGGTTCCTTTTGAGCCTGATGGAAAAGGCGCCGGATTGCATCAACGACGACGGCTCGTTGACCCTGCGGATGCGCCGCGCCGATATCGCCGATTACCTGGGATTGACCGTGGAAACGGTCAGCCGTTCCTTCACCAAGTTGCGGAATGCGGGGGTCATCGGCGCCGACAAGGCGGGGGCGGTCGAAATCCTGTCCCGGGACGACCTGGAAGATCTCGCGGGCGGGCCCGGCTGACGGCGCCCTGCGCCTCCTTCGTGCAAGCCCCGGTGCCTTGCGGTGAAACCAAAACGCCGCCATATCTGCTCAGGTATAAACCGTCGGAGGACGCCATGACGAACCTGACGACCGCATCGAAATCACGCGGCGCGCGCGCCTTGGCCCTGTCAGCCGTACTGGTCGGCGGCATGTTCTGCCTGCCGGCCACGCCGGCCGCCGCGCAATCGGAAAAATCATCGCCCGAGGAATTGCTGGAAGAAGGTACACGCCGGATCTTGAGGGCCTTCGAGTTGTTCATTCAGACCATCCCGCAATACGAAATGCCGGAAGTCCTGCCGAACGGCGACATCATCATCCGTCGGAAAAATTCCCCGCCCGGTGATGCGCCCAAACCCGACGACATGCCTGAAGGCGGCACCAAGACCAAAACGTAAGAGGGGCGGGCGCTTTGCCCGTCCGCGCCGAGATCAGTCCGATGCCTCGGCCATGGCCAGCAGCTTGGCCATGGTTTCCTGCGTCAGGTTGCCGCCCGTCAGCGCTGCGACGGTTTTCAGCGACGTATCCACCTTGCCCGACAGGAACCCGGCGGCGGCGGTCACGCCCGCCGCTTCGCCCAGCATCTTGGCGCGGGTCAGGATGGTGCGGAAGGCCCGCGCGATATCGGCCTCCGAGACCAGGACGATATCGTCCAGGAATGCCTGCAGGTGCATGAACGGATATTCGCCGGGCCGCCGCGCGCTAAGCCCGTCGGCGATGGAATCCCAATAATCGATGGCCGTCGGTTCGCCCGCCTGACGCGAGACATAGGCCGCGTTGGCCCGTTCGGGCTGAATGCCGATGACTTTGACGTTGGGATTGATCAACTTGACCGCCGCCGCGATCCCGCCGGCGACGCCGCCCGAGGACACCGGGACCAGTACTTGCTGCGCGTCCGGGCATTGCTCCATGATTTCGAATCCGATGGTGCCGTGGCCGGCGACGATGGGCGGTTCTTCCCAGGTGTCGATGGCGGTCATGCCGCGCTCCTGGGCTAGGCGCTCGACCGTCGGCTGGCGGGCCAGGGCGTCGTCGCCGCAAAGATAGACCTCGGCGCCGTAGCCTTCCGTGCCCTTGACCTTATAAGGGCTGGTGGCGTCCAGCATGACCACGGTGATGGGAATGCCCAGCGTCTTGCCCGCGAAGGCGAAGCCTTGCGCGAAATTGCCGCTTGAGGCCAGAACCACGCCCTTGGCCTTCTGTTCGGCGGACAGGTGATGGAGGACGTTGAACACCGCGCGGATCTTGAACGCCCCGGTGACCTGCTGGTTCTCGCATTTCAGGAACAGGGTCTCATTGCCCATCTCGGCGGAATCCCGGGCGACGGGCACGATCGGCGTGCGTCGGATGACGCGCGGCAGGTTGGTCCGCGCATCGCGGATGGCGTCCAGGGTGACGAGTTTGTCGCGGGAAAACAGGGGGCCTTCCATGACCGGGGTTCCTTATCAGGCTGGCCCCGGGGCGGGGCGGAAAGGGTGCCTGATGGGTTTACTCCAGCACGAGGTTCAGGCTCAAGGGATCAAGTCGGCCGAGGGCGAGCAGCAACTGATAGGCCGCTGTCTTCTCGTCGTATGAGGCGGTGGTGAAGTTGATCTGGGCATTGTTGACCTCGTTCTCGGCGTCGAGAACGTTGATCACCGTTTCCTTACCGGCGGCCCGCAGTTTGCGGCGGCTTTGCGCCACTTCCGACGCGATGTTCACGGCGTTCTCCAACAGGATCACCCGTTCCCGCGCGGTCAGCAGCGCCTGCCAGGCAAGGCGCACCTGTTCCTCCACGGTGCGCGCGGCGGCCTGCAATTTGTTGCGGTTGGCGGCGGTGTCGTAGGCCGCGCGCAGGGTCGAAGACCGGGTCGAGAAACCGGAAAACAGCTCCCAATCCGCCTGAAATCCGACCGTATAGTCGCGCCGGGTGCCGACCACACCGCCGTTGTTCTGTTCGATGTTGTATTCGCCCTGCAGGTCGATGGTCGGGTAAAGGCTCGATTTGGCCTCGACCTCGCGTTGGCGGGTGATGTCGATGCTGGTGCCGGCCTCGCGGACCGCCGGGTTCTCCACCAGGGCGATGGCCAGCGCCCGGTCCAATTCGCTGGGCACGGCGTCGACCGGCGGGCGGGGGTCGTACATGTCTTCCAGATTGGGCGGGAAGCCGAAGACCTGCTGATATCGTGACATGGCGTCGCGCAATTGGCCTTCGAAGCCGACGCGCCGTTCCTTGGCGACCTGCAGGCGCGATTTGGCCTGCAGCACGTCGACCGCGATGCCGGAGCCCCGGCGCACCCGTTCGTCTTCCAGGTTCAACTGGCGCTGGATACGGCCTTCGCTTTCGATGGTGATGCCCAACAGGCGCATCTGGCGCAGCACCGTGATATACGCGCGAATGCCCGCGAACAGGGTGTTCTGGCGCGTGCCTTCCAGAGAGATGCTCGCCAGATGTTCGTTCAATTCGGCGATCCGGATCGCGGCTTTCGTGGCATAGCCGTCGAATAGGTTCTGCGTCAGCGTGAAGGTCGTGGTGTTCTTGTTATTGATGCTCTTGGAGCCCGAGGCACGGGTCGACGGGCTGTCGATGAACTCCCGGGATGCGTCACCGGTCATGCTCAGGCTCGGCAGGCGCGCGGCCTTGGCGACGTCGATACCCTGTCGGTTGCTTTCCAGGGTATTGCGGGCGGACAGGATGTCCGGATGGTTGGTGACCAGGCGCGCAAGCTCGATCTCCAGCGCCGCCGCATGGGCGGTGCCCGGCATCATCGGCATGACTGCCGCTAACGCTGCCGCGATCACGGCCAGACCGGAAAACCTGCGCTTCAGCACCGGATTGAACTCCCTCGAGCACGTCGCGAAACAGAGTCTAGGCGCGCCGCCGGGCGCGGTCAAACGACCGCCGAATCGGGTCGGCGAACCTAATGATTCTTATAGGTTTTCGGGGTTAAAGGCCGGTTAAGGGCGCCTCAGGCCGCGCCGAAGCCGCCGCCGCCCGGCGTTTCGATGATGAAGACATCGCCGGGTTTCAGGTCGCGGCGGTCCGTGCCGGTCAGTTCTTCGATGCGGCCGTCGGCGTATTCGACGGCGTTTCGGCCCAGTTTGCCGTCACCACCGCCGTCGATGCCCTGCGGCGGGTTGCGGCGGTGGCTGGACAGAATCGCCGCCGTCATGTCCTCCAGGAACTTGACCCGGCGGATCACCCCGGCGCCGCCATGATGAGCCCCCGGCCCGCCGGAGCCACGGCGGATTTCGAAGCGGTCGAGCATCACCGGGAACCGCCATTCCAAAACTTCCGGATCGGTCAGGCGGGTATTCGTCATATGGCAATGGACGGCGTCCGTGCCGTCGAAATCCGGTCCCGCGCCGGAGCCGCCGCAGATCGTCTCGTAATACTGATGCCGGTCGTTGCCGAAGGTGAAGTTGTTGCAGGTTCCCTGGCTGGACGCCAGAACGCCCAAGGCACCGTAGAGCGCGTCGGTGATCGCCATGCTGGTTTCCACGTTGCCCGCGACCACGGCGGCCGGGTAAGTGGGCGACAGCATGGAGCCTTCGGGGATGATCAGATTCAACGGTTTCAGGCAGCCCGCGTTCAAGGGAATGTCGTCGTCGATCAGCGTGCGGAAGACATAAAGAACCGCCGCATGGCAGACGGCGGAGGGGGCGTTGAAATTGCTGCCCAGTTGCGCGGAAGAGCCGGAGAAATCCAGGGTCGCCTCGCGCTTTTCCCGGTCGACCGTGATCTTCACGTCGATCACGGCGCCGTTGTCCATCTCGCTTCGGAAATGGCCGTCGGTCAGCACGTCCAGCACCCGGCGCAGGCTTTCCTCGGCGTTGTCCTGGACGTGGTCCATATAGGCCCAGACCGTATCCAGGCCGAAATGGTCGACCATCTTGCGCAGTTCCTGGGCGCCCTTTTCGTTGGCCGCGATTTGCGCCCCCAGGTCGGCCAGGTTCTGGTCGAAGTTCCGCACAGGATAGGGCCCGCCGCAGAGAAGTTCGCGGAGCGCCTCTTCCCGCAAATCGCCCCGTTCGACCAACAAGAAATTGTCGATCAGCACACCTTCTTCCTCGACCGTCGTCGAATTGGGCGGCATGGAGCCGGGGGTGATGCCGCCGATATCGGCGTGATGGCCGCGCGAGCCGACGTAGAAAAGAATCTCTTCGCCCGCCCCGTCGAACACGGGGGTAATGACCGTGACGTCCGGCAGGTGCGTGCCGCCGTTATAGGGCGCGTTCAGGGCATAGACGTTGCCCGGTTCCATTTTGCCCTTGTTGCCGTCCATGACGGCGCGAATGCTTTCACCCATGGAGCCCAGGTGGACCGGGATGTGCGGCGCGTTGGCGATCAGCTCACCATGCCGGTCGAACACGGCGCAGGAGAAATCGAGGCGTTCCTTGATGTTCACGGAATAGCTGGTGTTGGCCAGGGTCGTGCCCATCTGTTCGGCGATCGACATGAACAGATTGTTGAAAATCTCCAGCATCACCGGATCGGCCTGCGTGCCGATGGCGTGGGTTTCCGGCCGCGCCTCGGCGCGGGTCAGGATCAGGTGGCCCTTGCGGGTCATCTCGGCGGCCCATCCGGCCTCGACGATAATGGTGGACGTATTTTCGACCAGGATCGCCGGACCGACCAGGCGGTCGCCGGGCAACAGGGCTTCGGTCTTGTAGACGGGCGTCTCATAAGGCTCGCCGCCCGAGACCATGCGAACCGTATCCATGGGGCGCAGGGCCGCGACGCCGGGAATGTCCTCGATGTCCGGGTCCTCGGCCAGGCCCGCGCGGCCGACGACCTCGACCGAGATCGCCTCGATCACATGGCCCCGGCCGGGGGCGGTGAAGCCATAGCGCTGGCGGTGCAGGGCTTCGAATTCCTCGGTCATCTTGCTGCGGTCGCCGAAGGCGACCATCAGGGCCGTGTCCGTGCCTTTGTAGCGAAGATGGGCGTGGCGCTGGACGTCGATCAAATCCGACGGAATGCCCTGGGCCTCGATCTCCGCCCGGGCATCTTTCTCCAGGTCTTCGATCATTTCCATCAGGGGGGCGGTCAGCCCGGCGGCAAGCGGTGCTTCGACCGCCTTTTCGCGGATCGCCCGCACATCGGCCAGGCCCATGCCGTAGGCCGACAACACGCCCGCGAAGGGATGCAGGAAGGCCGTGTTCATGCCCAGCGCGTCGGCGACCAAGCAGGCATGCTGACCCGCCGCTCCGCCGAAGCAATTCAGTACGTAGCCGGTCACGTCGTGGCCGCGTTGGACGGAAATCTTCTTGATCGCGTTGGCCATGTTCTCAACGGCGATCTGCAGGAAGCCCTCGGCGACTTCTTCCGGTGTCCGGTCGTCGCCGGTCTGCTCGTGGATGGTCTTCGCCATCTTTTCGAAGCCCCGGCGCACGGCCAGGGCGTCCAGCGGCTGGTCCGCCTTGGGGCCGAACAGATTGGGGAAGTATTTCGGCTGCACCTTGCCCAGCATGACGTTGCAGTCGGTGACGGTCAGCGGCCCGCCCCGGCGGTAGCAGGCCGGGCCCGGATCGGCGCCGGCGCTGTCCGGCCCCACCCTATATCTCGCGCCGTCGAAATGCAGGATCGACCCTCCGCCCGCCGCGACGGTGTGGATGTTCATCATGGGGGCGCGCATGCGCACGCCCGCGACCTGGGTCTCGAAGGTGCGCTCGTACTCGCCGTCGTAATGGGAGACGTCGGTCGAGGTGCCGCCCATGTCGAAACCGATGATCTTGTCGAAACCCGCCATGCGGGCCGTCTCGACCATACCGACGACGCCGCCTGCCGGGCCCGACAGGATCGAATCCTTGCCCTGGAACAATCGCGCGTCGGTCAACCCGCCATTCGATTGCATGAATTGCAGGCGGGTATCCCCCAGGTCCGCCGCCACCCGATCGACGTAGCGCCGCAGGATCGGCGACAGGTAGGCGTCGACGACCGTGGTGTCGCCCCGGCTGACCAGTTTCATCAAGGGGCTGACCTCGTGGCTGGTCGAGACCTGGGTGAAGCCGATTTCGCGGGCGATCTCGGCCGCCCGGCGTTCGTGCGCCGAATAGCGGTAGCCGTGCATGAAGACGACGGCGGCGGCGCGGATGCCGGCGCCGTAGGCGTCTTGCAGGCCCGCCCGCAGGCGGCCCTCGTCCAGCGGCGTCAACGTCTCGCCCTGGGCGTTTAATCGCTCGCCGGTTTCGATGACCCGTTCATAAAGCATTTCCGGCAGGACGATATGCCGCGCGAAGATATCGGGCCGCGCCTGATATCCGATGCGGAGCGCATCGCCGAAGCCTTCGGTGATGACCAGAACCGTCCGGTCGCCCTTACGCTCCAGCAAGGCGTTGGTCGCGACGGTGGTACCCATCTTGACGACCTCGACCGCACCTTCGGGGATCGTTTCGCCTGCGCTGACGCCGATCAGGTCGCGAATACCCTGCAGGGCCGCGTCTTCGTATTGCTCCGAATTTTCCGACAGCAGCTTGTGCGTCGTCAGCTGCCCGTCCGGGGCGCGCCCCACGAGGTCCGTGAAGGTGCCGCCCCGGTCGATCCAGACGTGCCAGCCGGCGGCGGTTTTCTGCTGTTCGGGAGGTGTCATTCGGTCGGGCCCGATAAAATGAAACGCATCAACGTTTTCTCACGCGGTCGTCTGGTTTAAAACGGCGCCTGGGAGAAAACAACCAAGGACCGTCACACCGATGACCCGCACGCTCGCCTATTTCCAGAATTTCATGGATCCCGTCGCCCTCGAGATCCTGGCCGACGCGCCGGGCATCACCACCCAACGCATCGCCTTCGACGCCGATGCGGATGAAAACTGGGCCCAATTGGCCCAGGTCCACGGCGCCCAGTTCCTGCCGACCAACGAAACGCCGGAAGCCTGGTATCCGACGCGGTCGTTTCTGGAACGCTGCCCCAATCTGCTGGCCGTTTCGGCGACGGGCGCGGGCTACGACATGATGGATGTCGAGGCGTGCAACGATCTCGGCATCATGGTGGTCAACAATTCCGGCGCCAATTCCGTCTCCGTGGCGCAGCACGTCCTGGGCCTGGCCCTGACGCTGTCGAAGCAGATCGCCCAGACGGACAAGGCGATTCGTGCCAACGCCAAGATCAGCCGCCTGGACTACATCGGCTCTGAACTGACCGGCAAGACGGTGGGGATCATCGGGTTGGGGAACATCGGACGCCTGGTCGCCGGGTACGTGAAAATCTTCGGCGCCAAGGCCATCGCCTACGACCCCTACATCACCGATGCCGACTTCGCCGATCGCGGCGCCGACAAGGTCGATTTCGACACGCTGTTCCGCGAGGCCGATATCGTTTCCGTCAACTGCCCGCTGACGGACGAGACGCGCGGCATGGTCGGCGAGAAGGCGTTTTCCCTGATGAAGCCGACGTCCTATTTCATCACCACTGCGCGGGGCGGCATCGCTGACGAGGATGCGCTGATCGCGGCATTGAAGGAAAACCGCATTCAAGGCGCCGGGCTGGACGTGTTCGACATCGAACCCACCGGTAATGCGACCAACCGTTTCACCGACTTCGACAACGTGTTGCTGTCGCCGCACAACGCGGGCGTCACGCACGAATGCAATTACAACATGTCGAAGGCGGCGGCCGAACAGTGGATGGTGATCCTGCGCGGCGAGAAACCCCCGCGTCTGAAGAACCCGGAAGTCTGGGACAAGTATACCGAGCGCTATCAACGTATCTTCGGTCAGGCCGTGGCCGCCGAATAACGTTCCTTACGCCGCCTGGCTGTCCACCAGCGCCTTGACCTCGGCGGCGATCGCCAGGGACGAGGTCAGGCCCGGGCTTTCGATGCCGTATAGCGCCACATAGGCCGGAAGGCCATGGACGTCGGCGCCCTGGATGACGAAGTCGGCGGCGTACTTGTCGTTGCTGTTGGTCAGCTTGGGCCGCACGCCCGTGTAGCCCGGCGACAGCGCGCCGTCGGGCAGGCCCGGCCAATAACGGCGGATCGCGGTGTAGAAGCTATCGACCCGGCTCTCGTCGACCTTGTAGTCGATTTCGCTCGGGTGCGTGATATCCAGCCATTCGACGTCGGGGCCGAACTTTGTGCCGCCGCCCAGGTCCAGGGTCGAATGGGTGCCCAGGCCGCCCGGCACCGGGGCCGGGTAGATCAGGTGGTTGAACGGGCTTTTACCGGGGTAGGTGAAGTAATGGCCCTTGGCGTAGTAGGAGCCGGGGATCGTGTCCGCCGGGATGCCGTCGACCGCGCGGGCGATATGCTGGGCGTATAGGCCGCCGGCGTTGACCACCAGTTGGCAGTCCAGTTCCATCGGCGCCTCGCCGCCGGCCCGGATGCGCATGCGCCCATCGGGCAGGACTTCGCCGCCTTCGACAGGGGTGTTGAAGGCGATCATGCCGCCCCGGTCTTCAAGCTCGCCCTGCAGCGACAGCATGTAGCCGTGGCTTTCGACGATGCCGGTGGACGGCGACAACAGGCCCGCCGCGGCGGTGACGTTGGGCTCCATGGCCTTGACCTGGGCCTGATCCAGCCATTCCAGGTCCATCACGCCGTTGGCTTCGCCCTTGAGCTTCAATTCCTCCAGCTTGGGGATCTCGTCTTCCGAAATGGCGACGATGACCTTGCCGATGCGGTTATGTTCGACGCCGTGTGATGCGCAGTATTCGTAGAGCATCTGCTTGCCCTTGACGCAGCATTTCGCCTTCAGCGAATCCTTGGCGTAATAGATACCGCCGTGGATGACCTCGGAATTGCGCGAGCTGGTGCCGGTGCCGATATCGTCGGCCTGTTCCAGCACGACGACTTCGCGGCCCGCCTGGGCCAGAGTGCGGGCGGTGGCGAGACCGACAACGCCCGCGCCGATGACGACTGTGTCAACCTGTTCGGCCATGGATGCTCCTGGGGTTTGGGATTTGCTGTTCGGATTGTATACAGGTTCGATTGCCTAGGCTTGGGTTTGCCCCATAATCGCCCGCCGTGCAAGTGCCCGGATGCCGCCCGATCCACCGTAGGATTCGCCAGATGCCCCTGTTTCAGCCGCTGATTTCCCTCCTCGCCTTCCTCGGCCGTCATGCGACGACGATGATGGCCGTCGGCGTGTTTTCGGGCCTCGCCTTCCCCGGCGTGACGATCCACCTGCAACCCTGGCTGACCCATATGGTCTGGGTTTTGATGTTCGTCTCCATGGTCCACATCGATTGGGCCGACGTCATGGGGCATATCCGCCGGCCCTTCCTTTTGGGCACGGCGCTGGTCTGGATGCTGGCCATAACCCCGGTGCTGACTTGGGCGATCGTCAAGGATACGGGCCTCAGCCCCGGCCTGATCACCGCCGTCGTGCTGACGGCGGCCAGCTGCCCGCTGATGTCCACGCCCGCCGTCGGTATGATCATCGGTCTGGACGGGGCGTTTTTGCTGCTGGTCCTGGTCGCGGAAACGTTCCTGGTGCCGCTGACCTTGCCCATCGTCTCGACCAATCTGGTCGCGACGCCGCTCTCGACCCTCGATCTCATGGGGCGGTTGGCGGCATTGGTCGCCTCGACCTTCGTCGCCGCCGTGATCGCCCAGCGGATTTTGGGCAAGGCCCGGCTGGAAAGGTTGCGGGTGCCGCTGCATGGTGTGTCGGTGCTGTTGCTGGTCGGTTTCGCGGCGGGGCTGATGGCGGGGGTGCCCGAGGCTTTCGCCGATGACCCCGAGCATGTGATTTTCGTGACGGCCCTTAGCTTCGCCGTCTTCATCGGCCTGCAACTGGCGGGGGCGGGGGCGTTCATGCTGGCCGGGCGGGCGATGCGGCGCGATTGGGACCGGGTGAAGATCCTGTCCGCCGCCTTCGCCTCGGGCAACCGGAACCTGGCGATCCTGATCGCGGTTCTGCTCCCGGCCATCGACCCGGACACCATGCTCTATTTCGTCGTCGGCCAGTTTCCCATCTATTTGATGCCGGCCGTATGGCGGCAACTGGCAAAACGCCTTTTGCCTGCCTAAATTAGGCGGCAGGTAAGATTGATTATGTTCAGAACGAAAACATTCCGGACCGTTGCCAAGGGGCTGTTGTTGCTCCTGGTGCTCGGCGGGGCCGTGGGCATCGGGAAACACAACGTCATGGCGGATTGGCGCACGGCGAGCCGCGAGCCGATGGGCATCGCGCCGGACCCGGCCGAACACAAGGAAGCGATCGTGCAGGTCTATGGCGCCCGGGCGTTTTCCTGGCGCGGCATTTTCGGCGTCCACACCTGGATCGCCACCAAGCCGACGAACGCCGATACCTTCACGGTCTACGAAATCGTCGGCTGGCGGGCGCGCTACGGCGGTTCGGCCCTGGTGGTGACGGACAAGGAGCCGGATCAGCGCTGGTTCGGGGCGGAGCCTGAAATTTTCGCCGACAAGCGGGGCGAGGGTGTCGACGACATGATCAAGCGGATCGACGCCGCCGCCCGGTCCTACCCCTACGACACGTCCTATACGGTCTGGCCGGGCCCCAATTCCAATACCTTCACCGCCCATGTCGCCCGCGCCGTGCCGGAATTGGCGCTCGACCTGCCGCCGACGGCCATCGGCAAGGACTACATCCCGGGCGGGATCGCCGCCAAGACGCCCAGCGGCACCGGTTATCAGGTTTCCCTGTTCGGCCTGCTCGGCGTCATGGCCGGGGTCGAGGAGGGGCTGGAGATTAATATCCTGGGCCTGACCTTCGGCATCGATCCAAAGGACCTGTCGCTGAAACTCCCCTTGGCGGGGCGTCTGGGTCCGTCGTAAGAAGGGGGCTGAAAAGGGTGCCTCGGCCCGTGCCGCAGGGCGCCCTATCGGCTACCAAGGAAATCCGAAACGCATGAGTATTTGGGGCAAAGTCATCGGCGGGGTCGCCGGCTTCGCCATGGGCGGGCCGCTGGGCGCGCTCATCGGCGGCGTCGCCGGCCATATGTACGACCAGCGCAAGGAAGAGGAAGCCCTCCTGGGTCCCGACATGGGGGACGGCGAGGCGGCGAACGAAGCCCGCCAGGTCGCTTTCACCCAGGCCGTCATCGTGCTGGCCGCCAAGATGGCGAAATCGGACGGCGCCGTGTCGAAGGACGAAATTCTCGCCTTCCGCCGGATGTTCCACGTCCCACCCGAGGACGAAGCCGCCGTCGGCAAGCTCTTCAACGAAGCCCGCAAGGACGCCACCGGTTACGAGCCCTATGCCGAACAGATCGCCATGATGTTCGCCCGCGAACCGGCGGTGCTGGAAGAACTTCTGGCGGCCTTGTTCCACATCGCCAAGGCCGACGGCGAGGTCCATCCCGGCGAAATGGAATTCCTACGCCGCACGGCCCTGATCTTCGGCTTCACGCCGCAGGGGTTTGAACGCCTGAAGGCCATGCATATGGACAGGGGCGAGCCGGACAAGAAGGCCGATCCCTATGAAATCCTGGGTGTGAAGCGCAGCGACAGCGACGCCGAGATCAAGAAGGCCTACCGCCAGCTGATCCGCGAAAATCATCCGGACAAGCTGATGGCGGACGGCATGCCGCAGGAATTCATCGATCTGGCCAACGAAAAGATGGCCTCGATCAACGCCGCCTACGACCAGATCGAAAAAGAACGGGGCATGAAGTAGGGCGCATGCCCCGGGCATGCCCTGCGCTATACTCACCGTCTTATGTCAGACATCGTTCTCGACCCCAGTCCCAATTTCGACGACCGCGGCCCGGCCTTCACCGTGGACATGCTGGTGCTCCACTACACCGGGATGGAAACCAAGGAGGCGGCGCTGGCGCGCCTTAAGGATTCCGAGGCCGAGGTCTCCGCCCATTACCTGATCGACGAGGACGGTACCGTCCACCGGCTGGTCGACGAGTCCAACCGCGCCTGGCATGCGGGCGTCGCCCATTGGCGGGGGCGCACGGACATCAACGCCCGGTCCATCGGGATCGAACTGGTCAATCCGGGGCATGAATTCGGCTACCGCGACTTCCCAGAGGCCCAGATCCGGGAACTGGAGGCCGTCTGCCACGGCGTCCTCGCCCGCCACCCGATCCCGCCCCGCAACGTGGTCGGCCATTCCGACGTGGCGCCGACGCGCAAGACCGATCCCGGCGAACTGTTCCCCTGGGAACGCCTGGCCGGAAAGGGCATCGGCCTCTGGCCCGACGAGAGCGACAACCTGATGATGGAGCAGCCGCTCCTGGCCGATGCCCTGACGGAAATCGGCTACGACGTCTCGGATTTCTCGGCCGCCTTGAAGGCCTTTCAGCGCCATTGGCGCCCGACCCGCGTGACCGGTCGCGTCGATCCGGAAACGGCGCGGCGGCTGTTCGGCCTGGTCGAGACGATCCGCCGCGACGACGGCGCTGTTTCTTAAACACAATTAGGTCTATAACCGCCCCGGACCAGACGGCCGGACGGCTGCCTCTTGCTGTGGGAAACCTGCAAGGGGAGGAAAGTCCGGGCTCCACGGGAACACGGTGCCGGATAACGTCCGGCGGGCGCGAGCCTAGGGAAAGTGCCACAGAAAGCAAACCGCCCCCCGAAGCTTCGGCGAAGGGGGGTAAGGGTGAAAGGGTGCGGTAAGAGCGCACCGCGTCCCTGGCGACAGGGACGGCAGGGTAAACCCCACCGGGAGCAAAACCGAATAGGAAGGGCCGATGGCTTCGGACCATGGGTGCGTTCCCGCATCGTCCTTCGGGTAGGTTGCGCGAGGCGTCCGGCAACGGGCGTCCCAGATGAATGGCCGTACTAGACAGAACCCGGCTTACAGGCCGTCTGGTCCCTAATCCTCTCTCAATATGGTTATGAGCCCCCGGCGGCGGATTCCCCGATCCGCCCCGAAATTGCCCCCATGCCCGCAAACTTAGGCCCGTTTCGGGCGCTTTGATCTGTCCGTATCGGAACTTTTTTTGACCCGCGATCGGCGGGCCCGCCGCCCGGCGATTTTACGCGCGGAGAGAGGCGGGGTCCGCGCGGGGCAGGGCGCATGGGGACATTCGTGGTTAGGGAAGTGTTAACGGCCTCTCTGGTAGGAGGAGCCCGGGTTCGTTCAGCCCAGGGCGCTCCATGGTTTCCCAGGCTATCTCCATTGACGCCCATGTTTTCCCATGATATCCCAAACATGCCCAAAGTGCGTGAATGGCGCAGTGTTTTCGGGCGCCGGAAGGCCGCTTTTCCCAAGGGATACGGCGGATTTCCGGGGCGAAGGCACGGCCCACGGGCTTGGTTGGTGAATTCATCCCGCAGGGGAATCGCGGGAGATTCGGCGGCTTTGGTCCGGGCGGACGGACGGGTGCGGGGACGGCGTCGCGGAGGTGGCGCGATCAGAACCGCGATTTGGGATTTGGGTGAAAGCCCGAAGGGGGTAGCCGTGGCGCTGCTGGTTGGACGGCACGTCAACAAGATCGACAGGAAGGGACGGGTCAGCGTACCCAAGCCCTTCCGCGCGGCTCTCTCACGGAGCCGTGCCGAAGCCGATGCCGAAGCCTTCACCGGTCTCTACGCGTTCCCCTCTTTTAAATACCCGGCCCTGGAAGCCTGCGACGAAGCCTTCATGACGCGCGTCGCCGAAGGGCTGGAAGACCTAGACCTGTTCTCCGACGACCAGGACGACCTGGCCGCCGTGATCCTGGAAAACGCCCGCGAGCTGCCCATGGATCCGGAAGGCCGCATCGTCCTGACCGACGACCTGCGCGATTTCGCCGGCATCAAGGACGAAGTCCTGTTCGTCGGCCGTGGCCAACGCATGCTGATGTGGGAGCCTGCCGCCTATGAGGCGCAGCGCGGCGACGCCTTCGAGCGCGCCAAGGCCCGCAACATGACCTTGAAAATTCCGAAACGGCCAGGCGCATCCGCCGGGGAGGACGGTGATGGCTGATATGTCCCGTCCCTCCCCGGTGATGCATTCCTCTGTCATGCTGACCGAGGTCCTGGAAGCGCTCGCCCCGAAAGACGGCGGCGTCTATGTCGATGCGACCTTCGGCGCCGGCGGCTATTCCCGCGCGTTGCTGGAGGCCGCCGATTGCACCGTCTGGGGTATCGACCGCGATCCCTTGGCGCAGAGCATCGGCGCCGATATGCGGCGCGAATTTCCGGGCCGCTTGACGGTGCTGGCCGGGCGCTTCGGCGACATGCGTGAGCTTCTGACCAGCGTCGGGGTCGAACGGATCGACGGCGTGGCGCTGGATCTGGGCGTGTCCTCCATGCAACTGGACGATCCGGCGCGCGGGTTTTCCTTCCGTGCCGACGGGCCGCTGGACATGCGCATGGAAGGCGACGGCCGTCTGAGCCACGACAGCATGAGTGCCGCCGACGTGGTCAACACGTTGGCCGAAAAGGAACTGGCCGATCTTATCTATAAGTACGGCGAGGAGCGGGCGTCCCGCCGCGTCGCCAGCGCCATCATCGAACTGCGCGACAAGGCGCCGATCACCCGCACCGAGGAACTGGCCGATCTGGTTCGCAGCGTCGTCCGCAAATCCAAGGACGGTATCGATCCGGCGACCCGCACGTTCCAAGCACTCCGTATCTATGTGAACGACGAACTGGGCGAACTGGTCCGGGGGCTGGCCGGGGCGGAAGCCTTGCTGGCGCCCGGCGGGCGTCTTGCCGTCGTTTCTTTCCATTCCCTGGAAGACCGCGCGGTAAAGGAATTCCTGCGCGACCGTTCCGGTTCCGGCCCCCGGCCGTCGCGGCATATGCCGGACCTGCCGGGCAAGCAGGCCGCCCCGACCTTCACCCTGATCAAGCGCGGCACGGTCAAGCCGGGCGAGGCCGAAACCCGCGCCAATCCGCGCGCCCGCTCCGCCCGCCTGCGCTGGGCCGAGCGCACCGACGCCCCCGCCCGGGCGGCGGCATGAGGAGGGCCGGGATATGAGCAAACGCACCACCATCCTCGCCCTGATCCTCGCGGGCTTCATGTCGCTGGGGCTGTTCATGATCAGCTATCAGGTCCAGGACCTGGAAGATCAGCTCGACGCGCTGAACCGCGACATTTCGCGCGACAGCCGCGCCGTTCATGTGCTGCAGGCCGAATGGGCGCATCTCAACGATCCGCAGCGCCTGCGCATGCTGTCGGAACGCTATCTCGGGCTCGAGCCCATCGGCACCAAGCAACTCGGCACCGTCGAGGAAATTCCCTGGCGGCCCATGGTCGAGGCGGCCGAGAAGAGTGAGGTCGCCGAGGCCCCGTCGCCCAAGTCCGCGCCGGCGATGAGCGCACCCGCGCCGATGCCCGTCCCCGCACCCACCGTTGCCCAGCCGACACAGGCCGCGACCGAGCGCACGGTTGAGGACGCTTTGCCCGCGATCCGCCGGGCCCTCGGCCTGACGCCGACGCCGTTGAAGGAGGCGACACGATGATCTCCGCGATGATGCAAGGCGACCTGTTTGAATTCGCGCGCGGCCGGGGTGGCCCCACGGGCCGCGCCGCCGAGGCGCTGGAAACCGGGCGCTCGCGCCTGCTGGTTACCGGCCTGGTCATTTCCATGGCCTTCATGGCCTTGGGTTGGCGGGTCGTCGATTTGACCCTGTTCGCCGACCGGGCCGAACCGCGCCTGGCCCATTCCGTCAATCCCCAGGCCCCGGTTCAGGAACGCGCCGATATCGTCGACCGCAACGGCATCGTCGTCGCGACGTCGTTGCCGGCGGTCTCGCTCTATGCCGATCCGAAACATGTTCTGGACGTGCAGGAAACGGCGGACAAGCTGGTCCGCGTCCTGCCGGATCTGGACCGCGAGCGATTGGAAAAGCGCCTTTCGTCGCGCGGGCGCTTCGTCTACCTGAAACGCAACCTGACGCCGGAACAGCATTACGAGGTCCACCGTCTGGGCCTGCCGGGCATTCAGTTCGAACGGGGTGAGCGGCGGGTCTATCCCCAGGGCCGCCTGTTGGCCCATACCTTGGGCGTCACCGACATCGACGGCCGCGGTACGGCGGGGATCGAGCGCCATTTCGAAACGCGCCTGACCGGCGGCGGCGATCCGCTGAAGCTGTCCATCGACGTCCGGGTGCAGGCCATCGCACACGAGGTCCTGTCCGACACAGTCAAGGAATTCTCCGCCCTCGGCGGTACCGCCATCGTGATGGACGCCAATACGTCCGAGCTGGTGGCCATGGTCTCACTGCCCGATTTTGACCCCAACCGCCCTGTGGAACTGCTGGGCGAGGCCGGTTTCAACCGGGCGACCAAGGGCGTCTATGAAATGGGCTCGGTGTTCAAGCTTCTGACCGCCGCCATGGCGCTGGACGCCGGTGTCGTGCCGATTTCCGGCGGCTACGACGCGTCCAAGCCGTTCCGCGTGGCGCGTTATTCGATCTCCGACTATCACGCCCAGAACCGCTGGCTCAGCGTGCCGGAGATCCTCATCCATTCATCGAATATCGGGGCAGCCAAAATGGCCCTCGATGTGGGCGCGAAAGCCCAAAAGACCTACCTTGGGCGGCTCGGCCTCCTGCGTCCGTCCCCCGTTGAGTTGCCTGAGGTAGGTCACCCTATGTATCCAGCCACCTGGCGCGAGATCAATACGGTGACCATTTCCTACGGTCACGGTATCTCGGTGACGCCGGTGCAGCTGGCCAACGCCATCGCCGCCACGGTCAACGGCGGCATCCGCCGCCCGACCACCCTGATCAGGCAGGACGCCCCGGAAGGCATCCCGGGCTCGCGCGTGTTCTCGGCCGATACCTCGGCCAAGATGCGCGGCCTGATGCGCCTGGTCGTCAGCCGCGGCACCGGCAAGAACGCCGAAAAGGAAGCCGACGGCTATTTGATCGGCGGCAAGACAGGCACGGCGGAAAAGCCCAAGGCGGGCGGCTATTCCGACAAGGCCAATATCGCGTCCTTCGTCGGCGCCTTCCCGATCCACGCGCCCCGTTACGTGGTCTGCGTCGTCGTGGACGAACCCAAGGGCACAAAGAAAACCTTCGGCTATGCCACGGGAGGATGGGTCGCGGCCCCGGCGGTCGGGCGCATCGTCCAGCGCACCGCCGGGATCATGGGCATGTCGCCTGAGTACGGCATGCCGCGTCTGGCGGCGGCCAAGGACCTGCCGGACGACGTCAACGAAATCGAGGCGGCGCTGAAACCGGCGGCCGCGAAAAAGATCGAAACCCTTTCCCGTCAACCGGAGTAGGTGCGTGCGGCTCAGTGATATGTGGGTGAACGAAACGATCAGCACCCCGCCGGAAGGACCGGCGAACCCGGAGATCACGGGCGTGACCTGTGATTCGCGCCGGGTCGCGCCCGGTTTCCTGTTCGCTGCCATTCCGGGAACGACCAATGACGGGCGCGACTACATCGCCGACGCCCTGGCACGGGGCGCCGCCGCCATCCTGGCGCCGCCGGGGACCCGATTGCCCGCCGGATATGAAACCACACCGGTCCTCGACACGGACAACCCACGCCGCCGCTATGCCCTGCTGGCGGCGCGGTTCTATCCGCGCCAGCCGGATTGCGTTGCCGCCGTCACCGGCACCAACGGCAAGACCTCGGTCGCGGGTTTCCTGCGTCAAATCTGGAAATCGGCCGGATACGAAGCGGCCAGCGCCGGCACCCTGGGCATTCAGTCGGACGTGTTCGCGCGGGACGACGGCCTGACCACGCCGGACCCGGCGGACCTGCATGCGGATTTGGCCCATCTGGCGGAAAACGGCGTCGATCACTTGGCGCTGGAAGCCTCCAGCCATGGCCTCGATCAACATCGCCTGGACGGCCTGCGGATCAACGCGGGCGCTTTCACCAATCTTAGCCGCGACCACCTGGATTATCACGGCAGCGTCGATGCCTATCTGGCCGCCAAGCGGCGCCTGTTCGACGATCTGATCGTCGACGGCGGCGCCGCCGTGATCAACGCCGACGACCCGCACGGACCGGACATGATCGCCGCCGCCCAGGCGCGGCACCTGCGGGTCCGGACGTATGGCGAGCGCGGCGTCGATATTAAGCTTCTCTCGACCCGTCCCGAGGCCAAGGGCCAGCACCTGGGTCTGTTGGTCGACGGGGTCGAGCACAGCCTGTTCCTGCCCCTGGCAGGCCATTTCCAGGCGATGAACGCACTTTGCGCGCTGGGCCTGGCCGAGGTCACGGGGACCGAGGCGGCGGCCGCCTTGAAAGCCTTGGAAAGCCTGACCGGCGCGCCGGGCCGCATGGAATGGATCGGCGAAACGCCGGAAGGCGCGGTCGTCTATGTCGACTACGCCCATACGCCGGATGCCCTGGAAAACGTCCTGTCGGCGCTGCGCCCCCATACGGCGGGCGCGCTGGTCGCCGTGATCGGCTGCGGCGGGAACCGGGACAAGGGCAAGCGCCCGGAAATGGGTCGCATCGCCACGGACCTAGCCGACCGGGTCATCGTCACCGACGACAATCCGCGTACCGAAGACCCGGCGGTTATCCGCGCCGAAATCATGGCCGCCGCCCCCGGCGCCAGCGAGATCGGCGACCGGGCGGAAGCCATCGAGACCGCCGTTGCCGGCCTGGCCGCCGGCGACGTGCTGGTGATCGCCGGCAAGGGCCACGAACGCGGCCAGATCGTCGGCAAACGCATTCTTCCCTTCGACGACCGTGAAGCGGCCCGCGCCGCCATCGCGGGCCTCACCCGCGATGGGGAGGGCTGAGCCATGGGCATGAAGAAAGCGCCCTTCGTCCTGTGGAACGCCGGCGCCGCCGCCGCCGCGACGGAAGGCACGCCGGTCGGTGAATGGCAGGCGACGGGTGTGTCCATCGATACCCGGACGTTGAAGCCGGGCGATCTGTTCGTCGCGATCCAGGGCGTTGCCTCGGACGGTCATGCCCATGTCGCCCAGGCTTTTGAAAAGGGCGCCTCGGGTGCCGTCCTGCGCCGCGATTTCAAGGATGCCCCG
This sequence comes from uncultured Rhodospirillaceae bacterium, assembly GCA_913030825.1. Lineage (GTDB taxonomy): Bacteria > Pseudomonadota > Alphaproteobacteria > Rhodospirillales > Casp-alpha2 > UBA1479. The sequence goes on along the minus strand of CAJWCU010000005.1, from coordinate 128,880 downwards.
GCCTACACACCGGGCCTGCGCGTCGATGACACGACCCAGGCGCTGAACGACCTGGGCCGCGTCGCCCGTGACCGGTCCAAGGCCAAGATTTGCGCCGTCACCGGCAGCGTCGGCAAGACCGGCACCAAGGAAGCCTTGGCCATGATCCTGGAACGCCAGGGCGAGGCCCATGCGACCCAGGGCAATTTGAACAATCACTGGGGCCTGCCGTTGACCCTGGCCCGCATGCCGATCGAGGCAAATTACGCGGTCCTGGAAATGGGCATGAACCATCCGGGCGAAATTCGTCCGCTCTCGAACATGGCGCGCCCGCATGTCGCGCTGATCACCACCATCGAACTGGTCCATAGCGAGTTTTTCGACAGCGTCGAGGATATCGCCGACGCCAAGGCGGAAATCTTCGACGGTCTCGTCGACGGCGGGACCGCTGTGCTGAACCGTGACAATGCGATGTTCGACCGTCTCGCCGCCGCCGCGCGTCGGGCCGGGGTCGCGACCGTCCTGTCCTTTGGTGCGCATGCGAAAGCCGACGTCCGCGTGATCGACAGTCGCGCCGATGGCCTCGGCACCTCGGTGCAGGTCAATGTCGCGGGTCGGGACCTGCGCTACCGCGTCGGCGTGCCGGGCAGCCATTGGGTGATGAACAGCCTGGGCGTGCTCGCCGCCGCCAAGGCCATGGATACGGACCTGGAAATCGCGGCCGCCATGTTGGCCCGCGTCGCCGCGCCGAAGGGCCGGGGCAACCGCCTGGCCGTGCCGCTGGACGGGGGCGAAATGACCTTGATCGACGAAAGCTACAACGCCAGCCCCGTCGCCGTCGTCGCCGCGATCGAAGTGTTGTCGGCGGGCGAGGTCGCCTCCGGCGGGCGGCGCATCGCCGTGCTCGGCGACATGCTGGAACTGGGTGACAAATCAGACGACCTGCATCGCGGATTGGCCGAACCGCTGGCCGCGCGGGGGATCGATACCGTGTTCACGGCGGGCCCCGGCATGGGGGCGCTTTTCGATGCGCTGCCGCGCGACATGCGGGGCGGCCATGCGGAAACGTCCGAGCAACTGGCGCCGCTCGTCGCCTCGGCCGTGCGGGCGGGCGATGTGGTCCTGGTCAAGGGCTCCTACGGCTCGCGCATGGGCAAGGTGGTCGAGGCGCTGACGGCGCTCGGCGAAAACCACGATTTCCGCGGCAACGGCGGGCGCGGTCATGGCCGCGCCGTGAACGGGGAGTAGGCCAGGATATGCTGTACCAAATCCTTTTCCCCATGGCCGACGAGTTCGCGGTTCTCAACGTGTTCCGCTACCTCACCTTCCGCACGGGCGGCGCCGTCATCACGGCGTTGGTCATCAGCTTCATGATCGGCCCGGTCTTGATCGAGCTGTTGAAGGCCCGGCAGAAAGGCGGCCAGCCGATCCGCGACGACGGCCCCGAAAGCCATCTGATCACCAAGCAGGGCACGCCGACCATGGGCGGCCTGCTGATCCTGATGGCCTCGGTCTTCGCGACATTGTTGTGGATGGACCTGACCAACGGTTTCGTCTGGACGGCGCTGGGCGTGACCGTCGGCTATGGCGTCATCGGCTTCCTCGACGATTACCTGAAGGTCTCCAAGCGCAATTCCAAGGGCCTGCCCGGCAAGCTGAAGCTGATCATGCAGGTCTCCATCGCCGCCGTCGCCGCGTTCTACATCTCGGCCCATCTGCCGGACCCGCTGGCGACCACGCTGGCCCTGCCGTTCTTCAAGAACCTGTTGGTCGATCTCAGCTGGTTCTTCATCGTCTTCGCCTGCTTCGTCATGGTCGGATCGTCCAATTCCGTGAACCTGACGGACGGCCTGGACGGCCTGGCCATCGTGCCGGTGATGATCGCATCGGGCGTGTTCGCGCTGATCGCTTATCTGGTCGGCAACGCCGTTTTCGCGAACTATCTGCAACTGCATTACGTGCCCGGCTCGGGCGAACTGGCCGTGTTCCTGGGATCGCTGGTCGGGGCCGCGCTGGGCTTCCTCTGGTACAACGCGCCGCCGGCCAAAGTCTTCATGGGCGACACGGGATCGCTGTCGCTGGGCGGGGCGTTGGGCGCCGTCGCCGTCATCACCAAACACGAACTGGTCCTGGCCATCGTCGGCGGGCTGTTCGTGCTTGAGACCGTTTCCGTCATCGTTCAGGTGATTTCGTTCAAACTGACCGGCCGCCGTGTGTTCCGCATGGCGCCGCTGCACCATCATTTCGAACAGAAGGGATGGGCGGAATCGACCGTCGTCATCCGTTTCTGGATCATCGCCTCCATCCTGGCCCTCGCGGGCCTTGCCACCCTGAAACTGCGGTGAGGGGGCAAGTGCCATGATCGACGTCTTCTATTTCTATCACATGCCCGTCGCGGTGCTGGGGCTCGGAAAATCCGGGCTGGCCACCTGCAAGGCGTTGATGGAAAGCGACGCCGAGGTCTGGGCCTGGGACGATAACGAGGACAGCCGCCAGCGCGCCCGCGAAGAAGGCATCCCGCTGGTCGATCTCTATACCTGCAACTGGAAGGAGCTGACCACGTTGGTGCTCAGCCCCGGTATCCCGTTGCACCATCCCGAACCGCATCCGGTGGTGAACCTGGCCAAGGCGGCGGACGTGGAGATCGTCTGCGATATCGAGCTTCTCGCCCGCGCCCAGCGCGACGCCTCCTACATCGGCATCACCGGGACCAACGGCAAATCGACGACCACGGCGCTGATCGGCCATATCATGCAGCTCAGCGGCCGCGAGGCCGATATCGGCGGCAACCTGGGACCGGCGGCCCTGACGCTCGACCCCATGGAAGAAGGCGGCTCCTACGTCTTGGAGATGTCGTCCTATCAATTGGACCTGACGGTCTCCATCACCTGGGATATCGCGGTTCTTCTGAACATCTCGGCGGACCACCTGGACCGCCACGGCGGCATGGACGGCTATGTCGCCGCCAAGCGCCAGATCTTCCACCGCCAGACCGATCCCAAATCGGCGATCATCGGCATCGACGACAAACATTGCGAAGCGATCTACGAAGACCTGGCCGATGTCGGCGATCAGGTCGTCGTGCCGATCTCGGGCGAAAAACGCATCCACGGCGGCGTCTACGTCGTGAACGGCGTGTTGGTCGACGACATGGACGGCCAGGAAGTTCCGGTCACGGACCTCAAGGAAATCCCGTCGTTGCAAGGCCGCCACAACTGGCAGAACGCGGCCGCCGCCTATGCGGCCTGCCGCCGCGCCGGGGTCGAGGGCCGGGTCATCATGGCCTGTCTGCAGAGCTATCCCGGCCTAGTTCATCGCCAGGAACCGGTCGAGGTCGTCGACGGCGTCGCCTTCGTCAACGATTCCAAGGCGACCAACGGGGCCGCCGCCGCCAAGGCGCTGGCCTGCTACGACGATATCTACTGGATCGCCGGCGGCCGCCCGAAAGACGGCGGCATCGACGGCCTGGGCGATTACTTTCCGCGCATCCGCCAGGCGTTCCTGGTCGGCGAGGCCGCGCTGGGCTTCGGCCAGGTATTGGACGGCAAGGTGCCCTTCACCATTTCCGGCACGGTCGACAAAGCCGTTGAGCAGGCATTCGATCAGGCGAAGAAAGACAAGGCCGCCAAGCCGGTCGTTCTGCTGTCGCCGGCCTGCGCCTCCTGGGATCAGTTCAAAAGCTTTGAAGACCGGGGCGATCTTTTCAAGGAAACGGTCGAGGCCCTGCCGGGCGAACATCTCGATCCCATGGAAGCCGCCGACGCCTTTCGTGCCGGTGATGGAAATCCGGACGGGGAGACCGCCTAGATGAGCACGCTCGCCCGGACCGACAATTCGATCCTGACCCGCTGGTGGTGGACCGTCGACCGTTGGAACTTGGCCGCCGTCGTGGCATTGGCCGTGACGGGCGCGGTGATGGCGCTGGCCGCCTCGCCGCCGGTCGCGGCGCGTCTGGGGCTCGATACCTATTACTTCGCCGGGCGGCAGGTGTTGTTCCTGGCCTTCGGCCTGTTCGTCGTCGTCTGTGTCTCGCTGTTGTCGCCCAAGGGCGTGCGGCGCCTGGCCATGGCGACCCTGGCCGGATCGATGGTCGCGATGGTCGCGGTGCTGGCCGTCGGGCCCGAGATCAAGGGGGCGACCCGTTGGATCAGCCTGGGCGCGTTCTCGTTGCAGCCGTCGGAATTCGTTAAACCGGCCCTGGCCGTGACCGCCGCCTGGTTCTTTGCCCAGGCCCGTCTGCACGAGGGCTATCCGGGCAATCTGGTCGCCACCGGCCTGTTCCTGATGGTGGCGGCGTTGTTGTTGATGCAGCCCGACGTCGGCATGACCATGGTCGTCGCCGCCGTCTGGGGCGTGCAGTTCTTCCTGGCGGGTCTGCCCATCGTTTGGGTCATGGGCATCGGCTGTGCCTTCCTGGCGGCCAGCGTCGGCGCCTACTTCACTTTCGGTCACGTACAGGCCCGGGTCGACCGGTTCTTCGATCCCTCGGCGGGCGAAGGCTACCAGGTCATGCGCTCGCTCGACGCCTTCCATAACGGCGGGCTGACCGGGCGCGGGCCGGGCGAAGGCCGGGTCAAGGAAGTCCTGCCCGATGCCCATACGGATTTCATCTTCGCTGTCGCGGGCGAGGAATTCGGTGTTCTGGTCTGTCTTGCCATCGTCGGTATCTTCGCCTTCGTGGTCGTGCGGGGGCTCAGCCGCGCCTACAAGGACGACAATCTTTTCATCCTGCTGGCCTCGGCGGGCCTGCTGGTGCAATTCGCGGTCCAGGCGATGATCAACCTGGCCTCCACCCTGCACCTGATCCCGCCCAAGGGCATGACCCTGCCGTTCGTGTCCTACGGCGGGTCGTCCACCATCGCCATCGCCTTCGGCTTCGGCATGATGTTGGCGTTGACCCGCCTGCGTCCGGGTGAGGGAGGTGCCAAATGACCAGTAGCATGGCTCCCTTGGCCGTTCTCGCCGCCGGCGGCACCGGCGGGCATGTCTTCCCGGCCGAAGCCTTGGCCGCCGAATTGTCGGGGCGCGGCTTCCGTCTGGCCCTGATCACCGACCGGCGGGGCGGCGGCTTCGGCGGTGCGCTCGCCGATCTGGAAACCCATCACATCCGCGCCGGCGGCATCGCCGGCAAACGGTTCACGGCGCGCATCGAAAGCGTCTTCGAACTGGGCCTCGGCATGCTGCAGGCCCGCTCGCTGCTGGCCAAACTGAAGCCCGACGCCGTCATCGGCTTCGGCGGTTATGCCTCCGTGCCGACCATGATGGCCGCGACCTGGGCCGGGCTGGCGACGGCGATCCACGAACAGAACGGCGTGCTGGGCCGGGCCAACCGATTGCTGGCGACGCGGGTGCGGCGCATCGCGACCTCCATCGACGGCACGCAGATGATCCCGGAGACGGCCAAGTCGAAGGTTCGCCTGACCGGCATGCCCGTGCGCCCGGCGATCCTGGCGGCGCGCGATACGGCCTACTCGGAAATCACCGATCAGGGCCCCCTGAACCTGCTGGTTACCGGCGGGTCGCAGGGTGCCCGCGTGCTGTCGGACATCGTCCCGGCGGCTTTGGCGGCTCTCAACGACAATCTGAAAAAACGCCTGACCGTGACCCAGCAATGCCGGGCCGAGGATTTGGAACGCGTCGGTAAGGTCTACACCGAAGCGGGCATCAAGGCCGACCTCAAGAGTTTCTTCGACGACGTGCCGCAGCGCCTGGCCGCCGCCCATTTGGTGATCGCGCGGGCGGGTGCCTCCAGCGTCGCGGAAATGACCGCCGTCGGCCGCCCGTCGATCCTGGTGCCGCTGCCGCATGCCATCGACAACCATCAGTTCGTCAACGCCCAGGCCGTGGACGAGGCCGGCGCCGGTTGGTTGATGGCCGAAGACGTGTTTACCGCCGAGCGCCTGGCCGGGCGGCTGGCCAGCCTGTTCGAAAACCCGCGCCACCTTTCCCATGCCGCGACTGCGGCGAAACGCATCGGCCGGCCTGACGCCGCCCATGCGCTCGCGGACCTGGTGGCGGAAATGATCCCCAACGGCCATTCCGGCGAAGGGAGGCAGGCGGCATGAGAGCGCTTCCCCTGAATATCGGCACCATCCATTTCGTCGGCATCGGCGGCATCGGCATGAGCGGCATCGCCGAAGTCCTGCATTCGCTGGGCTATTCCGTGCAGGGATCGGACATCGCCGATAGCGCCAACGTCAAACGCCTGCGCGCCATGGGCATCGACGTCCATGTCGGCCATGACGCGGCCAACCTGGGCGTGGCCCAGGTCGTCGTGATCTCATCGGCTGTGAAATCCGACAATCCCGAAGTCGTGGCGGCACGGCAGAACCTGATCCCTGTCGTCCGCCGGGCCGAAATGCTGGGCGAATTGATGCGCCTGAAATGGTCCATCGCGGTCGGCGGCACCCACGGCAAGACGACGACGACCTCGCTGATCTCGGCGGTGATCGACGGCGCCGGGCTGGACCCGACGGTGATCAACGGCGGCATCATCAATGCCTACGGCACCAACGCGCGGCTGGGCACCGGCGACTGGCTGGTCGCCGAAGCGGACGAAAGCGACGGCACCTTCCTGAAACTGCCGGCGACCATCGCCGTGGTCACCAATATGGACCCGGAGCACCTGGATCATTACGGCGACTTCGAGGTGTTGAAGAGCGCTTTCGTCCAGTTCGTCGAAAACATCCCGTTCTACGGCTTCGCGGTCCTCTGCATCGACCATGCGGAGGTCCAGAATATGATCCCCCGTGTGTCCGACCGCCGGGTCGTGACCTATGGCTTCAGCCCGCAGGCCGATGTGCGCGCCGTCAACATGACGCCGGGCCTGGACGGCATCGCCTTCGACGTCGCGATCCGCGACCGCAAGACGGGCGAGACCCGCGACATCGTCGATCTGCACCTGCCCATGTACGGACAGCACAACGTGCAGAACGCGCTGGCCGCCATCGCCATCGCCAACGAAATGAACCTGGCCGACGGCGACGTCGCCGCAGCCCTTGCCAAGTTCGGCGGGGTCAAGCGTCGGTTCACCAAGACCGGGACGGTCGGCGGCGTCACGGTGATCGACGATTACGGCCACCACCCGGTGGAAATTGCCGCCGTTCTGGCCGCCGCGCGCGATGCAACGACCGGCAAGGTGATCGCCGTGGTTCAGCCGCACCGCTATTCGCGCCTGCGCGATTTGTTCGAGGATTTCTGCACCTGCTTCAACGACGCGGACGCCGTGGTCGTCGCCCCCGTCCATGCGGCGGGCGAGGCGCCCATCGACGGCATCGATCGCGACGCGCTGATCGAAGGCTTGAAGGTTCACGGCCACCGCAACGTGGTCGCGCTGGATGGGCCGGACGACTTGGCCCGCATCGCGCTGGACCTCGCAGACAGCGGTGATTTCGTCGTCTGCTTAGGCGCCGGGACGATCAGCCAATGGGCCAACGCCTTGCCGGAGCAGATGCAGGAATTGGGCGGCGGCCTTCGGGAAATTCCGGGTGGTAACGGCTCCGGCAAAAGCGGGGAGGCGGGCGGATGATGACGGCGTTCTGCGATACCTCGCTGTTGACCCGACTGCGGCCGGTGCGCGGCCGTCTGACGGCCAACGCGTCCATGGCCGGTTTCTCCTGGTTCCGGGTCGGCGGCCCGGCGGAAGTTCTTTACGAGCCGGCGGATGCCGACGATCTGGCGGCCTTCATGCGGGGCCTACCCGACGACGTGCCGGTCACGGTGATCGGCGTCGCCTCGAACCTGTTGGTCCGCGACGGCGGCATCGCCGGCGTGGTCATCCGTCTGGGCAAGGCGTTCGCCGAGATCGGGGTCGAGGGCTCGGCGGTCACTGCCGGGGCCGGGGCCATGGACGTCAACGTTTCCCGCGCTGCCCGCGATGCGGGATTGGCCGGATTCGAATTCCTGATCGGCATTCCGGGGTCCGTCGGCGGCGCGCTGCGCATGAACGCCGGGGCCTACGGTGCCGAGATTTCCGATATTTTCGTGGCCGCACGGGCAGTGACCGGCAGGGGAGAGGTGCTGGACCTCTCCCCGGCCGACATGGCTTTCAGCTACCGCCATTGCAGCCAGCCGGAAGACGTCATCTTCACGGCCGCGACCTTCATGGGCCGGGCCGACGACACCGACGCCATCGCGGCCCGCATGGTCGATATCCAGAGATCGCGCGGCGAGACGCAGCCGGTGAAATTGCGCACCGGCGGCTCCACCTTCGCCAATCCGCCTGGCTACAAGGCCTGGGAACTGATCGACGAAGCCGGGTGCCGAGGGCTGACGCGGGGCGGGGCGCAGGTCTCGCCGCAGCACTGCAATTTCCTGATCAATACGGGCAACGCCACCGCCGCCGACCTGGAAGGTCTGGGCGAGGAAGTCCGCAGGCGCGTTTCCGAGGAAACGGGCGTCCAACTGGAATGGGAAATCCGCCGTATCGGCCTGCCCAGCGAACCCCGGGTTCAGGAGGTGCGGTCATGACGACGAACGTTGCCGTGCTGATGGGTGGTTGGTCCGCCGAACGCGAGGTCTCGCTGGTTTCCGGTGCGGCCTGCGTCAAGGCGCTGCAGGACGCGGGATACGACGTCACCACCATCGACGTGCAGCGCGACGTGGGCGCGCTGATTACGCGGCTTTATCCGCGCCCGGACGCGGTGCTGAACGCGCTGCACGGCCGCTTCGGCGAAGACGGCTGCATTCAGGGGCTGCTGGATATCCTGGGCATTCCCTACACCCATTCGGGGCTGCTGGCCTCCGCCGTCGCCATGGACAAGCCCATGGCCAAGCGGCTGTTCGAGGCCGAAGGCATCCCCGTCGCCGAACACGTCGTCGCGACCATCGAGGCCGCGCGTGCAAAAGAACCCATGGCCCGGCCCTACGTCGCCAAGCCGATGAACGAAGGTTCCAGCGTCGGCGTTCATATCGTCCGCGAAGGCGATAACGAGCCGCCGTTCGAAGGCTCGGGCTGGAACTACGGCGAAGAGGTGATGTTCGAACGCTACATCCCCGGCCGCGAACTGACTGTCTCCGTAATGGGCGGCGAAGCCCTGGCGGTCACGGAAATCACCACGGCACGGGGCTTCTACGATTACGACGCGAAGTATGCGGACGGCGGATCGATCCACGTCGTCCCGGCCGAGGTCGACCCCGACGTCTACGACGCGGCGATGGATCTGTCGGAACGCGCGTACAAGGCGCTGGGTTGTCGGGGGGTGGCGCGGGCCGATCTGCGCTACGACGGCCAAGACCTCTACATGCTTGAAATCAATACTCAACCGGGCATGACGCCCACGTCCCTGGTGCCCGAACAGGCCGCCCATAAAGGCATGTCGTTCCAGGACCTGGTCGTCTGGATGGTTGAGCAGGCGGAGTGCGATTGATGAGCGATAAGGGAAAGACGAGGAAAACCAAAGCCACCGACGCGGCCGAAAAGGACGCCGAACGCATGACCGGTGCGCCCCGCAAACGGGTGCTGCGCGGCCGTATCAGCCGGGGCGTCATGGTGGCGGGTCTTGCCGCCGTGTTGTCGGGCAGCGGCGTCGGCGGATGGTGGGTCTGGTCCAACGACATGGTGCCGGCGGCGGTCAAGACCGCCAAGTGGTGGGCCATCGGCCAGACGGCGCAGGCGGGCCTGCGCATCGACGATATCTTCGTGACCGGCCGGGCGCAGACGACCCGCGACGATCTTCTGGCGGCGCTGCGTCTGACGCGGGGTGCGCCCATGTTCGGCTTCGACCCCGAGGCCGCGCGGGCGCGGGTGGAAAAGCTGCCCTGGGTCAAGGACGCGGTGGTCGAACGCATGCTGCCGGGCACGGTGATGCTGCATATCGAGGAACGCCGTCCGCTCGCCCTTTGGCAGAACCAGGGTGATTTCCACCTGATCGACGAGACCGGGGTGGTGATCCTCAACAAGGGGCTGGAACGTTTCTCCGACCTTCCCATCGTCGTCGGCCCGGATGCACCGAAACACGCCAAGGCTCTGCTGGAAACGCTCCAGTCCGAGCCGGACCTGATGCAGAAGGTGCGCGCCGCCGTTCGCGTTTCGGGCCGCCGCTGGACCTTGACCCTGGCAAACGGCATCGACGTGCAACTGCCCGAAGACGATCCCGCCGGGGCCTGGGTGCGGCTTGCCGAGTACGAACGCCAGCACAAGGTTCTGGCCCGCGACGTCGAGGTCCTGGACCTGCGTCTGCCGGACCGCCTGATCGTGCGCAAGGCGGCGAAACCGCGCCCGCCGAAGCGGCCCAAAGGCCAAGAGACCTGAGACCGAGACCGTTGAACCGATGACCGAAACCCAAGACCGAACGAGACCACGGCAATGAACAAACCACTGGGAAACACGAAACCGCGCAGCGGCCTGATCGCCGCCCTGGACCTGGGAACGTCCAAGGTGTCCTGCCTGATCGCCCGCTTGAACGCCGGCGTCGCCGGCGGCGAGGTGACGGCCCGGGTCGTCGGGATCGGTCATCAGAAATCTCATGGCCTGAAATCGGGGAGCGTCATCGATCTGGACGCCGCCGAGGCGACGATCCGCGCCACGGTCGAGGCCGCCGAAGCGATGGTCGGCGAGAATATCCAGAAGGTCCTGGTCAACCTGTCCTGCGGCAAACCGAAATCCAAATTGATTGCCCATGAGACCGATATCGGCGGCCGCGAGATCGAGGAGGCGGATCTCTATCGTGTCCTCTCCGCCGATCAGGCCGCCGCCGAAACCCCGGCGGACCGCGAACTGATCCATTCCATCCCGGTCGGCTATTCGGTCGACGACAACCGGGGGGTGCGCGATCCGCGCGGGATGTTCGGCAATCGCCTGGGCGCCAACCTGCATCTGGTCTCGGCCCAATCGGGGCCGGTGACCAACCTGCGCACCGTGATCGGGCGGTGTCATTTGGAAATCGACGCTCTGGTCGCCACGCCTTTCGCTTCGGCCCTGTCCTGTCTGGTCGAGGACGAACGCCAGTTGGGCACGACCTGTATCGATATCGGCGGTGGCACGACGTCGCTGGCGATCTTCTGCGACGGCGAATTGGTCCATACGGACGTCATTCCCCTGGGCGGCGGCCATATGACCAACGACATCGCGCGCGGCCTGTCGACGCCGGTGGAAAGTGCCGAGCGCATGAAGGCGCTGTTCGGCTGCGTCATTCCGTCGCCGTCCGACGATTCGGAAATGATCGCGGTGCCGTTGATCGGTGAAGACAAGGAAGGGGCGGCGACCCAGGTGCCGCGGTCGGTCCTGGTCGGCATTGTCCGGCCGCGGGCCGAGGAAATCATGGAATTGGTGCGAGATCGCCTGACGGCGAGCGGGTTCGACAAGGCCATCGGTCAGCGCGTTGTGCTGACCGGCGGGGCGAGCCAGCTGTCCGGATTGGCTGAACTCGCCGGAGACGTGCTCGGCCGCCAGGTTCGCCTGGCCCGGCCGCGCGGCGTAGAGGGGCTATCTGAAGCGGTTTCGGGGCCGGGGTTCGCAACCTCGGTCGGGTTGATCCGTTATGCGGTGGAAAACCCCTTGGAAGTGGCTGGGAGCGATTTTCAGCCGATCAAGGAACGCAGCGGCGCTTTCGGGCGGTTCGGGCAATGGCTGCGGGAGAACTTCTGACATGCGGAGAAACCGACTTTTTGAACTTTAACCTATCCCCTGAAGCGGCCCCGGCGGGTCCCACCGGCGTTGCATTTCTTCAGGCGGCACGTAATCATCGGAGGCAGTAACATGAGCATCAACATTACCGTACCGGAAGACAACGAAGCCCCGGAGCTTAAGCCCCGGATCAGCGTCATCGGCGTGGGTGGCGCCGGTGGCAACGCCGTGGGCAACATGATCGCGGCGAACCTGGAAGGCTGCGATTTCATCGTCGCCAACACCGACGCCCAGGCCATAAAGGGTTCCAAGGCCGAGCGCCGCATCCAATTGGGCACCGGGGTCACCCGGGGTCTGGGCGCCGGCTCCAAGCCCGAAGTCGGGCGCGCGGCGGCCGAGGAATCGATCGGTGAAATCCTCGACGAATTGGGCCAGTCCAACATGGTCTTCATCGCCGCCGGTATGGGTGGCGGAACAGGCACGGGAGCCGCCCCGGTCATCGCCAAGGCGGCCCGGGAACACGGCATCCTGACTGTCGGCGTGGTGACCAAGCCCTTCCAATTCGAAGGGTCGCACCGCATGCGCCTGGCCGAACAGGGCCTGGACGAACTGGCGGGCTACGTCGATACCCTGATCATCATCCCCAACCAGAACCTGTTCCGCGTCGCCAACGAGAAGACGACCTTCGCCGACGCCTTCAAGATGGCGGACGACGTTCTGTATTCCGGTGTCCGTTCCATCACCGACCTGATGGTGATGCCGGGCCTGATCAACCTGGACTTCGCGGATGTGCAGTCGGTCATGCAGAGCATGGGCCGGGCCATGATGGGCACGGGCGAGGCGGCCGGCGAACGCCGGGCCCTCGATGCCGCCGAAGCGGCGATTTCCAACCCACTGCTGGACGATGCGTCCATGCGGGGGGCGAAGGGCGTGCTGATCAACATCACCGGCGGTGACGACATCACCCTGTTCGAGGTCGATGAGGCCGCCAACCGGGTCCGCGCCGAAGTCGACGAAGATGCCTATATCATCATCGGCTCGGCCTTCGATCAGACCATGGAAGGCTCCATGCGGGTGTCGGTCGTGGCGACGGGTCTGGAAGTCGCCGAAGGCGAACAGCCGTCTCACATGCATATCCTGAACCAGGCCCAGCGCATCGAGCCGGTCCGTGTTCCGCGGCCCGAGGAAGAAGCCAAGGATACGATCAAGGAAGTCGCCGAAGACGAGGCGCCGTCCGTGTTCAAGATCCACAACGCGCCGGCGGCTGAGGCGGCTGAGGAAGTTTCCGACGAAATCGCCGATGCCGTCGCCGAATCGGCGGAAGAAACACTTGAAACCGAACTTTCGACGGAAGCGCCGGAAACCGGTGACGACATTGCCGAAGACGATTTCGCGGCGATGAGCGACGACGAAGATACCGCCGAAGCGGCCCCGGCGGAGCTTCAGCCCCGTGTGCCGGCAGGCATGCCGGGCACGGGTAACGTCGAATCCTTCATCCCGGCGCGTGCCGTCGAGGTTGCGGAAGACGACGACGGCCTGGACGGTCCTGCCGCCGATGCGGATCCGTTCAAGGTCGCGGCTGTGGTCAATGGATCACAGGCTGAAGAAGATGCCCCCAAGGGCGGCGGTCTTCTGCGCAAGGCCAAGAAGGAAGGCGGCGGCCTGTCCTTGTTCGAACGGGTGACCGGCACCGGGCGTGCCCGGAAACCGGAGGAAACCGCCGATTCCATGCCCGCTCCGGCGGCGCAGGCGATCCCGCAGCCGGCTGCTCAGCCGACCGCGCAACCCACGGCCGGTGACCGGGGCACCATCGATGCCTTGATCCGCTCACGCGCGGCGACACCGCAGGCCGAACAAACTCCGGCCCCGGCCCCGGTTCAGGCAACCCCTGAGCCGGTGCAGACGATGCCGGAACAGCCGGCGCCGAAGGCGTCCCTGGGCGGGGTTGATCCGGCCGATCGGCTGCCGGCGTCGGAAAGCGAGGACGATCTTCTGGACATCCCCGCGTTTCTGCGGCGTCAGGCCAACTGAAAGGACGGCGAAAAGCCGTAACATTCGGAAACAAATAGTGATTTGAGGGGATCCCGGGTTCTGTTTATGCATGAACTCGGGATCCTTTCGTATCCAGCGGCTGAACGGTCGAGGATACGGTCACACACCGGCGAGAATGCCGGTGAACGAACACCGAAACGGGGCACTTTATGGCTTTGAATACCGCCGGTCAGAACATGCAGATGCAAGATCGGAAGATCGAGAAAACGGTTTGTCAGCGCACGTTGAAGGACGTTGCCGAACTGACCGGGATCGGCCTGCATTCCGGATCGCCGGTGACCTTGAGGCTCCGCCCCGCCCCCGCCGATCACGGCATTCTTTTTCACCGCACCGATGTTGCCGAAGACGGCGCCGTCGCCGCCCGTTGGGATCGCGTCCACGACACGCGCATGTGCTCGGCGGTGGCGAATGAAGACGGCGTATCCGTCGGCACGGTCGAACATCTGATGGCGGCCCTGGCGGGCTGCGGCATCGACAATGCGTTGATTGAACTGGACGGCCCGGAAGTCCCGGCCGTCGACGGCAGCTCGCAGCCCTTCGTCGATATGATCCGCAAGGTCGGTGTGGTCGAACTGGCCGCCGACCGCCGCGTTATCCGGGTGCTCAAGCCGATTTCCGTGGAAACCGATCACGGCCGCGCCGAACTGGTGCCGGCCGACGTGTTTTCCGTCGATTTCGAAATCGAATTCCAAAGCCAGGCGATCCGCCGCCAGCATCTGCGCCTCGGCGTGGTCAACGGCGCATTCTGCAAGGAACTGGCCAATGCCCGGACCTTCGGCTTCATGCACGAAGTCGAAGCCATGCAAAAGGCCGGTCTGGCCCGTGGCGGCTCCCTCGACAACGCCATCGTCATCGACGGCGATACGGTTTTGAACGACGGCGGTCTGCGCCACGACGATGAATTCGTCCGCCACAAGGCGCTCGACGCCGTCGGCGACCTCTACCTCGCGGGCAGCCAGATCATCGGCGCCTACCGGGGCGAACGTGCCGGCCATGCGATCAACAATCAGCTTCTGCGCAAGCTGTTCGACGATCCCGACGCCTGGTGCTACGACGTGCTGACCGGTGACGAATCGAAGACCGCCATGGACGGCGGCATCAAGGCCGAAGCCGCGCTGGTCTAGGGCCAGCGGGACGCAAATTCGGCCTTCGCAGACCACGGCGGCGCTTTCGGGCGCCGCTTTTTATTTGGCCGGGCGGCCCGTGCGGCGGCGTTTTCCGCCGTAACCTTGCGATTTCACCGGAACCGGCCCAAATCCAAACCGGAAACAGGCGATTGGGCTTTTTCAATTGGCCCGACCGCGTGATATATTTTGCCCCCCGGTCGGCCCGCCTGGGCCTTTCACCGGGGCCGCGAAGACAGGCCAGTAAAAACAGATCGCCCGCCGATGAAGATGCCCGTTCGGATCAAATCCCTCTTTCCTGCTTTGTTTGCCGTGGTGACGGCGGCGGCGCTGTCGGCCTGTTCCTTGTTCGAGGACGAAAAACCGGCCTACGTCGAAAAACCGGTCGATGAGCTGTACAACCGGGGTGTCGACATGATGACCGGGCGCCGGTTCGTCGATTCCGCCCGCACCTTCGAGGAAGTCGAACGCCAGCACCCCTATTCGGTCTGGGCGACCAAGGCGCAGTTGATGGCGGCCTACGGCTATTACAAGTCGAACAACTATCAGGAAGCGATTTCCGCGCTCGACCGCTTCATTCAGCTGCATCCGACCAATCCGGACGTCGGCTATGCCTACTATCTGAAGGGGCTGGCCTATTACGAGCAGATTTCCGACGTCACCCGCGATCAGCAGATGACGACCCTGGCATTGCAGAGCCTGAAGGAAGTGGTCACTCGGTTCCCGGATTCCAAATTCGCCCGGGACGCCAAGTTCAAGATCGAACTGACCTACGACCACCTGGCCGGCAAGGAGATGGAGATCGGTCGCTATTACCATAATCAGCACCAGTATCTCGCCGCCATCAACCGGTTCCGCACGGTCATCGACACCTATCAGACGACGACCCACGTGCCCGAGGCCCTGCATCGCCTGACCGAGGCATACCTCGCCCTGGGTCTGACCGACGAAGCGCGCAAGACGGCCTCCGTCCTGGGTCATAATTTCCCGGGCTCGGAATGGTACATGGACTCCTACGAAATGCTGACCGGCGAGCATGTCCGCCCCGAGGTCGAAGAGAAGGCCTGGTACGACAGCCTGAAGTTCTGGTAGGGCGGAAGGCAGGCCCATGCTGACGAACCTGACCGTCAGGGACGTGGTGCTGATCGATCGCCTCGTGCTCGATCTGGCGCCGGGTCTTTGCGTCCTGACGGGCGAGACGGGCGCCGGTAAATCCATTTTGCTTGATGCCTTGGGGCTGGCGCTCGGCGTGCGGGCCGAGGCACGGCTGGTTCGAAGCGGCGCCGGTCCGGCCTCCGTCACCGCCTGTTTTCAGGTCGCCGATGGCGCTCCTGTCCTGGCCGAATTGGAAGAACACGGCATTCCGCCGCTCGATCCGGGCGAAGGGCCGAAGGGCGGGGCCGCCGTTATCCTGCGCCGGACGCTCAGCGCCGACGGACGTTCCCGCGCTTTCGTCAACGACGAGCCGGTCAGCGTCGGCCTGTTGAAACGGATCGGCGAGATGCTGGTCGAAATCCACGGCCAATTCGATAATCACAGCCTGATGAACCCGGTCGCCCATCGCGACATGCTGGATGCCTTCGGGGGCCTCGGCGCCGATGTGAATGCTTGCCGCAAGGCCTGGAATACCTGGCAGGAAGCGGCGGCGGCCCGTCAGGCGGCGGCCGACGATCTGGAAGCGGCCCGGCGCGATGAGGAATTCCTGCGTCATGCCGTGGGAGAGCTCAGCGCCCTGGCGCCCCAGGCCGGGGAGGAAGAGAGCCTGGCCAAGGACCGCGCCATGATGATGCACGGCGAGAAAGTCGTCGAAGGCATGAACCGGGCGCAGGCCGCCCTGGCCAACGGGCGCGGGGTCGAGGACAACATTCAGACCGCGCTCCGCGAGCTGGAATCCGTCGCCGAAAAAGCCGGCGGCGCCCTGGAAGACACCATCGCCGCCTTCGGCCGGGCGCTGGACGAAGCGGCGGAGGCGGGTAGCCTGCTGGAACGCGCTTTCCAGGCGATCGATCTTGACCCGCGCAAGCTTGAGGAGACCGAGGAGCGTCTGTTCGCGCTGCGCGCCCAGGCCCGCAAGCACAACGTTCAGGTCGATGATCTGGCGGCCCTGCTGGCCCGCATGGAAGACCAGATCCAGGCCCTGGATACGGGCTCGGGCAACCTGCAGAAACTGGAACAGGCGGAGGCCGAGGCCCGCAAGGCCTACGTCCGCGCCGCCGGAACCCTCAGCCAAGGCCGCAAGACGGCGGCGGGCAAGCTGGACAGCGCCATCACGGCGGAGTTGGCGCCGCTGCATCTGGCGGGGTCCCGGTTCGAAACGCGTCTGGCGGCCCTGGACGAAGACGCCTGGGGCCCTGCCGGCGCCGAAAAAGTGCAATTCCTGATCGCCACCAACCCGGGCGCGGACCCGGGCCCGTTGAACAAGATCGCCTCGGGCGGTGAGCTTGCGCGGTTCATGTTGGCGTTGAAGGTCGTTCTGGCCGACGCCGATCCGGTGCCGACCATGATCTTCGACGAAGTCGACGCCGGGATCGGCGGCGCGACGGCGGCCGCGGTCGGCGACCGGCTGGCCAAGCTGGGCGGCGGTGTCCAGGTTCTGGTCGTCACCCACTCGCCGCAGGTCGCGGCCCAGGGTTCCCGGCATTTGAAGGTTCAGAAAGCCGCCCGCGACGACGCTACGGCGACCACGGTGGTGCCGCTTTCCGGGGATGAGCGGCGCGAGGAAATCGCCCGCATGCTGGCGGGATCCGAGGTCACCGAAGAAGCCCGCGCGGCGGCCGTCTCCTTGCTCGATCGCCGGGCCTCCTGATGGGGGCTTCGTTATGACGTCCGACGGCCTGCGCACCCAGCCGGTGGATAGCCTGCGGCCCGAGGACGCGGCCATCGAACTGGAGCGCCTCGCCGGCGAGATTGCAGCCCATGACGACCGATATTACCGGGACGACGCACCGGAAATCAGCGATGCCGACTATGATGCCCTTCGCCAACGCAACGCGGCCATCGAGGCTAGGTATCCCAACCTGATCCGCAAGGACAGCCCTTCCAACAAGGTGGGCGCGGCTCCCGCCGAAGGCTTCGCCAAGGTCACGCATTCCGTGCCCATGCTGTCGCTCGGCAACGCCTTTTCGGAAGAAGACGTCGCCGATTTCCTGGACCGTGTGCGGCGCTTCCTGAGCCTGCCGGCCGATGAAGTCGTCGAGGTCATGGCGGAGCCCAAGATCGACGGCCTGTCCGTCTCCGCCCGCTACGAGGCGGGAAAGTTCGTCA
Source organism: uncultured Rhodospirillaceae bacterium (assembly GCA_913030825.1). Taxonomy (GTDB): domain Bacteria; phylum Pseudomonadota; class Alphaproteobacteria; order Rhodospirillales; family Casp-alpha2; genus UBA1479. The sequence goes on along the minus strand of CAJWCU010000005.1, from coordinate 110,895 downwards.
TGGCCGCGACCCGGGGCGACGGGCGGGAAGGCGAGAACATCACCGAGAACTTGCGAACCCTGGGCGACCTTCCGGAAACGATCATCGCCAAGGACCTGTTGGGGGGCGGCATTCCCGACGTTCTGGAAGTTCGAGGCGAGGTCTATATGGCCAAGTCCGATTTCCAGGCACTGAACGACCGTCAGGCGGCGGAGGGCGCCAAGGTCTTCGCCAATCCGCGCAACGCCGCCGCCGGATCCCTGCGCCAGAAGGACCCCGCCGTCACGGCGGCGCGGCCGCTCAGGGTGTTTTTCTACAGTTGGGGCGAGGTATCGGACGTGTCCTGGGAAACCCAGGCGGAATTCTATGAAAAGCTGGCCGACTGGGGGTTCCAGACCAATTCCCGGGCCAGGCTTTGCCGCTCGCTGAACGAAATCATGGGCGAATACGCGAAGACGGAGACCGAACGCGCATCCCTCGACTACGACATCGACGGCATGGTCTACAAGGTCAACCGCCTGGACTGGCAAGGCCGCCTGGGTCAGGTCAGCCGCGCGCCGCGCTGGGCCACCGCCCATAAGTTCGCCGCCGAAAAGGCGACGACGGTGCTGGAAAAGATCACCGTTCAGGTCGGCCGCACGGGCGTGCTGACCCCCGTCGCCAACCTGACGCCGGTGACCGTCGGCGGCGTCGTGGTCGGCCGCGCGACCTTGCATAACGAGGATTACATCGCCGAAAAGGATATCCGCGAGGGCGATACGGTGATCATTCAGCGCGCCGGCGACGTGATCCCCCAGGTGGTCGAGGTCGTGCCCGACAAGCGGCCTCAGGGCGCCCAGCCGTTCGTGATGCCGGAAACCTGCCCCGAATGCGGCAGTATCGCGATCCGTGAAGAAGGCGAAGCGGCCAAGCGCTGCACCGGCGGGCTGATCTGTCCGGCCCAAGCGGTCGAACGGCTGAAGCATTTCGTCTCCCGCGACGCTTTCGACATCGAAGGGCTGGGGGCCAAGAACATCGAATCCTTCTGGGGCGAGGGCTGGTTGAAATCCCCCGCCGACATCTTCGACGTGGAAACCCTGACCGGCCATCTCGACGGGCGCGAGGGCTGGAAGCAAAAGTCCATTGAGAACCTCCAGCGCGCCATCGAGGACCGCCGCGAAATCGGCCTCGACCGCTTCGTCTATGCCCTGGGCATTCCCCAGGTCGGCCAGGCGACAGCACGCCTGTTGGCCCGCACCTACGGCTCCTGGTCGGCCCTCAAGGCCGCCATGGCGGATGCCCAGGACCGGGACGGCGAAGCCTACGCCGATTTGATCGACATCGACCAGATCGGCCCCTCCGTCGCCGACGACCTGCTCGGCTTCTTCGCCGAAGACCATAACCAGGAGGTCCTGCGCCAACTGGAAGCGGCCCTGGATGTCCAGGACATGGAAGTCGCCGATACCTCCGGCTCGCCCGTCGCGGGGAAAACGGTGGTCTTCACCGGCACCTTGGAGACCATGGGCCGCTCGGAAGCCAAGGCCAAGGCGGAAAGCCTGGGCGCCAAGGTCTCGGGCAGCGTGTCGAAAAAGACCGATTACGTGGTCGCCGGGCCGGGTGCGGGGTCGAAGCTGAAAAAAGCGGCGGAACTGGGCGTCGCGGTCCTGACCGAGGAAGAATGGGCCGACCTCGTCGGCTAGGTCAGAGAACCAACCCCCACCGATCCCATTCCGGCTGAACGTCGGCGCCGAATTGGCGGTAGAAAGTCTGGGCACGGGCGTTGGTTTTCAGGACGTTCCATTCCATTTCCACATAGCCGCCGGTGCGGGCATGGGCGATCACCGCGTCCATCAGGCCATGGCCGACGCCGTGGCGACGCCAATGCTCCGTCACGAAGAGCATTTCAAGTTCCAGGGAGGGCCGCTTGGCGTAGGTGAAATCGGTGACGAAGACCGTGGCGAACCCGATCAGGGCCCCCGTGGCGTCCTGGGCAAGGGCCGCGCGAAAGGGCGGGGCAGGGCGTTTGGCCCGTTCGGCGATTTCCTCGGCGGAGATATCGACGAATTCGGACCAGCCTTCGAAATCGGCAAGGCCCCGGATCAGGGCGAGCAGGCCGGGCGCGTCGGCGTCGGCGCTTTCGGGGCTTATCCAGCGGATGGAATAGGTCTGTTCCATGGCCGGTATCTATAAATGAAAAGGGGCTCCCGAAGGAGCCCCTTGAATCGTTCGGCCTGGAAAATCCGAAGACTAGTGGAGTTTTCCGGGCAGGCCTGCAATGGCGTCGTCGATCAGCTGTTCCGCCTTCTTGCCTTTGATGCTGTCGGCCAGCACCTGGCGCGTGGCGGCCATGGCGACGTCGACCGTATGGGCCTTGACCTGATCCAGGGCGGCAGCTTCCGCCTGGGCCAGCCGGTCCATGGCCTGCTTTTCACGCCGGGCCAGGGAGTCCTTAAGCCGCTGTTCGCCCTGCTTGGCGAGACGTTCGGCTTCTTCCTTGGCGGCGGCGACGATGTTTTCGGCCTCTTTCTGGGCGTCGCGCTGTTTCTTCTGATAGTCGGCCAGAAGTTTCTGCGCTTCCTCGCGGAGCTTTTCGGCTTCCTCGATGTCGGATTTGATCTTATCCGCACGCTCGTCGAGCGCGCCGGTGACCAGTTTCGGCACCTTGAGGTAGACCAGCAGGCCGATGAAGGCGATGAAGGCCGTGGAAACCCAGAAGGTGGGATCGTGCAGCATCTGTTCCATGATTTACGCTCCCTTCCTTTAGGCCTGCCGCGCCTTGGCGGCATCGGCGACGGCCTTGTTGACCGCACCCGCGTCCGGCGCATCGCCGGTCAGACGCTCGCAGGCCGCCTGGGCGACATCGGCCGCCATGGCGTCGAGTCCCGCGAGGGCATCCTGGAGGGCCTTGTCGATGGCGGCTTCGCCTTCCTTGATCTTGGCCTGCAGGGACTGGGAAAGCTTCGCTTCCTCGGCATCCTGCTTGGCTTTCAGATCGGCCTGGACCTTTGCGATTTCCTCGTGCGCCGTGGCGCGGGCCTCGGCGAGAGCTTTTTCATAGGTCTCGACGGCGGCTTCGGCCTCGGCCTTCAGGTCGGCGGCGCGTTCCAGGTTCTGTTCGATCTTTTTCTGCCGCGCTTCGAGAGCGCCGCCGATCCTGGGAACGCAGACCTTCCACATGACCAGGAACATGGCGGTGAAACTGATCACCAGCCAGACGATCTGGGGCACGAAGGTAGTGACGTCCAATTGAGGCATTGAAGGACCTCTTTATCCCAAAGCGGATGATTCCAATCGTTCAACCGGGGACGGACCCCCGGCGATAACGCATCGAACCCGGGGCGGATACCGCCCCGGGCCTATGCGTCGTACGAAAGAATCAGCCGTACAGAATGACCAGGGCGATAACCAGCGCGAAGAGCGCGATGGCTTCAACCAGGGCGAAGCCCAGCATGGTCATCGGGAACACCGCACCCTGAGCGCTGGGGTTGCGGCCGACGGCCTGAATGAAGGAGGCGAAGATGTTACCCATGCCGATACCGGAACCGATAACACCGATAACGGCAAGACCGGCACCAAGGGCTTTGGCGGCTTCAACGTCCATGGATTTATCCTTTCGTAAGACTAGTTCTGATGGTTCTGATTGATGGTGATTGTTGGTTCAAGAAACTCTTTCTGTCCCGACGATCCCTGTCTTGCGTCCTAGTGCAGGTGCAGGGCGTCGTTGAGATACAGGCAGGTCAACATGGTGAACACGAAGGCCTGCAGGAAGGCGATGACGATTTCCAGACCCGTCAGCGCGACGACGAAGGCCCAGGGGGCGATCCCGAACACGCCGAGCGACACGATGAAGCCGGCGAAAACCTTCAGCAGCGTGTGACCGGCCAGCATGTTGGCGAACAGACGAACGCTGAGGGAAATCGGGCGCGACAGGTAGGAAATGATCTCGATCGGAACCAGCAGCGGGGCCAACAGCATCGGCACGCCCGGCGGCATGAAGAACGAGAAGAAATGCATTTTGTGCTTGGCCAGCGCGATCATGGTCACGCCGATGAAGATCACCGCGGCGATCGTGAAGGTCACGATGATGTGCGAGGTGAAGGTGAAGCTGTACGGCAGCATGCCCAGCAGGTTGCCGAACAGAATGAACATGAAGACCGTGAAGATGAACGGGAAGTACTTGCGGCCTTCGGAGCCGACCGTGTCCTTCATGACGTTGGCCACGAAGACGTAGCTCAATTCCGCCATCGACTGCCAGCGGCCGGGCACCAGGGCGGCGCGGCGCATGGCAAGGATCAAAAACAGGCTCACGACAACAACGGTCGCCACCATGAACAGCGACGAATTGGTGAACGAAGCGTCGATGCCGCCAAATTCCAGCGGCACAAGGGTTTTGATCTCGAACTGAGCGAGCGGGCTGTGCTTTTCGGCCAAGGCTCGGTTTCCCGTCTATTAAAGCGTTTGATGGATATGCGGATTATCGGCGGTCTGGATCGTCTTCCGGGGTGGTGGTTCCCTGTTGATACCCCGGGGCGTAACCGTAGCCACGGGCCATTCGATAGACATTCAGAATGCCGGCGCATCCCCCTAGGATAATGAACACCAACATGAGCCAAGGCTTTGTATCGAGCCACTTGTCCAGCAGCAAACCGATACCCAACCCAACGGCGACGGCGGAAACTAACTCAATGCCGACTCGAAATGCAAGGCCCAGAGCGTTATTTGGCGGCTGCTTTTCGGCTTTTTTCCGGGCCTCTGAAAAGCCGCCCTTGTCCATGGCGCCGTCGATGCGCTTCTGGAGGCCGTCAAGGTCCGAACTGGGCCTATCCTCGGTCATGAAAATCACCCGTTGGTGAGGGGGTTGGTGGGGCTCAGGCGGCGGAGACTAGCACCCCCGCCGTGCTCTGTCAGGCGCTCTCGCGAAAGCCCTCGGCCTGTTGCAGATCGACGGAGACCAATTGCGACACGCCGCGTTCCTGCATGGTTACGCCGAACAGGCGGTGCATGCGGGCCATGGTCATGCGGTGGTGGGTAATGACGATGAACCGCGTCTGGCCGCTTTTCGCCATTTCGTCGAGCATCGAGCAGAACCGGTCGACGTTGGCGTCATCCAGCGGCGCGTCGACTTCGTCCAGCACGCAGATCGGGGCCGGATTGGTCTGGAACACGCCGAACAGCAGGGCCAGCGCGGTCAGGGCCTGCTCACCACCTGACAGCAGGGACAGCACCTGCAGCTTCTTGCCCGGGGGGCTCGCGAAGATTTCCAGGCCGGCTTGTAGCGGATCGTCGGATTCGACCAGTTCCAGATGCGCCCGGCCACCGCCGAACAGGCGCTGGAACAGCACCTTGAAGTGGCCGTTGACCTCTTCGAACGAGGCCAGCAGGCGCATGCGGCCTTCGCGGTTCAACTCGTTGATACCCTGACGCAGCTTTTCGATGGCGGCGATCAGGTCGGTCTTTTCCGTCTCCAGACCGCCGATCTGTTCGGTTAGTTCGGTCATTTCCGTCTCGGCCCGCAGGTTCACCGGCCCCATGGTGTCGCGTTCGCGGAGCAGCCGGTCGACCCGCTTTTCCGAGGCTTCGAGGTCGGGCAGGGGCGCGTCCGGTTCCAACTCGGCGATCTCGCGCATCTTCTGGGGCCCGACCTGCAACCGGTCCTGAATGCGGGAAATCAGGGCGCGGGACGCCTGATCGGTCGTTTCCACGGCCCCTTCGGCGCGGACGCGGGTTTCACGGGCCAGCGACAGGTCGTGTTCGGCCTGGCGCATATCGCGGTCGGCCTCGCCCAGGGCCGTTTCCGCCTGGGCCAGCTTGTCGGCGGCGGCGTTGCGCCGCTCTTCCGATGCCTGAATCGCGGTCAGCAACTCCTCGCGCTTGGCGGCGATCTCCGCGGGCTTCTGTTCAAGGGCTGCCAATTCGCTCTTCAAGGTCTCGGCCCGCTCGGCCAGTTCGGCCAACTGGCTTTCCGAACGCGACCGGCGGGTCACCCACATCTGGGATTCCGACGAAATCGCGACCAGGCGCTGCTTGCGGGCTTCGGACGCCTGCGCCAACTGATCGTGGCGGGACCGGCATTCCATCTGGTGGGTGCGCTTTTCCGCCAATTCCGTGCGTCGTTCGGCCAATGCGGTGCGGGCGGCTTCCAGGTCCGGCAAGTCGGCCTTCTCGGCGGCCATTGCATCTTTCTGGCCCTGGGTTTCTTCCAGGTCGGCGGCGATGGATGCCTGGGTTTCGGCGAGTGCTGCCAGCTTGTTCTGCACCGCCGCGGCGCGGTCCTTGGCGGCGGCCAGGCGGTCGCGGGCCGAGTTGAAGGCACGGTCGGCTTCGTTGACGGCCTGGCGGGCGTCGCGTTCCTGGGCGCGGAGCGCCTCGGCCTTTTCCTTGGCGGCCTGGGCCGTGGCGCGCAGGTCTTCGACGATCCGGCGGGTTTCCTCGGCCTGGCCAGATATCTCGGTCAGGCGGTTGCGCTGGGCCAACAGCTTGGCGGCGGCGGTTTCCGCCCCTTCGGCGACGCGGTAGCCGTCCCAGCGCCACAGGCCGCCGGCGCGGCTGACCAAGCGCTGGCCGGTTTGCAACTGACCCTGAAGCAGCGCGCCGTCCGTGGCGGTCTCGACGACGCCGATCTGCGACAGACGGCGATCAAGGGCCGCCGGGCCGCGCACGACCTCGGAAAGGGCACGGGCACCCGCCGGCAGGGCCGGCGGATTGGCGAGCGGACCCAAAGTCCGCCAGCCGATGACCACACCCTCTGCCTCGTCGCCGGCGGCGGGGGCGGAGAGGTCTTCGCCCAGCGCGGCACCCAAGGCGTCTTCGAAACCCTTGTCGACGGTAACCTGGTCCAGCACCGGCGGCAGGTCCGTTTCCGGCCCGGCCGCGAGAACGCTTTCCAGGGTGCGGATTTCCGTTTCCAGGGCGGTCAGCTCGGTGGACCGTTCGCGGGCGGCCTGGGCCGATTGTTCGGCGGCCTGATCGGCTTCGGGGCGCCCGGTCTCGATCCCGGTCAGATTTTCGCGGGCGGCCTCGGCGGCAATGCGGGCTGCCTCGACGGCTTGATCCGCGTCGGCCAGATCGACCAAATCGGCGGAGCGGGATTCCAGGTCGGCCTTTTGGCCCTCGGCCTCCTGGGCGCGTTGGGCCAGGCGGTTGAGCCGGTTGTCCAATTCGCCCAGGCGCTGGGTCAGGGCGTTGCGGCGGGCTTCGGCGGCGGCCAGGTCGTTGGTTTCCCGGTCGACGTCGCGCTCCATCTCGGCGACGGCTTCGTCGGCGGCGGCGCGGGCCTCGGCGGCGGCGGTCAGGTCGTCCGCTTCCTGGGCCTGGGCCTTCTCGATTTCCTGCTTTTCCCAATTCAGGCGTTCCACGGCCTCGTCGGCGTCGGCCATCAGGCCCTGTTCCCGGTCGCGGTCGCGGCCCGTCTGCTCCAGGCGGCCCTGGGTTTCTTCCATCGTCCGGGCGATGCGGGCCTCTTCTTCGTCCAGGCCCTCTCGGGCCAGGGTCAGGCGCTGCAATTCGGCGGCCAGCACGGCCTCGCCCTGACGCAGTTCGGGCAGGCCTTCGGCGGCGGCGGCTTGGCGGTTGGTCGCAGCGGCCGTGCGCTGGGTCAGTTCGGCGACCATGCCTTCGGCTTCTTTAAGCTGTTCGCGGGCCTTGTTGCGGGCCGCCTCGGCGTTGGTCCAGAGGATATGGAACAGGGTCGCCTCGGCCTTGCGGATATGGTCCGACAGATTGCGGTAGCGGGTCGCCTGGCGCGCCTGTTTCTTCAGGTTGTTCATCTGGGCGTCCAGGGTGATGAGGATATCGTCCAGACGTTCCAGGTTGGTTTCAGCGCCCTTGAGCCGCAACTCGGCTTCGTGACGGCGGGAATGCAGGCCGGTGATGCCGGCGGCTTCTTCCAACAGCAGGCGACGTTGCGCCGGCTTGGCGTTGATCACCGTGCCGATGCGGCCCTGGCTGACCAGCGCAGTCGAGCGCGCGCCCGTCGCCTGATCGGCGAACAGCAGTTGGACGTCGCGGGCGCGGACTTCCTTGCCGTTGATGCGGTAGCTCGATCCCTTTTCCCGCTCGATCCGGCGGGTGACGTCAAGCTCGTCCGTATCGTTGAACTGGGCCGGGGCCTTGCGTTCGGTGTTGTCGAGGGTCAGCGTGACCTCGGCGATGTTGCGCGACGGCCGGTCCTGTGTGCCGGAGAAGATGACGTCTTCCATCTCCGTGCCGCGCATCTGCTTGGCCGAGGTCTCGCCCATCACCCATTTCAAGGATTCGACGACATTCGACTTGCCGCAGCCGTTCGGACCGACCACGCCCGTCAGGCCCGGTTCGATGAACAGCTCCGTGGAGTCCACAAAGGACTTGAACCCCAACACCCGCAATTTCTTGAAATTGAGCAAGCTGCCTCGCCGATCCTGTCAGATACCCCGTCCGCGCGCTTACTTGGCCAGCGCGCGTTCGATGATTTCCTCGAACACCTTGAAGTCCTGGGCACCGGAGACTTTTTCCCCGGCGACGATGAAGAACGGCGTGGAATCGACGCCGTGTTCCTTGTTCCCGTCCATGGCGATCTTCTGCACGCCCTGGAGCAATTCCTCGCTGCGCAGGCAGGCATCGACCTGGGTTGCCGACATGCCGGCCTTCTTGGCCGACGCGGTCAGCGCCGCCAGGCCGTCGGGCGCCTGGCTCCAGATGGCTTGATCGCGGAAGAAGATCGAAACCAACGCGAAATACCGGATGGGGCCCGAGCAGCGCGCGATCATCGACGCCGCCGTGGCGCGCTGGCCCAGCGGAAAGTCGCGGAAGATCAGCTTCACCTTGCCGGTGTCGATGTAGGTCTTTTTGATCTCGGGCAGGGTGCCGTCGTGGAATTCGCGGCAATGCGGACAGCCCAGCGACGCGTATTCGATGATCGTCACCGGCGCGTCGGGATTGCCGAGAACCCGGTCGCCCAACATTTCCTGCACGCCGTCCAGCGCCTTCGCGGAGCCCGCGAAAGGCCCGGAAACGGCCAGAATCAGCGTCAGAACGAACGCAAGACCTTGTGCTAAACGCAGCAAATTTTCCTCCTGAAACACAAGATGTTGATGAATATAGAATCGGCCCGAAGGACGAGTCGACTCCTTTTGCTAAGTCATTGAAACGGGTCTGCATTTTGCAATTTATCCACCGCGCCGGCGGCGGTTCATGACCGCCTTGCCCAGGCCTTCCAGGGCGTCTCGCAGGTCGGGATCCGTCACGGCGGCCAGATCGCGTTCCAGCGACGATTGTTCGGCGGCGCTCAGACGCGCGGGCGGCGGCGTCTCCTCGGCGGCGCGCGGCGGCAGAGGGCGTTGGAAAATATGGATTGCTTTGACCGCGCCGTAGCCGAAATAGGCGTTGATCTTCTCGACGATCAACGGCTCCAGATGCTGGACCTCGGTGGCCACGGCAGAGGTGCCGACCTGCAGGTGCAACAGGCCCCCCGTGCGCTGGCCGCGGGGAAAGGTGATGCGGTCCGGCAGGGTGTGCCGGGCGAGAAGGTCGCCCGCGATTTCCGGCCAATGCCGGATGACGTCGCCCTCGGCGAAGCCGCGCCGGCCGTAGGCGGCCGCGGTCAACTTGCCCAGTGCCTTGCCCACGGCATGCATGCCGCCCCGACGGCGCAGGCGCTGCTTGGGTTGGGGATCGTCCGTCGGCATGGCGGGAAAGGTTCTCCTGGTGCGGGTCGAACGCCGGCCCGTGGTTCGGCTCAAGGTTCTGCCCAAGGTTCGGCATTGACGGCGTCGGCAGGCATGGCATTAAAAGGCGATGGCTCATCCCCCGCAAGATGCCCGTGTAACCGAATTGCTGGCCTGGTACGACCGTCACCGGCGTGTTCTGCCGTGGCGGGCGCCCCCAGGCCGTCGCGCCGAACCCTATCACGTTTGGCTCTCCGAGATCATGTTGCAGCAGACCACGGTGGCGACGGTAAAAAGCTATTTTGACCACTTTGTGGCGCGCTGGCCGCGTATTGAGGACTTGGCGGCGGCCGATCTGGACGAGGTTCTGCACGCCTGGCAGGGGCTCGGCTACTACGCGCGCGCGCGCAACCTTCACAAATGCGCCCAGGTCGTCGCCGGTGATTTCGCGGGGGACTTTCCCGAAACGGAGGAGGGTTTGTTGGGCCTTCCCGGCGTCGGACCCTACACGGCGGCGGCGATCGCCGCCATTGCCTTCGATATTCCGGCCTCGCCGGTCGACGGCAATATCGAACGGGTGGTCGCACGTCTGCGCCGCATCACCGAACCGCTGCCCGCGGGCAAAAAGCCCATTCAACAAACCGCCCGCGCCCTGACGCCGCAAGAACGCCCCGGCGACTTCGCCCAGGCGATGATGGACCTGGGCGCCACGGTCTGCACGCCGAAGAACCCGAAATGCGGGCTATGTCCCTGGGAAGGGGCCTGCGCCGCCAAGGCCGCCGGCGACGCCGACGCCTGGCCTGCCCGCGCGCCTAAGAAGGCCAAGCCGACGCGCTTCGGCGTGGTGTTCTGGATCGAAGACGCGGCGGGGCGGGTGTTGCTGCGCCGCCGGCCGGAGAAGGGATTGCTCGGCGGGATGATGGAAGTGCCGTCGACCGATTGGCGGGACGATCCCTGGGACGTGCAGGCCGCCGTTGCCGAGGCCCCCGTCACATCCGAAGACTGGGCCGAGAAGGGCGAAGTCCGTCATACCTTCACCCACTTCCACCTTCGTCTGACCGTCTTGTGCGGCGGTACGCCGGGCGGGGGGAACGCCGACGGCGTCTGGGTGCATCCGAACGAATTCGGCGGTCAGGCATTGCCGACCTTGATGAAAAAGGTTCTGCGCCAGGTCTTGTCGGATCGGGCGGCCTAGAGTTCCAGTGTCATGAAATAGCTGTGATGATCGGGGCCGTAGCCGGGAATCGGCTCGCACTCGGTGAAACCGGCGGAGGCGTATAGGCGGCGGGCCGCTTCGAACGCGTCCGAGCCGCCGGTCTCCAGACTGAGGCGGCGATAGCCGCGCCGTTGTGCCTCCGCCAAGATGAAATCGAGGACTCGCCCAGCGATGCCGGTGCCTCGCCGGGGCTCGATCGTATGCATGGATTTGATCTCGCCGTGGGCCGGGTCGATTTCACGAAGAGCCGCACAGCCGACGATTTCGTCGCCGTCCCAGACCGACCAGAATGTCACGTCGGGCGCCTGAAGCCCCGAATGATCCAAGGCATAGACGCTTTCCGCCGGGGTCACCTCGTGCATATGGGCGAGGTGCCGGCGGATCACGTCGAGCGTCGCCGCGCCCGAAAGATCGTCGATGCGGATATCCAACTCGGTCATGGCGATCTGCAGAACCCGGGGTCAGTCGTCGTAGGCCATCAGGGCTTCGAACGGCACGTCCAGTTTCTCGCGCCCCTTGAGGAAGGTCAGTTCGATCAGGCTGGTCGCGCCCACGACTTCGGCACCGGCGCCGCGCAGCAGGTCGATCGAGGCCGCCATGGTGCCGCCGGTCGCCAGCAGATCGTCCATGATGACGATGCGCTGACCGGGTTTCACCGCGTCCTTCTGAATTTCGATGGTGTCCGTGCCGTATTCCAATTCGTATTCATGGGAAATGCAGTCGCCGGGCAGCTTGCCTTGCTTGCGCACCATGATGAAGCCGCAGCCGAGCCGTGAGGCCAGAGGGGCGGCGGTCAGGAAGCCGCGCGATTCGATCCCGGCCAACAGGTCCGGTTTGAAGCCGGTGACGATTTTGGCCAGGCGCCCAAGGGCGACCTGCCAGGCGTCGGGATGCCGCAGCAGCGTCGAAATGTCGTAAAACAGAATGCCCGGAATGGGAAAATCGGGAATCCCCCGGATGTGGTCTTTCAGGTCCATACGGCCCCCCTTTGAATTTTCGGACGGATGGCGCGGGAATACCGCGCCGGCGCATCCTATTGGATTGACGCGCGGCCATGCAATCGCGTCCTATGAATAGGCCGGTTATTGGACCGGTTGGTTGAGAGATCGACGATGACCAACGTCTTCTACCGTGAACTGAAATCCGACCTGCCGGTCGCCGTGGCGGGCGACGGGATTTATCTGATCGATGCCCAGGGCAAACGGTATCTGGATGCTTCGGGCGGGGCGGCCGTGTCCTGCCTTGGCCATTCGGACGCCGACGTGATCCAGGCGATCAAGGACCAGGCCGATAAACTGGCCTTTGCCCATACGGGATTTTTCACGACCGAGCCTGCAGAGCAACTGGCGGAATTCCTGGTCGACGCCGCGCCGGACGGCATAGGCATGGTCTATTTCCTGTCCGGTGGCTCCGAAGCGGTTGAGGCGGCATTGAAGATGGCGCGCCAGTACTGCCTGGAAACGGGCCAGCCGGAGCGCACCAAATTCATCGCCCGGCGCCAGAGCTATCACGGCAATACCTTGGGGGCGCTGTCCGTCGGCGGCAACGTCTGGCGGCGCGATCCCTATAAGGAAATGCTGATGCCGGTCTCGCACATCGCGCCCTGCTACCCCTACCGGGAAATGCGGGACGGCGAGACCGAAGAAGCCTACGGCCTGCGCGTCGCGAACGAATTGGAGGCCGAGATCGAACGCCTGGGGCCGCGCAACGTCTGCGCCTTCATCGCCGAGACCGTGGGGGGCGCGACGGCCGGAGTGCTCGCCCCGGTGCCGGGGTATTTCAAGCGCATCCGCGAAATCTGCGACAAGTACGGCGTGCTGATGATCCTGGACGAGGTGATGAGCGGTATGGGCCGCACAGGCACCCTGTTCGCCTGCGAACAGGATGGCGTTTCGCCGGACATCGTCTGCATCGCCAAGGGGCTGGGGGCGGGGTATCAGCCGATCGGCGCGACCCTGGTCTCGGATGAAGTCTACCGCGCTTTCAAGGAAGGCTCCGGCGCGTTCCAGCACGGCCATACCTATATGGGGCATCCCATGGCCTGCGCCGCGGCGTTGGCCGTGCAGCGCAAGGTGCGGGACACGGGCCTGCTGGACAACGTCAAGGCCATGGGCGAGGCGCTGGACGCCGAACTGCACGACCGCCTGGGCAACCATCCCCACGTCGGCGATATCCGCGGGCGCGGCCTGTTTCGGGGGATCGAACTGGTCGCCGACCGGGCGAGCAAGGAAACCCTGGACCCGACCCTGAAGGTTCACGCCAGGATCAAAAAGGCGGCCTTTGCCCGGGGGTTGATCTGTTACCCGTCCGGCGGCACCGCCGACGGCGCGCGCGGCGACCATATATTGCTGGCGCCGCCGTTCATTATCGACATGACACAGGTCAAGGAATTGGTCCAAATTTTGGGCGAAGCTATCGACCAAACACTCAAAGAAGCAGGGATTACTTAACGCATCGGGATAAGGAACAAGGCGGCATGCTCGGTCAGGGGGCGACGGAGACGACGAAGGGGCGCAGATGGCGCCGGTTTGCGATGGCGGCCGCAATGGTCCTGGCGGTGGCGATTTCCGCTTCGCCTGTTTGGGCGAAATCGCTGACCATCGGCACCGGCAGCAACCGGGGCGTATACATCCAACTGGGTAAGGCGATCTGCGACATCGTCAGACGCGAAATGCGCGGCTACGCCTGTCAGGCGAAAACCAGCAAGGGATCCATCGACAACCTGATCGGCCTGAAGAAGGGAACCTACGACCTCGGCATCGTCCAATCCGACATTCAATATCACGCGGTCAACGGCACCGGCACCTTCGCCAACATCGGCGCGTTGACCGGCATCTATTCGCTGTTCTCCGCCCATCCGGAATCGCTTGCGGTCGTCACCAAGAAGGACAGCGGCATCCGGACCATTGACGACCTGAAGGGGAGGAAGATCGACATCGGAAAGGTGAAATCCGGCACCAACGCGACCATGCGCCTGCTGTTCGAGGCCATGGGCGTGCCGCTCAACAGTTTTCCGCTGGTCGCCAATCTGGACATCAAGAATCAATACGATGGGATCTGCAAACGCAGGGTCGATACGACGGCCTTCCTCGCCGGTCATCCCAATTCCAACCTGCGCAAGCTGATCAAGCTCTGCGACATCGGTTTCGTCCAGGTAAAGGGTGCGGCCGTCGACCGCCTGCTGGCTTCCAATCCCTATTACGTGCGCGCCCTGATCGCCAAAGAGACCTACGATCAGATGAGGGAAGACGTCGAGACCATCGGCTTGGTCGCCACGGTCATGGCTTCGGACCGTTTGGACGCGGCGACGGCCTATTATCTGACCAAGGCGGTGTTCGAGAACCTCTCATTCATTCAATCGAAGCACCGGGCGTTTCTGCGTCTGCACCCATTCGAAATGGCGCGCAAGGGCATGACGGCGCCGCGCCATCCAGGGGCGGCGCAGTACCTGCGCGAGGTCGGCCGCCTGCCTTGAGGCGCCTGTCCCGGCCCGGCCCACCCTTTGCATCCTTATGTGCGGGATAAAGACACGCCAGAACGAGTCTGATCTTCGCCGTTGGCCTTTGCGGGCAATGTGCTACACTTTCCCGTAACGAAAATGTTCAGGGATGCTTATGGCGGGATTTGGGCGGAGTCTTGAGGGGACGCCCGCGGCGGAGTATGTCGCCGCGATGTCCGATCCCCGGCCAAATCGCGATTATACCTATCCCGCTGCATTCGTTCCCTGGAGCGACCTTTCCCATTCTTTCAACGAAATTCGGGCTTTCAGTCCGGCCGCCGGGGCGGATCGCCCCTGGCTGTGCCTGCCCGATACGCCGGGCCATGCCTCGGCGGACAACCGGGTTATCGGCGCGCGGATGCCAGAAGATGCAACCGCCCGGTTCCTGGGAACTCCCCTGTCGGAAGGTGCGCCCGCCGCACCCGTCCGGCGTCAAATCAACGATCAACCCTAAAGAAATCCAAGGAGGATTGGAGATGTTCCTTTCGAAACCTTTGGCCGCTACGGCCGTCGCTGCGGCGATGGTGGTCGGTCTGTCCAACGCCCAGGCGGCGGACTTCGTCACCATCGGCACCGGTGGCGTCACCGGCGTTTATTACCCGACCGGCGGCTCGATCTGCCGTTTGGTCAACAAGGGCCGCAAAGACCACGGCGTGCGCTGCTCGGTCGAGTCGACCGGTGGTTCCGTGTTCAACATCAACGCCATCCGCGCCGGTGATCTGGACATGGGCGTCGCCCAGTCCGATTGGCAGTATCATGCGTATAACGGCACGTCCAAGTTCAAGGATCAGGGTGCCTTCAAGGAACTGCGCGCGGTGTTCTCCGTCCATCCCGAGCCGGTCACCATCATGGCCCGCAAGGACAAGAACATCAAAACGATCATGGACCTGAAGGGCAAGCGCGTGAACGTCGGCAACCCGGGTTCCGGCACCCGCGCGACCTGGGACGTCCTGCAGGACGCGCTCGGCTGGAAAACCGACGATCTGGCGCTGGCCGCCGAGTTCAAGTCCGGCGAACAGGCCCAGGCCCTTTGCGACAACAAGATCGACGCCTTCTTCTTCCTGGTCGGTCACCCGAACGCTTCTCTGAAGGAAGCCGCCACCTCCTGTGACGGCAACCTGGTCGAGGTTTCCGGTGCCGCCGTCGACAAGCTGGTGAAGGAAAACTCCTTCTACCGCTATGCGACGATCCCGGGCGGCCTTTATGCCGGGACGCCGGACGCCGTGAAGACCTATGGCGTGGGCGCGACCTTCGTCGCTTCGACCCGGACGCCGGACAAGGTTGTCTACGAAGTCGTCAAGGCGGTGTTCGAAAACTTCGACACCTTCAAGAAGCTTCACCCGGCCTTCGCCGTCCTCAAGAAGGAAGAGATGGTCAAGGATTCGCTGTCCGCGCCGCTCCATGGCGGGGCCATGAAGTACTACAAGGAAGCGGGTCTGATTAAGTAACCGCGATCCGTTGGATCGGCCCCGGGGATTTCCCCGGGGCCGTCTCCAAACCACGGAATTCATGTGAACGAACCAGCGCCGGCCCGATTTTCGGGGGGGCTGCACAGGGGGGGTAAAAAAAGATGAGCGAGCAACCGGCTCCCAATTCCCAGTCCGACGTCGCCGATCTCGCGGCCGCCGACGATATCGTCGCCTCCGCCGAAACGGGTGCCCGCAATCCCGGGCCAACCGTCGTCAAGATCATTTCCGCCATTCTTCTGGCTTGGGCCATCTTTCAGATTTGGATCGCCTCGCCCCTGCCGATCGTGGCGGCAAAATACATCCCCCTGCTGACCAATACGCATACGCGGCCGGCCCATCTGGCCTTCGCGATTTTCCTGACGTTTCTGATTTTCCCGGCGACCAAGAAATCGCCGCGTGACTTCATCCCCATCCAGGATTGGATCCTGGCCGCCGCCGCCGCCTGGTGTGCGCTCTATCTCGCGGTTTTCGCCAACGAGATCGCCGAGCGCCCGGGCCTGCCGACGACGGCGGATCTGGTGCATTCCGGCCTTGGCATCATCCTGTTATTGGAAGCCGCGCGGCGCGCCCTCGGTCTGCCGCTGGTGATCGTCGCCTCGGTCTTCCTGGTTTACATCTTCTTCGGTGAATACGCGCCCGAGGTTCTGATGTGGAAAGGGGCCAGCATCGACCGCGCCATGTCGCACCTTTGGATCACCCAGGAAGGTGTGTTCGGCGTCGCTCTCGGGGTTTCGACCTCGCTGGTCTTCATCTTCGTGCTGTTCGGCGGGCTTTTGGAAAAGGGCGGCGCCGGCAACTACTTCATTCAGGTGTCGTTCGCCCTGATGGGGCATTTCCGCGGTGGGCCAGCCAAGGCCGCCGTCGTGTCCTCGGCCATGACCGGGATGATTTCCGGCTCGTCCATCGCCAACGTGGTGACGACCGGTGTGTTCACCATTCCGCTGATGCGCAAGGTCGGCTTCTCGGCCGAGAAGGCGGGCGCCGTCGAGGTCGCGTCGTCGACCAACGGCCAGCTGACCCCGCCGGTCATGGGGGCGGCGGCGTTCCTGATGGTCGAATACGTCGGCATTTCCTATGTCGAGGTCATCAAGCACGCCTTCCTGCCGGCGATCATTTCCTATATCGCGCTGGTCTATATCGTGCATCTGGAGGCGATGAAGGCCGGGATGCAGGGCCTCAAGCGCACGGACAAGCCGACCATGGCGCAGCGCGCCGTGATCTGGACGACCGTGCCCGTCGGCATGATCGTGCTGGGGGCGGCGGTCTATTACGGCTTCGGCTGGACCAAGGAAACGATGGGCGACGCGACGCCGTGGATTGCCGCGGTGATCCTGGTCGTTGCCTATCTCGGCCTCGTCCGTTACGCCGCCAATTACAAAGAACTGGGCATCATGGAATCGGTTGACGTCCTGCCGGAAACGGGCCCGACGGTGAAGGCCGGGCTCTACTACCTGCTGCCCGTCGGCCTGTTGATGTGGTGCCTGCTGGTCGAGCGTTTCTCGCCCGGGCTCAGCGCCTTCTGGGCGGTCGTTCTCAAGGTCTTCATGCTGCTGACGCAGCGGCCGTTGCAGTCCTATTTCCGGGGCAACGGGGCCGGGCCGGAAACCTGGCGCGAAAGCTTCAATGACCTGATCGAAGGCATGATGAACGGCTCGCGCAACATGGTCGGCATCGGCGTCGCCACGGCGGCGGCGGGCATCGTCGTCGGCGCCGTGACTCTGACGCCGATCAGCCAGGTCATCACCGAGGCCATGGAAATCCTGTCCGGCGGCAACCTGATCATCCTGCTGTTGCTGACGGCGGTGTCCTGCATCGTTCTCGGCATGGGGCTGCCGACTACGGCGAACTACATCGTCGTGTCGTCCCTGATGGCCCAGGTCATCGTCACCGTGGGCGCCAACAACGGCCTGATCGTGCCGCTGATCGCCGTGCACCTGTTCGTCTTCTACTTCGGCATCCTGGCCGACGACACGCCACCGGTGGGCCTGGCGGCCTATGCGGCGGCGGCGATCTCGGGCGGCGATCCGATCAAGACGGGTGTCCAGGGCTTCACCTACGACATTCGTACGGCGGTCCTGCCCTTCATGTTCATCTTCAACACGGAATTGTTGATGATCGGCATCGAAGGGCCTTTCCACCTGATCCTGGTGATCGTCACCTCGGTCATAGCCGTGATGCTGTTCGCGGCGGCGACGCAAGGCTTCTTCCTGGTCAGGAACAAGGTCTGGGAGACGGTCGCGTTGCTGCTGATCACCTTCACCTTGTTCAGGCCAGGGTTCTGGATGGACATGATCGTGCCGCCGCTGGAATCAGTTCCGGCGACCCAGATCGAAGATGTCGCGGCCAAGATGCCGGCCGACGCCCAGGTGCGCCTGCGCGTTACGGGCCAGACGCTGGAGGGCGACGAGGTGGACAAGACGGTGATGCTGCCGCTCGGCCCGAAGGCGCCGGGGGTGGAGCGCCTGAAATTCGCGGGCCTGGAGTTGCGCGAGGATGAGGGCAAGAAGATCGTCGACGTCGTCGTCTTCGGAAGTGCCGCCGAAAAGCAGAAGATCGACTTCGATTGGGAGATCGTTTCCGTCGAACGGGAAACCGACCGCCTGCCGAAGCATATCCTGTATATTCCCGCCTTGGCGCTGTTGGGGCTCGTGGTGTTCATGCAACGAGGCCGCCGGCGCCTGCACCCGGACCCCGCGGGCGCCTAAGGGGAAGGAGACAAAACCATGTACAAGGACATTCTTCTCGCCATCGATCTTGAAGACGCTTCGACCTGGGATCGCGCCGCACCTCAGGCAGTGGCACTCGCCAAGGCCTTCGGCGCGGACCTTCACGTCATGGCGGTCGTGCCTGATTTCGGCATGACCTTGGTCGCCAGCTTCTTTCCCAAGGATTTCGAGGAAAAAGCCCTGGACGAGGCCAACGCCCGCCTGCACGCCTGGGTCAGCGAAAACGTTCCCGACGACATCAAGGTGCAGCACATCGTCGGCCATGGCCGCGCCTACGAGGAAATTCTCCGAATTGCCGGGGAAATCTCCTGCGACATGCTGATCCTGTCGACGCGATCGTCCGATGAAGGCGAGGACTTCGAGGTCGGGCCCAATACCGCCCATATCGTGCGCCACGCGGCGCAGACGGTGCTGATCGTCCGCTGACCGCCCGTTGCACGCCCAAAAGAAAACCGCCGCCCCGGAATGCCGAGGCGGCGGTTTTTCGTGACCCGATGGCGTCAGGTCATTTGACGCTGTTCAGGTATTCGACGATCAACGCGCGCTGATCTTCCTTCTTGAGGCCCGGATAGGCCATCTTCGACCGCGCCTTGGGGTCGTCCAGATAATCGCGCAGGAACTGTTTCGGGTTGGTGATATAGGCGTCGATGGTCTTGTCGTTCCAGACTAGGCCCTTTTCACCGGCGGCGATCAGAGATTTCGAATAGCGCGAGGATTTGTAGCCCTCGGCCGTGCCGGCCTTGCGGCCCATGATGCCCTTGAGGGACGGGCCGATGGTGTGTTTTCCGGAAACCGTATGACACTGGGCACAACGGTTCTTCTTGAATGCCTTGGCGGCGTCGGCCTGAACCGGCGCGGCGGCGACCATCATGGACGCGGTGATGCCGGCGACGGCGGCAGCCATCAGGGTGAGATGTTTCATGAACCTAGCAAACCTTCCATTTTTACACGGGCCCGCCGTTAATTGGCGGCGGCCCGCATTATCTTCATCGTAGTGGTCCTGCGCAATCGCGAACCCGATCGGTGGCCGGGCCTTTGTTCGCGGCCGCGCCGCACGGATGCCGGACACGGCCCGACGGTATGGCGAAGGTGTGGCAAGGATAAGGCAAGGGGTGGAGTGGGGCGCTCCTCGGCGCCGCCGGGAGAGGATTTCATTCGAACCGCGTTCCGACGTATACTCCCCGGACATGGAAGATCGTGGGCGCAGTCATGGGGGCCGATCCCCCGAGACTGTGAAAGGAGAGTCGTTAACTCATGCCGGCAGATAAACTGAGCCAATCGGATGTCGCGCGGCTGTTGTCCGATCCCACGCCCGTCAACCGCGCCGAAACGGCGGCCAAGGTCGCGGGGGCGTTCAATCCCCGGCGCCTGACCGACAGCGAGCGGGCGTTGGCCGAAGAAATCTTTCGCCTGATGGTCAAGGATGCGGAAGTCCGCGTTCGCCAGGCCCTGACGGAAAATTTGAAGCAGAACGGCAATGTGCCGCATGACGTCGCGGTGGCCCTGGCCAACGATGTCGATCAGGTCGCCCTGCCGATGATCGAGTTTTCCAAGGTTCTTAACGACGATGACCTGATCGCCATCGTCGGCTCGCAGAACCCGGCCAAGCAGGAAGCCGCCGCCGGACGGGCCCATGTTTCCGAAGCGCTTTCCGAAGCGCTGGTCGAAACGGGGAACGAGGCGGCGGTGACACGCCTGGTCGCCAACGAAGGGGCGAAGATTTCCGAACAGACCTTCCAGAAGGTCGTCGACGATTTCGGCGACCGTTCCGGCGTGCAGTCGGCGATGGTCAACCGTTCGTCCCTGCCGGTGACCGTGGCGGAACGCCTGGTCACACTGGTTTCCGAGAACCTGCGGGACGAATTGGTCAAACGCCACGAATTGCCCGCCGCCATGACGACGGATCTCGTCCTGCAATCGCGCGAGCGGGCGACCATCAGCCTGTCGTCCGATTCCGGTGTCGACGATGTCATGGTCCTGGTCAAACAACTACACGATCACGGTCGCCTGACGCCGTCGATCACGCTGCGGGCACTCTGCATGGGCGATATCACGTTCTTTGAATGTGCGATTGCGACCATGGCCGGGGTGACGTTGGACAACGCCCGCCGGCTGATCCATGACCGCGGGCCCCTGGGGCTTCGCGCCGTGTTCGACAAGGCCCATCTGCCGCCGGCCCAATACATGGCCGTGCGCGCGGCGCTGGACGTCAGCCGGGAAACCGAAATGGACGGCGGCGAGAACGACCGCGAACGCTACGCCCGCCGCATGATCGAGCGGATCATGACGCAATACGACGACCTGGGCGTGGAATTCGAATCGTCCGACCTGGAATACTTGCTGACCAAAATGGATGAACTGCCGGCCGATGTGCTGGGCGATCATCCGCAGGACGCGGCGACGGGCGGCTGATCTTTCCGGTCGTCGGATTTCCGATTGCGGAACGGGTAACGGCGTCCCTCGCGACGCGCCTTAGCGTTGGCCCAATTCCCGCCAGACGGCGTAGTCTTTGCGGAACCGGTTGAGCGACTTCCACACCCGGGCGAAATCCTTGTCCTCGGCCGAGGTCTCGGCGGCGATGTCGCTCCACGCCTTCGACAACTGATCGAGAATTTCCTGCGGCCAGCGCCGCAGGGTCACGCCTTCCTTGGTCAGGTCCAGAAGGGCGCGGTACTGCAGGGCCTCGCCCTCGGCCAGGCCATGGCGGACGTTGTCGCCGCAGACCGCCTTTAGCTGCGATCGTTGCACCGGTTTGAGGGCTTCCCAACGGGCATGATTGATCACCAGGGCAAGCAATGTCGCCGGCTGGTGCCAGCCCGGGAAATAATAATTCCGCGCCATGCGCTGCAAGCCCAAGCGCGCGTCGATGGCGGGCATGGAATATTCGGCGGCGTCGATGGTGCCGGTTTCCAAGGCATGAAAGATATCGCCCTCGGTCAGGTCGACGGTCTCTGCCCCCAGGCGATCCATGACCTGTGCGCCCAGGCCGGTCATGCGCACGCGCAAACCCTTCAGGTCTTCGACCGTGGTGACCGGACGGCGGTACCATCCGGCGCCTTCCGGCGATACCAGGCCGCAGACGACGATCTGCACACCCAGGCCGCCCGCGATTTCGCGCAGCATCTTCTCGCCGCCCCCGAAATAGAGCCAGGCCAGGTATTCCTCGGACCTGGGGCCGAACGGCACGGCGCCGAACAATTGCAGGGCAGGAACCTCCGCGGGCCAGCTTTCGGGGGCCACGAAGGCGGCGTCGATGGCGCCCGCCTTGACGGCCTGGAAGATATCTTTCTCGCGGACCAGCGAGCCCGGTTCATGAAAGGCGATTTCCATCTGTCCCGCGGAAACGCGCCAGATCTCGGTCTCGATGCGTTTCGCCTGGGCGCCCAACTGGGGCAGGCCGCTGGAAAAGGCACTTTCCATCCGCCAATGCACCGGCGGTGTGGGGGCGGCGGGGGCCAATAGATTTTCGGCACGAAGACCGACGACCTCGGCGGCATGTTCCGATGCCAGCGCCGATACCGTTTCGGGATCGGCGGGCGTTTCCTTGCGGGGCTCGTCCGAGGACAGCTCCGCGACGACCTCGGCGGCGGTTGCCGGCAGGGGCGCCTTCAAGCGTGGGGCGATGATGGAAACCCCGAATACGACACCGACGACCAATCCGACGACGGCGCCTATCACGGCATTGCGCATAACGCTGACCTCCTGGGCCGGGCCCGACGCTGGGCGGCCCATCCTCGGGTGCGGGAAGTGTACCCGAAGGGGCGTTGGGGCCAGAGTCTTTCCGTGCCGGGGTTATGCACAATCTGTGGATATTTCACTGTCCCCGTTTGGCGGAAAAAAGCATGCCCGGCGGAAATTTTCGGCGATTGATTTAGATCAATGAAGGGGGAGCGGGAGGTCGGCAAACTTCCCGAATTGATCACGCTTGAAAAGGGGGAATTCAGATCATGACAACCGGTAGCGCTCTTTTTCTGGGCCTTTGTATCGTTTCCGCAGTCGCCTTTCTGGCCTCTGTCGCCTACGGCATCGGCCATACCAATAATCCCCGGTAAGGGGGCCTTTATTTGTTAGGGCATTATGCCCGATCCAACCCCAAGGATTGGCAACCCACGGTCCCGGCCCGCGTCAGCGGGTCGGGACTTTTTTTCTGGATCAAATAGGAGCGAGATCGCAGGGAAGGGCGCGATGCGGGCCGGTCGAGCGGCGGTCAATCGCATTTGCGATAGACGAGATCGACCTTGTGCCACTGGTCCTTGTACTTGACGGCGTAGGACCGCAATTCCGTCGCGCTGACGATCTTGTCCTGATAAATCAGGCCGCCGCCCTGCAGCACCATGATGTCGTTCTCGCGGTGAATATCGTAGACGGCGGCGGATCCGTCGTCGCGGATGACCCGCACCTTGCCGGCGTCGACCTGGTTGTAGGTCACGCCGTTGCCACCTTCCTTCAACGAGCAATCGATCGCCCAACGGCCGAGAATCCAAGGCGCCGGAAACTGCCCCGGCGGGGCGGGCGGCGGGATTGAGCCCGCGGCATGGCGGACAAGCGGCGGTTTCGGCTGTTCCGTGGCGAAGCTGCCTTCGACCTGCATACCTTGGGTCGGTTGCAGGGTCGCCAGACGCCGGCGCGCCAGATGGGTCAGGGCGCTGTCCGGATAGCGTTCGATGAAATTCTGGAAAAGGGTCGGATCGTCGGAGCCGCGAATCCGCTCCCAATGCTCGACATCCTCGCGGCGTTCGCGCGTGGGATCCCGGCTCAATTCCTTGTCGTCGCGGGAAAACGGCGAAGACACGCTGTCCCAAATCGATTTGGACGTGCTGGCGACGCTGTCCAATGCCTCGTTGGCCGTCTCGCATGCGCCTAACAAGGTAAGGGCGCAAACCGCAGGCAGCACCACCCGAAAGCGGCGTCTGATGATTTGGCGTGGTCCGATATTCTTGGTGTCCATGGCGTTCGATGCGACCGGGCAGGCTTGATGGTTTGTTATCGGTGTCCGGACGGAGCGAGGCTCCTTCCCCCTTGGCTGAGTAAGGTACCCAATAAACGGAAAAAGCGGAAGCACCGGCTCCCGCTTTTCCAAAGTCGACCAATTGGTCGGAGTGAGAGGATTCGAACCTCCGACCCCCGCCTCCCGAAGACGGTGCTCTACCAGGCTGAGCTACACTCCGGCATGACGTCGCGGTTCTGGCCGGCCGGAACCTGCTGTTCCGATGCCGCCGGGCCGCGACGGGCGCCCGTTATAGCGGTGGTTGAGGGCCAGGGCAAGCACCTGGACAACAGGGCGTGGAAGTGGCACGACTCGGGGGGCGGCTGGGACCGCGCAATAACCAGAAACTGGGAATTCGACAAGCTGGGAGGTTGATGGGACGCCGAAAGGCGCCGATGGACCTATTTGATGATTGATCCATTCGTTAGAGGATTGTAGTCTCAAAAATGCGCACCAAGTGCGGTATTTTTGGTTGAACGGCACCTCGGCGGCGATGTATCAAGGACGTATCAAGGTGCTTTTGTTGAGAGCCGGGGGGAGAATTTGACCGACAGCACGCAACGTGGCCGGGGACATGAGGCAATGACGTCGACGACGTCCCAGGGCACTGCCGGGGCCGGCAACGCCAACCGCGAATACGAATGCAAGCTGGGCGGGACCGCTCAGGCGTTGCGCACCGTCAAGAAAACGGCACAGTCGCTGTCCAAAAGCAGGCTGACCTGGACCACCGACGATTTGGAAAGCGTTTATTACGACACACCCGATTTGCGCCTTGGCCGGCGCGGGGTGACCTTGCGCGTGCGCAAGAAAAAGGGCCGCTTCATCCAGAACGTGAAATCGGAAAACGATGGATCGGGTGCGCTGTTCGCCCGCGGCGAATGGGAACAGGACGTCGACAGCCTGATGCCGCGCCTGGATCTGTTGCCGGAAGCGGCGGTCGAGGTCCTGGGCCTTGTTCTGCCCGGCGAATTGCGCGAGACCTTCCGCACCCGGTTTACCCGCGAACAGGCGGTTCTTACCCGCCGCGCACCCATGGGGCCGGAAAGCCGCATCGAAATCGCCATCGACAACGGTGAGGTCGTTGCCAACAAACCGTCAGGTCCCGGTGCCGCGCGCGGCCGGGCGGCAAGCCGCGCCAAGGCCCGCGAAGTGATCCAGGAATGCGAGTTGGAATTGCAGATGGGCGATCCGCGCGACTTGTTCGAAGTCGCGTTGGAATTGCAGCAGGCTGGCGGTCTGACCATCGTGCAGGACAGCAAGGCGGCGCGCGGCTACCGGCTTCTCGAAGCGCCCGAAACCGCACCCGTGCGGGCGGCCAAGACGCCGTTGGAAGCAGGGCAATCGGTCAACGATGCGATTTGTGAGATCCTGCGCGCCGGCACCCGGCACATGTTGGCCAACGAGGTGCCGTCGATCGACGGCACGGACCCCGAAGGCGTGCATCAGTTCCGTGTCGCCGTGCGGCGCATGCGCTCCATGCTCTCGGTGTTTTCCAAACTGCTCGATCCGGCGCGGGTCGATTGGTTGAAGGCCGAATTGAAGTGGATCGCCGACCAGTTCGGCCCAGCCCGGGATTGGGATGTCTTCATCGCCGAAATTCTCGGCCCCCCCATGGCCGCCGGGGTCGAACCCGCCGCCATGATCGTGTTGGCCGCCGCCGCCGAGGACCGCCGCCGCGACGCCTATGTCCAGGTCCGCGAAGCCCTGAAATCGTCGCGCTACGCGGCGCTGGTTCTCAAGCTTTCGGCGTTCACCGAAACCCAGGGCTGGGCGCCGCAGCCGTGCCCGCCCGATCATCCGCTCGCCCAGACCATCGGTGATTGGTCGGCGGCGATCCTCAGCCGCGCCCATAAGAAGACCGTGCGCGCCGGCGACGGTCTGGAAAACCTGGACGTGCCCGCACGCCACCTGCTGCGCATCCGGGTCAAGAAGCTGCGCTACAACACGGATTTCCTGCAGGCGCTGTACGACACGCCCGCCAAGAAGAAATACCTGAAAGCGTTGGAACGCCTGCAGGACGATTTCGGCCATCTGAACGACGTCGCCGTGGCGGAAACCTTGCTGTCGGAATTGACTGTCGACGCGCATGACAACGGCAACGGAGAGGGCGACGCCCTGCGCGCGGCGGCGGCGGCGATCTTGGGTTGGCATTCCCGCGGCCTGCACGACAGCGAGCCGCGCCTGTTGGAAGACTGGCGTGCCTTTACCAAGGCCCCGCCGTTCTGGCGGACCGGCAAATGATCAGGCAGGGCGCCCGGCGTCCGGCCGGGAAAAGGAATTAGACCATGGCGCGCGCGATCCTGATCGCCAATTCCAAGGGCGGTTGCGGCAAGACGACGATTTCGACCAACCTGGCGGCGGCCTTTGCCAGCGGCGGCCTGAAAACGGCGCTGGCCGACGTCGACCGGCAGAAAAGCAGCCTGGCCTGGCTCAAACGCCGGCCCGAGGACCTTCCCAAGATCGAAGGGCTCGACTGGACCAAGAAGTTCGAGAAGCCGCCCCGGAATATTCAACGCCTGATCATCGACGCACCGGCGGCGCTCAGCGTGCCGCGGTTTCGCGAACTTTTGAAAATGGCGCAGGTCATCGTTCTGCCGGTTCTACCGTCGGCGTTCGATCAGGCGGCGACACGGCGGTTTCTCAAAAAGATCGACGATCTCAAGCCCATCCGCAGCAATAAGAAGCCGATGGTCATCGTCGGCAACCGGGTTCGGGCGCGGACACGCTCGGCGGCGGAGTTGGACGCCTTCATCGAAAGTCTCGACCATCCCATGGGGGCGGTCATCACCGACCGGGCGCTGTATACGGACGGCGCCTATTCGGGCGTCAGCGTGTTCGATAAGAACGACAAACGCTCACTAGACGCTCAGGAAGATTGGTCGCCATTGATCACCTTCATGGAGACGAACTAGATTATCATGACGGTTGAGTTACAAAGCATGAGCATGGACGGCGAAGCATTCCGGCATTGGCGCAAGCGCCACAAACTGTCGCAGAAGGACGCGGCCAAGGCGCTGGGCCTGAAGCCGCGCATCATCCAGTACTATGAGAAGGGTGAGCGCGATGGAAAGACGGTGGAGATTCCGCTGTCGGTTCGGCTCGCCTGCTTCGCGATCGAAAGCGGCGTCGGCGATTTCGACGGTGAGGAAAGCTCCAAGCTGAAACCGAAGCTCAAGAAGGGCAAGGACTAGTCCGCGCCGGGTGCCGTCGTCAGGGCCGCGTCAGTACGCCCGCTCGATACAGAAATCGACCAGTTCCAGCAACGCCAGCTTCTGCGGATTCTCCGGGAAGATACCCAACGCGTCGCGCGCCACCGCACCGTAGTGCCGGGCCCGGTCGACCGTGTCGGTCAGGGCGCTGTGCTTGTTCATCAATTCGATGGCCCGTTTCAGATCGTCTTCCGACTGGTCCAGATCTTCCAGTGTGCGGCGCCAGAACGCGCGTTCGTCCTCGTCGCCCCGGTTAAAGGCGAGAATGGCGGGCAACGAGACCTTGCCCTCGCGGAAATCGTCGCCGACGGTCTTACCCAGTTCGGCCTGTTTGGCGGAATAGTCCAGAACGTCGTCGATCAGCTGAAACGCGATGCCCAGGTTCGTGCCGTAGCTCAGCAGGGCGTCTTCCTCGGCCTTCGGCCGGTCGGCGACGACAGCGCCGATGCGGCAGGCGGCGGCGAACAGTTCCGCCGTCTTGGCCGTGATGACTTCCAGGTAATTGGCTTCGCCCGTCGCCGTGTCGCCCGTGGTCATCAATTGCAGAACTTCGCCCTCGGCGATGACGGCGGAGGCGTCGGACAGAATTTTCAGAACCTTGATCGACCCATCGGCGACCATGACCTGGAAAGCGCGGGAAAACAGGAAATCGCCGACCAGTACGCTCGCCTGATTACCCCAAAGGGCATTGGCCGAGGCCTGGCCCCGGCGCAATTCGCTTTCGTCGACGACGTCGTCGTGCAGCAGGGTCGCCGTATGAATGAATTCGACACAGGCCGCGAGCGGAATATGCCGCGCCCCGTCGTAGCCGCACATGCGGGCCGACGCCAGGGTCAGAATCGGGCGCAGACGCTTGCCGCCCGAGGCGACGAGATGCCCCGCCAGCTGGGGGATCAGCGCAACCGGGCTTTCCATGCGCTGCACGATGACCTCGTTCACCGCCTTCAGATCGTCGGCGACCAGGGCCTGAAGTTTGTCCAAGTTGGGTTTCTTTTGGCGTTCGCCATCGAGATCGACCACCAGGGCCACGGCGTTTCCCCTTTTGTTTCGATTGCGTCCCGCTTGACGCTCGTCCCAGGAGCCGTGAGCATAGGGACCGCCGTGCCCGATGGTCAACCGTGACAGATGGCCAGGGTCGCCGGCGCGACGGGCCGACGGGGCGGCCCGACGAAGGGGTGTCTTATGGTCGAATTGTTCCGCACCAACGATCCGGTGCTGCTGTCCTGGATGCAGGCGCGGCTGGCGGCGCTCGACGTCCCGGCCCAGGTCTTCGACATGCACGCCAGCTTCATGGACGGCAACGTGCTGGCGATCCAACGCCGCATCATGGTCGACGAGGCCGATCTTTCCCGCGCCCAGCGCGTCGTGACCGAGGCCGAGGAAATCGCCCGCGGCGAACGCGACCCCCTTGATTGACGAGACCAACGTGACCGAAATCCCCATCGAGGCCGAAGAAACCCGTCTGCTGGACGGCCGGGTCGCCTGTTTTCAGCCCCGTCGCGGTTACCGGTCGGCCATCGACCCGATCCTGATGCAGGCGGCGTTGCCCGTTTCATCGGGCCAGCGCGTGTTGGAACTGGGCTGCGGCGCAGGGGCTGCGGCCCTTTGCCTGGCATGGCGCGCGCCGGACGTTTCCGTCACCGGTCTGGATGTTCAGGCGCCGTTGATCGAATTGGCGCGCCGGGGCGCCGCGGAGAACGGCCTGCCGGGCCGCGTTGAGTTCCTGGCGGGCGATCTGTTGGACCCGCCGCCTGGGGTCGCGGCGGGGGGCTTCGATCACGTCATGGCCAATCCGCCCTTTCAAAAGGAGGGGACGTCGCGGCCCTCGCCGGATCCGGTGAAGGCGGTGGCGACGGTCGAAGGGCGGGCCCGTCTGGCGGACTGGATCGCGGCAGCGGTCGGTCTCGCGCGCGACGGCGGGACGGTCACCGTCATTCATCACGGTGACCGGGCCGGGGAATTGGCGGAATTGATGGCCGCGCATCTCGGCGCCTTGGCCGTTCTGCCGTTCGTTGCACGGCAGGGGGAGACGCGCATCCGCCGCGTTCTGGTTCAGGGCAGGAAGGGCGGTTCGGCGGGGCGCCGGAATTTGCCCGCTTTCGTCCTGCACGATGCGGCGGGGGCGTACACGCCCGCGGCCGATGCGGTCCTGCGGGGCACTCAGCTTCTCGACCTGACGGCGGAGTAGCCGCCCGCCGGGCGTCCCTTGCCAGCCGCCGTTTCGCCGCCTATCTCTTGATCATGTCTGATACACAACCCGACAAACGTGGCCTGGGCGGCCTTCCGATCATCGGCGACCTTCTCGACCCGCCGCCGACCGTGGCCGTGTTGCGCCTTACCGGCGTGATCGGCGCCATGGGCGGATTCCGCCGGGGCTTGAACCTCGCCGACCAGGCCGCCTCCATCGAACGCGCCTTCAAGGTTCGTAATCTCAAGGCGGTGGCCTTGGCCGTCAATTCGCCGGGCGGCTCGCCCGTGCAGTCGGCCTTGATCGCCGGGCGCATTCGCCAACTGGCCGACGAGAAAGAGGTGCCGGTGATTTCCTTCTGCGAAGATGTCGCGGCCTCGGGCGGCTACTGGCTGGCTTGCGCCGGGGACGAAATCTTCGCCGATGCGTCGTCCATCGTCGGCTCCATCGGCGTGGTTTCCGGCGGCTTCGGACTGCAGGGCCTGATCGAAAAGTTGGGCGTCGAACGGCGTCTGCACACGGCGGGCGACAAGAAAGCCATGCTCGACCCCTTCGGCCCGGAAAAGCCGGCCGAGGTAAAACATCTCAAGGATATTCAGGGCGATATCCACCTGGCCTTCAAGGACATGGTCCGCGAACGCCGGGGCAAACGCCTGAAAGCGGCGGAAAAGGACCTGTTCTCCGGCGCCTTCTGGACCGGCACGCGGGCCTTGGACATGGGGCTGGTCGACGGTCTGGGCGATATGCGCTCGGTCATGCGCGAGCGCTATGGCGAGAACGTCAAGCTGCGCCTGATCGGCGGGCGGCGCGGCCTGCTTCGGCGTCTGCGCTTCGGCGGCACGGATATCGACGGCGACATTGCGGCCCGGGCCGTGTCGGCGGTCGAGGAACGCCTGATCTGGAATCGCTTCGGTCTTTAACGGGGGCTGCTCCCGGACTTAGGGATTCCTTGACCCTTCGGCCACGCAGCCCCTAAAAGTCTCCATGTTCGGATTTTCCATTCAAAAGCTGCTGTTTACCGGCCTCGCCATCGCGGCCGTTTGGTACGCCTTCAAATGGCTGGGCCGGGTGCAGGCGGAAAAAACCAAGGTCGCCCGCGAACAGGCCCGGAAAATGAAGGATTCCGCTGGTTCCGGCCCGGCGGCCCGTAATTCCGAGCCCGGGGTCGAGGATATGGTTGAATGTCCCCATTGCGGCGCTTTCGTGCCCGCCGACGGCTCCCACCGTTGCGACAAATTGGACCAAAGCTGATCGCCCGAAAATCGGCGCGGTTCCTTCCTTGACCGTCCGCACCCTGGCCCCTATTTTCTGCACCGCAATACAGCCCGATTTCTTCAAACCCGTATCCTTTGGAAGCCGCCGCCATGGCGAATACCTCGAGCGATAAGAGCACCTGCTTTCAATCGCTGATCCTGACGCTTCAGCAATTCTGGGCCGAGCGCGGCTGCGTGATCCTGCAGCCCTACGATATTGAAGTCGGCGCCGGTACGTTTCACCCGGCGACGACCCTGCGCTCGCTCGGCAAGCCGGACGACGTTTGGAAATGCGCGTATGTGCAGCCGTCCCGCCGCCCGACCGACGGCCGCTACGGGGAGAATCCGAACCGGCTGCAGCACTACTACCAGTTCCAGGTTTTGATGAAGCCGAGCCCGGCCAACGTCCAGGAAATGTATCTGGAAAGCCTCTACGCCATCGGCATCGACCCGGAAAGCCACGACATCCGTTTCGTCGAGGACGATTGGGAAAGCCCAACCCTGGGGGCCTGGGGCCTGGGCTGGGAAGTCTGGTGCGACGGCATGGAAGTGACGCAGTTCACCTATTTCCAGCAGGTCGGCGGCTATGACTGCGATCCGGTGCCGGTGGAGTTGACCTACGGCCTGGAGCGCCTGGCCATGTACGTCCAGGGGGTCGAGAACGTCTACGACCTGGATTGGGACGGCATTCCGAAGGACCAGGGCGGCAAGACCTACGGCGACGTCTTCCTGCAGGCGGAGAAGGAGTATTCCGCCCATAACTTCGAACACGCCACGACTGAGATGCTGCGCCGTCATTTCGAGGACGCGGAAAAGGAATGCGCGCATCTGTTGGATAAGGGGCTGGCCCTGCCAGCCTATGACTACTGTCTGAAGGCGTCGCACCTGTTCAACCTGCTGGATGCGCGCGGCGTCGTCAGCGTCACGGAACGGCAGGCCTTCATCCTGCGCGTGCGCGATCTGGCCAAAGGCTCGGCGACTGCCTGGATGAAATCCCAAGGCGTCGATGTCGGCGGAAGCGCCGATGCCGACAAGGGTGGAGCGGACTGATGCCGGAGCTTCTCCTTGAAATCCTGTCCGAAGAAATCCCCGCCCGCATGCAGGCGCGGGCCGCCGACGACCTGCGCCGTCTGATCACCGACGGCTTGAAGGCCGCCGGTTTGACGATTTCCGATGTTTCGACCTATGTCACGCCACGCCGCCTGACCCTGGTCATCGAAGGTGTGCCCGCCAAGCAGCCGGACATTTCCGAAGAACGCCGCGGCCCCCGCGCCGACGCGCCGGAAAAGGCCAAGGCGGGTTTCATGAAGTCCCTGCCCAAGGACACCAACGTCGAAGAGCGCGAAACGGAGAAGGGCACCTTCCTGTTCGCCAAGGTCGAACAGGCGGGCGAGAAGACGCGCCTGATCCTGCCGAAGATCATTCAGGACGCCCTGGCGGCGCTGCCTTGGCCCAAATCCATGCGCTGGGGCACCGGCAAGGCCCGTTGGGTGCGCCCGCTGCATTCCATCCTTGCGGTCTACGACCAGGAAGGCCTGAACCTGGAGTTCGCCGGCATCACCGCCGGGGTGACGACGCGCGGTCATGCCTTCATGGCCCCCGCGACGATCGAGGTCTCCGACTTCGCCGACTACAAAAAGTCGCTCAAGGCCGCCAAGGTCGAGATCGACCCGGAAGTCCGCAAGAAGACCATTGCCGAAGACGCCGCCAAGATGGCCAAGGGGGCGGGCGTCGTGCTGAAGGAAGATGGTGCCCTGCTGGACGAGGTCGCCGGTCTGGTCGAATGGCCGGTCGTGCTGATGGG
Organism: uncultured Rhodospirillaceae bacterium; assembly: GCA_913030825.1. Taxonomy (GTDB): domain Bacteria; phylum Pseudomonadota; class Alphaproteobacteria; order Rhodospirillales; family Casp-alpha2; genus UBA1479. Next base: position 78,945 of record CAJWCU010000005.1, on the reverse strand, counting down.
GTCCATCGACGCCGAATTCATGGAAGTCCCGCCGGAGGTGTTGATCACTTCCATGCGCAAGCATCAGAAGTATTTCGCAACCGAAGACGACAAGGGAAACCTGGCGGCTAAGTTCATCGTTGTCGCCAACCGAGAGACCGCCGACGGTGGGCGTAAGGTCGTCGCCGGGAACGAACGCGTCCTGCGCGCGCGTCTGGCCGACGCCAAATTCTTCTGGGATCAGGACCGCAAGACGCCGCTGTCCGCCAAAGCGCCCCAGTTGAAGGAGCGCATCTTTCACGCCAAGCTCGGCACGCTCGACGAAAAGGTCGACCGCATGCAGGCGCTGGCGGCGGAATTGTGCGAATTCGTGCCCGACGCCGACCGCGACAAGGTCCGCTCGGCCGCCCGTCTGGCCAAGGCCGACCTGTCGACCGGCATGGTCGGTGAGTTCCCGGACCTTCAAGGGATCATGGGGGCGTACTACGCGCGCCACGACGGCGAACACGCCAAGGTCGCCGACGCCATCGCCGAACATTATTCGCCGCTGGGCCCGTCCGACGCCTGCTCGTCGAAACCGGAAAGCGTCTGCGTGTCGCTCGCCGACAAGATCGACAGCCTGGTCGGCTTTTGGTCCATCGACGAAAAGCCGACGGGATCGAAAGACCCCTATGCGTTGCGCCGCGCGGCGCTGGGCGTCATCCGCCTGATCATCGAGAACAAACTGCGCCTGCCGCTGTTGACGGCGTTTGCTCAGTCCCAAGGGCTCTACGGGGCCGGTGCGGGCGAAGCCGTGGGCACCGACCTGCTGGGCTTCTTCGCCGACCGGCTGAAGGTTCATCTGCGGGAACAGGGTGTGAAGCATGACCACATCGACGCGGTCTTCGCGCTGGGTGGCGAGGACGATCTCTGCCGCCTGCTGGCGCGGGTCGAGGCGCTGGCCGATTTCCTCGGCTCCGACGACGGGGAAAATTTGCTGACCGCCTATCGGCGCGCGGCGAATATCCTGAAGATCGAGGAAAAGAAAGACGGCGTTTCCTATAGCGGCGCCGTCGACGGCGACCTGCTGCGCGAGCGCGAGGAACAGGATTTGTTCGGGGCTCTCCGCGATGCGGTGCAAAGCATCTCGGCCATGGTGGCGGACGAGAAATTTACCGAAGCCATGTCGGCGCTGGCCCATCTACGCGCGCCCGTCGACGCCTTCTTCGACAAGGTCACCGTCAATGCGGATGAAGCCGATATCCGCGAAAACCGATTGAAACTGCTCTCCATGATCCGGACGGCGCTGGAAGGCGTCGCCGACTTCTCGCGGATCGAGGGATAAACGTCACTAAAAGGATCGACTGGTCATGACACAATGGGTCTACAGCTTCGGGAACGGCACCGCGGAAGGCGACGCCGGGATGAAGGAACTTCTGGGCGGGAAGGGCGCCAACCTGGCCGAAATGGCGGGTCTGGGCCTGCCGGTGCCGCCGGGGTTCACCATCACCACCGATGTCTGCACCTATTACTACGACCATGAGAAGACTTATCCGGACGACCTGAAGGCCGCCGTCGCGACGGCGTTGGCCAAGGTCGAGGACGGCCTGGGGCGCACCTTCGGCTCCACCGACAAACCGCTGCTGGTTTCCGTGCGCTCGGGTGCGCGGGCCTCCATGCCGGGGATGATGGACACCATCCTGAACCTGGGTCTCAACGATGAAACGGTCGAAGCCCTGGCCAAGGAAAGCGGCGACGACCGCTTCGCCTACGACAGCTACCGCCGCTTCATCCAGATGTATTCGGACGTCGTGCTGGGCGTCGAACACCACAATTTCGAAGACGTCCTGGAAGACCACAAGGATCGCCTTAGCAAGGACCTGGACACGGAGCTGACCGGCGACGATTGGAAGGCCGTGGTCAAGGACTTCAAGAAACTGGTCGCCGACGAACTGGGCGAGGATTTCCCGCAAGACCCGCAAGCCCAGCTTTGGGGCGCCATCGGCGCCGTGTTCGGCAGCTGGATGAACGCCCGCGCCATTACCTACCGGCGGATCAACGACATTCCCGCCGCCTGGGGCACGGCCGTCAACGTTCAGGCCATGGTCTTCGGCAACATGGGCGAGGATTGCGCCACCGGCGTCTGCTTCACCCGTAACCCGTCGACCGGCGACAACCATTTCTACGGCGAATTCCTGATCAACGCTCAGGGCGAGGATGTCGTTGCCGGCATCCGCACGCCGCAGCCGCTGACCGAATACGAGCGGGAAAACCAGGAATCCAATCTGCAATCCATGGAAACGGCCATGCCGGCGGTGTTCAAGGAGCTGGTCGCTGTGCGCGACAAGCTGGAACGCCACTACAAGGATATGCAGGACATGGAGTTCACCATCGAACGCTCCAAGCTCTGGATGCTGCAGACCCGGTCCGGCAAGCGCACGGCCAAGGCAGCGCTGAAGATCGCGGTCGACATGGTGGCGGAAGACCTGATCAGTAAGGAAGACGCCGTCGCCCGCGTCGACCCGGCACAGTTGGATCAGCTCCTTCACCCGACACTCGACGACAAGGCGGAAAAGAACGTCATCGGCCGTGGCCTGCCGGCCTCGCCGGGGGCCGCCACGGGCATGATCGTGTTCTCCGCCGAGGATGCGGAAGCCTGGGTCGATAAGGGCGAAAAGGTCATTCTCTGCCGCACGGAAACCTCGCCCGAAGACATCACGGGCATGCATGTTTCCGAAGGCATCCTGACGACCCGCGGCGGCATGACCAGCCACGCGGCGGTGGTCGCCCGCGGCATGGGCACGCCCTGCGTCTCCGGCGCCGGCGAACTGCGCGTCGATTACAACACCAAGACCCTGCACGCCATGGGCCAGACGCTTGAGGAAGGCGCCGTCATCACGCTCGACGGATCGACCGGCGAGATCATCCTGGGCGAAGTGCCGATGATCCAACCGGAGGTTTCCGGCGATTTCGGCGACCTGATGGCTTGGGTCGACGAGGTCAAGGTGATCGGCGTGCGGGCCAATGCGGAAACCCCGCTGGACGCCCTGACCGCCAAGAAATTCGGCGCCGAAGGCATCGGCCTGTCGCGCACCGAACACATGTTCTTCGACCCGCACCGCATCGTCCATATGCGCCAGATGATCCTGGCCCGTGACGAGGGCGAACGGCGCAAGGCGCTGGACAAGCTGCTGCCGCATCAGCGCCAGGATTTCCTGGAACTGTTCCACATCATGGACGGCCTGCCGATCACCATCCGGCTGCTCGATCCGCCCTTGAACGAGTTCCTGCCCCATACGGACGAGGAACTGGCCGAGGTCGCCGAGGCCGCCGGCGTGACGACCGAGGACGTGCGCGTGCGCCGGGCGGAACTGGATGAAAGCAACCCGATGCTGGGCCATCGCGGCTGCCGTCTGGCGATCGCGTACCCGGAAATCTGCGAAATGCAGGCCCGCGCCATCTTCGAAGCCCAGGCCGAGATCATGAAGGAAGGCAAAAAAGCCTTCCCCGAAGTCATGGTCCCGCTGGTCTCGCTCAAGAAGGAACTGCAGGTTCAGAAGGAAATCATCGACCGTGTCGCCAAGGAAGTGATGAAGGAACAGGGAATCGACCTGCCCTACATGGTCGGCACGATGATCGAGTTGCCGCGCGCCTGCATGATCGCCGACGAGATCGCGGAAGAAGCCGAATTCTTCTCCTTCGGCACCAACGATCTGACGCAGACGACCTATGGCTTTTCGCGCGACGACGCGGGGACCTTCCTGGACATCTACATGCGCCAGGGAGTTCTGGAACAAGACCCCTTCGTCTCCATCGATCAGGACGGCGTCGGCGAACTGGTTCAGATCGGCGTCGAACGCGGCCGTAAGACCCGCCCGGACATCAAACTGGGCATCTGTGGCGAACATGGCGGCGATCCGGCCTCGGTGGCGTTCTGTCACCGCATCGGGCTGACCTATGTCTCCTGTTCGCCCTACCGGGTGCCGATCGCGCGCCTCGCGGCGGCCCAGGCGGCGCTTGCGGATAAGTAACAGGTCCAACCGGCAGGCGTTGGATGTCTGCCGGGCCGATCGCCGGGATTTCAGTCCCGGCGGTATTCGGCGAAGAAATAGTCGATATGCGCCGGACGGTGAACTGCTGTCCGGGTAAAACCAAGATCTTCCATCGACCGTGAAATCGCGTCGAACCGTGCTTCGTTGTTTTCAAATTCAATGTAGACGGATGCCACTTGACCGGATGACAGAGTTCGCTTTCCGCCTGCGATCACGCGTTCCTCCGCGCCGTCGATATCCAGCTTGATATGGGTCGGCGCCGGAATGCCGAATTCCTCGACCATGAAGTCGATCGAAGCCGTCAGGATCGTTTCGATGTGAGCCGAGCCGCCGAAGTGCTCGTCGATGCTATGGCATGAGTGCCCGGCTTCGCTATCACGCATGTGAAATTCACAGGTGCCTTGGGTATCAAGCAAACCTAGGCAAAGTACCGTTAGGTTTTCGCCGAACCCGTTGATTTCGTTGTTCCGACAAAGATTGGCATAGGTGGCCGGGCTCGGTTCGAAGGCGATCGTGTTTGAAATGCCCCGTTTTGCCGCGTACAGAGCGAACTCACCGGCGTTTGCGCCGATATCCCAGAACACGGCATTTAGAGGAATTTGATCTACCCAGTCGATCGTCGGAGGCTCTTTCTCGTGAAAGTGCCAAGGCGTGTCGAGGGTGCGTAAGTTACTCACTTCGTAGAGGATCGGGCCGTGTTTCGTCTCAAGCGCATAGGTATATCTCAAGCTTTTGAGCGTTTCGAAGCGCGTGCCGAACCGTCGCCAGGATTTTTGCGGTAGTCCGAGCAGGAGCGTAAACCCTTTCGCGATAAATGCGCGTTTCTTGCTCAATTTAAATCTCCTAAACAGGCGGCCAAGATCATTTTCTCAGGCGATGACCGGGCGATGTCAGTCGGTTGATTGCAGAACGGAGTTGTCCGGCCGGGCGACGATCCAGGACATGGTCTGAGGCCGAAATTCACAGACGGCGAGCCATCGATCCAGGCTGTCGCGTCCCTGCAACATCGGATAGGCGTTGGGATCGCGGGGGCCTTCGTGGATAATCTCGACCGCATGGCTCGCGGAGAGGAGGGCGACGAGCTCTTCGGTCACCGGCCGGCCGATGAAATCGTGGCATTCGATCAGGAATACCGATTGGGCGCCCGCGGAGATCACTGGCGGGGTGATCAGATCGACCTCGAAGCCCTCGCAATCGCAGACGATCAGCGCGCGCGGAAATTCCGTCAGCAGCGCCGCCAGGCCCTCGGCGTCGATCCCGCCCCGGCATTCGACCTTGTCGGCGACGCCGTTGCGTTCGGCGTTCCGTGCCGTTGCCGCCTGGGCCGATGGATCGATGTCCATGGCGATGACTTTCGGGGCGTTCACAATCATCGCCGAACCGATGGCGTAATAGCCCTCGGCGGAGCCGATGTTGAGAACCGCGTCGAAAGGTTCGGCCTTCAATCTCTCCAGCGCTTCGGCCAATTCCGCTTCGTAACAGCCGAGCAGCTTGGGAACGATGTCGCCGGTGCCCCAGGACGTTTTCGGGTCGATCCGCATGCCTTTGAACGGCCCGGCGGTGACGATCCCGCCGGTTTCATGGGCGATCTCTTCCTCGATGACTTTTTGCCGTTCGATCGCCGTTACGCGGAATAGGTCGGCCGCCAGTTTGCGGCTTTTGGGATCGGCCTTGCCCGTTTGGTCCGTGTATTTGGACCAATTCCGGAACAGGCGGCGGGCGGCGGTCAGTAAAAACCGTTTGAACATGTAGGGAACCTTGGAAGAGAACGTCGATGGTTCCGGACATTACGCATTTTGGCGATGCGGGGAAACCGGGAAGGCGGTATGGCCGAAGTCCTGGAAATCCGGGCCGGAGAACGAGGTCGGCCGGTTCGCGGTCGAATATAAGATTTTCCCCATGTTCCACAGGGGTGTGGATTCTATGTCCGTTGCCGGTTGCGGGGGTGGGGCGTATCGTTCACATGGGTTCGGAAACGACGGCGGTTCGCGAGGATCGCCCGGCGGGTCGGAACCCGGTCAGTTTTCCCAGGGGCCCCCTTCGGGGGGAATGAAGGACCACTGATCAGGAGCGGCCTCGCCGGGCGACCGGCGGGGCCGTTCTTTGTTTCAGGTTCGTATTCGGGCCATGTTTCAGTCCCGATTGACGGCTTGTTCCTGCCGGAAATTTGCTATGGTCGCGGCCCGAGGAAAGGGGTGGCGAACTTGAAACTCACCTTCATGGGTGCGACGCGCACCGTTACCGGGTCGAAGTATTTGGTCGAGGCGGCGGGGCGTCGCATTCTTGTCGATTGCGGATTGTTCCAGGGGCTGAAGAATCTGCGTCTGCGAAACTGGGCGCCGCTGCCCGTGGCGCCGGGCGAGATCGACGCGGTCATCCTGACCCACGCCCATCTGGATCACAGCGGCTATGTCCCGTTGCTGGTCAAGAACGGTTTCAAGGGGCCAGTTTATTGTTCCGAAGCAACCCGGGACCTTTGCGCCATCCTGCTGCCCGACAGCGGATACCTGCAGGAAGCGGACGCCGACCGGGCCAACCGCCACGCCTATTCCAAACACAAACCGGCCCTGCCGCTCTATACGGAGGCCGAGGCGCGCCGCTCGCTCGACCGCTTTAAGACCGTGGATTTTGGTCGGGATACCGCGTTAGCGGACGGCCTGTCGTTCGGGCTATCCCGGTCCGGGCATATTCTGGGCTCGGCCTTCGTGACATTGGACGAGGAGGGCACCCGTCTGGTGTTTTCGGGCGACCTGGGGCGGCCGGACGATCCGGTCATGAAGTCCCCCGCCGAAATTCAGGAGACGGACTATCTGGTCGTCGAATCGACCTACGGAGACCGCCTGCATCGCGACGGCGACCCCCAAGTCAAGATCGGCAAGATCATCCGCGAAACGGCGGCGCGTGGCGGCACGATCGTCATCCCGGCCTTCGCCGTCGGGCGGTCGCAAGCGATCCTCTACTACATCCACGAACTCAAACAGGCGGGCGAGATTCCCGATATTCCCGTGTTCCTGGACAGCCCAATGGCGATCAACGCGACGCGCCTGCTTAACGATCACGGCGAGGATCATCGATTGTCCGATGCGGAATGGGCGCGCGTCTGCGGCGTCGCCCGATACGTCAACACGGCCGAGGAATCGCGGGCGCTGGACGACGGGCCGGGCATGCCCCAGGTCATCATTTCTGCCAGCGGCATGGCGACCGGCGGGCGGGTATTGCACCACCTGAAGCATTACATCGGCGACCCGCGGAACACGGTCCTGTTCACCGGCTTCCAGGCCGCCGGCACGCGCGGCGCGCGCCTCATCCACGGTGAGGACGAAATCAAGATCCATGGCCGTATGTGGCCTGTGCGCGCGGAGGTCGACGTGTTGCACAATGCCTCGGCACATGCGGATTATCGGGAGATACTCGACTGGCTCGGCCATTTCCGCGACCCGCCACGTCGAACCTTCGTCACCCATGGCGAGGAAGAGGCGGCAACCTCGCTTGCCATGAAGATCACCGACCACCTGGGCTGGGACGCCACGGTGCCCGACTATCTGGACAGCGTCGATTTGTAGCAGGAACCCGCGTCCATATTTTGCGTGACACCACGTCTTGCTTTTTGCTCATATAAACCAACAATCAAAATACCGCGGGGATCGCTCGTGACAGAAAAACCGGAAACCAACTCGGCCATTCAAAAGGCCCTGTCCGTCCTGGAACTGGTGACCCAGGAACTCCGACCTCTCGGCATTGTCGATATTTCCCGCGATCTGGATCTGCCGCGTCAGACCGTCCATCGGGTCATCCGTCAGTTGGAGGAACTGAGCCTTCTGCGGAAGGACCCGGGCACGGAACGCTATACGGCGGGCAGCCGCCTGCGGGCCTTGGCGCTCAACACCATCTCGTCGTCGCAATCGACGCGGGCCAGCCATGCGATCCTTCAGGGCCTGGTCGACGAGGTGAAGGAGACCTGCAACGTCGGCATGCTCGACGGTCACGAAATCATCTATATCGACCGCGTGGAATGCGATTGGCCGCTGCGCGTTCAGCTCAAGGCTGGAAGCCACGTGCCAGCCCATTGCACGGCCATCGGTAAGCTGTTGCTGGCCTACCAGCCGAAGGACGCGCGCGACCGCATCCTGCGCGCCGCCCCCCTTCGCAAGTTCACGAAATACACCATCACCGACCCGGACCAGCTTGAGGCCGGGTTGGAACAGATCGCCGCCCAGGGCTATTCCATCAACAATCAGGAAGACGCCATCGGCCTGATCGCCATGGCCGTGCCCGTGCGCGACCCCCAGGGCGAAGTGATCGCGGGCCTTGCCGTGCACGCGCCGGAACCCCGTTTCCCCATCTCCAAGGCCATCGAACACGTCGCCACGTTTCAAGCGGCGGCCGACCGGATTGGCCAGTCGATTTTCGAGGGCGATGAAAAATTGTGACCTGTTGTCGCAATTTTTATTGACACTCAACGCCTCCCCAGGAATCCTTAACGCAGCGGTCATCCAATGGCGGATGTCGAATTCGGCCGTGCCGGCACGAGACATCGCAAGACCTCCAACCGGCGGCGGGCGTCCCCAATTTTCCTGACAGGGAGAGCGAGTATGCTGCCTAAGTTCCTCAAGAACACGACCCTGGCCGCCGCGGTCTTTGCCGCCACGGCCATTGCCGGCGTAACGGCGCCGGCCCAAGCGACCGACACCATCAATTTCGGTACCCAGCCGGCGACCATGCCGATCTACATCGCCAAGGCCCTGGGCCTGATCGACGAGATCGAGAAGAAGCACGACGTGAAGATCGAATTTAAGGTGTTCTCCTACGGCGCCCCTGAAAACCAGGCCCTCGCCGCCGGTGAATTGCAGATCGCCTCGGCCGGCATGGGCCCGGCCATCGTCGCCTCCGCCCGATTGCCCGCGAAACTGCTGGCGATCTCGATCCTGGAGCAGACGGCGATCATCATCCCGTCCGATTCCCCGATCACGTCCGTCGCCGAACTGAAAGGCAAGAAGATCGCCTATCCGGGCAAGGGCTCGCAGCAGTATCCGTTGCTGGTCAAGGCGCTGGCCGACGCGGGCCTGAAGATCGGCGACGTCGAACTGTTCAAGACCAAGGGTTCGGACGTGCCGACCCTGCTGGCGAACAAGAGCGTCGACGCCGGGATCGTGTGGGATCCGCACGTTTCAAACGCGCTGGCCGCCGGTCATTCCAAGGTGCTGATCAAGGCCGAGAAAATCCTGCCGATCAAGGCCGGTCACTACATCGGCAATGGCGTCTACGCCCGCGAGGACTTCATCGCCGCCAAGCCGGAACTGGTGCAGGACCTGATCACCTCCATCGTCAAGGCCATCGACTTCATCCTCAAGAACGAGGACAAGGCCGTGAAGATGTGGTCCGAACAGATCAAGTTCCCGGAAAAGGTCATCAGCTACGCGCTGAAGGAAGGCATCTCCGTCTATAACCTGGACGTGGCGCCCGAGGCCTCGACGATCGACACCTACACCAAGTTCCTCAAGGACGCGGGCATTCTCAAGCCCGAGGACAATCCCAAGTACGATCCGAGCTTTGCCAAAAAAGCGCTCTCCATGATGAAATGATCGGGTGATCCAATCCCGGCGGACGGGCGATCCCGTCCGCCGGTACCCGACCCTCATCTCGGGCCGTTTAATTTCCGGCCCGTCTTTTTCCCCCGCCTTCATCCGAAGAGGTTCCCCCCGTGAAACCGCCGGCAAAGACCGCCGCTTCCATCCTGCCCTATCTCTGGGCCGCGATTTTCATCGTCGTCGTCTGGCAATTGGTGGTCGTCTTCACCAAGGCCCACGTCGCGCTGCTGCCGCCGCCGCTGCTGGCCGCCGAGACATTTGCCCATCTGGTCGCCACAGGCGAATTGTTCGTCCACGTCGGGGCCAGTCTGGGCCGGGTCGTTTCGGCCTGGGTGCTGTCGGCTCTGGTCGCCATTCCATTAGGGCTCGCCATGGGTCGCTGGCGCCGGTTCGAGCATCTGGTCGATCCGGTCATCGAATTGTTCCGCCCGATTTCGCCGCTGGCCTGGATCCCGCTGGCCATCCTGTGGTTCGGCATCGGCGAGACCGGTAAGATCTTCATCATTTTCATCGCCACCTTCTTCCCGATCCTGTTGAACACGGTGTCGGGGGTGAAGGGGGTCGATCCCGTCCTGATCCGCGCCGGCCAGGTGCTCGGCTGCGAAACCGATCAGGCATTGTTCCGCAAGGTCATCCTGCCCGCCGCCATGCCGACCATCGTCGTCGGCCTGCGCATCTCTTTCGGCACCGGTTGGGCCGCGATCATCGCCGCCGAACTTGTCGCGGCGCAGGTCGGGCTCGGCTACCTGATCGCCGACGGCATGGAAATCCTGCGCTCCGACCTGGTGCTGGTCGGCATGGTCGCCATCGGCATCCTGGGCGTGGCGATTGACGCCGTGTTCCGCATCGTCAACGACCGTTATTCCTGGGGAGGCTGAGATGACCGAGACAACCGTCCCCATGAACACCAAAGGCATTTCCATCCACGAATTGGGCGTGACCTTCACCCCCGAAGGGTCGGAGCCGGTCGAGGCCCTGCGCCCCACCAGCATGGAGATCGAGCCGGGTGAGTTCATCGCCCTTGTGGGGCCTTCCGGCTGTGGCAAGTCGACGTTGCTGAACGTGCTGGCCGGCTTCATCAAGCCGTCGGTCGGCCGCGCCCTGGTCGGCGGCGACCCGATCACCAAGCCCAACATCGACCACGGCATGGTGTTTCAGGACTACGCCCTGTTCCCTTGGCTGAACGTCATCGACAACGTCGCCTTCGGCCTGGAACGTCAGGGCATGGCCCTGGCTGAACGGCACGACCGGGCCCGCGAATTCCTGGAAATGGTCGGGCTTAAGGATTTCGCCGACAAGCGGGTCAATGAGCTTTCCGGTGGCATGAAGCAGCGCGTCGCCATCGCCCGCGTGTTCGCGACCGACCCGTCGATCATCCTGATGGACGAGCCGTTCGGCGCGCTGGATGCGCTGACCCGCCGGTTCCTGCAACACCAATTGCTCGACATCTGGCAGCGGAACCGCAAGACCGTGGTCTTCGTTACTCATTCCGTGCAGGAAGCGATTTATCTGGCGTCGCGGGTCATCGTTATGACGGCCCGGCCGGGCCGGGTGAAGCTGGACCAGACCGTGGATCTCGCCCATCCCCGTGATTTCGCCAGCGCCGAATTCCGCGAGTACGAGAAAATCATCTACGACCAACTGGATGAGGAGCTGGCCAAGACCTTCAAGCTCGAAGGCGGTCAGGGCATGTTCCATGACTGAGGCCGGGGCCTTGCCGGTCGAGGGCGCCGACGACGTGGCGGCCCGCGCGGCGGAAGAATTTCTTGCCCGGATCGAGGCGAAAGAGCCTGAGGTGCGGGCCTTCCGGTCCGCCGATCCGGACCGCTTACGGGCCGAGGCAGCGGCGCTCGACGCTCTGCCGCCCGCCGACCGGGGGCCGCTCCATGGCCTGACCGTGGCGGTCAAGGAAGTCTTCGACGTCGCCGGATACGTCTGCGGCTGGGGCACGCCGATCCATGACGGCCGTCGTCCCGATAGGGATGCCTGGGCCGTCGCCGCCCTGCGCCGGGCCGGGGCCTTGATCGCCGGGATTACCGTTTCCACGGAATACGCCATGGCGACACCGGGGCCGACGACCAACCCGTTCGACCCCAAACGCACGCCGGGTGCTTCGTCCCAGGGCTCCGCCGCCGCCGTCGGCGGGGGGATGGTGTCGGCGGCGTTGGGCTCGCAGACCATCGGCTCGATCGTCCGTCCCGCCGCCTATTGCGGCTGTATCGGCGTCAAGCCGACCTTCGATGCGATCGATCCGGCGGGCTGCATGACATTGTCGGGGGCGCTCGACCATGTCGGCTTCATGGCCGGCCGACCGGACACTGTCGCCGCTTTGCTGAACGTTCTGATGCCGGACGATGGCGTGGGCGAAAGCCTGCCCGGGCAAGGATCGCTGTTGAACCCCTGGTATTCGGAGCCGACCGCGCCGGGGATCACGGCGGCGGTGGAGGCGGCGGCACGGACGCTCGGCGATCTCGGCACCGGTTTCGGCGAAGCCGACCTGCCGTCCTGGATCGCCAAGGAAGAAGCCGACGTCATGGACGTTCTGCTGTCCCACGACATGGCAGTGCATCACGGCGGCGATTACGACGCCCATGGCGACATAATGAGCGAACGGGTGCGGGGCTATATCGACCGTGGCCGCACGGTCACCGCCCCTCAATACGATGCGGCCCTGGCCCGTCAGAAGGAAATGGCGGAAGCGATGGACGATTTCGTCGGCGACGGTGTGTTGCTGATGCCCGCCACGACGGATGTCGCCCCCTTGCTGACCGAGGGCACGGGCCCGCGCGAACCGCAACGCCTGTGGACGCTGGTCGGCCTGCCCGCGATGACCGTGCCGGTCGGGCGGATCGACGGCCTGCCCGTCGGCGTGCAGGTGATCGCCCGGCGCGGCGCCGACCGCCGCGTCCTGGCCGCCGTTCGGGCCCTGTTCGACGCGTCCTGACCGTTACCGGCGAACGACGAAGGTGAAATCGGGCATGGGCGCGTCGTTGGTGACTTCGCTGTGCGGTGACAGTTCGGTCCGGCAGAACTCCAGGAATTCGTCGCCGTCAGCGTAGAACAATCCCTGATAGCGTTCCGACGCGTCGGCGCGCAGCAGGTTGAAGGCCAGCACCTTGTCGGTCTTGGCCCAGAGATCCCGCAAGCTGTCCTTGATGTAGTCCGCCCAATCGTCGGGATCGGCGCCCATGTGCATGTTGTAAGTGCCGCAGGCGAAGACGTAGTCGGCGGGCTCCGTCACCGTCAGTTGTTGCAGGAATTTGGCACGCGGGTCGCGGATACGCGCACGGGCGGCTTCGACCATCTTGCGCGACATGTCGTAGCCGACGAAGCTGCCGCCGCGCAGTGCCGGTTTGTCGGCCAGGAAATCGAAGAAGGCGCCGTAACCGCAGCCGAAATCTGCGACGGCGACACCGCCCTGGCGGTCGTCTTCCGCATCGAAGATCGCATAAAGCGTTTCGAACCGGAGAAGCTGGTGGTCCTCGCTTTTCCAGAACACGGCCCGTGCGTCCGGCCCCAGTTCGGCCAGACGGCGTTCGTAGCTTTGCGCCACGGGTTTCAGCATCCGCGCCGCTTTTCTGAAAAAGAACAGGGTCATGGCCGGGGATTATGGTCCGGCGGCAGGCCGGGCGCCAGAACCCTTATCGGACCGGTTGGAAACGTGCCTAGAACGTCGCCCAATCGGGCTTGCGCGGGGTAACGCGGGCGTCCCCGGCCTCGAAGGTCGGCGTGGCGCCGTCTTCCAACGTTTCCAGACGGACCAGGGCGAGACCCAGGCCGCCGCCGTCGGTTTGGGCGGTCGAGCGGATTTCGCCGACGTCCTTGCCGTTGAGGATCAGTGGGGTGCCCGCTTCGGGCACCGCGCCTTCGATCTCGACCGGCATCAGGCGTTTCTTGATCAGGCCCCGGTACTTGGTCCGCGCCGTCAGTTCCTGGCCCATGTAGCAGCCTTTGTTCCAATCGACGCCGTTCAATTCGTCGAAGCCGCTTTCCAGAAGGATCGATTTATCGACGATCATATCCCGCGTGCCGTCGGGCAGGCCCAGCGAGAGGCGCAGGCGGTCGTAGGCCGTGCGGTCGGTCTCACCTTTCAGGCCCGCGACGAAGGCGTCCGCTGACGCGGCGGGCAGGATCGCCCGCGCCCCCATGGCGGCCAGACGCGGATCGACGTAGGCGACGCCGCCGCCGTCGGTCGCCTTGGCCATACCTGCGTCATCGCCGAGACCCAGGCCCGCCGAGCCGTCGGTCCCCGGCAGGGCGACGACGGTCCAATCGTCGGAGACGTCGTCCAGATCCGCCTTGGCGCGCAGCTTGAACATCTTCAAGCGCTTTTGCAAATCGGGCAGGCGCTCGCGTTCGCAATCGATCAGCAAGCGGCCGTCCGGCGCCTGGACGATGAAGAAATCGTGCAGGTATTTGCCCTGCGGCGTCAGCAGCGCCGCGTGAATCGCGCGCTCCGGCGTGACCTTGTTGATGTCGTTGGAGATCAGACCTTGCAGAAAGGTTCGCGCGTCCTCGCCGGAAACGGAAAGGACGCCGCGGTCGGCGAGGGTGACGTAGGTGGCGGTGCTCATCGGCTAATCCATGAAAAAGCGGGTTGGTATTCGTGAATATGGGGGCGGCGAGCGGCCTAGGCAACAGGGGATCGGACCCCTATAAGGGGGCCTGAACCTGCGTAAAAGTGTCATAATGGCGGCCCTCGGGGCTTCTCCCCAGAGCTTCCAACGGGAACAGGCGAGAACGGCCATGGATGGCCGAGAGACAATTTAAAGCATGGCAAAAAGCATCCTGTTCGTCACGGCGACGCGGATCGGCGACGCGGTCCTGTCCACGGGAATTCTGGGCCGGTTGATCGCCGACAACCCGGGTGCGCGGATTACTGTCGCCTGTGGCCGCGCGGCGGCCCCCTTGTTCGAGGCCGTGCCGGGCTTGGAGCGCATCATTATTTTGGATAAGAAGCGCTGGTCCCTGCATTGGCTGGGCCTGTGGTCGCAATGTTTCCGGCGTATGTGGTCGATCCTGGTCGACCTGCGCAACACGCCCATGACCTATCTGATTCCGACTTGGCACCGCTTCCGCATGGGGCGCAAAGGCGCGGGGCATCGCCTGGAACGCTATGCCCAGGTGATGCGGATCACCGACGCCGTGCCGACCCCGAAAATCTGGATTTCCGATGTCCATCGCGCCGCTGCCGATGGCTTGATTCCCGGCGACCGGCCGGTCCTGGCCATCGGGCCGACGGCCAACTGGCGGGGCAAGACCTGGCCGGAGGGCCATTTCGCCGATCTGGTGGCGCGGCTGACCGGCGATGGGGGCATCCTGCCGGGCGCCGCCGTCGCCGTGTTCGGGCACGAGAGCGAACGCGCCTCGATCGAGGGATTCCTCGCCAGCATTCCCGAAGACCGGCGCATCGATCTGGTCGGCAAGATTTCATTGCTGGAAGCCTATGCCTGCCTGGAAAAGGCGGCGCTCTACATCGGGAACGATTCCGGCCTGATGCATTTGGCCGCCGCCGCCGGTGTGCCGACCTTGGGCCTGTTCGGGCCGACGCCGGACGAGCTTTACGCACCCTGGGGGTCGCATTGCCGGGTCGTGCGCGGGGCCGGGTTCCTGGAAAGCTTCCCGGAAAATTACGATTGGGAAAACTCGCCGTCGTTGATGGAGAAACTCTCGGTCGACGCCGCCGAAGCGGCCGCCAACGACCTTTGGGTCGAATGCAAGGAAGCGGCGTCTTGAGCGGCGAGCCCAAACTTTCCGTCGCGATTTGCGTCCATAACGAGGCGACGCAACTGGCGGACTGCCTCGACCGGTTGGCCTTTGCCGACGAACTGGTCGTGCTGTTGGATAAATGCAGCGACGGTTCCGGCGATATCGCACGGCGCTATACCGACCGCATCGTCGAAGGGGCCTGGGACATCGAAGGCGGGCGGCGCAACGCGGCGATCGATGCCTGCACCGGCGACTGGGTGCTGGAGGTCGACGCCGACGAACGGGTGCCCGACGCCCTGGCCCGGGAAATCCGCGACATCATCAAGACGACCCCCCACGACTGGCACGAAATCCTGGTCGACAATTACATCGGCGACCGGTTGGTCCGATGGGGCTGGGGGGCGAGCTTCGGCAAGGCCGCCTATCCCGGGCTGTTCCGCCGTGGGGTGAAGGTCTGGGGTCCACAACGCGTGCATCCCTCCCTGACATGGTCGGGCGAGAAGGGCCCGATGTTGCGCAACCGCCTGGACCATTACGTGGACCGAAACCTGTCCGACATGCTGCGGCGGTTGGACAGTTACACCACCGCGCGGGCGGCGGACCTGCGCGACAGCGGCCAGGTCGGCTCCTTCGCCAACAACCTGCGCCGTTTCTTCACCCGGTTCTTCAAATGCTATGTCCGGCGTAAGGGTTACCGCGAAGGCGGCTACGGTTTCATGATTGCCGTCTGCGCCGGGCTGTATCCGCTGATCTCGCACCTCAAGGCGGTGCTGGAAGACGCCGACGGCAAGCCCAAGGGGCGGGAGGCCTAGGATGGCGCGGATCGTCCTGGCCGACGACGGCATCGAATTCGATGGCCGCACGCCCGAGGAACGACCCCTCGGCGGGGCCGAAAGCTCGCTGGTTTCTCTGATGGAAGAACTGTCGGCGCGCGGCCACGAGGTTTCCGTCCATAACAATTGCAAGGCGGCGGTCACCCACAAGGGCGTGTCTTGGGCGCCGCTGAAGGATGGGGTGCCCGATACCGCCGACTTGTTCATCGCCAATCGGGGGGAGAAGGTCCTGCCTCTGATGCCGCGCGCGGGGCGCACGGTGTTCTGGACCCATAATCCGGCGACCTACATGGTCAAATGGCGCTATCTCTCGAAGCTTTGGAAATACGCCGACGTCGTCGTTTTCATCGGCGATTATCACGCGGCGACCTATCCCGCATGGTGCCCGGTCAAGAACCGGGTGGTCATCCCCTATGGCCTGCCCGAGGAATTCAGCACGACCGAGCCGGCGGCGGCGGTGCCGGGGCCGCGGGCGGTGTTCACCTCCAACCCGCTGCGCGGGCTCGACTGGCTACTCGATCGGTGGGCGCAAGAGATTCAGCCCCAGGTGCCGGCGGCGGAACTTTTCCTGTTCACCGGGGCGGCGGTCTACGGGGCGGCCGGCGACGCCAAGGCCGAGGTCATGGCGAAAGTTCTCGACAAGGCTAAGGCATTGGAAGAAAAAGGTGTTCGATTGCAAGGGCCGGTGCCCAAGCAGCGCCTTATCGAGGAATTCCGCCAGGCCCGTGTGATGCTGTACCGTGGTGACATCAACGAAACGTTTTGCATGTCCGTGGCCGAGGCTCAATGCATGGGCCTGCCGGCCGTGGTGACCGATCTTGGCTCTATGGCCGAACGTGTGGCCGATGGCGAAACGGGATATGTCGCCCAGACGGACGCGGCCTTCTCCGAGGCGGCCGTAAAGCTTTTGACCGACGACGATCTCTGGTCCGCGCAGCAAGCGGCGGCCTTGGCCAAACGGCGGTCATGGTTGTGGGCCGACGCGGCCGAGGCTTGGGAGCGGCTTTTGCCGTGAGCGCCCCGATGAACGAAAAAGGAAAGCGGCCATGAAGGTCTTGCAGGCCATGGCGGGTGCCGAATTCGGCGGTGCCGAAGCGTTTTTCGTGCGGCTTGTCCGTGCCCTGAACCGCGCCGGGTTGAACCAGCGCGTGGTGATCCGCGAGAACAAGGCCCGCGCCCAAAGCCTGCGCGACGGCGGGATCGAGCCGTTGGAGCTGCCGTTCGGCGGGATGCTGGATCGGCGGACACCGCGCGCGCTCAAACACGAGATCAAGACGTTTCAGCCGCAGATCGTCATGACCTGGATGAACCGGGCGTCGAAGATGATGCCGAAGGGCGATTTCGTTCAGGTCGGCCGCTTGGGCGGATATTACGACCTGAAGTACTACAAGACCTGCGACCATTTGATCGGCAACACGCAGGACATCGTCGATCACATCGTCAAACAGGGGTGGGACAAGGACAAGGCGCATTATCTGCCGAACTTCGTCTCCGAAGACCGGGCCGAGCCCGTCAGCCGCAAATCCCTTTACACGCCGGACAACGCGGCGCTGATCCTCGCACTCGGGCGGTTGCACGAGAACAAGGGTTTCGACGTGCTGCTGCGCGCCATGGCGCGGGTGCCGAACACCTATCTCTGGCTGGCCGGTGAGGGGCCGCTGCGGGAGAGCCTAGAAAAGCAGGCGGAAGACCTGGGCATCAAGCCCCGTGTCCGCTTCCTGGGCTGGCGCGAGGATACGCCTGCTCTGTTCGCGGCTTGCGATTTGTTCGTGTGCCCGTCACGGCACGAACCCCTGGGCAATGTGGTTCTCGAAGCCTGGGCGCAGGACGTGCCGGTGATCGCCGCCGACAGCATGGGGCCGGGCACCCTGATCAATCATATGGACTCGGGTGTGTTGGTTCCGGTCGATGATTCCGACTCGCTCGCCCGCGCCATCCGGGCGGTGATCGACGATTACGAACTGGCCGAACATATCGTGCGGCGCGGCCGCGAGGTCTATGACGCCGAGTTCACGGAACAACAGGTCGTCGCCCGTTATCTGGAATTCTTTCAATCGATCGTCACCAAGACGTAAGATAACCCCATGTGCGGTATCGCAGGGATCATGACGCGTGACGGCTCCGCCCCGGCGGCGGAGGTGCTGGACGCGCTGGCCGACGCCATGGGCCATCGGGGCCCCGACGGGCGGGGGCGCCACGTCGACAGCGACGTCGGCCTGGTGCAGACGCGCCTGGCGATCATCGATCTGGAAACCGGCGATCAGCCGATTTCCGCCACCGGGCCCGACGGTAACGAAGCGGTCCTGGTCGCCAACGGCGAGATTTACAATCACGTCGAGGTTCGCCTGGATCTGAGCCGCGCCCCCTTCAAGACGCGGTCCGACTGCGAGGTGCCGTTGCAGCTTTATCTGCGCGAAGACCTCGCCTTTACCGAACATTTGCGCGGCATGTACGCCATTGCCATCCACGACCGGGCCAACGGGCGCCTTGTGCTGGCCCGCGATCCGTTTGGGATCAAACCGCTGTATGTCGCCCAATCGGGCGCGGCATTCGCCTTCGCGTCGGAGCCGCAGGCCCTGATCCGGGCGGGTCTGGCGACGGCGCGCCTCAACCCCGCCGCGCGGGACGAAATGCTGCAGACGCAGTTTTCCTGCGGCCGGGAAACGCCGTTTTCCGGGATCGAACGGGTCCTGCCCGGTGAGACGATCATCGTCGAAAAAGGCCGGGTGATCGGCCGCAACCGTCTGGCCGTGTTGCCCGACGGAACGCCGAAACCGATGTCCAAGGGCGTTGCCCTGATGCGCCTGGACGAATTGCTGGACGACGCCGTCGGCGTGCATCAGCGCTCCGACGTGCCCTACGGCATGTTCTTTTCCGGGGGCATCGATTCCACGGCATTGCTGGCCATGATGGCGCGATTGAACGAACGGCCCGTGGTCGCCTTCACTGCCGGGTTCTCCGGCACGAACGTGCAGGACGAACGGGCATTGGCGCGCGAGATCGCCGGGCATCTTGGCGCCGAGCATCACGAGGTCGAATTCGGCGCGGCGGATTTCTGGGACCTGCTGCCGGAAATCGCCGCGGCCATGGACGACCCGGCTGCGGATTACGCTGTCCTACCCAGCTACAAGCTGGCCCGCGAGGCGCGATCAAGAGGCATCAAGGTGATCCTTTCGGGCGAAGGCGGGGATGAGGTCTTCGCCGGCTACGGGCGGTATCGCCGGGCCGGGCGCTGGCGCCTGTTCGGCGGGCGTCCCATGCGCGAGAAAGGAACCCTGGAAGGGCTCGGCCTTCTGCGGGAGGAAAATCGCGCCTGGCGCGGCGGCCTGGACGCGGCGGCGGACGAAGCCCAGGGCCATGGTTGGACGCCGTTGCAGCGGGCTCAGGCGACGGACATGGCCGATTGGCTGCCCAACGACCTGTTGACCAAGCTGGACCGCTGCCTGATGGCCCATGGGGTTGAGGGGCGGGTGCCGTTTCTCGATCCCAAGCTAGCGGCCTTCGGCTTCTCGCTGCCGGACGGGCTCAAGATCAAACGGCGGCGCGGCAAATGGATTCTCCGGAAATGGCTGGAACAGGTCGTGCCCATGTCGCGGCCCTTCGCCGCCAAGCGCGGCTTCACCGTGCCGGTCGGCGAATGGATCGTCGCCGACGGCAGGCGCCTGGGCCCGCTGGTCGCGGCGCAGCCGGGGGTCTCGGAAATCTGCCGTCCCGACGCGGTGACGACGCTGTTCCGCAACGCCGGCAAGCGCGAGATGCAGGCGGCCTGGACCCTGCTGTTCTATGCCGTCTGGCACCAACATCACATCCTGGGCGGCGCCAAGGGCGGCGGCGTGCTGGAAGTTCTCGGCGAAGCCGTGTAAGCCAATATCCCCATGACCGATACCCTGACAATCCGCCGGCCCGATGACTGGCATGTGCATTTCCGCGATGGCGCCATGATGGCCGCCGTCGTCCCCCATACGGCCCGCCAGATGGCCCGCGCCATCGTCATGCCGAACCTGGTGCCGCCGGTGACCACGGCGGCCATGGCGGCGGCCTACCGCGACCGGATTTTGGCCGTGGTGCCGGACAGCGTCGACTTCACGCCGCTGATGACGGCGTACCTCACGGACAACACGGACCCGGCGGACCTCGCCGCCGGCCATGCCGACGGCGTGCTGACGGCGGTGAAATACTATCCCGCCGGGGCGACGACCAATTCCGACAGTGGCGTCACCGACATCGCCAAGGTTCAGGGCGTGTTGGAGAAAATGGCCGAGATCGGCATGCCGTTGCTGTTGCACGGCGAGGTCACGGACGCCGAGGTCGATATCTTCGACCGCGAGGCCGTGTTCATCGAACGGATCCTCGGCCCGCTGGTGACCCACATTCCGGACCTCAAGATCGTTCTAGAGCACATCACGACGGCCAATGCGGCTGAATTCGTCGAGGGCGCGGGGCCGAACATCGGCGCCACCGTGACGGCCCATCACCTGGCCATCAACCGCACGGACATCTTCAAGGGCGGCATCCGCCCGCATCTTTATTGCCTGCCTATCGCCAAGCGCGAGGTCCATCGTCAGGCACTCCGCCGGGCCGTCGCCTCGGGCAGCCCCAAGTTCTTCCTGGGCACCGACACGGCGCCGCACGCCGCCCATACCAAGGAAACGGCTTGTGGCTGTGCCGGTATCTTCACCGCCGCCACGGCGATCGAGCTTTATGCCCAGGTATTCGACGAACTGGGTGCCTTGGACAAACTGGAGGCTTTTGCCTCCCTGAACGGTCCGGCGTTCTACGGCCTGCCCGTCAACGAGGCGACGGTGACCCTGGAACGCGCCGACTGGACCGTGCCGGAGGCCGTCGAGGCGGCGGCCGGCGAAAAGGTCGTGGCCTTCAAGGGGGGCGAGACGCTTTCCTGGCGGCTTGCCGGCTGATCCAGGGGACGCGGTCGCCCGTTGACCCGGGCCGGGGGCTTCTCTACACCCATGGGAAGCCCGATCCATCGAACAACCGATCCCGGAGAATCCCCATGGCTACGTTCAAAGCCCTTATGCTGGAAGAAACCGACGGCAAGGTGTCGTCCGCCATTCAGGACATCGACGAAGCGCAATTGCCCGACGGTGACGTTACCGTTGCGGTCAAGTATTCGACCGTCAATTACAAGGACGGCATGGTGATCAACGGCCTGGGGCGGCTGGTGCGCGATTATCCGCATGTCTCAGGCGTCGATTTCTCAGGCGTCGTCGAAACCTCGGATCATCCCGACTACAAACCCGGTGACGAGGTCATCCTGACCGGCTGGCGCGTCGGCGAAGTCCATTGGGGCGGCCATGCCCAAAAGGCGCGGGTCAAGGGCGATTGGCTCGTTCCCATGCCGTCGGGGCTGGACATGAAACGCGCCATGGCCGTCGGCACGGCGGGCTTCACCGCGATGCTGGCGATCACCACGCTGGAGGCCCAGGGGCTGACGCCGGACGCCGACGGCGAGGTTCTGGTGACGGGGGCGTCGGGCGGCGTCGGCTCCGTCGCGACCGCGATCCTGGCCAAACTGGGCTACAAGGTCGCCGGGTCCACGGGGCGGCAGGAATCCCACGCCTTTTTGAAGGATCTGGGCGCCGCGACCATCGTCGAGCGCGCCGAACTGGAAGAAGCGCCCAAGGGTCCGCTGGGCCGGGAACGCTGGGCAGGCGCCATCGACAACGTCGGCGGGCCGACCCTGCACACGCTGCTGGCGACCATGCAGTACGGCGCAAGCTGCGCCGCCGTCGGCCTGGCCGCCAGCCCGGAATTGAAAACGACGGTCCTGCCGTTCCTGCTTAGGGGTGTGAACCTCTGCGGCATCGATAGCGTGATGTGCCCGACCGCGCGGCGGAAAGAGGTCTGGGGCCGTATCGCGACCGACCTGCCCATGGACAAGCTGGACGCCCTGACCGAGACGGCGGTGCTCGGCGACCTACCGGATCTCGCCACCAAGATCCTCAAGGGCCAGGTGCGCGGCCGTACGGTGGTCGACGTCAACGGCTAGCCGCAAGATTTGACGGGCCGCAGGCCTGCGGCCGGGGAAAGGAACGCCCATGAACCATGCCCAGAAAGTCGCGGCCTTTCAGGCGCTGCATGACGCGCCGGGCTGCTTCGTTATTCCCAATCCTTGGGATGTCGGCTCGGCCCGTCTGCTCGAAGGCATGGGATTTAAGGCACTGGCGACGACCAGTGCGGGCATGAATTTCGCCCAGGGCCGCCCCGACGGAAGTATGGGGCTTGAGGAAATTTTTCAGCATTTCCGCGACCTCACCGCGGCCGTCGACGTGCCGGTGAACGCCGATTTCGAAAACGGCTACGCGGATACGGTCGAAGGCGTCGCTGAAAACTTCCGCCTTGCCGCCCAGACGGGTCTCGCCGGCGGCTCCATCGAGGACTATGACGGCGAACGTCTTTACGACCTGGGCGAAGCGGTGGACCGATTGACGGCGGCGCTCGAAGCCGTGCGCGGGCTCGAGCCGGCTTTCGTCCTGACGGCGCGGGCGGAAAACCTGATCCGCGGCAATCCCGACCTGGACGACACGATCAAGCGGCTGCAGGCCTATCAGGAAGCCGGAGCCGATGTGCTCTACGCGCCGGGGCTGAAGACAGCCGCGGAAATCAGGTCCGTCGTTTCTTCCGTCGACCGGCCGGTCAACGTTCTGGCCGGGCTGCCCGGCTTCACCCTGTCCGTCGCCGATTTCGAAGACCTCGGCGTCAAGCGCCTGAGCGTCGGCGGATCGCTTTTCCGCGCCGGGTTCGCAAAGGTCATGGAAAGTGCTCGGGAAATGCTGGAGCCCGGCACCTTTACCTGGGTCGACGGCCTGCCGACGACGAAGGAGGTCTCGGCGATTTTCAAGGGCGGCTGAATTCTACGTTAACCCCTTGCTAACCATCGGGTGCCATCCTGTACTGGGACGAACTACAGACGCAGGATGGGATAGAACACCCATGAAAAAGATCATCGCAGCGATCGCCTTTTCGCTCGCCTTGACCGCGTGTGGATACGTGGACAAGTACGAAGAAGGTGTCATCGATTACGAGCCGACCTATTGCTACGCGGCGCTTGGCGGCGGCGTGGAATGCTACCGCGAGCCGGTCGCCGGCGAGGACCGTCGGCTGGTCAATTACTATGGCAAGCATCCGTCGCGCTACGACGCGCCGGAAAAACCCGCACCGGCCGAATACCAAGCCCCGGCCATGGTCAATTCCTGGGTCAAGGACCCGGAACCGGTGATCCGCGCCATGCCCAAAGGCGATACGGCGGACCGGCCCTGGCTGGCGTCCGGCTACCAGGCCCCGGCACCGAAGACCGCCTCGCCCCAGGCGACGCAGGCACTCCTGCGCCAGGCTCACGAACACCTCAGCCGCACGATCCGGAAGGATTCGCAAGCCAAGCTGAACAGGATGAACGAAACCACCAGCCAAGCAGAAAGCGAGGGTGCGGGGACGTCGGACGAGACATTCTCCAGCGCGCCCCCCTTTCGTTAATGCCTCAATCTGAATCCTGAAAATATCAACTTAAACAGATGAGTATGGAGCCCCGAAGTGCCGAAGTGGCACTTTGGGCCGCTGTGTTTCGGATTCCATCCACAAGCGAATTCATCGTTTTGTGACATACATCACATTACTTTCGTCCAGGTCTTTGGTACCAGGGAGAAACTGCTACCTGACAAATACCTGACAGCTTCGGCGAGGGTGACATGGTGAACGACAGAGCCGCCAAGCGGCAGATCAAGCGGACCGAACTCGAACGCCTTGAAAACGAGATGGTGCGCGGAAAATCTTCGGCTTCGGCCAAGAAACGCCCGTCCGCTGCGAAGGACCGGATGATGAAGGGCGCGCGCAATGCCTGCGGCCCTCGAAACCAGCGCGGCGATTGGCGCTGGGGCGGCGCCTGAGCCCTAAGGTTCGCAAAACCCGGTAACGCCGGGTGCATCCGTGCGGCCGGTCCGGCCGCCGGGACCGATAGAAATTTCCCCCCTTTGCCGCCGAAGGCGAGGTCTTTCTTGACACCCGCGCGTGGGGGCCTTAAACCCCACCACGCCGTTGCGCAAGGCCAACCCGCCCGCGCCGGCATACGCCCTGGGGCGGAGTAGCTCAGCTGGTTAGAGCAGCGGAATCATAATCCGCGTGTCGGGGGTTCGAGTCCCTCCTCCGCTACCATTCAAGCCCCTGGAATCCTTAGCGATTTTGGGGGCTTTTGCTTTTATAAATCCAAGTAAAATTCTGCAAAACTTGGTGAGTTTTGATCCGAATAGATCAAAATACGCGCGACCGACGGCAATCGATGCGTAAATTACTTATATAATTTCAATATGTTAGAAGACTCCGCTGCTTTTTCCAAAAATCTGAGATACGGAAAATCAGTCCGTTGCTCTAAGCCGTCGCTTAGAGATTTTCTAGAGCTTCATATGCTGCTTTTTCTTCAGGGCTCATGCTCGCGTCCGCTAAAATTTCGACTAGCGCGTCAATATCCTGTCGACTGAACCGGACAGACCGTCCAAACCGGATTTCTCTTAGTTG
Organism: uncultured Rhodospirillaceae bacterium; assembly: GCA_913030825.1. GTDB lineage: Bacteria > Pseudomonadota > Alphaproteobacteria > Rhodospirillales > Casp-alpha2 > UBA1479. Next base: position 54,279 of record CAJWCU010000005.1, on the reverse strand, counting down.
TGGTCTCAAGTGGCGGTCGAATCTCTGTGGCGAGAGAGAGAGATATGCTGCCGCAGTTTCTCGAGACATGGCAGTTGGCCAGCCAGGTATCTCACCTAGATCAAGAGAATGGCGCGTCATGATATGATCATTCCTTTAAGCAATAGCGTCTGCGCTCGGATTTCGAGGCCAAACCACAATGATTGAGGTCGCCAACGAAACCGGGGAATATCTACGCATGCGAGAATTTGTGAAATCTAATTCACTATGATCACTACAAATCGACTTAGTGGTGTGACAACATAAAATCGTTCGCAAAATGAAGGATAAGACATGCGCTCAGAGAATTTATCGCTTGATCAACTTTTGCTCGATCCAAACAACTATCGCTTACAGGACCAAGCAGACTTTGTTGTATGTGCTCCAGATCGATTCCATATCGACAGAGTTCAGGCGGGAACTCTCCAGCGGATGAGAGAGGAGTCCATCAGGCCGTTGCGAGACTCAATAGTTTCAAATGGATTTTTGGAGATTGAGCGGATTGTTGTCGCTCCATACGAACATGCAGATGGAAAATACTTAGTCATCGAGGGGAACCGGCGTGTCGCGGCGTTACGGCAGATAAGAGACGAATACAATGCAGGTGTCGATATCCCTCAAACGGTTGTTGATCGGTTCGAGGCCGTGCCCTGCTTAGTCGCGGATGATGAAGGGCAAGATGCCTACTTCAGAGAAGCGATTATGGGGATTCGACACGTAGGTGGAATTAAAGAGTGGGGGGGATATCAAAGCGCAAAGTTAATTGCGGATCTCCATGATCAGCATGATCTAGATTCGACTATGATTTCCCAAAGGCTGGGCCTGAGCGTCTTGGAGGTTAATCGGCGTTATCGTGCGTATAAAGCGCTGCAACAAATGCAGGACGACGAAGCATTTTCTGATTATGCGGGTGCAAAGCTATATCCGATATTTCATGAGGCTGTATCCTTGCCAATCGTCCGAGATTGGCTCGGATGGAATCAAAATACTTTTTCCTTTGAGGACGATGCAAATAGGGAGAGTTTCTATCAGCTGATCACCCCGTGTCAGAATGACGCGGAAGATGGGGACGATGCTCCCAAAATTTCGACTTATTCTGAAGTGCGGCAACTTCGAGATATTCTGCCAAATAACGAGGCGAAAGCCAGTCTCCTCCAATTGCACCAACCTTTTGTAGATGCCCTGACGATTGCCAACAGAAACGAGATTTCTCGGCGTTGGCGCAATGAAGTCGGTGAAGCCACAACGGCCCTGCAAAACATACCTGGATTGGAAGTCGAGGCATTCGATGCGGATGATATTCAGATCATTCGGGCACTGGTAGATACGGCCGAGAGAGTCCTGAGGCTAAATGAGCGTGTGGCTGGAGCTGATCACCCTGAATGATCGGACCGAATGCAGCAGTGGGAGTGTTATCTGATGTTGTGGCTGTTGATATGCCACCACGCTCCCTAAATGATGTTTTGGTTGAAATAATTGAGTCTCAAGGGTGGGAAACTGAAGCTTCTTCTGAAGAATTAGCAGAGCGTTGGCGAACTAGGTTCCGAAAAAAGATCGAACTCACCATTTCCAATAGTGTGGAAGAAGCGTCGTTTTTGACTTACGCATTCAATTTTGCTTCGCCCGACTTTGTACAGGGTTCGTGTTACATAGAGCCGAACGACGACCCTGATGTTAGAGTTGCAAAACTCAATAGAGCAAATGCATTTAAATATTTTGAGGCTTTTGAAAGTTTAAACCCTACTGAATTTGAAGCCCTATGCGGCAGGGTAATCGGGCTATTGAATGTTGAAAAACCGATCGTGACCCAAGCGAGTGCGGACCAGGGAATTGATTTTTATGGGCAAGTTCCATTCGGAGAAATTATCCGTCCGTCAGCTATTAACCCTGGAGCTGAAAAACAATTAAAAATCTGGCTTGTAGGCCAGGCTAAGCATTATTCCGCGACACAGGTTTCTACCAAAGATATTCGAGAGTTGGTCGGATCAGTGTCATTAGCGAAATCAAAAGCGTATGCAGGAGCAAAAGACCCTCTCGCGCAACTTCAGATGCGAAATTGTGATCCAGTTTTTTATTTGTTTTTCACAACAGGTACGATCTCTCGAGACGCCCGCGATCTCTTAAAAAAGGCAGGGGTGATTGCGATGGATGGAATTCAATTGGCTGTATTTTTGGCTGACAACAATGTTGCTGTTGTGAACGGAAGTTTTGATCAACAAACGTTCAATGCCTGGATCCACGCCATATGATGTAATGAGGAGCGCATATAGTTGCAGTTTTGCAAAATCCTGGAACGGGCCGGAATGCAGCGGAACAAACGGTAAAGTTTTGCAAATTAACCTGTTGAATTTAAACAAATAGCTGATAAATCATAATCCGCGTGTCGGGGGTTCGAGTCCCTCCTCCGCTACCAAATTTCCCAAACAATTCGAGTGTCTTGAGCGTCGGCCATGATTTCGGCCGGTGGCGCTTTTGCGCGCCGGGGTAACGCCTGGGGCAACTTGGGGTGGGGCTTTTGGTCGTAAAATAGGTATTTATACCTTTACAAATTGCGATTGATGCTTCATGTTCGGTGCAAGTGCCCGTCCGGGCCCTTCGGCCGCCTTGCGGCCGGGGACAACCCGTTTTGAACGGACAACACTTCAGAGACATCCCGAAACCTGAACCCAGGCTTGTCTGGCCGCACCTTTTCGTTCGTGCGCCGGCTGCCACAGCACCGCTGCGTCCGCGTGATTGCCGGATGCGCGCAGGAGAAAGTCATGCTCACTCCCTTCCGGCTGAACAAGCCGATCGGCGAAGAATTCAACATGGATTTGGACGATTCGCTGAACACCAAGAAAGCCTTGGCCGACCTAGGCCACATGAAGGTGCCTGAGCGCGGCCTCACGGAATATCCCGACCGGCCCATGCTTGACGGCGTCAAATCATTCCAGCGCGAGCAGAACCTCCAGGTCGACGGCGTCATGAAACCCGATGGGCCGACCCTCAAGCGACTTAACGAGATCCTGGTCGCCGGGCAAAAGCGAACCCGCTCGCCGGGATCCTTCATTGTAGACCCCAAGCCAGCGCCACCCAGACTGCAGGTTAAGCCGATTGACCTGAAACACCCCATTACGCCCGGGACCAATGTGGATCTGCGGGACACGAGCCAGGTGAAGAAGGCGCTTCACGATCTGGGCCTGTTGGACACTCGGACCCACGGCCTCAACGAGTTCCCCGACGAGCCGATGTTCGAGGGGATCAAGGCGTTCCAGCGCCAGCAGGGCCTCAAGGTTGACGGGGAGGTGCAGCTGGAAGGCGAAACCATAGAAAATTTGAATAATGTTAAAAAAAACAATCAAAAGTTGAAATCCCGCCCAAGAACGATCATGATCAGGTAGAACTGGCTTTCGCCCCAGCTGTTCCCATCGGGATCGCCTTCGCCGAATGGCTCATGGGTGTGCTGCCCGCTGCGACCGTCGCTGCGGCCATGGCGGTTTTTGCTGCTTCTTCCAAACCGAGACAACAGGAGTTACGAAAACAATACCAAGAAGAAACCGGTAACGATGACGACGCAGAAGATCATTGCCATCAGCGATGGATGGACGAACGCGACGCATGTTATTTTCGAGCCCCGGAATGGCAGGGGAAGTGCAAAGAGCGCGCCAGGTATAGGTTTATGCTTTGCCGGGAAAACGGCGGAGTACCTCATCCCGACGAACCCCCAGAATGGAGCAAGGCCGACGAGGTGGTTTCCTTTAATCCCGATCGGTAATTGAAACTAAAGATGCCTCAAGAAGAATCCCCAAAAAGGTACGAAAGGTTCTATCGCGAGGTTGTTCGACCGCTCGCAAAAGAAAAGCGGCACCGTGACGTTTGCGATCTTCTCATTAATAAGCTCGACACAGAGACCGATCCGGAGTTCCGGTTCGAGCTCATACCCGATTTATGCGTGTATCTCATGCAAGTGGGAGAAGGCGAAGCATGTGTTCATTGGGCGACAGTTCTGACGGAAGAATTCGACGAACAGCCACTTGCTTGGACCAATATGGCGATCTTCGGTGTCGGGGCAGATCATAATCATCCGTTAGATGAATCGGAGAAATTGCAGAAACTTGGCTACTACAAGGTCGCCCTCGGCAGAGGCCGTAAGAAAAATGAGTCAGTTCGTTATGTTTTGTTCGACATCTGCCGGATTTTGACTGACTTGAAAGAATACGAACAACTCGATGCCTGCATGCACGAAATCATCGCCGACCTGGAGAACGAACGGGAGATCGATATCCCGTTTCTGGAAGACGACTGGCTGAAACGGGTGCCGAAGGAAGAGATGGATGAAGACCTCCGCCGCACCTATCAGGCCCTGGTAGTCGCCGACAAGGCGCGCCGCCGAGCGGCCTCGGAAGAGTCCGTTCCCACCCGCAAGCAGTTGGACAAGTTCCTTTGAGCAAGCCGTCGAGCGCTCTCAAGGCGCCGTTCCTCAAACGCGTCAGCTTGCTGCCGGAAAAAGCGGAGCGGGACAAGTTCCCGTTCACCCGCTTTCCCGATCTGCTCACCGATGATTTCTCCATGGAGTTCACGGAGCCTGTGACGGTCTTCGTCGGCGAGAACGGGTCGGGCAAGTCGACGATCCTGCAAGCGTTGGCGGCGCTCGCGGGCTTTGCCGCGGGCGGCGGTGACGCACAGTTCCAGCTCCACTACACCGCGGACACGACGGACACGACGCTCACCCGGGCGCTCCGGCCCGCTTGGCTTCCGAAAGTATCGACCGGGTTCTTCTTCCGCTCCGACACCTTCGCCGACGTGGCGCGCTACATCGATGATTCGGATGAAAATCACTTCGTGCACGGCGGACCTCTCTGGGAGCGGAGCCACGGCGAGATTTTCATGTCCGTCTTCAACGACCGGTTCGGGACCAAGAAACGCTGCATGTACCTGATGGACGAGCCGGAGAACGCGCTGTCTCCCAAGCGCCAGTTCGAGTTAATGCGGCTCATGCGTGATTGGGAGGAGTCCGGCAACGCCCAAATGATCCTGGCGACGCACTCGCCGATCCTGATGAGTTACCCTGGAGCCGATATCCGGCATTTCACGGGCGCCGGAATTGAGCCCATTTCCTATGACGAGATCGAACATGTGCGAATTACGCGCGCCTTCCTCAACAATCCGACCCGAGTTCTTGATGAATTGTTTGGGGATACTCCTTGAAGTTCCAGTCGTAGCCCGATATCCATCACGATCCGCGTGTCGGGGGTTCGAGTCCCTCCTCCGCTACCAATTCTTCCGAGGGTTCGCCCGGACGGGCGCCCGCATCACATAAGATCGGAGGCCGCCACATGGCCGGCAAGAAATCCAAGGGCAAGGGCCCCCAATTCCTCATGTTCAATGTGACCTACGGCGACGGAACGGTGACGTCCAACCGCCGGGTCTCCACGGACCTGCTCGACGAATCCTTCGGCGACGCCCTAGAAGACCTAGTGCGCGCCGCTATCGAACAGCAGGACAACGAGATCGCCGAACGCTCGGGCCAGACCCGGGCGCCGATCAAGTCGATCGCCAAGGCCTGAGCCTGTCTCTTTCGGTTCGTTCGCGGTGAACGGCGCTAATCGGCGCCGGCGGCCTCGTCGCGGAGCCGGCCGAGCGGCGCGTCGTTGATCGGCAGGTGCAAAAGCGCGCTGATCAGGCCGAGGGCGACCGCACCCCACCAGACCACGTCGTAGCTGCCGGTGGCGTCGAACAGGCGCCCGCCCAGCCAGACGCCCGTGAAGCTGCCCAATTGGTGGCTCAGATAGACGATGCCGTAGAGCGTGCCCATGTAGCGCAGGCCGAAAATCTGCGCGACCAGTCCCGTGGTCGGCGGCACCGTGCTGAGCCACAGGAAGCCGATGGCGACGGCGAAGACGACGATCGAGACCGGCGTCACCGGCAGCGTGATGAACAAGGCGATAATCACCGAACGCAGCACGTAGATGCCGCTGAGCATATACTTCTTGGATATCCGCCCCCCGAGCCAGCCCGAGAACGAACTGCCGAACATATTGCAGACGGCGATCAGCATCAGCGCCGTGGCGCTGAGGGCGAGGCTGGCGCCTTTGTCGGTCAGATAGGCGGGCAGGTGGATCGCCGTGAAGGCGACCTGAAACCCGCAGACGAAGAACCCCAGCGTCAGCAGGACATACCCCCGGTGCCCCGCGGCCTCGCCCAGCGCCTGGCGCAGGGTTATCTGCGTGTCCTTGCCGGTCGTGGCCGACACGACGCCGGACATGGAGAACGCCAACGGCACGATCAAGGCCGCCATGGCCGACAGGATCATCAGCGTCAGCACCCAGTCGTAACCCGCCAGCATGCCCTGGGTCAGGGGCACCACCAACAACTGGCCGCCGGTTGCCGTGGCCGTCCCGACGCCGAGCCAGAGGCTCCGTTTCTCCGCCGGCGCCACTTGGCCGATGACGGTCAGGATCAGCGGCAGGCCGCAGGCCCCCAGCCCGATCCCGGCCAATAATCCGGCGCTGGAGAACATCGCGATGGGGGTTGCGGATTGGCTCATGCAGAACACACCGGCGGCGAATAGGGCGCCACCTAAAGCCACGGTCTTCGGTGCGCCGATCCGGTCGGCCAGCGCGCCCGCGAAAGGGGCGGAGATGCCGAGCACCAGATTCTGCGCCGCCAGCGCCAAGGACAAGGTCTCGCGGCCCCAGCCCAAATCCGTTGAAATCGGCCACATAAAGAGCCCGAAGCTCTGGCGGATGCCGAACGAGGTGAAGACGATCAAGGCGGCAGCGACCAGGATGAATCCGGGCATCTGCCAGAAAGCCCGCGTTTGGGGCTGATCGGGGGAAAAGGGCGTCACGATCTCGGTGTCTCCGTCCTGGTCTGCGGACGGAGGCGGATGTCGGCGCCTGCGCGTCTGCCGCCGCCCGCATCGGACGGCGGCCCGCATTCTAGGGTGCATCGGAAATTATTCAACAGAGGCTAATCAGGCGCCCGCGGCGGCCGGGGAAAATCGGCAAAAGCGGAAAAGCGTGGCGCCGACGATCTTTTTTGATCCCGCCTGCGTGGAATTTGTATACAATCCTGGCCGCTGGGAGGCTGGCCCGGGCGGCGTGACAAGACGCCCGCCGCGGGTGTCTTCCGGCCTGTCCCGGCAATCGGAAGACCCTCGCTTGCAGACCGATAATCCCGCCATCGCCCGGCAATTTGAACGTTTCGGCCCATCCTATCGGTGGTTGGTCACGGCCTGTGGAATGATGGGGTCGATGACGATGGTCCTGTCGTCGACCATCGTCAATGTGTCGATTCCGTCGATCATGGGCGCGTTCGGGGTTGGTCAGGACTTGGCGCAATGGGCCTCGACCGCCTTTTTGACGACCATGGTCGCCAGCCAGCTATTGAATTCCTGGACGTCGCGGGTCATCGGCCCGCGCAACACCTATCTGATGGCCCTGGTGATCTTCAGTATCGGTGCGGTGATGGCGGCGATCAGCCCGTCCATCGAGGTACTGATCGCCGGCCGAATTCTGCAGGGGTTCAGCGCCGGGTTGGTGCAGCCGCTGGCGCTGGCCACGGCGGTCGCCGTGTTTCCGCCGGAACGCCGGGGGCTTGCCGTCGGCACCGTCGGCATGGGAATCGCCCTGGCGCCGACCTTCGGGCCGCTGGTCGGCGGCATCACGATCGATCTGGTGACCTGGCGCCATGTCTTCATCGTGCCGCTGCCGTTGGTCGGCCTGTCGGCGATCATGGCCCTGAACCTCATGCCTGCGCGCAATCCGTTGGACAAGAAGCCCAGTTTCGATTGGATCGGGTTCATCCTGCTGTGCACGGCCCTGACGACGCTGATGGCGGGGATCGGAAACGGCCAGCGCTGGGGCTGGGAATCGCTGCATTTCCTGATTTTCCTTCTGGTCGGCCTGGCCTCGGCGGTGTTGTTCGTGGTGACCCAGCTGCGGTCCAAGAACCCGTTGTTGGACCCGACCCTGTTTCTCGATGCGCGCTTCGCCTCGGCGGTTGCGGTGGCCTTCGCCTTCGGCGTGGGCAATTTCTCGACCAACTATTCGATCCCGTTGTTCACCCAGACGATCCAGGGTTACACGGCAACCAAGGCGGGCCTTGTCCTGGTTCCGGCGGGATTGTTGCTGGTCGCGCTGATGCAGGCGTCGGGACGCCTCGCCGACCGCGTGCCGCCCCATTGGCCGATCATCGTCGGCTGCAGCAGCTTCGCCGTGGCGGCCATGGTTCTGGCGACCATCGACGTCAACACGGCCTTTATCACGGTCGCGCTGCTGGCTATGTTCACGCGCGGTTCCATGAGCCTGATTTCCCCCAATATGGGGAAGGCGGCGCTGTCCGCCGTGCCGGCGGAAAAGATGGCGCAGGGGGCGGGGACCTTCAATTTCTTCCGCCAGATGGGGGGCGCCTTCGGCGTCAACATGACGGCCGTGACGATCGAGATGCGCACGGCCTACCACGCCGATTTCCTGACGGCGACGCAGACCAATGTGAAGGGCCCGACGGCGGAGATGTTGGACCGAGTGCGGGAATTGCTGAACGCCGCCGGCGTGCCCTCACCGGCCGACGGCGCCATGGCCTTGGACTATCTCGGCCGCGTGGTTTATGCCCAGGCCAATACCTTCGCCTTCCACGATTCGTTCCGCCAGATCGCGGTGATCTTCGCATTGACCGTGATCCCGGCCATCGTGTTGGGCCGGTCGCGATCGAATTCGAACCTCTAGTTCCCGTCCTCTAGGCCGTCTCCACGAAAATCGGGCTGGACCAGCCGCGATGGAAATCGGTCTGCACCACGCGCACCCAATAGGCTTGCTCGGCCCCTTCGGGGGCTTCGTCGATGAAGGTGAAGGTCGTGTCCAGGGCGCCGCCCTCCGTATGAAGGGTCGAGGCCGTGACGTATTGTTCCAGGCCGCCCGGCATGTCCCAGCGCAGATCGCCGGCACGGGCCTCGCCGACCGTGAAGCGGATGTCCGCCGGGCCCGCCTTGAAGACGATTTCCGCGTCGTCCGGGGCGTCGATGTCCAGCAGCACGCCTTCTTCCTGCCCCGAGGTCACCGACCGCCAGGCGACCGAGCCCGCATCCCAGGCGTCGATCCCGTATTTGGCGGTGAAGATGTTGAGCGGCCGGGCCCCGGCGATTTTGCCGCCGGTGAGCGTCAGGCCGCCGTCCCATGTCATGAACCGGCCGCGGTCCTGATGGGTCGCCCCCGACCAGACGATCTTGATCCGGGCGTCGTTGCGCACTGCCGGATTGGGGCGGAAGCGGGTCAATTCGCGTGAGCGGTTGAACAGGACGATTTCTTCGATCGGCGCCGTGCCGTGAACCTTGCCGGAAATGGCGACGGGCCCGTCGGCGCGAACGACCTTGCCCATATTCGCCCCCTGGGCCGAGACCTCAAGAATCATCCTGGCGCCCGTCGTGCCGTAGCAATGGCGCGCCATCATGCCGTCGTAGATGCCGTGGCGGCTGTGCTCGGTACAGTAGACCGCCGCCAGCCCCCCCAAAACGGTCATTTCCGGGGTCGAGGGATAGGCTAGGCCGGGGCGGCAGGTATGGTCGTCGCTGGCGGCGACGACGCCGACCCGCACGCCGGCTTCCAAAAACTCGTGCAGGCGCCATTCGAAGACGCCGTGGTTGGAGCAGATCTCGAACACCGGCTCCAGTTCCGGGTCCTGAGCCTCGAAGTCGGACCGCCGGCCACCGATGTGGGGGACCATGATGACCTTGCGCCCCGTCTCGGCGATGTATTCGCGCATCCGGGCCTGCAGGTCGCGGGCATGGACGCATTCCGTGGCGTTGCTGCCGGGGGCGATTTCGTCGTCGGCCAGTTGCCAATGGCTGCTGCGGTGGATCGGCCCGTCGTCGTCCAGGAACAGCACGTTGCGATCACCGCCGGTGCCCGTCGGCCCCGACCATTCCCAGCCGAAGAAAGCCGCGAAGCGGCCCGGCTCGTTGTGCTTGCTGGCGGCTTCGCGGACCTCGTCCAGGTCCTTGTCGGACAGGATGAAGTCGTTGCCTTGATGGGTCGTGAAATCGATGGCGGCCAAGTCGCGGGCATAGGCGAAATATTCGTCCGGCGTGCCGATGCCGACGGTCGAGGCCGTCTGCGCCTGGGTGTCGCCCCAACAGATCATATTGCCGTCCTTGCCGTTGACCAGGACGGGATTGGATTGGGCCAGGACTTCGTTACCGCGCCGCAGTTCCAGACGGCGCACGCCCTCGCCGGACAGCGTCACACCCTCGATCCAGGTGGCGCGGCCTCCTTCGGTTTTCAGATCGACGGCGATGGGCGGATCGGCGGTCAACTCCAGGCCCGGCGCATCGACCGGCGTCGGGTTGCCGAATTTGTCGTTGCCCCGCACCTGGACGCGGAAGCCTTCGCCGGCGGCGACGATGCTGGGCGCGACCAGGGTCAGGTATTCGGACGGGCCCGGTTGGATGCCGAAATTGGGGGATGCGCAGAACACGCGCTTGTACTCGCCGGAACTCAAGGGATCGACGAAGACGGCGAAGTCGCTGGCGCTTTCTGGGAAGGATTGGACCTTGAGCCCGCGTGAACCGCCGGACGTATCGCCCAGCACGATGGTGACGGTATCGCCGGGATAAAGCGGGGCGGCGGCCAGGCGGATGACCGCGACGGCGTTGAACGGCCGTTTGTGGCCGCGCGGATCGAAGAAGGTTTCGAACCGGGCCCCGGCGCGGGAGCAGGTCACGGTGGCGTAATTGTCCGCCGCCGGATCGGTGAATTGGGGATGGCCGAAATCGGCCTGGCGGCGGGTGCCGATTTTCAGGCCGCCGCCGACGTCCATGGCATAGGCGCCGACCGTGAAGGTGATCGTCCAGGTCGCGAAGGTACCGACGACGACATCGTCCGTCGGCGTGATGGTGACCGAACCCCAGGTCTCGGCGGTCGTTTCGTCGAAGTTGCGTTCGGTGATCTTGCCCATGGGGATCGGCTCCGTTGTCGTTCCGGTCTGTTCGGTCGGTTTGTGTGCAGGGGGCGGCAGGCGGACCGCCACCCGGCCGCGGAGTATCGGGCGGCCGGGTGGCGTCGCGGGACGGGTGCCGTCCGTCGGGTCCGCGATGCCGGGCGGGCGTGGTGCCGCCTATTTCACAAGAATGCCCAGGTCCGTCGCCATTTCGCGGAAGCGGGCGAAATCGGTTTCGATCTGTTTCTTGAATTCGACGGGCCCCAGGTAGTGCGGGACGTCGCCGACGGCCTTGACCATCTTTTTCCAACCCTTGCGGTCCATGGTTTCCTGGATCGCCTTGGCCCAGGCATCGACGATCTCCTGCGGCAGGCCTTTGGGCCCGATGACGCCGCGCCATCCGAAGATGTCGACATCGGGGTAACCCAGTTCGGCGTAGGTCGGTACATCGGGGAAGTTCTTCAGGCGTTTCTTGGTCGTCACCGCCAGGGCGCGAACCTTGCCCGACTGGATGAAGTCGATGGCCGAAACCAGATTCGTCTGGTGGAAATCGGCCTCGCCGCGCAGCAGGCCGGCCATCGACCGCTTGCCGCCCTTGTAGGGGATGGCGATCGCGGCGTCCTTGTCCAGGCCCGCCGTCTTGAGCAGCAGGTGAATGCCGAAGAAATGGATGCTGCCCGCCCCGGCATGGGAGAACTTGAGCTTGCCCGGATTGGCCTTGAGGGCGTCCAGCAGGTCTTTCAGCGTCTTGTAGGGGCTGTCCGCTTTGACGACCAGAACGTTGGGGTTCATCTGGGTCATCGCGATCGGGGTGTAATCGGCGGGGGTGTAGCCCGAGGACATGTTCATCGCCGGATAGAGGACGTGGCCGCCGATCATACCTTCCATCAGCATGTATCCGTCCGGTTCGGCCTTCAGGGCGAAATTGATTCCGACGCCGCCTGACGCCCCCTTCTTGTTGACGACGATAATCGGCTGGCCGATGTGGTCCTGAATGTTGATGGCCATGATCCGGGCGGCGGTGTCGGTGGATCCGCCCGCACCGGACGGGACGATCAGCTTGATCGGTTTGGTGGGGTAGGCGTCCGCGTGGACGGGGCCGCCGGTCAAGGCCATGGCCGCGGCGATGGCAATGGCGGGAATCAGGCCGGTGAAGAATCTGCGTTTCATGTTGCTCTCCGCTGTCTTTCGGGGGCGCCCCTGGGGGGAGCCGAATCCCGGGAATTTCACTGGGTCTTGGCTATGCTTCGTTCCGGGCGTTTCCGTTCATTCGGATATGATTTTTGCTGCCGGAGTGCCTTTCAGGCGTCCGTGCAGGAAGACCGTCGCCCCGGCGCTGATGGCGGCGAGGATCAGGAAGGTGATGGCGATGGGGCTGCCGACGAACACGTCCAACGAACCGTCGGAAATGATCAGCGCCTTGCGCAATTCGTTCTCGAACAGGGGCCCCAGGATGAAGGCGATGGCGAAGGGGGCGGCGGGGATTTTCTGGATCCGCATGAGAAAGCCCAGAAAACCCACGCCGAACATGGCGATCACGTCGACCATGCTGCCGCGTACTGCGTAGGTCCCGTAGGTGGCAAGGATCAGAACCACTGGGAACAGGATCTGCGTCGGCATGCGGACCACCCATTTCGCCATGCGCACGACACCCAGGCCGACCAGGGCCATGAACAGCAGGCTGATGAACAGCAGAATGAAGACGCCGTAAACGAAGTCCGGCGCGTCGTCGAACAGCATGGGCCCCGGGTTCAGGCCATGAATGACCAGCGCCCCCATGAGGACCGCCGTTGTCGTGTCACCGGGGATGCCCAGACTCATCATCGGCACCAGGGCGGGGCCACAGACGGAATTGTTTCCGGCCTCGGCGCCGGCGACGCCTTCCAGGCTGCCGTGGCCGAACTCGCGGGGTTTCTTGGAAAACCGTTGGGCCAGGAAATAGCCGAGGAAGGCCGCCGGGCTGCCGCCCAGGCCGGGCAGGGCACCCAGCAGCGTGCCGCCGGCGCAGGACCGCAGGTAGGTCGGCCAGTAGCGGATGTATTGCGACCAGGTCACCGGCGGGCCCATGTCGCCGACCGAAACGCCGGTCTTGGATTTATAGGCTTCGACGCCGCGGATGATGATTTCCGGAATGGTGAACAGGCCGACCAGTAAGGTCAGGATATGCATGCCCGCCTGAAAATCGGAGATGCCGAAGGTGAAGCGGCTGGAGCCGTGGATCGGGTCCTGACCGATCAGCGAGATCAGAAAGCCGAAACAGGCGGCGATCATGCCCTTGAGGATCGAATCGCCCGAGACTCCGGCGATGATTGTGATCGCGAAGACGATCACCGCGAAAATTTCGGCCGCCCCGAAATCGAGCGCGAATTCGGCGACCACCGGAAAGATCGCGAGGGCGACGACCGTCGACAGCAGGCCCGCCGTGACCGAGGCGTAAAGCGCCATGTCCAGCGCCTGGCGGGCCTTGCCCTGGCGCGCCAGGGGATAGCCGTCGATCACCGTCGCGGCGGCGTTGGGCGTGCCCGGCGTGGCGATCATGATCGCCGTCACCGACCCGCCGAAGATCGCCGTCACGTAGATGCCGAGCAACAGGGCGATCGCCGAATAGGGATCCATGAAAAAGGTCATGGGAAGGGCGATGACCACGGCCATGATCCCGGTCAGGCCCGGCGTCACGCCGACGAACATGCCCCAAACCACACCGCCCAGGCAGGCCGCCAGGACGTGCCAATGCATGACGTTGGGGAGGCTTTGCAGCAGGGCGTCGAAATCGATCATGCGATGCCTCCCGCCTGCAGGACGGGCCGGATAGATGCCTCGAGCCAGCCCATGATGCCCCAGAGCGGCGGGGGGAACAGGATGTTCGCCATCTTTTCGAAGAAATACCAAAGCGCCAGTGGCAGCAGGATCGCGACCGGTGCGATCACGGTGGGCCGCCGTTCGCCGAAATACCCCATCGTCGCGGCGACACAGATCGCCGCCGCCAGGGTCAGCCCGACCAGGAAGATCGCGGCGACGAACCCGGCGCAGATCAGCGCCGTGCCGCCGGCCAGCATCCAATCCGCGCGGGGCGCCCAGCCTTCGGCCGGCGTCTTGATCCAGGCGGCCAGGCTCTTGACCAGATAAAGGGCGCTGAACCCGGACAGCAGAAGCAGAACCAGCTTGGGCAGGAAGTCGGGTGAATTGACCGTGCCCGCGAACTTGGCCGGGACATATACGGCGGCGGGCACGATCACGAAATAACCGATCAGGCCGAACGTCAGGCAGGCCGCCGCCATGGCGACGTCGCCGCGCAGGGTCGGTGTCTCGAGGTGGATCGGCTCGCCGCCCGTCGTCGTCGGGATGGCTTCGGCTGCCGGAGGCTCGGATGCCGGAGGGAGGGAAGACGATGCGTTGAGTTCTGCGCGCGCCACGGGGGTTCTCCATCACCGGCCGCGGCGGCGGTGCCGACGGCGATGAGGGAATTGTTGCGCATTTCGTTTATATAGGAAAAATATTAAATTTCTATCGTGTGGATAGGGTATTCCTATGAACTTCACCCAACTGCGTTCGTTCCATGCCGTCGCCCGCTGCGGCAGCTTTACCCAGGCGGCCCGGGATTTGCGGGTTTCGCAGCCGACGGTGACCGAACAGGTCCGGGAATTGGAGGCCACGCACGGCATTCAGGTTTTCAACCGGGCGCAGCGAAAGGTCCGTCTGACCGCGGTCGGCCGGTCCCTCTACGAAATCACCCAGCGGTTGTTCGGCATCGTCTCGGAAACCGATCAGTTCCTGCACGTGGCCGGCAATCACGGGGCCGGGCATCTGCGCATTTCCTCCGTGTTGCCGTTTTTCATCGTCGGCATGCTGACGGCCTTTCGCCAGCGCTATCCCGAAATCAAGGTGACCGTGTCCGCCGGAAACTCGGCGCGTACATTGAGCAGCCTGCTAGCCTATGAGACGGATATCGGGGTGCTGTCCGACCATACGCCCGACCATCGCCTGTTCACCCGCATCCATGACAGCCACGCCATCGTCGCCTTCGTCAGCCGGGATCATCCCTGGGCCGGGCGTAAGGGGATCAGGCTCGGCGATCTCGACGGGCAGCCGATGGTGTTGCGCGAGTCCGGGTCGAACACGCGGCGGGTTTTCGAAACGGCGGTCGTCGGGGCGGGCGTCGCGCCGAAGGTGGTGTTGGAGATCGAAAGCGGCGAGGCGATCCGCGAAGCCGTCGTCGCCGGCCACGGGATCGGCGTCTACGGCGAAAAATCGTTGCCGCAGGACGAGCGGATCAAGGTCCTGCCGATCGTCGATACGGATATTCGCCTGAATCGGTATCTCGCCTGTCTGAACGAACGCCGCCACGAACTTCTGGTCGACGCCTTTTTCGATGTGGCGGGCGAATTGGTCTGAGGCGGGCCGGGTCCTCCGTCCGCCGCCGTCCCTTACTTGGCATCGGCCGGTGGGCGCGACGGCAGAATGACGCTGACCTTGGTGCCGCGGCCGACCTGGCTGTCGATCTTCAATTCGCCGCCGTGCGCTTCGGCCAGGGCCTTGGCGATGCTCAGGCCCAAGCCCGTGCCCAGCTGCGCGATATGCGGGTCGGAATGCAACTGCTGGAACGGTTCGATGACGTGTTCCAGCTTTTCGTCGGGAATGCCTTTGCCGGTGTCCGAAACTTCCAGAATATGGCGCCCACCGCTTTCATGGGCGGCGAGGGTCACCAAGCCGCCCGGCGGGGTGAACTTCACGGCGTTGAACAAGAGGTTCAGGATGACCTGCTTGATCGCCCGTTCATCCGCGCTCAGCGATGAAAGATTTTCCGGCACCTTGATGTCGAAATAGATCTGGTTGCAATCGATGGCGCCGGTGACGACACGCAGGCAGTCCTCGAACACATTGCTGACATCGATGTCTTCGCGCGCCAGGGGGCTGCGCCCGGCCTCGATCTTCGACAGGTCCAGAATGTCGTCGACGAGGGACAGCAGGTGGCGGCTGGAATGCATGATGTCGTCGGCGTACTCGTGATATTTATTCGACCCGAGCGGGCCGAAATACTGCCGGGTGATCATTTCCGAAAAACCGATGATGGCGTTCAGCGGCGTCCGCAGTTCATGGCTCATCGAGGCGAGAAAGTTGGATTTGGTCTTGCTCGCCTGTTCCGCCTCCATCTTCGCCGAATAGAGGTTTTCCAGGACCAGGTTGTATTGACGAGCGATGTCGCCGATGTCCGAATTGGGTTCGACCGGGATCGGCCGGGAATAGTCGCCGGTCAGGCGTTGGAATTCCATGGACCGCAGAATGTCCAACTGTTCCGTCGATTGGGCGTGCTCGCTGACGTTCAGGCCGATGCGTTCGGCCTCGGGCGAGACGCGTAACGGCACGAACCGGTTGATGATCGACAGCAGGATGTAGCTGCCGCCGAAGGCCCAGACCATGGCGGTCAGGACCCCGGTGCCTTGGGCCAGGAACTGGCCCCAGCGATCCAGCCCGGTGCCGAGCTTCGCCGGGTCGCCCAGGAAGGCGATGGCCATGGTGCCCCAGACGCCGGCGACGCCGTGCACGGGAAAGGCATAGACGACGTCGTCGATCTTCAGGCGGTCGAGCATCTGAGAGGCGAGCACGCAAAGCCCGCCGCCGACGACGCCGAGCAGGACCGCCCCCGGGGTCGATACGCAATGGGCCGCCGGCGTGATCGCGACCAGACCGGCCAGTGCGCCGTTCAACATGGTCGGCACGTCCAGACGTTTCTGAACGATGGGGCCCAGCAGCATCGCGCCCAAGCCGCCGAAGGCGCCGGCGATGACCGTGTTGAGGACGATATGCGGGACGTTGTCCGTGGCGGCCAGGGTGCTGCCGCCGTTGAAGCCGATCCAGCCGACCCAGATGATGAATACGCCGAGGGCCGCCAGTGGCAGGGAATGGCTGCGGAACGGTGTGCTCGATCCGTCGAAGCGGCCGGTCCGCGGGCCGATGATCAGAACGGCGGCGAGACTGACCCAGCCGGCGACAGAGTGGACCACCGTGCCGCCCGCGAAATCGACGAACCCGATATTCGCCAACCATCCCGGATCGCCACCGAAGGCCCCGCCCCAGGCCCAATGCCCGAACAGGGGATAGATCGGCAGGGCGACCACGAAACTGATCAGCAGATATCCCGTGTAGCGGGCCCGTTCGGCGATGGCGCCCGAAACGATGGTCGTCGCCGTGCCGCAGAACATGAGTTGGAAGACGAAGAAGGCGGCCGATTCCGGATCGGCCAAGGAGAACAGGAACGATTCCGTGCCGAACAATCCGTTGTGGCTGGCCCCGAACATCAGGCCGAAGCCGATCATCCAGAAGACCCCGGCGGAAATGCAGAAGTCGGCGAAGTTCTTGGCCGCCACGTTGATGGAGTTCTTGGACCTGACCGAGCCGCTTTCCAAACAGCAAAACCCAGCCTGCATCATGA
Organism: uncultured Rhodospirillaceae bacterium; assembly: GCA_913030825.1. Classification (GTDB taxonomy): domain Bacteria; phylum Pseudomonadota; class Alphaproteobacteria; order Rhodospirillales; family Casp-alpha2; genus UBA1479. The sequence goes on along the minus strand of CAJWCU010000005.1, from coordinate 36,917 downwards.
AGACAAGCGCCGAGGCGGTAAGTACCCAAACGACGTCGGCTTGCGTCACGACCATCCGAACCTATCCAGATTCCGGGGATTATGTCGGCGCCCGGTCAGGCGGGCGGGTATTGGCTGGCTCACTGCCAAGTCCCAGGCATGGTTTGACTGCAAGAGTTCCTCCCCACGGAACGATCGAACATGCTGCGCTGCAGCATCCGAAAATATTAGAACCCAGCTTAGCATCAGACAAGCCAATTGAACCCTGAGAGAGCCGGAATGTTCGTTGGGAGGCGTGTTTTCTCGCTGGATTCCATCACCTGGGGGGTGTTCGCCGCCGATGGACGAGAACGGCTTGTCTTGAATATTTTCGCATAGCGAAACCAAATTTCGAAATTTGACCATTTTATTCCGCTATGACAAATTCTCGCCGTCCTGGGCCGGGGCGACGGGCGCCACGGCCGGACGGCTTTTCGACCTGGTCGGGAATCAAGGGCGATGTCGTGCCCAGACAGACCGGACCAACCGCATCCGGCCGTATAATCGACCGGATCTTGGGAGGCGGCGCGTGGCGCCGATGTACGAGAAATGATCGCGCAGGCTGAGGGCAGAATGCTGCCTCTGGAAGATTTCCCTGAAAAGACAGAACTGGAAGACCGGCAATTCGTCACCGCATTGGCGCGGGGGCTCAGCGTCATGCGGGCGTTTCAACCGGGCGACGGCATTCTCGGAAACGGTGACATCGCCGAGCGTACGGGGCTGCCGAAACCGACGGTGTCGCGCCTTACCCATACGCTGACGCGCTTGGGCTATCTCGTTCATGCGGAACGCCTGGGCAAGTACCGGCTCGGCCCGGGCGTGTTGTCGCTGGGCTACTCGCTGCTCGCCAATATGGATATCCGCAAGATCGCGCGGCCCTACATGCAGGAATTGGCGAACGCATCCGGTCTGGGCATCGCCTTGGGGGCCCGCGATCGGCTCAGCATGGTTTATCTCGAACATGCCCGCGACGCCGGAACGGTGACCCTGCGGCTCGACGTCGGCTCGCACGTGCCCATCGCCACGACGGCCATGGGGCGGGCGTTTTTGGCCGCCATTCCGGACACCGAACGGGAATACCTGATGGTCGCCATGGCCGAACGGGCCGGCGCCGAATGGCCCAAGATCGAACGCGGCATCAAACGCGCCATGGATCAGATCGCGGCAAAGGGTTATTGCACCTCCTTCGGGGAGTGGGAGCACGACGTCAACGCCATCGGCGCGCCGCTGCGCTCGCTCGACGGGGCGACGATCATGGCGATCAACTGCGGCGGTCCGGCCTTCATCCACAAACCGGAACGCATGGAAGAAGAATGGGGCCCGCGCCTGGTCAATACGGTGCGGACCATCGAAAAAGAAATGCAAAGCGGTTTTGCCGCGCACGGTCCCTGGTAGATTTCGATCCTGGTAGATCCGCCCGTGCCGTTCCGGCACGACAACCGGCGGCGGCGTTGGGAGGCGCCTGAACATTGGAACTCGTTCTGAACCCCGAGGAATCGGCATTCCAAAAAGAGGTCCGCGATTTTCTGCGGACCAGCATTCCGCCCGAAATCAAACGCAAGGTCGACCTGGGCCTGAAACTGGTAAAGGACGATTACGTCGTCTGGCAGAAGATCCTGCATGAACGCGGTTGGATCGCGCCGAGCTGGCCCAAGGAATACGGCGGCCCCGGATGGTCGCCGGTGCAGCGTTATCTTTACGAAGAAGAACTGGCGGCGGCATCGAGCCCGCGCCTGATCACCTTCGGGCTCAAGATGCTGGGCCCCGTTCTGGTCGAATTCGGCACGGACGAACAGAAGGCGCGCTACCTGCCGCGCATCCTGTCCAGCGAGGATTGGTGGTGCCAGGGATTTTCCGAGCCGGGATCGGGATCGGACCTGGCCTCGCTTTCGACCCGTGCGGTACGCGACGGCGACCATTATGTCGTCAACGGCCAGAAGACCTGGACCACCTTGGCGCAATACGCCGATTGGATTTTCTGCCTCGTCCGTACCTCGACCGAAGGTAAGAAACAGGCCGGGATTTCCTTCCTGCTGATCGACATGAAGACGCCGGGCGTCACCGTGCGGCCGATTAAGACCTTGGACGGCGGCCAGGAAATCAACGACGTGTTCCTGGAAGACGTCCGCGTGCCGGTCGACAACCTGGTCGGCAAGGAGAACGACGGCTGGACCGTCGCCAAATTCCTGTTGGGGCATGAGCGGTTCGGTATCGCCGGGGTCGCCCGGTCCAAGAAACAGATGGAACGGGTGCGCGAGATCGCGTCCAAGGAAATGAAACGTGGCCGTCCATTGATCGAGGACGCCCGGTTCCGCGAGGAAATGGCCCAGGTCGAAATCGACCTGACCGCGCTGGAGATGACGGAACTGCACCTGTTGTCCGAACAGGCGGCGGGCCGAAAGCCCGGGCCCGAATCCTCGATCCTCAAGTTGAAGGGCACACAGGTTCAACAGGCGATCACCGAGCTTTTGCTGGAGGCCGTCGGCAACCGCGCCGCCGTGTTCGACCCGGCGATCCTCGACGACGATTGGCCCGGCCCAGGCAACGACGGCCCGGCCATTCCGGAGCACGCGGCGACCGTCGCCAGCCACTATTTCAACTGGCGCAAGGCGTCGATCTACGGCGGCAGCAACGAAATCCAGCGCAACATCATCGCCAAGGCGATCCTCGGGCTGTGACGGGGCGGAGAGAGACATGAACTTCACCTTCACCGAGGAGCAACTCCTCATCCGCGACATGGCCGAACGGTTCTTTCGCGACGAGTACGATCTGGACACCCGGCGCAAGCACCAGGCCATGCCCGGCGGTTTCTGCCCGGAAACCTGGGCGCAGTTCGCCGAAATGGGTTGGTTGGCCCTCGGCATTCCCGAAGACCTGGGCGGCGTCGGCGGCGGCAGTGTCGAGACGGCGATCCTGATGGAGGCCATGGGCGGCGGCCTGGCGGTCGAACCGTTTTTATCGACCGTCGTGCTGGGCGGCGGGTTGATGATCCGGGGCGGATCGCCCGAACAGCAGGGCGACTTGCTGCCCAAGCTGGCGGCGGGCGAACTGCTGCTGGCCTTCGGCTACGCCGAGCCGCAATCGCGCTATGATTTGAACGACGTCGCGACGACGGCCAAGGCCGACGGCGGCGGATATGTCCTCGACGGCGCCAAATGCGTCGTCCTGCATGCCGGGACGGTGGACAAGATCGCCGTCACCGCGCGTACGTCGGGCGACGTTCGCGACCGGGCCGGCATCACCGTCTTCCTGATCGACGCCGACGCCCCCGGCGTGACGGTGCGTGATTACCCCACGGTCGACGGCCTGCGGGCGGGGGATGTGACCCTGTCCGGTGTGAAGGTCGGGGTCGAGGCGGTCTTGGGTGAGGTCGGCAACGGCCTTGAACTGACCGAAGCGGTCATTGACCGCGCGGCGGCCCTGATCGCGGTCGAGGCGGCGGGCGTGATGGCGGCGACGACGCAATGCACCGTCGACTACCTGAAGGAACGCAAGCAGTTCGGCCGTCCCTTGGGCGATTTCCAGGCGCTGCAGCACCGCATGACGGAAATGTACATGGAAACGGAGCTGACCCGCTGGCTCGGCTACATGGCGGTCGTCCGACAGGACGGCGACGACCGGTCGGCCGCCGCCCGCGCGGCGGCGCAGGCCAAGGCCAAGGCAGGACAAGCCGGGCGCCTGATCGGCCAGGAAGCGGTGCAGCTTCACGGCGGCATGGGCGTGACCGACGAGATGTTCGTCAGCCACCTGTTCAAGCGCCTGACCATGATCGACCACGTCTTCGGCGACGCGGCGCATCATGTGGAACGCCTCGCCGATATGGATATCGGGGACGCCGCCGCATGACGGGTGCCGCCACCGACGGCCGGGCGAGCGATCGGGAATTGCTGGTCCTCGCTGCTTTCTGGGGCCTGGCGCTGATCGCTTCCGGCATCGAACCTGCGGATCGCGTGACTTGGTTTCTCGAGGTCGCACCCGTGCTCATCGTCCTGCCCCTGATGGCGGCGACGCGTGGCGGGTTTCCTTTGACGCCGCTGCTCTACCGATTGGCCTTCCTGCACGGGCTCATCCTGATCCTGGGCGGGCATTACACCTACGCCAACGTGCCTCTCGGGTTCTGGTTGCAGGACCTGTTCGACATGGCGCGCAATCCCTACGACCGCATCGGGCATTTCTTCCAAGGCTTCGTGCCGGCCGTGCTGGCGCGCGAGGTGCTGTTGCGCAAGACCGGCCTGGGCGCCGGCAAGATGCTGTTCTTCGTCGTCGCCTCGATCTGTCTGGCGTTCAGCGCCTTTTACGAACTGATCGAATGGTGGGCGGCGGTGATCCTGGGGCAGGGGGCCGAGGAATTCCTGGGCACCCAGGGCGATGTCTGGGACACGCAATGGGACATGTGCATGGCCCTGGTCGGCGCGGTTCTGGCGCTGATCTTGCTATCGCGCCGCCACGACCGGCAGTTGGCGGCGATTGCGGCGGCGCGCGCGGCGGGGTAGGAGTCTTCTCCGGGGGGACCGGAGGAGACATCACCATGACCATCAAGAAAATCGAGCTTTTGCGTTTCGGCGTCCCGTTCGAAACGGGCGGGCCGCGTTTCGGGTTCCGCCCGGGTGCAAACGATAACCCCTGGACCGTCAAGGAATGCCTGATGGTTCGGATCGAGACCGAGGACGGTTTGGAAGGCTGGGGCGAAAGCTTCGGCCATTTGTCCAACCCCAGCACCATGGCGATGCTGGAAAATCTGATCGCCCCCTGGTTCATCGGCCGGGACGAGGCCGATCTGGAAACCCTGATGGAGGGGGCGAACAAGGCGTTCTTCGGCTTCGGCCGGCAGGGGCCTTGCATGTATGCCCTGTCGGGGATCGACATCGCCCTTTGGGACTTGCGGGCTAAGCGCGCGGGCAAGCCGCTTTATCAACTGCTCGGCGGGCCCGAAGACGACGTCGAGATCACCCGCTATGCTTCGCTGATGCGTTACGGCGGCGACACCGACGCCGTCGCCCGCAACACGGCCCGCGCCGCCGACCTGGGCTTTCCCATGGTCAAGCTGCACGAACGGGACATGCCGTCGTTCATGGCGGCGCGCGAGGCGGCCCCCGAAGGCGTCGCCATCACGTTGGACGTCAATTGCCCGTGGTCCGTCGAGGACGCCTCGGCCATCGCCCGCGAGTTGAAGGAACGCGAGCACGTGAAGGGCGGTTTCCTCTGGCTGGAAGAGCCGGTCTGGCCGCCGGAGGATTTCGACGGCCTTGCCAAGGTCCGCGCCGAGGGGACCGGCATTTCCGGCGGCGAGAACATCGGCTCCGCCATGGAATTCTCCCACGCCATCCAGGCCGGCGCCTTCGATGTCATTCAGCCCTCGATCGCCAAGGTCGGCGGGGTCAGCGTTTCCAAACAGGTCTTCGAGATGGGCCGGGCGGCGGGTGTACGCGTCGTCGGCCATAGCTTCTACTGGGGCCCGGGATATGTTGCGACGGCCCATGTCCTGGCGGCGCAGCCGGAACCGGCGGCGGACCAACCCCATTGGCTGGAGACGGCCTTTATCGATTACGCGGAAAACCCCCATGACCTGGTCGATCCTTTCGATCCGGTCATGATGCTCCGGGCCGACCGCCCGGGCCTGGGCTTCAATCCCGACATGGGGCATTTGCAGAAGTACCTGATTGCGCGGGCCGAGATTTCGGCCTAGACCGAACGGGTCTTTCAATAATCAGGAGCTTCCGCCGATGACCGCTTTTCGCCTGTTCGCCGCCGCCATCATGGTCGGCCTGACCCTGACCGCCGCGGCCCCCCGGGCCCAGGCGCTGGACGGTTACACCGGCGAGTTGACCGGCCAGTTCATGGATTGGTGCACGGGCAAGGCCGGCAATACGGAAACGGCCTGTACCTGTACGCTCAAGAAGGTCGGAGAGTCGGTGACCCCGGCGGCGCTGACCACCTTTGTCGCCGACAAGATGGGCGGCGGATCCGGCTTTTCCATGTCGACGGCGACCGTCGCCACGGCCGCGGTGGTGACTCAGGCGCTGACGGCCTGCGTGAAATAACCGGGCGTTCGTCCTGCTTGGCATAAAAAAGGCCCGCCGGTTTCGGCGGGCCTTTTCATTTCTAGATGACGGCGGAGGGTCAGTGGATTTCCTTCGCCCCCTTCATTGCCGCCTTCAATTTTTCGATGTCGAAGTCCGGTGCTTTGGCAGCCGTCAGGATCACCGCCTCGCGGCGCGAGATACGCTCGACCGCTTCGGGGATTTTCTTGACCGCTTCGTCCGGGATCATCACCGCGCCATGATGGTCGGCATGGATGATGTTGTTCGTCACCACGGTCATGCCGTGGATTGTCACCTGACAGTCGATATCGACGACATGGACGTAGGCATGGGACGGGCCGACTTCGCCGCCCAGAAGATTGAAGCCCCGCGCACTGTCCTTGAGGTCGCGGAACGATCCGTTGGTGACGCCGCCGACGGCGCCCAGGCCTTTATGGACGGTGGTCTGAACCTCGCCCCAAAAGGCGCCGTAACCGGGGCGGGGGTCGATGTCCTGGATCACCACGACGGTCGGCTTGGGGCCTTGTGCTACGTATTCGTAATAGGCTTCGCGCTTGGCCGCCATTTCGGCCGGCGTTTCGTTGGGCGGCTCGGCCGCCCGGATCGTCGCCGTGCGGGCATAGCCGCAGATCGGCGGCAAGTCCGGGTCCAACGGCACCAGCGGCTCCGTCGTGTAGCCGTGGCCCCGCCGTTCCGGCATGACTTCCTCAAGGGCGTTGCAGATGGTCGGTGTATCCCATTGGGTCAGCACCGCCAGATCTTCGGGTGTGAAGTCGGTCAACTCGATGTCCTCTCTATACGGCATACGGCCTATTCGGCGGCGCGGGTCTCCGCCGGGCCGGCGAAGGCGGCTTCGTCGAACGACCGTTCGTTGTCCCAGACATTCTTGGGCATCGGCAGACCTTCGAAATCGGCGTCGGTCAGGGCGCCGTCGGGCTCGATCCCCAGTTTCTCGCGCAGCATCAGGATGATCTGGCGGGTGTGTTGCCCGGTGTGCCAGCCCGTACGCTCCAGCACCTCATGCAGGGTGACCTCGCCGTAATAGACCTTGCCCGGCTGGGTGAAGTCGGTGGTCGCACCTTCGCGGTCCCACCACGCCTGGAAACGGGCGTGGATGCCCTGGCCGTAATCGATCAGGTCCTGCTTGGTCTTGACCGACGCCGGCGGAACCGACTTCAGCGCTTCGTAGGTATAGGGCGCGTCGTTTTCGACGCGGTTGAGGAACACTTCCGGGATGTTCATCACGTGATAGACCAATTGCCGGTAGGACCGGGGCCGGCCCGGCAGCAATTCGTCCAGGCGGTCTTCCGGGATCTGTTTCAGATAGCGGGTGGCGGCGGCGACGTTCTGCAGGACCTTGTCCTTCATTTCTTCGGGACTGAGCATCTTGTGTCCCTCGAAATCGAACCCGGCGACCTTGGCGACGTCGCGGAACACGGCGCCGTTGGCCCAGTTCTTGCCGCGCGAGACAATCGGCACCATGCGAACGCCGAGCGCTTCCAGTTCCTTGAAGCCTTCTTCGTCGTCAACGACATTGACGGAGACGAAGGGAATACCGTGATCGAGCAAAAATTCCTTTGTTTTCAGGCAGCTTGAGCAACCCGGTTGCCAATAGACCTTGACGGGCGGCAGTTCGCCGTCGGTGAAGGTTTCGTCGAAATGTGCCATGAGATGTTTCCTTGATGTGTTTTGGAAGGGTGATTTCCAGCCCCTTGATTGTATACAAGTTGAGCTTCGGAATGGCGGGAGTCAACAGAACTGCGCCCATTGCGGCGTCGTTGCGGACGCTCGTTCTGGCGGAAAAGCGGGCGCGGGGTGCGCCTCGCCTCCATCAACTAATTAGAGTAAGCCATCGGCATCCTGAAGGCGCGGAAACAGATTGATGCCGCCGACGACTAAGCGGCCTGAGCTTTTCTCAAAACCCGTCATAGAAAAACGAAGTCTTGCCGCTTGGTGCGGGGGCGTTAATCTGGCGCCCGAAACCAAGAAACCACACCGACCCGCCCGAGGAGACCACCCTTGAAGCCCCTAGCCGGCATCCGCATTCTCGACCTGACCAACGTTTTGGCCGGGCCCTTCTGCTGTCACCAACTGGCCCATATGGGCGCCGACGTCATCAAGGTGGAGGTCCCCGGCAAGGGCGACCTGGCCCGCGAACTGGGCGCCGATCCCGAATTGAACAAGAAGGGCATGGGCACGTCGTTCCTGGCTCAGAACACGGGCAAACGCTCGATCACCATCAATCTGAAATCCGAAAAGGGGCAGGAGGTTTTTCACCGGCTGCTCGCGACCTCGGACGTGCTGATCGAGAACTTCCGCCCCGGCGTCATGGATCGCCTGGGCGTCGGCTACGAGGTTTTGAAAAAGGATCACCCCAATCTGATCTATTGCGCGATCTCCGGCTTCGGCCAGGACGGTCCGCTGAAAAAGGCCCCCGCCTACGACCAGATCGTACAGGGCATGTCGGGCGTCATGGCGGTGACCGGCACGCCGGAAACGGCCCCCTTGCGGGTCGGCTATCCCATGGCGGACACCATCGGCGGCATGACGGCGGCCTTCGCCGTGGCGTCGGCGCTGGGCAATACCGATCCGAATAACCGCGGCTGCTTCATCGATGTCGCGATGCTGGAAGCCGTGCTGTCGACCATGGGCTGGGTCGTCTCCAACTACCTGCAGTTGGGCATGGAACAACAGCCCATGGGCAACAACAACTTCACCGCCAGCCCGTCCGGCACCTTCAACACCGGCGACGGCCCGATCAACATCGCGGCCAACAAACAGGAACAGTTCGAAGCCGTCTGCGACGTCGTGGGCCGGCCGGACCTGAAGACCGATCCGCGCTTCGCCGAACGCCAGGCGCGGTTGGACAATCGCCCCGCACTCACCGAATTGCTGGAAGAAGCCATGGCGTCGAACTCGGCCGATCATTGGGTGGAAAAGCTGATCGCCGCCGGGGTGCCGTCGGGGCCGGTCCTGACCACGTCGCAGATTCTGGCCCATCCGCAGATCGCGGGCCGGGGCCTGATCGCGACCTTCAAGGATGTGCCCGGCGTCGGCCGCGACGTGCAGGTTGCCCGGGCGGGGATCAAGATCGACCGCGAACCGGTGGCGACGGATACGCCGCCGCCGCTGTTGGGCCAGGACACGGACGTCTTGCTGTCCGAAATGGGCTATTCGGCGGATGAAATCGCGGGGCTGAAGGCGGACAAGGCCGTCTGATCCCGCCGCCACCGAACTGCGCCAAATCAATTCAGTTCCCGAAAATCGGTCGTATAATCACTCTTTTGCCGGTTTTTCGGGAGTGCATGGCCGATGATTCCCCGAATACTCTTCATCGATGGCGATATTCAGGTTCTGGGGGCCCTGCGCGCGGGGCTCAAGGACCTGGAAGGGGAATGGGAGATGGTCTTTGCCGAAGGAACGGCAAAGGCGATGGGATGGCTGCGCGACGACGAATTCGATGTCTGCGTCGTCGATGCCGACGCGCCGGGTGTGAACGTCAATTCGATGCTCTCCCACCTTGCCGAGAATTATCCGCAGACCGTTCGGATCGTGATTTCGGAATCGGATCAGGCCCTTCAATATTCGCGCCGCATGAAGGCCGCCCATTTCGGGATCAAGAAGCCCTGTCCCCGGGAGACCTTCGTCGAAACGATTCGCAACGCCCACGGCCTCCACCGGATGCTCTGGCGGGAGACCCATGAGCTGACCCTGGGCGACTTGCGCGAAATCATGGTCGATTTCTTCACGGCGCAAATCCTTCATCAGAAGCTGCGTTACGACGAAGTGCCGGAAAAGATCAAACCGTTCATTTCCCGCGACCTGCTGGACCGTATCGCGCCGCCCGTCGATGCCTTCGCGCCGGAAGGCCTGGAAACGGAGCTGACGGGAGGCCGCAAAGACGCCAATTGGCTGTCCTCCGATTGAAGGAGGTCGTCAAACGGCATGAACCTCGACTATAAGTCTTGCCGTTATGACCGATGCACCCTCGACCGATCCCCATGTTCTCGACCTGCAATCCCTGGCGGCCTTCCTTGCGGAGCGGCTGGACGGCGTGACGCCGCCCATCTCGGCGCGCCAATTCGCCGGCGGCATGTCGAACCCGACCTTCGAATTGACCGATGCGGCGGGCCGCCGTTACGTCCTGCGCAAGAAGCCGCCGGGCGACCTGTTGCCTTCGGCCCATGCGGTCGACCGGGAATTCCGCATCATGTCGGCGCTGAAGGACACGGATGTGCCCGTGGCCGACCCGCTGGTGCTTTGCATGGATGATGCGGTCATCGGCCAGGCGTTCTATGTCATGGGGCATGTCGAGGGGCGCGTGTTCAGCGAAATGGAATTGCCGGGCATGGAGGCGGCGGAGCGGGCCGCCGTCTACGATTCCATGAACGACACGCTGGCCAAGCTCCATACCGTTGATTGGCGGGCCGCCGGGCTGGTCGATTTCGGCCGCGAAGGCGGCTATGCCGCGCGTCAGGTCAAACGGTGGACCGGACAGTACCAGGCGTCCGCCACGGACGATCTCGAAACCATGAACCGGTTGATCGACTGGCTACCGGAAAACGTGCCGGCGGACGCCGAGACGACCATCGCCCACGGCGATTTCCGCCTGGAGAACATGATCTTTCATCCGACGGAACCGCGCGTCTTGGCGGTCGTCGATTGGGAGTTGTCGACATTGGGCGATCCGCTCGCCGATCTCGCCTATAACTGCCTGCCCTATCACATGCCCGATCCCCGGCGCGGCGACCTTCGGTCGAACAACCCGGCGGTCACGGGCATCCCGGCGGAAAAGGATTACCTGGCCGCTTATGCCGCGCGCACGGGCCGGGCCGGTACGGGCGATTGGACGTTCTATCTGGTGCTGGCGCTGTTCCGCCTGGGCGCGATTGCCCAGGGCGTTTACAAACGTGGCCTCGACGGCAACGCAACCAGCGCCGCCGCCTTGCAGCGCAAGGACGTCTGCCGCAACCTGTCGTCCATCGCCTGGGACCTGATCAAGGACGCCGGTCGGGATTGATCGGCCAGGGGCCGCCGCCCCATCGGTCAGAACGCGTAGACCAACGATGCCTTGGTCAGGGTATCCGTGCCGTCCGTTCCTTGGGGGACGTCCGTGTTGTGGCGGATGTTGTAGGACAGGCGCCCGGATAACTGCCCAATCACCTTCATGGTTAACGCCGTGGTGTTTTCCATCATCATCCGTTCCTGGCCCCAGGTAACCGACGAGGTATTGGTCAGGCTCGAGTCCTCGGTGATGTTCCAGGCAATCCGGAGATCGCCGCGAACGCCGGGCTCCACGTCTTGTTCGCCGTTGTCCTTGCGCTCGCTGATGCGAAGGGCCGGGCCGGCGGAAACCTCGACTTCCCATTCGTCCGTGTGGATCGGCCGGTATCCCAGGCCGCCGGATTGGGTAAGTTCGTAGTTGAAGCCGCTGAACCGGTCGTCGTCGTAATCGATCAGACCATAGGCGAAGAACCGGTCGGTGAAGCGGTACTTCGTGTTGCCGCCGACGCGCAGGCGTTGGGTATTGATCTCGCCGCTGTCCTTGGCGAAGTCGTAGCTGACGTTGGCGGTACTTTCCCAAGGGCCGCTTGCGTAGCCGATCTTAAGGGCGGCATTGACCTGCTCGCTCTCCGTGTTACCGGTGGCGCGGCTGCCGCCGACGTCGATTTCGCCGCTCCATTTACCTTTGTCGGCTGCGGTGGCGGGAAGAGCGGCGGCGTTGATTGCGGCAGACTGTGCCGGGGCGGCGGCCGACGCCGTGGCGGAAGCCGAGCGGGCGCTCGCCCCGCCGGTCCCCGTTGCCGCCGACCGAATGCGGGGAGCGAAGGCCGGGAAAGCGGCGGCTGCCGCCGAAACCATGCTGTCACGGTGGCCGGGCGCCTGGGCCGTGGCGAAGGCGACCAGATCGTCGACCCGGCGCGGATTGGCGGCGATGGCCTGGACCAGCGCCAAGTTCATATCGGCGGGGCTGTCGGTGCGGGCGGCGGCGGTGATCGCGGCGGCACCGGGCAGTCCGGGCGTCGGCTGCGCAATGGCGGTTTGCGGGCTCGCCGTCGTTACGGCAAGCAAAAGGGCGCAAAAGCCCGACCTGACGAGCAGGTTTCGCTTTTTGAACATAACAATCCTTTGTCTTTTTATGGACTTAGGGGGAGTGAGTGGAATTCCGGCGCCAAGCGCTGGCGCGCGTTCCGATTTTCTCGGACAGGCCCGGCAGGCATCGCCCGGGGCCACGGGACCGGCATCGACCGGTCCTCAGACCTTACACAACCGGTTATGCGATGGCAAATTTGGGCTGAAGCCTAGCCGCCGCGTCGAAGAAATGACGCGGGCGCGCGGTCAGCGTTTATCGGTCGCGGCGCGACTGGGCAGGGGGTCGCCGTTTCGCCAGGCGCTGGAACCTTTGCAGCGCGGGCAGATCCGTTCGCCGGACCAGGCGCTGTCGAAGCGCGTGTCGCAACGCAGGCAGCGCCGGGCCTTCGGGCTGCTTCGACCGATCACCTCGCTCTCGGTATTAGCGTCGAGAATGTCGTGGGGCAGGACCTGGCTCACGGTCTTGAAATCCTTGTCTTGAAGGCGGCGAGTAATTCATCGCCGGGACGGTTTGGCCTCTTCTTCCGCCTGCTCCCGGCGGCGTTGATCGCGGCGCAAGGAACTGCGGAGGTCATCTGCCATGGAAAGCACGCTTTTGCGGTCGGCGGCTACTTTGTCGTCGATTTCCGCATCTGTCGAAGAAGGAGGCATCGGCGAACGCTCCGAAGGCGGCTTCGGGCGCCCGGGCGGGTCGCGGTCATCCATGTGTCTGGCCTGTTCCGTGTGATGGCGGGCCTGCCGGTACGGCAGCCCTTAACCAAGTCTAGAAGCGATGGAACTGCGGCAACTTTTGAGCGGGATTTTTATGCGCGGGTTCTTTGTCGGCTGTTTTCCCGGTCGATTTCCGGGCGGACTTTGCCGGTTTTGCCGGAGCGGCGGCTGCCGCGTCGCGCTCTGCGGCTTCCTTGGCCAAACGTTTGGCCTTCAGGCCCGCCACATGCTGCGACTTTTCGTCGTGCAGCCGTTCCTTTTCCTTCACAACCGCCTTGCTTTTCTTCTGGGCGGCGAGAAATTCCTCTTCCGCCCGAGAGCGTGCAGAAGCTTGTTGCCGACTGGTGGTCACCATGACGGGTCTCCTTATTTTTTATTATTTCAGGAGGCGGCACGGTTTTCGCGCGGCCGAAGGCAGTCTGGGTCGCTCCCGGCTATTGCCGGGAGCGATCCGGCAGGCGTTAGTCGGCGATCGCCAGGTTCTCGGCGGAAGACTTGCCGTTCTGACCGGGCTGAAGGTCGAAAGTGACCTTCTGGCCTTCGTTCAGGGTGTGCATGCCGGCGCGTTCGACGGCGGAAATGTGCACGAAAGCATCCTTCGAGCCGTCGTCGGGCTGAATGAAGCCATAACCCTTAGTCGGGTTGAACCATTTAACGGTACCAGTAGCCATTGTCGTTTTTCCTCGTTCAATGGATGAAGCAAACGCGCCCCGCACCTAGCGGCGGCGCGGCGGTGTAACGTCCACATTGTCAGGGGTTAACGAAGCTATCCGGCATGCCGGTTATCTCGGATCGACGTAACAAATGTAACACGTGAAACTCATATGAGGGGAAGGCGATCAGAATGTCAATGGCGGTGACGATTTGCAGGGACGGGTCAGCGCCGCCTGCAGCGTTGAAAAAATCAAAATCGAGACAAATCGTCTATTTAGAACAGTGCCATAGGAGGCTTTTTCGAATATTGGTCCGGCATTTCCTGAAAATATGAATTTTTGGAAACACCGGATTTTTAGTTTTCGAAGACAATAAAAGCTTAAGTCCGGGGCGGCCAGTTCACTTGCCGCCGCAGTTCCATGCGGGCGATCTGACGGCGGTGGACTTCATCCGGCCCGTCGGCGTAGCGCATGGCTCGCATGCGCGACCAGAAATAGCTCAGCGGCGTATCCTGGCTGATTCCGGCGCCGCCGAACAACTGCATGGCGCGGTCGAGAACCTCCAGCGCCATGTTGGGCGCCGCGACCTTGATCATCGCGATTTCCTGACGGGCGGCTTTGTTGCCGACGGTATCCATCATATAGGCGGCCTTCAGGACCAGCAGACGGCACATTTCGATCTCGATGCGGCTCTCGGCGATGCGTTCCTGGGTGATGCCACGGTCGGCCAGCGCCTTGCCCCAGGTCACGCGCTCGGTCGCCCGCTGGCACATCATTTCCAGTGTCCGTTCGGCGATGCCGATGATCCGCATGCAATGGTGAATGCGCCCCGGGCCCAGGCGGCCTTGGGCGATTTCGAAGCCGCGGCCTTCGCCCAGCAGCATGTTTCCGGCGGGCACGCGGACATTGTCGAAGGTGACCTCGCCGTGGCCGTGCGGCGCGTCGTCGAAGCCCATGACATCGAGCATCCGTTCCACCGTCACGCCCGCCGTGTCGACCGGCACCAGGATCATTGACTGCTGGCGGTAGGTTTCGGCGTTCGGGTCGTTCTTACCCATCACGATCAGAACCTTGCAATGGGGCGAGCCGACGCCCGAGGTCCACCATTTGCGGCCGTTGATGACGTATTCGTCGCCGTCGCGTTCGATCCGGCATTGGATGTTGGTCGCGTCGGAAGACGCAACCTCCGGCTCGGTCATCGCAAAGGCCGACCGGATATCGCCCGCCAGCAGTGGTTTCAGCCATTGTTCCTTCTGCGCATCGTCGCCGTAGCGCACCAGGGTTTCCATGTTGCCGGTGTCCGGCGCGTTGCAGTTGAAGACTTCGGGCGCCCAGGGCACGCGGCCCATGATTTCACAGAGCGGCGCGTATTCCAGATTGGTCAGACCGGCGCCCAGGTCGCTTTCCGGCAGGAACAGATTCCACAGGCCCGCCGCCTTGGCCTTTTCCTTCAATTCCTCGACGATGGGCACGACCTTCCAACGGGTGTCGCCGGCATCCAGTTGTTCTTGGAACAGGGCTTCGTTGGGATAGACCTCGGCGTCCATGAAAGCCGTCAGCTTTTCCGCCAATTCCTGTGTGCGGGGGGAGGGGGTGAGGTCCATTGGTCGGGTCCTTGAAAGAGTTGTTTGTTGAAAGGCCGGTAAAAGCGCCCGAAGTGTTGCCGCAACCTCATGGGAATACAAGACCCTGCCACGCCACGTTTCGCCATGCGAACGGCGCTTTCATGGAAACTTGATTTGGGGCGCATCCAGCCGCCATAGTCCTTGCCGAACCGGCCTGGAAGGCCGGGTATCAAAGAACAGAATACCCACTCAGGAGGACTCCTTGCAGGGACTGACAATGGACATGCCGCTCTTGACGTCAATGATCGTCAAGCATGCGGCGGTTTGGCATGGCGACGTCGAGATCGTGACGCATCGCGTCGAAGGCGACATGCACCGCTATACCTATGCCGACGCCTACAAGCGCACCTGCCGCCTGGCGAACGCCCTGAAGCGCCTGGGCATCCGGCCCGGCGACCGGGTCGGCACCATGGCCTGGACGACGTACCGTCACCTGGAACTCTATTACGCGATCGGCGGATCGGGCGCCGTGATCCATACGATCAACCCGCGCCTGTTCCACGATCAGATCGAATACATCATCAACCACGCCAAGGATCGGGTGATGTTCCTCGACACCACCTGGGTCGAGATGATGGAAGGCATGCAGGACAAATGCCCGACCATCGAGAAATTCATCATCCTGTGCGACAGCGGCAAGATGCCGAAAACGACGCTGCGGAACGCCGTTTGTTTCGAAGACCTGCTGGCCGCCGAAGACGATACTTTCGACTGGCCCGAATTCGATGAGAAGACGGCGGTGGCGCTTTGCTACACCTCGGGCACCACGGGCAATCCCAAGGGCGTGCTCTACACCCATCGGGGCATGGTCCTGCACGCCATCGCCGGCACGTCCAGCGACCATCCGCTTTGCATTTCATCGCGCACGGTTCTCCTGCCGGCGGTCAGCATGTTCCACGTCCACGGCTGGATGGCGCCCTACGCCGCGCCGATCAGCGGCACGAAATTGGTGCTGCCCGGCCCCAACATGCATGGCGACAATATCTGCCGTCTGCTGGAAGAAGAAAAAGTCACCGTTACCGCCGGTGTGCCGACGATCTGGATCGACGTGCTGCAGCATCTGAAAAAGACGGGCGGGCGCCTGGATACCCTGGAAATCTGCAACATCGGCGGCTCGGCGCCGTCGATCTCCATGATCAAGACGTTCGAGGAAGAATACGACGTTCATGTCGTTCATGCCTGGGGCATGACGGAGCTGAGCGCCGCCGGCACCACCGGGCGTCTGCGCAAGCGGCATCAGGATCTGCCGGCCGCCGAACGGTACAAGGTTCAGCAGACCCAGGGCCGGCCGCTGTTCGGCTTCGAGATGAAAATCGTCGACCTGGACGGCACGCCCTTACCGCACGACGGCGAAGCCGTGGGCCAATTGTACGTGCGGGGGCCCTGGGTCGCTTCCGCCTATTTCGAGGACGACGCCGCGACCGACGCGGCGTTCGACGCCGACGGCTGGTTCGGCACCGGCGACATGGCCTCGGTCTCGGCCGACGGGCTGATCCGCGTTTCCGACCGATCCAAGGACCTGATCAAATCGGGCGGCGAATGGATCAGTTCCATCGATCTGGAAAACTACGCGCTCGCCCATCCCGACGTGATGGAGGCCGCCGCCATCGCGGTCAAGCATCCGAAGTGGGAGGAACGCCCCCTGCTGGTCATCGTGCCGCGCGAGGGAGCGCAAATCACCGCCGAGGCCGTGCGTGCCGTCCTGGCGGATCATGTCGCCAAATGGTGGCTGCCCGACGATATCGTCTTCGTCGAGGAAATCCCCCATACCGCGACGGGGAAGATTTCGAAGAAGGACCTGCGGGACCGCTTCGCCGAATACGACTGGCCGGAAATCGTCGATACCGGCGACTGAGGCGTCTCACACGCCGATCCGAATTTTGCCCGCCATCCATCATCTGCGGCCCGGCGGGCGCCGCGACAGACCATCCGGCGCGCGTCCGCGCGCCTTGCCTTGAGGGAGGCCAAAAAAATGAAACGTGCAGCCGACATCCTTGTCGACACCATGGTGGGCCACGGCGTGGACCGGGTCTTTTGCGTGCCCGGCGAAAGCTATCTTTCCGTGCTGGATGCCATGCACGGCCGCAACGAGGTCCAGGTCGTCGCCTGCCGCCACGAAGGCGGGGCCGGCTTCATGGCCGTCGCCGACGCCAAGCTGACGGGCGGCACCGGCGTCGCCATGGTCAGCCGTGGCCCGGGCGCCTGCAATGCCTCTATCGCCGTTCATACGTCGCAGCAGGATGCCGTGCCCTTCGTCCTGTTCATCGGCCAGGTGCCGCGTGCCGACCTGGGCCGGGGGGCGTTCCAGGAAGTCGACTACAGCGTCACCT
Source organism: uncultured Rhodospirillaceae bacterium (assembly GCA_913030825.1). Classification (GTDB taxonomy): domain Bacteria; phylum Pseudomonadota; class Alphaproteobacteria; order Rhodospirillales; family Casp-alpha2; genus UBA1479. Next base: position 19,446 of record CAJWCU010000005.1, on the reverse strand, counting down.
TCGGCGACATGGCGAAATTCATCGAAGAAGTTCACGACCCGGAGCGTCTGCCCGCCGCCGTGGCCGAGGCCTTCAAGGCCGCCAACGAAGGCACGCCCGGCCCGTCGGTCATCGTCCTTCCCGAAGACATGCTGATGGACGAGATCGAGGGCGCCGCAGCCGAGCCGTTGGCCATCGATCCCCCAAAGGCGACGGACGACCAGATCAAGGCCGTGGCCGCCGCCCTCGGCCGCGCCAAGAAGCCGTTGATCATCGCCGGTACCTTGTTGCGCCCGGCGTCGGCGCGCGAGGCGTTGCTCGCCTGTTCCAAGGTCTGGTCCTTGCCCGTCGCGACCAGTTTTAAGAACCAAGATCTGTTCCCCAACGACCACGACCATTTTGCGGCCCATCTGGGCTATGGCGTCCCGGCCTCGATCCGCGAAACGCTGGAAGATGCCGATCTGATCGTCGCCGTCGGCACACGCCTGGGCGATGTGGTGACGCAGGGCTATCTGCTGCCGCTGGCCCCCCAGCCGAAGCAGCCGCTGATCCACGTTTATCCCGACGCGGAACATCTCGACCATGTGTTCGACACGGCGCAGGCGATCTGCGCCGATCCCGAAGACTTCCTGCTGCGCCTCGCGGGGGTCAAGCCGGATGCCGTGCCCCAGGGCCGGGGCGAATGGTTGAAGCGTCTTCGCGACGCGCACCGCAAATTGTCGGAATGGAAGCCCTGGACCGCGCCCGATGGCGTCGACTTCGGCCGTGTCATCCATGCTTTCACGGAACAATTGGGCGACGATGCGGTCTTCACCATGGACGCCGGGAACTTCAGTTCCTGGCTGCACCGGTATTATTCGTTCAAGCCGACGCATCAGATGCTGGGTGCCGTCTCCGGCGCCATGGGGATGGGCGTGCCCTCCGGCGTGGCGGCGGCGTTGCGCCATCCCGATCGCCAGGTGGTGACGTTATGCGGTGACGGCGGCACCCTGATGACCGGCAACGAATTGGCGACCGCCGTGCAGTATGGCGCCAAGGTGCGGGTCTTCGTCTCGAACAACGGCAGCTACGGCACCATCCGCCTGCATCAGGAAAAGACTTTCCCCGGCCGGGTCGAGGCGACGGATTTGAAAAACCCGGACTTCGCCGCCTGGGCCGAAAGCTTCGGCGCCAAGGGCCTGACCATCCGCACGCCCGAGGAAGCCGAAAAAGTCGTTGCCGAGGCTCTGGCCCACGACGGGCCGGTCGTCGTCGATGTCCATTCGTCGCTGGAACACATCAGCGCCTATACCAACCTGACCAGCCTGAAACCGGGCGCGGCCAAATAGCCGCCCCGCAAGAGCAAAAGGAAACCCCCATCATGAGCACCGCCGAAAACCCCGTCAGCATGGATATCCGCGACGGTATCGCCGTCCTCACCTTGGACTCACCCCCCGTCAACGCCCTGGGCCATGCCGTGCGGTCGGGCCTTATGAATGCACTGGAAAAGGCGGAGGGCGACGAAGGCGTCGAAGCTGTGGTCATCCGGGGCGGCGGGCGCTGTTTCTCCGGCGGGGCGGACATCCGCGAATTCGGTCAGCCGCCGGCGGAGCCGACGTTGCGTGAACTTTGCGCCCGGATCGAAGACTTCCCCAAGATCGTCGTCGCAGCCCTGCATTCGACGGCCTTCGGCGGCGGCTTGGAACTGGCGCTGTCGAGTCACTATCGCGCCGCAGATGAAACGGCGCAGGTGGCCCTGCCCGAGGTCAAGCTGGGCATCGTTCCCGGCTCCGGCGGCACGCAGCGCCTGCCGCGCATCATCGGCGCCAAGCGGGCGTTGAAGGTCATCCTGTCCGGCGATCCCTTCGCGGCGGGGGCAGCTCATGATCTAGGCATCATCGACGAAATCGTCTCGGGCGATCTGACCGAAGGCGCCGTCGCTTATGCGAAGAAGCTGGTCGCTGAGGGTGCCGCGCTTCGCAAGGTCCGCGACCTTGCCGTCGCCGACGCCGACCCCGAGGTCTTCGCCGAAATGCGCAAAACCTGGGAACGCCGCTCGCGCGGCCTGCTGGCACCGCTTGCCTGTATCGACTGCGTCGAGATCGCGGCGACCAAATCCTTCGACGAAGGCATGGCGGCGGAACGCGACATCTTCGTCAAATGCCGGGATTCCGAACAGTCCAAGGCGCAGCGCCATCTGTTCTTCGCCGAACGCGAGGCCGCCAAGGTCAAGGACGTGCCGAAAGACACGCAGAAACGCCCGATCAACAATGCCGCCATCGTCGGCTGCGGCACCATGGGCGGCGGCATCGCCATGTGCTTCGCCAACGCGGGCATTCCGGTGACCGTTCTGGAAACCTCGGACGACGCGCTTAAGGCCGGGATGGCCAAGGTCGAAAAGAACTATGCGGCGACGGTCTCCAAGGGACGGCTCAGCCAGGACGCCATGGATACCCGCATGGGTCTGATTTCCGGCGTCACGGATTATGCGGATATCGGTTCGGCCGATATCGTGGTCGAGGCCGTGTTCGAGGAAATGGACCTGAAGAAGGACATCTTCGGCAAGCTCGACGCCGTGATGAAACCGGGGGCGATCCTGGCGACCAATACCTCGACCCTGGACGTCGACGAGATCGCCTCGGCCACCAAGCGGCCGGAAGACGTCATCGGCACCCATTTCTTCAGTCCGGCCAACGTCATGAAGCTGATGGAAAACGTGCGCGGCAAGGCAACGGCCAAGGACGTGATCGCCACGGTCATGGCGCTGGGCAAGAAGATCGAGAAAATTCCCGTGCTGGTCGGCAATTGCGACGGCTTCGTCGGCAACCGCATGTATCACCGCTACACCCGCCAGGCCTATTTCCTGTTGGAGGAAGGGGCCCTGCCGGCGCAGGTCGACAAGGTCTTCACCGATTTCGGTTTCGCCATGGGGCCGATGGCCGTGGGCGACCTGGCGGGTCTGGACGTTTCCTACCTGGTGCGCCAGCGCCAGGTGAAGAACAAGAAGCCGGACGAACGCTGGCCCGTCGCCGCCGACCGCGTGTTCGAAGCGGGCCGCAAAGGCCAGAAGAACATGATGGGCTGGTACAAGTACGAAGAAGGTTCCCGCAAGCCGATCCCCGATCCCGAGGTTCAGAAGATCATCGAGGCTGTGTCCGCCGAATTGGGCATCGAACGCCGCGAGATCACGGATCAGGAAATCCACGAACGCTGCTTCTACGCGCTGATTAACGAAGGGGCCAAGATCCTGGACGAAGGCATGGCCCAGCGGGCGTCGGATATCGACATCGTCTGGATCAACGGCTATGGCTTCCCGGTTGCCAAGGGTGGGCCCATGTTCCACGCCGATCAGGTCGGTGCGGCGCACGTCTACGAACGCCTGGCCCATTGGGCCAAGGTCGCGTCGCCGCTGTTGGAGCCGGCGCCGCTTCTGGAAAAACTCGCCCGCACCGGCGGCACCTTCGCCGACCTTTGATATAAACGTTCACGTTCAAGACCCAATAAGAGGACCCATACCATGGACCGCGCCGTTATCGTTTCCACCGCCCGCACCCCCATCGGCAAAGCCGGCCGGGGCGCTTTCAACAACACCCATGGCGCGACCCTGGGTGGTCACGTCATCAAGCACGCGGTCGCCCGCGCCGGGATCGATCCGGCCGAGGTCGAGGACGTGGTGTTCGGGTGCGGCATGCCCGAGGGGGCGACCGGCAAGAACATCGCCCGCATGTCGGTGATCCGCGCGGGCCTGCCGGTGACGACGGGCGGCACGACGATCAACCGGCTCTGCGCCTCGGGCCTGCAGGCCATCGCCGTGGCCGCCAACCGGGTGGTCATGGACGGCGTGCCGGTGGCCGTCGGCGGCGGTATGGAAAGCATCAGCCTGGTGCGCGACAACGCCATGAAGAACGAGGCCAAGGAAGACTGGCTGATGGAACACAAGCCGGAGATGTGGATCCCGATGATCGACACGGCGGACATCGTGGCCGAGCGTTACAACATCTCGCGCGAGGCGCAGGACGAATACGCGCTGGAAAGTCAGATGCGCACGGCGGCGGCGCAGCAGGCCGGCCGCTTCGACGATGAGATCGTGCCCCTGACCACCAAGATGCTGGTCAAAGATAAGGAAACGGGCGAGGTCTCGGAGAAGGAAGTGACCTTGGAACAGGACGAAGGCAACCGGCCGACGACGACCCTGGAAGCGCTCACCAAGCTGGAGCCGGTCATGGGCCCGGGCAAGTTCGTTACCGCCGGGAATGCTTCACAGCTTTCCGACGGCGCCTCGGCCTCCGTCGTCATGTCCGAGAAAGAAGCCGAGAAGCGTGGCATTCAGCCGCTCGGTATCTTCAAGGGCCTGGCCACGGCGGGTTGCGAGCCCGATGAAATGGGCATCGGTCCCGTGTTCGCCATTCCGCGCCTGTTGGAACGCCAGGGGCTGAAGATCGACGACATCGATCTTTGGGAGCTGAACGAAGCCTTCGCCTCGCAGGTGCTTTACTGCCGCGACAAGCTGGGCATTCCCCAGGAGCTTCTGAACGTCGACGGCGGCGGCATTTCCGTCGGCCATCCCTTCGGCATGACGGGGGCGCGGCTGACCGGCCATGCCCTGATCGAAGGCAAGCGCCGGGGCGCCAAGAACGTCGTCGTCACCATGTGCATCGGCGGCGGCATGGGGGCGGCGGGCCTGTTCGAAGTGTGCTGATCCGCCGTGCGGACTGAAGAAACCGATGCGCCGGCGCGCGACGTTCGGCCCCTATACGAACGCCATGCCCAGCGCTTCGACGCCGCGCGTGGGCGTGCTTTGGTGGAACGCCCCTATCTCGATGCTTTGATGGCAGGGGCGGTGCCCGGGGCGGCGGTGCTCGACCTCGGCTGCGGCGCCGGTGAACCCATTTCCGGCCATCTGATCGGCGAGGGCTTTCGCGTCACCGGGATCGACACGGCCCCGGCGATGATCGGGATCTGCCGCGAGCGCTTCCCCGGGCACGATTGGCGGGTCGCCGACATGCGAGGGCTGGACCTGGGGCGGCAATTCGACGCCGTCGTGGCCTGGGATAGTTTCTTTCATCTAACGGGGCCGGACCAACGGGCCATGTTCGGCGTGTTCGCCCGCCACCTTCGGCCGGGCGGCGGGTTGTTGTTCACCGCCGGTCCGGCGGAAGGCGAGGCCATCGGCGATATGTTCGGCGATCCCCTGTTTCACTACAGCCTGGACCCGGGGGAATACGACCTGCTGTTGCGGCGCGCCGGTTTCGCCGTCGAGCAATACCGGGAAAAAGACGTCGATTGCGGCGACCATACGGTCTGGCTCGCCCGGCGGCTTTAACAGCCATGAGGCCAGCGGCGTAACCCACAAACGGTCTCAGGCGCGATTTTCGGAGATCGTATAAACGGCCTGCGGCCAATAGGTGACGACCGTCGTCCCCTGGCCGAGGGTGCTTTCCAGATCGAAACGGCCCCTGTTCAGCGCGATCAACCGGTTGACGATATAAAGCCCCAAACCGGTGCCGTTCTCGGTTTGCGTGGTGGCGTGGTAAGGGGTCCGTGCCTGCGGAAAGGGTTGTCCGATGGCGCGGACCAATTCGGCATCCATGCCCGGGCCGTCGTCGATGATCGCCGCGCGAACGAATTCATGGCTTGGATTTCCTTCCAGGCGGATTTCCACGCGAACGTCGTCGCCGCCATGCTCAATGGCGTTTCCGGCGAGGTTGAGGATGACCTGGCGGAATGACTGCCGGTCGGCGCGGATGGTCACGGGATGCCCGGAACAGGTTACCGTCAGGTTGGCCTGTGACTTGTCCAGGGTCGAACGCAGAGGATGAAGCGCCGTCTCGGCTTCCTCGAACGCGTCGAAGGTTTCGATCTGCAGCGAACGCCTGCCGGACTCGACGACGGAAACGTCAAGGATGTCGTTCACCAGCGCCAGCAGATGGGTGCCACTCGACCGGATATCCTTGAGGTATTCAGCGACCCGCTCCGGATCGCTGCGCATTGCCTCGACCTCCAGCAGAAGATCGGCAAGGCCGATCACGGCGTTCAGCGGCGTGCGCAGTTCATGACTCATGTGCGAGATGAATTCGGATTTCGCCTGATCCGCTTTCTCCGCGTCTTCTTTCGCCTGGGCCAAGGCCAGGGTGGCCATCGTGCGGTCGGAAACGTCGCGAAGGGCGCCGATGATCAGGGGGCGGCCATCTTCTTCGACTTCGGACAGGATGGCTTCGACGAAGATGACCGATCCGTCCCTGCGGCGGCCGGCGATTTCGAAATGGTCGCCGTTCGGTGAACGCATTGCCGGGTTCTTGAAATATTGCCGCAACCGGCGCCGTGCCTGGTCCGTGCCGTCATCGGCGATCAGGTCGGAAAGCGCCCGGCCGGCGATGTCGCGGGCGGGGAGTTCGAAAATACGCTCGGCCGATCGGTTGCAGGTCTCGATGACGCCGGTGTCGTTCAGCGTGATGACCGCGTCGCCGACGTTGTCCATGATCAGACGAAGGCGCTGGCCCGTGGCGCGGGCGCGGTGGGCCGCTTCCTTGCGATGAAAAACTTCGGATGCGAGACGCCGGTCGAAAACCACGGCGGCGATGCCGGCAATGAGGATCAGGGACGCGACGACGGCGGTCGCCGCGGCGAGGACGTCGGAGTCCAGGTCGCTGAACATGCCCGATTGCCCGGTTCGGGCAAGACAAACCGTCGATCCCATGGCCGTGTAATGCATGCCCGAGACCGCCAAACCGATCAGGAGAGCCGAGAGGACTTCACCCGTCAGGGAACCTGCAGCCTGTCGACGCGACATGGTGAAGGCAACCCATAACGCACTGATCGCGAGCGCCACCGCGACCACGATGGATAGGCCGAAGAGCGCAGGGTCGTAACGGATGTAGGCGTCGAATTCGACGGCGGCCATGCCGGTGTAGTGCATCAGGCCGATACCGCCGCCCAGGATAACGCCGCCCAGGACCAGTCGCGTCCGGTTGACGCCCTTATGGGCGACGATCTGCAGATTCCAGGCACTTGCGGCGATGGCCGGGAGGACCGACACGAGCGTGATCGTCGGGTCGTAGGCAACCTCGATCGGAAGGCGGTAGGCCAACATACCGACGAAGTGCATGGCCCAGATGCCGAAACCCATGATCAGGGCGCCTCCGATCATCCAGACATAGCGTGAGGACGATCCTTCGCGTTCGGCGATACGATGAAGCAGGTGGATGAAGGCAAAGCCGGCCAGCGTCGCCACGAAAAAAGACAACCCGACCAGCATGGGGTCGTACGACGACGGCAGGACGACGGAAGAATCCACGTCCATTGCGAAGAACCTTGAAAGTTCCGATTTGGAAAACCAGGTGTCGATCATCGTCGGCGGTTGGTCCGTCTTCGTTCAATTCGCGTCGTTATTGGGCGGAGCTTAGGAATTGTGCCTGGGCATCAGGGAGGCATTGCCCGTCTCTGTCCGTGCCGGGACGCATTGACACTCAATTTTAATGCCATATTCGAAAACCGGGCGATATATGCCTTCCGACTAGGGCACTAAGCCATGAGTATGCCACCGCCTTCCTCCGGCTTGGCCCTGTGTGCCGGAAGTCGTTGCCTTGTTCTCGGAATTCCCGCTTTATGTTGGGCATGACCCGGCAAATTGCCCTGATCCATGCCACCCGCGAGGCCATCGCTCCGGTCGAGACCGCTTTCCGCGAACTCTGGCCCGAGGCAGACCATTGGACCTTGTTGGATGAAAGTTTGACCGCAGATCTGGCGGCTGCCGGCGGCAAGTTGACACCCGGCCTGACTGAGCGGTTTCTCAATCTGGCGGCCTATGCCGCGGCGCGTGGGCCGGACGGCATTCTGTTCACCTGTTCCGCTTTTGGCGCGATCATCGATCGAATCGCGGCGGAATACCGCATGCCGGTGATGAAGCCGAACGAAGCCGTGCTCGATGCCGCTCTGGCCCAAGGTGGCCGGGTCGGTATTCTGGCGACCCATCCGCAGACCCTGCCGGACATGACGGCGGAGATGGAAACCCTGGCAAAGGCGCGGGGCGTCGACCTGACGGTCGTGCCGCTGCTGGTCGCGGGCGCCTGGGCCGACCTGGGGGCGGGCAAGCGCGATGCCCACGACGCGGCCGTCGTGGCCGCAGCTCCCCGGCTGGCCGATTGTGGCTGTATTGTCTTGGCGCAATTTTCGATGGCGCCGTTGGCTGAAAAGGTTGCAGAGGCCTCGGGACTTTCCATTTTAACAAGTCCCCATGCAGCGGTCGCCGAAATGAAGCGGCGAAGGGGCGCTTAGTCCGGAATTCCAACATTAGTAAATAAAATCAATGAATTATATGGCGCGTCGGGCGACTTTCGGCGTGGCGATGTCGTGCGATTTTTTGCCGCATTGCGGAAACTAATCCAAATTATGGAATGAACCCTTGTTATCGGGCTTTTCCGGCAGACCTCATTCCCAGGCGCGATCGAAGAGCGATCACGTCGCAGAGATGTTCATTGCCTCAAAAGGAGGAGAAGACGTTATGAAACATCATATGATTTCGTTTAAGGCTTTCGCCCCCCTGGCCGCGACCGCGGTGCTTGCCGCCGCATTGAGCGGCGCCCCGGCCTACGCTGCCCAGGACAAGTCGGACACGTCAATGCAGACGACCGCCGGCGAAACCGCCGAAGACTTCACCAATTGGGCCCAAAAGCAGGCCAACGCCCTGGACAAGCAGCTTGATGAAGTTGCCGCCGAGGCCAAGGAGGCCGGTGCCGATGCCAAGGCCGAGGTGAAGGAGCAATGGCAGGATGCGCAGGACGCTCTCGAGCGTCAGCGCGATGCCGTCGCCCAACAGATCAAGGATCTGAAGAAGACGGCCAAGTCCGAATGGTCGGACGCCAAGGAGGCGACTGAACAGGGGCTGGATGCTCTCGGCCAGAAGATCGAGGAATTCCGCCTCAAGATTAAGGACTGGCAGAAGTCCTAGGCGCTAACGCCCCCTGATCCAGGGGAGCGGGACGCCCAAGAATTGGCCGCGGCGGCGCATTGATGCGTCGCCGCGATGCCTTTTAGACGATTGCCTTCCTTGGAAATTTCCTTGACTTCGCGCCTTGATGCGCGCCATGTGTCGCCAGCGACACTCCCTACTAGGTCGAATATCGATCGCTCGCCGGGTACGCCTATGCCGACCCGGCCTACTTTAGTCACCGACACATCTGGGCGTTTCGTCAGGCAGGCCCCTGCGTTCGACATTTCGTTCGACGCAAGCCCGACCGAGAATGCTTGCATGATGCCGGCGACCCGCCGCCCCGGATTTGATGATCATACCGGGGGCTGCGGGCGATAACGATTGATCTAGAAAGAATTCAAATTACATGACCGACTTTGCGGGCCTCGAATTGGCCCAACCCATCCTTCGTGCGCTGAGCGACGAAGGCTACACCACCCCCACCCCCATTCAAGGCAAGACGATTCCGCCGCTGCTCGATGGCCGTGACGTCATGGGCGTCGCCCAGACGGGCACCGGCAAGACCGCGTCCTTCGCGCTGCCGATCCTGCAGGGCTTCGCATTGAACGCCCGCAAGGCGCGGCCGAATCGCCCGTTCGTGCTGATCCTGGCGCCGACCCGCGAACTGGCGACCCAGATTTCCGACAGTCTGAAAACCTACGGCCGGCACCTGCACCTTCGGGTGCAGACGATTTTCGGCGGCACCTCCATGCGCCCGCAAATCGGGGCCATGGCGCGGGGTGCCCATATCGTGGTCGCCACGCCGGGCCGTCTGCTCGATCTCATGACGCAGAACCATATCCGTCTCGACGGTGTCGAAACCTTCGTTCTCGACGAGGCCGACCGTATGCTCGACATGGGCTTCATCAATGATGTGCGGAAGATCGCCCAGGCGGTTCCGAAAGAGCGTCAGACCGTGCTGTTTTCGGCGACCATGCCGAAGACGGTCGAGGGCTTGGCCGCCGATCTGTTGAACGATCCCGTGCGCCTGGAAGTCGCGCCCGCCGCAACCACGGCGGAACGCATCGAACAGCGCGTGCTGTTCGTCGCCAAGGGCGACAAACGGGCTTTGCTCGGCGATCTAATGAACGACGATCGGATCGAACGGGTCCTGGTCTTCACCCGGACCAAGCACGGCGCCGACCGCGTCGCCCGTCATCTTAATCAGAACGGCGTGAAGTCCGATGCGATCCACGGCAACAAGGCCCAGAACGCCCGTCAACGCGCGCTAAAGGGTTTCCGCGACGGCCAGATCCGCGCCCTGGTGGCAACGGACATCGCGGCTCGCGGCATCGACGTCGACGGCGTGACCCATGTCATCAACTTCGACCTGCCGAACGAACCGGAAAGCTACGTCCACCGCATCGGCCGCACGGCCCGTGCCGGCGCCGACGGCATTGCGATTTCCTTTTGCGCCCATGACGAACGCGGCAATCTGCGGGATATCGAACGCTGCATTCGCCAACCGGTGCCCGTGTTCGAGGAACATCCTTATCACGCCGCCGATGTCGCCGATGCGCCGGCCAACGATACGCCGAAAGGCGGACGTGGCGGCAATCGTGGCGGCGGCCGCAACCGGAGCCGCGGCGGCCAGCGCCAAGATGCACCGAAAGGCGCCACCGGCGGTGGCGGCAACGGCGGCGCCAAACGCGGCAACGGCGGGCGGAACCGCCGGCGCTCGCAAGGCGGCAATCGGGGCAATGCCGGAATGGCGGCCTAGACTGCTTCAGGGAATGGAAAAGACGGGTTCCGCGACCTCTTTGTAGAACCCGTACAGCGTGTTGGCCGCCTCGTTCGCCGCTTTGTTCAGGCAATGCCCGATGCTGGCGATGAAGGCGGCATCGGCCAACGAGCCGGGGCCGTAGCGCCGGTCCATCTCCTCGGGGAGTAGGACCGGCGGCTTTCCTTTCCAGGTGTACCGTCCTGTTCGGATGACCGCGTCATAGGCACGCCGCGGCGCCAATCTGCCTTCGGGATAGATGAAGCGATCGAACAGGCTTCCCGTCGGGCCTGGTGTCAGGCGCGCGGCCCAGGTTTCGAAATCCCGATGGTGGGTTTCGCCCTTGATCGTATGCCCGTACTGCGCCAGATCGCCGATGTAATGGATCGCCGCCCCCAGGTAGTAGGCGGCATGGTCCCCGCGCCCCATCTTCAAAGCCGCGACGGCATTTTGGTATTCCTCTTCCGCGCGTTTTGCCGGGGTGTCCCGGGTCACGTTTCCATCGTCGTCGAACCGCAGATCATGGCGCCCCTGGCCGGTGTCGTTGTATCCGCGATTGGGTGTGCCGCAGGCGCTGTAGATTTTCGCGAAATCCGGGGCTTCCGTACCGATCAGGAGATGACGGCGGAACGGGTTCAGCCAAAGGCGGACTTCTCTTGGCAGGAGGTTGACCGCCTGGTCGGCAATCCAGTCATGAGTCGCGTAAGGCGGCGACTGGCAATCGGCGGCGTTGGTCGTGACCTTATTTTCCGGCGGCCCGTTCTTCCAGGCCTGGGCCGGAGACGCGGTTCCCATCAGAAGGGCGAGAACGGCGGCCAGACGGATTGTTATCAGAAGGCGGACCATGATCGGTCCAGTCGTCAGAGGACGAAGGGGGAGACGGAGACACCCCCATCGCCGGCGACGACAAGGTGGTCCGGTTCGATCGCCGTCCATTGCGACGTATCGTCATCCAGCGGTTCTGACAGGATGATCACCGCCGTGCCCGTCGCGACGGTGACGGTATCGGCCGGGTCATGCGGTTTCGCCCCGACGCCGACGTAAAGCGTCGGCACATGGCCCGCCGAGGCGTGGCGCATTGCCCAAATCGTCTGGCCGTCGCTGATCGCGATGGTCATGTTGAAAGGGGCGGTCACACCGGCGTCGGATTGGGCCTGTTCGATGGTGCGGATAGCCTGGCGGATCGCGGCTTCGGGATCGTCTTCAAGCCCGAAGGTCAGCAGCAGATGGAAGAAGATTTCGCTGTCCGTCGTGCCCTGGATGCGGGGATACAACTCGGGCGCCACGGCGAAGGCCAGAGCACGCCGGACTTTCTCGAACCCGCCGATTTCGCCGTTGTGCATGAACAGCCATTTGCCGTGGCGGAACGGATGGCAGTTGGTGCGGTTGACGGCGGTACCCGTGGTGGCCCGGACATGGCCGAAGAACAGGCCCGATTTCACTTGTTCGGAAATGTTCAGCAGGTTGACGTCGTTCCAAGCCGGCAGGATGTCTTTGTAAAGCCCTGGTTGGTCGCGGTCTCCGTACCAGCCGATGCCGAACCCGTCGGCGTTGACGACATGGACGCTTTCATGGGCGCCCAGGCTTTGCCGGGTCAACGAATTCTCCGGCTTGAGCAAAAGGGTGTCCAGGTAGATCGGTGGGCCCGCATACGCCAACCAGCGGCACATGGCCTAGCTTCCTTTCGTGTCGTGGCGTCAGCTGTACCGGTTGCCGGCGGCGACCCCGCCGCCATCGACGACCATGGTCTGGCCGGTGATGAAGCTGCCTTCGTCGGCGGCCAGCAAGACCGCCATGCCGGTGATGTCTTCCGGGTCGCCCAGACGGCCGAGGGGATAGGCGGCTTCGGCCCGGGCGCGGGCTTCGGGGTCTTCCCACAGCGCGCGGGCGAAATCGGTCTTCACCAGACCCGGCGCGATGGCGTTGGCGCGAATATTGTGCGGCCCCCATTCGACGGCCAGGTTCCGCGCCAACTGCATGTCGGCGGCCTTGGAAATGGCATAGGCGCCCAGGTTCACGGAACCTTTCAATCCGCCGACCGACGAAATCAGGACCACGGAACCATCGCGCCGTTCGGCCATGCCCGGAAGGACCAGATTGCAGAGCTTCAAGACATTGGTGACGTTGACCTGCAGCGTCTTTTCCCAGGCGCCGTCGTCGATTTCGGCCATGGGGCCATACGCCGGATTGACGGCGGCGTTACAGACAAGCGTGTCGATCTTGCCCCAGGCCGCGAGAACCGTATCGACCAGGGATTTCAGCTGATCCGTGTCGGAGACGTTACAGGCGACGGCCATGGCCTCGCCCGGGCCGTCGGCGTTGTCCGCATTGATGGCGTCGGCGACGGCCTGACAGGCGTCGAGTTTGCGCGATGAAATGACGACGCGGGCCCCTTGGCGGGCGTAGGCTTCGGCGATGGCCTTGCCGATTCCCCGGCTGGAACCGGTGATCAGGGCCACCTTGCCCGTCAGGTCGAACATGGGTTTCATATTTCCTCCGTTTCGTCGTCGGGCCATCGCCCTTGTCCTTGAGTTCTTTTGTTCTTTTCCCACGGAACATGGCCCCTGGGGAAGAGGGCAGGGCCGTGCCGCCGCCGGGCCCTGACTTTCGGCAGGGTTGACCCATATCGGTGCATGCATTTCACTTATGGCTAATAGAGGGTGGGATTCCCGCCACACAAAAGAACGCACCCGTGACAAACAGGGGGCGCAGACTGCTCAAGGGGGCTTTCTTGGCCGTCATCAATTTGCGGGCGTTCACCGCGCTTGTCGTCGATCAGGACGATGCGCACCGGTGGATGATCCATAACCTATTGAAAGCGCTGGGTGTCGGCGAGGTTCTGACGTCCAGCAGCAACGAAGACGCGCTTAATCTTTTAAAGCGATTGTCCCGGAAATCCGTCACCGAGAGGATCGACACCGTCGATTTCCTGATCGGCGACCTTAAGGAAGAGCCCTTGGATGGCATCAGCATGGTGCGCTGGATTCGCATGCATGGCGACTCGCCCAACCGCTTCCTGCCGGTGATCCTGATGGCAACGACGTTCGAGCCGGAGGTCCTGGCGGAGGCCCGGGGGTATGGGGCCACCCATTTCCTGTTGAAGCCGGTGACGGTCGAGACCTTGATAGACCGCATTCTGACGATCATCAATCGGCCGCGACCCTTCGTTTACAATCGGGCCTACTTCGGACCGGACCGGCGAGGCAACCAGAAGGATGTTTCGGACGAGCGGCGGGAGACGGATCTCGCCGATGTGCATGTCGTCCGTTCCCCGCTATCGACGGCCTTGGAACGATTCCCGTCCGACAACCTGATCCGCATCTTTCGTCCGCCCAACCATTTGAAACGCAAAGCCGGCGGCGGCGATGAGAGCGACGCCCTGTTCACCGAAGGGGCCGTGTTCAAGGCGGAAAAGGAGATGGAGAAGGCCAAGAGCGAATACACGACCTCGGCCATGGACTATGTGGAAAGCCTGCAACGCATCCTGGGCGAAGCCGCCGCGGTTTCAGACAAGGCCGAACATTTTCAACGCATTCACGCGCTGGCCCGGCAGTTGGGGATGCAGGGCGAGATTTTCGGCTATCCCTTGATCTCCATGGTCGGTAATTCACTGATGCGCTTCACGGCCAGCGGTTTGCCCAATACGGCGGCAAGCCTTGAATTGGTCAAGGTTCATATTGATTCCCTGACCGTGATCTTGCGCAACGACATTTCAGGGGACGGCGGCGATACGGGGCGGGAACTGGTCTCGCAGCTGCAGGCGGCGATTAAGAAGATCACTCTGGCGAAGGCCGCCGGATAAGGAATCGGGGCGGGATCGATCGCGGTGGTGTCCCGCGCCAAGCCGCATCGCGAATACGCGGCTTGAAATATATGTAAAAATAAATATAAAATATCTTCTTGTTGATGACTGCCGAAATCGTCAGGCCGACAAAGGGGACGCTTCAATGCTTGCGACGATTATCCGTTCGATGTCTCCGTCGGCCGCGTGGCGGTCCCGGGGGGGCTGTGTCCTGGTCTTGATGATGATGCCCGCTTTCGCCGGTTGTGCGTCGGCCGCCGGTTCCGGCGATACCTTCATCCTGCCGCCCCCCGCCGATCATGACGGCCCGGACGTCAAGGCGCAGCCCGTTCCGGGCGTCGATGTGCGTCCGCTGGATAGTGGCGCCGTGGCGCCGTCACCCGTGGACCCGGCCGGGCCGACCGTACCCCACCGCACTGTGGCCATCGTCGCATCGGCGGAGCAAGGCCTGTGGCGCCGCGCGCTTGCATCCGACGATCCCGAGGTGACGAAGCTTTATCTTTTGCGGTATCCGGCAGGCCGCCATCTTGTGGACGCCAAGGTCCGTTTCCGCGATCTTCTTGCTGCCTTGGGCGAACGCCGCCGTCTTGAATGGCGGCGGGAGCAGGGGTAGCCTCGGCCCCGTAACCCCCCGTCGCAACAGGAATCCCGGCCGTGCTCTTAACCCAACCGTCACCGGCAGTTCATGTCCGGGTCACGCATTGCGAATATCGTCCGGCCCCATGTTCGCAGCCCCCCGCATTCCGCTTCGTCCGACGCCCGTGACCAATTCGCCCGGTCATCTGTTTCTGATCGTCGGTCCGTCCGGCGTCGGCAAGGACAGTTTGATCGACGGCGCACGCCGGGCTTTCGGCGGCAGTGACGCAGTCGTGTTCCCAAGGCGTGAAATCACCCGTCCCGCCGATGCCGGCGGCGAAGATCATGTCGCCGTGACCGAGGACCAATTTCACGCCCGCCGCGAATTGGGGGCATACCTGTTGTCCTGGGGGGCGCACGGTCTTTGGTACGGTATTCCGGCGGAGGTCGGCAGCGATCTTGAGGCCGGACGTGCCGTTGTCGTGAATGCCTCGCGCTCGGTGATCGACGAAGCCCGGGCCCGGTTCGTCAATCTGCGCATCATTTCGGTCAACGTGGACGACGCGACATTACAACAGCGCCTGAGCGCGCGGGGCCGGGAAACGCCGGACCAAGCGGCGCGGCGACTCGAACGCGCCCGGGCCTTCCGCGTCGAAGGCCCGGACGTCATCGATTTTCCCAACGACGGCCCGTTGGAGGCCGCCATCGACCGGTTCACCGGCCTTCTGCAGCCGGACTGCTGAGCCGGCGGGGCAGTGCCCTTTTCTTAGTACATAGCGATGATTTCGACGCGGCGGCTACCGTCGAACCAAAGCCAATCGGGCGCCATGTCGCCGAAGGCTTCCGCCCGCGATGATAGGGTTAGGGTTTGCGGCTCAATCCCGGCACCGATCAGGCGTGCGGCGACGGCGCGGGCGCGGTCCATGGCCAATTTGTCGTTCAAGGCTGCGGGGCCGCGTTTGTCGGCTTGGCCGACCACACAGATCTTCGAATATCCGCCGAGGTTTTTGGCATAGCCCAGAATGTCGACTTCCCGGTCCTCGGGGACGTCGGTGCTGCCCGTCGCGAACCCGGTGACGATCAAGGGACTGGGCTGGTGCTGGTCCGGGTCGATGTCACAGGTTGCGTCGAACGTCTCGGCGGCGCGGGCGCCGCCCGCGGCGATCAGACCTCCGGCGATCATTCCGGCGGCGAGGGTCGCGGTGGCGGCGGATTTCAGGCGGTGGGTCGTCTTGGACATGATCTCTCTCCTTGAAATCGGTTGATCCGACGGAAGAGAGGATCGTGCGGCACCGAGGTCTTTGTTGGCGCTTATTCGGGCCATTTGGTGGCCCGTCGCCAAATTCCGGCCCTAACGCTTGCGGGCCAGGGTCAGGCCGTCGGCCACGGAGAGCATGGAAAGGGTGACGCGGCCGTCATCCTTCAGGCCGGCGTTAAAGGCGCGGATCGCTTGCGTGTCGACGGTGGCGTCCGAGGCATCGGTGACACGGCCATGCCAGAGCACGTTGTCGACCGCGATCAGGCCACCCGGTCGGACCAAGGTCAGGCACCGTTCGTAATAGTCCTGGTAGCTTTCCTTGTCGGCGTCGATGAAGGCCATGTCGAAGGTTCCCGACCGGCCGTCGGCGATCAAGGCGTCCAGGGTTTCGACCGCCGGCGCGATGCGCAGATCAATGCGCCCGTCGACCCCGGCCTCGGCCCAATAGCGCCGCGCCATGGCGGTGTATTCCTCCGACACGTCGCAGGCGATCAATTCGCCGTCGGCGGGCATGGCGAGCGCCATGGCGGTCGAGCTATAGCCGGTGAAGGTGCCGATCTCGATGATCCGCTTGGCGCCGATCAATTCAACGAGCAGGCCCAGCAACTGCCCCTGGTCCGGTGAAATCTGCATGCCGGCGCGGGGATGGCTGTCCGTTTCCGCGCGCAGGCGGGCCAATACCTCCGGCTCGCGCAGGGTGGTATCCAGGATGTAGTCGTAAAGGCCCTGGTCCAGGCCGGTTGTCGCTTTGCTCACGGTCGCTGCCTCGCTCGCTTTGTCTCGGTCACGCCTGTCGGAAAGCCATCGATAGCGCCCCGGCGGCGGCACTGCAACCGCTCAGATATGCTCTACATCAACGTCGTGACAGCGCCGCCCGTACTTGTGGTCCAGGTGCGCGGCCGTCGCTTGGCAAGGCTGCTTTTCATGACGATCCTCGCCGCGGCGGTGGGCGACGTGGTGCGGTGCCGGATGGAGGACTTTCCAATATTCTTCATTGGCTTTGCGCCAGACGTCGAACCCCGCCTTGCACCAAGCTTCCACAGCGGTCCAATAGAGCGTCTGAAGGTTGAGGAACGTGGTCAGATTGTTTTTCATGACACCCTCCATTTTCTCCTTACAGGCCCTAGCCTAGCGTAGATCGGCGGCGGGTGCCTTGCGGTGGATCAATCGGCGGCTTCGACCGTGACGCTTGCACCCGCGGGCACCGCCGCCAGGCTTTTCACATCGTCGATGGCATCCGCCCAGATATTGCACGGCGCGGCCAGGCGGCATTCGTCGCCTTGCGAGATCGGTGTGCGGCCAAAGCCGATGGCGATGCTGTCGCCGTCGGTCCAAAAGGCAATCTCGCCGGGCTCGACCACGGCGCGGGCGTCCGGCTCGCGGTCGAGCGACAGGGGCGTCGCGAAATACACTTCTTCGCCCCAGGTGCTGGCGGTCGAGGAGAAAGGCAAGGCCCCTCGGATTGCCGCCGCCGTCGGTGTGTCGCGTAGCGTTGCCGAAATGCTCACGCCGCCGATGGTCATCTTGATCTTGCTCATGCTCTGCTCTCCTCCTGCCTCTCGTTTTCGGCCCGGGGCCGCTGCTTCTTTTTGTCGTTTGGTTTTATTGCAAGGTCGGCTCGCCGGTGCCCGTTTCCGTCGTGGCACGATCGGCGGCGGCGCGATCCTGGCACGGCCCGGCCTGATGATGGACCATACGCCAGATGGTGCCTTCGCGAATGAAGATGTTGGTTGCCGTCAGAACCGTGCCCGACATCCGTTCGAAACCGATGACATAGGCCGTTTCCCCGGACGCGTGGACGCGGGGATCGACGAAGCGGATATCCGATGTTTCGCCCGACGAAAGGATCGTCGCCCAGCTTTCCATCACGTCGGCGCGACCGACCAGCGGACGCCACCCAGGATGGATGCAGGTGATGTCGCGGTCGTCGGCCCAGACCTCGGCCATGCGGTCGAAATCGCCGGTGGCGAACGCGGTGTAGAAGGCATCGTTGGCGAACAAAATCGCCGCGTGGTTGGACATTCGGGGGCTCCGATCGTTGGTAGTTGACCCGGCATCCTCGGCCCGCTCTTGCTGGGCCAGGATCAACCGGATGATCCTATTCCATGCCTAGGACGTCAAAAAACTGGTCTGTCGGCCAGGCTTTCATGAAAATGGGGATCGATTGCGGCGCCATCAATGGCCCGTGCGCGGTGGCTCTGAAGTCCGCCGCGGTTCGAGATTGAACAAGGGAAGTAGTGCCATGGCCGATCCGGATACCCCTGGCGCCGGCGACGACCGGGAAAGTCAGTTGCAAACGGCGAAGACAGGTGTGCCGTTGGATTTGATGACGGCGGTTCCCGGGCTTAACCCCAGGGATATGTCGGTGTTGATCGTCGGTGGCCTGGGCAAAGGTATTTCATTGAATGCGGGCGTTGATAACGGCGACGGGACGGCGACGCTGCTGGAGCAGGATCTGGCTGTTTCCGGCGGCCTGCGCATGCGGTTTCCGCCGGGGGCAAGTGGCCCGCAAACTTTTGCCGTGACGGTGATTTCCGTGGACGGCCATGTTCGGACCGGCAGCCTGACCGTCGAGCCGGGCCTGGCCGATCTTGAAACCGGGTTGCGGTTCTCGATCGAGGCGCCGGTGGTGTTGGACGACGGGGGGCGGATCGGCTTTCCCGTGGCGATCTCCTTCAGCCGGGGTTTGGGCAAGATGGTGGGCGACGTGGATTTGACCCTCAGCGGTATCCCGGCCGGGGTACATCTCACCGGCGGTCAGCGCGTGGACGGCGACGACGGCCACGGACCCTGGAAATTCAAAATGCAAGACTTGCAGGAATTGAACCTGGTGGCGCCGAAGGGTCTGGATGCGTTCGATGTGGAATTGACCGTCGAAGCGCGCGGTCAATCGGGCGGCCGCATTCGGTTTTCGCGCCCGGGGAGAGTCGTCCCGCCAGGGGCGCGGGCACAACAAGTCCCGCCAGGGGCGCGGGCACAACAAGTCCCGCCAGGGGCGCGGGCACAACAAGTCCCACCAGGGGCGCGGGCGGAAGAGCCGCGGGCGGCAGCCCCTGTGCCTCCGTCAGTCCAACCCGCGCGCAAGCCCGAGCCGCCGTCGCCGCCGGTCACGGACTGGCTGACCGGCAACGGGGTGTTCACCTTCGCCTCGGGGCACGGCGGTG
>CAJWCU010000004.1 GCA_913030825.1 uncultured Rhodospirillaceae bacterium | reverse complement strand
CCGCGACGCCCTCGGCCTCATCCAGGCCGAGCACCAGTTCCTCGATCCGTTTGGCTTTTTCGGCGCCCACCACGGGTTCGGCCAGTCGGTCGAACTTGGTGGTCAGGCGTTTTTCCTGGGCCTCCAGATCGTCCGCCGGGACGCCGACGTCGAAGAACTGCACCAGCGAGGTGCCGTCCTTAAGGTCGATGACGATCTCGGCCGCGTGGCGGCTGGGATGGACCTTGTCTTCGACCTCGACCATGCGGCGCATGTTCATCAGGTCGGGGCGATTGGCCATCTCGGCGGTGTAGATGCCGTCGTCGCCGGTATCGATGCCGTTCAGCGCCATGGCGATGCAATGGCGGATCGAGAACTTGATCTGCAGACCGGTTTCCGGCTCCGGAATGTCGCAGACCTTGCGGTGACCGGCATCGACCAACGTCCGCACGCGGGTGACGTCCTCGGCGGAGAAGCCGTGTTGCGATTGCAGGACGCGGACCGCTTCGATCGACGAATGAGTCAGGTAACAGGCGGCGTGATACTTGAACAGGTTCTGTTCCACCGCATAGGGCGCGTTACCGCCCGGGCGGAATTCCAGCGGCGTGAAATCCATCGATTGGGTCGCGGCGAAGCCCTGCGGGCATTCGATGGAATCCGGGCGGCTGGTGAAGCCGCGGGAGGCCAGGCGCGCCGCCAGCATGCCGTTCATCGCGGCCTTGCCGGCGTGCAGCGGCTTGCACATCGTGCCGAACATGGATTTCAGACCCGCCGCCTGGGTTGCGGCGATGCCCAATGCCATGGCGGTCTGGTCGGCGTTCAGGCCTAGCAGGCGGGCACAGCCGGCGGCGGCGCCGAAGGTGCCGACGGTCGCCGTGGCGTGCCAGCCGTGATCGTAATGGCTCATGCCCATGGACTCGCCGATCTGGCATTCGGCTTCATAGCCGACGATGAAGGCGTCGATGACGTCACGGCCCGACAGGCCCTTCTGTTCGGCGAGAGCCAGAACGGCGGGCACCACGGGCACGGTCGGATGGCCGTGCAGGCGTTTGTTGACGTCGTCGTAATCCAGCGTGTGCGAGGCGGAACCGTTGACCAAGGCGGCGAAGGCCGGGGTCAGTTTCTCGCTGCGCCCGACCAGGCGCGCGGCCCCTTCTTCACCGCCGTCCTTGGCGTCGGCAACCAGGATGTCGACCAGTTCGTCCTGGGCGCCGGCCAGGGTCACACCGAACCAATCGAGGATCGCGTGCTTGGCCCAGCGGCGCGGGCGGTCGGTGAAATCGGCGCTAGACGCACCGGCGATCCATTCGGCCAGGTCGCGGGTCGGGGTTTCGGTTTGGCCGCGCTCGGCGGTCTGATGAGTATCGGGCATGGTGTCCTCCTGCGGATGGTAACTTTTGTCGTTGTTGTTTTTGGGTTGGGGTAATCGTCGGCCGTTACATGGCCTCCGTCAATGAATCGGATATGCGCCGCGCCGTATCGACGGCCAGCGGCACCAGCTTTTCGTGGACGCTTTCCAAATTCCAATGGGGCGCGTAGCCCGGGATGTGAACCGCCGCGACGGCCCGTCCGTCCAGGCGCAGCACCGGCGCCGCCGTCGAGACGTTATGGGCCTGCGACTGGCGGTCGGATACGTGATAGCCGAGGCGCCTGGCCTCTGCCATCTGCGCCTTCAGGGCGGGGATATCGGTCAGGGTCTGCTCGGTGATCTTGCGCAGGTCCGAGGCCGCGAGCACGGCGTCGGCTTCGTCCTCGGGCATATTGGCGAGGATGACCGTGCCCGGCGCCGTGCAGAACGCCGGCACCCGGCGGCCCGCCAACATGGTGCCGTAGCTCGCCTTGGCCTGCGGGATGCGGACCGTATAGATCGCGTCCGTGCCCGACAGCTCACACAGGTTGACGGTGGTGTCGTAGACCTTCGACGCCTCGATCAGGATCGGCATGGCGATCTGCGCCAGGCGGTGCGAGACCATGAAGGTGTAATAGAAATCGATCAGCGCGATGCCCGGACGGTAGCGCCGGGTCTGCGGGTCTTTCTCCAGATACCCCAAGGTGACCAGGGTTTCCGAGAATCGCTGCGCCGCGCTTTTATCCAATCCCGACAGTTTGCAGATTTCCGTCAGGCCCAGGTCGCGCTGACGCAAATCGGTCTGACCGCGGCGAAACGCCTTGAGCACCTGAAAGCATTTACCCACCGAAGCGACGAACGGCTTGCCGCGCCGGTCTTCGGCTACGTCGGGGCCGATATCGGAAAGGGTATCGTCGTCGGTCAGATCGAGCATGGGCGGCGCTTGACAGTCTCGTTTCGTTGAGATGTAATTCTACAATCAGAAACTTTGTATCACAATGCGATACTTTGATCAACGATGATACGGCGCTAGCGACACGCAAATGACACAGCGCAATCGACGCCGGTCCGAAATGTTGTAGAACCGAGGACCGCAACAACAAACGTAGGATGCCCCGGCGGAAGGGTCCGCCGGTCAAAGCATCCCAGGAGGACATCTTGGAAGAATCCAACGCCGCAGCCTGGCAAAGCCTGGCCGGTATTCGCGTGGTCGAATTGGGGTCGAGCGTCGCCGCCCCTTATTCAACTTGGATCATGGGCGCCATGGGCGCCGAGGTTGTGAAGGTCGAGCGCCCCGGTCCCGGGGACGATTGCCGCTACTGGGGAAAGATGTTCCCCGACGGCATCGGCTCCTACTTCCACGCGCTGAACCGCGATAAGCAATCGGTCACCGTCGACATGAGCGACGAAGCCGAACGGGAATGGCTGCGCAATTATCTGATGACCGAAGCCGATGTCGTCATTCAGAACATGCGCCCGGGCCTGGTCAAGAAATACGGCCTGGACGCGGAGACGATCCGCGCCGCCAATCCGAAACTCATCTATTGCAACCTGGGAGCGTTCGGCAACGTCGGCCCGCTCCAGGACAAGCCGGGCTACGATCCGCTGATGCAGGCCTACGGCGGCCTGATGACCATCACGGGTGAGCCGGGCCGCCCGCCGATCCGCGTCGGAACGTCCATTATCGATATGGGCACGGGCATGTGGTGCGTGATCGGCATCCTGGGCGCGCTGAAGCGCCGCAGCGACACGGGCGAAGGCTGCACAGTCGATGCTTCGTTGTATGAGACGGCTGTGGCCTGGATGAACAACGCGGTCGCCTCGGCCGCCGTCGACCCGGCCAATCCGCAGCGCGAAGGTTCGGGTGCGCGCGGCATGGCGCCCTATCAAGCGTACGAATGTTCCGACGGCTATCTGATCATCGCGGCCCCCAACGACCGGCTGTTCGAACGCCTGTCACAGGTTCTGGGCCATCCGGAATGGCCGGAAGACCCCCGCTTCGGAAGCAACCAGGACCGCTATACCAACCTGGCCGAGCTGAACGAACTGATCGAGCCGGAAGTCAAGAAACGGACCCGCGCCGAATGGCAGCAGGCCCTGGACGACGTCGGCATTCCGTCGGCGCCGGTGCAGCAGACGCTGGAAATGATGGCCGATCCGCAGACCCAGGCGCTGGGCATCCTTCAGCGCTCGCTCGACGGGGGTGAGCCCATGGTCGGCCTGCCGCTGTCGTTCGACGGCACGCGCCCGCCGCCCCGCAAATCGGCCCCGCAAGTGGGCCAGCACAATGAAACGGTCAAGGGTTCCGCCCCGGCCGCAAAAAAAGAAGGGACGAACAACTGATGCGTATGGATTACGAAACCTATTCCCTGGAACGGGTCGGCGACGGCGGGCATGTCCTGATCGTCATGATGGACCGCCCCGAGGTCCGCAACGCCAAGAACACCAAAATGGGCCTGGAACAGATCGAAATCTTCGAGAGCCTCTATCGCGACACCGAGGACGTGCGCGTGGTGATCTACACCGGGCGCGGCGACAAGGCCTTCTGCGCCGGCGGCGATCTCAAGGAACGCAACGGCATGACCAACCATGAATGGCAGGTCCAGCACCGCATCTTCGAACAGGGTGTGATGGCGATGCGCAGCTGCCCGGTGCCGGTGATCGGCGCCGTCAACGGGGCGGCCTACGGCGGTGGTTGCGAGACGGCGCTGACCTGCGATTTCGTCTATGCCGCCAGCCACGCGAAATTCGCCCTGACCGAAGTCACGCTGGGCATCATGCCGGGCGCCATGGGCACGATTAACATGCCCAACGCGGTCGGCGAGCGGCGGGCCAAGGAAATCGTCATGACGGGCCTGCCGTTCACGGCGGAACAGGCCTGCGACTGGGGCCTGGTCAACAAGGTCTGCGAGCCGGAAAAGCTGATGGAGGAAACCATCGCGACGGCCGATCGCATCGCGGGCAACGCGCCGCTGTCGATCCGCGCCGCCAAGCGCTCGACCTCGATCGCCACCCAGGTCGACCGGATGTCCGGCTATCAGTTCGAATTGCAGGCCTACAACCGCCTGGTCGGCACCGACGACCGGATGGAAGGCGTGCTGGCGTTCAACGAAAAGCGCAAGGCGCAGTTCAAGGGCTCCTGAGCCCCCCAAATCTGGAATAGGAGACCAAGATGACCAAAGATATCGACGTCCTGATCAGCGAGGTCGGCCCCCGCGACGGCCTGCAGAGCATCGAGACCGTCTTCTCCACCGAAGGCAAGATGGAATGGATCCGCAGCGAGGCCGCCGCCGGCGTACCGCAGATGCAGGTCGGCTCCTTCGTCAATCCGAAGCTGCTGCCGCAGATGGCGGACTCGGCGGAAATCGTCGCCCAGTCGATCCTGATCGACGATCTGATCGTCTCGGCCCTGGTGCCGAACCTGCGCGGCGCCGTCGACGGCCTGGCCGCCGGCGCCCACCAGATCGGTGTCGTCATGTCCGTTTCGGAAGAGCACAACAAGGCGAACATCCGCCGCACGGTGCAGGAATCCCTCGACGGCTTCGCCGAGATCGTGAAGTACCGGGACGAGCATCCCGAATACAAGGATCAGGTCATTTCCGGCGGCATGGCGACCTCGTTCGGCTGCACCATTTCCGGCCCGGTGCCGATCAAGGACGTGATGAAGGTTGCCGAAGGCCTGATGGAACGTGGCGCCCAGCGCCTGAACGTCGCCGACACGGTCGGCTACGCCAATCCGAAACAGGTCCGCGATCTGTTCACCGAGCTTTACCGCACGGTCGGCAAGGACGTGCCCGTGGGCGCGCACTTCCACGACACCCGCGGCCTGGGCCTCGCCAACGTCTTCGCGGCGCTGGACGCCGGTGTGCGGGAATTCGATTCCTGCCTGGGTGGCCTGGGCGGCTGCCCCTACGCGCCGGGTGCCTCCGGCAACATCGTGACCGAGGACCTGGTCTTCATGTTGGAGGCCCAGGGCATGAAAACGGGCGTCGATCTCGACGGCCTGCTGGAGGCCCGCGAAATCATGGAACGCCAGCTCAAGGGCGAGCCCGTCCACGGCACCTACATCAACGCCGGTCCGCCCAAGGGCTTCCATCCCGCCTCGGCGGCCGCCTGACGATCACCTATGAGCGGGGGCATCAACGCCCCCGCCGCACAAAAAACCGACCAGGAGACACCACCCCCAATGTCCGACGCCGAACTGAGCATCCCGCTTGAGGTCGATTATCCGGAAATCCGCGAACAGGTCGAAAAGGTCTGTGCCGACTTCCCGGGCGAATACTGGCGCAAGCTGGAAGACCAACCGCCCTCTGGCAGCTATCCCACCGAATTCATCGAGGCGTTGACCGAAGGCGGCTTCCTCGCCGCCCTGATCCCCGAAGAATACGGCGGCGCCGGACTGCCCGTGCGCGGCGGGGCGGTGATCCTGGAAACCATCAACGCCTGCGGCTGTTCGGCCTCGCCGGGTCATGCCCAGATGTACACCATGGGCACGATCCTGCGGCACGGCTCGAAAGAGCAGAAAGACCACTACCTGCCCAAAATCGCGTCCGGCGAACTGCGCCTGCAGGCCTTTGGCGTGACCGAACCGACGACCGGTTCCGACACCACGCAGCTCAAGACCAAGGCCGAGAAACAGGGCAATGGTTACGTCGTCAACGGCCAGAAGGTTTGGACCTCGCGCGCCGCGCATTCCGACCTGATGCTGTTGCTGGCCCGCACGACGCCGGCCGATCAGGTCGAAAAGCGGACGCACGGCATCTCGACCTTCCTGATCGACCTGAAGGAAGCGCAGAAGAACGGCTGTGAAATCCGCCCCATCGACGCGATGGTCAACCACAACACATGCGAAGTCTTCTTCGACAACGTGCCGATCCCGGGCGATTCCCTGATCGGCGAGGAAGGCAAGGGCTTCCGCTATATCCTGGACGGGATGAACGCGGAACGCTGCCTGACGGCGTCGGAAGGCATCGGCAACGGCAAGTACTTCATTGAAAAAGCCGTCGCCTACGCCAACGAGCGCATCGTCTTCAACCGGCCCATCGGCCAGAACCAGGGCATCCAGTTCCCGATCGCCCAGGGCTATGCCGAACTGGAAGCCGCCGACCTGATGGTGCGCAAGGCGACCGCCATGTTCGATGCTGGCCTTCCCTGCGGCTCCGAAGCCAATATGGGGCGGTTCCTGTCGTCGAACGCGGCCTGGGCCTGCGCCGAAGCCTGCTTCACAACGCATGGCGGTTTCGCCTTCGCCAAGGAATACGACATCGAGCGTAAATGGCGCGAAGCACGCCTCGCCCGCACGGCGCCGATTTCGCCGAACCTGATCCTCAGCTTCCTGGCGCAGCACGTTCTGGGCATGCCCCGGTCGTACTGACCCGGAAGATTGGTTTCTGACGACCAATTAACGAAGAAAATTCCCTGTACCTTGAACGCCGGCCTTTTTTAAAGGCCGGCGTATTTTTTCAAGGCCCGGGGATTGGCGGCCCCTAGGTCAGCACGGCATCTGATTGGGATTCCAGGATCGTCCGGGCGAAATAGCGGAAGGTCACATTCATCGCTTCGGGCTTGTGGCGCCAGTCATGGGCGATGCGGCCGAGTTCCGGATCGATCTCCTTGATCTCACCGGCGGCCATGGCGGCCAGTTGGATGCGGGCCGCGTGTTCGAAGAAGATGCCCATGATGCAGGCCGCCTCGACCGTCGGGCCGACGCAGAGCTGGCCGTGATGGGCGAGCAAGATTGCGTTCTTGTCGCCGATGGCTTCCGAGATGATTTCCCCTTCCTCGTCGCCGAAGGGCACGCCGGGCCAGGTCGGAAGGAAGGCCACGTCCTCGTAGAACATTGTCGTGTCCATGTGCGAGACCTTCAACGGTTCGCCGATCATCGACAAGGCCGAGGAATAGGGCGGGTGCGTATGGACGATGGACTGCACGTCCGGGCGCACGCGGTAGACGTGGATGTGAAAACGGTTGGCCATGTTCGGCATGCCCTTGCCTTCGATGACCTTGAGGTCGCGGTCGACCAGCATGTAGTCCGACGCCTTGACCTGCTCGAAGCCCAGGCCGTAGGGCAGCGTCCACATGGTTTCCGGCTCCGGCCCGCGCGCCGTGAACTGCCCCGACAGGCCGCTACCGTGCCCCTGCATGCCCAGGATGCGGCAGCCGAGTGCTAAGCGTTGGCGCAAAGACCAGTCCGGGCTTTGTTCAGTCGCGAGGCCCGCGACCATGTCATCGATTGCGGCTTGTTGGGTTTTCGACATCGTTGTCTGCCTTCTTCTATTGGGTTTCCTTAATTCAGGCTCGGGCAACCGAGGATGACGGGTTTTCCGTCGATGGCGCGCCGGGTCGGCGAACGCACGGGCGCAATTCGGCGCGCCTCACCTGAATGGCGGGGCCACTTTATGGCTCTGGTTAAAATTGGGCAACCCACTTTACTCACTTTTTTAGTTTATTAACCTGTTAACTTGATTGCGCCACGTCTCCCCCGGCCCTAAAAGGGTATCCATGGCTTAGCCAAGGCGCCGCGTGGATACCGCGCCGAAACGGGAGGGAACCGTGCAATCGAGTGACCTACTGAAATCGAACGCCGGGCATCCGTTTTCTCCGATCAAGGCGATCCTTCGATATGAATCGATCGTCGAACAAATCATGGGCCTGATCGATTCCGGCACCCTGCGGGTCGGCGACAAGTTTCCGCCGGAACGGACCTTGGCCGAACAATGGCAGGTCAGCCGCCCGGTTCTGCGCGAAGCGTTTCGCGTACTGGAATCCCAGGGCATCGTCGAAAGCCGCCACGGCGCCGGCCGCTACGTCCGTTCGGAACGGACCCTCGACTTCGCCGATATTCGCCGCCGTCACCTGCGCGACCGCCGGGCGGCCCTGTTGAAGATTTGGGAAGTCCGGGCATTACTGGAGATCCGCGCCGCCGAACTGGCCGCCACCGCCGCGACGCCCGAACAGATCGACGCCATAGAGCGGCCCGTCGCCCTTCTGGATTCCCTGCCGGCGGACGAATCTCGGGACACCGACCTGAACATGGAAATTCACAAGGCTATCGCCGCCGCCTCGGGCAACGAGTACCTGTCGGAAATGATCCTGAACGCGCTGGAGGAATACCGGATCCTGAATTTCAAGGAAGCGGTCCCCATCGACGAATGGAAGGACCTGCAGGAAGAGCACCGCCCCATCGTCGAAGCCATCCGCGCCCGGTCCCCAGCACACGCCCGCGAAGCCATGGAACAACATTTCAACGGCCTGCGCGCAGCACTCGACAAATGGTCGGCGCCGCTGTCCTGACGTTTCCCCCACCCTCCCACCCGGCCACGGATTTCGCGACATGACCCTGAAACTCTATTCCCGTTATCGTAATTCGGCCGGCCAGCGCGTGCGCATCGCGCTCAACCTGAAGGGCGTGGATTACGACTACATCGCCATCGAGGACATGCGGTCGGACGAATACCGGCGGATCAATCCGCAAGGGCTGCTGCCTGCATTGGACATCGGCGGGCGCATCGTCGGCCAATCGACGGCGATCATCGAATGGCTGGAGGAAACCTATCCCGAACCGTCGCTGTTCCCCGCCGATCCCATCGACCGCATGACCGCGCGCTCCATCGCCCAGTTCATCGCCTGCGAGATACACCCGATCCACAACCACCGCGTCCGCGACCATCTGATGGACGCCGAGGGCTGGTCCGAGGAAAAGACCATGGACTGGTACGCCCATTGGATCGCCAAGGGATTGACTACGGTCGAAACCATGCTGGCCCAGCGCCCGGTTCAATCGACCTTCTGCGTCGGCGAGACGCCGACGGTCGCCGACCTTTATCTGATCCCCGTGCTCGGCAATGCGCGCTGGTTCGGCTTTCCACTCGACGACTATCCCCTGATCCTGCGGGTCGATGCGGCCTGCGGGAAACTCGACGCCTTCCGCAAAGCCATGCCGGATGCTCAGCCGGACTTTCCCGGCCGCTGACCGGTCTGCCCGTTTTTCATTCTTATTGTGCGCCCGCGAACGATTGACGGGGACCAGCCGCCATGTTGGTATAGCCGCCCCCGGAAACGCCCCCTGCGCCCCGGGAACACATTGAAATTCGGCGGGAAATCAGCTCATGAGCATTCATATCGCCCTTCACCATAGGACCAGTTACACCTACGACCGCAAGGTCGAGATGGGTCCCCAGGTCATTCGCCTGCGCCCCGCCCCGCACGCCCGCACCCCAATCCTTAGCTATGCGCTGAAGATCGAGCCGGAAGGCTACTTCATCAACTGGCAGCAGGACCCCCACGGCAATTACCAGGCCCGCGTGGTCTTCCCCGACCCGGTCGAGAAGTTCGAGGTCACGGTCGATCTGGTCGCCGACATGTCGGTGCAGAACCCGTTCGACTTCTTCCTGGAGCCGGACGCCGAAGAACTACCGTTCGATTACGACCCCGATTTGAAACTGGAACTGGAAAGCTACCTGACGCCGGAGCCGGCCGGGCCGCTGTTGCAGAAATGGCTGGCCGACCTGCCCAAGCCCGAAGGCAAGACCGTCGATTTTCTGGTCGGCCTGAACCAGCGCCTGCAGAACCAGATCGAATACCTGGTCCGCATGGAGCCGGGCGTGCAGACCTGCGACGAGACCCTGGAACGGGGCAAAGGGTCGTGCCGCGACACGGGGTGGTTGCTGGTCGAAATCCTGCGCCATTTGGGGTTCGCCGCGCGCTTCGTCTCCGGCTATCTGATCCAGTTGAAGCCGGATGTGAAGTCGCTGGACGGCCCGTCCGGCGCGGAAGAGGACTTCACCGATCTGCATGCCTGGTGCGAGGTCTACCTGCCGGGTGCCGGCTGGATCGGCCTGGATCCGACCTCGGGCCTTCTGGCGGGCGAAGGGCATATCCCCCTCGCCGCGACGCCGCGCCCCAAAAGCGCCGCCCCCATCACCGGGGCCATCGGCCAGGCCGAGGTCGATTTCGATTTCGACATGCTGATCACGCGGATCGCCGAAAGCCCGCGCGTTACCCTGCCCTACACCGAAGAGCAGTGGCAGACCATCGACAAGTTGGGCGACGAGATCGACAAGCAGCTTTCCGATCAAGACGTACGCTTGACCTTGGGCGGCGAGCCGACCTTCGTCTCCATCGATCATGTCGATGCCGAGGAATGGAACACCGCCGCCGTCGGTAAGACCAAACGTCCGCTGGCCGACGATCTGATCCGCCGGCTGCGCGACAAATACGCACCCAACGGCCTGCTCCATTACGGCCAGGGCAAATGGTATCCGGGCGAACAGTTGCCGCGTTGGGCCTTCGCGCTTTATTGGCGCAAGGACGGCAAGCCGATCTGGAAGGATCAGGAAGCCTTCGCCCGCGAGGCCGAGGACCACAAGCCCGATATCACCGCCGCCGAAACTTTCGCCCAGGGCATCGCCGAACGCCTGGGCGTGGCGCCCGAAGCCGCGACCCCGGCCTATGAGGACCCCTGGCACTTCATGGAACAGGAACGCCGCCTGCCCGACAACGTGACCCTGGAGGATTCCAAGCTTGACGATCCCCTGGAACGCGAACGCCTGGCCAAGGTGTTTTCCCGGGGCCTGTCGAAGCCGACCGGCTACGTCCTGCCGGTCCAGCGATGGAATTCCAAGGACAAGTCGCGGCGCTGGGTCTCCGAGCCATGGTCCATGCGCACGGACCGGCTGGTGCTGATCCCGGGCGATTCGCCGGTCGGTTTCCGCCTGCCGCTTCCGTCGCTGTCCCATATCGAGGCCGTCGACTATCCCTACATCGTCCCCGCCGATCCGTTTTCCGAACACCCCGACCTGCCGGAACCGGACGCCCTGCGGCAGCCCTACCTGCAGGGCTCGGAACATCCCGGCGCGAACCGCCAGACCGTATCGGAACAAGGTCTCGGCGGCGGCGGCCGGCGCGTTCGCGCGGCAATGACCATCGAGCCCCGCGACGGCCGTCTCTGCGTCTTCATGCCGCCGACGGAAACGCTGGAGGACTACCTGGACCTGATCGCCGCCATCGAAGACGCGGTCGCCGAAACGGGCATGCCGGTCCATATCGAAGGTTACGAGCCGCCAAAGGATCCGCGCCTCAACGTCATCAAGGTCACCCCGGACCCGGGCGTGCTGGAAATCAACATCCACCCGGCCTCGACCTGGCGGGAAATGGTCGAGAGCACGGAAACGCTTTATGAAGAAGCCCGCCTGTCGCGCCTGGGCACGGAGAAATTCATGCTCGACGGCCGCCACACGGGCACCGGCGGCGGGAACCACGTGGTCGCCGGCGGGGCCGAGGCGAAGGACAGCCCGTTCCTGCGACGGCCCGACCTGCTGCAAAGCCTGGTCACTTATTGGCAGCACCACCCCAGCCTGAGCTATCTGTTCTCCGGCATGTTCGTCGGCCCGACCAGCCAGGCGCCGCGCATCGACGAGGCCCGCCACGACAGCTTGTACGAGTTGGAAATGGCCTTCGCCCAAATTCCGGACAAGGGCAAGGACTGCCCGCCCTGGCTGGTCGACCGCCTGCTGCGCAACCTGCTGATCGACGTCTCCGGCAACACTCACCGCACGGAAATCTGCATCGACAAGCTGTATTCGCCGGACGGCCCGACGGGCCGCCTGGGTCTGGTCGAATTCCGCGCCTTCGAAATGCCGCCGCACGCGCGCATGAGCCTGACCCAGCAACTGTTGCTGCGGGCCATGATCGCCCGGTTCTGGGACGAACCTTATTCCGGGCCGCTGGTCCGTTGGGGCACGCAGTTGCATGATCGCTTCATGCTGCCGCATGCCGTCTGGGCCGATTTCGAGGACGTCATCCGCGACATGAACCATCAGGGATACGCCTTCGACGCCGACTGGTTCGCGCCGCATTTCGAATTCCGTTTCCCGCGCTACGGCGCCGTCGGTTACGAGCAGATGGAAATCGAGCTGCGCCAGGCGCTGGAACCCTGGCACGTGATGGGCGAGGAAGGAGCCGCAGGCGGCACCGTGCGCTTCGTCGATTCGTCGGTCGAACGACTGCAGGTCCGGGTCACCGGCCTGACCGACGGCCGCCACCGCATCGCCTGCAATGGGTTCGAAGTCCCCCTGACCGCGACCGGACGGGCGGGCGAATTCTTCGCCGGTGTGCGGTTCAAGGCATGGAAGCCGTCGGCCGCCCTGCACCCGACCCTGGACGTGGACGCGCCGCTGATCTTCGACCTTTACGACACCTGGACCGGCCGGGCCGTCGCCGGTTGCACCTATCACGTGGCGCATCCGGGCGGGCGCAACTTCGAACATTTCCCGGTCAACGCCTACGAAGCGGAAAGCCGGCGCCTCGCCCGGTTCGAGGAAATCGGCCATACGCCGGGGCCTTCCGCGCCGCCGAAACGGGCGGAAAGCGGCGAATTCCCGATGACCCTCGACATGCGCCGGGCACGGACCATGGATTCGGCCTGAATAGGCCCGCCGACACCGAATTCAGGACGTTTATACAAGGCGCTAGCGATGGTGACGGCGATCACCTATGCTCGCCGCCTGATTTCTGATTTAGGCTGACATGGATGAGAAGCATCTCGTGAACGGGAGCAATCCGGCCAAGAACGGCATGACCGCGGGCAGCAATCTGGTCGACGCTTATGCCCCCTTTTCCGGCGTCTACGACGAAATGGTCGACGGCGAGCGGGGCATCCGTCCGCATTGGCGGTACTTCCTGGACAGCCTGGGCCAGTTCACCGACGACGAATTGCGCGAACGTTGGGAAACGGCGCAGCGTCTCGTCCGGGAAAACGGCACGACCTACAACATCTACGACGAAACCGGCGAGTCCACCCGCCCCTGGCGCATGGACCCGATCCCTTTCCTGATCAGCCCCGAAGAATGGCAAGCCCTCGAGGTCGGACTGATCCAGCGCGCCAAACTGCTGAATGCCGTGGTGCAGGACATCTACGGCGAACAGAACCTGTTGCGCCGGGGATTGCTGCCGTCGTCGCTGGTCTACGGCAACCCTGCCTTCCTGCGGCCAATGAGCGGCGTGACCCCGCCGGGCGGCACACATCTGCATTTCCTCGCCTTCGATTTGGCGCGGGCCGCCGATCAGCGCTGGTGGGTCCTGTCCGACCGCACCCAGGCGCCGTCGGGCGCCGGCTATACCCTGGAAAACCGCATCGTCCTGGCACGCACCCTGCCCGATATCTTCCGCACGGCCCAGGTTCACCGGCTGGCCGGCTTCTTCCAGGCGCTCAGCGACAACTTGATCGCGTTGACCAAGAAGGACGATCCGCTGGCCGTGCTGCTGACCCCCGGCCCGCACAACGAAACCTATTTCGAACATGCCTATCTGGCACGCTATCTGGGCTTTCCCCTGGTCGAAGGCGCCGACCTGACCGTGCGCGACAACAAGGTCTTCTTGAAGACCCTGAACGGGTTGAAGCAGGTCGACCTGATCATGCGCCGCGTCGACTCTGACTTCTGCGATCCGCTGGAGTTGCGCAACGACTCGGTGCTCGGCGTCGCCGGGTTGGTCGCCGCCGTGCGCGCGGGCAACGTCGTCATCGCCAATTCGCTGGGCTCCGGCGTCGTCGAATGCGAAGCGTTGATGAGCTTCTATCCGGGGCTCAGCCGCGAAGTCCTGGGTGAAGACTTGAAGATCCCGTCATTGGCGTCGTGGTGGTGCGGCCAGGAAAAGGAACGCTCCTACGTCGCCGAACATCTGGACGAACTGGCCTTGCGACCGACGTTCTCGAACTCGTCGATCCTCAACAACCGCAAGGGCGCGCTGCTGCCCGGTCAGGCGACCGGCGAACGGCGGCAAGAGGTCATCGACCTGCTGAGCCGCCGCGGCTACCAGTACTTCGGCCAGGAAACCCTGACGCTCTCGACCACGCCCGGCTGGTCCGAGGAAGGCATCGTGCCGCGCCCGGTGGTGCTGCGCGTCTATCTCTGCGCCGACGGCGACAGCTACCGGGTCATGCCCGGCGGCCTGACCCGCACGACCGACAGCGTCGACGCCCAGGCCGTGACCATGCAGCAGGGCGACGCATCCAAGGATACCTGGGTGCTGTCCAACGGCCCTGTATCGACCTTTACCCGGCTGGCATCCCCGGATCAGGCGGTGACGCTCCGCCGGTCCGGATCGGACCTGCCGTCGCGGGTCTCCGACAACCTGTTCTGGCTGGGCCGCTACGCCGAGCGGACGGAAAGCTCCGTGCGCCTGATGCGGGCGATGATCCTGCGTCTCGCGGGCGAAGCCGGGGCCGGCGACGATCCGCAGACTTTGACGCGTCTGACCAACATCCTGGTCGATCTGGAATATTTGAACCGGCGCACGGCCAACAAGGCCGCCGCCGGCGGCATCCACGGCGTCGAACGGGAGCTGGCGATGCTGCTATTCGACCGCGGGCGGGCCAACGGCCTGTTGAACCTTTTGGGCAATCTGCAGCGCACGGCCTCGCTGGTCCGCGAACGTCTTTCGACGGATTCCTGGCGCGTGCTCAACGGCCTGCATCAGGGCGCAATGGGCCAGGCTTCCGTGATCCGCCTGGACACCAACGGCGCCGTCGCCTTCCTCAACCACATCCTCGAGGAGCTGTCGGCTTTCTCGGGCATGCAGATGGAAAACATGACCCGGTCGCTCGGCTGGCGGCTGCTGGATACGGGGCGGCGCGTCGACCGCGTGACCCATACGGCCAAGTTGATCAAGGAACTGGTCGTCGACGGCGACCCGGCCGAGGAAGGTCGCCTGGACCTGTTGCTGGAACTCGGCGACAGTTCCATGACCTACCGCACACGCTATCTCTCGACCGTGCAGCTGACGGCGGTGGTGGACCTTCTGCTGACCGACGACACCAACCCGCGCTCGCTGGCTTTTCAGGTCGACCGGCTGGCCAGTCACCTGCGCCATTTCCCCAAAGACGACGAACGCGCGACCCTGGCCCGCGAGGAATTTCTCGTCCAATCCATGGACAGCCAGCTTCGCCTGGCCGATGTGATCCAGTTGTGCGAACGGCGGAACAAGCGCGGGCAACGCATCGAGCTAGCCCAATTCCTGGATCAGATCACCGCCCAGACGCTGGAAATGTCGGACGTCCTGGCGCGCAAGTATTTCAGCCATGTCCTGCCGACCCGCAGCACCGCGGCCGGCGGCATCGTGCCGTAAGGGGCGGGAGCGGGCCGATGATTTACGACATCAGCCACCAGACGACGATCACCTATACCTGGGATGTCGCCCTGTCTCAGCACCTGTTGCATCTGGCGCCCCGGCCCTGCCCGCATCAGACGACCTATCACCATTCGCTGATCATCGAGCCGGCGCCGACCCTCAGCAAGCAGGACTGGGATTATTTCGGCAACCCGACGACCTATCTGACGGTCGAGGAGCCGCACAGCAAACTGTCCATCGTGTCGACCAGCCAGGTCGAGATCATCGCCGTACCGCGCCCCGATCCGGCGTCGACCGTGCCGTGGGAAAACGTCGCGGGCTATCTCGCCGATCAGGCAAATCCGGTCTCTCTGGACGCCAGTCAGTTCGTGTTCGAAAGCCCCTCGACCGTGTCGGCCGAGGCCGAAGATTACGCCCGGCCGTCCTTTCCGGCGGGAAGGCCGATTTTGGAGGGTGCTGTCGACCTGATGTCGCGCATTTTCAACGAATTCAAGTACAAGGGCGGCGTGACCGATATCTCGACCCCCGTCGATCGTGTGATCGCGGGCAAACAGGGCGTGTGCCAGGATTTCGCGCACCTACAGATCGCCTGCCTGCGCAGCCTGGGCCTGCCCGCCCGCTATGTTTCAGGATACCTTCGGACCCATCCGCCCGAGGGCCAGGAGCGCAAGATCGGCGCCGACGCTTCGCATGCCTGGCTCGCCGTCTGGGTGCCCGATCACGGCTGGGTCGACCTGGACCCGACAAACGACATGATACCGGGGGACGAGCACATCACCGTCGCCTGGGGCCGCGATTACGGCGACGTCAGCCCGGTCAACGGCATGGTGCTGGGCGGCGGCGAACACAAGGTCGCGGTCGCCGTGGACGTCGCCCCGGTGAACGAACCGGCCCCGGTCTAGACCCAGGGCCGGCGGCTCACCGGAGGCTCACTCTAGGTCCAGGGCGTCTCGTCCGCGACGTTGCGCCCGGCGATCCGCCCGAAGGCCAGGCATTCGCCGATGTTGCCGGTGCCCTGATACAGATAGCTGTAGATCGAGCCCAATTCGCCAGCACTATAGAGACGCGGGATCGGGGTGCCATCGGGTTTGAGGACGCGGGCCTCCTCGTTGCGCTTCGGCCCCCCCTGGGTGTTGATCATCGAGGGCGACAGTTCCATGGCGTAATAGGGCCCCGAGCCCGCGAAGGGATTGAGCATCAGCTTTCGGTCGTAATCCGCGTCCGTGCCGTCGGCCATCTGGCCGTTCCAACGCTCGACGGTCGCCTTCAAGGCGGCCGCATCCAGGCCGATGATCCCGGCGAGGTCCTCGATGGTGTCGGCCTTCTTGATCCAGCCCTTTTCCAATTCGGCGGAGTTGTCGTCGCTCCAGTCGTACTTTTCCATGACCGGCACCCAACCCCGATTGGGGTTCTTGTTATAGATCGGGGCCGCCGACATCATGTCCTGATCGAAGATCATGTACATGGGCGTCGGCACGTGCATCGGCGACCAGACGCCGTTGATCGGCACCTTGCCGTGACGGTGCTTGAACTTCTCGTCATAAAAACGCCGCCCGTCCGGCCCGACGATGATCATGCCGCCCGGATACTCCTTGGAAAAATGCAGCGCCTGGACCGACATGGTGGCCGGGAAGTCGGGCACCTTGATCGCCATCGACGGCCCGGCGTAGTTGTTCATATGCCAAAGGTCGGCGCCGACGGCCTGGGCCATGGTGACCCCGTCGCCTTCGTTGTAGGGCGTGCCCGACGGATAGCAGTGCGAGATGCCCGGCAGGTAGTTACGGATCATTTCCTGGTTGTTCTCGAACCCGCCGCAGGTCAGCACGACGCCCTTGCGCGCCTTGATCAGGATCGACCTGCCGTCCTTTTCCGCGCGCACGCCCAGGATTTCCCGGGTATCGCCATCCTGGATCAGCTCACAGCCCGGCATTTCGTATTCGATCGCAATGTCGCGTTCGGTGACGAAGCTTTCCAGGCGCTGCCAGGTGAAGGTGTAGCCGTAGGTCGGCCCGTCGTGAAATTTGTGGACGCAGAAGGCCCCCGGCAGTTCGGGATATTCGATGCCTTCCGGCTGATGCTGGTGTTCCTGGGGATCGCCGCCGAGCGAGCGCATCCAGTCGTTGTTCAGGCACATTTCCCGCGCCCAGGTCTGGATCATCGCATCCGGCACCTTGTAAGGCCCGCAAAGGGCCTCCAGGTAGGTGGCCGCCTGCTCCGAATCTTCGGTATTCAGGTATCCTTGCGCGGCGATGCGGGTATTGCCGCCGTGGTGGCCTTCGGGCGCTTTTTCCAAGATCAGCACGTCCGAACCCAGGTCATGCGCCGTGACGGCAGCCGCCACACCGGCGCCGCCGAAACCCAGGACGACAACGTCCGTTTCCCTATCCCAATCGTTAGGTCTCAAGATCAGTCCTCAATTTTGCTTGGTTGTATTCGTGGCTCCTCCGCCGGCCGCAAGGCGCGACCGCCACGGACTCCCCCTTTGTCCGTGCCGTTAGGCTACAGGACAGGCGGGTATCCACACAACTGGCAGCGCCCGGCGAACGTTGGAATTTGCAGATCAGAACAGGCGATCTACCCGGCGCCGAGGGGCGCCGGGCATTCGGCTGGAGCGGTCAGACCTTGCGGCAAACGTAGATCGGCGAGGTCCAGGCCCGCGTTCCGTCTTCCTGGGTCAGGCGGATATAGATCGCGTTGTCGCGGTCGTCTCGAAGGTCGATCTTGCGCTGGAACGAGACCTTACGGTGCGGATTCTCGTCCGGCAGGCGGAAGATCTTGAGGAACCGCGGCAAAAGGCCGGACTTGTCGAACATTTCGTCCTCCAGGCCGATTTCCTCCAACGGCACGCCGCATTGCACCAGCGGCGTTTCGATCTTCAGCGTGCCGCCCCAGGCGTCCTTCACCCACATGTCGAAGCCACCGAAATTGCCGGTGGTCAGCGACATCCACTTGAGCGCCGTCGACGAGGTCTGCTCCAGCACCTTTTCCGGATTGAAGAAGTTGAACGCCTCGGCGCGGACGATCTCGTTGTCCTGGACATGGGCCGTGCCGTCCCAGATGACCTGGCGGAAACGTCCGCGGTATTCGGCCCCTTCCCAATGGACGCGGATGCGCCCGCCCAGGTCTTCCTGGGTGTAGGGGCGGATCGTTTCGATCAGATCGCGGCCGTTGAAGATGTCGACCCGTTCGACCGGGGCGGCGGCCTGAATATCGACGTTCAACTGGGCGCCGCCTTCCGGCAGGTGGACGATATCGCCCATCATGGCGTCCCGCGTCTCGAACCCTTCCGGCGGGGTCGGGTAATCCAGCGCCGGATTGTCGTGGTACAGCGTGCCCGGGGCATCGAACTGGGCCTTTACGTCGATCACCATGCGACCGCCGTGGCCGCCGGTGGTGGCGTAGTGACGGCGTTTGCGGATGCAATCGAACAGCGATTCCCGCGTCAGATCGGGCATCAACATGCAGGTCAGGCCGCCGACGGCGCCGAACAGCGACGCCCCCGGATAGCTCGCCCCCGGGCGGCCCTTGTGACCGTCCGAGTTCGCGACGATGCCCGTGCGGTAGCCCATATCCAGGGCATCCTCGACCAGCCATTCGAAGGTGCCCCAGGACGAATGGATCTCCATGGATTTCTCAAACCGGCCGTCGTGGGCCAGTTTCACGTCGGCGTAGCGGCCGCCGCAATGGGCATAGTTGACGACGTCCCATTCCTTGTCGGCGGCAAGGGCGTCGAACAGCTCGCCGGCGGTGTTGCAGTCCGTCGACATGTCCGACTTGTCTTCGATCAACGCATGGGACGAGCGGCGGATAACCCGGTCCTTGGACGGATAGAACATGTTGCGGTCGCCGCCGAGCGCCGTGTTGCCCGACCATTCGTAGCCGAGCGGCGTCAGGAACTTGCCCGGTTCGTCGAATTCCTCGCACAGATTGTCGAGATGCGACCAGAATCCCTTGGTGATCTGGAAATCGTTGCCTTGGTGGCCGGCGGCATCGACGAAGGCCTTGTCGCGGGCAAATTCGAAGAACGCGCGCGCCGTCCCGGTGCCGATGGTTTCCTCGGACTGGCCGTGCAGATCGACCCAATAGGGCTTGAGCTCCAGGTCGCTCTGAATCACCAAGGGATTGGCGCGGAACACTTCGGCGCCGCTATCGTCTTCGAACCAGATATCGACGAGGCCCTCGCCATCGACGGACAGGCCCTCGACGATTTCGGCGAAAGCCCCCGGTTTCAGGGTGACCGTCTCCGGCAGGCCGTTGACGGGCCGCGAGCTCTTGACCTTGAAGGTCGCATCGCACTGGTCCGACGGGTTACCCCAGAGATCCTCGCCCTTGATCTTCAATTCGAAGGTCTCGCCGGGGGTGCGTCCGGTCGGCACGACGGCGGCCCAGGTCGTGGGCTTGCCCGGCACGATACGAATTTTCGGCTGATCCGGCAGGGCCTGATAATTGGCCGTCGCGATCGGGTCGACCAGCACGCGAAATTCAAAGGTTTCCTCGCAGAATGTCTGCAGGCGCACGCCCTGCGATCCGCCCGAGGTCTCGCCGAAGGTGATGGTGATGGTATCGCCTTCCTGCATGAAGCCCTTCACCACCTTAATATACAGGCAGCGGTCCCAGGGCCGGACATTGCCCTTGGGATCGTAGCGGGTTTCCAGAACGGCGTTGTTGGAGGCGACGACGGTCGTATAGTTGCGCCACTTGGGGTCGTCGAACTGCGGACGGCTCTGGTCGGAGGCGAACCGGAAACAGACGCGCATCGAGGCGCTGTCGTCCATGCCGTATTTGCCGCAGGTATAGACCAACTGAAAGGTTTGCCAGGACCCGGCCTCGAAATCGCCGGACGGTGTGAGAACCGCGTGGCCCAGCTCGTCCGGCGCGATCGGCGCTTCGATGGTTGAACTGGAATTCTGGGCGCCTTGGCCGCCTTCTTCGAGCTGGTCGAGCATATTGTCCCCTCCTGGACCTACATCAGGTCCTTCTGAATTAAATAGTGTGCGGTGACTGGATCGGCACGGGTTGGAAATCCCTGCCCTCCGGAAAACTATATCGTAATCAGGAGGAGGACTATATCGCGTCGATATTTGAAAAACTATATAGGAATATGACAGTTTTCTAGATAGTCTTGGAAACTGTGATGCCAGGGACAAAAAGCACCAACGTTGCTTCGTTCCTCCGATGCATGAAACCCAGGGGGCTGGGTCGGGGGTATGGGCATAGACACAGCAAGTCCCTCCTGTCCGGATAACGAATTCCGGCGGGCGTGTCGCGGCATCATGTGAGACTCAATCCTAGTAAGTTCAGTCAAATCGTCAGGGAGGACGAAAATCATGACAACTACGACGTTTCTCAAGAAATCGGCGACGGCTGCCGCGTGCGGTGCCGTCGCTTTGGCCATGACGGCGATGTCCGCCGCGCCGGCCAAGGCCGAAACGAACGAAGTTCGTTTCGCGCAGCAGTTCGGTCTGCTTTATCTGCCCATGCATGTCGTCGTCGACCAGAAGCTGGTCGAAAGCTGTGCCAAGGATGCCGGCTTGGGCGATATGAAGGTCACCATGCACCGCTTCTCCGGCGGCGCGGCGGTGAACCAGGCCTTGCTGTCCAATAACGTCGACTTCGCCGCCGGTGGCGTCGGCCCGCTGCTCAAGCTTTGGGACAAGACCAAGGGCCGCATCAACGTCAAGGCCATGACCAGCATGTCGGCCATGCCGCTGAAGCTGAACACCAATGTCGCCGAGATCAAGAAGCTGGAAGACTACGTCGGTCTGACCGATCACAAGATCTCCACCCCGTCGGTGAAGGTTTCGATCCAGGCGGTCGTGCTGCAGATGGCTGCGGCCAAGCAGTGGGGCCCGAAGGAAGCCTACAAGCTTGATCCGCTGACCGTTTCCATGAAGCACCCGTCCGCGGCGGCGGCCCTGTTGGCCGGCGGTCAGGCGGTGAAGAGCCATTTCGCCACCCTGCCGACCTCCTATCAGGAGCTCAAGGAAGGCAAAGGCAAGGTCCACACCGTCTTGACGTCCTATGACGTTCTCGGCGGCGAACACACCACGGTCGCCATGTACAACACCGAGAAGTTCAAGACGGAAAACCCCAAGACCTACGAATGCGTCTGGAAGTCCTATCGCAAGGCGATGGCTTGGATTAACGAAGACACGGACCGCGCCGGTGCGCTGTTCAAGAAGTTCACCAAGTCGAAGCTTCCGCTGGAAGACATCCAAGCCATGATCCGCTCCAAGAGCGAAATGCACTATTCGCTGCAGCCGAACCGCACCATGCAGTTCGCTGAGTTCATGCATTCGATCGGTGCGATCAAGAACATGCCCAGCAGCTGGAAAGACTACTACTGGGAAAACAACTACGACCAGGAAGGCAGCTAACTGATGGATCAAGGCGCCCAAACCGCGGCGGGCAATTCGCCCGCCGCGGCCGCCGTTGATCCGCTTTTGGATGTCGACGGCGTCACCCTTCAATACAAGACCAAAGAACACCTGATCACCGCCACCTACCGGGTGGGCTTCAAGGTGTATCCGGCCGACCGTTTCGTGCTGCTGGGCCCGTCGGGCTGCGGCAAATCGACCCTTCTCAAGGGGGTTGCCGGCTACATGAGGCCCGTCGAAGGCAACATGCGGCTCAAGGGCGTGGACATTAAGGAACCCGGCCCCGACCGCGTGATGGTTTTCCAGGAGTTCGATCAGCTTCTTCCGTGGAAGACGGTCAAACAGAACATCACCTTCGCGTTGATGAATGGCGGCAAGTGCAAGACCCAGTCGGAAGCCGACGAAATCGCCATGGAATACATCAAGAAGGTGAAGCTCGACCGGTTCGAGGACACTTTCCCGCATATGCTGTCCGGCGGCATGAAACAGCGTGTCGCCATCGCCCGCGGGATGGCCATGGAACCGGACATTCTGCTGATGGACGAACCGTTCGCGGCGCTCGACGCCCTGACACGGCGCCAGATGCAGGAAGAGCTTCTTCAGTTGTGGGAAGACACGCACTTCACCGTGTTGTTCGTGACCCACTCGATCGAGGAAGCCCTGATCGTCGGATCGCGTATTCTCGTGCTGTCGCCGCATCCGGGACAGGTCAAGGCGGAATTGAACGCCCACCACCTGAACCACGACAACACGGCGGACCCGAACTTCCGCGAGCTGCAGCAGAAAATTCACGACATGCTGTTCGCGGACCGCATCCTGGAAGAAGAGCTTGCGGCGGGACAAGGTGATCAGTGATGAGCACCCTCCCGCAAACAGTCGTCCGCCCCGAATTCGAGGCGGATGACCTTGCAACGGCGTCGCACGCCGACGTCGCGCGCAAGCTCACGCTTTGGGAACGGATCGTCGATCTGGATGGGGTGCGCAAGCTCACCATCCTGGTCGCGCTCATGCTGGCCTGGGAAATCTACACCCGGGTGAGCGGCGTTTCCGAGTTCATCCTTCCGAAGTTCTCCGACACGGCGGCGGCTCTCTACGACTCTCTGGTCAACGACCAGCTGCTGATCATGATCAAGAACTCCATTTCGGTGCTGCTTACCGGCTACGCCATCGGTCTGGTCATCGCGACCTTGTTGACCACCGTGGCGATCATGACCCGGTTCGGCTCGGACATCCTGTCGACGTTGACGGCGATGCTGAACCCGCTGCCCGCCATCGCACTGTTGCCGTTGGCGTTGCTGTGGTTCGGCCTGGGGTCAAGTTCCGTGGTCTTCACCCTGCTCCATTCGGTCATCTGGCCGGTGGCGCTGAACGCCCATACGGGCTTCATGGGGGTGTCGGAAACGCAACGCATGGTCGGCCGCAACTACGGCCTTCGGGGCGTCATGTACGTGGCCAAGCTGCTGATCCCGGCGGCCTTCCCGTCGATCCTGATGGGGCTGAAGATCGGCTGGGCCTATGCCTGGCGTACGCTGATCGCGGCCGAACTGGTGTTCGGCGGTGCCATTGCGGATACCTCGGGTGAACAATCGGGCGGCCTCGGCTGGTTCGTCTTCGCGAACCAGATGGACATGCAGATCCCGTATGTCTTTGCCGGCCTGTTCACGGTCATCCTGGTCGGCGTCATCGTCGAAAGCCTGATTTTCTCGACGATCGAAGCCAAGACCATCCGGAGATGGGGGATGCAGTCATCATGAGCACGACAAAAACGCTTGCCGAACCGGTCATCCGTCCGGAATTCGTCAATGAGAACATTACCGACGCCCATACGGGCGACGTCGCTGTTCAGTTGTCCTTCATCGAGAAGATCTGGAATATCAACGGCGTCCGCAAGGCGGTCATCCTTCTGGGGTTGGTCGGCTTGTGGCAGGGCTATACCGTCGGCTTCGATGTCGAACCCCTGATGTTCCCGTCCTTCGTGTTTTCACTGAAGACGCTGATCAATGACCTGTTCCAAGGCGACCTGATCTGGAAGGTCTGGTTCTCCATCAAAGTCCTGATCTACGGCTATGGCGCGGGGATGGCGATTGCCGCCGTCCTGGTGCTATGGGGTACGAGCTCGCGCCTGGGCGGTGATTTCATCGCCATGGCAACGGCCATGTTCAACCCCCTGCCGTCGATCGCCATGCTGCCTCTCGCCATGCTCTGGTTCGGGCTGGGGACGTCGTCCCTGGTATTCGTTCTGGTGCATGCGGTGCTTTGGGCGGTCGCTCTGAACACCCATTCGGGGTTCAAGAACGTCTCGACCACGCTTCGCATGATCGGCGAGAACTATGGCCTCAAGGGCGTTCCCTTCGTCGTCAAAATCCTGGTCCCGGCGGCTCTGCCGTCGATCATGACCGGGATGAAAGTCGGCTGGGCGTTCGCCTGGCGCACCCTGATCGGTGCCGAACTGGTGTTCGGTGCCTCGTCCGGGAGCGGCGGCCTCGGTTGGTACATCTTCGAATCGTCTCAGAACATCGAGACCGAAGGCGTGTTCGCCGGGCTGTTCATGGTCATCCTCATCGGTATCACGATCGAAAACCTGCTGTTCAGAAACATCGAACTGCGGACGGTCGCCCGTTGGGGTATGCAGCGGTAATCCAGGAGACTTCCAAGTGACTACGACCATGACCATTCAAATTCCAGTCAAAGAACTCGACAATCCGCTCGCCGCGGAAGTCGTGGGACTGGATTTGAACCAAGACCTGGACGAGCAAACCGTCAAAGGCCTCTTCGATGCCTGGATGGCCTACCCCGTCCTCGTCATCCGTGACCAGGAGTTGAGCCCCGAACGGCAGCTGGCCTACAGCCGCCGTTTCGGCGAACTCCGCGGCCACTCGGTGAAGGAACTTCTTCATCCGGATTACCCCGAGCTCCTGGTTCTTTCGAACCGGGGCCGGGGCGGTGCCCAGCCGATCAACAACGGCGGGGCCTACTGGCATTCGGATATTACCTATGAAGAAACCCCGCCGATGGGGTCGATCCTTCACGGCGTCATCACCCCGCCCGAGGGCGGG
Organism: uncultured Rhodospirillaceae bacterium; assembly: GCA_913030825.1. GTDB lineage: Bacteria > Pseudomonadota > Alphaproteobacteria > Rhodospirillales > Casp-alpha2 > UBA1479. Next base: position 211,215 of record CAJWCU010000004.1, on the reverse strand, counting down.
GATACGCTTTACGCGGACATGACGCGCGCCTACGACGCCCTCGACGATGCCACCAAGGAGCAGATCGAGGGCCTCAAGGCCGTGCATACCTATCGCACCCGCTACGAAGCCATGATGAACGCCGGCGTCCGACCGGTTAAGACGGAAGAAGAACTGTCCCAATGGGCCGATGTTCTTCACCCGGTCGCCCGCACCCATCCGGTGACGGGCAAGAAGGCCATTTTCGTCAACGAGGGCTTTACCTCGCGGATCGACGGAATGTCCGACAACGAAAGCCGGGACCTGTTGGAGCGTCTTTGCGAGCATTCCACCCAGGACCAATTCGTCTACCGCCACAAGTGGCGGCAGGGCGACGTGGTCATGTGGGACAATCGCTGCACGCTGCATAAGGCGACGGACTACGACCTCAGCCACGAGCGGTCCATGCACCGCGGAACGGTCTGCGGCGACCGGCCCTACTAAGGCGCCGTACCTATTCCCGCCCCTCCCCCTTCGGGGGGAGGGTGCCGGGGTTAAAACATTTTCAGCTCTGATTTTTATTTTTAGATTTCACGCACCCGGGGGGGCCGCATGATCACCACCAAGGGAGTCCCCTTTCCATGAAACTCACCCCCAAGATCATCACCTTCGACGTTTTCTCGGCCCTGCTGGACATTCAGACCAGCCTGACCGGTCTGGTCGAAGACACCTTCGGCCTGCCGAAGAAAGAGGCCGCAACCTTCGCCCGAACCTGGCGCGCGCAGCAGATGAGCCGCGCCGCCGCCAGCAACTCCATCGGCAAGGGCCGCACGTCGTTCAAGGACTGCACCGCCATGGGCCTGGACTACACGCTCGCGACGCGCGGCATGAAGGCCGACGCCAAGACGCGGAAGAAACTGGTGACGACCTGGGGCGTCCTGAAACCCTGGCCGGAAGCCCCCGAGGTCATGGCCGCGATCAAGGACAAGGGCTATCAGACGGCGATCCTGTCCAACGGCGACCAGGACCAATTGGACAGCGTCGCCGGCGTGTTCGGCAAGGGCGTGTTCGATTACGTCCTGTCGTCAGAAACGGCGGGCTTCTACAAACCGCATCCGTCCGTCTACGAACTGCCGACCCGCATCCTGGGCATCGGCTGCAAGGACGTCCTGCACGTCGCGGGCGGTGCGGGCGACGTGCTGGGGGCGGCGGCCTACGGCATGACCTGCTACTGGTCGAACCGGGCGAACGACGTCCCGCTCGACCCGGCCCTCGGCCCCGATTACCAGGGCAAGGACCTCTCCGGCGTTCTCAAGCTGATCTAGGGCCCGCGGGCCCGGCGCTGATTATTCAGCAGCGGGCCGCGAAACCACGTCCGGCAGGTTGAACGGATCGGACGGTTCCGCCGTCTCCACCACCTTCGCCACATCGACGAGGGTCGTATGCGAGATCGGCCCCTGGCCGAGCTTCGACGTGCCCTTGTCCAGGGTCAGGACGTTGGGGTTGCCGTGGCGTTCCAGGGTGCCCGCCTTGGCCCAGTCCGACGGATCGAACCAGGCGCCGGTCGGCAGTTGCACCACACCCTGCCGCACATGGTCGCTGACCACGGCGATGGCCAGGGTCTCGCCCCGGTCGTTGTAGAGGCGCACCAGGTCGCCGTCCTTGATCCCCCGTGCATCGGCATCCGCCGGGGCCAGGAACGCGGGCTCCCGCCCCTGTAGCTTGGCGGCCAGGCTGGGCCCGACGAAATCCAATTGCGAATGCAGCTTATGCGCCGGCTGGTTGGAAATCAGGTGCAGCGGCCAATCCTTGGCCGTCTCGCCGCCCAACCATTCGGCCGGTTCCTGCCACACAGGATGTTCCGGGCAATCGTCGTAACCGAAACCGGCGATCTCGGCGCAGCAGATTTCGAACTTGCCCGACGGCGTCGGCAGCGGATTGGCCGTGGGATCGGCGCGGAAGCTTTCATAAACCACGTGCGGCTTCTCGGGTGCGTCCAATTCCAGCAGCCCCTGTTCCCAGAAGGCATCGAAATCGGGCATGCGGTTGGCGAGCGCCCCGGCCCCGTCGCGGGCCTGATCGTACAAATGACGCAGCCAGGCGTCTTCGTCGCGGCCTTCGGTGAAGGCATCCTTGATGCCCAGGCGCCCGGCAAGACCCGAAAAGATGTCGTAGTCGTTGCGCGAGGCATGCTGCGGCGGGACGATCTGTTTCATGGCGACCAGGAAGCGGTCGCGCGACGATGCCCCCACGTCGTTGCGTTCCAGGGTCGTCGTCGCCGGCAGGACGATATCGGCGAGCTTGGCCGTCGGCGTCCACCAGGGTTCGTTGACGATCACCGTGTCCGGTCTCCGCCAGCCGTCGAGCAGGCGGTTGAGGTCCTGATGATGGTGGAACGGGTTGCCGCCGCACCAATAGACCAGCTTGATATCCGGGTAGGTCCGGCGTTCGCCGTCGAAATCGTATTCCATGCCCGGGTTCAGCAGCATGTCGGTGACGCGCGCCACGGGGATGAAGCTGCCGGTCGGGTTGGGCCCGGCGGAATGGGTATAGGACGGCATCTTGGGCACGGGGTTGCCCTGGCCGTGCATGGAGCCGTAGCCGAAACCGAACCCACCACCCGGCAGGCCGATCTGCCCCAGGATGCAGGCCAACGCCATGGTCATCCAGAAGGTCTGCTCGCCGTGGTCGCCGCGCTGCAGGGAATAGCTGCAAGCGATCATGGTCCGCCCGGCGGCCATGCGGCGGGCCAGTTCGCGGATGGTGTCGGCCGGAATGTCGCAAATTTCCGACGCCCAATCGGCCGACTTCGGCGTGCCGTCGGCCTCGCCCGTCAGGTAGGCGAGGAAGGTGTCGCCGCCGACGGCATAGGTTTCCAGGAACTTGGAATCGTGTAGCCCGTCATCGACCAAGGTATGGGCCAGGCCCATCATCAAGGCGACGTCCGTATTGGGCCGGGGCGCCAGCCATTGGGCGTTCAGGAACTCCGGCGTGTCGTTGCGAAGCGGCGTGACGCTGACGACGTGGGTCCCGCGTTCGGCCAGTTTCTTCAGCCAAGGCACGGTGGTGTGCGACGCCGTGCCGCCCGGCTCCACCTGGGTATTGCGGATCGGAATGCCGCCGAACGCAACCAGAGTGTCCGTGGCCTCGGCGATGGAGGCCCAGGAGGTCAGGTTCCGGAGCGGATCCAGGTTGCCGACGATATGCGGCAGGATCGCCAGCCCGGCAGCCAGGGAATAGCTGTGTTTCTGCGCCGTATAGCCGCCGAAGCAGTTCATGAAGCGCTGCAACTGCGTCTTGGCGTGATGGAACCGGCCGGCCGAGGACCAGCCGTAGGACCCGGCGAAGATCGATTCGTTGCCATGGGTTTCTTTAACCCGCCGCAATTCCTCGGCGACCATGTCCAGGGCTTCGTCCCAGGGCACCTCGACGAAGCGGTCGCCGCCGCGCGCCTTGTCCCGGTTCTTCAGCCAGCCTTCGCGCACGGCGGGGGCACGGACGCGGCATTCGTGATGCACGCCTTCGGCCATACCGGATAGGATCGGCGACGGGTCCGGGTCGTTCGCGAGCGGACGGACGGAAACGATGCGGCCGTCTTCGGCCTCGGCTTCGAAAGCCCCCCAATGGGAGCCGTGGATCTTGGACATGGATGTACCCGTGCGTTTTTCGTGATTGGGCAAACGATAGCCCGCCTACGGGGCGGGAGCAAACCCGCCCGCGCCGGCTGCGCCTTATTCGGCGGCCTTGGGCTCGATCTTCGGGCCGATCACCGAAAGACCGCAGCGCATGGCCTCGGTCTCCATCACATCGTCGGGCTGCACATTGGCCAGGTTCACGTCGGGGCCGAATTCGGTCATCAGGAACTTCTTCAGCTCGAAAATATCGTTCGGCGTGACGCCCTTGATCCAGCAGCCGGTCAGCTCCAACAAGGTGCGGTCCAGGTCTAGGCCGCCCTTGAGGGCCGTCATCATCGATTCATTGACCTTGCCGTCGGTGACCAGTTCGGCCCCTTCGACCAGGACGATTTCACAGCCCGCGTCGAAGCAGACCTGGGTCTGATCGATCAGGTCCTGGGGCGACTGATTGACGACCTTGGACCCGACCTCGCCGTGGACTTCCAGGCCCTCGGCAATGGCCAGCTTGATCATCTTGGTGCGTTCGTCATCATCCAGCGGCACGCAGTTGTCGGAAATTTCCAGGGCGTCGAAGCCCAGGCGCTTGGCCTCGGCGAAGAAGCCGGGCATGGCCTGCCAGCCTTGCGTCGCATAGGCGTATTCGGCGAACTGACCGCCCAGGAACGGCATCACGTCGTAGGACTTGTACATGGCGAGTTTCTTCACCAGGTAGTCCTCGGGATAAAGCCGCGCGGTGCCGACGACGATCTTCACCAGGTCCACGTAAGGGGCCAGGAGCGTCATGTTGTCCTCGGCCCGGCCGAACGGCAGGCCCCAGTCCATCATCATGGTCAGGCCCGTGCGGCGCGGCTTAACGGACCGCTCCTTGGGCAGGGGGATCATCGCAAAAGGTGTACTCGTCATCGTCAACTCCTCTTTCTCATCCCCCCGTTAACATCAACTCAGTCGACCGTATCAGCCGGTCATATCAGTCGAACATGGGCTGAACGCCCGGCGGCACGGAAAAGCCCAGGTCGCCGCGTTCGATAATGGCCTCGCGGCCACCGTTTTCCTCGACCATTTCGGCCTGGCGGGTGCGGGCTGCCTTGTCCACCGCGGCGGCATCGCAGATCGCCGCCAGTTCGCCGGTCAATTCATCGAGCTTCGCCGCATGGGCCGGATCGGCGGCCAAGTCGACCAGTTCCTCGGGATCGTCGGCCAGATTGAACAACTGATCCGGATAGCCTTCGTAATGGACCAGCTTCCAATCGCCCTTGCGGACCATGAAGGCCGCGATCTTCGACCCCATGCCGTGATATTCGGAAAACGCGACGCGGTCGGGCTCGGCCCCCGCGGCCAGGTCCAGAAGATCCGTGCCCGGCAGGTCGTCGGTCATGATCGCGTCGTCGCCGGCGCCGACGCAGTTCATCACGAAGGGGAATACGTCGCAGAGCGTAACCGGCGTCTTCACGACCTTGCCCTCGGGCACATCGGGGCCGCTGACGATCAGCGGCACGGCGGCGGCTTCTTCGTACATCAGGGATTTGCCCCAGGCACCGCGCGTACCCATGTTGTCGCCGTGGTCGGTGGTGTAGAGGACCCGTGTATCGTCCGTGAGACCGGCATCAGCCAAGGCATCCATGATCAGGCCGACCTGTTCGTCCATGAACGAAATCAGGCCGAGATAGCCCGCCTGCCCGCGCTTCAGCTTGTCCGGCGTGGTGAAATGTTCGTCGTAGGCGAAGGTGTTGCGGTAATCGTCCACATAGGGATGGATCGGCGCGTTGCGCTTGTCATAGAGCTTCGGCGGCGCCAGATCGCGGTTGTAGTAGCGATAGAAATGTTCCGACGGCGCCGTCAGCGGGAAATGCGGGGCGACCATGGACACGAACAGAACCCAGGGCTTGTCCGTGTGCTTCGGCGCTTCTTCATAGAGCCAGGTCTGCGTCGCGGCACAGATATCGCGATCATAACGCGTGTACATGCTTTCGCCGGGCCCGGCCAACTTGGCCATTTTCCACGACGCGCCGCGCTTCGGCATGCCGTCGTCGCGGATCAGGCCCAACAGATCGCCTTTGCCGTCGATGATGTGCATGGCCATTTCTTCGTCGGAAAAGCCGTTGTCGTCTTCGCCAGACCGGAAATGCAACTTGCCGATGGAAACGGTGTGATGGCCGCGCGCCCGCAGGGCGGCATGCCAGTTGGCCTGCGTGCCGTCGAACGGCGTTGCGTTGTCCCAACATTCGATATCGTGGACCCAGCGCCCGGTGGCGAAGCTGGCCCGCGCCGGAACGCAAACGGGGCACGGCGTATAGGCCGCGTCGAACTTGACGCCGCCGGCGGCCAGTTTGTCGATGTTGGGGGTCGAGACGAACGGATGGCCGTAACAGCCGGTGGCGGACCGGGTATGTTCGTCCGACATGAGAATGATAAGGTTCTTGGGCTCCATAGAGCGGTGTTCCCTGAATGCTCTGTTTTGGTCCGGTCTTTGTTGCCGTCCAACCCCGCCATCATGGCGGATCAGGCACCCGCGACCGGTTGTGCGGACGCGATCAGCGCGTCGATCTCTGACTTCCGAGTAACTATATAGTTTATTACAATGTCAAGCAGGATGGTCATGTCGGCCGTCCCGTCGTACAAACAAACGGCGAAAACAAAACATAACCCTGGGGGGGGTTGACCGCATGCATACGGACATGCCGGGCGGGTACGGTGAGTTTCTTCGACGTTACTGGGCCAGCCAGGAAGACATCCCGAAACACGAACGCCTGCGCCAGGCGATCACGGCGTCGATCGCCGACGGCTATTGGGAACCGGGCGCGCGCCTACCGACGGAAAGCGAATGGGCGGCGGCAACGCCCTGTTCGCTGGGCACGGTGCAGCGTGCGCTTCGCAATCTGGTCAACGACGGCCTGATCGACCGCCGCCGCGGCAGCGGCACGACCGTCGCCAATATCCATCAGAACAAAGTCTACGAGCCCTGGCATTTCCTGTTCCGCCGGCCCGACGGCGGCCCCGCCGACCTGTTGCCCGTGTACACCAAGGTTCTGGCCCGCCGGGTCACCTCCGATAAAGGCCCCTGGTCGGCCGCCATCAATCAGGTCGGCCAAGACGTCGTTCAGATCGAACGCATCGTGACCATCGATACCTCGTTGGAAATCTACGCCGAATTCCATGCCCTGGCCGACCGTTTCCCGGAATTGGTGGAGCCGGCGGTCACCGATCTGGACGGTGCCAACCTGCACGAGGTCATGGCCGCCCATCACCACATGCCGGTCCACCACATTCGCCAGCAACTGCGTATCGAAACACCGCCCGCCCGGGTGATCGATAACTGTGATTGGCCCGACGGCGCCCCGGCCTCGGTGGTCAACGTGGTCGCCTATTCCGTCGACGGGCGCCCCATGTACCATCAGGATTTCTATATCCCGCCCTCGCCCTATATCCTGGACCTGGGCACCCGGATGAAGACCTGATCCCATGCCGTTGCCGGGTTTTCAATCCGGCGTCGGCGCCCAGCGTCGGGTCCGCGCCCATTCGGCGGCGATCTCTTCGATGGTTCGGGCGACGGCGGAAACGGCGCCGACCGCCGGCCGGTCGGCCAGCCGCGCCAACGACCAGTTGCGGGTCATGCCGACGATACGCGAAACCTGAAATTGCCGTCCCCCCCGGTCGCGATCGTCGTGAAAGAAGCTGTAGCTTTGCACCGTATACCCAAGCCCTGCCGCCACCATGGTCTTGATCATCGCCGTTGAATTAACGGTCTCGCGAATATCCAGATTCAGGCCTCGGTCCTCGGTCAGGGCGTCGATCATCCGGCGCAGGGGATTGGGCGGCTCAGGCAGCAGCAGGGGATAGCCGGGCAGGTCTTCCAGGCGCAACTCCACCGGGGCATCTGCACCGCCGGGACCGATCAGGAACATGGGCTCGTCCAGCAGATGCTCGACGGCCAGCGACGGCACCTCGCGGTCGACGTGATAGAGCCCCAGGTCGAACTGGCCCGTCAGCACCCCGTCCCGGATGACGGCGCCGAGCCCTTCCGACAGGCTGAGCCGCACCTTGGGAAAGGCGATGCGCACCCGCGCCGCCAGCAGGGGGGCGACGACCGGCGCCACGGCGGGCATCAGGGCGACGGAGACCGGCCCCGCGGGGTCCTTCCCCCAATTCCGAACCTCGTCCCGCGTCTGATTGAGGACCTGCAGGATCGGGCCGGTGCGGGCCAGCAAGTGATCGCCCTCGCCGGTCAAGGTCACCCCCTGGGCCGTACGTGTCAGCAAGGACACCCCCAAATCCTGTTCCAGCTTGCGGATTTGCCGGCTGACCGCCGGTTGGGCGACGTTCAGATGCGCGGCCGCCTTGGTGATGCTGCCGAACTGCGCCGTCACGGCGAAATATCGAAGGGCGTTGAGGTCCATGGCCTACCTTTCCGTCCCGTTCCTTGTAACGCAGCTCACCCCGCATGTCATGCCGTTTTGGCATGACTACGACCCATATCGGCATTTCCCGGCAGGACCAGAACGGCGTATCAAGGACGGACGCTGCGGCCAAGTCAGCGCGCCAACCCTGGAGGATTTCCATGAATTTCGTGAACACGGACGTGACCGTCAAACGCCTGACCGGTGCCATCGGCGCCGAATTGTCGGGGATCGAGCTGACCGGGCCCGATTACGACAACATCTTTCCCGCCGTACACGAGGCCTTTTTGGAAAACGCGGTCGTCGTCCTAAGGGGCCAGGATTTGGACCCGGCGCAACTGGTCGCGTTCTCCAAGAAGTTCGGCAAGCTGGAATCCCACGTTCTCAGCCAGTTCAACAACAAGGACCACCCGGAGGTTCTCTACATCTCCAACGTCAAGGACAAGGGCAAGCCCATCGGCGCCATCAACGCCGGGCAGTATTGGCATTCGGACCTGTCCTACATGAACAAACCGACCCAGGCATCGCTGCTGCATTCCAAGGAAATCCCCAGCTACGGCGGCGACACCATGTTCGTAAACATGCGCAAGGCCTACGAAGACCTGTCGGACGCCATGAAGGCATTTCTCGATCCGCTGACCGCCGTGCACGACTACACCAACGCCTACGACACCTTCTTCAAGGACATCCCGGACCGCCCGCCCCTGACCGACGCGGAAAAGGCCAAGGTGCCGCCCGTCGTCCATCCGGTGATCCGCACCCATCCGGAAACGGGGGCCAAGGCGCTTTACGTCAATCCGGGCTTCACCCGCCGGATCAACGAGCTTTCCAGCGAGGAAAGCCGCGCGATCCTGGATTACCTGTTCCGCCATTTTCAGCAGCCCAAGTACATCTATCGCCACACCTGGGCCGAGGGCGATCTGGTGATCTGGGACAATCGCTGCACTTGCCATTTCGCGGTCGCCGATTACGACATGAACGAAAACCGGCACATGATCCGTTGCAGCGTCGAAGGCGATGTTCCCCGGTAGTTCGTATACTCTTGGAGGGCGATGCCGTATCCTGCGGCGACGATGACCACGAAGGCGGAGCCCACCTTGTCTGCACCCCCCCGTCCCCGCCCGCGTACCGCGACGGGACAGCGCCCCGATCTTTCCAACCGCCGCCTGCTGACCGTGGTGACCGTTCTGGGTCTCGGCCTGTTGTTCTATCTGGTCGCCAAACCGCACCTGCCGGACGCCTGGCAGCATCCGGGCTCCTATATCCTGCAGCCGCTGGCAGCGGTCGGCGCACTCCTGCTGCTGACGCCCTTCGCCTTTTCCATCGGCAAGCGGGGCGGCTATTCGGAAATCCCCAACAAGCTGTTCATCCTGCACGTGGGCGCCAGCCTGATCGGCATGGTCCTGGTGTCGATCCACGCCGTGGCGGCGCTCTCCGGCCCGCCGCTGATCCTGCTCGGCTGCCTCGCGGGCCTGGCGGTCACCGGCGTGCTGGCGCGCACGGTGATGGCGCCGCGCATGGCCGCGACCTTCGGCTCCAAGTCCGCGCCGTTCCAAGCGCCCGATCCGGAATTGAAAGACCGCCTGCGTGCCCTGATCGCCGAGAAGACGGCGCTGCTCGCGCGCCTCGATCCCGAAGCGTCGGAAGCCCTGTTCTCGGTCACCCTGCGCCATCTTCTGAGGAAGCCGGTCAAATCGCTGGCCTATATGCGCCTGGTCCGGCGCGAGGCCGAATTGATGGGCACGCGCCGCTCCGTGCCCTTCGCCCAGGCCTGGTGGCGGCCCCTGCACATGGCGCTGGCCTGGATGTTCCTGGCCGGGCTGATCCTGCATATCGTTCTGGTCACCTTCTTCGCGGGCTACGTCGCCGACGGCCGCGAGATATACTGGTGGCACCTGGCGGCCTGGTAAGGGATAGTTGAGATGTCGTCGCGCCTCGCCCTGATGATCGACCTGGAACGCTGCATCGGCTGCAAAAGCTGCGAGGCCGCCTGCAAGGCCGAACACGGCCTGGGCCCCGGCGAGAACCGCAACCGGGTGATCTGGCTGGGCGATACGCAGGCCCCGCTGCTCGATTTCCTGACCCTGTCCTGCCAGCATTGCGAACGTCCGGCCTGCCTGCGGGCCTGCCCGGTCGCCCCCAAGGCGATTATGAAGGACCCGGAGACCGGCGTCGTCAGCATCAACGAAGACCGCTGCACTGGCTGTGGCGAATGCGTCGTCGCCTGCCCCTACGGCGCCATGGGCTACGATCCCATCGACCATCACGCCCTGAAATGCGATCTCTGCCACGACCGGCGCGAGGTCGGCCTGAAACCCGCCTGCGCCACGGTCTGCCCCGGATCGGCCATCACCTTCGGCACCCGCGACGACCATCTGGCGAAGATGGAGGCCGAGGGACGGCGCGCCGTCGACCACGACGCCTATCTGTTGAACCCGGCCAATATCTTCCTGGAGCGCACGCGATCGGCCCGCGCCGACCTGCCGCCGGCGGAACCCGGCGTCAACGCGCCCCCGGCCTTCACCATGGAGGGCCGACAACGCCCGGCGGTCGTCGACGACCCCAAGCGGCGCATGGAAATCCCCATCGACGACGTCGTCTTCCCCTACCGTTCGACCCGCGAGGAACGTACCCCCGACGCCATCGTGCCCGGCGGCTGCAACATCTGCTTCAACTGCTGCCCGACCAAGTACCACGTGAAAGACGGCAAGGTGATCCGCGTGACGGGGAACGAGGACGATCCGCAATGGCAGGGCAAGGTCTGCCCCAAGTCGCAGTTCCTGCTGCAGCTTTACAACAGCCCGGAACGCCTGACCCAGCCCATGAAGCGCGTCGGTGAACGGGGTGAAGGCAAGTTCGTGCCCATTTCCTGGGATCAGGCGCTGGACGAGATCGCGGCCAAGCTACAGGCGCTGCGCGATGAATTCGGGCCGGAGACGCTGTCCCTGTTCGCCGGCACCCGCACCGGCACCCTGACCCGCAAGGGCTATATGAACATTTTCGCCCAGATGTGGGGCACGCCCAATTTCGGCGATACGGAAGCCTTCTGTTCCGAGGCCAAGAACGTCTCGTTCGAAAGCACCACCGGCATGGTCGGCAGCGGCAACAGCTATACGGAAACCGATCTGGGCTCCGCATCGCTCTACGTCTATTTCGGCGACAATCAGGCGGAATCGCGCCCCGTCCACTTCGGTATGATCAACGATTGGAAGCTGAAAAACGGGGCCCGCATGATCGTCGCCGATCCGCGCCTGACCGTGACCGCGTCGAAGGCCGACCGTTGGCTGCCGATCCGGGGCGGGACGGACTACGCCCTCGCCCTCGGCATTGCCCATCACATCTTCGAAGCGGACCTGCACGACAAGGCGTTCTGCGAAAGCTGGGTCGTCGGCTGGGACGCCTGGCGCGACCGCATTTTCGAGCACGGCTATTCCCCGGAATGGGCATCGAACATCACCGGGATCGAGCCTGCGGTGATCCGCGAGGTCGCCGAGGAAATCGCCGCCGCCGACGGCTGCGTCATCTTCGCCGCGCGCGGCATCAACCAGCATTCCAACGGCACGCAGACCAATCGCTCTCTCATGTTCCTGGCCGCCATCACCGGCAACATCGGTCGCAAGGGCGGCGGGTTCTGGAACTTCGGCACCTTCACGCCGATCAATGCCGACGCCCCGCCGGAACGCAGGCACATCCCGGAAAAGCATCAGATCGGCACCAACCCGACGACATGGATGAACGCCATGGAACATGGCGATCCTTATCCGATGCGGGCCTTGATCACCTGCAACAATCCGCTCGCCGCCTTCCCCAATCAGGCGCGCATGCGCCGGGCGCTGAAGTCCCTGGACTTGATGGTTCATATCGAACTGTTCCGGAACGAAACCAGCAAGTATGCGGACTATCTTCTCCCCGCCGCGACGGGCGTCGAGAAGGGCGAGATCAGCCGCGCCAGCGAAGATCGCCGCATCGTCTGGATCGACAAGCTGATCGACCCGCCGGGCGAAGCCTGGCCCGACGGCTGGATCTGGATCGAGTTGGGCAGACGGTTCGGCTACGACGATATCCTGCAGGAGAAGTACAAGGATTCCGCCCTGTTCTGGGATGAGATGTGCATCAACCATCCCTGGGTCCGGGGCGTGACGCAGAAACGCCTGCATTCGACGCCCAAGCGCTGGGTCCGCGCGCCCGTTGCCGACGAGGACGCCGAGGAGATCGAGACCCTTCACCTGGAAGGCACAACCGCCATCGGCCAACCCGAAGGCCATCGCTTCCCCAGTGCGTCCGGCAAACTGGAATTCCACACGGAGGCCCTGGACGCGCGGTTCAAGACCGTCGGCCTGTCGTCCCTGCCCGAGTTCTATGCCGATTGGGAACAGATGGTCGACACACCCTATCTGGAACGCGACGACGCGCCCGAGGCCCGCGTGCCCCAGGCGTTCTCGAAGGCCCCCGCCTATATCCCGGCCGCCAAGATCGTCCCGGCCCCGGACGATGCCGAGGCCGACAGCCCCGGCCGACGTCGCCGGGCCCAGGGCTTCGACACCCAGCTGGTGACCGGCCGCCCGGCCGCGCCGCATTTCCATTCCTGGACGCATTATTCCTGGCAGGCCCAGGAAATGTGGCCCGACCTCTATTGCCAGATCCATCCGGACAAGGCGGCAAGCCTCGGCATCGGCGACGGCCAGACCATCGAGATCGAAACCGCCTACGGCACCATCGTCGCCCGCGCCTGGGTCCACGGCGGCATCCGGGCGGATTCGATCTTCGTGCCCATCGGCTGGGACGAATCCCAGCCCTATCACCCCTGGCAGCCGGTCAACTTCCTGACCGACGAAACACAGCGCGACCCGCTGTCGGATCACGCCAACCTGAAGACCTACATGTGCCGGGTAAGCGCCAAAAGCGCCTGACCGGGACCCTGAAGTCTAAATGGTCACGCGTCCTCGAGCCGGATATCAAAGGTCTGAAGAAACGCGGACGTCATGACGTAGAAGCCGATCAGGATCGTCGCCTCGATCATCTCGTCGGGCTTCATGTATTCGGCCAGGCCGCTGAACGCGGCCGCGCTGGCTTTGCCGTCCGTGACGACCTCTTCCGTGAAGGTCAGGATCGCCTTTTCCTCAGGCGTCAGGAGGTCCGACGCGGCCCCTTGTTCTATGATCGCCTGAATTTTGTCTTCGGGCATGTTAAGGCCGCGGGCGGCGAGCTTGTGGTAGTGAAGTTCATAGTCCGAGTTGCACAGGGTCCCCACGCGCAGGACGATCAGTTCACGGATCGCCGGGTCGAGGATCGCGTTGAAGCGGATTTCGTCGCTCATGCGCAGATAGCCCAGGGCGCTGCTCTGGCAGTTCGCCAACATCCGATGGACGTTGGAATTCCGCCGTTTGCCCAGGGCCTCGACCAATTCGGGCGAAAAGCCGGTCATGTCACTGTAGGGGATGCGTGCCATTTCTAAGTCTCTTGGTTGTTTCATTGTCGGGATTTTATTTTGTCGTCGCGGCAATGCGCGCGCATCGCTATCATTACATGACGAAATCCTCATTCATATCCGCTCTTTCTCATCGGCTGTCTGAAAACCGCTTTCGATGACCCCCTGAAACCGCTGCAATCGTTCTGAACCCGCCGCACCCGTCGGCAGGACAGGGCATCAAAAAAACGCCCCAAAGGGCGGACAAAAAATAGCGGCGGCAAACCACCGGAAAGAAACAATCCAAGCCATGCCCGCACACGATCTTCCCACGCCCAAATTCCACCATGTCCACCTTCGCTCCGCCGATCCCGACGCGGCGGTCGATTTCTATTGCCGCCTGTTCCCGACGTCCCGGCCGACCACCTGGGCCGGGTTCACCGCCGCCGCGGTGCCCAACAACATCTTGATCCTGTTCGAACGGGACGAGACGGTCGACGCCACGCAGCAAAGCGCGCTCTGGCATTTCGGCTGGCACGTCCCCGACAGCCGCCGCACGACCGAGGAATTCCTGAAACGGGACGACGTCGTTTCCATGCCTCTCTACACCGGCATCGGCGACGGTCACGTCCCCATCTGCAGCGACACCTGGTACAAAACGGGCGAAGACCTGGGCGTGACCAAGGCGCGGATCGCCGAATTGCAGGCCCAGAATGCGCCGATTCCCGGCGGGCCCGGCTTCGCTTATTTCCAAGGACCGGACGGTGCCTTGTTCGAGATCGCCGGGGATTACGGCGAAGAAGAACGCTTCAACCATGTCCATATGTGGCAGGAAGACCCGTTTTGCGCGCAGCTTTGGTACCGCAAGCATTTCGGTTTTCAGCCCCGCGCGAAGTTCGCCAATATTCCTGTGGGCGAAGACGACTGCCGGGTCCCGCGCACACCCGACCCGAGCTTTCCGGCCCTGGACCCGGCGGGCATGTACCGCTACCCGGCCGGCGGCGTGGCGGTCGGCGATGTGGACCTCACCTGGTATCCAAACCAGGGATCGGACAGCCCGCCGTCCTCGCTCGGCCGCCTGCTGGACCACATCGCCTTTTCCGTGACCGACCTGGATGCCTGGTCGGACCGGCTGAAATCGGGCGGCGTCACCTTCCTGAAAGACGCCTACCCTATCGGCGACACCCGCGCCGTGATGATCGAAGGACCGAGCCGCGAAGCGATCGCGCTCGTCGAGGCCGCCTGATCCGTCATCCGACCTCCTCCTTTCTCGACCAAATCCCCTGAACATCTTCAACACCCAAGGACCACACGCATGAACACCGATACCTGGCCTTCCCCCGAAATGGACATGACCGGCAAGGTCGCGATCGTCGCCGGCGGCGGCGCCATCGGCGACGGCATCGGCAACGGCCGCGCCGTCTCCATCCTGCTGGCCCGTGCCGGCGCCAAGGTGATGGTCGTGGACGCGGACCAGGACCGTGCCCAGGCGACCGTCGACATGATCGAAGGATGCGGCGGCACGGCGACCGCCAGAAGCGCCGACCTGACGGACGAGGCGCAATGCAAGGCGCTGGTCGCCGATGCCGTATCGACCTTTGGGCGGCTTGATTACCTCGACAACAACATCGGCATCTCCAGCCGGCGCAGCGTCGTCGACGAAGACATCGAAACCTGGCGCAAGTTGATGCAGGTGAACGTGGAGGCCGCGATCTTCATGTCGAAGCACGCGATCCCCGCGATGATCGACAGCGGCGGCGGCGGCGCCATCGTCAACATTTCCTCGATCTCGGCGCTGCGCCCGCGCGGCCTGACCGCCTATTCCACGACCAAGGGCGCCGTCATCGCGCTGACCCGCGCCATGGCTGTCGATCACGGGCCGGACGGCATTCGCGTCAACTGCGTCGCCCCCGGCCCGGTCTACACCCCCATGGTCTATACCCGGGGCATGGAACCCGCACAGCGGGCACAACGCTCCAAAGCCTCGGTCCTGGGGATCGAGGGCGAAGGCTGGGACGTCGGCTTCGCCGTGCGGTTCCTGCTGTCCGATCATGCCCGCTACATCACCGGTCAGACCCTGGTCGTCGACGGCGGCGTGACGCTGCAAGCCCCCGCCCGCTCCATCGAAGGGCAATCCTAAACCCCGACCACCCCCAGCAGACGATAGGACCAACGATGTTCACAGTCGCAGACCAGATCGCGCAGATCCTCAAGGATTGCGGTGTCGAGGTTATGTTCAGCCAAAGCCTGCCCAGCCGCCTGATTCTCGCCTGCGAGGACATCGGCATCCGCCAGGTCGTCTACCGCACGGAAAACGCCGGCGGCGCCGCCGCCGACGGCTATGCCCGGACGGCCAACAAGATCGGCGTCGTCTGCGCCCAGAACGGCCCGGCGGCGACGCTTCTGGTGCCGCCGCTGGCCGAAGCCTTCAAGGCGAGCACGCCGGTGATCGCCCTGGTCCAGGAAGTGGAGCGGTCAAATACCGACCGCAATGCGTTCCAGGAACTGGATCATCCCGCGCTGTTCTCGTCCTGCACCAAATGGTGCGCGACGGTGCGCGAACGGTCGCGGGTCGAAGATTACCTCCGCCAGGCCGTCATCCGCGCCACCTCCGGCCGCCCGGGGCCGGTGGCCCTGATGCTGCCGGCGGACCTGCTGCTGGAGGAAGCGGTCGCGCCTTCGCCCTGGCAATCGCCGACCTTGGGCCGGTTCCCGTTGGACCGGCCTGTGGCTTCGCCGCAAGACATCGAAACGGCGGCCACCCTGCTGGCCCAGGCTGAGCATCCGGTCGTCATCGCCGGCGGCGGCGTGCACGGCTCCGGCGCCATCGCCGAACTGGCCGCGTTGCAGGAAACGGCCTCCTTGCCCGTCGGCACGACGACCATGGGCAAAGGGGCGGCGGACGAACGCCATCCGCTTTCCATCGGTACGGTGGGCAACGCCATGGGCGCGTATTCCATCGGCCAGTTCACCAAGCCGATGATCCAACGCGCCGACGTCGTCTTGCTGATCGGGACGCGCACCAACCAGAACGGCACAGATTCCTGGAGCCTGCTGCCCCCCGGGGCAAAGGTCATCCATCTCGATATCGACGGCGTCGAGGTCGGACGCAACTACGCCTCCCTGCGCCTGGTCGGCGACGCCAAGCCGACCCTTGCCGCATTAACGGCGGCGCTGAGCGTGGCCGGGCTGGGCAAGCGGACGGATCAGCGCCCGGCGCTCGAGCAGGAAATCGCCGGGCACTGGCAGGCCCGTGATGCGGCCGTCGAAGGTCGCATCAATTCGACGGCGACCCCCATCCGGCCGGAGCGGATCATGCGCGACGTCGCCGCCGCGGTCGGCGACCGCCCCGTCTGTTACGTGGCGGATGCCAGTTATGCTTCGGTCTGGATCACGACCTATCTGGCGGCGCGCCATCCGGGGGCGCGCTTCCTCACGCCGCGCGGCATTGCGGGGCTGGGCTGGGGCCTGCCCATGGCCATCGGCGCGCAACTGGCCCGCCCGGACGATCCCGTCGTCTGCGTCGTCGGCGACGGCGGCTTCGGTCATGTCTGGTCGGAGGTCGAAACCCTGATGCGGGAAAAGCTCCCGATCATCCTGATCGTCCTCAACAACGGCACGTTGGGCTTTCAGCGTGACGCCGAAATGGTCAAGTTCGCCCGCCACACCGACGCGGTCCACTTCGGCCAGGTCGATCATTCGAAGGTCGCGGAGGCGGTTGGATGCAAAGGCCTCCGCGTTTCCGACCCGGCGCGCCTGGAGCCGGAAATCCGGTCCTGCCTGCAATCCGGCGAACCCGCCCTGATCGACGTGGTCACGGACCGGGACGCCTATCCGCCCCTGGCCGCGTTCGAGCCTCTGTTGGAAGAACGCCGCGCGGCGCAAAAAGGCTGACGTCGATGCCGTGGTCGCCCACGAAGACCAACTGACTGATTTTTAAAGGGAAATGGTGCCCAGGGGCGGATTCGAACCACCGACACCCGCATTTTCAGTGCGGTGCTCTACCAACTGAGCTACCTGGGCATACCGTGCTTTGGCGGTGACCGGAAGGCCGCCGCCCGTTGGCGAGACAGGGCTTATAGAAGAATTCCGGGGCCCTGTCCAGCTTGGGGAGACGGGGAAATGCAGGATGCCACAGCCAGGGGTTTTCGGCGGTTTCCCGCCTATTCCTCGGGGTAGTCGGCTTCCGGATCGAAGTCGTCGGGGACCTCGTTGGTTGGGATGCGGTAGTCCTCGTTCAGCCACTTGCCCAAGTCGATATCGGCGCAGCGTTTGGAGCAGAAGGGTTTGACCTCTTGCGCCGGCGGCTTGCCGCAGACCGGACAGGGACGACGGACGAGCGGAACAATCTTGGCACCGGTCCTATCGGTCTTCCGGTCGTTGCCCATGCCTCAGCCTTCCGTGATCTCGTAGTGCCCCGGGCCGAAGCTCTCGGCCTTCTCGACACGAATGGCGCCCCCCGCCCTTTCATTGGCCTCATTCAAGGCGTCCTTGAGGGGGCCCGTCAACCGCTCGGCCACGTCGGGGGCGGCCTGAATGCGGATCACCGCACCGCGGCGGGCCAATGCCGCGCGCAATGCCGCCAGAGCCGCCGCCGTGGGGTCGGGGCGCAAGCCGCCCGGCCGCGCCAACAGGCGGGTCAGCGATGGGCCGCGCCGGCGACGGGTCAATTCGATCATCCCCAGGCCCGTGAAGCCGAGGACGTGGCACTCGACGGGATCGGCGGCCAGCGCGTTGCGCAGCATGGTCAAAACCTCTTGCCGGTCCTTCTTGCCCTTCATCGCCAGGAAATCGATGACGATCTGGCCCGACAGGTTGCGCAGGCGCATCTCGTGGGCGATGGCGGTGACGGCCTCGCGGTTGGTCTTGGCGGCCAGGCGCTGCGGCGTGCCGCCGCCGAGGCCGCCCGATTGGGTGCGGCCCGTATCGACGTCGATGGCGGTCAGCGCCGGGGTCTCGGAAATGATAATCCGCCCGCCCGACGGCAGGGTGACGGCGGGCTCCAGCGCACTTTCAAGCGCTTCTTCCACACCGAACGTATCGAACAGCGGCTTCGGCCCCGGCCAGGCTTCGGCGGCGAGCCCGGGGGCCAGAGCCGCGATTTCGCGGGCCGTGTCCGGATCGTCGCTGATCAGGCGGCAACGCGGCGCCGCCAGGGCGAGGGCGCGTTCGACCGCGTCAGGCGGCGCCAGCAAGGGATCGGGCGCCTTGGCGACTTCGTCGAAAGCGTCTTCCAGGGCGGCCCGCAGGTCCAACAACCGGGCCAGGTCCGCCGTCACATCCTTGATGTCGGCACCGCCGGCGGCCGGGGTAAAACCGGCGCCGCAATCGACGGGCAAAATTTCTTCCAGAACGGCCAGTTCCTTGCGTTCGGCCGGCGCCATGAAGCGCGAGAACTTAAGCCCCTCGCCCCCCGAATACAGGATCACGAAGCGCCCCGCCAGGACCGGGCGGCAAGTCAGGCGCGGCCCCTTGCCGTCCATCGCCTCGCGGTCGGCCTGAACCAGAATCTTGTCTCCTTCGGTCGCGACCTGGGTCACCGACTTGATACGTTCCAGCCCCGGCGGGCGGGCGTCGGCGGCGGCAAGGAATCCCGGCTCAGGCGCACCGATATCGACGAAGGCGGCGTTCAGATCGCGGTTCACGGCGCTGACCCGCCCCGCGAAAACCGCGCCTTCGACCAGATCGTCGTCGTCCCGTTCGAACAGGACCTGGACGACCTTGCCCTTGGCCAGCAAGGCGACCCGGGTTTCGCCCGGGGCGACGTTGACGAGGATCGTATCGGGCCGCATGGCCTTATCCTTCCCTGGCCGGGGACCAGGCCCCGGCGCCGGTCAGCAGTGCCGCCGTCAGGGCGAGCGGCAGACCGACCACGTTGTTGTAATCGCCGTGAATTTCCGTAACGAACAGCGCGGCCCGGCCTTGGATGGCATAACCACCGGCCTTGTCCCGCCATTCCTCGGACACCAGATAGGCGTCGACCTCGTCCCGGGACAGGCGCTTGAACTTTACCGCCGTGACCGCCGATTTGACGACCACCCGCCCCCCCGGACAGACCAGCGCGACGCCGCCGATCACCCGGTGCCGGCGGCCGGACAGCATCTTCAGGCAATCGCGGGCCTCGGCCGCGTCCGCGGGCTTGGGCAGGGATCGGCGGCCGCAGGCGACCACCGTATCGGCGCCCAGCACGAAATCCTCCGCGAACCCCGATGCCACGGCGCGCGCTTTTTCGGCGGCCAGGCGGGATGCCAGGTTGCGGGGCACTTCGCTCTTCTGCGGCGTTTCGTCGATGTCGGCTGGATGAACGGCGTCAGGTACGATGCCGACCTGAGCCAATAGGTCCAGCCGCCTGGGCGACGCCGAGGCGAGAATCAGGCGGCCAGCCATTCGGGCGTCCGCCGGGCTTTATTTGAAACGAAAGGTGATCCGGCCCTTGGTCAGATCGTACGGCGTCATCTCGACGTTGACGCGGTCACCGGCCAGCACCCGGATCCGGTGCTTGCGCATTTTACCCGCCGTATGGGCGAGAATCTCATGGTCGTTGTCCAGTTTCACCCGGAACATGGCGTTGGGCAGCAGTTCCGTCACCGTGCCCGTAAACTCCAAAACGTCTTCCTTCGCCATCAGCACTCCTAAAATCTGGCCAAAACGCCCCAGAACATGACGGCAAGCCGGGGAAAAATCAAGGGATTGCACCGCCGGAGCCGCCGCCCGGGGCCATTTCTCCGCCCACCGGGCTATTCTCCGCCGCCCCCGGCCGGTCCATCCGGTGCGCGCAGGCAGGTCCCGAGATTACAAGTCATATCACCCAAGTCGCCGGAACCTTGGCGCATCAGGGGCAAGGAGACGGTGATCATCGTGCCTTTGCCCTCTTCGCTTTCGATCCGCATCGTGCCGCCATGTAGGTCGACCAGGGATTTGCTGATCGGCAGGCCCAGGCCCCAGCCTTTTTCCGCCCGGTAGGGATTCTTGGCAAGCGATCGGAACGGACTGGTGACCTGGGGCAGGACGACCGCCGGAATGCCGCACCCCGTATCGGCCACGGTGATTTGCGCGGTCCGCTCCAAGGCGAGGCAGGAAACCTGCACGGTGCCGCCGGACGGGGTGAACTTGATAGAATTGGACAACAGGTTCAGCAGGATCTGTTGGAGCGCTCGGCGATCGCAGGGGATATGGCGCATGCCCGGCGCGATGTTGGTCAGCAACTCGATCCCTTTCTCCTCGACCTTGGGCCGCACGATCTTGACGCAATCTTGAATCACCCGCAGCAGGCAGACCGCCCCGACCTCGAGCTTGCGCCGACCGTCCTCGATGGCGGAGAAATCCAGAAGATCGTTGACCAGGGACAGCAGGTACTGCCCGCTTTCATGAATATGCTCGGCATATTCCAGGTACTTGGGCGTGCCGACCGGGCCCAGGTATTCCCCGTTGAGGATTTCAGAGAAGCCCAGAATGGCATTGAGCGGCGTCCGCAGTTCGTGGCTCATGGTGGCGAGAAATTCCGATTTCACACGGTTGGCCTTTTCGGCGTCGGCCAGCGCCCCCCGCAGATTTCGTTCGACCTGCTTCAGTTCGGAGACGTCGCGCAGGATCGCAACGAAGATCATATCGCCGTCGATCGCGATCTTTGAGACCGAGGCGGCGGCGGGGAACACTGTCCCGTCCTTGCGCAGGCCGGAAATCTCGCGCCGCACGTCCATCATCCGCCGGACACTGCCGGAGGCCGTGAACAGGCGCATATGAAGCTGATGATCGGCCCGTTTGTTGGCCGGGATCAGGATGTCCAGAGACTGGCCCTCGGCTTCCTCGGCGGTGAAACCAAAAATCGCCTCGGCCCCTCGGTTGAAAACCTGAATGTTGCCGTCGCGATCGGTGACGATGACCGCCTCCGGCGCGGTTTCGATGATCGCCGCCAGCCGGCTTTCCGAACGCCGCAACGCCTGTTCGGCATCGCGGCGCTCGGTCACGTCCTGGACCGTGCCGAACATGCGGACCACGGCCCCGGCCTCGTCGCGAACGGTCTCCCCCCTTTCGCGCACGCACCGGATGCCACCGTAAGGCAGGACGATCCGGTGTTCGACATCGAACGACACGCCGGTCTTTATCGCGCGGGTCATCGCCGCGCGAACCCGGCGTTCGTCATCCGGATGGACACGATCCAACAAGGCCTCGTAAGTCACCTTGAAGTCCGCCGGATCGAGCCCGAATATCCGGTAAATCTGATCGGACCACCAGAACGTATCGGCGGCGACGTCCCAATCCCAACTTCCCAGATTGGCGATCCGCTGCAGTTCGCCCAACCGGCGTTCGCTTTCACGTAGGCGTGCCTCGACCGCCGCCACGGCCGCCGCCTGTTTCTCTCGTTCCGGGTCTGGCCGTGTCATCCTGTCCCAACCGACACTTGTCGTCGTTTTCGGTCGGCATGGCGGGGCCCGTTTGGCCCGCCGCTCCGTGCCTGCTACTTCGCTAACTCTGCGGTGAATTCCTCGACACTGGAACTCAGCCTGCTAGATTGATCGTTCAGGGAATTCACGGCTTCCAGAATGTTTACCGCGACCCGGCCCGCCTCGATCGCGGCCTCGCTGACACCGGTGGTGTTCAAGGCTACTTCCTGGGTTGACGCGGCCTGCTCTTCCACCGCGGCGGAGATACTGGCGGTAATCTCGCTCAGTTCCTGAACCGCCTTGCCGATGTTCCGTACCTGGCGGACGGCTTCGTCGGTCGCCCCCCGGATGCCGGTGATCTGGGTGGCGATTTCCTCGGTCGCGCGGGCCGTCTGGCTGGCCAGGTTCTTGACCTCGCTGGCGACCACGGCAAAGCCCTTGCCCGCATCGCCGGCACGGGCGGCCTCGATCGTCGCGTTCAGGGCCAGAAGATTGGTTTGCCCGGCGATGTCCGTGATCAGGTCCAGGACCTTTCCGATCTGGGCCGCGTTGTCGGACAGACTGGTGATCATCGCGTTGGATTGTTCGACCTGTTCGACGGCGGCGCGCGCACTTCCGGTCGACCGGGCGACCTGGCCGGAAATTTCGCTGATCGAAGCGCTGAGCTGTTCCGTCGCGGCGGCGACGGCGTTGATCTGCGCCGTCGTTTCTTCGGCATTGGCCGACATGTTCTCGGCCGAGGACCGCAATTGCCCGGCCGAGGCCGAAACGTTGGCGACGACCTCGCCGATCTGTGCGGACAATCCGACTTGCGCCGTGACCACGGCCCAGGTCAGCATGGCGCCGACGTAGGTGCCCCGGCGGTTGAACACCGGGGTGACCTGCAGATCCAGCGTTTCATCGCCCAAACGGATGTTGGCGCGGTGCGGCAGATTCTTCGGATCGGCCAGAATGGCCCGCTGATGCGGCGGCGACTTATGGAAGATATCGACGCATTGCCCGACGATCTCATCCGCCTTGCAGGGCAGCAGATGTTCGATCCCGCGCAAGGTCTTCAGGCTCTCATCGTTCATATAGGTGATGGTGAAGTTTTTGAGCTCCATGAACATAGCCGCGATGGGCATCTGATCGACCATCTGGCGCAGCTCGTTGGCTTTCCGTTCGGCCGCGACCTTTTCCGTCACCACGTTCCACAGCAGCATCGGGCCGATATAGACGCCTTGCGTGTCATGGCGGGCGACGATTTCCAATTCCAGGATCGTCTCGCCCAGTTCGATCGTCGCCTTGTGCGGCAGGTTCGCCGGATCGGACAGCAACTTACGTTGATGTTCAGGTGCTTTGTGAAAGATGTCGATGCTTTGGCCCAGAATGTCGCCGGGCGCCACCGGGAGCTGATCCTTGATCAACTCCAACAATTGCCGGGACCTTGGGTTGAGATAGACAATCCGGAAATCCGGCAAATCACAACACATCAACGCGGCCGGAACCGCATCAAGTTCACGGAACGCGCCGCCACGGCCGGACGCGAGTTTCTCTTTTCTAAGAAACACCTGTGCTCCCCCTTACTTTGCCCGAAGGCATTCCTCCATATCCAGCGGACCTTGTCCGTCTTTTGTTGTGATTGGCGCCAATGTCGCTCGCGGCTCTTCTTGGCCGTCGTCACGAAAAACCGGCGCGACGAAAGCCTAGACGCATACCCGGACATCTGTATGTCGGGCGCGGGCGCATCGTTTGTAGGGCGTGTTGTATTTTTTGTAGGGGCCGTTAGGCCACCGGATCATTACAGATAATAATTTGATATTCTTGGATTTCTCGGCACAGAACATCCATCCGATCCGTCCCGGTTTTGTCGAGAATGCGTGAACGGTAGGTATCGACCGTCTTTGGACTGATCCCCATCAGATGCGCAATGTCGCGGTTGGGAAGCCCACCGAGGATAGAGCGCAGCACCTGTCGTTCACGGTCGGACAAAAGGCCGAGCCGCTCCTCCAGTAGATCGCGTTTGGCCTGATTGGTCCGGCGCAGCCATTCGTATTTTACCGCCTTGTTGACGAGATCGAGCAACGTCTGCTCATCGACCGGCTTTTCCAGAAAATCCAAGGCGCCGAGTTTCATGGCCCGCACACCCGCCGCGACCGTGGCATGGGCGCTGACCAGAATGACCGGAATGTCCATGCCCTCATGGCGCAGGTGCTGCAGCAGTTCGATGCCGCTCATCTGCGGCATGCGCATGTCGGTGATGACGCAGCCGGCGTCGCCGGGCCGCCAATCGCGCAGAAATTCCACGGCATTAGCATAGCCTTCGGCGCGGTACCCGACGGATTTCATCAGGCCCAGCAGACTGTCGAGATACCCGGGGTCATCATCAACGACGTGAACGGTCCCGGCGATTTTCGGATCAAGGCTCATGGCGTGCGCAGCGCGACGCAACGGCGCCGCCCCTCTGGAAAGGAGCAGGCACGGACCGAATGCGATGGCAGCGCGCTACTTGAGCCGCCCGCGAGAAGCCTCGTATTGAAATCGGTCATGGGAGATCTGGTTTATATCAACGGGTTGTTCCGCACCTAGCCGTTACACCAAATCCCCAAAATTGACAGAAATCGAAAGTCATCAGTCGCAGATCGAGCCCCCCCCTGTCCGCGCTCCCCCATAAGAGCCGTCACGCAATTCGTGCGGGTAAATTCCCCGCAAGAAATCTATGCGAGAACCATTATGAATACAATATGTCCCTATCTAGAAAAGGGTTTTATCGGGAGGTCAGACACCTATACCGTTTCCTCGCCTCCGGCTTCCTGACGTGCGGCCTGACGCAGGCCCTCCACGGCGTTGTGGAACAGGGGATTATCGACACCGTCCAGATGGACCGCGAAGATCGGCCGCCGAAAGACCGGTGCGTCGCCGATCAGGTGCAACACGCCTTCGTCCAGGCGGGGACGCACGGCCCGCAGGGGAAGATAGGCCGCCCCGCCGGCCCGCAGGATATGCTGCTGCGCCAAAGGACCGTAGGTGACCGCCAGGGCCGGCGCCGGCAAGTCGGGAAAAGCGTCCAGGTGCTCCATCCGGAACTCCGCCCCCCAATCGACGAAAACATACCCCGGTTCGCGCGGGCCCTGCGTTTTGGGATCGGTCGAGACCAGCACCAGACTGTCCTGCGCCAATTTCTCGACCACCAGGCCGGAACGATGTTGCGGCGTGTAGGTAACGGCCAGATCGAGAAGCCCTTCCGTAACCTGGATCATCAGACTGTCGGCCGTGCCGACCTCGGCCCGCAGCGCGACCTCGGGCAGGTCTTCACGGACCCAGGAAATCCACCTGACCAGCAGCCGTTCCCACAACGTGAACTCGGCCCCGACGGTCAGCAGGGACGAGAACTCGACGGGCAGGCCGACGTTGTGGCGCGCCTGTTCCCAGGTCTGCACCATCTTTTCCGCGAAAGGCCGGAACTGTGCCCCGGCGGCGGTCAGAGTCGCGCCCGCCTTAGTCCGCACGAACAAGGACTGCCCCAATAAATCCTCGAGCAATTTGACCCGGGTACTGACCGTCGACTGCGTCACATAAAGCCGTTCCGACGCCTTCACGAAATTACCGAGTTCGCAAATCGCCAGGAATGTCCGCGCCAGGTTGATGTCCATGGAAATTGGCCTCTCCCTATCCGCCGAAGCGCCCGCCCACGGGCGTTTTCCGGATGAATTCGGCCGCGATTATACATTTGATTTTTCGATATAAAACTTAATGTTATTTCGTTTGAGCAAACCCTGGATTTGCCCGAGAGTCGCCGTGTCCAATTTCGGACACACATCCTTTTCTGGAGGAACACATGAAAGTTCTGCCCTTCATTGGCGCCGCCGCGATCGCTTTGGCATTTGCGGCCCCGGTTCATGCCGTGGACGTGACCAATGAACAGGATACCGACATTCAACTGACGGTTTCCGATTCCGAAGGTTCCGAACTGGTCAACATCGCCGCCGGCGAGACCGTCCCGAACCTTTGCGAGAAATGCAAAATCAATCTGGGCGAAGAGTCCGTCAGCGTCGAAGGCGACCAGATCGCCGTTATCCGCGGCGGCAAGCTCTCCGTCCGCAACAACTAGGCAGACAGATGCGGGGCCGGTCACCCACCGGCCCCGTGAAGAAGCGCCTGGGAGGGCGTCATCGGGAACGGGTGCGGAGATCGCCAGTCACGCCGCCCTGCCCCTCGCAAGGGCCTGACCTTGCGCACCCCCCGTTCCCGAGCGGCCCCGCCCAGGCATTTTTTCTGCTTCTCCACGACCACGCCTTACCAGCCGACTGTTCCCACCATTTCTCACGGCCAAATCGCCCTCCCACGAATGGCCCCTTTATCAGAAAGGCTTTCGCCATGTTGACGCAAACGCCCGCCGCGCCCGTCGTCCCCGGCGCCCCGCAATCCACCGCTCCCGCCGTCCAGAAACCATCCTTCTGGCAACGTGCCGACGACGTCACCGGCTTCGCCCTGTTCATGGTGATCATGGTCGGCGGCGTGGTCACCCCTTTCGCGCTTTATATTTACGGGCTGCTGTTCCGCTAAATGCGGAGCAGATAGCCGCCCCGGAATACGACCATGACGAACACGTCCTCCCAAAAAACTCTGGGTCCGATCAGCGACCTGGAGCGTCACCTGCCGCCCGAATGGTGGCGGTCCCTGTTCAACGCGCTGTATCTGAAGACCGACGGCGACGTCACGGAAAACGACGACGCCACGCGGGCCGAGGTCGATGCCCTTCTCGGTGTCGTCGACTTGGCACCCGAAGACCGCATTCTCGACCTGTGCTGCGGCCAAGGCCGTCACTGTCTGGAATTGGCGCGCCGCGGTTTCGGCAACGTCACCGGTGTCGATCGGTCGCGCTACCTGATCCGTCTGGCCCGTCGGCGCGCCCGCGCCCAGGGCCTGCACGTGCAGTTCAAGGAAGGCGATGCCCGGCGCGTCGCGCTGAAACCGGATTCGTTCGACAGCGTCATGCTGCTCGGCAACTCGTTCGGGTATTTCGAACAGGAAAAAGACGATCTGGCCGTGCTCACCGCCGTATGCCGGGTCATGCGCTCCAACGGGCGCTTGATCCTGGACATCACCGACGGTGAATGGATGCGCCAGAATTTCGAGCCCCGGACCTGGGAATGGATCGACGAGAACCAGTTGGTCTGCCGCGAACGGTCGCTGTCGTCCGACCGGTCGCGCCTGATTTCCCGCGAAGTCGTGATCCATGCCGAAAAAGGCGTGATCGCCGACCAGTTCTACGCCGAACGCCTCTATAGCGCCGACGCCCTGAAGGCTTTGTTGGAGACGGCCGGTTTCCGCGATGTCGTGTTCCACCAGGAACTGGAAGGCAATTCCAATCGCCTGACCGACCGGGGCGCCGACCTGGGCATGATGGCCCGCCGCCATCTGGTGACCGGGCGCGCACCGGCGAAAGCCGTCGTCCGCGGCCGGGGCCCGGTGTATCCCGACGTCACCGTCCTGCTGGGCGACCCGCGCCGGCCGGACGCGGTCAAACTCGACGGCAAGTTCAATCCGGAAGACCTGGAGACGGTGAACAAGCTTAAATCCGCCCTGGGCACCCTGGGCGAGTATCGCTTCACCTATGAAGACGACCATAGCGGCCTGTTCGAACGCCTGCAAAGCAACCGTCCGGCATTCGTGCTGAACCTTTGCGACGAAGGCTACAACAACGAGGCACTCAAGGAACTGCACGTTCCGGCCATGCTGGAAATGCTCAATATCCCCTATACGGGGGCGGGCCCGGCGGCGCTCGGCCTATGCTACGACAAGTCGGTCGTCCGCGCCGTGGCCCAGCAATGCGAGATCCCCGTACCGCTGGAAACCTATTTCCAACCGGACGATCAGGTCGCGACGATCCCGTCGGTCTTTCCGGCCTTGATCAAACCGGCCCAGGGCGATAGCTCCATCGGCATCACTCAGGACGCCGTCGTCCACACGCCCGAGGAAATGGTCGCCTATCTGGCGGAAGTCCGCCGGACGCTGCCGGGCCGGTCGGTGCTGGTTCAGGAATTTCTCGACGGCGCGGAATACAGCATCGCCCTGATCGGCAACCCGGGCAGCGGATTCCACGCCCTGCCGGTGCTGGCGGTCGATTATTCGGGCCTGGATCCGAAGCTGCCCAAACTGCTGGGCTACGAATCCAAATGGCAGCCGGACTCCCCTTATTGGACGGATATCCAATACCGCCAGGCGGACCTGGACGAAGACAGCCGGCGCGCCATGTTCGATGCTTCGGCAACCCTGTTCCAGCGGCTGGGGTGCCGCGATTACGCCCGGTTCGATTTCCGCACCGACGCCCAGGGCGCCATCAAACTGTTGGAGGTCAATCCCAACCCCGGTTGGTGCTGGGACGGCAAGTTCAATCTGATGGCCGGGTTTGAGGGGCTGGAATATCCGGACCTGCTGCGCCGGATCATCGAAGCCGGACAGGCCCGGGCCGCCGAAGGCCTGGACACCGGCGCGGCGGCGGCGGCGGCCTGATGCACGGGATCGGCGCGCGGCATGCCCGCGCGCCGGCTCGTGCCTATTTCCAATCCAACCGATAGGCCACGGCGCGGCAGGTCACCGGCATTTCGCTGGCGGGATTTCTCAACCGCAATTCGACGAAGGTCGAATCCGCCAGACGCTGGCCAAGGGCGATCATTTCCCGTTCGGTGGTGTCGGGCTCCCGCGAAAACAGGCTTCCCAGTCTGCGTTTGACCCGCTCTTCATCGGACAGGGAAAGCGCATAGCTGGTCGCCCCCACGGAAAACGTCTCGCGGATCGCCACCGCCCGCCGGGCCCAGCAATACCGTTCATTCAGGTTTTCCGGCGCTGTCTCGACCGCAAAGCGGATTTCCAGTCGCCGCAATTCCTGGTCGAAGAACACGCGGAACTGGGCCTGCGGTCCGGTCGCGGGCGTCAGCCGCCGCGCGCCTAAGCGCGCATTGGCGCGCACCCGCTTGATCCCGGCGTCAAGCAACGTCACCGGCTGCGAGGACAACCGCTCGAACGGATCGCCGTCCTGCGCCGTCGCGGTGTTTCCTGAAAATGCCGCCCCAAGGCAGAGGACCAGGATGTGGACTGCGGATCGAAAGCTACGGGTCATGTGTTCTCTCTTCGGAAAACGGGATCAGGTATCCGACACGGCATGGACGGGGAACCGTTCCTTGATGCGTTCCATCAGATTGTCACGCACCATGCGATAGGCCTGCAATTTCTCATCGCGGTTTTCCGTCTCGATGATCGATGGATCGAAGGTGTTCCAGAACTCGACGTCGCAGGCCATGATCCGCGTCAGTTCCATGGCCTTGTGCTGGGCCTCCGGCGACAGGGTGATGACCAGATCGAAAAAGTCGTCTTCCAACTCGTCGAAGGTTTTCGATTTGTGTTTCGACATGTCGATACCGATTTCGTCCATCACGGCGATGGTGAAACCGTCGATATGCCCTTCGCGCACACCGGCGCTGTCGACGTAGATGCGATGACCGTGCAGGAACTTCAGGATGCCTTCCGCCATGGGCGAGCGGATGGAATTCATCGTGCAGGAAAACAGGACGGCGGAAGGGAGGTCGGGCAAATTCGCGGCCTCCTCAAGCCTTGATGTGGAGAACGCAGACCAGCGTGAACAGCCGCCGTGCCGTCCGCAGGTTCATCTCCACCCGGTCGTCCAGGCGTGTGCGGAGAATTTCCGCGCCCTCGTTGTGCAGGCCCCGCCGGCCCATGTCGATGGCTTCGATCTGGCTCGGCGACAAGGTCGTGATCGCCTTGAAGTAGCTGTCGCAAATCATGAAATAGTCGCGCACGACGCGTTTCAGCACGCTGATCGGCAGGGTGATCTTGACCAGATGTTCGTGGCTTTCATCGTCGACGTCGAAGACCAGCCGGTTTTCCTGGATCGAAAGACGCAAGGCATAGGGCCCCGGATGGTCGATTTCGCGTGGCCGGAACGTGTTGTCCTCAAGCAGGTCGTAGATCGCGACTTTGCGTTCGTGGTCGACCTGCGGGCTGCGGCTGACGACGCTTTTCTCGTCCAGTTGGATATCGACGATGCGGTGGGTGTCGTCGCTCATGGCCCCGCACCTCCTGCCTAGTCCCCCGCCGGTGTGTTCAGGCGGATGGAAATGGAAAGCGCGTGGGCGTCCAGCCCTTCGGCGCGGGCCAGGGCCACGGCCTCGGGCCCGATGGCGCGCAGGCCATCGGCGTCGCATTCGATCATCGACGAGCGCTTCATGAAATCGAGCACGCCCAGGCCCGACGAGAACCGCGCACTGCGCGCCGTCGGCAGGACGTGATTGGGACCCGCGATATAATCGCCGATGGCTTCCGGCACGTAGCGGCCCATGAAGATGGCCCCCGCGTTGCGGACCTTGCGGCCCAGGGCATCGGCGTTCTCGGTGGCGATTTCCAGATGCTCGGGCGCCACGCGATCGACCAGCGGAATGGCCGCAGCCAGGTCCGGCACCATGATGACGGCGCCGTATTTGTCCCAACTTTCGCTGGCCGTGCCGGTGCGCGGCAAAACTTTCAGATGACTGTCCACGGCGGCGATCACGGCGTCGGCGAAGTCGCCGTCGTCAGTGATCAGGATCGATTGCGCGGCGGCGTCGTGTTCGGCCTGGCTCAACAGGTCGGCGGCGATCCAGGCGGGATCGTTCTGGCCGTCGGCAAGGACCAGGATCTCCGACGGCCCGGCGATCATGTCGATGCCGACGGTGCCGAAGACCTGGCGCTTGGCGGCCGCCACGAAAGCGTTGCCGGGGCCGACGATCTTGTCCACCGGGCGGATGGTTTCCGTGCCATAGGCCAGCGCCCCCACGGCCTGGGCCCCGCCGATGCGGTAGACCTCATCGACGCCCGCAAGGGCCGCCGCCGCCAGAACCAGCGGATTGACCACGCCGTCGGGCGTCGGCACGACCATCACCAGGCGGTCCACCCCGGCGACCTTGGCCGGGATCGCGTTCATCAGGACCGACGACGGGTAGGCCGCCGTACCGCCGGGCACGTAAAGCCCCGCCGCCTCGACCGCCTGCCAGCGATAGCCCAGGCGCAGGCCCGCCGCGTCGGTGAAATCCAAATCTTCCGGCAATTGCTTTTCGTGGAAGGCACGAATGCGCGCCGCCGCCGTATCCAGCGCCGATAGGGTTTCCGCCGGGACCTGATCCTTGGCCGCGTCCAATTCGGCGCGGCCGATGGCCATGGTCTCCAGGCTCAGCTCGAACCGGTCGAACTTGGCCGTGTATTCGAGGACAGCCGCATCGCCGCGCGCTTTGACGTCGGCCAGGATGGCGGCGACGGCATCGACCACATCGGCCTCGGTCTCGCGCTTGGCGCCCAGGAAGTCCTTGAACGCCGCCTCGAAACCCGGATCGCGGGAATCAAGCCGCAAGGGCATCCGCCGCCTCCTTGAATTTGTTGACCCAGCCGCCGATTTCGCGCGGGCGGGTCTTCCAGGCGGCCCGATTGACGGCGAGGCGCGAGGTGATCTCGGCGATGGTTTCGACCTCGACCAGACCGTTGGCCTTCATGGTCGCCCCCGTCGAGACCAGATCGACGATACGGCGGCACAGCCCCAGCGTCGGGGCCAGTTCCATGGCGCCGTTCAGCTTGATGCATTCGGCATGAACGCCGCGTTCGGCGAAATACCGGCGCGTCAGGCCCGGATACTTGGTGGCGACCCGGATCGACGACCATTGCTGCGGATCGTCGCCCTTGATCATCTCGGCCGGTTCGGCCACGGCCAGGCGGCAATAGCCGATGCCCAGGTCGACGGGCGCATAGATTTCCGAATAATCGAATTCCAACAACACGTCGTTCCCGGCGACACCCAGATGCGCGGCACCGAAGGCGACGAAGGTCGCGACGTCGAACGACCGCACACGAATGATGTCCAGGTTGGGGATGTTGGTGGTGAAGCGCAGCTGGCGGCTTTTGCTGTCGTCGAAGGCGGCTTCCGGCTCAATCCCGGCATGACGGACCAGCGGCATCACTTCCTCTAGGATGCGCCCCTTCGGCAGGGCCAGGACCAGTTTTTCGTTTGGGTTCATGGTCGGGTTCATCGCCGTTTTCGTCATCGTCTTCGCGTTCCCATGCCGCGTTCCAATTGATCGGGCCGCATACATAGAGGGTTTCCCCCCATCTTACCAGGGGACAGGCCCCCGAACAGGAACGAAAAACCCCCAACGCATGGCGGATTTACGGGCGTTATAGGGACAAGTCGGCGACGAATTGGTTAACGGCGGCGAACAGGGGCTCGGGCGCCTCCAGATGGGGGCTATGCCCGCAATCGGGCAGGATCAGCTCTTGCGCCGGTCCCGCGACCCCACGGGCGATGGCGTGGACCTGTTCGGCGGAGCCGTATTGGTCGTCCGCCCCCTGGACGACCAGGACCGGGCATCCTACGCCGGCAAGCCCCGCTTCGACGTTCCAATCGGCGAAATCCGGGCGCTGCCAGGTATCGTTCCAGCCGTGAAACGCCGCGTCGACGTTGTCGCCGTGATAACGGCGCAGCTTTTCCCGCAGGTTCGTCGTCTCCCAGGCCTGGCGGGCCTCGCGGATCCCGGCCAAGGTGATTTCTTCGTTGAAGACATGGGCTGCCATGGTCACCGCCCCCTTGATGCGGGGGTCCTTGGCCGCCGTCATCAGGGCGATGGTCCCGCCGTCGGAATGGCCGATCAGGACCGCCCGTTCGATCCCGACGGCGTCCAGGACAGCGGGCAGAATGTCATCGGCTTCCACCACGTGATAATCCGACGGGCGCGGCAGGGTGATCCCCGACGACCGGCCGTAGCCGGGCCGGGAATAGGCGAAAGCGGCCAACCCGGTCGATCGGCCAAGCGCCTCCGGCACGTCACGCCAAAGATCGACGCAGCCCAATCCTTCGTGGAGGAAAACCAGTGCCGTATCGGCGGGACCGGCCCACCAGCGGGCTTCCAGCCGATGGTCGCCGGCGGCGATGTAGAACGTGTCGTCGGTCATGCGTGGGGGTCTCGGTCGGATCAGAGCTTGGCGGTCATGTTTTCGGCGCCGTGATAGAGCACCTGGCGCACCGCCTCGGCGGCCTTGGCGTGATAGGCGGCGGCATCGGCGTCGCCTTCCACCGCGACACGGGGGGTGTGTTCGAAATGGTTGA
The DNA here is from genome assembly GCA_913030825.1 of uncultured Rhodospirillaceae bacterium. Taxonomy (GTDB): domain Bacteria; phylum Pseudomonadota; class Alphaproteobacteria; order Rhodospirillales; family Casp-alpha2; genus UBA1479. The sequence continues at coordinate 178,312 of CAJWCU010000004.1, read as the reverse complement.
AGCGGTCTTCGCCGCGCACCAGGGCGGCGGAATCCCATTGCCCGACGCTCTGCATCGCCTTGGCGGGCATGTAGTGGAAGGAAATCCCCATCCGCCGGTCGTTCGAAAGATTGGGGCCGGAGGCATGGGCCAGGCGGATGTTGTGCAGGGACATCTGCCCGGGTTTCAGCGGCATGGTTACGGCATGGCTTTCGTCGATGCCTTGGGTGATTTCCTGGCCCCGGGTCAGCATGTTGTTCTCGTGATACAGGTCTTCATGCTTCAGGGGCGGGCCCAGGTGGGTGCCGGGCAGAACGCGCATGCAGCCGGCTTCCTCGCTGGCTTCGGACAAGGCCAGCCAGGCCGTTACGACCTCGCCGCCGGCAAGCCCCCAATAATTGCTGTCCTGATGCCAGGAAACGTATTGCCCGGCGCCCGGCTCCTTGGTCCAGACCAGGGTGTTCCAGCACAGAATGTCGGGGCCCAGGATGTCTTCCATGATATCGACGATACGGTCGTCATGGACCAGATCGTCCAGCCATTTGAATAGAAGGTGCGTCTTGTTGCGCTGCAGGCCGCCGAGCGGCGCGCCCTGCGCGGCCTCGAATTCTTCGACCCGCGCGCGGTATTCGCGCACTTCCTCGGCCAGGATCACGTCGACCGGCGAGTAATAGCCTTCTTCCTGGAATTGACGGAGAGCCTCCGTCCGCAGGGCCTTCAACATGACTGTATCCTCCCAATTTTTCCGGAAGGATACCGAAAGCTCCGTTTTCCCGCCAGCCGCGCGGTAGCGTAACTATCCGCTTGGGACGGGCGCGTGTTTCGCATAAACCATTACCAGTTGAGAAAACCTGGAAAAAATCAAAACATGACGGACGATCCGCACCGCAAGAACCTGTGGATACCGGTCGGCGCCTCGGCGGTCGGCAGCGCCATCCTAGCATTCGCGCTCTATAATCTGGACGCTTTTGAATTCATCCACGACGTGTCCCGAGGCCATGAAGCTTTTGAACTCGACGAGATTTTTCTCGCGCTGGTATTGGCGAGCCTCATCACGTCATTCACCTGGGCTATCGCGGTCTGGCAACAATTGCGCCGAACGGAACGGGCCTATCTCAAGCTATCCAAGGCCTACGAACGGATCTCCCGCTCGTCCTCGGAGGCACCGTTTCCTTCGGCTGATCGCGCTTAGGCGCCGGGTACCCGGGCGATATCGGCACCACAGGCGCCGAGTTTTTCCTCGAGCCGTTCATACCCCCGGTCCAGATGATAGACCCGGTTGACCTGGGTTTCGCCCTCGGCCGCCAGACCGGCGAGCACCAGGGAAACCGAGGCCCGTAAATCCGTCGCCATGACGGGTGCGCCGGATAACTTCTTGACGCCCCGGACGATGGCCGAAGACCCATGGACGTTGATGTCGGCGCCCATGCGGCAGAGCTCGGGCACATGCATGAAGCGGTTTTCGAAGATCGTTTCCGTGATCATCGCGGCCCCGGAGGCGACGGTCATCATGGCCATGATCTGGGCCTGCATGTCGGTCGGAAAGCCGGGATAGGGTTCGGTCATGCTGTCGACGCCGCGCAATTCGCAATTGGCGCGGTTGACCTTCAGCCCCTCGGGCCCTTCGGTGACTTCGACGCCCGCGCGCTCCAGCAGGTCGATGGTGCTTTCGATCAGATCGGCGCGGGTACCGGTCAGGGTCAGTTCACCCCCCGTGATCGCGGCGGCGGCGGCGTAGGTGCCGGTCTCGATCCGGTCGGGCAGCACCCGGTGGCGGGCGCCGGACAATTGATCGACGCCCGTCACCTTCAGGGTATCCGTGCCGAGGCCGGAAATCTTCGCGCCCATTTCCGTCAGACAGGTCGCCAGATCGGTGATCTCGGGTTCGCGCGCCGCATTGGCGATGACCGTTTCGCCCTTGGCAAGGACCGCCGCCATCAGGGCGTTTTCCGTGGCCCCCACGGAGACCTTGGGGAACAGGATATGGCCGCCGGTCAACCCGTTCGGCGCCGTCGCCTGGATATAGCCTTCCTTGAGTTCGATCTCGGCACCCAGGTCCTCCAGCGCCTTCAGGTGCAAATCGACCGGCCGCGTGCCGATAGCGCATCCGCCCGGCAGCGACACCCGCGCCCGCCCGGCCCGGGCCAGCAGCGGGCCCATGACGACGACCGAGGCGCGCATCCGGCGGACCAGGTCATAGGGCGCTTCGGTCGCGGTGATCTCGCGGGCATGCAGGCGGACCAACGGCTCGTTGCCGTTCTCGCCCTTCTCGCGGGTCACTTCGGCGCCCAATTCGCCCAGCAGGCTGCCCATGGTGGCGAGGTCCGCCAGGTCGGGCATGTTGGTCAATTCCAGCGGGTCTTCGGTGAGAAGCGCGCAGGCCATGAGCGGCAACGCCGCGTTCTTCGCCCCGCCGATCGCGATGGTGCCGTTAAGGGGACGGCCGCCCCGGATTCGAATGCTGTCCATGGATGTTGATTAACAGAAGGAATGGGGCCCTGTCATGGCGGGATTGCGGTTTGTTGCCGCTCGCCGTCCGGCGGGGCCGCGCCGATGGCTTCAGACGCCACCGCCCTCACCTGACCCGGCATCCCGTTTGCGTTGCTGTTGCTTGCGTTTGGCCAGATTGGCGCGCAACTGCTTGGCCTGGCGATCCGCACGCTCTTGCGCGCCACGGGCCCCTGCCTTGGTCTGGCCGGGCCGTTTCCGGGGATCGGCGGATGGATCGTCCGATGCGTTCATGAGGTCTCCGATTCGCGAGGATCGGCGCAGATTGACGCCCGGAGAGCGCAACCGTCAAGCCCCCGAACGCGCGCCCGCCGCCAAGGCGTCGAAGGCCGTGTCCAGGCTGTCTGCTGCCGCTTTCCCTGCCGCCGCCCAGGTCTGTAGCGTTCGCCGATCCCGGCCCAATGACGCGTCCAGACTTTCAAACAAGCGGTCCAGGTCATGTGAGGACGGCCCGCCGGTGTCGCGTCGGGCCTGCACCGCCTGGGCCGGGTCGACCGCCCGCACGACTGCATCGGCGTCCAGGTCGAGCTGCCAACCGAAGGCCGTGTCGGCGATTTCGGCGATGAAAGGTAGGGTGATCTGATCCGCCGTCATGCCCCGCTTCATTGCCGCACGGACCACCGCGCCGACTAAATGGTGGGCATCGCGAAAGGAAAATTGGGCATCGCGCACCAGAATATCCGCAAGATCGGTCGCCGTCGAAAAATTGACGCGCACCAGATCTGCCATGCGGTCTGCGCGTGGCCGCGCTTTGCCGACGACGACGCCGGCCACCGCCGCGCCACGAACAGCGCCGTCCAATGCATCCCACGCCCAGCGAAAGGCATCGCAGCAGGAATCGAATCCAAAGGAATAGTGCGCCGACTTGAGCCCCTCCATCGCGGTCGTATGGGCGCCCATGATCTGGGCGGAACTCGCCCGCAATACCTCCAGCGCCGACATATTCTTCTTCTGCGGCATCATGCTGGACGTCTGGGCGACGCTATCGGGCAGCTCCAACGTCCCGAACTCATACGTCGTCATGACGAACAGATCTTGCGCCAGACGCCCCCAAGTCGTCGCCGTCATGCCCGCCGCCGCCAGCAGTTCGGCAAGGAAGTCACGGGCCGCGATGCAATCCTGAGCATGAAGCCCGACGGCGTCGAAACCGAGCCATCGGGCCGTCGCCTCACGGTCGATGGGGAAAGATGTCCCGGCCATGGCCCCGGCACCGAGAGGCGAGACGTTGATGCGCGCGCGACATTCGACCAGCCTCGCGAAATCGCGTTCCAATGCCTGCGCAAAGCCCGCCAGAAAATACCCGTAGGTAACCGGCTGCGCGGGCTGTAAATGCGTGTAGCCGGGCGCCAGCACGTCACGGTGTTCTTTCGCCTTGGCGATCAAGGTGGAGCGCAGGTCTAGCACCGCCGCGGCGAAACGGTCGGCCAGCTCCCGCGCGCGCAGGCGGTCCATGGTGGCATAAAGGTCGTTGCGGCTGCGCGCGGTATGGACACGGCCGCCGATCTCCGTGCCGGTGCGGGCAATCAGTTCCGCCTCGTAGTTGAAGTACGGATCCTCCAGCGCCGGGTCCAACGTGAAGGCGCCCTCGCCTTCGTCCTCAAGCGCCAGTATCGCCTGAGCCAGAGGCCGCGCGGTCGTGGCGGCCAGAATGCCGCGATCCGCCAACATAAGAACGTGCGCCTTGTTGATCCGCGTAATCAGAGGCAGGACATGGATGAATTCCCGCGCCAAGTTCGGCGCCAGCATCGCCGATTGAATGACGGGATCGAGCCCCTCTTCGAACATGCCGCTGACTTTCGATTCCATAACCGCCTCCCAATCGGGGTTGAAACAACTCAGCGGCTATCGTTAGTCGGCGGCGCGACGACCAGAAAGGGCCATTAGGGGGTGCCTGAAAGAGCCATTGGAGCCCCACTCGCGGCGAACTTTCGGGACGTTCGAGCGCTTTGCCGGACGTGCGAAAATGATCGGCACGGAGTGCTTGTCATCGGCCGAACCCTATACTATTGTCCGCCCCTCTTGATCACCCGGATGCCGCCGTAGCTCAGGGGTAGAGCACTCCCTTGGTAAGGGAGAGGTCGAGTGTTCAATTCACTCCGGCGGCACCATTTCCCCATCGACCAATCGAAATTACGGCATATCGCACGGCTTCGGGCGGGGCCGTGCCGTGGTTTGGCGTCTACGCCAGAATGTTCACGACGCCGGCCAGCCCAGCCGTACCGGTCGTCGACATCTGCGCCAGGGTCCGGTCGACGTCGTTCAGGGCCTTCTCCGCATCCTTGATATCCTGGTCGGCGCTTGGGTCGTCGTCCTGTTGCAGCTTTCGCTTGGCCGCCTCGATGATGGCTTTCAGGGCGTTCTTGATTTCCCGAACCTCGCGGGCAAAGTCCTGATCGGCACGGTCGGCGCCGAAGGCCTGGTTCGACTCCGCGACCTGCCGTTGGACCCGCTCCCGCAGGCTGTCGCCCGCGTTGCCATTCTCCGATTCCCCGTCGCCACCTTCCTGTGTCAAATTTTCCGGCGCGTTTGTGCCCTGTCCTGAATCCACGGGCGGTCCCGCCGCCGCCGTACCGTCCGGCGGCGTGCCCTGGGCTTCGGGAACGGCCGCCGCCCCGGCAGTCGGATCGCCGACGGTTTCCGCTGATACAGCGGCGCCTGCGGCACCTGCGGCCCCCGCGCCGCCAGCCATCCCTTCGGCCGACACGCCGATGCCGGCCGTCCCGGCACCGGCGGCAAGACCGGCACCCGCGCCACCGCCCGCACCGGCGTATTCCTTGACGGCCGCCGAAAGCTCCCGGCTGAGCTGAGCCGCCCGCCGGGCCGCCGCTTCGGGGTTCACCGCCGCCAGCATCCGCAGCATCTTCAGCTGCTCTTTGATCCTTTGGATTTTTTCACGGGCGGCGGCCTTACGCTGTTCGTCGAAATCGACTTTGGCCGCCTTGATCTGGTCGAGGATGCCTTTCGCTTGCTCCAGCTTCTTGCGCAAGTCCGCGGCCTTTTCAGGATCCGACTTTTCCAGCGCGGCAAGCAACGGATCGGCCGGCGTCGATGCCTTCTTACCAGATGTCGTCCGCGTCGCCTCCAAAGCGGCGGTCAACAGGGGTTGTGCGGCACCTTGGCCCGGAATTCGGTCAATCATGGTCTATCAATCTTTCGGCTGCGGCGTCTGCGGCAGATTCTGCCGCAATCCTGGCTGTCGGGGAAACATTTGCCGGACGGCGCGGAACGTCCCTCGCACCGGAGCTGCGGCAGTCGAGCGCTCCGCCGAACTGCTCGGGAACCCAGGCATACCGTGCCCTCCCCCGGTCTCCGCCCTCGGCTGCCGATCGGTCCAGCGGTGGGTATTGGCTCGTGATCGGCCGACATATGAACTGGCTTCCCCTTGGTCACGCAAGACTTCCAGGAAATTATCAGCAAGACTCGTACCAGTGCACAGCCACTGCCTGGCCGCCCCGTTTTCCCCCCACTTACCCATTGTGCGTTATATTCAGGTAATATAAATTGTTCTCCGGATGTGTAATTTAGTTCGTAACCCCAGCATGGCCGTGTAGGTCAAATCAGGGGCCGCGAACGCAGTTGCACAACTTTTGTTGAGAATCACTATCATCCGGCGTAATGTTCGCCGAGACGATGGGGAAATCGACACAGTTTGCGTCAGCAGCGGACCAACAAGGTTCGCGCCGATAACGAAATCCAGGGAGGGCGTCCGGTCCACAATCCGATTGACCGATGTCGGTCAATCGATCTGGAAGGTTTGAAGCCGACATGAACGAAGAAGACATTCTCGAAGGTGCCCGCGAAGCGGCCCAATTCCTGAAAGCCCTGGCCAACGAGAACCGCCTGTTGATCCTCTGTATGCTGGGGGATGGTGAGAAATCGGTGACCGAACTGGAACAGGCGCTGGACCTTCGCCAGCCGACCCTGTCGCAGCAATTGGCGCGGCTCCGCGCCGACGATCTGGTCACGACGCGGCGCGAAGGCAAGATCATCTATTACAGCCTGGCCAGCAACGAGGCCGGAAAGACGTTGGAACTCATGCACGGACTGTTCTGTTCGGAAGAAGCGATCGAGCGCCGCCGCCAGATCAAGGCCAACACACGCTCCGCCGCCTGACGCTTTCCCCCGGCATCCGCATAAAAAAAGCCCCCGGACGGTGGACCGCCCGGGGGTTTCGTACGTCTGGGAGACGTCAATCAGGCGTCGGGTCTATTCCCCCGATGCCTCTTTGATATAGGCGATCAGGTCTTCGATCTCTTTTTCCTTGCGCAGACCGGCAAAGGCCATGCGCGTCCGGCCCTTGTCGGCGCCGATCTTGTCCTTCACGAAATCCTTCGGCTTGGCGACGAAGGCCGCCAGGTTATCGTCGGTCCACTTCAGGCCCTGGTCCTTGGCGGCCTGAAACGCATTGGAGTATTTGAAGCCGTCGACGGTACCCGCCGTACGGCCCATGACGCCCTGCAGGCTCGGGCCGATCTTGTTCTTGGCCTTATCGATGTTGTGGCAGGCCATGCACTTCCGGAAGACCTTCTTGCCGGCCTCCGGATCGCCCGCCGGGGCGGCGGCGACCTGGGCTGCGGCCGGAGCCGCTTCGGCCGCAGGCGCGGATGCCTCGGCGGCCTTGGCGGCGGCTTTAGCCTTGGCCCCGCCCTTGTCCGGCGTGACGTCGATGATCTTGGCCCGGCCGATGACCTTCACCTCGGGCTTGCAATCCTTCATGCAAAGGTCCGCGACCTTGACCGGTTGGGCGTCGGGGCGCGGATCTTCGAAGAACTTGTCGCCGTTGGGCATTTCCACCTTGCCGATGGTCGATGCATCGAGCACGAAGTCGCTGTCGATCACGTCGTTCATGTTCAGAAGGAACGCGGTCAGGGCATAGACCTCGTCGTCGGTCAGGGTCTGCGCCTCGCCGAAGGGCATGGCGCGCTTGATGTAATCGAACACGGTCGAGGCATAGGGCCAGTAGCTGCCGATGGTCTTCTCAGGGCGTTCGTCTTTGAGCGTATCGTGACCACCGACCAAGACCGGATAACGGCCCCGGGCTTCGCCGAAGTCGCCGTGGCAGGCAGCGCATTTCTCGATATAAATCGGCTCGCCCTTGGCCGCCGTGCCGGAGCCCGGGGGTGCTCCCGCGCCGTCGGGGCGCACGTCGATATCCCAGGCCTTGATCTGTTCCGGCGTGGCGATCTTGCCCAGTGCCGGGAACATGCGTTCACCCGCCTGCGCGCCCGTGGCCGCGAAGAAGAGAACGGCGGCGGCACCCGCCGCGATGGTCAAACGTTTCATCGGATTACGCCAAACGGACATTTTCCACCTCCCCGGTCGGATTGATTCGCCAGGTTTGGATGGCGTTGTTGTGATAGATCGAATTGACGCCACGCACGGCCTGCAGGGCCGCCATCTCCGGCTGCACATAGCCGGTTTCGTCGATGGCGCGGCTTTGCAGGTAGGCCGGATCGCCGTTCCATTCCCAACCGTCCAGGTAGAACCGGGTCAGGCATTTGGACATGATCGGCTCTTCCAGGCGCGCCTGATGCCAATTGCGCCCACCGTCGACGGTAACATCGACGCGCGCGATCTTGCCGCGCCCGGACCAGGCCAGGCCCTTGATGACCTGCGGGCCCTTCTGCTTGCACGGCAGTTCCGGGCAGGGGCTGGTAATGACGGACTTGGCGTCCATTTCCCAGGTGAAGCGCCGGGCCCGGCCGTCGGGCATCAGATCGGTGTATTTCGAGGTTTCCTCGCGGGCCATGTAGGCGCCGTCGCCGACTTCGATGCGGCGAATCCATTTGACCCACATGTTGCCTTCGAAGCCCGGCACGACCAGACGCGCGGGATAGCCCTGTTCGGTGCGCAGGCGCTCGCCGTTCATGGAATAGGCGATCATGCAGTCGTCCAGCGCCTTGTCCAGCGGCAGGGTGCGGTTCATGCCCGCGGAATCGCCGCCTTCGACCATCAGCCATTTGGCCTTCGGCTTGACGCCCGCTTCTTCCAGGAGACGGCGAAGCGAAACCCCCGTGTACTGCACGCAATGAACCATGCCGTGGGTGAACTGAACGCCGTTTAGTTGCGCGCCGCGCCATTCCATGCCGCCGTTGGCCGCGCACTCCAGGAAGTGAAAGCGGCTTTCCGGCGGAAAACGCTTGAGGTCGTCCAGCGTGAAGACCAGCGGCCGGTCGACCATGCCGTTGATCATCAGGCGATAGTCCTGCGGCACGACTTCGGCGGCGCCACCGTGATGGCGTTCGAAGCACAGACCGTTGGGCGTGACGATGCCGTCCAGCGCATAAAGCGGCGTGAAGTTGATGGAGCTTTCCGGTGTCGCGGTCAGCCATTCCACATAGCGGCGAACAACCGTCTTTTCGTATTTGGACGGCATGCCGTAGGGAAAGGCGTCGACGCCCGGGCCGAGCACCTGCGACCATTCGGCCACATTGGGCGGCAGATTGGCCGGGTCGGCCATCGCGCGGCCCGGCCCCATCAGGCCGGCGGCGGCGGCCCCGCCGGCGGCACCCAGACCGGCCAACAAGGCACGGCGGCGACCGGGATCGATGGCGTTCAGATCGCTCGCCAAATCGGCGGGCAGATCGCGTTTATCGGAGAAGGAAGGGGTAGCTTGGATGCTTCCGCTCGCGGCGGGAGACGTTGTCTTTTTCATTTAAGCGCGCTCCAACGAACATGGGGCGGCCCCGCCCGAAACCGCAAGGATGCCGGACAGCGTCACCGAATATCATTTTCAGGAATAATATTATATTTTTTGTGAATATGTTGTCCAGGAAGAGTCACGCGATTTCGGCGGAAAAAGGCAACTTTTTCGCTACCCTTCCCTACGCGGTCACCAATTCTCGGGCGATTTCCCGGAACTCTTCAAATCCTTGATCCGTTCGCGCAGGTAGGGGCCGAATTTCTGCTGCTCATAGGCCTTTTCCTGAACGAACCGGTACATGGACATAAAATGGAACGGCTTCATGTAGCCGGGCATGCGTGCGATTTCGGCTTCCTTCCCGGACACGCCCTGGGTCAGTTTGTCCGCCGTCGGGAAGAAGACTGTCGTTGGCGTGAAACGCACCCCCCATTTCTGGGCCAGTTTCTTTTCCGGCAATTCCTCGCCGTCGAAATCGGTGACCATGCGCGCGCCGATGATGTTCAGTTGCAGGACGTTGAAGTTCGTCTTCACGAATTCGGTAATGTCGGAGCGGGCGAAATTGACCTCGTGCATCTCGCGGCAATAAGGACAGCCTTCAAGCGAGAAGATAACCGCGAAACGCTTCCCCGCGTCGGCGGCTTCCTGCAGGTCTTCGTTCAAAATCAGAAACGAATTGATGAACCAGGGCTCGGTCATCAGACCGTCCGGCCCGATGATCGCGGCCTCGGCCGCGCCGTTCGCGAAGGACAGCCCCGAGGCCGCCGCGGCGCCCAAGGCGCCGACCGCCAAGCCGTTGAATTTCCGCCGGGTAATCAAGGTCATGCTTCCTCTGTTTATCTCTTCGAACGTCCTTAAAGACATTCGCTTATTTGAATGTATATTGACCGCAGCGGGCCCGTTCTGGCAAGACGCTTAACGTGGAGGACCAAGACCGTGGCTGCAAGATTTCCCTATATCGCCGTTTTCGCGGCGGCTTTTCTGCTATTCACCCGCCCTGCCCTGGCCGATGAGGCCCAAGCGTTCGACGACCTTGTGACCGAGGCCCAGGCCGGATACCGCGCCGCCATGTTCTATGCCCGCACGGGCAATCCGGCACTGGCCGGCATCGAGCTGGGCCAGGCGCAGGCCGTCTGGGATGAAATCGTCTCTACCTACCGCGGCAAACCGCCCGGCCCTTACGCCAAGGACGGACGCTGGGCCGACGACCTGAAGGCGATCCTGAGCCATGTGTCCAAGGGCATGGACCTGCTGGACGAGGAAAAGGCCAAGGCCGCCCGCACCGAACTGGCTCCTGTGCGCGATCTGATCTACGGCCTGCGCGACCGGGCCGGGCGTAAGGGCTACGAAGAATGCGTCACGGACCTCAACCGACAGATGGAAGTCATCTTCAAATGGCGCCACGCGCCCCCCGATTTCGACATCCCCGAAACGGCGGATGAGGTCACCCGGGAATCGACGAAATACAGGGATATCCTGCGCCGCTGCCGCGCCCTCGCCCCCGAGGCCAAGAAGAAGGCCGCTGACTTTCAACGCATCTTTGATGGCGCGGACGAATCGATTTCATCCATGTCCGGCGCGGTCGACCGGAAAAGCCCGCTCGGCGTGGTCAACATCCTGCGGGAACTGCGGTCCTTCGACCGCATTCTCTATTTCAAACTGGGCTAAATCGCCAAAGCGACCGTCGGGCTAGCCGACTTTCCCGAGTGCCGGGAAGGTATCCAGCATCCAGTTGGAGATCGCGGGAATGCTGCCGGTGACGAACAGGACGCCGGTGATGACCAGAAACAGGCCCATGATCTTCTCGACCGTACCGATATGGCGGCGGAAGCGTTTCATGAAGCCCAGGAACGGCCCGACGGCGAAGGCGGCGGCCAGGAACGGCAAGCCGATGCCCGCCGAATAAACGCCCAGCAATCCGGCGCCCGCCCAAGGCCCGTCGCCCGAGGCCGCCATCATCAGGATCGAAGCCAGAACCGGCCCGACGCAGGGCGTCCAGCCGAAGGCGAAGGCAAGGCCGACCAGATAGGCGCCGGGCACGCCGACCGGGTTCTTGGGGCCCTCGAACCGGGCGTCGCGCTGCAGGAACCCGATGCGGAAAACGCCCAGGAACTGCAGGCCCAGGATAATGATGATGCCGCCCGCGATCTTGGACAGGATCGGATGGTATTCGGCGATCAGCTGACCGACGGCCGAGGCCGTGGCCCCCATCCCGACAAAGACCGTGGAAAAACCCAGCACGAAGGCCAGTGCCGTCCAGCGCACGCGGGCAAGGGCGGTGGCGTCCGCATCCTCGCCTTCCAGTGCCTGGAACGTGGTGCCGGCCAGGAAGCAGAGATAGGGCGGCACCAGCGGCAGCACGCAGGGAGAGAGGAAACTCAGCAGTCCCGCCAGAAAGGCGCCACCGTAGGAAACGTCCATGGCCGTCGCTCGGTCTTCTTCGTCTATCGCGGGGTCGGGTGATCGGCGCGCGTTTAAGCGCCGATGACCTTCACCGTGTCGTTGTCGGGAACCTTCACGACCTTTTCGCGTTCGATGTATTGCGCGACCAGATCATAGGCGGCCGGGCCTTCCGTGCCCTCGTTGACCGAGGCCCAACCGGCGACCACGTAGTTCTTGGCCGGGTCGATGGGCTTGCCATCCTTCAACGAGGTCATGTTGGAAATGCGCGAGCCGATCTTCTGGTTGATGTCGATCGTGTAGGACATCCCGCCGACGCGCACCATGTCGCCGCCCTGCTGATAGTAGGGGTCGGTGTTGAACAGGTTGTCCGCGACGTCTTCCAGGATGACCTTGAGGAACTCACCCGTCATCTCGTTGCGGTAAACGTTGGGATAGGTGATCGAGGTGTGGTGATGCACGTCGTCGACCGTGATCGCCTGCCCCGGCAGCAGCGACGCGCCCCAGCGGAAGCCCGGCGACATGGCGATTTCCGCGTCCCGTTCCTGCAACAGCGCCTGGCAGATGACATCATCGAAGGTGCCGTTGAAGTTGCCGCGGCGATACAAAAGGTCTTCCGTATGGCCCAATTCTCGGCTGATTTCGGCCTCGTGGGGCTTGCGGATCTTGTCGACCAAGGCCGTCATTTCCTTGTCCGGTTCGATCACGTCGGAGAACACGGGGATCAGGCGGAAGCTGTAATCCTTGACCTTCTTGCCGTCGACCTGAAGGTCCAGGCGCGACACGAACTTTCCGTGGGAACCGGAGGCGATCAGCAAGGTGTTGTTGACCTTCACCGGCGCCGGCAGGGCGTCGTGGGTATGGCCGGTCAGGATCACGTCGATGCCGTCGACCCGCGAGGCCAGCTTGCGGTCGACGTCGAAGCCGTTGTGCGACAGCAGGACGATCAGATCGGCCCCCGCCGCCTGGGCGTCGGCAACACGCTTTTTCATGTTGTCTTCGTTAATGCCGAACGACCAGTTGGGCATCATGTAGCGCGGGTTGGCGATCGGCGTGTAAGGGAAGGCTTGGCCGATGACCGCGACCTTGATGCCGCCGCGTTCGAAATAGCTGATCGCCTCGAACACGTCCTCTTCCCATTCCGTATCGCGCACGTTGGAGCAAAGGAACGGGAATTCCAGCATCTCCTGCAATTCCTTCACCCGGTCGGTGCCGTAGGTAAATTCCCAGTGCGCGGTCATGGCGTCCAAGCCCAGCGCGTTCTGAACCGCGACCATGTCGGCGCCCGAGGATTTGAGCGAGGTATAGGAGCCCTGCCAGGTGTCGCCGCCGTCCAGCACCAGAGTGTTGTCCGGGCGTTCGGCGCGGATCGCCTTGATCAGGGTCGCCATGCGATCGACACCGCCGACCTTGCCGTAGGTCTTGGCCAGCGCCGTGAAATCCTGATCGGTCAGGGCATAGGCCTGAGGCGTATCGGGGCCGATACCGTATTTGCCGAGGAAATCCTTGCCGGTGATATGGGGCGGCAGGCCTTTGACCTCGCCGACGCCCAGGTTGACCGTCGGTTCGCGGAAATAGATCGGCACCAACTGGGCATGCATATCCGTGAAATGCACCAGGGTGACCTGGCCCTTGGTGTCGAACTGCAACAGGTCCTGCTGCATGATCTTCTGCTTGGCCATGGCGGACCGGAAATTCAGGGCCGTTGCGGGCAGGGCCGCCGCCGCGGCGGCCAGATGGAAAAATTCACGCCGACTTAACACGTTGATCTCCGCTGATGGCCGGTCCCCACTACCGGCGGGTCGTCGAAAAAGAAAACGTCCGGAGGATCGGCTTGGGGCCGTTCCTCCGGACGCTCATTCAAATGCGATCAGTTCCGGACCGCCGGCGTTTCCACCGGCAGGCCACGGCCCCGCCACATGACGTAGAGTTCGAGAGCCAGATATTCGTCGCTCCCATAACCGTAAGGCTTGGACCGCACCTGCTTGTTGCAGCCGCGGAAACGGCGATGCAGCGAGCCGACGCCGCTCCACTTCAGGCGGTAGACGGGGAACCCGTTGCCCTGGCCCTGAGACAGGATGTTGGCGCGAAGCTGGCCGCCTTCGAAGTCTTCGTGGCAATGCTTGCAGGCGAGGTCGAGCTGACCGCGGCGCTGCTCATAGAACGCTTTGCCTTTTTCGAAGAAGGGCGCGTAGTCGCCATCGACCTTGACGTTGATCGGCATGCCCAGCGACTGGTTCCGCACGAAGACGGTCATACCCAGAAGTTCCTTGGATTCGTACTTCCAAGGCTTAGCCTTCATGTTTTCCGTACGGCAGCGATTGATGCGCTGCTCCAGGTTTTCCAGGTTCTTCTTCTCGGCCACATATTTGGGATAACTGACGGCCACCCCTTTCATCGTCTCCGGGCCATTGTGGCAGGACGCGCAGGCCTTGCCCGCCTCGCCTTCGGTCTTTTCCCACAGCTCTTCGCCGATCTCGGCCCAGAGCATGCCCGGGTTCTGGAAGTTGTCATCCTGCATGGCCCGGGTTTCCGGCGCCGCGAAGGTATAGCCGGAGCGCCGGTCCTCGACCTGATACTGCCCCCAATTCTTATCGGCGGCGAAGGCCTTGCCCGCGAAGCACGCGGTCAAGGCCAGGCAACCGGCGAGGATGAGTTTGCTTGAAGTGTTTCCCATGAATCGGTCCCTTTTTCAGATCTCCTGATTATCGTTTTTCTGATTTGCTCAGGAGACGGTCATCTTTGCCTTTTTCACGTATTCGGCGCCGCCGTCCTCGATCCACTTGAATTCGAACTCGCCGGTTTTTTCGGCGCGCATGTGGAATGCGAGATACGGGTTGGCGGAAATCGCCGGATGCCAGTCGGAGGCAAACACGAGATCGCCTTCGAATTTGCATTCGAAGCGGTTGATGATCTTGCGCGGAATCTTCTTGCCGTCCTTGCCCTTGCGCTGACCGGTTTCCATCTTGTGTTCGATCAACGATTTGATTTCCACGACTTCGCCGGCCTTGGCTTTACGCGGGATGCGGACGCGGGGTTTGATGTTAGCCATTGTTCTGTTCTCCCTATTTCCGTCAGCCGCCGCAGCCGCCGATGGTGACCTTGACCTGCTGCTTGGCCATGTAGACCTTGCCGTTGCTCATTTCGGCGACGACCACCACGTTCTGGGTGCCGGCCATGCGCATGCGGGTGGAGGCGCGCGCCATACCCGATTGCGGCGTGAAGTAGAAGCTGGCGACCTCAGGCGACGGGTTGCCTTCGGCGAACAGGTGGACGGTCTTCACATAATCGTCCTTGGACATCGGGCTTTCGACCTCGAAGGCGACGGGAACGGTGTTGCCGTTCTCGGCGATCTGCGGCAGATCCATCTTGATCTTGCCCTCTTCGGGCGTGCCCTTGACCAATTTCTTGATCGCCGCGTCGACGGCGGCGGCATCGGCGTGGGCACCCGGCGCCAGGAAGCCCGCGGCCACCAGCGTCAGAGCAAAGGCCGAAGCGCCTTTCAGAGCCTGACGCCGTGAGAGAGTGAGTTGCGTTTCAGTCATCGTCACTGTGTCCTTGTTGAATGTATCCGAGTAAACGGCATCGGCACGGCCTGCGTCGACGGCAATCGCCGACACGGGACGCGATCCGCGGCCGCTATTCTTCTTTGAGAGTCCCGAGGTAGGCGACCAGGTCCTCGACCTGCTGCGCCGTCAGGATCGTCTTGTCTTTGAACTTGTCCATCACCCGGTGCAGGCCGTCCTTACGGAAGTAGGCCGGCATCTGGGTCTCCGGGTTGATCGCTTTCGGATTCACGACGCGAAGACGAAGCTCCGCGATGGAATACCGCGACGCGACGCCGTCCAGCGGCGGCGCGACTTCCCCATGGAACGGCTGTTCCTTCATCGCCTGAAGGCTATGGCAGGCCAGGCAATTGCCGAGCTTGCGATTCGAGAAGACCTTCTTCCCCGTGGCCGGGTCACCGGCCTGATCGGTCAACGGCTTGGCCATTTCGGTCATGGCCGCGAGTTCGACCGGCTCACCGGCCTGCGCCGGGCCGGAGAACGTGGCTGTCAGCGCCATGGAGGCACCAAAGACCATGGCCGCCACGATTGGTGTCGTCATTTTCATGGACATTCCTATTCCCCAACGTTGTCGCCGGTTCGGAGAGCTGTTGACCACCCCACCGATCACGGCTGTTTGCTTTGCTACGGGCTATTACGCCTTCTTCCGTGTGACAATCATATTCACAAATATATATATATCAAGAATGAATATGATATCGCTGGAAGCACCCCCGCCCGTATTCAGGAGCCGTTACATTGTGCCTTAAGTTTCTTCAATTCGACACCCAGAAGGCTCCAAAAAAAATCCTCGCCCGGATATCCGGTCAGGCGGCCGATCTCTCGGCCGTCTTCGACAAGGACGAACGTCGGAGTGTAGAGGACGCCTTTGATGAAGGTGAGATCGTCCGGACGCGGATCGTGGACATCGACCCGGCGGAGCGGTGCGCATCGGGCTTCGGGCGTGTTGGCATAGACCACGCCGACCTCGGCATCGAATTTTTCGCACCACGTACAGGTCACGCTTTCGAACATGATCAATTCCGCGGCCCGGGCCGCCCGAGAGACCGTCATGACAATGACCACCGCCGAGACCAAAAGGGCCGCCCGGCCGGCACGACGGAAGCGGAAATTTTCACCCCGGCACAAGCGGGCGCGGATTTTACGAATGGGAGATGTGCTTTTCATGGCTCGGGAATAGAGCCATGATGCGCCTCCCCGCGCAAGCGAATGCCGCAGACGCCCGACCGACTCTAAGCTGCAAGGACGCACGAAGATGAAACGAGCCTGGACCCGGCGCCAAGCCATCAACCTAATCACCGGTGCATCGGCCACGACCCTGTCCGGCCTGATCCGCCCCCGTCAAGCGAACGCCAAAGGGGCGAAGGTCGTCGTCGTCGGCGGCGGATTCGGCGGCAGCGCCACCGCCCGCGCGATCAAATTCCTGGCCCCCGGGATCGAGGTCTTCCTGATCGCCGCCGACGCGGCCTTCGTCTGCTGCCCCGGCAGCAACAAGGTCATCGGCGGGTTCGGCCGGATCGAGGACCAGACCGTCGGATACGGCGCCATCGCCAAGGCCGGGGTCAAGGTGATCGCCGGGCGGGCCGAAACCGTGGACGCGGGTGCCCGTCGGGTAACGCTCGCCGACGGCACGGTGCTGCCGTACGACAAGCTGGTTCTGTCGCCGGGCATCGGATTCCATTGGGACGAGGTCGAGGGCGTCTCCGCCGCGACGGCCGAAGACATCCCCCATGCCTGGCAGGCCGGGCCGCAGACAACGCTGCTGCGCCGCCAATTGGAAGCCATGCCCGATGGCGGCACCTTCGCCCTGGTCGCGCCCGTCGGGCCGCTCCGCTGTCCGCCCGCCGTGGGTGAGCGGGTCAGTCTGGTTGCCCATTATCTGAAAACCACCAAACCGAAATCCAAGATCGTCGTGTTCGACGCCAAATCCAAATTCGCCCTGCAGGATTTGTTCGAGGAAGCCTGGGAAGAGTTGTATCCCGGCATGATCGAATACCGGCTGGCCGAGACGGACGGCATCGTTCGCGCCATCGATCCCGAAACCCGGACCGTATCGACCGATTTCGATGACATCCCCGCCGACGTCGTCAACTTCATCCCGCGCCAGCACGCCGCCGACATCACCGACAGTGCAGGCGCCATGGACGAAACCGGTTGGTGCCCGGTCGACCCGGCGACATTCGCCTCGACCCGGGTGCCCCATGTCCACGTCATCGGCGACGCCGCCTTCGCGCCGCCCCTGCCCAAGGCCGCCGCGACGGCAGTCAGCGTCGCCGAGACCTGCGCCCAGGCGATCATCCGCGACCTGACCCAGGGTGCCGTTCCCGATACGCGGTGGCATGCGGGCTGCTTCTCGCTCGCCGCCCCGTCGCACGGGTTCGAGGCAAGCACCGATTTCTACAACAAGGACGGCCACGTCGCCGTCGACGAGGCGACCATGAACCGCAGCCCCCTGGGCGCTTCCGGCGAAGACCGGGCCGCGGACGCGGAAAAGGCCGAACTCTGGCTGGCCGGGATCATGGGCAAGGTCTGGGGCTGAGCCGCCGCCCTGGCTTTACCCCGACATAACGCACGACGGCAGTCGCCCAGAGCGCCCTTACATATATAATTTATTGAATATGAACCATTTGTGTGGAAAGCTTCTATTGTCGCGTTCCACAATAATGTTCAGCGATAAACTACATAAAATCAGGAGGAAATAATGAAGTTTCTGACCAGCATTACGGCGGCCGTGCTCGCCATGGGGGTTCTTCTGGCGGGAGCGACCAATGCGACGGCCAGCGAACGCTACGGCAAGCAGAAAGTCGTCTATCACATCAATTACCCGGGCGGCGAAGCCGACAAGAAATACCGGGGCGCACTGCGCAATATTCAAAACCACATCAACGCCGTCGGCGCCGAGAACATGGAGGTCAAAGTCATCCTCCACGGCAACGGCCTGGGCCTTTTGAAAGAAGCCAAAAGCAACGACAAACTCAAAGGTCAGGTCGTCAGCCTGAAAGCCCAGAACGTCAAATTCAACGTCTGCAACAACACCATCAAGGGCCGCAAGATCGACTACGAGAAAGATCTGCTGGAAGTCTTCCCGGAAGACATCATTCCATCGGGCGTGGCCGAACTTTCCCGCCTGCAGCAGGAAGGCTACACCTACATCAAGCCTTGATCACGCAGTCGCCTTTATGAAGTTTCCGAACGGGGCCGCTCCCAATGGGCGGCCCCTTTTTTCGTCTTTCGTCGGCGGATCGCCGCTCACATATCCGGTGCATGCAGCAGGCGCGACAGCAGCCATTCGACCGGCGCCAGATCGTCGGTCAGGATCGGCACCTCCGCTGCTTCCATGCGCCCGGTCAAAGCTTCGGCAGGCCAACGATGCCATGCCCGGCCGAGGCCGCGCACCGATTCCAAACGCCCCACCGGCGTCGCCCGCGCCGCCGCCAGGACGATAAACGTCACCCGTCCGGCGTCGATCATCTCGTCCTCGGTCTTCCAAACCTCGACAACCGGGAAATCTTCCCGCAACGTCCGCACGAGGGCGAACAGGAATCGGGGGTCGACGCCCAGATCGACCACGTTCAAGGCATAGATTCCGTCGGGCGTCAGCCGCGCCGCGATTTCGCGGTGAAATTCCCGCGTCACCAGATGGGCGGGCACGGCAATGTCGTGGAAAGCATCGCCGAAGATCACGTCGAACTTCGCCGCCCCGGCCGGCATGGTCTGCAACGCCACGCGGGCGTCGTCGTGAACGATGGTCAAACCCGGCGCCGCCGGATCGAACCACATGACCTCGGCGGCGACGCGGGTCACTTCGGGGTCCAGTTCGGCGACCGTCATCTCCATGTCGGGATACCGCGCGGCCCAGGCCCGGGGCAGGGTATAGCCGCCGCCGCCGATGAAGAACGCGCGCTCGGGTGCCCGTTCGGCAAAGCGCAGACCCGCGACCTCATCGACGAAATGGACGTAGGGACTGACCAGCATCGTCGGATCGTCCCGGTCGTTGATTGAATGAACCAGATGGTCGAGCACCATCAGGCAGCTGGCCCGCCCGCTCATCTTCGAGAAGTCGTCGTAGCGGATGCAGAAATAATTGCTTTCGACCTGACAGGGCGACCGAAATGCCTGGGCCGTCGCGCCCCAGACGCCGAGCCCCGCCGCCGGCATGGCGAGCAACACCGTCAGCAAAAAGCCCCGCCGCCCCCAAGCCGCGAAACCGATCGCCAGGACGGCATAGAGCCCAGCGACGGCCAGGACCGTTCCCGTCGCACCGACCCAGGAAATGAACAGATATCCGGCGGCCAACGTCCCCAAGATGCTGCCCGCCGCCCCGGCCGCGAACATCCGGCCCAGGACCCGGCCCGCATCGTTTGGCGCGGCATCGATCGCCAGCTTTGTCACGATCGGCGAGACCACGCCGACAAACAGCGACGGCGCAAAGAACAGCACACCCGTCAGGATCACCACCGCCCAAACGGCATCCATGCCGCCGCCCAATAGCGGTCCCGCGATCACGCGCAGCAACGGCAGCGACGCCAAGGTCGAGACGGTCGCGGCGGCCAGGGCCACCGCCGTCCGGCGGACGCCCTGCGCGTGTTCGACACCGGGCCCGGCCAGGCGTCCGCCCAGCCAATGCCCCGCCGACAGGCCCGCCAGCACGACGGCGATGATCGCCGTCCAGGTATAAAGCGACATCCCGACGTAGGGCGCGATCAGGCGGGCCGCCACAATTTCCAGAACCAATGCCCCGGCGGAGGTCAAAAACACGACGGCGGTGAAGGCGAATGCGGTCATTTTTCCCCCTTATGCGGATGTCACCCGACAACATTGCCGGAACGGCCGCCCGGCTTTCGGCGGTTGTAGCATGATACGGCAAGGGGAAAAGCCCGGTTTTCCAGGACCTTGAGGCAAAACCTATTTTACAGTTTTTGTGTGAAATATATTTAAATCACATATATTTTTGTGAATATAATTATTGAAACCCCCACAAATGGTGTTTAAATTCGACAAACCATCGGATGCGGCCCCAAGCGCGCGCCGCGCCGAATATCGGTGGAACCGCTTCCGACGACGCCAAGCGAACATTCGACCAAGAATTCGACACCCAGGACCGAAACACATGGACTCTTTCGAACCCAGATTTCTGCTTCTCGCCGGCGCGCTCGGCATCGGCTTTCTGTACGGCACGATCGCGCGGGCCTCGGGGTTCTGCCTGCGTTCGGCGGTGATAGAGGTGATCGACCGCCGCCCGGCGCGTCAGGCCGCGGCATGGGCGGTCGCCCTGCCCGTCGCCGTCCTGAGCACGCAGGTTCTGGGCTATCTGGGGATCATCGACCTTTCCAATACGATGTACCTGACGCCCACCGTCATGTGGCTGTCGCTGATCGTCGGCGGTTTGCTGTTCGGCTTCGGCATGGTCATCACGCGGGGCTGCGGCGGACGGCATTTGGTGCTGGCCGCCGGCGGCAACCTGCGGTCCTGGGTGGTCATCACCGTGCTGGGCCTGACGGCCTATATGACCCTTCGCGGGATTTTAGCCCTGCCGCGGACCTGGATCGAAAGTGCGGGCAGTGTCTCGCTGGGTGAGACCGCGCAATCCATTCCGCTGTTGCTGACCGATGAAGCGGGCGCCGCCACGGCCGCCCTGGTGATCGCCGGTTTAATGGTCGTGACGGGCAGCATCGCCGCTTGGCGCCTCGCCCGGCGGCCGGGGGCCCTGGGCGGTATCGCCGCCGGTCTCGCCGTCGGCCTGCTGATCCCGGCCTCCTGGTACGTCACCGGCGTGCTCGGCTTCGACGAGTTCGAACCGGCCCCCATGGTCAGCCTGACCTTCACCGCTCCCATGGGCAACGCTCTGCAATTCCTGATGACTTACACGGGTTCCGCCGCCGATTTCGGCATCACCGCCGTCGCCGGTGTGCTGGCCGGGGCCTTTGCCTGGGCCGTGGCCAGCCGGTCGCTCAAGGCCGAAGGCTTTGACACTCCCGGTCATCTCGCGCGTTATGCGCTCGGCGGCGCCTTGATGGGCTTCGGCGGCGTGCTGGCCCTGGGCTGCACCGTCGGCGCGGGCCTCACGGGCATGAGCACGCTGTCGCTCGGCAGCCTGATCGCCCTGGCCTCCATCGTGTCGGGCGGCGCCATCGGCCATTTCGTGAAGACCCGCGTGGTCGGTGGCCGTTCACCCGCAATCGTCCCCGCCGAATAGGCGGCGTGGATCGGCGCGGCGGGACTTAGTCGTCCCGGGGCGTTTCCGGCAGCATCATTCCCGCCAGAACCGCGATCACGCCGCACAAGATCAGAATACTCAACCCGGATTGATAGGCCGCGGCGTCGTAAACCCGCGCGCCGCCCGCCATGGCGCCCTGCCAATGGCGGTCGAGGACCCAGCCGACCAACGGTTGCAGGCTGGCCGCCCCGACCATGATGCCGGTGTTGACGATCCCGGCGGACAATCCTTCCTGACCGCCCGCGAAGCGGTCATGGGCCGTCGCGAAAATCAGCATGATGCCCCCCGTTCCCAGCCCCTGCAGAAACAGCAGGACGTAGATCGCCGCCGCCGGCAGGTCCGGCGTCAACAGCAGCACGGCAAACGTCGCGACCGACATCACCATGGCGCCGACGAAGGGCGGCTTGCGCCGCCCCAAGCGGTCGGAAATCCAGCCGATCAGGGGAGAGCCGATGCCCCATCCCAACGCGTTGACGGACAGCAGCAAGGCCGCATCGGCACGGGAAAAACCTTGGACCTGGGTCAGCCAGGGCACCGCCCATAGCCCACCGAAGGCCAGCATGATCGCCATGGTGCTGGCGCCGCCCAGGGTCAAAACCCAGATATCCCGGCGGCGAAGGACCGATTTGATATTGGCGGCCATGCCGTGGGGCCGTTCGGCTCTCGGTTTCGGACGCGGCAGGCGCAACACCATCCAGGTCCCGGCGGTCAACGTCAGGCCGACCAGCATTGCCGTGTACATGGACGACCGCCAGCCGAACTCCTCGACCCCCCAGGCCAGCGGTACCTGGCCCAGCATGGCACCGGCCACGCCGAACGACATCACCAGCCCGCCAAGCAACGCCAACCGGTCACGGGGGCACCAGACGACGGCGAGGTTCAGTGCGATGACGAAGGTCGGCCCGGCGCCCAACCCGATGAGCAACCGCCCAACGAAGGATTCGACGATGCCGTCGGCCATGGAGAACACCAGGGCGCCGATGGTACAAAGCAACGCCGATGCGGCCATGATCCGGCGCGAGCCGTAGGCATCGACGATCAGGCCCGCCGGGATCTGCGTAATCGCGTAGGTATAGAAATAGACACCCGCCAGATTGCCGATGACCGCCCCGCCGACCTGGAATTCCCCCATCAAGGTATCGACCATGACGCCGGGGGCCATACGATGGAACCAGCCGTAGCCGAACAGGCAGGCTCCCAGCCCCCAAACGAACCAGGGCAGAAAGCGCGGCATGGGGCGTGAATCGGGGGCGGAAGGTTGGGGCAAGAGGTCGGATTCCGGCGGCGCTTCGTTGGATTGGCGGGGAACGGCAACGGCCTCTTGGACCGGGACCGCAATTCCTGTTAGATCAATCCTACACCCGCAAGACATTCAGGGAGAAACAGGCAAATGAGATACCTGCATACAATGGTGCGGATATCGGACGTGGACGCCAGCTTGCGCTTCTACTGCGACCTTCTGGGTCTCAAGGAAGTCCGCCGGTCGGACCGGCCCGAGCACGGATACATGCTGATTTTCGTCGCCGCCGACGACAATCCGGATTCGCAGATCGAACTGACCTACAACTACGATCCCGAGGAATACACGGGTGGCCGGAATTTCGGCCACCTCGCGTTCAACGTGGAAGACATCTACGAAACCTGCCAACGCCTGCAGGACGGCGGCGTCACCATCAATCGCCCGCCGCGCGACGGCCGCATGGCCTTCGTCCGGTCGCCGGACGGCATTTCCATCGAATTGCTGCAGTCGGGAGACGCACTGGAGCCCGCCGAGCCCTGGGCCTCCATGGAAAACACGGGAAGCTGGTAGTTTCCTGAACCCCGGAAGTTCCGCGACCGGCCGGGCCTAGTCGGCGGCCAGCATCGGCCCCCGGCCCCGGTCGGTCAGCGAACTGGCGCCGCGCCGTTCAGCCAGACGCTCAAGGACCTCGATCCGCTGCTGGCGCATCATCCGGGGCCATTGGGCGATTTCATCCATCGTCCGCCAACAGCCTTTGCAATACCCCGTCGGCTGATCGACGACGCAGACCGAAATGCACGGCGAACAGATCATCTGTTCCAACAATGCTTGTTGGATCGCGTCCTGCGTGGCGGGTTTCGAGCCGGTGTTTGACATTGTATGTTTCTCCCAGGGGCCTTTCTCGCATATTCCCCGGGGGGATCGTCAAGCCCAGCCACCCTATTCGCGGGGCGATGAGGCGCTGCCCCGCCGGGCGACGGCAACCCCGCAAACGACGACCGCCGCCCCGAGCCATTGTAGGGCGGAAAGCGGCTCGTCCAGGAACACCCAGCCGAGCACCGCAGCAGCCACCACCTCCATGATCAGGCCGACCGAAGCGAAGGCCGTCGGCAGATGCGCCATGGCGAGCGCCACAAGGCCTTGCCCGGCGACATGACTGACCAGGGCCAAGGTCACCAGCATGGCCCAACCGAAAGGTGTGAAGGCGAGCAATCGATCTTCCGCCGCCCAGGCCAGACAGAACAAGACCGCCGCCGTGACCACCGTGGACCAGAACATCAGGGTTCCCGTGCCGATCCGCGCTCCTGCCCCGCCGCCGAGGCGCAGCCGCCCGACGCTGACCATGTAGCCCGCCAGGAACAGGCCGGTCACGAGCCCATAGGCATCCCCCGCCAATCGGTCGGGACGAAAGGCGAAACTGTCGCCCATCAGCAGCCCCGCCCCGGCGACCGCCAATGCCGTTCCGCCCAGAAACAGGGGGCGGACGCGTTCCCGAAACACCAGGAACAGGATCGCCGTCACATAAACCGGCGACAGGGTCGCCAACAGCGTCGCATTGGCGACGGCGGTGTTCATGATCGCCAGATGCCAGAAAAACAGGTCTCCCGCGAAGAACAGCCCGGCCAACCCCATCAACAGGTATTCCCGGCGCGCCGGCACCGCCCGGCCCGCCCCGCGCCGGCCCTCGATTCGCATCCATAGATACAAGGCCGGCAGGGCGAGAAACGCCCGATAGAAGGCCGAGGCGATGGGACCCAATTCATTGAGCCGCACGAACAACGTCGAAGAACCCGCGAACAGCGCCCCCAACACCAGTACCCCCAAGGCCCATGCCCGTGCATCGGCAACGATGGTCGCGCCAAGGGCCGCGCCGGGAATGCGGTGATTCTCCACGCCGATGGCCTCCAAAATGCTTCCGCGGATTTCGGCGATCACTATCGCCGTGCCCAGCGGGAAATGTCCAGAGGCGGGAGAAATCCGACCAGAAGAGACTCCCTTGGGCACAACGGCGCGCTATATTGACGGCATGGACGACACCCTTCCCTTCGACGCTGTAGAGCCCCTTCTGGCCGCCGACGAACCGGCGCCTGCGGAACGCATCCGCGCCGACGCCGGATCGGCGTTGGTGATGTCCTGCGACCACGCCAGCCGCCGCGTGCCCCGTGCGCTCGGCGATCTGGGCCTGAAGCCGGAACATTTCGACCGCCACATCGCCTATGACATCGGGGCGGAGGCGGTGACCCGCATCCTGTCGGAGAACCTGGACGCCACGGCGGTCCTGGCGGGCTATTCGCGCCTGGTGGTCGACCTTAACCGGCCGCCCGGCCATCCGACCAGCATGCCGGAGGTTTCGGACGAAACCCTGATCCCGGCGAACCAGGGCCTGAGCCCGGCGCAGGTCATCGGTCGCCTGGAAGCGATTTTCGAGCCCTATCACCGGCTGGTCCGGCAAACCATGACCGACGTCTGGTTGCACCATCGCCCGCCCGTCCTGTTTTCCGTGCACAGCTTCTCTCCGCGCTTCGGCGGCAGCCCCCGGCCCTGGGACGTGGGTATTTTGTGGAATCACGACCCGCGCCTGGCGAAGCCGCTGATCAAGGCGCTGCACGACCGGGGCCTGGATGTCGGCGACAACCTGCCCTATTCGGGCCGCGATCTGGCCTATACCATCGACAGCCACGGCGGGGCCTGCGGCCTGGCCAACTGCGTTATCGAAATCAATCAGGATCAGGTCGCCGACGACGCCGGGGTCGCCCGCTGGGCCGCGATCCTGACCGAAGTTCTGGGCGAGGTCCTGACGGACGACGACCTATACAAGGTGGAGTTCTATTGAAATGGCGGACGACCCACCGCCCTTCACGCTGGGGATCGAAGAAGAATACCTTCTCGTCGATCGGGAGACCCGGGCCGTCACCGAGGGCGCGCCGGAAGCCTTGTTCGAGAAATGCGAAAAACGTCTGAAGGGCCGGGTCGCCCATGAGTTCCTGTCATCGCAGATCGAGGTCAACACCAACGTCTGCGCCAATCTGGATCAGGCGCGGGACGAATTGATCGAACTGCGCGGCACCATCGCCGAGGTCGCCGCCGAATACGGCCTGGCGCCGATCGCGGCATCGACCCACCCGTTTTCCCTTTGGGAATCGCAGCACCATACGGACAAGGCACGGTACAACGAGATCGCCCAGGATATTCAAACACCCGTCCGGCGCCTGATGATCTGCGGCATGCACGTCCATGTCGGTCTGGGCGGGGACGACGAACTGCGCATCGATCTTCTGAATCAGGTCAGCTATTTCCTGCCGCACCTGCTGGCGCTATCGACCTCGTCGCCGTTCTGGCGCGGCCAGAACACGGGCCTGAAGTCCTACCGGCTGAGCGTGTTCGACGAAATGCCGCGCACCGGCATCCCCAATCGGTTTCAGTCGTTCAGCGAATATCAGCGCCACGTCGACGTGCTGGTCAAGGCGGGCCTGATCGAGGATGCGACCAAGCTGTGGTGGGACGTGCGGCCCAGCGGGCGGTTCCCGACCCTGGAAATGCGGATCACCGATGTCTGCACGTTGATCGAAGACACGCTGGCCGTCGCCGCCCTGTTCCGCTGCATCATGCGCATGCTCTACCGCCTGAAACTGAACAATCAGCGTTGGCGGATCTATTCGCCGATGTTGTTGGAAGAAAACCGCTGGCGGGCGCAACGATACGGCCTGGACGAAGGCCTGGTCGATTTCGGCAAGGGGGAAGTGGTATCCTGTGCGACGCTGCTGGACGAAATCGTCGGCCTGATCGCCGAGGATGCGGAAGCCCTGGACTGTACCGCCCAGATCGACCATTTGAAGACCATCCAAAAACGGGGCACCAGCGCCCACCGGCAGATCGCCGCGTACGACGACGCCCTGGCGGGCGGCGCCGATGCGGACGCCGCCTTGATCGCCGTCGTCGATGGCCTGATCGCCGAGACCGTGACGTTTACGAAGTGAAACCGACCCGAGTAGAGCCTTGCTGAAACCTCCGCCCATCCAACAATCCTGCGTCGTCCCCTATTTCCTGGGCGCGCCGGGATTGGAAATCGCCCTGATCACGTCGCGCAATACCGGCCGATGGATCGTGCCCAAGGGCACGGTGGAGCCCAACATGACACCGCAGGCATCTGCCGCCAAAGAAGCGTTGGAAGAAGCGGGCCTGTTGGGCGAGCCGGGTAGAGAGTCCCTCGGCGAGTATTTCTATTCGAAATTCGATCAGGTCTACCGGGTCCAGATCTTCCCGTTTCAGGTCACCCGCGCGTTGGACGATTGGGACGAGAAGCATTTTCGCCGCCGCGTCTGGGTCACCGCGGAAGAAGCGATCGAGCGCATCACCGAAGCCGCCGTTCAGGAAGCGATCCGGCAGATGACGGATACGTTGGAATGGCCGGGCGTGCCCGCCTGATAGGGGATTAAGAGGATAAGAGCAGGGCCGGAGCTCAACCGCCGGCCTGTTCCTTCAACTCGTCATTTTTGGCCTTACGGGCCTTTTCCTGCTTTTCGATGCCTTCGCGCAGCGCCGCGATCAATGCCTTGCCGACCTCGCCGCCGTCGCCGGAAATCTTCTCGCGCAGGACGGCGCGCATGGCATCGACGTGCGCCTTGACGATTTCCACCTGGGCATCGTCCTCGCGGCAGCCTTCGCGCGAGGAATCGAACAACATCTTGCCGAAGGTCGAAATCAACGGATAGCCGAAGGTCCCGCCCTGGCCGCGCAATTCCAATGCGACCTGATTGATCTCGACGAACTGCTGCGTCCGGCGGCCCGGCTCCAGCAGGGCCTGGGTACACAGATCCGAAAGGCGGCCCAAATAGTCCTGCGCCCATTTGGTGAAGTCCAGCGCCGCGCGCTCCAGCTTCTGTTCCGCCTGCTCGATGACCGCCGTCGGCATTTCGCCGCGTTCGCCGGGATTCATGCGCCCGCCGGCGCATTTTTCCTGAAGATAGTTGTTCGGCTTGAACAGGAAGACGTCGCTTTCGGCCTTCGGCTTGGTCATCTTCTCGGCCGAATAAACGACGGTGCAATCCTCTTCCGCCTTTTCCCGGCGGTCTGTCTCACCCGGCGGCGGGTCTTTCTTGCGCCGGCGGTCGGGGCCGAAATAATTCTGGTTCATGACGAACTGACGGGGGAAATCGATGACTTCCAGCAGTTTCTTGTACACGGTTTCCCCGGAAAACGGCTTGGCCAGGAATTCCGTGGCGCCCAGGTCACGGGCCGAGCCGACGTAATCCTGATCGGCGGCGCCGGACAACATGATGAACGGCACCATGCGATTGGGCGTTTCCTTGGCCGACCGGCACCAGCGGCACAATAGCAAGCCGTTGATCGGCGCCATCACCAGATCCGCGACGATCAGGTCGGGGCCCGGATTCTTTGCTTGTTTCAGAAGCTTCAGGTTTTCGATCGCTTCCTGGCCGTTCTTGCACATGGTGATGCGTTCGAACCCGAACTGGCGCAGGACATCCTCCAAGGTTCGCCGAACGAAGGCGTTGTCCTCGCAGACCATGATCGAAACGCGGTCGAATTTGTAAACGGCCAAGGCTTGAAACCCCTTTTTATAGAAGCACCTTACTTGGATATTCGTTCAATCATACATGGATGGACGCAGGTTTGAACATATCCCGGGCGAAAAAACGCACCTCCCGTTTATCCCCGCTTTTCACCCGCTTGCCCGGGCCCGCCAGGGCACTTATGGTGCGCCCGCATCCTGAATTTCCGTTTTTCGAACAACAATCCAAGGACAGCCCAGCATGAGTGAAATTGGCGGCGCCGCGAGCGAGCGGCTGAAAGCTCTGATCGACCGGATCGAACGTCTGGAAGAAGAGAAAAAGGCCCTGGCCGACGACATCAAGGAAGTCTATTCCGAAGCCAAATCCGCCGGCTTCGACGTCAAGATCATGCGTCAGCTGATCCGCCTGCGGAAGATGGAACCCAACGACCGCAACGAGATGGAAGAGGTGCTGAGCATCTATATGCGCGCCCTCGGCATGGCCTAGGCTCACGCCCGCGTCAGAACCGCCACGCATTCCAGGTGATGGGACCAGGGAAACTGGTCCACGGGTGTGACCGGCCCCACCAGATCGAACCCGCCGTCGGTCAATAGGCTGAGATCACGGGCGAAGGTCTGGGGGTTGCAGGACACCATAACGACACGGCGGATATTAGGCGCCCCGATGATTTCCGCGACCTGGGCCTTGGCCCCGGCGCGCGGCGGGTCGAGCACCGCCGTATCCGCGTCTTTCAATTCCGACGCCAACAACGGCCGCGCGGCCAGATCGCGGGTTTCCGCCGATATGCGCCCGCCCAGCCCGGCCCGCCCGGCCGAACCCGCCAAGGCACGGGTCAGGGCATCGTCCGCATCCACGGCATGGACGTGGCGCCCCTTGGCCAGCGCCATGGTGAAGGTCCCCGCCCCGGCATAAAGCTCGACGATCCGTTGCGCCCCTTCCGCACCCGCCAGCACGGCCCGGCGCAAGATCTCCTCGCCCGCGGCCGTCGGCTGCATGAAACCGCCGGGTGGCAGGTCCACGGGGGCCGGACCGAAGGTCGCGGCGACCGGCGACAGATGGGCGACCGGCTCACAATGGCCGTCGGCATCGCGCCACGAAAGCCGCGCCAACCCCTGATCCCGGGCGAAATCGGCCAAGACCTCGCGCGCCGCCAAATCCGGTTCGCGGTCCCGTTCGACGACCATGTCGATGGCCGGGCCCTCCGGCCCTTCGACCCGTGCCAGGGCGATACGCGCCCGTTCGCCCGATTCCAAAAGCCCCGCCAGCACGTCCCGCAAGGGCGCCAGCAAGGCGTTCAATTCCGGGCGAACCAGAGGACAGGCGTCCAGGTCGATCAAGTGGTGGCCGCGCCGTTGGGCGAATCCCAGAATCGCGCCCTTGGCGGTGCCCAGCGCCTGAAAGGTCACCCGGCGGCGACCGTCGCGGGGCAAGGCTTCGATCTCGTCGACCTCGGGATGCAGGCCGCGCCGGGCCAGGGCCTGAACCAGGATGCCGCGTTTCCAAGCGTGATAATCGACCTCGGACAGATGCTGAACGGAACAGCCGCCGCAGGTCTCGAAATGCGCGCAGAAGGGCTCGGCCCGGGGGCCGCGCGCGACGAAGGTCTCGATCCGGGCCTCGAACCCGTCACCGCGTGACGGGCCGATCAGAACGTCGACCTCGTCTCCGGGGGCCGCGAAGGGAATGAACAGGCGCCGGCCGTCGGCAAGGTCGGCCAGGCCGTCACCCTGGGCCGCGACGGCGGTCACGATCACGCGGGCGGGTTCGCGGAATTCAGGCGTGTTTCCCCGGCGGCGGCCCTGCGGCCGGCCGCGCCGGCCGGACCGTCCGCCCCGGGCATCAGATTTGCGCGGCAATGTCGTCTACAAAGGACTTGAACACGTCGCGGGCCGCGCCGGCGAAGGCCTGGGCCAGGGCGGTCAGACCGTCGTCGGCGGGTGTCACCGTCCGCTCATAGGTTTTCGCGACCAGGACCTTGCCGTCGCTGACCCGCCGCAGAACGAGATTGATCTCGAACGTGCCGGTCCCCGCACCGCCCACGACGCGCTCAAGCTTGACCACCCGGCCCGTCACGGCATAGGCCGCCTGGGCCCGCATTTCCGGTGCCAGAACCTTGTCGGCGACCCCGGCCGCCCGCAGGTACTTGACCAATTCAGCCTGCAGCAGGACCCCCGGCGGCTCGTTCCAGAAATGATAGTGATAGGCGCGCAGCTGCAACGGGTTGTCGGCCCGGCGATAGACGATAGAGCGTTGCGACAATTCCCCCGTGGCCAGCAATCGGTCGACCTCGAGAACGCCGTCCATCAGCTTCTTGCCCGGTGTCTCCGGCGCCGCGACCTCAAGCCGATAGAAATGGTTCTCCGGCACCTCGGCATTGCCGCCGCAAGCCGCCAAAGCAGCCACCAGAAGAAGGGCGAAAATCCGTTTGGTCATAACGACGGTCATCGCGCGGATCCTCCCGCCTGGGCTTCATCTGTCACCGGCTTACTGTTCAACAACAGGCCAGGGCTTTGCCTGATCTGGCGCGAGAATTCCAACATATTGCGCGACATGCCTTCCAGGTTTTCATTGATGGCGTCGATCCGCCGGGCGAAGCTTTCGACGACGTAGCGGGTATCCTTGATGGTCCGGCGCAGATCACCGTCGTTCCGTGTCACCATATCGTTCATCGTGGTCATCAGCTTCTCGCCGTTGACCATGGCGGCGCGGGCATCGCTGGTGGCGTTGTTCAGGTTGGCCACGGTCTCTTCCAAAAGCTTGCGGTTCTCCGGGGTCGCCACGGCCTTTAATTCGCCGGAGAAAGATTTCACGTCGGCGGCGATCAATTCCATGTTGTCGATGACCACGGGAACGCGGCGCGAGATATCGGCGACCAGCAACGAGGCGTCCTGGATCAGGAGTTTCAGATCGCGGACCAGCACCTCGCCGTCGTTTTCCAGCATCTTGTTGACGCTGCTGACCGCCTTGTCGACGTTGGCCAACAGCGGCGCGATGCTACCGTCGGCGAGACCGCCCAGCTTTTCGGCGACGCCGGAGACCACGGCGAACAGATCGCCGCCTTCTTCCGACGTGACTTCCGAGCCCGCCAGCAGGGCCGCCGGGCCGGCGCCCGCGGAAATGCTCAGCGTCACCGCCGCGAGAAGCCCCGGGGCGGCGATCCGCACGACGCTGTCCTTGGGAACCTGCCATCCCTTTTCGATTTCGAAATCGACGCGGAACCGCATGCCGCCCTTGCTGGGCTCGGGGGTGACCGAGACCACTTGGCCGATGGGGAAGCCCTCGTAGACCACTTGCGTTCCGAACTTCACTCCGGTGACGTTCGAATAGTAGGTGTAATATGGATCGGTCGATCCCGTCCGCCCGGTCAGCACGGAAAGCGCGACGACCAATCCGCCAAGCATGAGCAGGACGAAGGTCCCGACCATCAGGTAATTTATCTTGTTGCTTCTCACGTTTCGGTTCTCTCGTCTCGCGGCTTACAGGGGCCTGTACGCGGGTTCGTCACCCGTCAAGCGGTTGAGATAGGTTTCTGCGTCCATGGTGTCGTCTTCCGCCACCCGGTTCAGCAGGTTCTGAATGCGTTGATTGTCGCTCGCCCGCAATTCGTCGGGCGTGCCGATGAACAGGATTTCGCCGCGATCCAGCACGGTGATGCGGTCGGCGATCTTGAAAGCACTTTCCAACTCGTGGGTGACCACCACGACCGTCATACCCAATGCATCGCGCAGCAGCAGAATCAGATCGTCCAGTTGCGAGGCGACGACCGGGTCGAGCCCGGCCGACGGTTCATCGCAAAACAAAATCTTGGGGTCCATGACGATGGCCCGGGCGAAGGCCGCGCGCTTGATCATGCCGCCCGACAATTCCGACGGCATGAGGTTTTCGAACCCGCCCAATTCGACGACCTGGAGCTTCATGCGGGTCATGATCTCCATGGTCTTGCGGTCCAGCTTGGTATGCTCGAACAGCGGCAGCATGACGTTCTCGCCGACGGTCATGGACGAAAACAGCGCCCCGCCCTGGAACGCCACGCCCAGTTTCTGGCGCAGGTCGACCAGCTCCACGTTGTTCAACTCGTCGATGTCCTGGCCCAGGATGCGCATGGTCCCGGAGGTATGATGCTCCAACGCCATCAGATGGCGCAGCAAGGTCGACTTGCCCGACCCGGAACCGCCCATGATGACCATGATCTCGTCGGCATGGACATCCATGGAAATGCCCTTGAGGATCATGCGGTCACCGTAATGGGTGACCAGGTCGCGGACCTCGATCACGTTGCGCGGCGGCGACGCTTCGGTTTCCTGGGGCTCCGGGGTCTCGCTCATGTCTCTCTCCCGGCCCCTAGCGCGTCACGACGAAGGCGAACAGCATGTCGGTGACGATGATCGCCGATATGGATTGCACCACGGCGCGGGTCGTCGCCTTACCCACGCCTTCGGCACCACCCTGCACCGAGGCCCCGTTGACGACCCCGATAACCGCGATCAACACGGCGAAGATGGCGCTTTTGCCCAGGCCGTGCATCAGATCGTCGACGCTGAGAAGTTCGATGGTTTCGTCGGCATAGGCCGCGAGCGAGATCCCCAGGTCCAGATTGACGTAAACGCCCGCGAAGAACAAACCGACGAAATCGGAAAACAGGGTCAGCGCCGGCAGCATGATCATCATCGCGACCATTGCCGGCACGACCAGGAAACGTACCGGATTGATCCCCATGACGTAGAGCGCGTCCACTTCCTGGTTGATCTTCATGGTGCCGATCCGCGCGGCCAGCGCCGATCCCGACCGCCCGGCGATGACGATGCCGGTAATCAGGGGCGCGAATTCACGAACGACGGAAAAGGAAATACCGACGGTAACGCGGCTTTCGGCGCCGAAGATACGCAGCGTATGAATGCCCTGAATCGCCAGCATCATGCCGATGGTCGCGGCCAACAGGGCGATGATCGGGATCGCCTGAATGCCCACGGCGACGCATTGTTCGGCGATGGCGCCCAGGCGCACGGCCTGTTTCTCGCGCCGCCCGAAGATCAGCCAATAGAACGTTTCGACCACCATCATGGCACCCATGCCGATTTCCTCGACACCGGCCACGGTCAGCCGCCCGACTTTCTCGGTGAAATTGACGAACCCGTTCTTGGTTTCTGCTTCCTGCACCGGCGGCTCCCCTGCGGCGGTAACTTGGTATTCTATCCTTGCCGTCTAGCCTAAGGTCGTTGGCTTTCAGGTCTCTGACAGGTCGGGTGGATCAGACGGCGTCGTCGACGCGGTCATGGATCGTGAAGACGGCATCCAGACGGGCCAGCTTGAGAACCCGCATGGCGCCTTCGCTGACGGCGGCCAAGGTCAGGTCCTGCCCCCCCTTTTTGGCGGTCTGCAAGGCTTCGACCAGCGAGGCCACCCCGGAAGAATCGATGTACGAGACCGCCGCGAGATCGACGACGACGGGTTTGCCCATGCCGACGGCCTCCAGCAGCGCTTCGCGCGCCGCCGGCGAGGTTTGCAGATCGATATCCCCTTCGAACGCCACGACGACGGAGGCACCCGCCTCTTTGACTTCGTGCTTCATGTCCAGTCCCCTCAAGAAGCGCCGGCTTTTGTCTTAAGCCGCTTGCGCAGTTGCAATAGATTACCCACCCCGGCGGGCGGCGTCACGAATTGAACGTCGTCCATGATCTCGCGGATCAGGTGGACGCCCAGGCCGCCGGGCCGAATATCGTCGAGATCGCGGCTTTTCACCGCTTCCAAGTCCACGGGCGCCGCGAAGTCCTGGATGTCCACCAGGAAATCGTCGCCGTCCCGGCGCAGTTCCACGGCGATTTCACCGTCGTCGCGACCCCCGTAGGCATGGCGCACCACGTTTTGGCAGGCTTCATCGACGGCCAGAATGACCTCTTCGGTCATTTCGTCCTCGCAAACCAGATATTCCAGAGCCGAACGCACGGCCTGGCGGATGACCTTGAGCCGGTCCGCCCGGGCCGGCAGGCGCAGGAACATGACCGTTTCCGACCCGGCGGCGGCGGACGCCGCCTGGACTTCGGCCGCCGGGCGGGCGGCCACGTCGTCGACCACACCCAACAGGGTCACGTCGTCGCGCATGCCGTATTCGCCGGGCTTGATCACCCCGACCACGGTCTCCAGCCGCTCCATCAGGGGCTTACCGCCCGTTTCCATCAGAATCCGTTTGACCCCGGCATCGCCCAATTCCGTGCCCTCGCCGTCGATGTAGCCTTCCGTCACGCCGTCGGTGAAAATCCACAGACTGCCGCCGTTCAATTTGATTTCGGTTTCGGGATAGCCGTCCTTGGTGGGCGGATCGGCGATGATGCCGAGCGGCGGGCCGTCCGCTTCGAACGCCTGAAACTCGCCCTCGGGCGTCAGCAACAGGGGCGGCTCGTGCCCGGCATTGGCCAATTTCACCACGCCCGTGCGCGGATCGAAGATGCCGCCGACCATGGTCACGAACATGCCGCGCGCGGCGGTCTCGCAAATCTCGCGATTGACCAGGGCCAGAAGACGCCCGGGCGACAACACCGCCTTGCCCAGACAGCGATACAGACTGGCCGTCTTGGCCATCAGCAAGGCCGCGTTCATGCCCTTGCCGGAAACATCGCCCAGACAGAAACAAACCCGCCCGTCGTCCAACGGGAAATGATCGAAGAAATCGCCGGAAACCTCGCGGGCCGGCTGATTGACCCCGGCGATCGCGGCGCCGTCGCTGCCGGCCTGAGGCAAGAGGGAGCTTTGGATCTCCCGCGCCAGTTCCAACTCCCGCTTGATCCGTTCCTGTTCGACCAGGGCCTCGGCTTGACGCGCGTTGAGGATGGCCAGCGCCGCCGAAGACGCCAAAGCCGCCAGGAAATGCAGGTCGTCCGGATCGAACAGACCGTCGCCGCCCCGTTTGTTGATCAGCTCGATGGCGCCGATGCGCTCATCCTTCACCGTCAACGGCGCACAAAGGATGGATTTCGTGGTGTATCCGGTCTTCTCGTCCACCCCGCCGAAGAAATTGGGGTCTTTCGAGACGTCACGGACGATCTCGCCCAAATCGTTCTGCACCACGCGGCCGACGATGCCTTTGTCGGCGGCGATCACCAGACCGGTGATTTCCGTGGCGCCGACGCAGGCGACACATTCCAGGTTTTCCTGCGCGTCGTCCAACAGGAACAGGGCACCGCCTTCGGCATCCACGGAACAGGTGATGTGGTCGACGGCCTTGAGCAACGCCGCGTCCAGGTCCCGCGACACGGCGAAATCGCGCGACATTTCCGCCAAGAGTTCAAGGTTCGCCTGGAACCGGCGGGCGTCTTCGGCGGCGGTATCGGAAACCGGCAGGGCGTGTGCATTAGACATGCCGGAACTATGCCCGGAATCAAGGACTTGGGCAAACGATCCGGGCCGTTACGGTCGGCTTTTCGCGCTTTTTCAAGGCGGCCCGACATCCGGCCCGCCACCCCCCGGATCAGGCGGTGCGAATCTGTTCCAAAAAGTCGGTGACGTAGCGGCGCAGACGGTCGGACTCGCTATCCAATGCGGCCACGGATTCCAGCACCGCGCCCGCCGACTGTTCGGTTTCCGACGCCGCGCGGGCGACCTCGGTGGTATTGGCGCTGGCCTGTTGGGTGCCCGCCGTCGCTTCGTCCGTATTGCGGGCGATTTCCCGGGTGGCCGCCGATTGCTGTTCGACCGCGGCGGAGATGCCGGAGGCGATCTCGACCATGCGGTCGACACTTTCCGTGATCTTGGCTATGGCACGGACCGTATCGCCTGTTTCCTCCTGAATATTGGAGAC
Organism: uncultured Rhodospirillaceae bacterium; assembly: GCA_913030825.1. Classification (GTDB taxonomy): domain Bacteria; phylum Pseudomonadota; class Alphaproteobacteria; order Rhodospirillales; family Casp-alpha2; genus UBA1479. The sequence goes on along the minus strand of CAJWCU010000004.1, from coordinate 142,439 downwards.
CTGGGCGGCAATTTCCTCGGTCGCCTTGGCCGTCTGATTGGCCAGGTTCTTGACCTCGCTGGCGACCACGGCGAAGCCCTTGCCCGCCTCGCCGGCGCGGGCCGCCTCGATCGTCGCATTCAGCGCCAGCAGATTCGTCTGCTCGGCGATATCGGTGATCAGCTGAATGACCTCGCCAATCTTCATCGCCGCATCGTTAAGACGCTGGACCCGCTCATCCGTCTCGCGGGCCTGGTCGGCGGCCCTTTCGGAAACCTGGTTCGAGGTCGCGGCCTGTTCGGCGATTTCGGTGATCGACTTACTCAATTCGTCGGCGGCGGAGGCGACCGTATGAACGCTTTCGGCGGCGCTTTCCGTTGCCTGGGTGACGGCACGCGTCTGATCGGCGGTTTGGGCGGCGATCGACGACATCTGCTCGGACGTCGCCTTCATCTGGCGGGTTGCGTTGCCGACGGTGTCGAGGGAGCCGGAAACCTGTTCGTCGAACGCCTTGGCCAGGGCCTCGATCCTGCGCACCCGTTCCTCGCGGGATGCGCGCTCGGCGCGGCGTTCCTCGGCCTGGCGTTCGGCCTCGATCAGGCTGTCCTTGAACACCTGAACGGCCTGGGCCATTTCGCCGATTTCGTCCTTGCGGTCGGCGTCGGTGATCTCGACGTCCGTGTCGTTGCCGGCCAGGCGGCTCATGATCTTGACGTTCCGGTCGAGTGGCCGTGTAATCAGCAGCACGACCAGGGCACTGATCGCGACGGCACCGAACAGCGACGACAAGACGACCGCGCCGATCAGCCAATTACGGGCCGACTTTTCTTCGGACTCAACGCGGGCTTCGCGCTCGGCATGGACGGCTTCGGCCTCGGCGCGTTTCGCCTCCATCTCCGCCAGCCGGGTCTCGAAATTCTTTTCCTGTTCCTTGGTCTGCGCGCCGAGACGCATCATGAAGTCGAGGGCGAGGTTGCCCGCCTCTTTCTTCATCGGCGTCAACTGGTCTTCCAGGGTCACTTCCAGGACACCGAACCGGTCCTCGGTGGGCCCGATATTGGCGATGATCCGGATCGCATCGTCGGCGGAATCGAAGGCCATGTAGGGCGCTTCCGCGTCCGCGTTCTCCTGGATCGCGCTGGCCAGTTGGTCCGTGCGGACCGGCGACAGCCCTTCGTTCTCGGCGACCTCCTTCAAGTTCTCCGGATCGGTCGCCGGAAAGAATTTCACCGATTTCGCCCCCTTCATGACGGTCAGATAGACCTCGTCGTTGAGCACGAAGAAATCGCGGTCGTCCGGCGCCATGGGGGAAAGGATCGATTCCAACTGCGATGCGATGATGCGCAGCGCCCCCCGGTAGAACCCACGGAGGGCCGCTTCCCGCTCGCCGATTTCCTTTTGCTTGGCGTTCAGTTCGCGGGCATTGTTGATCTTGATTTCGGACTGTTCCGCCGCCTGATCCGCCTTCAGGATCGCGATCTGCGCCGCGTGCTGCGCTTTTTCGGCGGTTCGAAGACCGGTTCCGGTTTCGGAAATGATTGTGCTGAGCCGGTCCAGACTGCGGGTCGCCATGACAATGGTGATGATGCCCGCGACCGCAAACAACGCGACCGTCGCGGCGAAAAACTTCGTCCGTAACTTGCTGAAATCCATGGGACCCCCCGTGTTTCGGGCCGCCAATCACGGCCCCCATCCTACGGCGTCGCTGATTTACGCAGTCATGGTGCTCGTTATCGGCAAGTCTATGACCATCACCGGTTGTTTTGAACCGGCAAACTGATCACCTAGACTTAAGGCGTAAATGGTCGCCTAACTCAGCCCATCCGGACCTTGGCATAGCTTCCGGGCGCGTCTTCGATGGGCGTGAGTTTGCCGTCGCCCGGCACCCGCGCCGCCACTTGGCCGCCCGATTTACGCGAAATCCATTTCTGCCAATCCGGCCACCAGGATCCGTCGTGCTGCGCGGCATCCGCCAGCCAGGAATCCGGGTCCTTGGGCGTCTTGGCGTTCGTCCAATAGCAATACTTGCCCGCCGCCGGCGGATTGATGACCCCGGCAATATGGCCCGACGCCGAAAGAACGAATTTCACCGGGCCCTTGTACAACTGCGTCGCCGCATAGGTCGATTTCCAGGGCGCGATGTGATCGTCCCGGGTCGACAGCATGTAGACCGGCGTTTCGATGGCCGTCAGGTCGATGGGCGTACCTGCCAGGGTGATCGCCCCCGGTTCGACCAGTTTGTTTTCCAGATACATCTCGCGCAGATACAGGCCATGCATCATGGCCGGCATGCGGGTGTTATCGGCATTCCAATACAGCAGATCGAAGGCCATGGGCTCGCGGCCCAACAGGTAGTTGTTCACCACGAACGACCAGATCAGGTCGTTGTCGCGCATCATGTTGAACACCTGGCTCATGTAGCTGCCTTCCAGGTAGCCCTTGTCCGCCATGTGCTCTTCCAGCAGCTGCAATTGTTCGTCGTCGATGAACACACCCAGTTCCCCGGGTTCGGAAAAGTCGGTCATGGTGGTGAAGAAGGTCACCGAGGCGACGCGCTTGTCCCCCTTGGCCGCCATATGGGCCAGGGTCGCGGCGGTCAGGGTACCGCCGATGCAATAGCCGATCATGTTGACTTCGTCCTCGCCGGTCGCCTGCTTGATGGCGTCGAGCGCCGCCAGCGGGCCTTCCAGCATGTAATCCTCGAAGGCCTTGTCGGCGAGGCTTTCGTCCGGGTTGACCCAGGAGATGACGAAGACCGTATGCCCCTGGTCGACGCACCATTTGATCAGCGAATTCTTCGGCTGCAGATCCAGGATGTAGAACTTGTTGATCCAGGGCGGCACGATCAGCAGCGGCCGGCGGGCGACCTTTTCCGTCGTCGGCGCGTATTGGATCAACTGCATCAGGTCGTTCTGAAAGACGACCTTGCCCGGGCTCACGGCGATGTTCTCACCCAGGGTAAAGGCCGTGTCGTCCGTCATGGATATGCGGAGTTGCCCCTCGCCGCGTTCCAGGTCCTCCAGCAGGTGATCCAGCCCCTTGACCAGATTTTCGCCCTTGGTCTCCAGGGTCCGCTCGATGACCTTGGGGTTGGTCGCCGCGAAATTCGTCGGCGACAGGGCGTTGACCCATTGGCGGGTGTAGAAATTCACCTTGTCCCGGGTCTTGGGGTCCAGTCCGTCGACGTCGCGCACTGCCTGCTGCACCCAGTTGGAGGTCAGCAGATAGGATTGCTTCAGGGTGTCGAACACGACGTTTTCCGACCAAACCTCGTCCTTGAAACGTTTGTCGTCCTTGGTCGGCTCGGCCACGGGTGCTGCGGCCTCGCCGCTTAACCGCTTGGACGCCGCCTCGAACAGGTCGGCGTAGCCCTGCCACAATTTTGCCTGGGCCTCTGCCAGCTTGGCCGGGTCGGAGAACATGGCCGCGCCCAGTTCGAAAAACGCCTTGCCGACGACCAGCGGGTCGGGAATCTGAAAGCCGTTGGTTTCCGCCTGACGTTGCCAGAACCGCTGCATGATCCGCTGACACCGTTCGTTCAGCGCCTGGGCCGCGCGCTGCGCTTCGTCGGAATCGATGAACAGGGTATCGGCCGGGGCGTCCTGGGGATCGGGGCGGGTCTTGTCTTTGCTCGACGTCTTGGTCATGGCGGCGGCCTGACTCCGGCTGTGGATGGCGGCGGCTGTCGCGAATACTAACTTCCTTTCCGCCGGGATGCCACGGGCTGATCGGGGGAAAACCCGCGATTGAGTACTTTTCCACCCGACCGGCGTCCTCTAAAAGCGACGGAGAGGAGACGATCCGACATGCTTACCGCCTTGTCACGCATGACGATGGCCCGGTGGACGGCGCTGGCCGTGTTTTCCCTGGCTGTCGTCCTATTGGTCATGCCGGCCCCCGCCGGATGGCAGCCCGAGGTCCTGCGCGCCGCCGGTCTGGTCGTCTTCGCCATGGGGTTCTTCGCGACCGGGGTGCTGCCCGAATTCGTTACCAGCCTGGCGTTTTTCGCGCTGGCCTCGCTGATCGCCGTGGCACCGCCGGAAGTGATCTTTGCCGGATGGGCGTCGACCGCCATGTGGTTGACCGTCGGCGGCCTGATCGTCGGCATCGCCGTCAACCGCACGGGCCTTGGCGCGCGTCTGGCATCGCGGCTGACAGGCCTGTTCGGGGAAACCTACAAGGCGCAGGTCGCGGCCATGGTTCTGGTCGGCGTGGCCTTGTCCTTCTTCATGCCTTCGACCATGGGGCGGGTGATCCTGCTGGTCCCGATCGCCTTGGCGCTGGCCGATCGGCTGGGCTTCGGCGAGGGGCGCAACGGGCGCGCGGGCCTGGTCATGGCGGTGGCCTGCGGCACCTGGATGCCCGCCGTCGCGATCCTGCCGGCCAACGTGCCGAACATGGTCCTGGCGGGCACCGCGGAAACCCTTTACGGCCTGCACTTCACCTACGGCGCCTATCTGCTGATGCATTTTCCGGTGATCGGCATTCTGAAGGCGATCGCCATATATTTCATTGTTTTGGTTCTGTTTCCCGATACCGCCGAAACGCCGCCGTCGGCCGAGCGCCAAACGGCGACGCCGATGAGCCGCGACGAACGGGTGCTTTCCTGGGTCATCGGCGTGACCCTGACGCTTTGGGCGCTGGATTTCTGGCATGGGATTTCGCCCGCCTGGATTGCCTTGTCCGCGGGCGTCATCTGCCTGCTGCCCGGGGTCGACCTTGTTCGCCAAGAAGACTTCATGACGAAATTCAACACGGCCTCGGTGATCTATATCGCGGCGGTCCTGTCGGTCGCGGCGATCATCGTGGATTCCGGGGTCGGCAAGGAATTGGCGGCCCGCATCCTGCCGCTGCTGCCGCTCGACCCGGCGACCCCGGCAACCAATTTCGCGACCCTGGTCGGTCTGGGATCGGTGACCGGCCTGCTGGCGACGGCGCCCAGCGTGCCCGCCGTCCTGCCGCCCTTCGCCCAGGATCTGGCGGCGGCCACGGGCTTCCCCCTGGTCACCGTACTGATGACCATCGTTCTGGGCTATTCGACCATGTTCCTGCCCTATCAGGTGCCGCCCCTGGTGGTCGCCTTGCAACTGGGCGGCGTCAGCCTGCGCCAAGCCGGGCGGTTCACGTTGGTCCTGGCGGTCTTGACGATCGTCCTTTTGTTGCCGATGAACTATCTGTGGTGGCGGGTATTGGGGTATTTGCCATGACCATGGGTCCGAAAATCCGCCTGATAACCACCGTGACCTGCCCGGTCTGTGACTTCCCGGCGCAGGAGGCCATGCCGATCGGGGAATCCATCCAATATTATCAGTGCATGGAATGCGGCTCTCTCCTGACGCCGGAGCCGGGGGATTGCTGTGTGTTCTGTTCCTACGGCGACGTGCGCTGCCCGGACGCCCAGCGGACCGAAGGCCCCGTTCCCGAATGACCGCCACGTCCTCCGACACGCCCGGCGCCCCCAACACCGATGCTCAGTCCGACGGCCCGCCCGTCTGGTCGCTGATCGCCGTGCTCTGCGCGGCCCAGGTGATGGTCCAGATCGGCGCCTTTTTCTGGCCGGCCTTGCTGCCGCGCATGATCCCGCTGTGGGAATTGTCGAATACGGAAGCCGGGTGGATCACCTCGGCCTTTTATGGCGCCTACATGATTTCCGTGCCGGTTCTCGTGACCCTGACCGACCGGGTCGATCCGAAACGCATCTATCTGTTCGGCGTCGGCGCGACCGTGGTCGGGCATCTGATGTTCGGACTCATGGCCGAGGGCTTCTGGTCGGCCTTCGCGACCCGCGCCTTCACCGGCATGGGATGGGCCGGGACCTATATGACGGGCTTGAAATTGCTGGCCGACCGGGTCGATGCCAAGACCATGTCGCGGGCGACCGCCGCCCATGCCGCCAGCATCGGCGTATCCGGGGCCTTGTCCTTCGCGGTCGGGGATTTGATCGCCGTCGGCTTCGGCTGGCAATGGGCGTTCCTGACGGCGGGCGTCAGCGCGGCCGTTGCCTGGGTCATGATCCTGGCCGTCGTTCCGGCGCGTGAAAAAGCACCGAAGCCGACGGGTGCGCGCCCGGCCCTATTCGACTTCCGCCCGGTATTCCGGAACCGATCGGCCATGGCCTATGCCTTCGCCTATGCCATGCATACCCTGGAGATGAGCGCGCTGCGCGGTTGGGGCGTCGCCTTCCTGGGTTATGTCGCGGTCAAACAGGACATGACCGATGCCTGGCTGACGCCGGCCGCCCTGGTCACCGTCCTGGGCCTGCTGGGCACGGCCGCCAGCGTCAGCGGCAACGAAGCGGCGATCCGCTTCGGCCGCCGGCGGCTCGTTCAGACCGCCCTGACGCTGTCGATCGTCTTCGCTTTGCTGACCGGCTTCGTCGGTTCGACCTCCTACACGCTCGCAACCATACTGCTGATCGCCTACGGCTTCGTGATCTGGCTGGATTCCTCGTCGCTGACCGCCGGTACCGCCGGCACGGCGGAACCGGAACGACGGGGGGCCACGCTCGCCGTCCATTCCATGTTGGGCTACGCAGGCGGCTTCGTCGGGCCGTTAATGGTGGGATTGGCGCTAGATCTCTCAGGCGGCATGTCGCCGATCAATTGGGGCATCGCCTTTTCGACTGTCGCCGTTTGCATGCTGATTGCCCTGATCGTCTTCGTCCGCATTCGCCCGGACGAACTCGCCGGGGATCGCGGCAAGGCTTAACCCCCCACCTCTGTCCTTCGTTCGACGTATCAGGCGGCCCTTCGGTCGATTCCTAGTCGTATAGACGATGGTCTATGCCGAAAGGCATATTGCACTTTATGAAGTCAAAACTTCTAATTTAAACAACCAAAATGGGGAGATATCCATGAGCACGGATCTCGATTTCGAGGCCGTCGCCGAGGCGTTCTACGCCGCGTTGTTCCGGGAGGCACCGGACGTGGAGCGCCTGTTCCGGGACGAAACCAACAAGACCGTGATGTTCGTCAACGCCTTGGAAAGCATTTCGGATATGGAACGGGGCGACCCGCATTTCGCCGATTTCATGGCCATGCTGGGCCAGCGACATCGGGAGATTGGAATCACTCAGCAGCATCTGCGGGCCGGTTGGACGGCGTTTAATGAGGCTCTGGATGTAAGCGGGGGAAACCTCTCCCTGCCACGCCGGCAATTCTACCGGGACGCGTTCAAGAAACTCGTGACCGCGATGAAATACGACCCGGACGATTTGCACTGACCGCAACCTGTATGGTGATTTTGGAAGCCATCGGGGAGATAGCCCCCGCCGACCCAGTTGATCAGACGCCGCCGGGTCGGGCGTCTTCTTCCGTCGATCGATATTTGTACTGCAGACCGACGGCCATGCCTTTCAGCGGCACCATGATGCCCAAGGTCAAAATGGTGCCCAGCGGAATCCACAGCAGCAAATGTACCCAGACGGGGGGCTCGTAGACGAGTTCCAACCATAGGGCCGAGCCGACGATGATGGCGCCGATGACCAACAGGATCGGCACCACCGGGCCGTCGCCCGTGTCATGGCCGTGAAAACTCATGCCGCAGACGTCGCAGCGGTCGGCGATTTTCAGGTAACCCGAAAATAACCGGCCATCGCCACAGCGCGGACAGCGCCCCTTGATACCGTTCATCACGGGCGTCATGCCTTCGTCGGGCGGAGTTTCTCCGGGGGTGGGCGTCGATTGCATATCGTTCATGGCCGGTCCTTTTTACATCCCCCAGACGTGAAATAACATAGAGCGCCCAAGGCGCGATTTCCAGCACCGCCCGGCCATGCTCCGCCAAGGCGACGCCCCCGACAAAAAGAAAACGCTCCCCCGAGGGGGAGCGTTTCCGAAACCAAAGGTCGGGTGCGAAACCTGATCAGATCAGGTTCGTGGCGTTGCCCTTGCCCCACCAGTAGATGGAGACGAACAGGAACAGCCAGACGACGTCGACGAAGTGCCAGTACCAGGCGGCGGCTTCGAAGCCGATGTGCTTTTCCGCCAGGAAGTGGCCCTTGGCGGCGCGGAAATAGCAGACCAGCAGGAAGGTCGTGCCGACGATCACGTGGAAGCCGTGGAAGCCGGTCGCCAGGTAGAAGGCCGACGGATAGATGCCGTCCTTCAGGCCGAACGCGGCGTGGTGATATTCGTAGGCCTGGAAGCCCGAGAAGATCAGCCCGAGGACGACCGTATAGGCCAGCCAACGCGCGCACATGGCGTTGTCGCCGTGGCGGATCGCATGGTGGGCGACCGTCACCGTGGCACCGGAGGTCAGCAGGATCAGCGTGTTGAGGAACGGAATGTTCCAGGGATTGAAGGGCGTGATGCCTTCCGGCGGCCAGGGAACGGTCGCGACGTTCGACAGGAACGGCACGCTGGCGTGGAAGAAGGCCCAGAAGAACGCGAAGAAGAACATCACTTCCGACGCGATGAACAGCAGCATCCCGACGCGCAGCCCGTGGCTGACCGTGTCGGTATGGAACTTACGGGTCAGGCTTTCGGAGATCACGTCCTTCCACCATCCCCAGAAGGTGTAGAACAGGATCACGAAACCGGCGCCCATCAGGTACCAGGGGCCGCCGTGCATGAACCAGATCGCCCCACAAGCCGTCACCAGGGCCGCGATGGACCCCATCAACGGCCACTTCGAGGGCTCCACCATGTGGAAGGGATGATTACCACCACTCGCCATTCTTCTTACTCCCTTTGGTCGTTCTTTCGGGGCCTTGGCCGCCCCGTCTATCCGTTAACGAATACGATCAGCCGCCCGGGCGCGCATCGCCGGTGGCAACCGCGCTGGTCTTCTGTTCGGGTTGGGCGGCGTCGGCCGCCCGATGAAAGGTATAGGACAGCACGATATCGCGCACGTCCTTGGTGTCCGGGTCCGTGAACAGGTCCGGGTCGATGTAGAACTGGACCGGCATGTCGACCTGCTGGCCGGGCTGCAGCGTCTGCTCGGTAAAGCAGAAGCATTCGGTCTTGATGAAATAGATGCCGGCCTTGTAGGGCGTCACGTTGAAGCTCGCCGTGCCGGTGATCGGCTTGGTCCCGTCGTTCTTGGCCGAATAGAAGGCCAAGGCCCCTTCGCCGCCGCGCACGGTCAGGCGCCGCTGCTCCGGGCGGAATTCCCAGTTCAGGTCCCGTGCCACATTGGAATCGAAGGTCACGACGACCTTTTGATCCTCGGGCCCGGTGGCCCCGGGTGCCGCCGCCGCAACGCCGGTCGTGCCGCCGAAGCCGGTCACCTGACAGAACAGCTGATACAACGGCACCGCGGCGAAGGACAGGCCGACCATGCCGCCGACGACCCCGAACAGCACGACGGCCGTTTTCAGGTTGCGCGACTGGCGCCGTTTATCGGACATGTTCTGGTTCGGCATGGTTTCGCCGGATCCTCGTTACAATTCCCTTTGGCCGCCCGCGCGTCGTCTTGCCCGGGCGGCGCCCGAAACCCTTAGTGGGTTTCGAGCTTGCCGGTCATGTCGGGCACGTCCTCGAAGGTATGGAACGGCGCCGGGCTGGCGACGGTCCATTCAAGGGTCGTCGCACCTTCACCCCAGGGGTTGGCTTCCGCCGGCTTGCCGGCCGTCAGCGTGCGCCAGACGACGACGAAGAACAACAGCGTACCCAGGATGGTGATGGCGGCGCCGATCGACGAAACCATGTTCCAACCCGCATAAACGTCCGGATAATCCTGATAACGGCGCGGCATGCCGGCCATCCCCAGGAAGTGCTGCGGGAAGAACAGCAGGTTGACGCCGACGAAGGTCACCCAGAAGTGCAGGCGGCCCAGGCCTTCCGGATACTGGCGGCCGCACATTTTGCCGATCCAGTAATAGAAGCCTGCGAAGATCGCGAACACGGCGCCGAGCGACAGCACGTAGTGGAAGTGAGCAACCACATAATAGGTGTCGTGGAAGGCCATATCGACACCGGCGTTGGCCAGAACCACGCCCGTCACGCCGCCGACCACGAACAGGAAGATAAAGCCGACGGACCACAGCATGGGCGTGTCGAAACGGATCGACCCGCCCCACATGGTCGCGATCCAGGAGAAGATCTTCACCCCTGTCGGTACCGCAATAACCATTGTCGCCGCCACGAAGTAGGCCCGCGTTTCCACGTTCAGGCCGACCGCGTACATGTGGTGGGCCCAGACGACGAAGCCGATGAAGCCGATCGAGACCATGGCGTAGGCCATGCCCAGGTAGCCGAACACCGGCTTCTTGGAGAAGGTCGAAACGATCTGCGAGATGATGCCGAAGGCCGGCACGATCATGATGTAGACCTCGGGGTGGCCGAAGAACCAGAACAGGTGCTGCCACAGGATCGGGTCGCCGCCGCCGGACGGCACGAAGAACGTGGTGCCGAAGTTACGGTCGGTCAGCAGCATGGTCAGGCCACCGGCCAAGACCGGCAGGGCCAGAACCAGCAGGAAGGCGGTGATCAGGATCGCCCAGACGAACAGCGGCATGCGGTGGATGGTCATCCCCGGGGCCCGCATGTTCAGAATGGTGACGATGAAGTTGATGGCACCCAGGATCGACGAAGCACCCGCGACGTGCAGGGACAGGATCGCGAAATCCACGGCCATGCTGGGGCTGAAATCGATACTGGAAAGCGGCGGATAGACCGTCCAGCCGGTCGCCGCACCGCCGCCGATCAAACCGGAGAAGATCAGCAGGACCGTGGCGGCCACGAGCAGCCAGAACGAAACGTTGTTCATCCGCGGGAAAGCCATGTCCGGCGCGCCGATCATCATCGGCACGAACCAGTTGCCGAAACCGCCGATCAGCGCGGGCATGACGAAGAAGAAGATCATCAGGAAGCCATGCGCCGTGACCAGCACGTTATAGAAGTGCGCGTCGGCGATGAACTGGATGCCCGGTTCGGCCAGTTCCAGGCGGATCAGCCAGGACGCCACACCGCCCAGGATCGCGGCGAACACGGCAACAATCATGTACAAGGTGCCGATATCCTTGTGGTTGGTGGAATAAAGCCACCGGCCGATGCCCGCGGGGGCGTGGTTGTGATCGTCGTGCCCGCTATGCGCTGTCGCTTCACTGGCCATGGGTCAACCTCTTCTCGTTCTCTTGTCCATCGGCCGCCCAGCGGCGGGCCGAAATTCTTGTGTCATGCCGTGCGTACGGCCGTTCAGTCCTTGACCTGGGCGACTTTGACGGTCGCCTCGCCGGGAATCGGCTCCGGCATGCTGTCGGCATATTTGGCCTGCGCCGACTTCACCCAGGCGGCGAATTCCTCTTTCGAGACCGCCTTGACGTGGATCGGCATGTAGGCATGGCCGACGCCGCAAAGTTCGGAACACTGACCGTAGTAATCACCCGGCTTGGTGATGCGCACCCAGTTTTCGTTGGTCCGGCCGGGGACCGTGTCCATTTTCAAACCGAAGGCCGGCATCGCCCAGTTGTGGATGACGTCTTCCGAGGTCTGCAGGATGCGGATGTTGGTTTCCACCGGCAGGACCACCGTGTTGTCCACGGTCAGCAGACGCGGCTGGCCGGGCTTCAGGTCTTCCGTGGCGACCATCTGGCTGGCGAAGCCGAAATCGCCGTTGTCGGGATACTGATAGGACCAATACCACTGGTGGCCGGTCACCTTCAGCGTCATGTCCGGATTTTCGTGCTTGTCCATATAGAACAGCAGCTTGAACGACGGCACCGCGACGACGACCAGGATGATGATCGGGACCACCGTCCACACCACCTCGATAAAGGTGTTGTGCGTGGTCTTCGACGGCACCGGATTGGCCTTCTCGTTGAATTTGAAGATGACGTAGATCAGCAACGCCAACACGAACAGCGTGATCAAGGTGATGATCCAGAACAGCAGCTCGTGGAAGTCGTGGATCATTTCCATGACCGGCGAGGCGGCGTCCTGGAAATTCATCTGCCAGGGCTTCGCGATGCCGTCGGCCTGTGCGGCTCCCGGGAACGTCAGCGCACCCATGCAGAAAGTAAGAAGGGAAAATGCGGCTCCTGTGATCAGGGCGTGCAGTCTCAAGGTCATGATCCTCATCCGAAATTGCCGGGCATTAGGAATTTACACTGAAATCGCGTGAATCCGTTAGGCCCTTGTTTCTTAACCTGATATGCCACCACACAGCCACGCGAAGCGGTGCCGCACCGCCGGGGGGGCAAGTTGGTCTTAGCTACCATCCCCCGGCGGCGTTGCAAAGGCTTTTTTACCCTGGACAAACGGCCTATTTGCCTTGATTTTCCGCCCCTGCGGTCCATCTTGGGGTCAGTCGGCGGGGTTATCCGTCGCAATCCATTGATGCGGCTGGGGGCCGATCCGGGCCCCGGCAACGTGAGGAACGATAGATGATGAAGAATTGGCAGATGGGCGCGCTCCTGGGCGCCGTCGCGGTCGGCATGAACCTTTTGTTCTGGCTGCACATGACCACCCGCTAGGCCGGGCACCGCATTTCCCCTTATCCTTTTCAACCGATCCGGAAACGGCACGTCCATGACCGTCCCCATCACCGTACAAGACCTCCCCCATCTGATCGCCGGGTTCAACGCCCTGTCGGTCGTCTTTATGACCGTCGGCTACATCTTCATCAGACAGGGCGCGCGCGACAAACACCGCGCCATGATGCTCTGTGCGGCGGGGGCTTCGGCGCTGTTTCTGGTCGTCTACGTGATCTACAAGCTCAATTCCGGCTTCGCCAAGTTCGGCGGCGAAGGAACGATCCGGCCGATCTACTTCACGATTTTGATCGTTCATGTCCTGGGCGCCATCGCCATCACGCCGCTGGTCCCGATGACCTTCTGGCGGGCGCTGACCGGCCAGTTCGAACGGCACCGGGCGCTGGCCCGCTGGGTCTGGCCGCTGTGGATGTACGTCGGGATTTCCGGCGTCGTGGTCTACGTCATGGCCGTCCACATGTATCCCTACACCGGCGGCTGATGGGGGCGGGCGAATGAGCGATACGCAATCCACGGCCCTCACGGGCGCGCAATTGGGCGTCGATGCGCGGTGGGAAGTCCGCGCCTGGTTGATGCTGGGCGTGGCGGCCTTGGCGATCGCCGGGGTCTTCGCGCTGATGCTGGCCGTCTCCCGGGTGCCGGGAACGGAAGACATCGTGCCCTGGCCGCTGCACTTCTTCGAGAAGGGCCTGGTCATCCACGTCGTTTATTCCTTCGTCGTCTGGTTCCTCTGCATGTTGGGCGCGCTGATGGCCGCGACGACACATCATCTGTCCGGTGGGCGGACGTTGACCCGCACGGCGGCGCGGTCCGCCGTTTGGATGGCGGCGGCGGCGGAAATCCTGCTGGCCGCCCCCGCCCTGCAACACAACAGCGTGCCGTCGCTCAACAATTACGTGCCGGCGATCATCGACCCGATGTACTACCTGGGTCTGGTGCTGCTGTTCATGGCCATGACCTTCATGGTCGTGCGCCTCCTGGTCGCTTTTCTCAAACGCGTTTACCAGCCGGGGCCCGAGGGCCTGGGCGTGGTCCTGACCGGCGTGATCTATCTGTTCGCCTTCGCCTGCCTGGCCGTGACATTCAACCTGGCCTCGGGCGAGCGGGCGTCGGCGGAATTGAACGAACGCCTGTTCTGGGGCGGCGGCCATGTGCTGCAGTTCGTCAATACGGGCCTGATGCTGATCGCCTGGTACGCCCTGGCGTCCCGGGCCGGGCGGCCCGTTTCGGCGGGCGTTTATTTCGCCTCGGCGGCGGCGCTGACGCTGTTCGCGCTGATCGGCCCCCTGCTTTACGCGATCTATCCCGCGTTCAGCCCCGAACAGACCCAGGCATTCACCGACCTGCAATACCTGCTGGGCCCGGCGCCGATCGCCGTGGCGGCGGCGGTTCTGCTCGTCCGGGGCGGCGCAGCGGCGCCGGTCGACGACGCCGGACGCCTGGCGCGACTCGCCCTTTATCTCTCCATGGCCGTGTTCTTCCTGGGCGGGTTCCTGGGTCTGTTCGTCGATGGGGCAGACACCCGCACGCCGGCCCATTACCACGGCGTCATCGGCGGCGTGAATTTGGGATTGATGGGATTGACCCTGGTTTATCTGCTGCCGTCGTTGGACCGCGCCTGTGCGCTGACACGGCCGCTCTTCGTGCTGTTCTGGCTCTACGGTTTGGGTCAGGCCCTGCATTCGGCGGGCCTGTTCCTGGCCGGTGGATACGGCGCGCCGCGCAAGGTCGCGGGCGACGTCGCCGGGCTGGAGGCCCTGGGCGCGCAGATCGGCCTCTACGGCATGGGCGTCGGCGCGGTGATCGCCGTGGCCGGCGGCGTCATGTTCATTTGGTTCGTCGGCGGGGCACTGCTGCGCCCGGAACCGGCGGGCCAATCCTGACGCCCGGACGGATCGACGCACCCTGGACGAAACGGAGGCTGGCGCGACCGCCCGGCCTGCACTATAAAACGCGCAAGCAAGCTGATTGAGAGCATCACGAGGCCCCCGACGTGAGCGAAACCCTGGCCCCGCAGAACAAGGCGGCAACGCCCCGACTTCCTTCGATGGAGCGCCCGGACCCCCGGTTCCGGCTGGCCGACTACGCCCTGCTGCTGAAGCCGCGGGTCATGTCGCTGGTCGTGTTCACGGCGATGGTCGGCCTGGTCATGGCGCCGGGCGGCATCGGCGCGCTGGAAGCCTTCGTCGCGATCCTCTGCATCTCGCTGGGCGCCGGTGCGTCGGGTGCGATCAACATGTGGTACGACCGCGACATCGACCAGCACATGCGCCGGACCATGAACCGGCCGATCCCGGCGGGCCGCATGGAAGCCCGCAACGCCCTGGTGTTCGGCACGATCCTGGCAATCGCCTCGGTCGCCGCCATGACCTATTGGGTCAACGAGATCGCCGCCGGTCTGCTGGCGCTGACAATCCTTTATTACGTCTTCATCTACACGGTCTGGCTGAAACGCCGCACGCCGCAGAACATCGTCATCGGCGGTGCCTCGGGTGCGCTGCCGCCGGTCATCGGCTGGGCCGCGGTCACCGGGAACGCAGGCTTCCTTGCCGATCCCTGGGGGGCCGTGGCGCTGTTCATGATCATCTTCCTGTGGACACCGCCGCATACCTGGGCGCTGGCCCTGTTCCGCCGCCAGGACTATGAGGCCGTCGGCGTGCCGATGCTGCCGGTCGTCGTCGGCGAACACCGCACCAAGGTGCAGATGGCGGTCTACACCGCGCTGCTGATCCCCGCGACCTTCGCGCCGGTGGCGATCGGCATGTCGGGCTGGGTGTTCACCGCCGCCGTCGCCGGGCTGAACCTTGGCCTGATCTGGCACATGGCCAAGGTCTGGCGGGCGGACAACGTCGCCGACGCCAAGGAAGGCCCCTGCCGGCCGATGTTCTTCTATACGATTCTCTACCTGTTTGGGATTTTCGTGGCCTTGCTGGCCGACCGGACCCTGTTCTTTCCGGTGTTCTGAACCCATATTAGGCATCATGCCGGACAGTAATCCCCTCGCCGAAACACCTTATGGCCGCCTGGAAGACCGCTTCCGGCGCCTGAACGCGCTGGGCGAGGCGCAGGAAATCCTGCATTGGGACATGTCGACGGTGATGCCGCGCGGCGGTCACGAAGCCCGCGCCGAGCAACTGGCCGAACTGGCCGCCGTCCATCACGGCATGCTGACGGCGACGGAGACCGGCGACCTGATCGCCGCGGCGGAGGACGCGTCCTCCGACCTCGATCCCTGGCAGCAGGCCAACCTGCGCGAAATCAAACGCCGCTACGTCAAGGCGACGGCATTGACCGAGGATCTGGTGACGCGGATCAGCCGCGCGTCCTCGGCCTGCGAAGCCGTCTGGCGCGAGGCCCGCGCCGACAACGACTTCAAGGCCGTGACGCCGGCGGTTACGGAACTTTTGAACCTGGTCCGCGAACAGGCCCAGGTGAAATCGGAAAAGCTGGGCGTCGGGCTCTACGATGCACTTCTCGCCGATTACGAACCGGGCGGGAAATCGGCCGAGATCGACGCCGTCTTCGCCGAATTGGAGGCCTTCCTGCCGCCGTTCCTGGAGGAAGTCCTGGAACATCAGGCCAGGGGCCCCGAAATCGTCCTGCCCGACGGCCCGTTCCCGGAAGCCACGCAGAAGGCGCTCGGCCAGAAATTCATGGAAATGCTCGGCTTCGATTTCGATCACGGCCGCCTGGACGTCAGCCTGCATCCGTTCTGCGGCGGCACGCCCGACGACGTGCGCATCACCACGCGATACGACGAGAACGATTTCACCTCGGCCCTGATGGGCGTGCTGCACGAAACCGGGCATGCCATGTACGAACGCGGCCTGCCCAAGGATTGGCGCGGCCAGCCGGTCGGCCATGCGCTGGGCATGTCGGTGCACGAAAGCCAGTCCCTTTTGGTCGAGATGCAGGTCTGCCGATCCAAGACCTTCCTGCATTTCGCGGCCCCGATCATGCGCGAGACCTTCGCGGGCACGGGTGCCGCCTGGGAATCGGACAATCTGTTCCGCCTCTATACCAAGGTCGAACGGTCGTTCATCCGCGTCGACGCCGACGAAGTCACCTACCCGGCCCATGTGATCCTGCGCTACCGCCTGGAAAAGGCGCTGATCGAGGGCGACATGGAAATCCCCGACCTGCCGGGAGCGTGGAACGACGGGTTCGAAAAGCTTCTGGGCGTGCGCCCACCGACGGACACCCTCGGCTGCATGCAGGACATCCATTGGTACGACGGGGCCTGGGGCTATTTCCCGACCTATACCCTGGGCGCCATGACGGCGGCACAGCTCTACGCCGCCGCCCGCGAACAAGACACCTCGATCGAACCCGCCATCGGGCGCGGCGATTTCAAACCGCTGATGGCCTGGCTCGGCACCAACGTCCACGGCAAGGGCTCGTTCGACAGCGCCAAGGACCTGCTGATCGCCGCCACGGGCAAACCTCTCGACCCCAAGGTGTTCGAGACCCACCTCAGAACACGCTACCTGGCAGAATAAGATGACAGACCTGAAATACATCTCGACGCGCGGACAGGCGCCGGCGCTCGGTTTCGAAGACGTGCTGTTGACCGGCCTGGCCCGTGACGGCGGCCTTTACGTGCCGGAAACCTGGCCGCAGTTCTCGGCCGCCGACATCCGCGGCATGAAGGACATGACCTATCCGGAATTGGCCCGCCGGGTGATGACCCCGTTCATCGGCAGCGCCATTCCCCAGGCCGACCTCAAGACATTGATCGACGGCGCCTATGCGACCTTCGACGCGCCCGAGGTTCTGCCGCTGAAGAAACTGGGCGGCAACGAATACCTCCTGGAGCTGTTCCATGGCCCGACCCTGGCCTTCAAGGACGTCGCCATGCAGGTGCTGGGCCGGCTGTTCGACTACGTCCTGAAGAAACGCGGATCGCGCATCACCATCGTGGGTGCGACCTCGGGCGATACGGGCTCCGCCGCCATCGAGGCCTGCCGCGACAAGGACGCCATCGACATCTTCATGTTGCACCCCAAGGGCCGCGTCAGCCCCGTGCAGGAAGCGCAGATGACGACGGTGCTGTCCGACAACGTCCACAACATCGCCATCGAAGGCACTTTCGACGATTGCCAGGACCGGGTGAAGGATCTGTTCAACGATCAGGCCTTCCGCGACGCCCACAACCTGTCGGCGGTGAATTCCATCAACTGGGCCCGCGTCATGGCCCAAATCGTCTATTACTTCTGGGCCGCCGTGAAGCTGGGCGCACCGGACAAGCAAGTCGCCTTTTCCGTGCCGACCGGCAACTTCGGCAACGTCTTCGCGGGCTACGGCGCCCTGCAGATGGGCCTGCCGATCAAGAAACTGGTCGTCGGTGCCAACGCCAACGATATCCTGGCCCGCTTCTTCGCTTCGGGTGCTATGGAAAAGACCGGCGTCGTGCCGACCCTGAGCCCCTCCATGGACATTCAGGTCTCCAGCAATTTCGAACGCCTGCTGTTCGATCTGGTCGGCCGCGACGGCGCCGCCTGCGCCCAGGTCCTGACCGGCTTTCGCGATACCGGAAAATTCCAGGTCACCGAAGACCAGTTGGCCCGTGCGCGCGACGTCTTCGCCGCCGCCCGCTTCGACGACACGGAAACCAAGGGGCTCATCAAACTGGTCTACGACGAATGCGGCGAACTGATCGATCCGCATACGGCGGTCGGGGTCGGTGCTGCCCGCGATTACCACACCCAATCGCATACGGGCGACACGCCGGCGATCATCCTGGCGACCGCCCATCCGGCCAAATTCCCCGATGCGGTCGAGGCCGCGACCGGCCGCCGCCCGGCCCTTCCCGAGCGGTTGGCGGATTTGTTGGACCGTCCGAATCGTTGCCAAACCCTGGCGAACGATTTAGACCAACTGAAACAAGCGATCGAAAAACAGCTTAGCTAGGGAGGGCCAGCGGCACCGTGCCCGTCCAGATCACCGAATTGCCGAGCGGCCTGAAGGTCGTCACCGAACAGATGGACCGGGTCGAAACCGTGTCCGTCGGCGCCTGGATCGGCGTCGGCGCGCGCCACGAACCCGAGGCCGTGAACGGCGTCTCCCACCTGTTGGAACACATGGTCTTCAAGGGCACGAAAAGCCGCAGCCCCCGCGCCATCGCCGAGGAAATCGAAGCCGTCGGCGGGCATATGAACGCCTATACGGCGCGCGAGCAGACCGCCTATTACGCCAAGATGCTGAAAGACGATCTGGGGCTTGCGGTCGACGTGATCGCCGACCTGGTTCAACACGCCACCCTGGACCCGGAAGAACTGGAACGCGAACGCCATGTCGTGATCCAGGAAATCCACCAGCTCTACGATACGCCCGACGACGTCGTGTTCGAAAATTTCCAGGCCATGGCCTTCCCCGATCAGGCGCTCGGCCGTTCGGTCCTGGGCACGGAAGCCTTGATCGACGCCATGCCGCGCGACGCCATCCTGGATTACATGACGGCCCATTATTCGGCGCCCCGGACCATCGTCTCGGCCGCCGGCAACCTGGACCACGACGCCGTCGTCGCCATGGTCGCCGAGGACTTCAAGGACCTGCCCAAGGGGGCGCCCGCCGTGCGCGAGGCCGCCCGCTATCAGGGCGGTGAAGTCCGCGCCGACCGCGATCTGGAACAGGTGCATATCACCCTGGGCTTCGACGGGCTGGCCTACGACGATGAAGATTTCTACACCTGCTCCGTCCTGTCGGCCTTGCTCGGCGGCGGCATGTCGTCACGCCTGTTCCAGGAAGTGCGGGAAAAGCATGGTCTGGTCTATTCCATATACAGCTATCAGTCGTCCTACATCGACGGCGGCCTGTTCGGCATCTATGCCGGGACCGGCGCCGACGAGGTCCGCGAACTGATGCCGCTGATCGCCGACGAATTGAACAAGGTCCGCGTATCCGTGGACGAGGAAGAGGTCGCCCGCGCGCGGGCCCAGTTGAAGGCCTCGATCCTGATGTCGCTGGAAAGCACTTCATCGCGCTGCGAGCAGCTGGCCCGCCAGATGCAGGTCTACGGCCGGCCCGTAACGGCGGAGGAGATCGTCGCCAAGGTTGACGCCGTCACCCCGGCGGATGTCGTCCGCGTCGCCGAACGGCTGTTTTCCTCGACCCCGACTTTGTCGGCCATCGGACCGCTCAAACATCTGGAACAGGGCGACGCCTTCGCCGCGCGGCTTTCCTAGCGGCTATTCCAGAAGACCCGCTTCCTTGAAATAACGGACGGCGCCGGGGTGCAGGGGCGCGCTCAGGCCATCGCGGACCATCGCCTTTGCGTCCAGGCCGACAAACGCCAGGTCGCTCTGCTTAAGCCGCGTGAGGTTGGTGAACACGCCTCGAACCAGGGAATAAGCCGCCGCTTCGGAGAGCCGGTCCGTGGTAACCAAGGTGGCGACGACCCCAAACGTGGACACAGGCTCGGGTTGCCCGCGGTAAATATTCCCCGCGATTTTCGCTTTGGCGTAGAACGCATTGTCCGAAATCAGCTTGTCGACGGCCTTGCCGTCGACGGGAATGAAGGCGACCGGGCAATCCAGACTGGCCTCGCGGACAGAACTGTTGGGATGGCCGACCATGAAGACGATAGCGTCGACCTTGCCGTCACAAAGGGCGGCGGCCTGTTTTTCCGCCGGCAGATCCGTTGCCGTGAACGCCCGACGTCCCCACCCCTTGGCGATCATCAGCTGTTCCATGGTGGCACGATGTCCGGAGCCCTTATTGCCGATGTTGACGATATGACCGGGCAGGTCATCCAGCGTCCGAATGCCGGAATCGTCACGCGCGATCAAGGTCAAAGGTTCGGCGTGCAGCGAGAACAACGATCGTAGCGATGTCATGGCGCCGCTGAAGGCGAACTTGGCGCTCCCCCTGGTCGCATGGAACTGCCAATCCGATTGAACCAGGGCCGCGTCCAGGGCTGCGAATTTCAGTTTGTCGAGATTATCCAGCGAGCCACCGGAATTGACCGCTTCGCACGTGGTGTCCGTGGCGCCGCCGACAATGGCGCAGATCACCTTGCCTGCACGATCATAGACACCAACGGCACTGCCGGTGCCGATCTTCAGATTCTCGGCCGCCATCGACGTGCCAGCCCCGACGGCGCAACAGAGGGTGATTGCGGCAATTGCCGCGAAACTACGCCCACATCGGGAGATATTACCAATGAGCATCACGGCATCATACCTGGCTGGAAAGGAGTATGCCGCCATCCTATTGGCAATTTCGCCGAATGCAACCCGCCGGCCCGCTCCTGCCCGTGTAACCGTCAGGCGCCGGCCCGCGATTCGAACCGATTGGCCGTGACACCGCCAGTAATCCGCTCGCCGTCCTCGGACAGCGGCAGGCGGATCGTCGTTGTCGTAATCTCGAAACCCTTCACGGACACCCACCGGGTGCGGGTGCAAATGGGCGCCCGGCGTTCGATCATCCGGGGAAAAATCTCCGCATTGACGAAACCGTAGCCCGTTATCCGGTCGGCAAAGTATCGCTTGCCGGTCAAATCCTGCCCGGCGATATCGACCATGCGCGATCCGAAAAAGCGATAGTAATAATCGATCGGCGGCCCCAGAAAATCGACCACCGCCATGGCGGGGATGATCTCCGCCGGCATTTTTTCAAGGCGAAAGGATTGGCGCGGCGGACCGACAAGACCATCCCGGATTTCGTCCCAGTAGTTATAGACGCGGGTCAACGCGGGGGAATCGAGGTCGCCCGGTTCCAACTCGTCGGTCGCGACGATATACGCGACCTTGAAATCGTCATTTGACCGAAGCATGAGTTCGGACCTTGTCCTGCCGGCACCCGACGCCACCATCGACCGGGCGCCATGTTATGCAAACGCTTGACCCTTCAACCCCGGCTTTACAACCTATTTCGATTTTAAGGCCGCGCTGCGCAGGCATATTCAGGCGTCGTCGGCGGCGGTCTCGGCCTGACTGTCCAGGAAGCTTTCGATCAGGGCGTAAATCTCTTCAGACGCGTCTTCGTCGCCGGTAAAGACCAGATTCGACTGCTCGCCGTAGATGTTGAGCACATAGCCTCGGGCACCGCAGACGGCCTCCAGCGCCTGCACGAAAGGCAGGATTACGCGATCGTTGAGCGCTTCCGCCGTCTGGCAGGATTCCATGCGTTCTTGGATCAGGCGGCGCAGGTCGTCGCCGGCATTACGTTTCTTAGGCTTGCTCATCGCGGGGTCCGAGTGTTGTCTGGGGGAATCGTTGCGGCGCAAACTGTATCGAAGTCTTCTGGCTTTTCAATACACCGATGGCCCGGGCGCAGCCGAACAAATGGCCGACCCGTCACGCGTGACCGGCTTCGTCGGACAGCATGCGAGGATCGACACCGATCTTCAGCATGGCCTTCTCCCACTTTTCGTCCATGCCCGTGCCGAACACCAGCTGCGGATCGGCCGCCACATGCAGCCATCCGTTCGCTTTGATCTCGGAATCCAATTGGCCCGGGCCCCAGCCCGCATACCCCAGCGCCAAGAGGGATTGCCGCGGACCGATGCCGTCGGCGATGGCCTGCAGGATATCCACCGTCGCCGTCAGGGCGATGTGGTCGTCGACCACCATGGTCGCCTCCTGAACGTAGTCGGGCGTATGCAGAACGAAACCCCGCCCTGATTCCACGGGCCCGCCGAAATGCACCTTGATCGGATCCTGCAAACCCGACGGCACGATATCCAATTGCTCCAGCAAGTCTGGAAAACTAAGCGTTTCCAATGGTTTGTTTACGACGAGCCCCATCGCGCCCTCGGCATTATGGGCACACATGTAGATCACGGTCTTGGAAAACCGGTCGTCCGGCATGTTCGGCATGGCGACCAAAAGATGGCCGGCAAGATAGCTGTCGTCGTCTGGTGTCACGGACATGATGTCAGCCTTTTGGAGCAACCCCTAATCTGTGATCCTCGCCGTTCATCTGGCGCCGAGGGCCGAGCTGCCTTCGGCGTCTGATTCTATACCACATTCCCGCTTTTCAATTATGGCGACTTGGCCGAAAACGGGCAAGAATGCCACCTCGGCATTGCCCAGAAAGCGCCGCAATCACGCGCCATTTATTGGCCGTGAGCCTGAGCGTCGTGCATAATGCCCTGGCCTGGACCGGTCGCCGTCGGCGCGGCCGCGACCGCCTCAACCGGAGCCCAACATCGCCGTGCAGACCCAACGCCCCCGTTCATCCAACGCCGTCCTGTGGCTTATCTGTGTCGGTCTCGCATTGCTGACCGCAGGCGCGGCCTCGGCGCAAGGCACGGCCCAATCCGCCTGGCACGAAACCGAACAAACCAAGGCCCGCCTGATCGCCGCGGTGACCGGAACGGGAACGGCGGAACGCCTTCGTCTCGGCCTGGAATTTCACATGCAGCCGGGATGGAAGGTCTATTGGCGTTCGCCGGGCGATGCCGGGCTACCGCCGAAGCCCGCCTGGGACGGCTCCGAGAACCTGAAATCCGCGGCCATGAAATGGCCCGCGCCGGAACGCTTCAGCGTCCTTGGACTGGAAACCCTCGGCTACAAGAAAGAGGTCGTCTTCCCCATTGATCTGGCACCGGTCGAACCGGGTAAGCCGGTCGCGATCAAGGCCCGCGTTCCCTACCTGACCTGCGACGACATCTGTATTCCCTATACGGCGAACCTGGAATTGACGCTGCCCGCGGGCCCCGCCGAGCCAAGCGAATTCGCCCATCTGATCAGCCGCTACGCCTCAACGGTGCCGGGAGACGGTGCCGGGCACGGGCTGATGCTGGCCGATACGGCGGCGCTCTCGCCGGGCGACGCCGCCAAAGGCGAAATGACGATCAGCGTGCGCGCCAAATCGGAAACCCCGTTCTCGGCGCCGGACATCTACCTCGAAGGGCCGCCGGTCCTGGCCTATTCCAAGCCCCATGTGACCTTCGGCGACCAGGGCAAGGAAGCACGCCTGGACGTTACGGTCTATGGAATCAAGGACCTGGACGGCGGCGCGGAAAGTCTGGCCCAGGCGACCCTGGTCGCGACCCTGGTCGACGGCGGGCGCAGCGCCGAACGGCCGCTGACCCTAACGCCGGGCGGATTGGCCCCGGCCGCCGACGCGCCGACGATCATCGCCGCCGACGCCACGGTGGCGGAACCTAACCTTTTGCTGTTCATCGCCTTCGCCGTGCTCGGCGGCCTGATCCTCAATCTGATGCCCTGCGTGTTGCCGGTGCTGTCGATCAAGGTTCTGGGCGTTGTGGGCCATGGCGGCGGAGACGCGGCGGAGGTCAGGCGCGGCTTTGTTGCCTCTGCGCTGGGTATCCTGGCGTCGTTCATGGTTCTGGCATCGGGGCTGATCGCCTTGAAAGCAGCGGGCATGACCATCGGTTGGGGAATTCAGTTTCAGCAGCCCTGGTTCCTGGCCGCCATGGCGGTGATCGTTTTCGTCTTTGCCTGCAACCTGTTCGGCTTCTTCGAAATTCGTCTACCGGAAAGCGTCGGCGACATGGCCGCGAACGCAGGCGGGGGAGCGGGCGGCGCACATCATCATACCGGCCCCATGGGCCATTTCCTGCAAGGTGCGTTGGCGACCCTGCTGGCGACGCCCTGCTCGGCGCCGTTCCTGGGCACCGCCGTCGGCTTCGCCATGGCCCGGGGGGCCGTTGAGGTTTACGCCATCTTCGCCGGTCTGGCCCTGGGCCTGGCCCTGCCTTACTTGGCCGTGGCCGCGATGCCGCGACTGGCGACCCGCTTGCCGCGCCCCGGCCCCTGGATGATCCGCCTGCGCCAGATCATGGGCCTGGCCCTGCTGGCAACGGCGGTCTGGCTGCTCTGGGTGATTAAAAACATCCTGGGCCTTCCGGCCGTCGGTGGCTTGGTCGCGGGCCTGGCGGTTCTCGGCCTAGTGCTGTTACTGGCCGGGCGCGGCGTCAAGGCGGCGCGCGCCCTGACACCGGGCGCGCCCATCGCCATCGGTGTCGCGATGATCCTGGCGGCCAGTGTCCTGCCGACCATCAGCGGCGCACCGGCGCCTGGCGTTGGGGACGTATCGCTACGCGACGGCGCCAAGGAGACCGGCACGGCCGCCCTTTGGCAGCCCTTCGACGAAGCCCGCATCGCCACCCTGGTCGCGCAAGGCAAGACGGTTCTGGTCGATGTTACCGCCGATTGGTGCATCACCTGTCAGGTCAACAAACGCCTGGTTCTCAACCAAGGGGCCGTGCATACCGCCATCTCAGACGGACGGTTGATCGCCATGAAAGCCGACTGGACCCGCCCGAACCCGGTGATTGCCGCCTATCTGGCGAAGTTCGGGCGCTACGGCATTCCGTTCAATGCCGTCTATGGCCCGGAGGCCCCGGGCGGCATTCCCCTGCCCGAACTGCTGACCGAAGACATCGTCACCCAGGCGGTCGCCAAGGCAGGCAACGTGGTGATCGCCGAAAAATAACCGCGCCATCGTCCCTGGGGACGGTTTTTCATGGACTCTCGCGGGGAATGCCTTATCTCATTCAGGCATGAACGGCCGGGACGGCGACCGCCAAATCGCTCTCTTCGGCAAAACTTGGGATACAAACAGATCCAGGGGATTTCCTATGACAATTGGTGTTGGTGATAAAATTCCGTCCGCGACGATGTACAAAATGACGGGCGAAGGCCCGGCCGCCGTCTCGACCGACGAACTCTTCGGCGGCAAGACCGTCGCCATCTTCGGCGTTCCCGGCGCCTTCACGCCGACCTGCTCGGCCAAGCATCTGCCCGGCTTCGTCGCCAAGGCCGATGAACTGAAAGCCAAGGGCGTCGACGAAATCGTCTGCATGGCCGTGAACGACGCGTTCGTGATGGGCGCCTGGGCCAAGGACCAGGGCGCCGAAGGCAAGGTTCTGCTGGTCGGTGACGGTTCCGCCGAATTCACCAAGGCCGCCGGCCTTGAGCTGGACTTGGGCCCGCGCGGCCTGGGCCTGCGCTGCCAGCGTTTCGCCATGGTCGTCGACGACGGCACGGTCAAGTCGATCGAGATCGACGAAGCCGGCGCCTTCGAAAAGACCAGCGCCGAAAGCGTTCTGGCCGGCCTCTAGGCCTCCGGCCAACGTACCGGACCCGGCCGGCGCCATGCGCCACCGGGGACCGGTGCCGGCCCGACCGGCCCTGGCCTCGGTCCTGCCATATCAATGGGCTTTCTGATCGCCGGTATCGTCCTGCTGATCTCGGTTCTGGGCGTATTCTGGCTCAAGGACCGCTTCCGCTCACCCACCCTGCAACGTATCGCCTATCATGAACTGACCGCACGCCTGACGATCGTCGCCGCGGCGCTGATCGTGCTCGGCCTGTTGATGGCCGGCGCCGATATTCTGGAGGCCCTGGGCCTGTCGGCCCAATGACCAGGATCGCGCTCCGCCCCTACCATCGGTGGGATGCGCCAATCCTGGCCCGCCTGTTCCTGCGCGCCGTGTGGGGCGGCGCGAAACGCCGTTACAGCCGCCGCCAGCGCCACGCCTGGGCACCGCGTCTTCCTGCTTTGTCGGACTGGCGGAAACGGCTTGAGGGTCAAACAATCCTGGTCGCCGCCCGGCACCATCGCGCCGTCGGTTTTATGACCCTACGCAATGACGGCGTCCTCGACCTCGCCTTCGTCGATCCGGCCTTCACGGGCCGAGGGATCGGCGGCCTATTGCTTCGCAAGATCATCGAAACCGCCAAGGTCAGGGGCCTCGAGCGGCTCCACACCGATGCCAGCCTGGTCGCCTATCCCCTGTTCCGGCGGCATGGATGGACCGTCGTCCGCCGCCGGACCGTGCGGCGGCGGGGTGTCAACTTGATCAACCTGCGAATGGAATTGACGCTGTGAGCCCCGGCCTCAAGGCAGGCCGTTGCGGCCGTGGGCCAGATAGGCCGGACGCGCGCTGAGCAATTCGTAATACGCGGCCAGGTTCGGCGTCTCGGGCTTGTCGAAACCTTCGACCTTGAACCAGCGGTTGACCACCAGACCCATGGGGATATCGGCCAGAGTGAATCTGTCCCCGGTGACATAGGGACCGTTGGCGCCCAAATGCGCCTCGACGATCCGCATGTCGTGGATCAGGTCCTTGCGGCCCTGCTCGACGAACCATTCATTGTCCCAAGGGGCCTCGCGCAGCACACCGCCCAGGAAGGCACCGCGCAGCGCATGGGTCAGGTCGTAGGCGATCCAGTCCATCCACTGTTCGATCTGCTGCCGCTTGACCAGATCGGAAGGATAAAGGTCCTCGTTCCCGGCCTTGGCCGCCAGATAGCGAATGATGGAATTCGATTCCCGCATGATCGCCTCGCCGTCGATTACGACCGGGACCTGGGCGACGGGGTTGAGGGCCAGGAATTCCGGCTCCGTACAGGCACGGAAGCCGCGCCCGTAGTCTTCGCGCAGATAGTCGATGCCCAGTTCGTCGCAGACCCACAGGACCTTGCGCACGTTGAACGAATTGTTCCGACCGAGAATGCGGATCGGCGTGTCGGTTTGCGGGGCGGCTTGGCCGGCCATGGCGTTATCCTCCGGATGTCGTGATCTATTGATTGGCGGCACGGGACCGCGATTGGCCCCATGGTCGACCGCCTCGTTGCAGAATTCAAATTCATAAAATATAACTATTCATACGTTTTATTTATGAATTTCACCTTGCGCCAATTACAGGCCCTGACCGCCGTCGCCCGCCACGGCAGTTTCACCCGCGCCGCCGCCGACCTGGGCATGACCCAATCGGCGGTCTCCGTGGCGATCCGTCACCTCGAGGCCGAGGTCGGCCTGCCCCTGTTCGACCGCAACACCCGCAACGTACGCCCGACGGAGACGGGGCGCGAGCTGGCGGGCCGCGTCGGTGGATTGATGAGCGAACTGCAATCGGTTCTGGAAACGGCACGCAGCGCCGGGGAACGGCGGCGGGGAAGGGTCCGTGTCGCCGCCGTGCCGACGGCGGTCACCCGATTGCTTCCGCCCTGGTGCGCCGATTGCCGGGCGCGATTTCCGGAAATCGCCCTGCGGATCGCCGAAATGGCGGCCGAAGAGGTCGTCCGCGCGGTGCTCGACGGCCAGGCCGATCTGGGTGTTCTCAACGACGGCGGGATTCTTGAAGACGGCCGGGACGGTGCGGACCTCGTCAAAACCGAACTCAGCCGCGATGTCTTCTGTCTGGTCTGTCCGCAAAGCCATCCGCTGGCCCGCAAGCGGCCACCGCGCTGGCGCGATCTGGACGGCTGCGATTTGGTGATGCTCGACCACCAAACGGGCAGCCGCGCCCTGATCGACGCCGTGCTGCGCGAGTCAGGGGTTTCCGTCCGTCCGGTTCAGGAAATGTCTCGGCCGGAATCCGTCACGGCCCTGGTTGCCGCGGGCATGGGCATCGCCGTACTGCCGGAATTGGCCGCCCCTGGCGACAGCGTGAGAGGGCTGACAACCCGGCGTCTCGCCGACCCCACCGCCTTTCGCTGCATGGTCATGATCCACGCATCCGAAAGCGCTCCGAACGGCGCCGCCGCCATGGCGGCGGACCTGTTGGTCCGGGCGGTCAAGGGCCGCGGCTAGCGGTCAGCAGATAAATCGCGAATTGGTGGCCTGGATCAGGCGTCGACGGGCGCCTTGGAATGCTTTTTCATGAACGCCTTGACCGTCGGCGCAATGTTTTCGCGCCACTTTCGGCCGTTGAACACGCCGTAGTGACCGACGCCTTTTTCCAGATGATATTTCTTCATCGACGCGGGGAGGTTCGGCGTAATCGTATGCGCGGCCTTGGTCTGACCGACCCCGGAAATATCGTCCAATTCGCCTTCGACGCAAAGAATGCCGACGTCGGTGATCTGCCCGGGATCGATGGTCTGCCAGCGGAAGGTCATCTCGCCCTTCGGCAGGGAATGATTCTGGAACACGACCTCCAAGGTCTGCAGGAAATATTCCGCCGGCAGGTCCATGACCGCCAGATATTCCTCGTAGAAGGCCGTCTTCTTTTCCGCCGCCTCGCCGTCGCCTTCGACCAGATGATCGAACAGCTCGTTCATCGACATCAGGTGGCGTTCCAGGTTCATGGAAATGAAGTTGGACAACTGCACGAAGCCCGGCAGCACCCGGCGGAAGGCCCCCGGATATGGTAGCGGAACCGTCGTGATGACGTGTCGTTCGAACCATTTCTTATCGTGGTCGTTGGCCAGTTTGTTGACCGCCGTGCGGCCGACACGGGTATCCACCGGGCCGCCCATCAGGGTCATCGTGTCGGGCCGGCAAAGATCGCCCCAGCCGGACATCACGGCGACCGCGGCCATCACGGGCACGCTGGGCTGACACACGGCAATGACATGGGAATGCGGCCCCAGGAAATGCAGAAAATCGATCACGTAGTCGATGTAGTCGTTCAGGTTGAACTGATCCGCCATCACCGGAATGTTTCGGCAGTCGATCCAGTCGGTGATATAGACGTCGTGATCCGGCAGCATGGCCTCGACCGTGCCGCGCAACAGCGTCGCGAAATGGCCGGACAGGGGCGCCACGATCAGAACCTTGGGGTCGTTGCGGTCGGTCTTCCGTTTGAAATGAACGAGATCGCAGTAGGTCCGGTGAACGATCGGTTCGATCTCGATCGCCACCTTCTTGCCGTCGATGATGGTGTGATCGATGCCCCATTCCGGTTTGCCGTACTTGTGGGTCATGCGCGAAAAGATTTCCGCCGCCGAGCCCATGGCCTTGCCCACGGGGGTGTGGCTGAAGGCGTTCATCGGGTTATTGGCGGCGAATTTCATCGCATCGGCGACGGCCCGTGACGGGGCCATGGCGAGCCGTTGCATTTCATGCATGTAGTAGAGCATCTGGTGCCTTTTCCGCGCCGTTTCGGCGCTTTCTGAGGGGAGCCGCAATCTGGTCCGGCGGCGCTAAAAAGCTGGGGTCAGTTAACACCCGTTGCCGCCTTCCCGTCAATGCCGCAGTGCAGCATAAACGTTTTGCGCGTGACGCAAGGGCGGGGCCTCAGCCCCCTGTCGCAGCCTCGATCCCCCGCCGCGCCAACTCGTCCGCGCGTTCGTTTTCGGCGTGTCCGGCATGGCCCTTGACCCATTGCCATTCGATCTCATGATCGGCCAGCGCGGCGTCCAGACGCCGCCATAGGTCCTCGTTCTTGACCGGCTTCTTGGCGGCCGTCTTCCAACCGTTCCGCTTCCAGCCGTGAATCCATTTGGTGATGCCGTCCTTCACATAGGTGCTGTCCGTCACCAGGCGCACCCGAGCGGCCCGCTTGACGGCTTCCAGGCCCTGAATGGCGGCCATCAGTTCCATGCGGTTGTTGGTCGTCTGGGCCTCGCCGCCGGACAATTCCTTTTCGTGCCCGCGCCACCGCATCAGCACGCCCCAGCCGCCGGGCCCCGGATTGCCGGAACAGGCGCCGTCGGTGAAGATTTCGATCAGGGTGTCGTCGCTGTCGGCCATGGTGTCGGTCTTATGCCTGCTGGCTCAATCAACGTCCAGGCCGTATTCCCCGGCCGACTGTACCCGTTCGTGGAACCGCAGCTTGGCCAGGTATTCCAAGGGATTCTTCGGCGTCACCATGGCTCCCGGCGGAGTATTCAGCCAATCGTACAAACGCGTCAGCAGGAACCGCATCGCCGCGCCCCGGGCCAGCAGCGGCAGGGCCCGAACCTCGGCGTCGTCCAGCGGACGGACCTTGTGGTAGCCCTGCACCAGCCGCCGTGCCTTGGTGATGTTGAAGCTGGTATCGTCCTCGAAACACCAAGCGTTCAGGCAGATGCCCAGGTCGTAGGCCAGGATATCCGTGCAGGCGAAATAGAAATCGATCAAACCAGTCAGCTCATTGCCGCGAAAGAACACGTTGTCCGGGAAAAGATCGGCGTGGATCACGCCGGTCGGAAGATCCGCGGGCCATCCGGCCTCTATCTCGTCGAGATCGCGCTGCAGCTTGGACATCAGGCCCATCTGCACCTGATCGACTTCCGGTCCGGCACTGTTCAGAAGAGGCCGCCAGGCATGCGCGGAAAGGGCATTCCGGCGTGTGCCGTCGAAACTCATGCCCGCCAGATGCATTTCTGCCAGCGCCCGCCCGACCTCGGCGCAATGCTCCGGGGTCACGCGCCGGGGCCACATGCCGGGCAGAAAGGTGACGATCGCCGCCCGCCGCCCGGCCAGATCGCGCAGCGCCTCACCGTCGCGGGCGCGCACCGGCACCGGGCAGGCCACGCCCCCGGCCGCCAGATGATCCAACAGGCCCAGGAAAAACGGCAGATCGCGCGG
This sequence comes from uncultured Rhodospirillaceae bacterium, assembly GCA_913030825.1. Classification (GTDB taxonomy): domain Bacteria; phylum Pseudomonadota; class Alphaproteobacteria; order Rhodospirillales; family Casp-alpha2; genus UBA1479. Next base: position 111,814 of record CAJWCU010000004.1, on the reverse strand, counting down.
ATCGACGCGTTTTTCATAGAGCGTCAGGATGTAGGCGCCGCTGCTCATGGTCAGCAGGAAATTGGAATTCTCGATGCCCTCGGCGATACCTTTGCAGGACATGACCTCGCCCAGATCATAGGCGGACATGAACTGGATCAATTCCTCGTCGGAGACTTCCGTGTAAACGGCCATGGCGGTACTATCTTCGGGTTGCGGTCAGGAGACGGCGGCAGGTCCGCCGGGGGTCGTGCGGGCACATAAAACAGCATATCGCCAACGGGCGCCAGCCGCCTCGCGGCATCGCAAGCGCCACAGCCCCTGAACGGACGGGCATGAACCAGTTTCGATCACTTTTCCGCATGGCGATTTTCGCCGCCCTGGCACTGACCCCGGCGGCGCCCCCCGCATCGTCGCCGGCCCTGGCGGCGCGGGAGGGCCCGGATTCATCGGCACTGGACGGCGGGGCCAAACCTCTGGACCTGAACGTCGTGCGCAAGGTCCAGACGGCACTGGCCACCATCGGCCTGTATTCCGGTTTCATCGACGGCAAATTGAACCAGAACCTGGTCGCCGCGATCCGCCAATATCAACGGCAGGCGGGGCTCAAGGTCACCGGCCGAATCACCGATCAGTTACTGAACCATCTGGAGCGCAGCCTCAAGGTCAGCCGCCTGTTGCGAGATCTCGACAACACCCGCCGCAAGGGCATAGACAAGGCGCGTAAGGCGCTGCTGGCCCATCCAGCAACCCGCGATCTGGTCGATGACACCGCCGCGGCGGCGGCCAATGGCGCGTCCGCGGCGGGCGACACCCCCCGCGACCCGGCGGCCTGCCTGAACGACCCTAAAGTGCGCTGCCTGCTCGCCGAAGCATTCGAAAGCGCCAAGGCGGTGGTCAAACGCGATCTGCGCGATTGGGCGATGGGTGAGATTCTCACCGCCCAGGCCCGCGCCGGTCTGGTCGGCCAGGCGATGGAGACAACCCGGCGCATCCAGGACCCACGTCTCGTCATGGTGGCGCTGCGCGACATTGCACAGGCCCAGGCTCGCGCCGGCCGCGACGAAGACGCCCTGGCCGCCGCCGAAATCATTCCCGAGGAACGGACGCAGATCGAAGCCCTCGCCGTGATCGCCGATACCCAGGCCCGCCATGGGTATCTGGACGCCGCTCAGGAAACGGCGGGGCTGCTCTACCGCATGGCGCGGCATCTCAAACGACCGACGGATCAGGTCACCTTCGCGACGCGGGCGGCGGTGACGCTCTATCGCGCGGGCGACGGGGCGCGGGCCGAGGCGGCGCTTCTTCTCGCCCGCGCCGCCGCCGACGAAAAAATCCCGCAAGGGGCGAAAATCACGGCCTGGCGTCAGGTCGCGGGAGCCCTCGCCGATCTCGACCGCCTGGACGATGCGCTCGACCTTTCCGCCCGGGTCGCCCGGCATTCGGACAAGGCCGCGGTCCTGATCGCCACGGCGCAATCGGCGATCCGTGCCGGACGCCTTGAAACCGCCATGGACCTGGCCTACGGGATCGAAGCCGAACGTTACCGCGTCCTGGTTTTGGGCGCGGTCGCGGTGGCCCGGGCGCGCGGCGGCGATTGGGATGCCGCCGACAGGGTCATCGACGAAGCCTTCGCCGACGCCGAGGCAATCGCCCTGCCCTTCGCCCGGTCCTACGCCATCAGCCGTCTGGTCCTGGCACTCAGCGACATGGCGCGGATCAAGGATCAACCGCCTGCCGTTCTGACCAAGCGGTTCGCCCGGGCGCGCGACGCGGCGGAAGGCATCAAGGATGCACGCCTGCATGCCCAAGTTCTGTTCGAAATCGCCTCGCAGCAGCGACGGGCCGGTCTGCCCGGCGACGAATCGGCGACCAGCGAACGGCGGGCGATTTCCGTCGCCGGGGATATCCCAAGCGCTGTCAGCCGCGTTTGGATTCATGGCGATGTCGCGACTTTGCACGCCCGCGCCGGCGAAGATGCCTTGGCGCGGCTGGCCTTCGACCGAGCCATGGCCGAGGCCCGCCGGATCGAAGACCCCTGGGCCCGGGCACGGGCGATGGCCAAGATGGCGCAGACGCTGCTTGACCTCGCCGTCCCTGACACGGCGCCGACGTCCGAGGAAATGTCGACCGAGAACCCATGATCCAGCAGCGGGTCTCGTGTCCCCTTGGGCCCGGGCTTGCCGCCGCTTCGCCCGTCAATTAGATTGCCGGGCATCCGGGCCGGTGGCGAGACCTCGGCCGGACCGTTTCTTCTTCCGCGCGTTCAACCATCGGCCAGCCATGCAATCCACCGAAACCGCCCCGCTCTGCCCCGCCCGCCGCCCGATGGCTTGGGCGCGGATTGCCGTTTTGGCGTTGGCGATCTTGACCCTTGGCGCCTGCGATAGCCTCAACAACAAGCTGATGGACACGGTCCGGGGCAAGATCCAACTGGCCTGCCCCGGTCACAACATCATCGCCGATGCCTCACGCCGCCTGACCTATCAGCCGGGGCCGGGACGCGACCTGATCGATATCGACAACGAAATCGTCATCACCGGCGTCCGTCTGACCTGCGATTCCAATGTCGACCGCGATACCCGGTCGGGCACCATGACCGTCGGCGTCAGCCTCGACATGGACGCCGTGCGCGGACCCGCCAACCGTGACCGCCGGGCGGATATCAAATACTTCGTCTCGGTCACCGACCGCGCCAACAAAATCCTCTATCGCGAGGCCTTCACCATCAAAATGGCCTTTGCCGAGAACGAAAGCCGGCGCGAGGTTTCAAGCCCCTCTGTGCCTCTGGTGATCCCGATCCAGGCGGGTCAGACGGGGAAGAACTTCCGCATCCTGGTTGGACTCGTGCTGACCCGCGAACAGCTGGAAATGAACCGCAAGGACCGCACGCCGCGGCTTTAGCCCGTCTTTTCCCCCGGTTTTCCGGCACTTTTCGCCATTCCGCCCGGCGGCGGTTGACCTCTGGGGTCCCGTCGATACAATGGCCGTGCGACATCCTCAGACGATCGTTGTGGGAGAGTCCGGCCAGAGCACCCCTGTTTTCAAGCGCACGGCCGGCGCCGAAGGAGCAACCGCCCCGGAAACTCTCAGGCACCCGGACCGCAACGGGATGAGGCTCTGGAAAGCGGGCGCAAGGGCCGACCCAAAAGGCCTTGCCCCACCGAAGATGTAAGCCGGCGGCATCGAAGAAGCCGGTGAATCTTTCAGGTTCCGAGACAGAGGGGGCGTTCAGACGGTGGAGAATGCCGTCCGGACGTCACTGAAACCCTGTCGTTTCGCCTAAGCGCGACGCGACATCGATGAACCTGATCCGGGGAGGCCCCATTGGCCGAAGACGCAAAAGACCTCAAGACCACGCCGCTCGACGGCCTTCACCGCGAGTACGGCGGCAAGATGGTGCCCTTCGCCGGCTATTCCATGCCCGTGCAATACAAGGCGGGCGTCCTGCAGGAACACCTGCACACCCGCGAGGCGGCGGGTCTGTTCGACGTTTCCCACATGGGTCAGGCACGCCTGACCGGGGCCCACGCGGCGGAAGCCCTGGAAACCCTGGTGCCCGGCGACATCGGCGGCCTGAACGGCGGGCAGATGCGCTATACCCTGCTGACCAACGACGCGGGCGGCATCCGCGACGACCTGATGGTCACGCAATGCGGCAATCACCTTTATCTGGTCGTCAACGCGGCCTGTAAGGACGCGGATTTCGCCCATATCGGCGCCAACCTGCCGGACGGCGTGAAGCTGGAAATCATCGAAGACCATGCGCTGCTGGCCCTGCAAGGGCCGAAAGCGGCGGAAGCCCTGGCCCGCTACGTTCCGGCGGTGCGGCACATGGTTTTCCTGACCGGCGGGGCGCATAAGATCAACGACATCCCCTGCTTCATCACGCGGTCCGGCTATACGGGCGAGGACGGCTTCGAGATTTCCCTTCCCGCATCGGAAGCCGAGGGCTTCGCCCGGCTGCTGCTGTCCGAGGACGAGGTCATGCCGATCGGCCTGGGCGCGCGCGATTCGCTGCGCCTGGAGGCCGGGCTCTGCCTTTACGGCAACGACATCGACGAAACCACGACGCCGGTCGAGGCGGCCCTGACCTGGACCGTCGGCAAACGCCGGCGGGCCGAAGGCGGCTTCCCCGGGTCGGGCGTCATCCTGGGCCAGATCACCGACGGCACGGACCGCCGCCGCGTCGGCCTGGTCCCGGAAGGCCGCGCCCCCGCACGGGCGGGCACGGACATTCAGGATTTGGACGGTGGCGCCGCCGGCACCGTCACCTCGGGCGGGTTCGGGCCCACCGTCGACGGCCCCATTGCCATGGGCTACGTGCGGACCGACCTGGCCAAGCCGGGCACGCGGGTCAATCTGATGGTCCGCGGCAAGGCGCAACCGGCGGAGGTCGTCAAACCGCCCTTCGTCAAACAGAACTACGTCAAGGATTGATCGCCGAAGACCGGCGAGCCAAGCAGGGAGACAAGACTACATGAGCGTTTATTTCACCAAGGACCACGAGTGGATCCGCATGGAAGGCGACATCGCCGTCGTCGGCATCACCAATTACGCCCAGGAACAGTTGGGCGACGTCGTCTTCGTCGAAGTTCCCGACGCGGGCACGCGCGTCGATGCCGGGGGCGAAGCCGCCGTCGTCGAATCGGTCAAGGCGGCGAGCGAGGTCTACGCCCCCATGGCGGGCGAGATCGTCGAAGGCAACGCGGCCCTGGCCGACGATCCGTCGCTGGTCAATTCCGCCCCGGAAGGCGACGGCTGGTTCTTCAAGATGAAACCGGACGATGCCGCGGCCGTGAACGAGATGCTGGACGAAGCGGCCTACAAGGCGCTGCTCGCCGATCTCGACTGACGTCCGCGTCCGCGCGAACAGACACCCATCACGTTGAATAAAGGAAGGACGGCAACCATGGCCGAATTGAACACAGGCGACAGCTTTGCCGGGCGCCACAACGGACCGCGCCCCGACGAAGTCACGGAGATGCTGGAGGTCCTAGGCCTCTCATCCCTGGACGACCTGGTCAAGGCCACGGTGCCGCCGTCCATCCTGAAACCGGGCGGGTATGAAGCCCCGGCCATGACCGAGGCCCAGGCCCTGGCCCGTCTGCGCGAGATGGCGGACAGGAACGTCATCGCCAAATCGATGATCGGCATGGGCTATTCCGGCTGCATCACGCCGCCGGTGATCCTGCGCAACGTGCTGGAAAATCCGGGCTGGTACACCGCCTATACCCCCTATCAGGCTGAAATCAGTCAGGGCCGCATGGAAGCCCTGATGAACTATCAGCAGACGGTCATCGACCTGACGGGCATGGAACTGGCCAATGCCTCGCTGCTGGACGAAGGCACGGCGGCGGCCGAGGCGATGACTCTGATGCGCCGCGTCGGCAAGGCCAAAGGCGGGACATTGTTCGTCGACGCCGGCTGCCATCCGCAGACCATCGCGGTGATCGAAACGCGGGCCGCGCCCCTGAGCATTCCGGTCACCGTCGGCGATCCGCTGACCGACCTGGAAACCGGCCTGGGCGATGAGATTTACGGGATCGTCCTGCAATACCCGGCGACCGACGGTTCGGTCCGCGATTTCCGGGCGCTGACGGATAAGGCCCATGAAGCGGGCGCCCTGGTTACCGTGGCGGCGGACCTGCTGTCGTTGGTCCTGCTGACCCCGCCGGGCGAATGGGGGGCGGACATCGTCGTCGGCTCGGCCCAGCGGTTCGGCGTGCCCATGGGCTTCGGCGGCCCCCACGCCGCCTTCATGGCCGCCAAGGACGCCTTCAAACGGACCCTGCCGGGGAGGCTGATCGGCGTTTCCGTCGATAGCCGGGGCAAGCCCGCCTACCGCATGGCGCTGCAGACCCGCGAACAGCACATCCGCCGGGAGAAGGCGACCTCGAACATCTGCACCGCGCAGGTCCTGCTGGCGAACATCGCCGGAATGTATGCGGTCTATCACGGGCCCGACGGCCTGAAACGCATCGCAGGTGCCGTCCAGGCATTGACCGCCGCCCTGGCGGCCGGGCTCAAGGCCGGTGGCGTGACGCTCGCCAACGAGACCTTCTTCGACACCGTGACCGCCGACCTGGGCGACAAGGGCAAGGCCGACATGGTCGCCGCCGCCGCGCGCGAGGCCAACATCAACCTACGCAATTTCGGCGACGGGCGGATCGGCGTGTCGCTGGACGAGACCACGACCAACGGCGACGTCATCGCGGTGCTGGCCGCTTTCGGCATTCAAGACGCCGACATTGACGCGAATGCGCCCGGCGGCATTCCGTCGGACCTCGCCCGGACGTCCGGCTTCATGGACCACCCCGTGTTCCACAGCCACCGGTCGGAAACGGCGATGATGCGGTATCTGCGCAAACTGGAAGGCAAGGACTTGGCCTTGAACCGGGCGATGATCCCGCTTGGCTCCTGCACCATGAAACTGAACGCGGCGGCAGAGATGATCCCGATCACCTGGCCCGAGTTCGGTCAGATCCATCCTTTCGCCCCGGCCGACCAGGTCCAGGGCTACAAGGAGATGATCGACGACCTGGAACGCATGCTCTGCGAAATCACCGGTTTCGACGCGGTCTCGCTGCAGCCCAACGCGGGCAGCCAGGGCGAATACGCGGGCTTGCTGGTCATCCGCGCCTATCACCATAGCCGCGGCGATACCGAGCGCGATGTCTGCCTCATCCCGTCGTCGGCCCACGGTACCAACCCGGCCTCCGCCGTCATGGCGGGGATGAAGGTCGTCGTCGTTGGCTGCGACGAAGACGGCAACGTCGACGTCGCCGACCTCAAGGCCAAGGCCGAGGAACACAAGGACGCCCTGGCGGCTCTGATGGTCACCTATCCGTCGACCCACGGCGTGTTCGAGGAAGCGATCGAGGAAATCTGCGAAATCATTCATTCGAACGGCGGTCAGGTCTATATGGACGGCGCCAACCTGCAGGCCATGGTTGGGCTCTGCCGTCCCGGCACCTTCGGGCCGGACGTGGCCCATATGAACCTGCACAAGACCTTCTGCATTCCGCACGGCGGCGGCGGCCCCGGCGTCGGGCCGATCGGCGTCGGCAAGCACCTGGCACCGTTCTTGCCGGGCAGCCCCGTGGTCGGCGGCGCCGGCGGCGGCGACAGCGTCGGCGCGGTCGCGGCCGCCCCGTGGGGCTCGGCCTCGATCCTGCCGATCTCCTGGGCTTATATCGCGATGATGGGGGGCGAAGGGCTGATCCGGGCGACCCAGATCGGCATCCTGAACGCCAACTACGTGGCGAAGAAACTGGCCGGGTATTACGACTGCCTCTACACCGGCAAGAACGGTTTCGTGGCCCATGAATGCATCGTCGACACCCGTCCGCTCAAGGACGAACACGGGATCACCGTGGACGATATCGCCAAGCGGCTGATCGATTACGGCTTTCACGCGCCGACCATGTCCTGGCCGGTCGCCGGCACGCTGATGGTCGAGCCGACGGAGTCGGAGCCCAAGGAAGAGTTGGACCGCTTTGTCGAGGCGATGATCGCCATCGCCGAGGAAGCCAAGAAGGTCGGGGCCGGCGACTGGCCCGCCGATGACAACCCGCTGGTCAACGCGCCGCATACCGTGGATGTGGTGACGGGTGACGACTGGGCCCATGCCTACAGCCGCCAACAAGCCGCCTTCCCGGTACCGGGGTTGTTGCAGGACAAGTACTGGTCGCCGGTCGGCCGGGTCGACAACGTCTACGGCGACCGCCACGTCGTCTGCACCTGTCCGCCGCTGGAAGCCTACGAGGCCGCCGCCGAATAGGCCCGGCCCGGGTTTTCAATCTGGGCGACGGGAGAGGCGGCGCGGAACCGTGCCGTCAGGCCGCCGATCCGTCCTCGCTGTCGATATCCCGTTCGATATCCTCTGCGGCGCGGAATATCCGCTTTGCCGAGCAATCCCGAGGACCGCATGGATCGATCGGCGGTTTGGCGTCCGGCGGCAGGTCGATATCGCAGGTTCGGCAAACATCCTCGCCCGCCGCACGCAGCTTCTCCGCCAGTTCGTAGAAATACCTCGGCAATACTGCCTCGGCATCGGGTTTATCGTCACCCATAGTCAGCACCCCAAGTCGGCAATGGCCGACCACCGTCAGACGACGGCGGCGAGCCGTTCCAGGAAACGTCTGACTTCCGTCTCAAGCACAGTCGATTGTTTCGCCAGTTCTCCCGAGGCCTCCAGGACCTGATCGGCGGCGATGCCGGTTTCCTGAGCGCCCTGCGTGACCATGCTGACGTTTCTCGTGACTTCCGAAGTGCCGACCGCCGCCTGTTCGACGTTGACGGCGATCTCCTTCGTTGCGGCGTCCTGTTCCTCCACGGCGGCGGAAATCGCCGTCGAGGTTTCGCCGATCAGATTGATTGTTTCGTTGATTTCACGCAGGCCGGTGACCGTTTGCCCGGTCACGGATTGGATGTTTTCGACCTGCTGGGAAATATCCTCGGTCGCCTTGGCCGTCTGATTGGCCAGGTTCTTGACCTCCGCCGCGACGACGGCGAAGCCCTTGCCGGCCTCGCCCGCGCGGGCCGCTTCGATCGTCGCGTTCAGGGCCAAAAGGTTCGTCTGATTGGCGATGTCGGTGATCAGACCCAGAACCTCGCCGATTTTCTGCGACGCTTCGGTCAGGCCTTCGATCTGTTCATTGGCGCGGTTTCCGCGGTCCACCGCATCACGCGCGACATCCGAGGATTGTTGAACCTGACGGCCGATTTCGGTGATCGAATTGGACAACTGTTCGGCCGCCGCCGCGACCGTTTCCACGTTGACCGAGGCTTCTTCGGCGGCGGCGGCGACGGAGGCCGCCTGCTCGCTGGTCGCCGAAGCGGTATCGCTCATCGCACCGGCCGAGGACTCCAGTTCCGTCGATGCCGAGGCGACGGTTTCCGTCACCGATTTCATCGTCGAATCGAAGTCTTCCACGACGGTGCGGAATTCGGAAATCCGATCCTCCATCGACTGGGTCGCCGAATTGATCGCCCGCGTCGCCGTCAAAAAAGCGCCGACCATGCCTTTTTCCTGAATTCGGCGGAAGTACTTGTTGCGACTGACATAATCCAGAGAGGCCGTCGACTCGCGAACGTAGGCGTCGGTCCGGTCGATCATCCGGTTGATGGCGAGGCAAAGCGCCGCCAGGTCGCCGTCCTTTTCATTGATGCCGATGATGCGCGCTTCGAAATCGCCGTCGGCGACCGCTTCGCAGACTTCCAGGGCCTGGCGGATATAGTGGTTTTTCGATCCACCGGCGCGTGACAAAAACATGGATATTTCCCTCTTCTGCACGTGACGCTAAGCCCAACCCCAAGTCGGCTTCGCCCAAACGGGGCTGTCAAAGCGTGGCGATGAATTCGTCGTAGGCGACGCCCTTGCTTTGCAACAGTTCGGTGATGTCGTTGAAGGCCGCGTTCATGCCCTCCTTGCGGTTGTCGAAGCTCTCTTCTTTTTTCCGCAATTGTTCGTAGAGGGGCGTGATCGTGCCTTCGACGATCTTGCGATCGGGCACGCGCCGATTGGAATGATAGCCGATGATGTCCCCGTTCGTGTTGCGCGACGGCGTGACATGGGCCAGCACCCAGTAGTGATCGCCGTTCTTACAGCGATTGACCACATAGGCGAAAATTTCGTCGCCGCCTGCAATGGTATCCCACAGCAATTTGAAAACGCAGCGCGGCATATGCGGATGACGGATCAGGCTGTGCGGCTTGCCCAGCACTTCCTGCTCCGTGTACCCGGCAATCTTCAGGAAAACATCGTTGGCGTAAGTAATGTGACCTTTTAGGTCCGTCTTCGAAACGATGATTTCGTCGTCTTCGAAAAAGGCCTCTCGGCCCGTCACGTTTGCGGCTTTATCCATCTTTCCTCCGGCTAAGACCGTTTCGCCTATCGCCCGGCACCAAAGCAAAATTCCTCCCCTGGCCATGAAAATTCATGAACCATTTGAAGGACTAACTATGCCTAGGCTCCCCAACCAAGCACAACCTGGACTAAAGGATATGTCGCCTTCACGCAACAATCTCGGATGCTCCCTAACAATACGCCCATTGACCCTCCGCCCCTGGGCACCCGATCCTTGGCGTCCAGGAAACGACCGGCTGGGGGCCGGTGGAGGGAGAAGATCATGGGACGCCGCTTCGTCACCGTCGATGTATTCACGGACCGCCGGTTCGGCGGCAATCCCCTGGCCGTCGTGCTGGACGCGGGCGGCCTTGGCGACGCCGATATGCAGGCCATTGCCCGGGAATTCAATCTCTCCGAAACGACCTTCGTCCTGCCGCCCGCTGATCCCCGAAATGACGCGAAGGTCAGGATTTTTACCCCCGGCCGTGAACTGCCGTTCGCCGGCCACCCCAACGTCGGCACTGCCTTCGTCTTGGCCCGCGAAGCACAGATGGCGGGCGACGACGCCCCGACCGTCCTGCGCTTCGAGGAAGCGGCCGGTCTGGTCCCCGTGGACATCCTGACCGACGGGAACGGCACCGCATCGGGCGCCCGCCTGACCGCGCCGCAAGCGGTCGATCTGGGGGCCGAAATCGCGGTCGCGGACTTTGCCCCCTGCGTCGGCCTGAGCCCCACGGATATCGACTGCACCGATCATCCCCCGGTCCTCGCCTCCGCCGGGATGCCGTTTCCCGTTGCCCGGCTGACCGGGCCGGACGCGCTCGCCCGCGCCGATGGCGATGCGGCGGCGATGGCGGCACGGCCCGAAATGGGGGGTCATGTTTTCGTCTACACGGCCGATCCGGGCGATCCCGGTGGCTTTAGGGCCCGCATGTTCGCACCCGGCCTGGGAATCGCCGAAGACCCGGCGACGGGTGGCGCCGCGGCGGCGCTGACCGGATTGCTGGGAACGTTGGAGGATGCCGACGGCCGCCACGACTACCGCATCGTTCAGGGCGTTGAAATGGGCCGTCCGTCGCTGATCGAAACCTCGGTCGATGTGACCGGCGGACGCCCCGGCGCGATCCGCGTCGGTGGCGCCTGTGTTCCGGTCATGCAGGGCGAAATCGAAACCTGAGACCGGCGGGCCTATGCGGTCCGTCAGGTATCGTCCATATTTTTCAGCATGTCCTCGCCGGCCTCGCAGGACGGTCGCTGTTCCATGCGTACCGCCTGCACTTGGCCGAACGCGCTGCCCGGCCGGCCCTCGCGGGCCATCGCCAAGCGCGGGAAGTCCACATCGGCAGATTCTATCCGGGGCCCGGACAAGCCCGCGATTTCGCGGATCAGCTTGCGTTTGATGGCCCGGCCGAAATCTGCGAAACCGTCGGCGACAACGATGAAGGCCCCGGGCCCGCCGATCACGCAATCCTCGAAATACCAGTCCAGGTTCGGTATTTGCGGCGTGCCGTAGGGGCTGGGCCGCCCGTTGACGATGGGCAGGCCGTTGATCGTCACCCCCCGGCGCACCGCCCGGTCGCGGGCGGGGACGACCAGTTCGCCATGGTTGTTGGCGCCGTCGCCGGAAATGTCGATGACCTGGCGGTCCGACCGGTGGGGACTGGCAGCCAGGCGCCCCATGCCGAAATCGATGGCACCCGAGATCGACGTCCAAAGCGCCGAGGCGAAGGGCAAATGCAGAAGTTCGTCGGCGAAAGCATCCGCCGCAGACGCGCCGTCGATCACCCGCCAGTCGACGCCCATGCGCTGATGGCCGGTTCCCGCCCATTCCACATAGGTGACGGCGATCCGCCGATGTTTGCCCGAGGTCACGGCCCGGACGACCGCCTCGTTTCGGAACGCCTGGACGAAGCCTTGGCGCTGCAATTCGGCCTCGTCCTTTTCAATGCTGCCGGAGACATCGACCGCTAGGACGAGTTCCAAATCGACGTCGAGCGCCCATGCCCCGCCGGGCGCCCCCCCCAGAAACGCCGCTGTCAGACCCGCGAGGAACCATCGAAACCGCATGCCGTCATCCTATCTCAATGCGCCTGAAAGTTCTCGTTCCGTGGACCTTCGGGACGGTAGCGCTCCTTCTGGATATCGTTCAGTTCCTGCAATTCGCGAAGCGTCCGCCGCTCACCGGCCAGGCAATCGGCCTTGGGCCGAAGCGCCACGTGCACCCGCCGGGGCGTCGGCGACCACCCCGACAATTCCAGGAACAGCTTGCGCCGGATGGCCCGGGCGAAATCGTTGAAGCCGCGCGCGACGACCAGGAACGCCCCGGCGCCGCCGATCACGCAATCCCGGTAGTAGAGATCCAGATCCGGCAGCGGCACCATGCCGTTGGGACCGGTGCGGCCGTTGACGATGGGAAGGCCGTTGATCGTCACACCCTGCGTCACGGCGCGGTCCCGCGCGCCGGAGACGGGATCGCCGTTGTTGTTTTCGCCATCGCCGGAGATATCGATGACCCGGCGCGCGCCCCGGTATTTGTTTTCGTCCAAAAGGCGGAGGCTCTCGTCGATGACGCTGGAAATCGAGGTCCATTGGCCGCGGAACCCGGCGGACCCGACGATCGCGTCGGCGAAATCGCGGGCGTCGTCTTCGTCGGCGATGACGGTCCAATCGACGGCGACGTGTTGGCGGTCCAGGCCCGACCATTCGACATAGGTGACGGCAACCCGCCCCAAGGGACCGGAGCGGATCGCCCGAAGAATTTGACCGTTGGTGATGGCCGAGGCGAATCCTTCGCGCTGAAGCCGCGCTTCGTCGTCATCGATGCTGCCGGACACGTCGACGGCCAGCACCAGTTCCAGGTCGACGTCCAAGGCCTCCTTGGCCTCCGTCGGCGATGCCGTCATCAGCAACGCCGCGACGCACGCCGCCCAACCGCGTTTACCCATGACGACATGAAACACCCGGGGCGCGCCGCCGTAAAGCGGTTCCGCCACCCCCTGGCGTCAGAGCACGGAACCGGCTATGTGATCGGGGGGTGGGCATTCAGAGGACGGAATACGAATTCATGGCACCGAACGAAGCATTGCAGGACGTAAAGGCCGTCGTGTTCGACACCTTCGGCACGATCACCGATTGGCGCGGGTCGGTCACCCGCATGGGTGAGGCCCTGGCCAAGAAAAAAGGGATCGAAGGCGTCGACTGGGAAGCCTTCGCCCGGGCCTGGCGCGCCGGCTACCGGCCGGGCCTGCACCGGGTGATTTCGGGCCAGCGCGCCTGGACGCCGCTGGACGTCATTCACCGCGAGCGGTTGGAGGAAATCCTCCCCGAATTCGGTTTGGACGGTGTGTTCAGCGAAGACGAAAAAGCCGATATCAACCTGTTCTGGCACCGCCTGTCGCCCTGGCCGGACAGCATTCCGGGCCTGCTGCGCCTGAAAAAGAAATTCCTGATCGCCCCCTTGTCCAACGGCTCCCTGATGCTGTTGGCAAACATGGCCAAGCACGCGGGGCTGCCTTGGGATTTCATTTACTCGTCGGACATGCACATGGCCTACAAGCGTGATCCAGAGGTCTATCGCAATGCCGTGCGTCTCCTGGGCGTCAAGCCGGGCGAGGTAATGATGGGGGCGGCCCATAACGACGACCTGGAAGCCGCCCGCAAGGAAGGCCTGCGGACGGGCTATATCAACCGGCCGACGGAATACGGCGTCGATCAGGTGAAAGATTTCGAAGCCACGTCGAACTACGACGTGATCGTCGATTCCGTCGAGGACCTGGCCGAAGCTTTGGGGTGCTGAGCCCTTGTCCGACGACGCCCCCGAAATGGACGATGTCGATCTGAAACGCCTGACCGGATACGACGACACGGCGGAGTACGAGCTGGACCTCTGCGGGTTGGACCTACCCCATGCCACGGAATCGGTGGCTCGAATGATCGAACGTTCGCGCTTTCGCGCACCGCGTTCGGTCGTCGTGCGGCTCGATCCGGCAGGCCCCGATACAGGCGAAACCCTGTTCCAGCCGATCGGCCGCCTGCTGCTCGATCTTCGGCGCAAGGGCCAACTGTCCAAGCTGAGCCCCCTGCCCCATCACGCGGGCAGCGGCTTCTATCTGGTCACTCTGGGGAAAGAGGACAGTGCGGGAGCAGAAACGGACGACGCCGAGGAAGACGATTAGGCTGCCGTCCGCCGATCCGCGATCAGAGGATGGAACCGCCGCCGCCGGAGTCTTGGCCGCCGCTCGGGTCCTCGTCTTCCGGCAAGGCCATTTCACCGAACAGGCTTTCCATCAAGTCCATTTCCTTACGACGGCCGCGCCGGGTATTCAGCTTCTTCTGCGCGCCGGCCGGAAGTTCGTTGAACATGAACACGCCCTTGTCGATCAGAACCTCGACCACGTCTTCGACGACACGGACGAGGGCCAAATCCGATTCGACCCACTCGTCCAGGACCATGCCGGTCTGGGCGTTCTGATTGACGAAGGCGGCAAGCCCCGGATCGTCGGGCGCGACCTCTTCCGCACCTTCGACGGGGGTATCGAACACGGCCCGTACGTTCCCCTCGCCGTCGCGCACCACATAGGGCATGCATCCCTCCAATCTGGCGGTTATTGTTGGCTGTGATTGTAATGGACGGATCACCGCAAGTTAAACCAATTCAACACCTTGGCCGCCGCCCTGCGAGGGCGGGCCGGCTGCGGGCGGCGATGCTGTGTCTGGCCGCCGGCCTGTTGTCCGCGGCCTGCACCGGCACCCCCGGCATCGGCGTATCCGGCGAACGGCCGGACCCGATAGGCGCCCTCGGGCCCGACGCGATCGTCTCCTATGCCCTGCTCGATGGAGAAACGGGGGCCAAGATCGCGGTCAAGGCGGCCGACCGGCCGATGATTCCGGCCTCGACCGCCAAGGCAGCAACGATGATCGCCGCCCTGGAATTGCTCGGGCCCGATTATCGCTTCGCGACCCGCCTTCTGGCGACGGGGACACCGGACGCCGACGGCGTCCTGAATGGCGACCTGATCCTGAAAGGCGGCGGCGATCCCCTGCTCGGCCCCCAGGACTTGTTGGGCCTGGGCCAGCGACTGCATGATCTGGGGCTGCGCCGAGTCACGGGCCGCTTGCTCTACGACACCAGCCTTCTCCCCGAACAGCCCTCCATCGAACCGGACCAACCGGCGGAGGCCCGCTACAACCCTGGTATCGGCGCCCTTGCGGTCGACTTCAATCAATGGCGGCTGTTGTGGCGGGACGGCGAAGAGGCGCCGCAAACCCAACATCTGCCGCCGCTCGCCCAGTTCAGGGTTCGCCCGGCATCCGGCGCCGAAGGCGCGGGCCGCGAGGTCACATGGGACGGTCGAACCGCCGACGACGACACCTGGCGTCTGGCCGGGGACGCCCCCGGAACCGGGGACCGGTTCCTGCCGGTAAAGGATCCGGGCCGTGCTACGGCGGCTTTGTTCCGTCGTCTCGCCGGACAGGTCGGGATTGCCCTGCCCCCGCCCGAAGCGGGGACGGCTCCCAAAGGCGCGGCACCGGTCGCGCAGGTTTTGGGCCTGCCCCTGTCGGAGGTCGTCCGCCTTGGCCTGCAACATTCCAACAACCTGGTCGCCGAACTGATCGGCCTGACGGCGACGCGCCTCTACAAGGGCCGCCCGGAAAACCTCGAGGCCTCCGCCGGCGCGCTATCCGGCTGGTTGCACCAGGCCGTCACGGCCCGTCTCGGCGGGGTGGATTGGATGGGTTGGCGGCTACGCAACCATTCGGGGCTGAGCCGCAAATCCCGGGTCACGGCGGCACAGATGGCGGCGGTTCTACGCTTCGCCCAGGGCCGGCGGTACGGCGGCTGGCCCTTCGCCAGTTTCCTGCCGGCGGCCGGGTTCCGCCGGGCCTTCCGCGACCGCTTTCTGACCGAGGACGCCGTCGGACGCCTTTGGGCCAAGACCGGGACCATGCATTACGCCAAGGGATTGGTCGGCTACTTGATGGACGGCGCCGGGCGGACCCGTGCCTTCGCCCTGTACATCGCAGACCCGGCGGCGCGGGCGGCTTATGACGCCCTGAGCGACGCCGACCGCGACGCGCCCGAAGAACAGGCCCGAGCCCAAGCATGGATCGACGCGGCCGAACGGGTCGAAGAGGCCATCGTATCGGATTGGTTGAAACGGTTCTGACGGCGCCGTCAGCGCGCGGCGGCCAGTGCCCGAAACGGCCGTTCCCGGCCATAGGTCTGATAGAACCCGCGCATTTCCGGGCTGCCCCGCAAGTCGCTCAGCGACATGATCCAATTAATCGTCTCGCCATCCGCCGACAGCGGCAGGCGCAAAGTCGTCTGCGTGGGTTCGGTCGCCATGTCCGTATCGGTGACCCGGCGGCGGAAAGCCATCGGCTTACGAGCCTTCAAAGTGCGGCGGTACTGTTCGAAGACGATGGGGCAATTCTCACCGGGCAGCGTGTCGTTGATGGAATGGCCCGTCAGGTCGCGCGCCTTCAGCGCCAGGTGCCCGGTTCCATAGAATACGTAAACGAAGTCGAGCGGCGATTGATGCACCTCGACGACCGTCAGGTAGGGCAACAGCTTGGCCGGCATTTCCAGGGGCTCGACCTCGTGCCATGACGGCGCAACGCGGTCCCGTGCAAGCCCCTGCCAATAGGCGAGCATTTCCTGGAGTTCCGCCGCCGCGAGGTCATCCAATGACAAGGGGACACTGACAATTTCAACCATTCCGGTTGTTTCCTGCCGTTACTGTTACCGACATCTCGTTTTCAGTATTCGCCAAATATTTGGCCTCGCGCGCGAGGTCGCGAAGGCAGGAATGCTCGCCTTTGGTCCAGAAACTGTCAACTAGCCGGAGGTCATATACCGGCCCGCATCACCGAACGTTCAAGTCGCCGTCACGCGCCGGGAAACCAGCTCCGCCAATAATCCCAGCCGGCGACCCGCTCGGCGATGATCGCGTAACCGTTGTCGGGCGGATGCACGCCGTCCCCCGCCGCAAAAGACTGGCCCCAGTCGCTGTCGGCGGACAGCGGCGTGAACAGATCAAGGTAGGGCACACCCATTTCCGCCGCGATTTCGGCGAAGGTATCCGACATCTCTGCGATGCGGGCGTTCTGAAAATCGCGCACCGGCGCGCCCGGCCCGGCCTGGAACGGCTGGCGGCTCTCGTCGATCGGCGGTGGGCCGATCCACAAGGTCGGCTTCCAATCCATGGCCTCGGCGATCATCGACCGCGCGTTTTCCAGCGTGCGGTCGAACGCGACGCGGGGCGCGCCGTCCTCCACCGCCGTGTCGTTCGTCCCGAAGGCGAAGACCAAGGCCCCCGGAAAAACCTCGGGCAGGCGCGGCTCGCATTCGGCTCGCCAGCGCGCGCGGATCATTTCCGTGGTCTCGGCGCGGATACCTAGGTTGTAGCAGGTGATGTCGTTCCCGGCCTGGACCTCGCGGCGGCACAACCGCCCCGGCCAACCCAGAAAGGCCGCATCGCCCGTGCCGTTGGTCAGACTGTCGCCCACGAAACAGATACGCATGGTCGTCATGTCGGATGGTCTCCCCCGATGATTCTGCGGGCCAGATCCAGACAGGCACCCCGGTCCGCCGAATAGCCGCCGTCCGCCCACCAGGTTTCAACCCGTTTCAAAACCTCGCCCACGCGCGGCCCCGGGGCAACCCCCAAATCGAGCAGGTCCTGGCCTTTGAGCGGAAACGCCGCCCCCTCCCAGGCCAGCGCCCAGGCCAGCAATTCGGTCCATGCCGCGGCCCGCGCACTGGGCAGGCGCGTCATTCCGCCCATCTCGTCGGCCCATCCGAGCAACACCAGATCGCGGAAGGTCTCCGTCCCGATGTGACGCAACAGCTTCTCTCGGTCGACGTCCCCCAGGTCCGGCGACGGCTTCTCCTCAGGAGCGACAAGGGTGATCAGCCGATCCGTCTGTGCATTGGACAGGCGCAGACGCGCCGCCACCCCGGCGGCCCCCTCGGCGTCGGTGTCCAGCAAGGCCGCCAGATTACGCAGGCCGTCGGGCGCGACGCCGTCCAACACCACCGCCCGTGTCGTCAGCCAATTGATCAGACGCAGCCGCGTGACCTGCCCGGCCTCGGGCAGGATCTGGTCCAACACGCCGTAGCCGCGCATCATAAGAATCACCTCGGCCGGTTGCGGCACGGCGAGAATTTTCAAAAGCTCCTCGCGCACGCGCTCGCCGGAAAGCTCGCTCAGCTTGGCCGCATGGGCGCGGCAGGCGGCAAGTGCATTGGCGTTCGCCGGCGGCCGTCCGTACGCCCCCCAGAACCTGAAGAACCGGAGGATGCGCAGATAGTCCTCGCGCACCCGTTCATCGGCGCGCCCGACGAAACGGACGATGCCATGGGCCAGGTCCGGCATGCCTTCGAACGGGTCGTAGACGTCGCCCTGGGGATTGCAGGACATGGCGTTGAACGTGAAATCTCGGCGCCGGGCGTCCTCGATCCAATCGTCGGTGAACTCGACCCGGGCATGGCGGCCGTCGGTTTCGGTGTCGCGGCGCAGCGTCGTGATCTCGAATTTACGGTCGCCGACGACGGCGGTTACCGTGCCGTGTTTGAGGCCCGTGGGGATGACCCGAATATTCGCTGTCTCCAATCGCGCCATGACGTCCTCGGGCGCCAACGGCGTCGCCATGTCGATATCGACGGCATCGCCCGCCGGCTGACGGCGGGCCACGGCGTCGCGCACGCAGCCGCCAACGAAGCGAACCTCCGCCCCGTCCTTGGTCAGGGCCGCGACCACGGCATCGGTCTCGGGCCAGGCGAGCCAACCCTGAACCGCCAGCTTACCCAGCGGCTCGCGCGAGATTCCCCGGATTTCGACGTATTCGTCTTCCACCGTCACACCCTGTCACCCGGCCCACGGGTCGGGCCGATCAATTGAACTTGGGCGGGATAATACGGCCGTCTTCCAGGCGTGGCGACTGATACCCGCCCTCGCCCGGGTCGGCCCCGGTCAGGGCGGCCAACGCCACCAGACCGCCGATCATCAGGCCCAGGCCGATCACCAGGCACCAGAACAACCCGCCCCGGGTGACTTCCGGGGGCACGCCGCCCAGCGCTTCGGCCCGTTTGCGATAGTACCAAACCCAGGCGAGATAGGCCGCTGTCGGCAGAACCAGGGGCAGGACGTAATTGATCAGCAGACGAACCATCAATCGCTCCCCGCCGACGGGCGGACACCCTGGAAATCGCGGCGGAAGTTCGGGTCCGGCCCGCCGCCGACCAGCACGTCGTAGAGATTCTTCACCATTCCCGCCGTGGCGCCCCAGATGAAGCGTTCGCCATAAGGCATGGCGTAGAAATCGCGGCGGGTGCCGTTAACCTCGCGCCGGTGGCGCTGATGATTTGCCGGGTTCATCAGAAAATCGAGCGGCACTTCGAACACGTCCTCGACCTCGTTCGGGTCGGGAGAAACGTCGAACGGCGGCTCGATCAGACCGACAACGGGGATCACGGAAAACCCGGTCCGCGTGATGTAAGGATCCAACTGGCCGATGACGCGGATTTGGCGGCGGTGCAGGCCGACTTCTTCTTCCATCTCGCGCAGCGCCGTATCGACGGCGTCGTCGTCTTCCGGATCAGCATGACCGCCGGGAAAGCTGATCTGGCCCGCGTGATGTTTTAGGTGCGAAGTCCGCTGGGTGAACAGGGTCGTGACCCGCGCCGCGTGGGCGACCAGGGGGACCAGCACTGCGGCCGGGGTCAGATCGTCCAGCACGGTCATGCCCGGGTTCAGGTCATGGTCGCCGCGCTGCATGTCCGGATCCAGGTCCAAGGACCGGAACCGGTCGATCAGCCAATCCGGGCTCAGGTCCACCGTCATCTCTTCCCGATCCTCGCCATCATTATTCTTGTTCCAGACGGCCGATGGAAAAAAACCGGCCCTCACTCCATATACCGTAGATATTCGCGCCTTCGACCGTTTCTTCAACCGCAAGTTCAACCAGTTGGTAATAGACCGACCGCGTCAGGCGCGCCTCCAATCCCCGTTCCAAGCCGACATAAGGGCGCGGTTCCAGGGTTTCCGGGTCGACCTCGACCCGAAGCGGATGATCGGCGCCGATTGCCACGGTTTGGTCAATATTTGTCCTGAGAGTGATTTTTTGGTCCTTGCCGGACCCTTCGACTATGGCCTCGACCGCCAAATAGGGGGCGTCGTCGACCTGGATTCGGCAGACCTCGGCGGGGGTGATCAGCCAATGATCGCCCGCGTCGTCCCGGTGCAGGACCGTGGAGAACAGTTTGACCAATTCTTTCCGCCCGATGGGCGAGGAGGCATAATACCAGGTACCGTCCAGGCCGATGCGCATGTCGATATCGCCGCACAGCGTCTGTTTCGGACGCAAGGCGATCCCGACGGGTGCGGGGGCTTCGCCGCCGGGCGCGGCGTCGCCGATGAAAGAGCTAAGATCCGGAGTGTTTTCGGACATGGTTTCGGTGATACGCTATTCCCAGCTACGCGGTCTCTAGTTACGCGATGTTTGTTGGCGGGCGGGATCAGCCCCGTCGCGCCGTTTCTTGAACGGAGGCGCTTTCCGTGACGACCAGCACCAAGAACTCCAAGAATAAGACAACCGGCGACAGTGGCAACACCGACGATCTGGTAGACGCCATCGACGGACTCGTCGACGACATGGCCAAGGTCCGCGAAGGCGTGGGCCGGGTGATTTTCGGCCAGGAAACGGTGATCGAGGAATCGCTGATCACCTTGCTGGCGGGCGGGCACTGCCTGCTGGTCGGCGTGCCCGGCCTGGGCAAGACGCGCTTGGTGGAAACGCTGGGCAAGGTCTTCGGCATGGAGGAACGGCGCGTGCAGTTCACGCCCGATCTGATGCCGGCGGATATCCTGGGCTCGGAAGTCCTGGAAGAAAGCGAGACCGGCAAGCGGTCGTTCCGCTTCGTCAAGGGCCCCGTGTTCTGCCAATTGCTGATGGCCGACGAAATCAACCGCGCCAGCCCGCGCACCCAATCGGCCTTGTTGCAGGCCATGCAGGAACACCGGGTCTCCGTGGCCGGCCAGTACTACGACCTGCCGCAGCCGTTCCATGTCCTGGCGACCCAGAACCCGCTGGAACAGGAAGGCACCTACCCCCTGCCGGAAGCGCAGTTGGACCGCTTCTTCATGCAGGTCGACGTGACCCATCCGGATCTGGAGACGGAACGCGAAATCCTGATCAAGACCACGGGGGCCGATTCCGTCGAAGCCAAGAAAGTCATGGACCCCAAGGCCCTGATGCGCGCGCAATCGCTGGTCCGACATGTGCCGGTCGGTGAAAGCGTCGC
This sequence comes from uncultured Rhodospirillaceae bacterium, assembly GCA_913030825.1. GTDB lineage: Bacteria > Pseudomonadota > Alphaproteobacteria > Rhodospirillales > Casp-alpha2 > UBA1479. The sequence goes on along the minus strand of CAJWCU010000004.1, from coordinate 90,677 downwards.
CGAGGCGATCCTCAAGCTGGTCCGCGCCGGGCGTCCCGACGCCTCGGACCTGCCGGAAATCCGTAATTACGTGTCCTGGGGCCCCGGCCCCCGGGCGAGCCAGGCGATGATGCTGGGCGTGCGCGCCCGGGCAATGATCCAGGGCCGTCTGGCGCCGTCTTTGGAAGACGTCTACGCCCTGGCGCAGCCGATCCTGCGCCACCGCATGGCACTGACCTTCGGTGCGCGGGCCGAAGGCGTGTCCGTCAGCCAGATCATCGACCGCCTCTGCCATATCATCGAATAGGAGCTGGAAACGCGCTGACCGGAACGCAAATCCATGGCTGATCCGCTGGACAGACCCGACCTGCATCACGAGGCCGAAACCGCGGCCGCGGGCCTGCCGGCGTTGCTGGTCGCCGCCGAACGGGTGGCGTCCACGGTCAGCCAAGGCGTGCACGGCCGCCGGCGCGTCGGCCAGGGCGAAACGTTCTGGCAGTTCCGGCGCTATGAATTCGGCGATTCGACGCAGACCATCGATTGGCGGCAATCGGCCAAGTCCGATCCCGTATACGTCCGTGAATTGGAATGGGAGGCGGCGCAGTCCGTCTGGCTCTGGGTCGACGGCTCTCCGTCCATGGATTATTCGTCCGACGTCAATCAAGGCACCAAGGGATGGCGGGCCAAGGTGCTGACCCTCGCCCTCACGTCGCTTTTGATCCGTGCGGGCGAACGGGTGGCACTGATGGGATCGGGGATGATCCCGGCGACCGGGCGCAACACCCTGCTGCGGCTGGCTTCGATCCTGGAACATCCCGACGGCATCCAGACGGCCAGCCTGCCGGGCCCCGAATTCGTGCCGCGCCATGGGCGGGTCGTGCTGTTCGGGGATTTCCTGGCGCCGCTCAACGAGACCCGCACGGCGATCGCACGTCTGGCCGACCACGGGGTCGAAGGCCATCTGGTGCAGATTCTCGACCCGTCCGAGGAAACACTGCCGTTCGACGGCCGCGTCGAATTCGAAGGGCCCGAAGGCGAGGGCACGATCATGATCGGGCGCGTCGAAAGCGTCCGTCAGGCCTATGCGGAAGAACTGGCGCATCATCAGGCCGGACTGGACGCCGTCGCGCGGTCCTTCGGCTGGAGCCTGACCCGCCACATGACCCACCGGCCGCCGGAGACGGTGCTGATGACGCTTTATCAGCTGCTGTCTCAGGTCATCCGGCACTAGGCGCGGGGAGGCTCGGACCATGTTCTCTCTCGGCGCCTTTGCCTTTACCGCCCCCTGGGCCCTGTTGGGCCTGGCCGCCCTGCCGGTCATCTGGTGGCTGCTGCGCCTGACGCCGCCGGCGCCGACCCGGGTGACCTTCCCGCCGTTCCGCCTGCTGCTCGGTCTGGTCACGCGCGAGGAAAGCTCGGCCAAGACGCCGCCCTGGTTGATCCTGTTGCGCCTGGCGATCGCCGGTCTCCTCGTCCTGGCGGCGGCCGGGCCGCTGATCAATCAGGCCGCGCAATGGCAGGGCTCGGGCCCGTTGATCCTGGTCGTCGACAATGGATGGACGGCGGCCAAGGACTGGCCGCAGCGCCACCGTCTCCTGACCCAGTTGTCCGATCAGGCCGCCCGCGAAGGCCGCGCCGTCACCGTCGTCACCACCGCCGCCCCGCCCGCCGGTGCCGGAACCGAACAGGTTCATACCCTCACCCCCCGTCAGGCCCAGGACTTCGCCCAGGCGTTGCAGCCCCGGCCCTGGCCGTCGGACCGGCCACAGACCCTGGACATGATGGCGGCATCGTCCCTGGCACAGGATCGGAGCGGTCAGGTGGTCTGGCTGTCGGACGGCCTGGACCATGGGGCCGCCGACGAATTCGCCACGGGGCTTGTCCGCTTCGGGCCGCTGACGGTGGTCACGGAAGGCCCCGGCGCGGCGGCGCCGATGATCCTGCGTCCGCCGGTGCTCGACGGCGGGGCGATCACGCTGCGCGCCGAACGGGCCGACGACCGCGCCGAGGAAACCGCCTTCCTGCGCGCCTTCACCGACGACGGACGGCTGGCCGCGCGCGAGGAAATGGTGTTTCCGGCGGGCGAGACGGCGGCCGAAGTGCAATTGGACATGCCGGCGGAAATGATCAACCGGCTGGTCCGCCTGGATTTGGAGGAAGGCGGTTCGGCCGCCGCCGTCGTGCTGCTGGACGAACGCTGGCGTCGGCGGCCGGTCGGCATCGTCACTGGCGAAGGCGGGGCGGAACTGCCGTTACTGTCTTCCGTATTCTATCTGACCCGTGCGCTGGAGCCGTTCAGCGAAATCCGCCAGGGCACGATCGGCGGCCTGCTGCGCCGCCGCCTGGCGCTGATGATCCTGCCCGACCCAGGCACCCTGGCCGGGCCCGACCGGGTCGCCGTCCGGGGGTGGATGGAAGACGGCGGCGTCGCCGTGCGCTTCGCCGGCCCCCTTCTGGCCCAGGCGACGGGCGGGCGGGCCACGGCCGGCGATACGATCCTGGTGCCCGTGCCGCTGCGCCGGGGCGACCGGGTGATCGGCGGCGCCATGTCCTGGACGCAACCGGCGAAGCTGGCCCCCTTCGATACGGAAAGCCCGTTCCACGGCCTAGCCATCCCCGACGACGTGACGGTCAACCGTCAGGTCCTGGCGCAGCCGTCGTTGGACCTGGAACGCAAGACCTGGGCGCGATTGTCCGACGGTACGCCGCTGGTCACCGCCGAACGCCAGGGCAAGGGCTGGCTGGTGTTGTTCCACACCACAGCCAATACGCAATGGTCGAACCTGGCGCTGTCGGGCCTGCTGGTCGAAATGCTGCAGCGTCTGGTCGCCCTCAGCCAGGGCGTGGTCGACGCCGGACAGGGCCCGCCGCTGGAGCCGATCCAGACGCTCGACGCTTTCGGCGCGCTCGGCGATGCGCCGCCGGATACGGCCTCGATCCCGCAGGAAACCTTCGCCGAAACCCCCGTCTCGCCCAAAAACCCGCCGGGCCTTTATGGCCGGGGCAACAACCGCCGGGCCCTGAACCTGGGCCGCGAAGCCGCCGTTCCGATGCCCCTGGGCGATCTGTCCGTGGCGGCGTCGCGCGCCGTCTACGGCGGCAGCCCGGCCATCGACCTGCGGCCTTGGCTGTTCATGCTGGCGGCCTTGCTCGCCCTCGCCGATTTCGCCATCAGCCTATGGCTGCGCGGATTGCTCCGCCCACCGCGCCTGGCCGCTCCGCTGCTGGCCTTCGCCGTCGTCGGCGGCGGCCTGATGGCGCCCGCCCCTGCCGCCGCGCAGGATATCGCCCAGGGTGCCCGAACCATCGCCCCGCCGCCGGGTGCAGCCGCCGGCGTGCCGGGCCAGACCGGCGACGACGACGCCCTCGCCAACAGCACGCAGACGCGCCTCGCCTATGTCATCACCGGCGATGCTGAGGTCGATCGCGTGTCGCGCCTGGGCCTGACCGGTCTGTCGCTGATCGTGCGTCGGCGCACGGCGGCGGAGCTTGCCGATCCCCGTGGCGTCGATCCCAACACGGACGAATTGGCGTTCTTCCCGCTGATGTATTGGCCGGTGGCGCCGGGGGCCTCCGACATGACCGAGACGGCGCGAACCAAGATCAATGCCTACCTGCAGAACGGTGGCACGATCCTGTTCGATACGCGCGACCGCACAGGGAGTGCCGACCTGGGCGAATTGCGCGCCCTCGCCCGGAAGTTGGATATCCCGCCGCTGGTCGTCGCCCCGCCCAACCACGTGCTGACGCGCTCGTTCTACCTGTTGCAGGATTTCCCTGGCCGCTGGACCGGAAGCCCGCTTTGGATCGAACGGGCGGGGGCCAGGGTCAACGACGGTGTTTCTCCGGTGCTGGCCGGCGGCAACGATTGGGCCGCCGCCTGGGCGCTGGACGAAGACACGCAACAGGCCCTCTATCCCGCCGTGCCGGGGGGCGAACGGCAACGCGAACTGGCCTTCCGCTTCGGCATCAACCTGGTGATGTACGTCCTGACCGGTAACTACAAGGCCGATCAGGTTCACCTTCCGGCGATCCTCCGCCGGTTGGGTAATTGACGGAGGCCACGGGACAGCAACCATGACCGCCGCCGCCATTCAATTCTCGCCCCTGGTCCCGATGCCGTTCCTGGCCGTCGTGGCGCTGCTCGGCCTGGCGCTGCTGGCCGTCGGGGTCAGCCGCCGGGCCAAGGGCTCGTTGTTCCGCTTCCTGTTTCTCTGCGTGCTGCTGCTGGCCCTGGCCGACCCCCGCATCGTCAACGAACAGCGCGAACCCCAGCCGGACGAGGCATTGATCGTCATCGACCGGACATCGAGCCAGAAAACCGGCGAGCGCCTGAAACAGATTTCCGATGCCGAAGAGAAACTGATGGCCGCCATCGACGATCAGAAGGACCTGGAGGTCCGCGTCGTCGAGGTCACCGATTCCGCCGCCGACGACCGGCCGGGCACCCGCCTGATGGATGCGCTGACCACGGCGTCGGCGGAAATCTCGCCGCATCGCTTCGCCGGGGCCGTCGTCATCACCGACGGCCAGGTCCACGACCTGCCCAAGGAATTGCGGGGCGAGGCGACCGAGGGCGCAGCGGATGAACCGGCCACCACCACCCGAAACGCGGGCCTGCGCGGGCCGCTGCATGTGTTGCTGACCGGCAAGCGGGACGAGACCGACCGGCGCCTGGTCGTCAAGAACGCGCCCGGCTACGGCATCGTCGGCAAGGAAGTGACCATCACCTACCGGATCGAGGACAAGCACGCCCGCAAGGACGGCACCACGGGCCGGGCGACGGCCAAGGTGGAATTCAAGATCGACGGGATCGAGACGGAAACCGCCCTGGTTCCGGTCGGCGAGGACCAGACCCACACGATCAAGCTGGACCACGCCGGGCCGACCCTGGCGGAAATGTCGGTGGCTCCGGCGGAAGGCGAGCTGTCGACTGTCAACAACCGGGCCCTGGTATCGGTCAACGGCGTACGCGACCGGTTGCGGGTGCTGCTGATTTCCGGTCAGCCCCATGCGGCGGAGCGGACCTGGCGAAATCTTTTGAAGTCCGACCCCTCGGTCGACCTCGTGCATTTCACGATCCTGCGCCCGCCGGACAAGGACGATTTCACGCCGTTGAACGAACTGGCCCTGATCGCCTTTCCGACGCACGAGCTGTTCGTCGAACGGCTGGACGAATTCGATCTGATCGTCTTCGACCGCTATCTCAAGCGCGGCGTGCTGCAGACCCAGCACCTGGCCAACATCGCCGAACGGGTGCGCCAGGGCGGGGCCCTGTTGATGGCCGTCGGCCCGGAATTCGCCGGGCGGGCGAGCCTCTATCATTCGCCGCTGCGCGATATTCTACCGGCCGAGCCGACAGGCGAGATCGTCGAAGCGGGCTACCGCCCCCGGATTTCCGATATCGGCCTACGCCATCCGGTGACGGCGGCCTTGATGCGGCCCGGCTTCGATCCCAAGGCCGACCCCATCTGGGGCCGTTGGTTCCGCCAGATCGCGGGCGAGAAGACCGGCGGCAACACCCTGATGACCGGGATTCAGGAGCAACCAATCCTACTGCTCGACCGTATCGGCAAGGGCCGCGTGGCGCAGATGATGTCGGATCATATCTGGCTATGGGCGCGTGGCTTCGACGGCGGCGGGCCTCAGGGAGAGTTGCTGCGCCGTCTCGCCCATTGGCTGATGCGCGAGCCGGACCTGGAAGAAGAAAGCCTGCATGCCCGGGTGCGGGCGGGCAAGCTGACGGTGGAGCGACGGACGTTGAAGGACAGCGTCGGCCATGTTCAGGTCACCGCCCCGTCGGGTGCCTCCCAGGAAATGGAATTGAAAAGCGCCGCGCCGGGTCTGTGGCGCGGCGAAGTGGCGGCAACGGAAATCGGCCTGTACCGGCTTGCCGAGGGGAGTTTGAGCGCCCTGGTCGCGTCGGGCGAATTGAACCCGCTGGAACTGTCGGACCTGCGGGCGACCGAAGACATTCTCAAACCGGTCACCGAACGCACCGGCGGCTCGGTGCGCTGGCTGGCCGACGGTATTCCCGACCTGCGCCGCGTCGATCCGGGGCGCGATCAGGCGGGCCGCGGCTGGGTCGGACTGGTCGCCCATAAGGCCTATGTGGTGACCGGATTGAAGGACGTGCCGCTGCTGTCCGGCCTGTTGCTGGCCGTGCTGGCGCTCGGCACCCTGATGGCCGCCTGGTGGCGCGAAGGCCGCTGATCCCGGCGTTTTCGGCGGCCTTTACGGCCGTTTGATCCTGACCCGAGAATTTCTCACATCTAATATGCGCCGACCGCGCGTATCATTGCCGCTGGCTGTGGAAAACAAAAACCCTGAGGAGACATCCCGTGGCCCTGACACTGACCCCCCTTGCCGATAACCTCGGCATCGAGGCGACGGGCATCGACCTGTCCGCCCCGATCACCAACGACGACCTGAACGCGTTGAGAGACGGCGTTCACGAGAATCTTGTCCTGGTCGTCCGCGATCAGAACCTGACGCCGGCGCAGTATCTCGACGCCATGTCCCTGTTCGGCGACCTGATGGACCAGCATCTGACCGAGCTGTTGATGCCTGAACATCCCAAGATCGCCGTGCTGGACAGCCGCCGCGCGAAACGGGTGCTGGACGGCGAAATCGTGCCGATCGGCGCCAAGGACTGGCATACGGACCATACCAACCATGCCCGCCCGCCCAAGATGACGGCGCTCTACGCGATCCAGCTGCCGTCCAAGGGCGGCGACACGGGCTTCGCCAACATGCAGGCGGCCTATGCGGGTCTGCCGCAGGACGAACAGGACCGCCTGGCGGCGATGATCACCGTCAACGTGATCGAACAGGACACCGAATACGTCAACGATTCGACCCGCTCGGCCCTGACGGCGGAGCCGCAGCGCCATCCCTTCATCCGCACCCATCCGGAAACGGGGAAAAAGGCGATCTACGTCCATCCGGGCAAGCTCGCCCATTTCGACGGCATGGCGCCCGACGAAAGCCAGACCTTCATAAACGACCTCTTGGCCCGCACCGTCACGCCGGACGTCACCTACCGCCACCAATGGCGGCCGGGCGATCTGGTGCTTTGGGACAACCGGGCGACCCTGCACCTCGCCCATCGCGACTACGACGTGAAGGAAGGCCGGGTCATGCACCGGGTCATCCTGCAGGGCGAAGTTCCGTTCTAGGCGTGTCGGCCGTCAGGGCCGGTTGCCGTCCAGCAACCAGGCCCGCGCCCGCTCCAGATCGTCGAAACCGCGAACCCGTCCGTCGGTGATCTTTTTTAAGGCTGCCGAGGCCGATCCGAACACGTCGAAGTCGGACGGCAGATCCTCGATCTGTTTCGGCAGAACGACCGCCTCGCGCATCAGACCGCCTACGATCACGCGCGGGAAGACGTAATCGGCCAACCAGTCCTCTGATTCCTGAAAGCCGCTGGACATATGCCGCAAGTCGGCCAGCCATAGGTGATAGCGCCCCGTATCGAACCGGTCGCAAATGAATTCCAAGACGTTGCGAAAATAATCGTGGGTCTCGAAGCTGCCGAACCAGATATCGGTGATCAGGCCCAGGTTTTCGTTATGACCGACGATGGCGTAACTTTTGCCGCTGTCCAGGCGGAAGGTCCGTAATTCCTCGACCAGGAATGTCCCTCGGACATCCTGTCGAATCGCATGGTCCTGCATCGGCCAACCCCAATCGGTCCGCCCCCCTGCGTCTAGAGCCTAACCCACGACGCCGGACCGGCGAAATCCAATTTTTCAGCTTTCGGGGCAGGGCCGGTCCCATTCCGGCGTGTCGCCGAAACGCGCGGCCAGGAAATCGACGAAGGCGCGGACCTTGGCCGAGAGATGCCGGTTGTGGGGGTAGACCGCGTAGATGCCGCGCCCGGTTTCCTCGTAATCCATCAGAACGGGTTTGAGCCGTCCTTCATAAAGATCGCGGCCGACGATGAAGGTGGGCGAGCGCACGATGCCCAACCCGGCCACGGCGGCGGCCCGCAGCATGTCGCCGTTGTTGGCCTTCATGGGGCCGTTGACCTTCACGTCGATGGGTCCGTCCGGCCCGTGGTAGCGCCATTCGTCCAGACTGGAGAGGTAGCTGTAGAGGAGGCAGGTATGCCCCGCCAGATCCTTGGGATGCTTGGGCGTGCCGTGTTCGGCCCAATATTCCGGGCTGGCGCAGGTCACCACGCGGAATACCGCCAAGCGCCGGGCGATCAGGGACGAATCGGGCAAAGACGTGATGCGGATGACCATGTCGTAGCCTTCGTCCACCACGTCGACCACCCGGTCGTCGAGCGACACGTCCAATTGAATTTCCGGATAAGCCGCCATGAAATCCGGCAAGGCGTCCGCGACGTGCAGCAGGCCGAAGGACATGGGCAGGTTGACCCGCAGCGTGCCGCGCGGCTCCGCATGCAGGCGGGTGACCGCCAGTTCCGCCTCTTCCGCCTCGGCGACGATGCGCCGGCAGCGTTCGTAAAAGGCGGAGCCGACCTCCGTCAGGCTGGACCGCCGGGTCGTCCGGTTGAGCAAACGCGCGCCCAGCCGGTCCTCCAACCGTGCGACCTGCTTGGAAACGGCGCCCTTGCTGAGCCCCAATTCCCGCGCGGCCCCCGAAAACGTGCCGTTTTCCACCACCTTGGCGAAGACCGCCATGCCCGTCAGTTGATCCATTGCCGGACCCTATTATTGTTTCTTTGTATAAACAATCATATTCCATTTTGGCCGATTGTCTACTTTTTCGCTCAGGCGTAGGGTCCTCTCAACACCGCCGCCGCCGGGCATCTCCCATCCCGCAGGCATGGCGGGCCAAACGAAACAACACGATATGAAGGACCAGAGCCATGACCGCCGCCGCCAATCAGAACACCGAACCGCAACCGATCCTTTTGATCACCTCCAGCCCCAATACGGTCGACGCCGTTTCGACCAACCTGGCTAAGCGCCTGGCCGAAGGATTGGCCGCCAAAGCCGGCGATGCCGAGATCAATCATCGCGACCTGGGCGCCAATCCGCTGCCCCACCTGGACAGCACCACCATCGGCGCCTTCTACACTCCGGAAGAGGACCGCTCCGGCGAACAGAAAGCCGCCATCGCGCTGTCCGACGAACTGGTTGATGAATTGATCGCCGCCGGCCCCATCGTGATCGCCGCGCCGATGCATAACTTCGGCATTTCGTCGCTGCTGAAGGTCTGGCTGGATCACATCGCGCGCTACGGCCGGACGTTCCTGCCGACGGGCGAAGGACCCAAGGGGCTGCTCGCCGACCGGCCGGTCTACATCGTCACCTCACGCGGTGGCGTTTACGGCCCGGGCACCCCGTTCAATCACCTGGACCACCTGGAGCCCTACCTGCGCCGGATCCTGAACTTCGTCGGCCTGGAAGACATCACGGTCGTCTACGCCGAAGGCACGGCCAAGGGACCGGACGGTATCCAGGCCGCGGAAGCTGAAATCGAAAGCCTGATCGCCGCCGAGGCGGCCTGAGGCCGCCCCTTCCGAAACCACGAATAGGTATGAAAGGAGCAAGACCATGGGACTTCTGGTCAACGGCGAATGGCACGACAAATGGTACGACACCAAGAAATCGGGCGGCCGGTTCCAACGTGAAGATTCGGTCTTCCGCAACTGGGTCACCAAGGACGGCAGCCCCGGCCCGACGGGCCAGGGCGGCTTCAAGGCCGAGGCCGGGCGATATCACCTGTATGTCGCCGCCGCCTGCCCCTGGGCCCACCGAACGATGATCTTCCGCGCCCTGAAGGGTTTGGAAGACATGATTTCCGTCACCGTGGTCGAGCCGCTGATGCTGGAGAACGGATGGGAAATCGCGCCGGGCGCAGATCCGGTCAACGATGCCCGCTTCCTGCATCAGGTCTATACGGCCGCCAAGCCCGACTATTCGGGCCGGGTCACCGTGCCGACCCTTTGGGACAAGCAAACCGGGACCATCGTCAGCAACGAGTCGGCGGAGATCATCCGCATGTTCAATTCTGCCTTCGACGGCGTCGGCGCCAAGTCAGGAAACTATTATCCCTGCCACCTTCGGGAGGATATCGACGCCGTCAACGAACGCGTCTACCGCACGGTCAACAACGGCGTCTACAAGGCCGGTTTCGCGACCAGCCAAGGCGCTTATGACGAAGCGGTCACCGAGCTATTCGACTCGCTCGATTGGCTGGACGACCTTCTCGGCGAAAGCCGGTATCTCGCGGGCCCCCGCCTGACCGAGGCCGATTGGCGGCTGTTCACCACCCTGCTGCGTTTCGATCCGGTCTATGTCGGCCATTTCAAATGCAACATCCGGCGGATCGCCGATTACCCGAACCTGTCGCGCTATCTGCGCGATCTCTATCAGCACGAAGGCATCGCCGGAACGATCGATATGGACGCCATCAAGGCGCACTACTACGGCAGCCACAAATCCATCAACCCCACGGGGATCATCCCCAAGGGCCCGGACCAGGACCTAACCGCGCCGCACGGCCGCGATCACATGGAAACCTACGACGCGGCCTGAACCATAAGGACACCGAAACCATGATTACCGTCACACCCCTGGGCGAGCTGGGCCGGTTTTCCAACGACTGGCTGAACGCCCGCTATCATTTCTCTTTCGCCGGATACTACGACCCGGCGCGCACGGGCCTGGGGCCGTTGTTGGTCTGGAACGACGATACGATCGAACCGGGCCGCGGGTTCGATCCGCACGGCCACCGGGACATGGAGATCATCACCTATGTCCGCCGGGGTGCGATCACCCACGCCGACAACCTGGGAAATCAGGGCCGCACGGAAGCCGGCGACGTCCAGGTCATGTCGGCGGGCACCGGCATCCTGCATGCCGAATACAACAAGGAAGACGACCCGACGACCCTGTTCCAGATTTGGATCGAGCCCAATCAGACCGGCATCGAGCCGCGATGGGATGCCCGCAAGTTCCCTAAGGAAACGCGGGACGGGCGGCTGGAAATCCTCGCCTCCGGACGCCCGGAGGACCGCGACAGCGACGCCCTGACCATCCATCAGGATGCCGCCGTCTTGGGGGCGACCCTGACGGCGGGCGAGGAAATCGCCCATCGACTGGGTGCGGGGCGCAGCGCCTATATCGTGCCCGCCCGGGGAACGCTGGAGATCAACGGCAGACCGGCGCCCGAACGCTCCGGCACCGCCGTCACCGACGTGGACGACATCACCATCCGCGCCATGACCGAAGCGGAGGTCGTCGTCGTCGACGTACCGTAACGCCACCTCATACTGCCCCGCCCGACGCGGCCGCCCCTCAATGCCGGGGGGCGGCCGTTCGGCGTTTTGGGATCAGCGGTCGGCCAAGTCCGGGGCGACCAGGATCTGGGCGACGCCGTGTACCGCACCCTGCTCGACCGCTTCGTGGGACTTCACAACGTCCTCGAAGGCGAAGCGCTCACCGACCCGATGAACCAGATTGTCATCGTTGAGCAGCGGGCTGACGGCCTGCAAAACCTCGTCCTGCCGCTCGGCGCCGAGCTCGTAGATCGTGAACATGCGGATATTCACGTTGTTGGCCATCCATTGGTTGAACGGGAAGGTCGGCTCGGGCACGGCGTCCGAGGCATAGGTCGCGACCGTGCCGTTGGGCTTGAGGATATCGGGCAACAGGCCCGTGTTGGCGCCGAAGGCGACCTCGACGATACGGTCCACGGGGCCGCCAGCGGCCTCGATAATCCGCTCCTTCAGGTTCGGCTCCTTGTAATTGAGCGCGACGGCGGCGCCGAGGGATTTGGCCTCGGCGCAATTTTCCTCGGACCCGCAGGTCGCGATCACCCGCGCTCCGCCCCAGACGCCCAGTTGCACGGCATAGGCGCCGACCCGGCCCGTGCCGCCGGTGACCAGCACCGTCTTGCGCGAGATATCGCCGTCGGCGAACAACGCGTGATAGGCCGTGACCACCGGCACCCCGGCGCAGGCGCCCTGGCTCAACGTCACGTCGCCGGCCAACGGCACCGCCTGGCGCGCCGGCAGGACGACGAATTCCGCCGCCGTGCCGTGAGGGCGACCGTGCTGGGCGCCGAAAATCCAGACACGCTGGCCCAGGCGCGCGTTGTTGACGCCCTCGCCGACCTTATCGATCACGCCGGAACCGTCGTTGTTGGGAATGATCGGCGAAAATTTGGACAATTCGCGGCCGGACGACCGGCGTTTCACATCGGTCGGATTGACGGCGGAAAAGGCCGTGCGGACGCGGACCTCGCCGGGGCCCGGTTCGGGGTCAGGCAGATCGCCGAAATTCAGAACGTCGGCCGCCGGGCCGGCGCGGTCGTACCAATAGGCGCGCATGGGGTTTCCTCCTTGGACTGTCTCTACCGATTGACCGGACCAAGCGGCCCGGAAAGGGTTTTCCGGAAAGTGGCGCGGGAAGGAGCGGAAGACAAGGCCGGAAGTCGAAGTCTCGCCCCGCTTCCGCCGCCGGACCCGGCAATTCTTGCCCTTACGGCGGCGTTTTCTGCCGTTCCCGCGCGCGTTTTCTACACCTAAGTCATTGAATCAAAACAATCTAGATTGTGGCACGGGGATTGAAACAAAACGGGCAATACCGGGATCGGGGATAACCCCGGCGAAGGCGCCGGCAACGGCAAACGTACAAGGAACGGGAAAAAATGAATCCTCTATATATCGCCGCCAGTGGCATGGTGGCACAGCAGCAACGCGTGGACGTGATCGCCAACAACCTGGCGAACATGAACACGACCGGCTATCAACGCCGCCGGGCGTCGTTCAACGATCTCGTCTACGAAGACAACAAACGCCCCAACAACACCCATTCGCGCGCCAGCGGTATCGTGCCGTCCGGCGTCAAGGCCGGTCTGGGCGTGCGCACCGCGTCGTTCTACCGCGTCGTCGAACAGGGCAACCTGAAACAAACGGGCAACCCCTTCGATCTCGCCGTTCAGGGCTCGGGCTACATTCCGGTGACCCTGGCCAGCGGCGACACCGGATATACCCGGGCGGGGGCCTTTCAGCTCAACGAACAGGGTCAGTTGGTCACCCACGACGGTCTGACCGTCGGCGGCGGCATCGCCATTCCGCAGGGCGCCATCGAGGTTACCATCAATACCTCGGGCGAGGTCCTGGCCAGCTTTGAAGGCCAGCCGCAGCCGCAGAACGTCGGCCAGCTGACCATGGCCCGGTTCCCCAACGAAGGCGGCCTGAAGGCGATCGGCGACAGCCTGTTCCAGGAAACCACGGCTTCCGGAGCACCCCTGATCGGGATCGCCGGCACGGGCGGCTTCGGCACCCTGCTGCAGGGCTTCCTGGAGACCTCGAACGTCAATCCGGTCGAGGAAATCTCCAACATGGTCAAGGCCATGCGGGCCTATGAGTTGAGCTCCAAGGTCATCCAGACCGCCGACCAGATGATGTCGACCAAGTCCAGCTAGGCTGTTTTCGTCCAAACGTTAACAGCTGAGTAACCTTCTCCCGGTAGGTTCACCGGGCCTCTGATAACCACGGCAAAAAGATCGTGGTTTCAAAACAAGGCCGTACGGGCGGCCCTAAAAAACCGTATTCGAAACGCTTCGTTTCGAGCGATCCAAGCGCCGGCGGCGGTCCCAGAAAGCGGATCGCCGCCGCGCCGTTTCCAGAGATTGTTTAATGCAGTTCGCGGCGCATGGGGATGGCCGGGTCGGCCTTGCGCCGCCTCGGCGTCACACCGGCTTGGGGCGGGCGGACTTTGAGCTGAAAACTACGGCCAGGCCACATCCGGCGGCAGGCTCATCAGGATCGCTTCCGTATTGCCGCCGGTCTGCAGGCCGAAGATTGTGCCCCGGTCATACAGCAGGTTGAATTCCACGTAGCGACCGCGCTTGATGCGCTGGGCCTCACGGTCTTCGTCGGTCCAGGTTCGGTTCATCTGTTTGCGGACGATTTCCGGATAGACGTCGGCGAAGGCGCGGCCGACGTCCTGGGTGAAGGCGAAATCGGCCTCCCAATCGCCGGTGTTGTGCTGATCGTAGAAAATCCCGCCGACGCCCCGCGGCTCCCCCCGGTGCGGCAGGTAGAAGTACGTGTCGCACCATTCCTTGAACTTCGGATAGTAGGCGTCGTCGTGGGCGTCGCAGGCGTCCTTGAAGGCGGCATGGAAGCGCGCCGTGTCGGCGTCGTCGGGAAACACCGGCGTCAGGTCGCCGCCGCCGCCGAACCAGCCCTGGGTCGTGACGATCATCCGCGTGTTCATGTGCGCCGCCGGGACATGCGGCGAATTGGGATGGATCACGGTCGAGATGCCGGATGCCCAGAACCGGGGGTCTTCGGACGCCCCCGGGATACGGGCGCGGAATTCCTCGGAAAACGTGCCCATGACGGTCGAGACGTTGACCCCGGCCTTCTCGAAAACCCGGCCGCCGCGCATCACGGCCATGACGCCGCCGCCGCCCATTTTTCCGGCCTCGCCGGGACGTTCCCAGGATTTGCGTTCGAACCGCCCGGGTTGGCGCGCGCTGGTGCCGTTGGGGCCGGCGACCTCGTCCTCGACCGTTTCCAGGGCATGGCAGAAATCGTCGCGCAGGCGTTCGAACCAGGCCTTGGCGCGGGATTTATGGGCGTCGGTATAGCCAGCGTCGGTCATGGGTATCGATTGTCCCGGGGTTCAAACGTTTGATGGAAAGGCGTGGAGCCGGTCGAGCGCCACGGCCAGCACCATGGCCGCACTGGCCGCCAGGTTCAAGGATCGCGTGCCGGGCATCAGGGGAATCCGGAGGCGCGCATCCGCCGCCGCATGGACGTTATCCGGCACGCCGGCGCTTTCCCGGCCGAACAGCAGCACGTCACCGGCCCGGAATTCGAAGGCCGGTAGGGTTTCCGCCGCCTGCGTGGTCAGCAGAACCAGACGGCGATCCGCCATGGCGGCATGGAATCGGTCCCAGGACGCATGCCGGACCCAGTCCAAATGGTCGAGATAGTCCATGCCGGACCGCCGCATCCGGGCATCGGACAGCACGAACCCGCAAGGCTCCACAATATGAAGCCGCGCATCCAGACAGGCCGCCGTGCGCATCACGGCGCCCGTGTTCTGCGGGATATCGGGTTCAAACAGGGCGATTTCGATCGGTCCGGCCATGGCCGGGTCATGAAGCGGCGAATGCCCACGTTTTGCAAGCGTTTCTCACCAGTTAGCCCTTGCCTGAAAGCCCTACTCGACATAAGGTCTCGCCGGTTCGTGCGGGCGCCCCCGGGTCCGCACAATTTCGGCTGGTGGGAAAGATCACCGCGCCGTTGCCTCTTAGTCGCCGGTCCCTTAAATTCGGCGGTGACGTTACGGGGGCCGTCCGGACCTCGAATTCTACGGCCCGGAACGGTGCACAAGATCAAAACACCTTTTATTTAAGGGGAAGTGCTTATGAGCGACACGGCGAGCACCCCGCCATCAGCCGAAATCGACGAGCAGACACGCCGCGATTTCCTACTGGTTTCCACGGCTACGGTCGGCGCGGTGGGTACCGCGTTGTCCCTGTGGCCGTTCGTTAACAGCCTCAATCCCGCGGCCGACACACTGGCCCTGGCGACGACGGAAGTGAACTTGGCCCCCATCGCGGAAGGCCAGAGCATCACCGTCGTCTGGCAGGGCAAGCCGGTGTTCATCCGCCATCGGACGAAGGCCGAGATCGAACAGGCGAAAGCCGACGATTCGGCCGCCCTGCCCGATCCGGCGAAGGACGCGGATCGTGTGATCAAGCCGGATTGGCTGGTCATGGTCGGGGTCTGCACCCACCTGGGCTGCATTCCGCTGGGTCAGAAAGAAGGCGAGCCGAAGGGTGACTTCGGCGGCTGGTTCTGCCCCTGCCACGGCTCGCACTACGACACCTCGGGCCGGATCCGCAAGGGCCCGGCGCCTCTCAACCTGCCTGTGCCGACGTATGAGTTCCAGTCGGACACCCAGGTCAAGATCGGTTAACGGGGGACGTCATGAGCGAACAACAACCGACAAGCAAATTCATGCAGAACGGGGTCGTGAAGTGGATCGAGCATCGCATGCCGATCTTCTCCTTCATCGATCATTCCGTGGGCTCCGGCTATCCGGCGCCGAAGAACCTCAATTACTGGTGGAACTTCGGATCGCTGGCGGGCCTTGCCCTGATCATCATGATCGTTTCCGGCATCGTGCTGGTCATGCACTACACGCCGCACACGACGCTGGCCTTCAATTCGGTCGAGCGCATCATGCGCGACGTCAACGGCGGCTGGCTGATCCGGTATCTGCACATGAACGGCGCCAGCTTCTTCTTCATCGCCGTCTACATCCACATCTTCCGCGGCCTCTATTTCGGGTCCTACAAGTACCCGCGCGAATTGCTGTGGATCATCGGCGTGCTGATCCTGTTGGCCATGATGGCGACGGCGTTCATGGGCTACGTTCTGCCCTGGGGCCAGATGTCCTACTGGGGTGCGACGGTCATCACCAACCTGTTCTCGGCCATTCCGGTGGTCGGCGAGAGCCTCGTGACCCTGCTGTGGGGCGGCTTCGTTGTCGATAACCCGACGCTGAACCGTTTCTTCTCGCTGCATTACCTGCTGCCCTTCGTCATTCTGGGCCTGGTGATCATGCATATCTGGGCGCTGCATACCTTCGGGTCCAACAACCCGACGGGCGTCGACGTGAAAGGCCCGCAGGACACCATTCCCTTCCACCCGTACTTCACGATCAAGGATCTGTACGGGATGGGCGTGTTCATGCTGATCTTCCTGTTCTTCGTGTTCTTCGCGCCCAACTACTTCGGCGAGGCGGACAACTACATCCCGGCCGACTCCCTCGCGACGCCGCCGCATATCGTGCCGGAATGGTACTTCCTGCCGTCCTACGCGATCCTCCGGGCGTTCACGAACGAGTTCATCCTGTATTGGCCGGTTTCCTGGCTGATGACGGCGAAACTCGCGGGCGTCATCGCGATGTTCGGATCGATCATCCTGTTGGCCCTGATCCCCTGGTTGGACACCTCGAAGGTGCGCTCGGCCCGGTATCGCCCGGTCTACAAGTGGTTCTTCTGGATCTTCGTGCTGGACTGGATCGTGCTCGGCATGGTCGGCGCGCATCCGGCGGAAGGTATCTGGGTGGTGTTGGGTCAGGTCGCGACGACCTACTACTTCGCCCACCTTCTGGTGATCCTGCCCATCCTGGGTGTCCTGGAACGGCCCCTGGCCACGCCGGAAAGCATTTCGGCCTCGGTCACGCAGCCCGCGGAGTAAGGAACATGATGAAACCAACCATCAAGACCGCCTTCGCGGCCGTTCTCACCGCTGCCGCCGTTTCGGTCGCAGCTTTGGCACCCACCACCGCCCAGGCGGCGGCCGCCGGCCCCAAGCCGGAAGTTCAGGATTGGACCTTCAAGGGTCTGTTCGGAACCTTCGACCGGGCCTCGGTCCAGCGTGGCTACCAGGTCTACAAGGAAGTCTGTGCGGCCTGTCATTCCCTGAACCTGATCAAGTTCCGCAACCTGGCGGACATCGGGTACTCGGAAGCCCAGGTCAAGGCGCTGGCCGCCGAGTATGAGATCGAGGACGGCCCCAACGACGACGGGGAAATGTTCATGCGGAAACGGACGCCGTCCGATCCCATGCCGTCGCCGTTCCCGAACGCCAAGGCGGCTGCCGCCGCCAACGGCGGGAAGGCGCCGCCGGACCTGTCGCTGATCACCAAGGCGCGCGCCCAGGGCGGCGATTCGGTGATCAAGGTCTCCATGAAGCACCCGGGCGGGTTCACCATCGGCGCGGATTACGTCTACGCCCTGCTGACCGGCTATGAAGAAGCCCCCGACGGCTTCGAAATGCCCCCGGGCGGTAGCTACAACAAGTACTTCCCGGGCCATGTCATCGCCATGGCGCCGCCGCTGGTCGAAGAAGGCGTCGAATTTTCCGACGGCACCAAGGCCACGGTTTCGCAGATGGCGCACGACGTGACCATGTTCCTGGCCTGGACGGCGGAACCGGAACTCGAAGCGCGCAAGCGCCTCGGCGTGAAGGTGATGCTGTTCCTGCTGGCGCTGACGGGCATGCTCTATGCGCTTAAGCGGAAGATCTGGAGCGACATCCACTAAGTCGCTTCGGTCACGTATCGAATAGAAAAGGCCCCGGAGATTTCCGGGGCCTTTTTCTTTGCCGAAATCGCCGGGCGGGATCAGGGAGTGAGGAAATCCTGGACGAACCCCCGGATGACGCTGTCCAAGTCCCGGTCCGCGGGGCAGCCCAGGGCCATCGCCCGCCTGGCATCCATCTTCAGCGGCCAGGAGCCGCAGATCGCTTCGACCGACGCATCCCGTTCGCGGGTGATGGGGCCCAACTTGATGCCGTCCTCGGCGGCGACCCGTTCCAGCGCCTCGATCATTTCGGCGACCGCATAGGCCTTGTTGGGCAGGCAGACCGTGCGGTCCAGGCCCAGGGCGTCGCCGTCGGCATCATGGACACAGAGGAAGCCCTCGACGGCACTCCGGTAGCCCAGCAGCATCATGTAGAAGCCATCGTGCACCGGCAGGACATGCTCCTTCCCCTGCAGCGGCTCGCGGAAGATGCCGGACGCCCAGCCCGACGCCGCCGCGTTCGGCACGCCCGGGCGGATGACGATGGTCGGCAGGCGCACGGTGCGCCCGTCGATGAAGCCCTTCCGGGTATAATCGTTGATGCAGAGCTCGCCGAAGGCCTTGGTCATGCCATAGGTCGTTTCCGGCGTGTGGCGGGTCATGTCATCGACCTCTTTCGCGAGGTCCGGTCCACCGAACACGGCGAGCGAGGACGAGAACACCAGACGCGGTGTGCCTTCGCGCGCACGCGCGGCCTCCAGGATGTTCAGCCCGCCCTGCAGGTTGACCCGCATGGCGAGGTCGAAATCCTTCTCTCCGCCCGCCGAGACGACCGAGGCCAGGTGAAAGACCGAGATATCGTCCCGGTCGACCAGGGCCGAGACGGTTTCCTTGTCGGAAATATCGCCCGCCGCCGTGGTCACCCGGCTGTCCGCCCAGTCGAAGGGCGTAACGGGCGCCAATTGGTCGAACAACTGAATGCTGTCGACCTCGGCCACGTTGCCGTCCGGACCACGCAATTCCCCCCGCGCCAGGATCGCCTTGGCGATCATCTGGCCCAGGAAGCCGCAGCCACCGGTGATCAGGACTTTCATGCGGTCGGCCCCTTCCCCATTATCCTGCCGGTCAGTCCCGGATCGGCTCCAGGCCGGACATCTCGATCACCCGCTGGACGCTGGGGCGTTCTTCGACCCGCTTGGCCAGGGCCCACAGTTCGGGGAAGGCTTCGTTGGTTTTCGGCTCGACCCGAAGGCCCCAACGGGCATGCACCCAGGCCAGGGCATCGGCGCAGGTCATCTTGTCGCCGACCAGCCAGCCCGCCCCTTCCTTGGCCCAGCTATTGGTGCGGTCCATCATGGTCAGCCAGTTCTGGCGGCCTTTTTCCTTCAGAACGTTCTGCACCGCCTCGTCGTCGTGCCAACGGAACGGACGCAGGTAGAAGGCGAAGCCCAGGGGATGCTGCTGCGACGCCATGAAGTTCAGGCACATCATCATCCGGCCGTAGTCCCAGCTGTCGGTGGCCGGGATCAAATCGGATTTGTACTTGTTGGCGGCCCAGACGGCGATCGCGACGCTTTCGGTCATCAACTCGCCCGCATCGCTGATCAGCGACGGCACCTGGTTGCGCGGATTGATCTTCTTGTATTCCTCGGAATACAGCGTGTCGTCATCGACCTTGATCGCTTCGTAATCGGCGCCCGAATCTTCCAGGACGATATAGGGCAGCATGGCGCAGGAACCGGGGCGGTAATAGAACTTCATCTTGGGTGTTTCCGTTTTTTGAGGATGGGCGGATGGTTTGTCAGTTTCTGTCGAGCACGAACATGCCCTTTTCCGGATCATAACCGACATAGACCGCATCGCACATGCCGTCGTTGATTCGGAGCCATTCCTTGCAGGCCACCGGCAGCCCGAACGATTTGCGGGCCCGGTCGGAAATGGGTTGAACGGTTGCCTCGTAGCCGGAGCCGTAGGGCTCCCGCCGGTTGTCACACAAGGCGAATTGATCGCCTGTGCCGACCTCGAGATCGAGCGGCAGCAGCATCGCCGCCACATCCGGCAGGGTTTCCCAACGCGCGGGCAGCGGATCGGCGCGCTTCGCGATCAGGGCCAGGTTATAGACCTCTTTCTCGGGATTGACGCCGTCGCGCCAGGCGAAGACCCGTTCCATCGACCCGTCGCAGGTCAGGTCCAGTTCCAGGGTATCGCCTTGGGTGAAATCCTGCGCCCAGATGGTGCCGTACCAATAGCGCATCAGGCGCTGTGCATCACCCGCCATGTCCGCCCCCGCCGCCTGCCACGGCAGCGACACGAGCAGGACCGCGACAAGGGCACGTAAGCGCATGGACGGTCAGCCTTGTTCCGGATACAGGCCCTTGAGCCCGGTTTCCGAGGCTTCGGCAACGCCGCGTTCGGTGATCAGGCCAGTGACCAGCCGCGCCGGGGTCACGTCGAAGGCGAAATTGGCGGCGGGCGATCCGTCGGGTGTGATGGTCACGGTCGTAATCTCGCCCCCGTCCGTGCGCCCGGTCATGCGGGTAACCTCATCGGGCGAGCGCTGTTCGATGGGGATTTGATGAACGCCGTCGTGCATCGTCCAATCGATGGTCGGCCCCGGCAAGGCGACGTAGAACGGCACGTTGTTGTCATGCGCCGCCAGCGCCTTCAGGTAGGTGCCGATCTTGTTGCAGACATCGCCGGAGGCCGCCGTGCGGTCCGTACCGGTAATGCAGAGATCGACCTGGCCGTGCTGCATCAGATGGCCGCCGACGTTGTCGGCGATCACCGTATGCGGCACGCCGTGCTGGCCCAATTCCCAGGCGGTCAGGCTGGCGCCCTGGTTGCGGGGCCGGGTTTCGTCGACCCAGACATGCACGTCGATGCCCGCGTCATGGGCCTTGTAGATCGGCGCCAGGGCCGTGCCCCAATCGACGGTTGCGAGCCAACCCGCGTTGCAATGCGTCAGCACGTTGACCGGGCGGACCTTGCCGTGGCGGGCCCAATGCTCGGCAATCAACGGCATGCCGTTGTCGCCGATGGCGGAACAAATCGCGACGTCTTCGTCGGCGATCTCGGCGGCCCGCTTGTAGGCGGCCTCGGCCCGCTGCTCGGCCGACAGAGGGGCCAGCAGAACCCGCATTTCGTTCAACGCCCAGCGCAGGTTGACCGCCGTCGGGCGGGTCGCCATCAGGTCGTCATAGGCCTTTTTCAGCCCCGCGTCGGAGGCATCGCCATGCATCGCCAAGGCCATGCCGTAGGCCGCCGTGGCGCCGATCAACGGCGCCCCCCGGACCCACATGTCGGCGATCGCCGTCGCCGCGTCGGAGACCGTTTCCAGGCGCCGGGTGACGAATTCGAACGGCAGGCGCGTCTGATCGATGATCATCACGGCCCAGCCATCCTCGGCGAGCCAGATGGTGCGGTACGGGGTCCCGTCGACGTTCATGGGCGGGGCTCAGCTCAACGCTTCGGTGATGCAGATATCGCGCGTCGCGCCGCCGTCCAGGCGCTTGCGCGCCTCGGCATAAAGCGGCGAGTCGTAATACCCGGCGGCGACGTCCCAATTGGGATGTTCGATCAGGGCGATGCGGGTTTGCGCGAACCCTTCCATGGTCTGCACGCGCCCGCCCCGGACCAGCGGGCGCGACCCGGCGGCCTTGATGGCCTCCGACGCCTGGGCCACGTAGGCGGCCATCTTGTCGTCGTCGTGGATGGTCATATGGGCGCCGATCCAATAGGCCACGGGACCCGGCAGGTCGCCGCGCGGGGCCTCGTCCTCGACGCCTTCGACGATGAAGGTGTCGCGTTCGACAGCACCGCCCAGGATATGGGAATGGGCGTCCTCGTAGGCCGGGGAATGATAGGTCGACACGGCGGTGTCGAAATCGGGGAATTCGATGATGACGACGCGGCCTTGTTCGAAGCCTTCCAGCGTCTTGACCTTGCCGCCCCGGGCCAGGAACTTACCGCCGCCGGCGGCGATGGCGGGCCCGGCCTTTTCGGCATAGGCCTTCATCTTGTCGGCGTCGTGAATTTGAATCCGCAGGCTCATCCAATAGGCTTTGGGCATGGGCCGTTCCTTTCTCGGTGATTAGAGGACCCGCCCGGCGACGGCGTCCAGCTTCTGGATCATCTCCGGATCTCGGGCGTCGGGGGCGGTGATCAGGGCGTGTTCCAAAGCCGTATGGCAGCCGTGGGAACAGGTTTCCGTGCGGTCCGTCAGATTGGGTGCGACCTGCTTGACCAGGGTTCGGCCCTTTTCGGCGTTTTCCAGCAACACCTTGATGATCGCCTCGACGGTGACGTGGTCGTGGTCCGGGTGCCAGCAGTCGAAATCCGTGACCATGGCCACGGTCGCGTAGCACATCTCCGCTTCGCGGGCCAATTTGGCCTCGGGCATATTGGTCATTCCGATCACGTCACAACCCCAACTGCGATAGAGGTTGCTTTCCGCCACGGTCGAGAACTGCGGGCCCTCCATGGCCAGGTAGGTGCCGCCGCGCACGGCGTCGATGCCGACTTCCTTGCAGGCTTCCTCGACCGCGTCGCCCAGCCGCCCGCAGACCGGATGGCCGAGGGCGACATGGGCGACCAGGCCTTCGCCGAAGAACGATTTCTCGCGGGCGAAGGTGCGGTCGATGAACTGATCGGCGATGACGAAGGTGCCGGGCGGCAATTCTTCCTTGAGCGAGCCGCAGGCGGAGACGGAGAGAATTTCCGTCACCCCGGCGCGCTTCATGGCGTCGATATTGGCGCGGTAGTTCACGCCCGACGGCGGAATCCGGTGCCCCCGGCCGTGACGCGGCAGGAAGACCATCTTCTGGCCGGCCAATTCGCCGAACAGCAATTCGTCCGACGGCGTGCCGAAGGGCGAGGAGACGGCCTCCCAACGGGTGTTTTCAAGGCCGTCGATCTCGTAGATGCCACTGCCGCCGATAACGCCGATGACGGGCGGCGTGCCCGGTTCCGCCATGGGCCCCTACCCCGCCACGTGTTCGTCGAACAGGCGGAACGTGCGGATCGACGCGACCTGCGCCGCATGGGCCTTGAACGAGCCCCGCATGTCGCAATGGAAGCCGTGATCGGCGTCATAGATATAGACCGGACATTCCGGATGGGCCTTGGCGATCTGGTCGACGTCGGAAAGCGGGATGCCCGCATCGTGTTCGCCGAAATGCAGGATCGTCGGGCCGTTCGGCTGTTCGTTCACGTAAGGCAGGATGCCGCCGCCGTAGTAGCAGGCCGCCGCCTGGAAATCCAAACGGCAGACCGACGCCCAGGTCACGACGCCGCCCCAGCAGAAGCCAGTGATGCCGACCTTGCCGGCCTCGGCCGCGACCTTGCGGGCGGCCTCGACGTCCAGGATGACGTTGTCGAAATTCTCGTTGCCCTTGTCCTTCATGACCCGGCCCTTGGCGATGTCGTCCGGGGTATAGCCGACTTCGAAGCCCTTCTCGAAGCGGTCGTAAAGGGCGGGGGCGACGGCAAGATAGCCGACCTCGGCGAAACGGTCGCAAAGGTCGCGGATATGCTCGTTAACACCGAAAATTTCCATGATGACGACGATGCCGCCCTTGGGCGTGCCTTCCGGATCGGCGCGGTAGCCGTGCAGCTCAAACCCGTCGGACGCCGTCAGCGTGATGTCCTTACCCATAATGATCCTCCCTGGTCAGGAATTGGTTCGTGCGATTGGCCGTAAACCTAGCGCAGGGCGAAGCGGCGCTAAAGCCGGAATATGGCCGACAAACACCATTCAAGGCTCGACCCCGAGCCGGCATTCCAGCTAAGATGCACTTATCCCGATTATAAGAGGTAATTTTTAATATGATTATGACATCTCCGCGACTGGGCGCGATCGGCGCACTCATGGCACTCGCTGCCCTGACGGCATGTAAGACGATCCCGGTTCCCGTGCCGAAGGTCGAGGAAAAGGACGTCGTTGAAATGCGGGATGCGGAAGCGCTCGCGCCAATCAAGTTCGACCGCGTCGGCGTTCGGATAAAGCGCGGCACGGCCATCGGCCAGTACGAGCCCGATTTCCTCGGGCTCACCGGCTGTGCCGGGTCGGGCGGAAACGTGTTCTGGAACAGCGGCCGGGTGCTCGCCCGCGACGTTGAGTTTACCGACATTTTCTACGGCGAGATGAAGGCCCTGAACTTCAACATCGTCGGTGACCCGAACAAGATGTTCGCCTCGCAATCGGACGACCGGGTGCAGGCCGATTACCTGATCGGCGGACAGATCGAAAAGATCGCCATGCGCGTCTGCCTGGACCAAAACGTCTGGACCGGGCTGCCGCGCGGCACGGTCAGCGGCAACGGCGCCGTCACCGTACTCTGGCAGGTGTTTTCGACCATCGACCGCAAAGTCGTCTACGAGACGACGACCGAAGGCGCCGGAAAGCTGGAACAGGGAGTCTCCGGCGGTGAAATGGTGATCTTGCAGGAAGCCTTCGCCGGTGCGGTCCGCAATCTGGCCGCCGATCAGGAACTGATCGGTTTGCTGAAATCGGCCGAGCCGACCTATGCCGATATTCGCAAGGTCGATGATGTATCGCTGGAAATCGACCGCGTGCCGCTGCGCGCCAAGACCATCACGAACTACATCGACAACATTCGCCGTAGCGTCGTCACCATCGAAAGCGGCTCCGGCCACGGCTCCGGCTTCTTCATCACGCCGACCCTGGTGATGACCAACTTCCACGTCACCGAGAATCGGGATCTGATGCGCCTGCGCCTGATCACCGGGCGCAAGATTCTGGGCGAAGTCGTCCGCCGCCACCCCAAGCGCGACGTCGCCATCATTCAGGTCGAACCCAGCGGCCACTTGCCGATTCCGATCCGCATGACGCCGGTAAAGATCACCGAAGAAGTCTACGCCATCGGCTCGCCGCTCGATCCCAAATTGTCGGGCACCGTGTCAAAGGGGATTGTCAGTAAGTTCGCCAGCAACCGCCAGGGCCTGGAGGACATCCAGGCCGACGTGGACATCCACGGCGGCAATTCGGGCGGGGTCTTGTTGGATTCCAACGGCAATGCCGTGGGCGTCAGTTATGCGGGCATCAGCGGCAGCGGCAAGATGTCCGTGGGGCTGAACTTCTTCATTCCCATCGCCGACGCCTTGGAAAAACTGAACATCGTCTTCAAGGGACGGAGCGAACCTTCATCCTGACCGGCGGTTCTCGCCTACACGTTGAACCGGAACAGCATCACGTCGCCGTCCTGGACGACGTAGTCGCGGCCTTCCTGGCGCATCTTGCCCGCATCCTTGGCGCCGTGCTCGCCGCCCAGGCTGACGTAATCTTCGTAGGCGATGGTCTCCGCCGCGATGAAGCCGCGTTCGAAATCCTTGTGGATCACGGCGGCGGCCTGCGGTGCCTTGGTGCCCTTGACGATGGTCCAGGCACGGGCTTCCTTCGGCCCGGCGGTGAAATAGGTGATCAGGCCCAACAGGTCATAGCCCGCGCGGATGACCCGGGCCAAGCCGGTTTCCTCCAACCCCAGGCTTTCCAGGAATTCCCGTTTCTCTTCCTCGTCGTCCAGGGTCGAGACCTCGGCCTCGATGGCGGCGGAAATCACCACGGACCCCGCGCCCTGGGCCGCCGCCATTTCGGCGACCTTGGCCGAGTATTCATTGCCGTCGGCGGCCGAGGCCTCATCGACGTTGCAGATGTAGAGCACCGGCTTACCGGTCAACAACTGCAGCATGCGAAACGCGCGGCCTTCGCCGTCCTTCAATTCCAGCATGCGGGCGGGCTTACCGTCGCGCAGCAGATCCAGGCAACGGTTGACCAATTCCAGCTGCTGGACAGCTTCCTTGTCCTGGCCGCGCGCCCGCTTGATCAGCGCTTCGCTGCGTTTCTCCAGGCTTTCCAGATCGGCCAGCATGAGTTCCGTTTCGACCGTTTCGGCGTCGCGCACGGGATCGACGCTGGCTTCCACATGGACGACGTTGTCGTCCTCGAAACAGCGCAGGACATGGCAGATCGCTTCGACTTCGCGGATATTGGCGAGGAACTGGTTGCCCAGACCTTCACCCTTCGACGCGCCCCGCACCAGCCCGGCGATATCGACGAATTCCAACTGTGTCGGCACGATGCTCGCCGATTTGGCGGCTTCCGCCAGCTTGGCCAATCGGGCGTCGGGCACGGAAACACGGCCCGTGTTGGGCTCGATCGTGCAGAACGGGAAATTGGCGGCTTCCGCATTGGCCGTCGCCGTAAGCGCATTGAAAAGCGTCGATTTGCCCACGTTGGGCAGGCCGACGATGCCGCAGTTAAAGCCCATGTCAGTCCTTCTTGTCCTTGTTTGCGCCGGCGCCGTCCGGGCGCGGCGTATTCGGCCGGGGCGGTTTGACCGCCAGTGCGACCTTGTTCTGGAACCCGGCATCGTCGCCCTTGACCAACAGGCCCGCGCCATCGGCGATACCGTCCAGCAGAGGCTCCAGCCAGGTTCGGTCTTCTTTCGAGAAATCCTTCAGGACATGGCCGACGACCTTGTCCTTGTCGCCGGGATGGCCGACGCCGATCCGCACGCGGCGGAAATCGGGGCCGATATGCCCCTGAATACTTCGCAGGCCGTTGTGACCCGCGTGCCCGCCGCCCTTCTTGACCCGCAGCTTACCGGCCGCCAGATCCAATTCGTCATGCAGGACGACGACATCGGCGGGGGCGATCTTATAGAACGTCATGGCCGCCTGCACGGCGCGCCCGGATTCGTTCATGTAGGTCTGGGGTTTGAGGATCAGGACTTTCTCGCCGTCGATCACGCCGTCGGCGAGATCGCCGTGAAACTTGCTTCGGTAGGGGCCCAGCCGCCAGCGGCCGTGGATCGCATCCACGGCCATGAAGCCGACGTTGTGCCGGTTGTCGCGGTAAGACGGACCCGGATTGCCGAGCCCCACCAGAAGCAACATGGAACGCCCTCCTCGGGCGCGGTCCAGCCAGGAAGAACGGGCGGCTTACTCCTCGCCGCCGTCCTTGTCCTCGCCGTCTTCTTCTTCGCCTTCCTCGCCTTCCGCGGCTTCGGCTTCGGCCTCGGCCTGGGCTTCGGCGGCTTCGTCCTTGACCACCGTCGGCGCGGCGATCGTCACCAGAACGAAGTCACGGTCGGTGATGGTCGGCTGAACGTCCTTGGACAGGCCGGCGTCGGAAATACGCAGGGCGTCGCCGATGTCCAGGCCTTCCAGGGAAAGCGTGATGAATTCCGGGATGTTCTCCGGCGTGCAACGCACTTCCACTTCGTGGCGGACGATGTTCAGAACACCGCCGCGCTTGATGCCGCGGCAGCTTTCTTCGTCCTCGTAGTAGACCGGGATCATCACGGTCACCCGCGTGCCCTTGCCGACGCGCATGAAATCGACGTGCAGCGGCTGGTCGGTGACGGGGTGGAACTGAACGTCACGCGGCAGCACGCGGTGCGTATCGCCGGCGACCTGCAGGTCCATCATTTGCGAGTAGAAGCTCTGGCCGTGCAGTTGATGCATCAGCTCGATGGGTTCGACGGAACACAGGATCGGATCCTTGTGATCCCCGTAGATCACGGCCGGAATGCGGCCGGACCGGCGGGTTGCGCGGGCTGCCCCCTTGCCTGCCCGATCGCGGGGTTCCGCCGTCATGGTATTGACACCAGACATGGCATTACTCCGTATCAGTCTAGAAACGTCCCGGCCTCCAGGGGTGCCGGCGACAAACAAAAAATGCCCCGAAGGGCGCGCATACATAGCCCCCAGGGCCCGCCGGGTCAATAGGCCGCGGAACGCGGTGGGAATCGCCGGAATTCCGGGCTCAGGCGCCCGCCCCCGCGCCCATTGTATGGCTATAGAAGATGTAGCTGCCGATACCGATCAGGACGAGCCCCCCGGCGACCTCGGCCCAGCGCCCGAGATACCCCCCGACGCGGGGCGCGATCATCAGGCCCAGGGTGCTGATCGAGAACGACATCAGGCCGATGACGCAGACGGCGGTCACGATATCGACGGCGATCACCGAAAACGCGACACCCACGGCGGCGGAATCGATGCTGGTCCCGATCACCGTTGCGATATTGCCCAAGATGCTGCGTTTTCGCGGCTCCTCGTCCTCGCAGTCCGCTTCGTCCTCGCCGAAGAAGGCTTCCCAGAGCATATGCCCACCGACCCCGCCCAACAGGATCAACGCGATCCAATGGTCCAGGTCCTGAACCTGCTCGGCGAACCGCGAGGCCAGCAAATAGCCCAGCAGGGTCATCCCCGCCTCGCTGGCGCCGAACAACAGCCCCATGCGCGCGGCGGACCCGAAGGTTCGGAACCGTCCGCCGGCCCCCCGGCAGAGCGACACGGCGAAAGCGTCGGCCGACAGGCCGAGAGCGATGGTCAGAACGGCAAAGATGGACATGGTGAAACCTGGGCTGGGGGGGGCTTTAAGTGTCTTTCATATGGGCCGTGAAGGCCGCGCGGGCATCGTCAGGAATAGCTTCGGACGCGCCCTTTTCATAGTTGAAATAGACATAGGTGACCGTGCCCTTGGCGCAGAGCCGGTCACCTTGCCAAAGCTCCTCATAGAGCGTGAAGCTCTTGCCGCCGACGCGCTCGACCCAGGT
Source organism: uncultured Rhodospirillaceae bacterium (assembly GCA_913030825.1). Taxonomy (GTDB): domain Bacteria; phylum Pseudomonadota; class Alphaproteobacteria; order Rhodospirillales; family Casp-alpha2; genus UBA1479. The sequence goes on along the minus strand of CAJWCU010000004.1, from coordinate 62,082 downwards.
CTTCACCAGGGCGTCCTGCTGAAAATAGGTCTGATCCAGGTAGTCGACGTTCATGTTGACCAGGGCGACCCGCCATTTTCCGAACGACAAATCCGGCGTCAGGATGCGGAAAACCTCCCGTCGGCCGGCCTCCAGCCAGATCGGGATGACCGTGTTGTTGATATGCCCGGCCCCGTCGGTCTCGGACACGCGGGGCGTGATCGGCGTTTCCCACATGGGCCAGGGCTCCTTTATTTGCGCAAAACAACCTTCGCGCAGGCTTGGGTTTTGTAACCGATTAGGCCGCCGTCCAGCCGCCGTCGACGACCAGGGAGGAGCCGGTCATCAGGCTCGATGCGTCGGACGCCAGGAAGACCACCGCCCCCATCAGGTCCTCGACCTGGCCGATCCGGCCGAGGGCGATCTTCGATGTGACGAAGTCGACGAAATCGGCGTCTTCCAGCATGCCTTCGGTCATCGGCGTTTCGATGAAGGTGGGGCAGATCGTATTGACGCGGATGCCCTTCGGGCCCAGTTCCCAGGCCATCGCCTTACTGGCGCCTTCGATGGCGTGCTTGGTCGCGCAGTAGACCGTGCGCTTCGGCCCGCCAACCAGGCCCATCTGCGACGAGACGTTGATGATGGAACCCGGAAGGTTCGCTTCGGTGAGGCCCTTGACCACCGCCTGGGCAACGAACAAAGCCGCCCGCACATTCAGGTCCATGATCGCGTCATAGTCTTCTTCGGTGATCTCCAGAAGATCCTGCGGCCGGTTGCCGCCGGCGTTGTTGAACAGGATCTGGAACGGCCCCTTCTCGGCGATCGCCGCCCGCATCTTGGACGTGTCGGTGACGTCGAGGACCAGGGCCTCGGCCTTCTGCCCGCGCGCACGGATCGCCTCGGCGGCGGCCTCGATCTGATCTGCGGAACGGGCACAGAGCGTTACCTCGGCCCCCGCGTCGGCCAGGGCCGTGGCGGCGCCAAGGCCGATGCCGCGCCCGGCGCCGGTGACGAGCGCCTTGCGCCCGTCCAGTCTGAAGGTTGGCATGGTCGGTAGACTGGTCATTTATCGGGGCTCCCGGTCTTCAGTTCTTCGCGACGACGCCGTAGGGCGCCACGTTGGACCCGCCGTAACGGCGAACCCGGATATTGGCCTGCTCGCCGTGTCCGGCGAAACCTTCGATGGCGCAGAGGCGCGAACAGTAGCTTCCGACCATGGCCGACGCCTCGTCGGTCAGCACCTTCTGATAGGTGCAGGTCTTCATGAACTTGCCGACCCAAAGCCCGCCCGTATACCGCGCCGCCTTCTTGGTCGGCAGGGTGTGGTTGGTGCCGATCACCTTGTCGCCGAACGACACGTTGGTGCGCGGCCCCAGGAACAGGGCGCCGAAGTTGGTCATATTGTTGAGGAAATAATCGGGGTCCTCGGTCATCACCTGGACGTGCTCGTAGGCCAGGCGGTCAGCTTCCTCGACCATTTCGTCCAGGCTGTCGCAGACGATGACCTGGCCGAAATCGCGCCAGGCGTCCGCCGCCACGTCGGCGGTCGGGATGACGGTCAGCTGGCGTTCGACTTCGGCCATGGTGGCTTCCGCCAGCGCCTTGGAATTGGTCAGAAGGCAGGCAGGCGACGTCGGGCCGTGTTCGGCCTGACCCAGCAGGTCGACGGCGCAGATTTCCGCATCGACGCTGTCGTCGGCGATGATCAGGGTTTCCGTCGGCCCGGCGAACAGGTCGATCCCGACCCGGCCGAACAGCTGACGCTTGGCCTCGGCGACGAACATGTTGCCGGGGCCGACCAGCATGTCCACGCCCTTGAGGCTTTCCGTGCCCAGGGCCATGGCGCCGACGGCCTGAATGCCGCCTAAGACCAGGATTTCGTCGGCGCCGGCCAGATGCATGGCGGCGACGATGGCGGGGTGCGGCTCGCCGCCCTGGGGCGGAGCCGAGGCGACGACGCGCTTCACGCCCGCGACCTTGGCGGTGACGACGCTCATATGGGCCGAGGCGACCATGGGATACTTGCCCCCCGGCACGTAGCAGCCGACCGAGTTCACCGGCACGTTCTTATGGCCCAGCACGACACCCGGCAGGGTTTCGACCTCCAGGTCCTGCAGGCAATCCTTCTGTTTCTGGGCGAAATTGCGGACCTGGGCCTGGGCGAACTTGATGTCGTCCAGGTCGTCCTTGGAAACCTTGGAGACGGCTTCCTCGATCTCTTCGGGGCTGAGGCGGAAATCGTCGCGCGTCATGCCGTCGAATTTCTCGGCCAGTTCGCGGACGGCGGCGTCGCCGCGGCTTTCGATATCGGCCAGGATGTCTTCGACGGTGCGGCGAACCTTGGCGTCGGCTTCGGCGACGTCCTCGGCGCTTTTACCCGATTTAAGATAGGTGATCATGGGATGTCCTCGTGTCGGCTGGGGGCTCTTGGCCCCGGCCGCTGAACGGCCGGGGCGGCGTATTAGAGCAAACGCCGTGACACGAAGGAAGGGGCAGCGGCCTTCCGGGCCGCCCGCCGTGTCCCGCCCGGGTCCTACTGGAGGAGCGAACGCATCATCCAGGCGGCTTTTTCATGGACCTGCATGCGTTGGGTCAGCAGGTCCGCCGTCGGCTCGTCGTTGGCCTTGTCGACGGCGGGGAACAGCTTGCGCGCCGTCTTGACCACCGCCTCCTGGCCGGCGACCAGATCGGCGATCATGTCTTTGGCCTCGGGCACGGTCTCGCTCTCCTTGATCGACGACAGCTTGGCGTATTGCTTATAGCTGCCGGGGGCCGGGTAGCCGAGGGTGCGGATACGTTCGGCGATTTCGTCCACGGCGAGGGCCAGTTCGTTGTACTGCGTCTCGAACATCAGATGCAGGCTGTTGAACATCGGGCCGGTGACGTTCCAATGGTAGTTATGGGTCTTGAGATAGAGCGTGTAGGTATCGGCCAGAAGATGCGACAGGCCGTCGGCGATGGCCTTACGGTCCTTTTCGGTGATGCCGATATCGATCTTCCGGGCTTCGGCGACGGCTGCGTTGGATTTGGATGCCATGGTCGGTCTCCTGACGTTCGTGGGCGGGGCGACGCGGCAGACAGGTGGTCTTTCGCGCCTTACACTTAGAATACATCTAAGTCGCATCCGCGCCTTGATAAAGATCAAACCATGGAAAAATTTCCCGCCGATGAAAACGGTGGGGCGCGAAACCTGACGAGCACACCCCGCGAACGGCGGGCAACCCGGGTCGGACGATGGGAAGGACCGGCCGGGCACCCCCGGCACGGCGATCAGTTGAACAGGGAGGAGACCGAGCTTTCCTCGGAAATCCGGCGCATCGCCTCGGCGATCAGCGGCGCCACGGTCAGCTGTTCGATGTTGTGGGCGACGCGCACGGCTTCGGTGGCCATGATGCTGTCGGTCACGCACAGCCGGTCGAGCGGCGAGGACGAGACCCGCGCCACCGCACCGCCCGACAGCACCCCATGGGTGACATAGGCGGAAACGGCTTCGGCCCCGGCCTCCATCAACGCCACGGCGGCGTTACAAAGGGTGCCGGCGCTGTCGACGATATCGTCGACCAGGATGCAGCGCCGTCCTTCGACGTCGCCGATGATGTTCATGACTTCGGAAACACCGGCCCGTTCGCGCCGCTTGTCGATGATCGCAAGATCGCCGTCCAGGCGCTTGGCCAGGGCCCGGGCACGCACCACACCGCCGACGTCCGGCGAGACGACGACCAAATCGGCGCCGTCCTCGCGGTCCTGGATGTCCTTGGACAGCACCGGTTCGGCATAGAGGTTATCGGTCGGAATATCGAAGAAGCCCTGAATCTGCCCCGCGTGAAGGTCCATGGTCAGGACCCGGTCGGCGCCGGCTTCGGTAATCAGGTTGGCGACCAGCTTGGCCGAGATCGGCGTGCGCGGACCCGATTTACGGTCCTGGCGGGCATAGCCGAAATAAGGGATCACGGCGGTCACCCGGCGGGCCGAACCACGGCGCAGGGCGTCCAGCGTGACCAGCAATTCCATCAGGTTGTCGTTCGCCGGGAACGAGGTCGACTGAATGACAAAGACGTCCTCCCCGCGCACGTTCTCCTGAATCTCGACGAAGACCTCCATATCGGAGAATCGCCGGATCGATGCCTTGGTCAGCGGCAGGTTGAGATAAGCGGAAATGGCTTCCGCCAGCGGCCGGTTGGAATTGCAGGCTAGAATCTTCATGGCAACGCACCCCACGTTTTGCGTCCGTTTGGCGGAGCAAAACTCCCCCTGGAAATGCCCGATGCCGAGCGCCGACCGGGGAATTCCCGCGTTCGGCGCGCGGACTCTAACAACGCGGGCACGGCCTGTAAACGTTCTTTCATAGTCGTTTTATTTCAGGAACTTATGATGTTACCGGGTGGGCGGCGGGATGGCTTCGCCGGGCTCCCAAGGGAGACTCGCCGGCCCGCCCGACGGCGGCGGCGCGGCGCCCTCGGGCAGTTTACGGGCGAACGCCCGGGCCCTGTCGCCCAAGACCCGTTGGATTCCCACCACCGCCCCCATGGCGACGTTGAGCGCCGTATCGCCCCAGTTCTCGTCAAGCGCACCGGCGGCGACCTCGTTGCGTTGCTCTGCGCTGCCCAAGGCGTTGCCCTCCACATCCTCGACGGACCAGACGATGCGGGCCTCCTGCTTGCCGTCCTTGGGCTCGGACATCACGACCAGACCCCGGACCAGGAATCGCGCCTGGCGCGGATCGTCGGTGACTTCCTGATCCCGGGCGCGCAGCACCTGGCGCAATGCCTCGCCCAGCAGGCGGTTGCCGTTGCCGGGGGCGCCCGCGACCTCGGCGATCATGAAGGAATTGGCGCTGCCTTCGGACAGGGTCGGCAGGGTCGGCGGATTGAAGGCCTCTTCGACGATCTGCTCTCCCCCGGCGTCCTCGGGGCCGAGAATACTTCTCTGCGGCGCCCCATCGGAAACCGTGGCGCCATCGGGCCGCACGTCGGCCAAGGCGTCTTCGGCCGATTTTTCCTTCGGCGCATCGGGGCTGACAGGGGCTTCGGGGGGCACCACATGGTCCTGCATCTTGCCGATCACCCGCTTGGGCGCGCCCGGCGACGGCAGGTCGCCGTTTTCCAAGTTGCCCGGCAGGTCCAGGCCACTGCCCTGGGCCAATTGAATCTGTTGTTCTTCCCAACCGTCGATGACTTCGTGGATGCCGTCCACGGCTGCGGTTGCGATCAACCGCGCCGTGGGCGCCCATTGGGTATCGAAGGTACCGGAAGGAACGGTGTTTTCCTGCTCCGCCTTGCCGACCTCCTTACCGTCGGGCTGGGTCAGGCGCCAGGTGATGCGCACGCCCTGGCGACCCTGGACCGAGGGAGAGACCTTCATCGCCCCCAACAGAACGTATTTCGCCTGCTCCCGATATCGGGTCAGGCGGGTTCCCCGCGCCTTCAAGGCATTGGCGATGGCGCGGGTCAGCGAGAAATCGCCGTCGCCGGGCGCCCCTTCGACCGGCATGACGAAGATGCCTCTGTTCGGCGCGGGCGCCGCTTGCGCAGGCGCGATCCCGGCCAGGATCGCCGAAACCCGGTGGGCGACGTCCTCGGCGACGCGGATGATCACGTCGGGCGTGCCGAATTCCCATTCGTCGCCGGTCGCATCCACGGGCTGTTCCAGGTCGGCGAGCAGCAAACCGTCCTTGTTCGACAATTGCCAGTGCAGGGTCACGTAGGGAATCGCGTTGGGGTTCTTATCGTAATGGGCGCGGCCGTGCAGGATGTATTCCGAGGCGTCGAAGGGCGCGACCCCGGCGGGCACGTCGTAGGGTTCGAAACTGTCCACCGTCGTCCGCGCCAGCAGCTTCGACATGATGGGGGCGGTGTTTTCGACGGCGTTGACCTGAATGCCCTTGGTAAAGGTGCCGTGGACGATGGCCTCGCCGACGCTGGCTTCCTCGCCCGGCTCGAACGCGCGCGGCACCGGCGCGCAGGCGGCCAGAATCACGGTGGCTGCGAATAAGGCAACCAGCCCACAAAGCGATGAACGAAGGCGGATACATACCCGCAAGGCTCTCTGCCCCTCGTTTTTAGGGGTCATCAGACGATGACGCAGGTGACGAGAATCACCGCGAGCGTCGCGAAGGTCAAGATTGCCAAGTACGGCACGGCCCCGCTCCTCGCCTTAGCCCGGGACCAGGGCGATCGCCGCCAACGCCCGGCCGTAATCGGGCTCGCCCAAGTGCGTCGCGCGGCGATAGCTGAAGAAGCGATCCGGCTCCGGATAGGTGTCCAGGCCCACGTCATGGCTGCTGCCTAGGCCCAGCTCCGACAGGCGATCCATGATGAAGCCCGCCAGGTCGAACTGGAAATGATCGCCGTCGGCGCCGGGGGCGAAATATTCGTCGTGTTCGGGGTGATGGTCCGCGAAGGTTTCCTTCATGTCGCGGCCGACCTCGTAAGACGGCTGGCGGATGCAGGGGCCGAGGGCGGCATGGATGTTGGCGCGGCTGGCGCCGTCGGCTTCCATCCGCGCGACCGTGTTTTCCAGGACCCCGGCCATCGCCCCCCGCCACCCGGCATGGGCGGCGGCGACGATCCCGGCATCGGCGTCGGCGAACAGCACCGGCGCGCAATCAGCGGCCAGGACGCCCAGCGCCAGGCCGCTGCGGCGGCTCACTAGGGCGTCGGCCTTTTCCATGGCATCGCGGGCGCGCGGCGCCTCGGTGGCCCAGACCTTGGGCGAATGAACCTGATGGACCAGGGCCAAGGCATCACCACCCAGCCCCAGGGCCGCCATGGCCCGGCGCTTGTTTTCGGCGACGGCGTCCTGGGAATCGTTCGATCCCTGGCCGCAATTCAACCCGGCGTAGATACCCATCGACACGCCGCCCCGGCGGGTGAAGAAACCATGGGCCACCCCGGCCTGACCGGCCAGGTTGGGGGCGGTGATGAATTCGGGGATATCGTCGGTATCGGCCATGGCTGTTTGTACTCCGTTCCCGTTCGGCAACTCAAATCGTCCGTTTAACCGGTCGACGCAAGCCTGCCGTTAAAACCCGATCGGTGCCGGCAGGCCCGGATGCTGCAAGGCCAGCACACGGAACAGGCGCCCCATGCCGCCCTTGTCCTCACCCGTCAGGCGGTCGAACGCCGCAGCAATCTCCGCCTGTTGGCGGTCATCGGCATTGGCCGCCAGCGCCGCCGCCCGTTCGGCAATGCCCAGAACCTTGAGGAAGTCACCCTGCCCCACGGGGCCATGGGCCGCCGCGCCCGCCTGGATCGCAGTAGCGGCGAGCTGCTGAAAATCCACGTGGGTCGTCAGATCGGCCTCACCCGGCCCCGCCAGGACATCCGCATACGCATGATCCTTCACGGCCTGCAGGGTCTCGCCGGGGGCACTGCGGTCATGACCGTAGTCGATGATCAACGCCGCGCCGCCCTGTTCCGCCAGACGCGCGGCAAGCGTATGCGCCTTGCGCAGACCCGCCGGGCAGATCTCGACCATCGCTCCGTCCGGCGCGGCGTCCAGCGGCGGCGGTATCAGCGGCGTTTTTGGTGCCGCGCCCGAAAGTGCGAAGGCGAAGGCCCCATTGCCGTCCTTGCCGCCGGTCTCGTCCCAGACGACCAGGCGTTCGCGCCAGCCGTCGGGACCGCGCTGAAACTGGCGGACCGGCAGGGCGTCGAAGAATTCGTTGGCCAGAACGATGGCGGGGCCGTCGGGCACCTGGCTCAGATCGTTCCACCATTCGGGCGCAAGGTCGGGGTGAAGGGCCGCCAGGGTCTCGGCCTGCTTGGCGCGCAGGACCGGGCTCATCTCCACCAGATGAACCCGGATCGCCGCGTGGAAAGCAGGCACCCCCGCGGCGGCGCGCAGGGCATCGGCCATCAAGGTGCCGCGTCCGGGGCCCAGTTCGATGAGATGAATTTCACCCGGCTCGCCCATGGCCTGCCAGGTCACGGCGGCCCAAAGGCCCAAAAGTTCGCCGAACATCTGAGAGACTTCGGGGGCCGTCGTGAAATCGCCCGAAGCCCCCAGGGGGTCACGCGTCATGTAATAGCCGTGATGGGGATTGCCGAGGCATTCCTCCATATATCGGGCGACGGTCAGCGGCCCTTCCAGGGCGATGCGGCGGCGGAGATGATCCGTCAGGCCCGTCATGCGCCGGCGGTGGGGGCGGCCCGGCGGGCCCGCCAGACCAGCCAGCCTCCGAAGGCGATCATCGGCAAGCAGAGCAATTGCCCCATGGTCGCCCCGTAATAGAGAAAGCCCAGATAGGCGTCCGGTTCGCGGAAGAATTCCGCCGTGATTCGCGCCAGGCCGTAGCCGATGAAGAACACGCCCGCCAAGAACCCGGGCCGTGCCCGGAAATGCGGACAGCGCCAAAGGGCGGCCATGACGATGAACAACACGAGGCCCTCAAGTCCCGCTTCGTAAAGCTGGCTCGGGTGCCTCGGGATGTCGCCGCCATGGGGGAAGACAATGGCCCAGGGCACGTCGGCCGCACGGCCGAACAACTCGCCATTGATGAAATTCGCGATGCGCCCGAAGAACAGCCCGATGGGCGCGGCGCAGCCCAGCATGTCGGCGAAGGTGAAAAGCGGAATATCCCGTTTGCGGCAGAACAGGACGGTCGCGATACAGACCCCCAACAGCCCGCCGTGGAATGACATGCCGCCCTGCCAGACGGTCAGGATGTTCAGCGGATGGTCGAAATAATAGTCGGGCTTGTAGAACAGCACGTAGCCCAGCCGCCCGCCCAGGACCACGCCGAAGGTTGCCCAGACGAGGAAGTCGTCAACGGCGAAGCGCGTGACGACGGGCTCTTTGATCGTTTTGCTGTTGCCGTTCTCATCCGTCAACTCGACCTCGCGCAGTGGCAGGTCCTTGGTCATCCGCAGCATGTAGCGCCAGCCCAGGATCAACCCGGTGATATAGGCCAACGCGTACCAGCGGATGGCGAAGGGGCCGATCTGAACGACGATGGGGTCGATGGCGGGAAACGCGAGGGCCATGTCAATGCTGCCTGTCCGGAGTTCCTGCGGTATTACAGATAAGGGTCGTCGGTATGGAGGAAGTCCTGCACGTAGCGGCGCACCCCTTCCTCCAGCGGCGTGCCGGGATGGCCGTAGCCCGCGGCACGGATACGGTCCATGCGGGCCTCGGTAAAATACTGGTACTTGTCGCGGATATCTTCCGGTGTCGGGATGAAGTCGATCTTCGGCTCCAGGTCGAGAGCGCGGTAAACGGCGACCGCGAGGTCATGAAAGCTGCGCGCCTTACCCGACCCGCAGTTGAAGATGCCGGACGCCTCCGGATGGTCGAGCAGCCAGAGCACCATGTCCGTGCAATCGCCGACCCAGACGAAATCGCGCGACTGCCCGCCGTCGGGATAATCCGGATTATGAGATTTGAAGAGCGTGCAGGTCTCGCCCCGCGCGGCCTTTTCATAGACCTGGCGGGCGACCGACTGCATGCGGCCCTTATGATATTCGTTGGGCCCGAAGACGTTGAAGAATTTCAGCCCGGCCCAGCCGGGCGGCGTGGGTGCCCCGGCGGCGATGCGTTCGGCGACCCAGATGTCGAACTGGGCCTTGGACCAGCCATACATATTTAGAGGCTTAAGCGCCTTCAGCGCCGGAATCGCGTTGTCGTCGTCGAAGCCGAGCGAACCGTCGCCGTAGGTCGCGGCCGACGACGCATATATATAAGGGACGCCGCGTTCCGTGCACCAGGACCAGAGATCGCGGGACAGCAGGATGTTGGCCTTGATGATCTTGACCAGGCGGGTTTCCGTGGTCGCCGAAATCGCCCCCATGTGGATGACGCCGCGAATCCGGTCCGCGTTATCGCCAAGGAAGGCTTTCAAATCCTCGGGCGCCACGGTGGTGACCGTCTCGCGCTTGGCGATGTTCTTGGCCTTTTCATCCGAATCGATTCGGTCGACGACGGCCACCGGGCCCAGGCCCTTGGCCTCCAGCCCGTGAACGATGTTCGAACCGATGAACCCGGCGCCGCCGGTGACCACATACATGCGGTGCTTATAGTCGGGCGGCTTGCGGTGGGCAACGGTTGCGCGGGACGGTTTGGGACGTCATATATTCAGGGAGCAGTCGAAACCGCAGGAACCCCAAGGAGTTCAGCCATGCAGACGTCCAACCGAATCTTCGACGACCTGGCCAAGGTGGCCAACGGCGCGGTCGCGACGCTGGCCGGTGTGAAGGACGAACTGGAGGCCATGATCCGCCAACAGATCGAACGTTTCCTGGCCGACGGCAACCTGGTGCCGCGCGACGAATTCGACGCCATGGCCGAAGTCGCCAAAAACGCCCGCGCCGCCCAGGAAAAACTGGAGGCCCGAGTCGCTAAACTGGAGGCGGCCCTTGCCGATAAACCGGCGGCGAAAACGGCCAAACCGCGCGCAACGGCCAAGAAAACAGCGGCCAAACCCGCCGCCCGAAAGACCCCGGCCGCCAAGCCCAAGTCCTAGCGGACAGCCCATATATAGAATCGTTTCAGGGCCTTGGCCCCCATCCCCATCCAGTATTGCGCTTGACGGGACGGGCTAAGTCGTTATGGCGGCGGATTCTTCCACAAAAATTCATAATGCGGGCGTAATCGGCCCTTGCACCCCTGTCATCCATCGGGCAGGCTAGCTCTTGTATCCAAGGGGGCCACAAATACCATATTTCGGTAACCTCCGAGATGTTGTGGGGCACCTGAGGCTACCAGCCTGGGGCGCCAGCACGGCGCCGCCGTGCCAGCCACGAAGGAGGAGCGGCCCATGCCTGCACTCGATTTCGCCGTCGACACCCGAAAAAGCAACCCGTTGGACCTGATCGAACAGATCGTGGAGGGGAACGATTGGACGTTCGACCGCCGCAGCGATCAGGAACTGGCCGTCCAAGTGCCCGGCACTTGGTGCGACTACAGCCTGTATTTTGCCTGGAACGATGAAATCGAAGCGATGCACTTCACCTGCGCCTTCGACATGCGCGTGCCGAACGACCGCCGCACGCCGGTGTACGAATTGCTGGCCCGGGTAAACGAGAAACTCTGGCTCGGCCATTTCGGCATGTGGGACGACGAAGGCCTGCCCATGTTCCGCCATGTCCTGCCCATGCGCGCGGCCAAGGGCCCGACCATGAGCCAGATGGAAGACATCGTCGAAACGGCGCTTTACGAATGCGAACGCTTTTACCCCGCTTTTCAATACGTGATCTGGGGTGGGCGCACCGCCGACGACGCCGTGGCGGCCGCCATGGTCGACACGGTCGGCGAAGCCTGATCCCCGCAGCCATGCTGATGGAAACCGCGCCGTGAGCGCGGCGCGCCCCCTGTTGCTGGTCGGTGGCGGCAAGATGGGCAGTGCCCTGATGGCCGGCTGGATCGCCCGCGGCATCCCCCCAACCGATATTTACGTCGTCGAACCGAATGCCGACGGCGCGGCGGCCCTGGCCCAAGGTCACGGCGTCCATACCGTCCCCGGACCGGACGACCTGCCGGGTGGCTTTTCCCCCGAAACCGTCATGTTCGCCGTCAAGCCGCAGGTCATGGCCGACGTCGTCCCGGCCTATGTCGGCTACGCGGGACCGGACACGGTCTTCCTCTCGATCGCCGCCGGCACGCCGATTTCGTTCTTCGAGGAAGTCCTGGGCAACGCCGCCGCTATCGTCCGCGCCATGCCGAACACCCCTGCCGCCGTCGGCCGGGGCACGACCGTGGCGGCCCAGAACGGCCGTGTCACCGATGCCCAGCAAAAGCTCTGCCACGACCTGCTGACCGCCGTCGGTCAGGTCTTCTGGGTCACCGACGAAGATTTGATCCACGCGGTGACGGGCCTGTCCGGCAGCGGCCCGGCCTATGTCTTTCATTTCGTGGAATGCCTGGCCCGGGCCGGGCGTGACGCCGGCCTGCCGGACGATTTGGCCGAGGCATTGGCCCGCGGCACGGTGGAGGGCTCGGGCGAGCTTCTCCATCAACAGGGCGACACCTCACCCAAGGTCCTGCGCCAGAACGTGACCAGCCCCGGCGGTACGACGGCGGCGGGCCTGCGCGTCTTGATGGGCGGCGAGCCGGACAAGGACGCCCCCGCCGACGGCCCCCTCGGCGACCTGATCAGCGAGACCGTCGCCGCCGCCGCCAACCGATCGCGCGAACTTGCCGACTGAACCCACCTACGATCAACCTGTTCGACCAGTGGCTGGAATTCCCGTCGGGACTCCCTACATAATGCATAGGTAACGCAAGGGAGGCATCGCCATGGCGAAGCGGCCGCAAGGCAATTCCACAGCCAAGACCAAAGCCAAAACGACCGGCGGAACGACGAAAGCCGACAGCCCCGAAACACTGCGCGACGCCGTCATCGAGACGACGATGACGGTTGCCGCACGGGACGGCTGGCGCGGTCTCAATCTGGCCCGGGTCGCGGAAGAGGCGGGCCTGCCGCTCGCCCGGGTGCTGATTCCCTTCCCCGATAAGTACACGGTGATGAACGCCTTTCAGGATCGCATCGACGCCGCCATGCTGGCCGAGGCGGACGCCTTGGCGTCTAGTGGCGACGGCGGCGACGACAGCGACGCCCGCGATCGGCTGTTCGATCTGGTCATGGCGCGGTTCGACGCCCTCGCCCCTTACCGCGCGGCGATGGCCGAGATCGCCCGGGACGCACTTCGTGATCCGGGCTCGGCACGGTTCCTGCCCCGCATGGCGCGGAGCATGTCGCGCATTCTGGAGGCCGCCGGCATCGGTGCGACAGGTCTGGCCGGCGCCGTCCGGGCTAAGGGCCTGGCCTTGGTTTACGCCGATGCGTTCCGGGTGTGGCTGGGTGACGACACTGCGGATCAGTCGAAGACCATGGCGGCGCTCAATCGTGGGCTCGCCCGGGCAGAGAAGGCGCAGCGGTTTCTTGCCCGCGCCTGCGCCGGCCGAATACACCGTAATGCAGCGCCCGGCGACGACGCCGCCACGGCGGAAACGCCCGGCTGATCAAGGCTCGGCAGATTTTATTGCAGTGCAATATAAGACTTGACTTCACCAGCTCATCGGCCCCATAAAGGCGCCACTGTTGCAGTGCAGCAAAATTGCTGCATGAGCACGCCGCCAATCCTTTTCGCGCTCCAATGGAGGACCGACTAAGATGTACGCCGATATTTTCAAACTCGACAAAAACGGCTTTCCCGCATGGACGGCCGATTTCACCAAGATGTACGCCGACTTCGACCCGACCAAAATTTCCGAGCAGATGACCAAAGCCATGAAGGGTGCGGCCATCGAAGGCGTCGACGTCAACGCGATGCTGGAAATCCAGCGTAAGAACATGGAAGCCCTGAACAAGGCCAGCCAGGCCGCTTTCGAAGGCGCCCAAGCGGTTGCCCAGAAGCAGGCCGAGGTTTTCAAGGCCGCTTTCGATCAGGCCACTTCCGCCGCCGACACCCTGGGCAAGGCCTCGACCCCGCAGGACCTGGCCGCCAAGGAACTGGACCTCTGCAAGTCCGCGTTCGAAACCTCCCTGGCCAACACCAAGAAGGTGACGGACATGATGACCAAAGCGAACGACGCCGCGGTCAAGGTGATCAACTCCCGCATCACCGAAGCCCTGGACGAAGTTAAGGGTCAGTTCGCCAAGCCCGCCAAGTAAGGGCTTCGGCATCGAATACGAAAAGGCCGCCTTCGGGCGGCCTTTTTTGTTGCGTGCCTTCCGCCTGCCGGTAAATTTCCGGGCTTAAGGAGAGCGCCATGACAGATCAACCGCCGACCCCGCCAACCCCCGAAATAACCTTCGACGAATTTCTGGCCGTCGACATTCGTGTCGGCACCGTCGTGCGGGCCGAGGAATTTCCCGAGGCCCGCCGACCGGCGATCAAGCTTTGGATCGACTTCGGCAAGGATATCGGCGAGCGCAAAACCTCGGCCCAGATCACCCGGCACTACACGCCGGAAACCCTGGTCGGGCGCCAGGTCGCCGGCGTGGTCAATTTTCCGAAAAAGCAGATCGGCAAATTCATGTCCGAAGTCCTCGTTCTGGGTTTTCCCGACGACGACGGCGAGGTCGTTCTGCTACATCCCGACCTGCAAGTCCCGAACGGCGGGCGGATGTTCTGACGCGGTCGATTGACGCCGGCGGTCAGGCGTGCCGTTCGATTCCGCTTGCCGCCCCGTCGTCGTCCAGCGGTGCCGATTTCGTACGGGCCGCGTCAGCCCGGCGCGCACTGGCGATCGATTCCGCGACCATCAGGCGCAGCTTTTCCGGTTGAATGGGTTTGTGCATCACTTCGAAACCCGAGGCCGCGGCCTCGCGCAAACGGTCAGGTCCGGTATCGCCGGTCAATAGAAACCCCGGCACCTCTCCCCCCCAGACATGGCGGATCGCCAAAATCGCATCCGCCCCCGTATGACCCAACTTCAACCGGTAGTCGGCGACGACGAGTTCCGGCGCCTTGCGTTCCTGTTCCAACTTGGCGATGGCCTCGACGGCCGAACCGGCGACGACCGCATCGTACCCCCAACCACTAAGCAGCAATTCCAATGCCTCGCGGATATCGGCTTCGTCGTCGATGCCGACAACCACCGCGCCAGGCACGTCGCCGATTTCGTCGGCGGGCAGGATCATCTCCGCCGGGGCGTGTTCGCCGGCCAGCGGCAGCGTCACGGCGAAACGCGACCCGCGGCCCTCCCAGGACCGCACGTCGACCGAATGATTCAACAGATTGGACAGGCGCTGCACGATGGCGAGGCCGAGCCCCAGGCCCTCACGCCGGTCGCGGGCCGGATTGCCGACCTGATGGAACTCTTCGAAGATCATGCCCAACTGGTCCTGGGGAATACCGACGCCCGTATCCCAGACCTCGATCCGCACGTTCTCTCCGGCGCGGCGGCACCCGATCAAAATCTTGCCCGTCTCCGTATGACGCACCGCATTGGTTAAAAGGTTGCGCAACAGGCGGTCCAGCAGCCCCGGGTCGCTGTCGACCAGCAGGGAACAGGGGACGGAGCTGAGGGACAGGCCTTTCTCTTCGGCGAGCGGCCGAATTTCCGAACACAGCCGTTCAATCACCGCACCCGCGGAGAATTCCCGGCGCTGCGGCACGAACAGACCGGCATCCAGTTTCGAGATATCGAGCAACGATCCGAGCAGGCGTTCCAAGGCTTCGGCGCAATCGCTGATGCGGTTGATCAGCTGCTTCGCCTTCTCGTCCATGTCCCGTTCCGACAGCACGTTGACGAACATCGCCAGCGCCTGCAGCGGTTGGCGCAGATCGTGACTGGCGGCGGCAAGGAACCGGGATTTCGCCGCGCTGGCCTGTTCGGCGGCGTCCTTCGCTTCGGCCAACATTTCCTCGGCCTTCTTGGTCGCGGTCACGTCGCGGCCGACGCCCTGGATTTCGACCATGCGGCCATCGTCGTTGAACACGGCACGCTCTGTCCATTGCTGCCAACTGATCCGGCCGTCCTTGCCGACCACACGATGCAGGTTTTCTTCGATTGGGTTCGTTGCGCCGATCCGCCGGATGATTGCCATGCGCACGGCGGCTTCGTCGGCGGCGAGTTCCGATCCGACAGGGCGGCCGATCAGGGCATCGCGGGGCACGCCGTAGTACTGGCAATAGGCCTCATTGACGAAGGTGCGCATCCCGTCCGGCGTGCAGCGGCGGATCAATTCGGTCTGATCCTCGACGATTGCGTGATAACGCAGTTCGGAATCGCGGAGCGCCTGTTCCGCCCGTTTGCGTTCGGTAATGTCCTGCGTCACGCCGAACAGGCGCGTCGGGCGGCCCAGGTCGTCAAAGTCGGCGGTCAAATCCTCGTACACGTAGCGCACGGTCCCGTCGGGCCGCAATACGCGGTATTCGTGCTGGCAATTCGGGTCTGGGGCGTCATAGGAACGGGCGATACGTTCCCGGTCGTCCGGATGGATCATGTCCAAAAAGACCCGGCCCGTCGGCCCGGATCGGCCCGGGCGCAATCCCCAGATACGCCAGAGCACCGGCGAACAGATCGACCGGTTGTCGCCCGGGAAATGCTCCCAATAGCCGACGCGGGCCGTGCGCGACGTTGCCTGAAGCTTGCTCTCGCTATCGGCCAGGGCTTCTTCCCAGCGCTTGTCCTGCGTAATCTCCTTGGCGGCGCCGACGACGCGGACAACCTCGCCGCCGGTCCCCCGTTCGGGCCGGGAATAGACCCGCAGCCAACGCACGCGTCCGTCGGCCGACAACAAGCGAAACTCATCAGTCGACGGAATTCCCAGGCGCAACCGCTGATCCCGGGACTCCAGGATCGGGACGTCGTCCGGATGAATCTGCGTCAGCCAGGAGAGCGGTGTATCGCTTTGCCCGGACTGACCGGCCAGACCATCAATCCCGCCGACCTGCCATTTCGAGGAAACCCGCCCGTCCGGCGCCACGTCGTAGGCATAAACGATATCGGACGTCAGTTCGGAAATGATGCGGTAATGGGCATCCGTTTCAGAGCGCGCTTCCGAAGTCTCTTCCAGGGAGCTGTCGACGTCGGCCAACTCGTTGGAAGACGCGGCGTCGTCGCTGTCCTGTTCCCATGCGGCGGGCGCTCCACCACCCCGGAACCGGCGCGTCGCGACGACACCCGCGATGAACCCGGCACCGGCGATTGCCAACGCCGCCGCCAGACCGGGCAACATCTTCGCCGCATCGATATTGTCCGCGATCGGATCCGCCCAGGCAGGAGCGATATCTGCCATCAATCCAGCAAGGGCGGTCCCGGCGAACAAACCGTACCGGATCGCCGACGCCACGCCGCCCCGAAGCACCTTACGCGCCGGCCGGTCGGTCAATCGCCGGTCGGTCATTCGTATGACAGCCAAGGAGAGACGGGCCATGTGGGGCCTCCGTGTCGGCCGGGGTCAGTCCTGATCCAGCCCCTGGGTCAACCCCAGGGATGCGGCCTTGATCACCGCCTGTGTCCGGTTACTGGCGTCCAGGACCTTCAACAGGCCGGTCACATGCAGTTTGATGGTGCCTTCGGCAAGGCCCAGGATGCGGGCGATTTCCTTGTTCGACTTGCCGCCCGCCATGAGATTCAACACATCTCGCTGGCGCGGCGTCAGGTGCAGACCGCCGCCGGCGTCCGTCTTGGTGCCGCCCGGTGACCAGTCGAGCAAGGTCGGCGGCAGATAGATTTCGCCGGCGATCACCTTGCGCACCGCATTGACGACGACGGAACTGTCCAGAGTTTTCGGGATATAGCCGTGCGCCCCGCAATCCATGGCGAGGCTCATTTCCTCCGACGTTTCAGCGGCGGAGACGACAACTACCGGCGCTTCGCCGAGCGAGCGAATCAGCGCGTTCAGGCCCGCGAACCGTTCCATACCCGGCATGCCCAGGTCGACCAGGGCAAGGTCCAAATCGTCGGTTTCATTGGCCGTCCGCAGAGCCTCGGGATAACTCGCCGCTTCGACCACGACGATTTCGGGGTCGATGATTTCCAATAGCGACCCCAGCCCTTTGCGGAAAAGGGCATGATCGTCGGCGATCAGGACTTTCGACGGAAGCTGTTCACTCACCTGCACCCCCCGGGGCGTCTTGTTTTCACCGTTTACGGTCGACGCACCTCGTTAAATCGTGGGATCAAATCGATCGGTGACCATTATAGGTCACAATGGGGGAATTTCCATGAATTCCAACCCCCGCAAATACTGCCGTCAGGATGCCGGTACGGCTCAGAGCGGCAGACGGATGCGTCCGCGCAAGCCGCCGGCCGGCGATTCGGACAACAGGATTTCACCGCCGTGGCTGCGCACTACGTCGCGGGCGATGGTCAGACCCAGCCCCACGCCACCGGTTTCTGGATTGCGGGAATCGTCGAGTCTGAAGAAAGGACGGAATACCTCGGCCCGTTTTTCTTCGGGTATTCCGGGGCCGTCGTCATCGACGGTGATCTCGATGGCGTCGCCCCGATGCCCGGCACGAACGGAAACGTGCTGACCGTAGCGGGCCGCGTTCTCCACCAGGTTGGTGACGCAGCGTTTGAAAGCGTTCGGGCGGAGCGGCAGGTGCAGGCGATCCTCCAGATGCAGATCGATGGGCCGCCCGCGGCGGCGAATCTGGCCGACCACGTCCTCAAGCAAATCACCCAGGTCCGTCGGTGCCGGTTTCTCCGTCCCCTCACCCCGCGCAAAGGCCAGGTAGCCCTCCAGCATGTGTTCCATTTCCGAAACGTCGGCGGATAGGTCCTCTGCCCCGTCGATGTCCTGAAGCATCGCCAGTTGCAGTTTCATGCGGGTCAAGGGCGTGCGCAGGTCGTGGGAAACGCCGGACAGCATGTCCGTACGCTGGGTAATCTGGCGTTGGATGCGTTCGCGCATGGCCATGAACGCCTGCGCCGCTTGCCGGACCTCCGTCGCACCCTCGGGTTTGAAATTGGAGACGTCGCGGCCCTTGCCGAAGTTTTCCGCGGCATGGGCAAGGCGCCGGATCGGTTTAACCTGATTGCGCATGAAGATCGTCGCGACCCCGAACAGGATTAGCGAGGTGCCGACCATCCAGATGACAAAGACATAGACCGTCGTGGAGAACAGACGCTTTCGCGTGGTCGTCACCCGCATAACGCCATCGGCCAATTGGATATCGATGATGACGTTCCGATCCGAGGAGTCGGAATCGATCCGATACGGCTTGACGATGAAGCTTTGCATCGCGCGGTCGAGCATGTCCTCCAGATCGTTGTCGGGCTTGGCCGCCTTGTTCGACAGAATCGCAGAAGGAAGGAAGGTTACGAACATCTCCATCGACCCACCGGCCAGGTCGATGGCCCGTTCCCGCCCGGCGGGGCTTGGGTCCAGGGACACCAGATGCAGGATCGCCGAAATATCACCGGCGACGCTGCGCGCCAGACGGTAAGAGACCTTGTCCCAATGGGTTTCATAGAAAATCAAGGCGGAGACGACCTGCAGCAGGATCAACGGCGTGACGATGATCAGCAGGGCGCGGCCGAGCAGACTTTTCGGCAAAGCGTTCTTGATGGTCATGCGCAAGGTCATCGTCGAGTGCCCATTGTGGCGGCGGCTCCGAAGATCAATCGGGACGAAGCACGTATCCCTTGCCCCGCACGGTCTGAAGGTATCGGGGGTCGCGGGGATTGGGCTCGATCTTACGGCGAAGACGGGTCACCTGTACATCGACGGCACGCCCGCCGCCGGCGGCCCCCGTGCGCGCGATCAGGTCGTCCCGGGACAGGATATCGCCGGGCCGGGCCGCCAGCGCATTGAGCAATCCGGCTTCCAATTCCGTCAGCCGCACCGGGCGGCCGCCGCGCGACAATTCCCCCCGGTCGCGGCGAAACAAAAACTCCCCGAACCGCAAGTCGCCCGTCGGCGCCTGGGGCTGCGGCGTGCGTTTCAAGACGTTGCGGATGCGTAGAAGAAGCTCGCGCGGTTCGAACGGTTTGACGACGTAATCGTCGGCGCCGCCTTCCAGGCCATTGATCCGGTCCTCGGTTTCGGCCATGGCCGTGAGCATGAGGATCGGAATGTTGGAGCGCGTGCGCAGATCACGGGCGAATTCCAGGCCGCTTTCCCCCGGCATCATGAGGTCCAGGATCACCGCGTCGAAATCGAAATGGCTGAGCCGCTTGCGCGCTTCGGCGGCGTCGGCGGCGGTCACCACGAAAAAGCCGTTCTCGCTGAGAAAACGGTTCAACAGGTCGCGCAGGCGCCCGTCGTCGTCGACGACCAGAAGATGCGGCAGATCGGCATTCACGGGTGCGTTTCCCCCCGGCCCTGATTGGGGCGCGCGAAACATTCATGGTCAGCGCGAAAGATTAACATGAAACGTCCGGCCCCGGGCAGTCCACCCGCCCCTGTACATCCCGTCAAGGGCGCGGGGCGCGGTCGGCGGGCGAAACGCGGTGGCGGTCTTCTTCGTTGATCAGACCATGCAACACGCGGCGGAATCCTTCGACCGCTTCGGGCCCGGCCTCGCGGTAGGCACGGGTGATGCGCCCGGTTTGACGGCGGGTCAAAAGCTGCTCCAGTTCGCGGCCCTTGGGCGTCAACTGCATCAGGCGGCGGCGGCGGTCGCCGTCGTCCGTTTCCTGAACCACGTAGCCTTCATCGATCAGCGTCGAGAGCACGCGGTTGAGGGACTGTTTGGTGATCTTCAGGATCGCCAGCAATTCGGTCACGCTGATGCCGGCGTTGGCGCCGATAAAATAGATCGCGCGGTGATGGGCCCGGCCCATGTCGTAGTCGGCCAGGATCGCGTCGGCCTCGCCCGTGAAGTCACGATAGGCGAAGAACAACAGTTCCATGGCATGGCGCAATTCATCGTCGCGCGGCGCCGGAACCTCGGTCTGCTGCGTCTCCCATGCGGCCTGATCGTCCATGTCTCGTCCCTTCAACGGGGCGTCGCGGCGGTTGGAGAAAAATGCACGCGAGCCTCATGAATTTAAGTCAGTGTTATTGACTTATATGCCCGAGACTGATAAAAAACGCAACATCCTTCTTGGGAGAAATGGACGGACGAAAGAATATTACAATGAGCGCAGGTACTTTCGATGATCGTGACGGTCTGATCTGGTTCAACGGCGAATGGGTCGATTGGCGGGACGCCCGCGTCCACGTGCTGACGCACGGGCTGCATTACGGCTCCTGCGTGTTCGAGGGCGAGCGGATGTATTCCGGCTCGATCTTCAAATTGCGCCAGCATACGGAACGTCTGTTTTATTCGGCCCAGACCCTGGGCTTCAAAATCCCCTATACGGTGGAAGAGATCGATCAGGCCTGCATCGCGGCTTGCGAGAAGAACGGCATTGTCGACGGCTACATCCGCCCGGTCGCCTGGCGCGGATCGGAAATGATGGGCGTTTCGGCACAACAGAATCGCATCAACGTCGCCATCGCCGCCTGGGACTGGCCGAGCTATTTCTCGCCGGAACTCCGGGTCAAAGGCATCAAATTGGAAACCTCGAAGTGGCGGCGGCCCGATCCGGCCTGCGCCCCTGTCCACGCCAAGGCGGCGGGCCTTTACATGATCTGCACCCTGTCGAAGCACGCGGCGGAGGCCAACGGCTGCCAGGACGCGCTGATGCTCGATTACCGGGGCCAGGTCGCGGAAGCCACCGGCGCCAATATCTTCATCTCTTTCGGCGACGGCAAACTGCACACGCCGACCCCCGATTGCTTCCTCGACGGGATCACCCGCCAGACCGTCATCGGCCTGGCCAAGGCCCGCGGTATCGAAGTCATCGAACGGGCGATCATGCCGGATGAGCTGAAGGACGCGACGGAAATCTTCCTGACCGGATCGGCCGCCGAAGTCACGCCGGTCGGCCAGATCGACGATCTGACCTTCACGCCCGGCGAGATCACCCACCAGTTGATCGAAGACTACGAAAAGACCGTCGGCAAGAAATCGGAAAGCGCCGCGGCGGAATAATCCGCCGCCGGCGCCCGCGCCTTCCATTCCCGGAGCATCACCACCGCACGAATTGGGGCGGCCGGAACCCGGGCGGCGTTTAAGCCGCGCGGGATCCGCCCATGCCTGCCGCTTCCGCGGCCGCGCGCTGCATGCTGGACGACATTTCGTTCGCGACGGCGGTCTGTTCCTCGATCGCCGCGGCCGTCGTCGAAACATACTCCCGTACCGCTTCGATCCGTTCCTTGATCGACGACAGCGAGTCCACCACGTCGGCGGAAACGTCGCGCATATTGTTGATCTCGCCTTCGATCTGCTCGGTCGCGCGGCGCGCCTGATTGGCCAGGTTCTTGACCTCGCCGGCGACAACGGCGAAGCCCTTGCCCGCCTCGCCGGCGCGCGCGGCCTCGATCGTCGCGTTGAGGGCCAAAAGGTTGGTTTGCTCGGCGATGCCGGTGATCAGGCTGATGACCTCGCCGATCTGATCTGCGGCGCTGTCCAGGCGTTGGGTCGATTGGTCGGCATGAATGACCCGGTCGAAGGCGTCGTTCGCGATCTCCCGGGATTTATCCATGCTTTCGGAAATCTCACGGACGGAAGCGCTGAGCTGCTCAGAACCTGCGGCCGTGTCCTCCATCAACGTGCTGACATATTCGGCACGTTTGCGGGCCAGGACCGTCGCGGTCACGTCCGATGCGTATTTGACGACCTTGTAGGGCGCGCCCGACGCATCGGCGATCGGGTTGTAGGATGCCTGAATCCAGACCTCGCGTCCGCCCTTGCCCACACGCTGAAACTCGCCGGCCCGGTATTCACCTTGGTTCAAGGCCGCCCAGAACGCGCGGTATTCCTCGCTGCCCTTTTCCTCGGCCGTGACGAACATGGAATGATGAAGGCCTTGGACTTCGGATAGCTCGTAGCCCATGGCCGCCAGGAAGTTCTGGTTGGCGGTCAGGATCGTGCCGTCCAGATTGAATTCGATGACCGCCTGGGACTTATTGATCGCCGCGATCTGGCCTTCGTAATCCGCCGCGCGGAGCTTTTCCCGAGTGATGTCCGACGCGAACTTCACCACTTTGTAAATGCGGCCGGAGGGATCGGCGATGGGGGTGTAGGAAGCTTGAATCCACACCTCGCGCCCGTCCTTGGCGATCCGCTTGAATTCGCCGACGTGGTGCTTGCCCTCGGCCAACTCCGTCCAAAAATTCTTGTTCGCCGCGGTCTCACGATCCCCCGGCGCGATGAACATCGAATGATGTGTGCCTTCGATCTCAAAAAGCTCATAGCCCATCACGTCCAGGAAATTCCGGTTGGCGGACAGGATCGTGCCGTTCGGCTCGAACTCGATGACGGCCTGCGACCGACCGATCGCCGCGAGTTGACCTTCAAACTCGGCGGTCCGCCGCTTGGCCTCCGTGATGTCCGACGCGAACTTCACGACTTTGTAGGTTTTCCCATCGCTGTCGGCGACCGGGTTGTAGCTGGCCTGAAGCCAGACCTCACGGCCGTCTTTTGCCAGGCGCTTGAACTCGGCGGAGCGATGCTCGCCCTGCGCCAAAGCCGCCCAGAATTCCCTATATTCGGCACTGTTCTTTTCGTCGCTATCGACGAACATGGCGTGATGACGGCCTTCGATTTCAGGAAGCGTGTATCCCATCACATCGAGGAAATTCTTGTTCGCGGTCAAAATCGTGCCGTCCGGTTTGAATTCGATCACGGCTTGCGATTTGCCCAACGCCCGCAATTTGGCTTCGGCTTCTTTTTGGGTTTTTCGACCTTCGGAGAGAGAAAACATAGACATCTACGTACGGCTCCATTGCCGCCTACGGCAGAGCCAGGCGGTCTGTTGCTTAAATTTCTCCGGATAAGTGAAAAGGAGCGTAACCGCCCCAACGGGCTAGAGGCCCAGGGGGGCGATACGTTTCTTCACTCACCCCCCAATGGTCTGAAAATTACATACCCGACGATGCAAAGTCCACGGCAACCCGTGTCGTTTGTCAAAAAACTATATAGGACTGAGAAATATCCGACAAATTCAGTCAATTATGTCGATCGGCTGGGCGACTCCATTGCGATGAGACGTCATCGACCGCTCTCCGCACCCCCGAGAAACCGAATCGTCTACAGACTGGGGCCCTTGGGGGCCACGAGGCTCTTGGTCAGCTCGCCGGTAATATAGGTATAGGCGTCATCCACCGAATCGACCCGATGCAGGAGATCCAGGTCTTCCGCATTGATCGTGCCATGCTTGACCAACGCATCCAGGTTCAACACATCGTCCCAGAACGACCGGCCATACAGTAGGATCGGCAGACGTTTTTTGACCTTCTTGGTCTGGATCAGGGTCAGGGTTTCAAACAACTCGTCGAGCGAGCCGAACCCACCGGGAAACACGATCAACGCCTTGGCCAGATAGATGAACCAAAGTTTGCGCATGAAGAAGTAGTGGAACTCAAAGGCCAGCTCGCGGGTGATGTAGGGGTTTGCATGTTGTTCATGCGGCAACGAGATACCGAGCCCAATATTGATCCCCTTGGCCTCGGACGCCCCCCGGTTGGCCGCCTCCATGATGCCCGGCCCGCCACCGGAGCAAACGATGAAGCGTTTGTGGCTGTCTTCCAGGCTTTTCGACCATTCGGTCAGACGACGGGCCAATTCCCGCGCGTCCTCGTAATAGCGCGACATGTCGAGCGCCGCCTCTGCCCGCTCGACGTCGCCGCCGTGTTCCCGCGCGGCCTGCAAGCGGCGTTCGGCCTCGTCCCGGGGCAGGGTTCGGGCGGAGCCGAAAAAAACCACCGTATCGGCGACATCGAGCGCGCGGAACCGCGCCGCCGGCTCGACATATTCCGCCAGGATGCGGAGCCCCCGGGCACTGGGTGAACGCAGGAACTTTTCATTGCGGTAGGCCTTAGGCGGATGGGGATAGGCCCCGGGGCCGCCGGGCTCGTCCAGGTCGCCTGGATCTTCGTCGTTATCCATCATCCTCCGGCCCCTTCCCCACCACCGGCCTGGGCCAGCGGCCACATGTCTTCGACCACCACGGTGCCGTCGGGAAACCGGCTCGTTCGCCAAGACGGGACCCGGCCGAGAAAGTGCGTCCCGACGTCCCGCGCGCAATCGTAATCGGTCAGGGAATCGCCGACGAACAGAGCCCGCGCCGCATCGACCCCTAAGTCGCCGAGCTTCTCACCGACGATATCCGGTTTCTTGCGCGGCGAGCCGTAGACCGTTTGGAAATAGCCCTCCATGCCGCGCCGTCCGATAATTCGGCGTAATTCGTCCTGCGGCGTGCCGGAAACGACGAACAGGGGGCAGTGCGCCGCCCAGACGTCGAGCGCCGCAATCGCCCCGGGCACGGCATGACAGGCGACGACCGCGTCCTCGACCAAGTCCGAAAAGGTCTGCGCCAAGTCAGCCAAGCCGCCTTCGTCCAATTCGATGCCCAACAGGTCGCGGTGGAAGGATTCCAATTTGACCACGCGGGAGACGCCTTCCTGCTGGACATGCCGTTCGATGACTTCCGTCACCACGTCTTGACCGTAGGGCTCATAGAGCCGGCGGAACGCCTCGATCTTCACTTCGTTAGATTCGGCAAGGACCCCGTCAAAGTCGAAAAAGATAGCATCGATCTCGCCTGGACGCGCAATGCCACCGATGTCCATCGCCCGCGCCGTCACTCGGCTGCCTTTCCGGAGGGCAGGTTCCAGCGCGCCGTCGCGGCATCGTCCGTATCGCGGGCGTCGACCCATTGGCCGCCGTCCGGCGTGTCTTCCAATTTCCAGAACGGCGCCTTGGTCTTCAGGAAATCGATCAGAAAATGACAGGCCTCGAAGGCCGCTTCGCGGTGGGCCGAGGCGGCGGCGACCAGAACGATCTGATCGCCCGGCTCCAGCCTGCCGTAGCGGTGGATGATCAACGTCGCGTCGAGCGGCCAGCGCTCAAGCGCCTCCGCCTCGATCCGCGTCAGTTCCTTTTCCGTCATGCCGGGATAATGTTCCAGCGTCATGGCGCCGATCTTGTCGCCGCCCGCCATGTCGCGGACCAGACCGACGAAGGAGCACAGCCCGCCGATGGCGTGGTTACCGTCGGTCAGCGCCTTCAATTCGGCGCCCAGGTCGAAATCTTCCGTCTGCACCTTGATCATGGCGCGGCCCCGCTACCTCAGCCCCCGGTGACCGGCGGGAAAAAAGCGACCTCGTCGCCCGCCGCCACGGGATGGTCGAGACTAACATATTCCTGGTTCACGGCGACACGCACGACCTTGCGGTCGGAGAACGCCTCCGCATAGCCGCCGCCGCGCCCGACCAGCCAGTCCATCAATTCGCCGACGGTGGCGACGCCGTCCGGAGTGGGGACGGCTTCTTCGCCGATCCCGGCCTTCTCGCGCAGCCAGGCGAAATAGAGAAGCTTAAGCGGTGCGGACATTCAGGTTACCTCGCGAAACGGCAGGAAATCGACGGTGGCCCCCTCGGCCAATTCGGTCATGTCTTCGGGTAATTCGACCAGCCCGTCGGCCTCGACCATGGAGGTCAGGATCCCCGCCCCCGATGAATGGTGCTTTTCGGCAAGCGGCATGCCGCCACCGTTGAAGCGGAGCTTGACCCGTGCCCATTCCCGGCGGCCGGTCTTCTTCTTATAGGGGAAGCCGGCCTTGACCGGAAAGCGCGGCGCGTCGGTATCTGCGGCACCCGTCAGCATCATGATCAGCGGCCGGGCGATCACCATGAAGGTAACCATGGCGGCGACCGGGTTGCCGGGCAGGCCGACGAAGGCCGTGTCCCCGACTTGGCCCAGGGCAATGGGCCGCCCCGGCTTGATCGCGAGGCGCCAGAAATGAACCGAGCCGAGGCGTTCGACCGCCGCTTTCACATGGTCTTCCTCGCCCGCCGAAACGCCGCCCGAAGTAATCAGCAGGTCATGGCTGCCCGCCGCCGCGTTCAAGGCATCGGCGATGGCGCCCGGATCGTCGGGCAGGATCCCCAGATCGGTGACGTCGCAGCCGAGGCCCTCCAACAGGCTCATGGCGGTGTAGCGGTTGGCATCGAAAATGCAGCCTTCGGGGGCGTCGTCGGAAGGATCGCGGACCTCGTCCCCGGTCGAGAACACGGCGGCCTTGAGCCGCGTGCGGACCGAGAGGTCGGCGCGCCCGACCGAGGCCGCCAGTCCGATTTCCTGCGCCCGCAGCACCTGCCCGGCGTGCAGGATGACATCCCCCTGCTTCACGTCTTCCCCGGCGAACCGGCGGTTCGATCCTTTTTTCAGACCGGCGGGCAGAATCACCGTATCGCCGTCCCGCGTGACGTCCTCTTCCATGAAGACCGTATCCGGACCGCTCGCCTGATTGCCGTCGGCACCGGGCGGCACCGGCGCACCGGTGAAGATCTGATAGGCATGGCCGGGTGCTGCGGGCACATCCAACGGATGACCGGCGGCGATGCGCCCGGCGACCGGCAGACGGGTTTCGCCGTCGGGGTTCAGGTCGGCATGAAAGACGGCATACCCATCGACGGCGGAATTGTCGTGCGGCGGCACGTTTCGCGGCGCCGAGACGTCCTCGGCCAGGACGCGGCCAAGGGCCTGCCGCAGAGCGACCGTTTCCGCGCCCGCGACGCAGGTGACCCGTTCGGCCAACGCCGCCAGGGCGTCGTCCACGGGCATCAACCCGCCGTCGAAGGCGAAACAGTCGTCCTTAAGCTGCGCCATGGCTCACCTTGGCGGAAGCATCCGCCAGACCGCAATGGGCCATGATGAAATCCGCGACGGCGGCAACATCGTTCATATCCAGTACAGGACAATTCAGGCCCTGCAACACCTCGTCCGACGCCACCGCGACGACCGTGTCGTCTTCGGCCGCGATCATCGGTTTGCCGACGCTGGGCCGAAAGACCTCCATCTTGGCGTGGCGATGGCTTTTGAAGCCTTCAATCAGGATCAGGTCGACCGGCGCCATGCGGGCGATCAGCTCGTCCATATCCGGCTCGCCTTCGTCCCGCAATTCCCGCTGCAGAACCCAGCGCTTGCCCGAGGTCAGCATGACCTCGCGCGCACCGGCCGCGCGATGTTCGTAGGAGTCCTTGCCCTTGCGGTCGATATCGAAGTTGTGGTGGGTGTGCTTCATGGTCGAAACCGAAAGCCCCCGGGCCGTCAGCTCGGGGATCAGATTGACCAGCAGGGTGGTCTTGCCGCTGCCGCTCCATCCGACCAGGCCGAAAACCTTCATGCCGCCGTTTCCTCTTGGGTTTTCTTACTTTTCCTTACCGGGCCGAACGCCACCGGAAGGCCGTTGATATTGGTTAGAATGGCACAGATTTCAACGGATTTCAGCGCCTTATGCCGGGTCAGGCGGACCGGCGGATGGCGTGGCGCCGGGCCCCGTGCCGGGGTCGTCCTCGCGCCGGATATGGCGCAGACCGGCCCATAGATAGTCGAACCCGGTGACCAAGGTCAGCAGGGCCGCGATCCATAAGCCGTAGACCCCGACTTCCGTCGTCGTCAGTGGCCCGAAATCCGGTCCGGCGGGTCCGACGATCAGAAAACCAAGCGCCAGGATCTGCACCGTCGTCTTCCACTTCGCCAGGGTCGAAACCGGCAGTCCGACTCGCGCCGACGCCAGAAACTCGCGCAGACCCGAAACCAGGATTTCCCGGCACAGGATCACCGCGGCGGGCAGGATATGAACATCCGAGAACCGATCGACCCCGACCAGCGCCAGCAACAGGGCCGAGATCAGCAGCTTATCGGCGATCGGGTCGAGGAAACGGCCCAGCGAGGATTGCTGTTCCCAGGCCCGGGCCAGATAGCCATCGAAGAAATCGGTGATGGAGGCGTAGCAGTAGACCCCGAAGGCCCACCAGTTGCCGTAGGGAGCATCGACGAACAGCATCAGACAGACCACTACCGGAATGGCGGCAATGCGCGACAAGGTCAGCAAATTGGGCAGCTGGGTCAGCACGGACGTCTCCACTACGGGGCCTGGAAATTCTAACGGTTGGGCGCGGCCCCGCCCCCTTCAATACACCGGTCGTGCCGCACCGATGTGGCGGCCTCCCGGCGGGCGCATTCAACCACATCAGTCGTCGGGATGAAACCAGTCATAGATTTTCCGCGCCATGGATTTGGAAATTCCATCCACGGCGGCCAAATCCTCGGGCCGCGCCGCCTCGACCGCCTTGGCGTGGCCGAAATGGTGAAGCAACGCCCGCTTGCGCTGCGCCCCGATGCCCGGCACCTCGTCCAGTTTCGAGGTATGGATCGCCTTGGCCCGCCGCCCCCGGTGGGCGCCGATGGCGAAGCGGTGGGCTTCGTCGCGCAGGCGCTGAATGAAATAAAGCACCGGGTCCTGCGGCTTGAGCAGGAGTTCCCGCCCGTCCGGCATGAAAATGCGTTCGCGGCCGGCGTTGCGGTCCGGCCCCTTGGCGACGGCCGCCAGGGCGACCTCCTCGATACCCAATTCCTCGAAAACCTCCATGGCGATGCCCAACTGGCCCTTGCCGCCGTCGATCAGGATCAGGTCCGGCCATTGCCCCTGGGCGCGGTCCGGGTCTTCCTTGAGGGCGCGCGAGAACCGCCGGGTCAGGACCTCGCGCATCATCGCGTAATCGTCGCCGGGGGCGAAACCGGACCCATCCTTGCCGGCCGCACTGCCTCCCTCCGACGCGGGGACATTGGCCGCACCCTTGATGTTGAATTTGCGATAGGCGCCCTTCTCAAACCCGTCGGGCCCGGCGACGATCATGCCGCCCACGGCCTTGGTCCCGCCGACGTGGCTGTTGTCGTAGACCTCGATCCGGTCGGGTGCGGCCTCCAGGCCGAGCGCTTCCGACAGGCCGTCCAGCAGCTTGCGCTGAGTCGCACTTTCCGACATACGCCGCGACAGGGCTTCCTTGGCATTGTTACGGGCGTGTTCCAACATCTGGCGTTTGTCGCCGCGTGCCGGGACCGAGACCTTGACCCGCCGCTCGGCGCGCACGGAAAGCGCGTCCTCGATCAATTCACGATTGGGCAGGTCGTCGCTCAGCAACACAGTCTTGGGCGGGATCGTGCGGGCATAGAACTGGCCCAGGAAGGCCTCCAGCACCTCGCCCATCGTGTCTTCCGGCGCGTGACTGGGGAAATAGGCCCGGTTGCCGAAATTGGCTCCGGTGCGGAAGAAGAAGACCTGGACGCAGGTTTGCCCGCCCCGGCGGTGAGCGGCGATCACGTCGGCGTCGCCGACGCTGCGGACGTTGATGTCCTGATGGGCCTGAATGCGTGTCATCGCCTGGATCCGGTCGCGGTACTGGGCCGCCATCTCGAATTCCAGGGCGTCGGAGGCTTCCTCCATGCGGGCCGAGAGTTCCGCCTGCACCGCCCGCGAGTCACCCGTCAGGAAGGCCCGCGCCTGATCGACAAGGGCGCTGTAGTCTTCTTTCGAAATGCGGTCGACGCAGGGCGCCGAACACCGCTTGATTTGATACAGCAGGCAGGGCCGTGTCCGCCCGGAAAACACATGATCGGAACAGGAGCGCAGCAGGAACGCCCGCTGCAGCACATTGAGCGCGTCGTTGACTGCCCAAACCGAGGCGAAAGGACCAAAGTAATCCCCCGCCCGGCTTTTGGCGCCCCGGTACTTCACGACCTGCGGGTAGTCGTGGTCGCCGGTGACCAGGATATAGGGGAAGGACTTATCGTCGCGCAGGAGGATGTTGTAGCGCGGGGCATAGCGCTTGATCAGGTTGGATTCCAGCAGCAGTGCCTCTGCCTCGGTCGCCGTGGTCACGAATTCCATGTCGGCGGTCAGGGCGATCATCCGGCGGATACGGATCGATTGGCGCTCGGGCGCGGTATAGGCCGCGACCCGCTTCTTCAAATCCTTCGCCTTGCCGACGTACAGCACCGCCCCGTCCGCCGCGATCATGCGGTAGACGCCGGGCGCGCCCGGCAGGGTTTTCAGATGGCGGGCGATGACCTCCGCCCCCTTCGCGACCGACGCCGCCGAGGCGGCCGTCGTCACCTCGGCGCCGTCATCCGAATTCTCGTCCGGTCCGTCCTGATTTTCCGGATCCACAGTCACGCATTCGGTCCTTCACATACCTCTGTTTTCGGGGAAACCTGAGGCGAATCAATACTATGTCGAAAGATATAGCGCAGCCCCCGAATCGCGAACGCCAACTATCCACGACTCTTGTGGATAATCCTGTTGAAAAACCCGCTGGCGGAGGTCAAGGGGCGGGAAACTCCGGGATTCCTCGACTTTGCCCAATAAATGGGCATCTTTCTAACTCACTGAAATAAAACAATAATAATACCCGGCACAGAGGCTCGGTCGGTCCTGAAAATATTCAGAAACCGACTGGACACAAATATGAAACGGTGTAATGGCCTGTGCACAACTCCCCTGGCGGGGGCCACAAAGGCGCTATATCAAGGACTTAGCCGCCATCTCTGGATATGCCCTCAGGCACGCGAGTTGAAGCGTTCGATTTCGACACCCACGCTCTCGGCATTTTCCAGAATGTCCAGCTTTTCGACCCGCACCCGCACCGACCGCACGCGGGGGTCTTCCAGGCACATGGCGGCAATGTCCTCGGCCATGGTCTCGACCAGGTTGACGTGGCCGCGCCCGGTGATCGCCTTGATGCCTTCGGTGATTTCCTCGTAGCAGACGACCTGACCGATTTCATCGGCGGGCGGCTGGTCGGTCTCGCGCACCGCCAGATCGACGTTGACGCGAATGCGCTGTGCCCCCGTCTTCTCGAAGGCATGGATGCCGATGTTGGCGGGCAGCACCAGATTGCGCACGAAGACATGGCGGATCGCACCACGGGCATCGGCGATCTTGGCAGGCTCTGTCACCTTGTACTGGTCGACGGTCATGGCTGCTTCCAGTGGCATCTATGGCGGAGAAGTCGGGCCGGTTCCGGGCATCCTATTCCAGAACGGCGTCTTTGTCCCAGGCGGCCCCCATGTGCTGGCCGCTGTCCAGGGCGATGATTTGGCCTGTTAGCGACGGCGCGTCAAGGATGAACCTAAGTGCGCGGCAAATATCGCCGGGGTCGACCGGGCGTTCCAGTGGCGTCGCCTGCCATTGATCGGCGAATTGATCCTCTGTCTGGCGCGGGCTGGGTAGGGTCGGCCCGGGCCCGATGGCGTTGACGCGCACGCGCGGCGCCAGGTCGCGGGCGAGCATCTGGGTCAGGCCCCATAGCCCGTATTTGGATAGGCTGTAGCTGGTGAACCCGAGCCCCAGGTTCAACACCCGCTGATCGCAGACATTGACGATGTTGCCGCCGCCCTTGTCCCCCAGCCCACGCATAAAGCCCTGGCACAGCACGAAGGGTGCGCGCAGGTTGATCTCCATATGGGCATCCCAGCTGTCGCGCGTCGCCGTGTCCGGCATGTCCTTTTCGAACAGCGAGGCATTGTTGACCAGCAAGGTCACCGGGCCGAGAGCGTCCGCCGCACGGGCGACCAGCTCCGCCGTGCGTGTTTCGTCCGAAAGGTCGCAATCCATGGCCTCGGCCGTACCGCCGGCCCCACGAATGATCGATACGGTCTCTTCCGCCGCCTGGGCCGAGCCATTGAAATGCACGGCGACGCGCCAACCCGCGGCCGCCAGATCGACCGCCATGGCGCGGCCGATGCGCTGGGCCGCCCCCGTAACCAGCGCCGTCCCCGGCGCGGCCTGCGGCCCGGTCATAGGATCTCGCCCAGTTTATCCGCGACGACGTCGGGCACGCCCAAGACCTGCGCCACGAGATAGGCGCCGTACAACACCAGCAACACGACGCCACCCAACCGGGAAATCCCAATCCAGCCGAACATCGCCGGGATGATCAGCACCGCCGCCCCCAGCATCACCCAAAGATCGAATGCCAGCATCGTGGTCGGCACCGGCAGGGGCGCCGCCATGGAGACGACGCCGGCGATCGCCAGCATGTTGAACATGTTGGAGCCCACGACGTTGCCGATGGCGACGTCGGCATGACCGCGCCGCGCGGCGACAACGGAAGCCGCCAATTCCGGCAACGACGTGCCGATAGCGATCAGGGTCAGACCGATGACCTCCTCGCCCAGGCCCATGGTGCGGGCGATGGACACCCCGCCCGTGACCATCAGGTCGGCGCCCAGGGCGATCCCGGCGAGGCCGCCGATCGCCGCCGCCCAGGCAACCCAGGCTTTCTCCGGCACCTTGCCGATTTCCTCGACCTCTTCCACGCGCTCGGCCGAGGCGCCGGGATCGTTGATGTCCCGCCAATAGGCGCTGCCGATAAACACGGCGAAGATGATGACCAGCAACGCGCCCTTCGGGAGGTCCAACTCGCCGCCCCAGCACAGCATGACGAACAGCGCCGAACAGATCAGCAGCAGCGCCCCATCACGGTAGAGCTTCGATTTCCGCTTGGCCATCGGGGCGAGCAATGCCGCCGCACCGACGATCAACAGCACGTTCGCGATGTTGGAGCCGACGATATTCCCGGTCGCGAGCCCCGGATTGCCGGTCAGCGCCGCGTCCAGCGAGACCACCAGTTCCGGCGCCGAGGTCCCCAATGCGACGACCGTCATGCCGATCAGCAGCGGCGACAGCCCGAAGATACGGGCCAGACCGACCGCGCCACGGATCATGATCTCGGCCGCGCCCATCAGCACGACCAATCCGGCAACAAGTTGCAGATACATCATTATTCGGTCATTCCCGGTTTTCTTATGGTTCTAGATCCCGCGCCCAAGATGTCCGAAGACCGTCAGCAGGTCCTTATAGAGACCCCGTTTGAACGGCACGACCAGAGAGGGCAATTCCCCCATGGCGCCCCAGCGCCAGGATGAAAATTCGGGTTTGTCGTGAAAGTTAAGATCGAAATCGCCATCGTCGCCGAGGAAGCGCAGGGCATACCATTTCTGGCGTTGGCCGCGAAACCGGCCTTTCCAGACCATGTCGCGAATGTCCAAGGGCAGATCGTAGGCCAGCCAATCCGGCGTTTCGGCGACGATCTCGGCATTGCGCGTGCCGGTTTCCTCTTCCAATTCCCGGAACACGGCGTCGCGGGGGTCTTCCCCGTCGTCCAGGCCGCCCTGTGGCAACTGCCAAGGGAATTCCATCTGCAGCCCGGCGCGGCGGATACGTTCGCCCAGCCAGACATTACCGTCGCCGTTCAGCAACACGGCGCCCACCCCGAGGCGGTAGGGACGCGGATCGTCGTCGGGATCAAGAGTCATGGGCGAAGGATACCTGCGTTTGGGCCGGCTGTCCGCAACTGGCGGAAAAGAACCGGTGGAATAGTGCCAAGAGGATGTTGCCTGCGGTTTACTGGATGATCTGGCGATCGGCGACGGCGCTGAGCGGGACCAGGCGCAGGCGCTCCGGCGGCTGCGCCGCCAGCCAGCTTTTCAGCTCCCGGATGGTATGGGGATAGGGCTCCCCCATGGCCACGGCGACGGATTGACTGCGTGCCAGCGCGCCCAGCCGCAGCAGACGCCCGGCGATTTCGTCCTCGGTCGGCGTGCGGTCCAGGTGGATATCGACCACGGCCTTGGGCACGGCGACCTCGGCGGCGATGCGGGCCATGGCGCCGCTGCCGGATTCACCGGAATCGACGAACATCAAGCCGCGCGCCTTCAATTCCTCGAAGATCGGCCGCAACTGGCCCTCGGCCAGGCCGAATTTCGAACCGAAGCGCGACATGAAGCCGACGTACCCCGGCACCATTCCCATCAGGTTGGTCAAGGTGGCCATGTTGTCGCCGACCTGTTTCGCACTGTTCAGGGCGAGCGGCCCCGCATCCTCGAACGGGAAATTGGCGCTTTCCATCGGCAGGCCCATGAAGACCTCATGTCCAGCCAGCCGGGCGCGCAGCACCCAATCCGCCGGGTCACGGGCATAGGGCGAGATGATCATGCTGACTTCGGGCGGCAGGGCCTTGATCGCGGCGATGGAGGCCGAGCGCGACAGGCCGATGCCACGGATCGCCACGGCGATCTGAGGGATCGTCGCGTCCAATTCCGGGACCGGGCGGGCATAGGCGTCCATGGGGCGCGTGCCGTTGCGGGCGACCGCCGGAAGCTCGCGCCCGTCCGCCGTTTTTTCGACCAACGCCAAATCGGGCACCCGGGCCAGGGCCTCGACCCCGTCGATCCAGGCGATGCCTTTGTAGGCGTCGGCGGTACTGAAGGGAATGATCTTGCTACGGTCCGGGTCTTGCGCCCCGCCGGCCGCCTGCAGGCCCGATCCCAGACCCGAGGTGCCGATGTTCTGCACCGCGACCTGGCTGGCCGATACGCCGCCGACGACCGGCTCGGCCGGGATCGCCGGATTGGGCGCGGCGCCCGTTCCGGCGCCCGCCTCGCCCGCCTGACCTTCCGCCGGCTGTCCTTCGGTGGCGGCGGCGCCCTCGGCGGGCGGCGTAAGGCCGCCGCCGGGCGGTGCCTGGGCCGTGGGAATGGCGATGGAGCCGTCGGGACGGCGGGGATCGACGACTTCCGGTTCCGGTTCGCTCGATCCCAACAAGAACCAGGCGGCGCCGCCGAAGATGGAGGTCAGGAGAAGCCCGGCGGCAAGGCCCGCGATGATGAGAATCTTGCGCTGCGGGTCCATGCGCGACCAGGCGCTGCCTTCCAGCTCCTCGTCGTCGTCCTCGTCGTAGCCGCCGTCGTCCTCTTCCTCGTCTTCCTCGTCGAAGTCGAGTTCGTCGTCGTCTTCGTCGTCATCGCCGCCTTTTTTGCGGCGTTTCAGGCTAAACGGCAGTTTCAACGGCGCACCCGTTCATGATGGGCCCGGCCGGCGGGCGTCACCGGCGGGCACTGGCGGCAGCCTGACCGTTTGATCGACCTTACGGTCACGGCCGGCGGCGGCGGACATCCGCCGCTTCGACGGTCAGGGTACTCAATTGGTCGAGGAGGTCAACGCACCGGAGAACAGCGCCACGCCCCGCAGCAGATCGATCGCACGCAGAAGCTGATAATCGACCGCTTCTTTTGCGCCATCCCCTTCTTTTCCCGAGGTTTTCTCGCCATCCGTCTTGCCATCGCCGGCATCGTCCTTGACGTCCTTGTCATGGACGCCGTTGTCCAGGGCGCCGCGCAGGTTTTCTTCGCGGCGGCCGGGCCGGGCCTCGATTTCCTCGATTCGCGACGGCTTGACCTCGATATCCGGATGGATGCCCTTGGCCTGGATGCTGTCGCCCGACGGCGTGTAATAGCGCGCCGTGGTCAGGCGCATGGCCCGATGCCCCTGCAACGGCATGATCGTCTGGACCGAGCCCTTACCGAAAGACCGCGTGCCCATGAGAACGGCGCGGCGGTGATCCTGCAGCGCGCCGGCGACGATTTCCGACGCCGAGGCCGAGCCGCCGTTGATCAGAACCACGACGGGCTTGCCGTCGGTCAGGTCGCCCTTGGTTGCGTTGAAGCGCTGGGTATCGTTGGGATCGCGCGAGCGGGTGGAGACGATCTCGCCCTTGTCCAGGAAGGTGTCGGAGACGGCGATCGCCTGATCCAACAATCCACCCGGGTTGTTGCGCAGGTCCAGGATATAGCCCTTGAGCTTGTCACCGGCTTCTTTCTTCATCTTGGCCAGCACCTTGTCCAGACCCTGCTTGGTCTGTTCGCTGAACGAGGTGATGCGGATATAGCCGATATCGTCGCCTTCCATGTGCGAGCGGACCGAGGTGATCTTAATGATCGCGCGGGTCAGGCTGACGTCGAACGCATCCTGACCGGGACGCAGGATCGTCAGCTTGATTTCGCTGCCGACCTTGCCACGCATTTTCTCGACCGCCTGCGACAGGGTCAGGCCCTGGATCGCTTCGTCATCGAGATGGGTGATCAGGTCGCCCGATTTGATGCCCGAGCGCGCCGCCGGCGTATCGTCGATCGGTGAGATCACCTTGACCACCCCGTTTTCCATGGTGACCTGAATACCCAGGCCGCCGAACTGGCCGCGCGTGTTGACCTGCATTTCCTTATAGGTGCGGGCGTTCATGTAGCTGGAATGGGGGTCCAACGCCGTCAGCATGCCGGTGATCGCCGATTCGACCAATTCTTCGTCGGTCGGCTTGTCGACATATTGCGAGCGGATACGCTCGAAGACGTCGCCGAACAGGTTGAGCAGCCGGTAGGTTTCCTCGGAATTCTTGGCGTCCGAAGCCGCCGCCGAGGCATCCTGCGCCGCCGCCGGCGGGGACATCAGGACCAGTCCGCCCAGCGCCACCGCACCGGCCAGGGCCTTGAGGCCCGCAACCTTCTTCATCATCTGTGTCATCCGCTCACCTTGTCATTGCGTGACGCCAACCACGGCAAGGGATTGATCGGTTGTCCCTTGCGGCGCAGTTCGACGTAGAGAATTGGCCGGTCGCCCCCGCCGTCGCCCATCAGGCCCACGGGTTCGCCGGTGGAAACGCGCTGCCCCACGGCCATGTCGATGCGGGTCATGCCCGCCAGAAGGGTATGATATCCGTCGCCGTGATCGATAATCAATAATTGCCCATATCCCCGGAACATTCCCGCAAAAGCGATCTTGCCGTCATAAGTGGCGATAACCTGGGCGCCGCTTCGGGCGGCGATGTCGATGCCCTTGCGCGTCAATCCGGACGGCAGGTTCTCGCCGTATCGGCCGACCAGGTTCCCGACCACGGGCAACGGAAGGCGGCCACGACGTTTTGTGATCGATACAGATGGCGAAACTGTGGCGGCGGCACGCGCGGTGCGGGCGGCGGTGCGGGCCTGTTCGGCCTGGGTCTTCGCCTTGGCTTTCGCCTCTGCCGCGGCACGGGCGGCGGCCTGTTCGTCGGCGCGGCGTTGTTCTTCCAGCCTGGCCATCAGGCCTTTCAGATCGCGCGCCTTGGCGGCCAGACGGGCGACGCGCTGGGCGGCGGCCCGTTCGTCGGCCAGGGTCTTGTCGAGCATGGCCCGCCGCTCGGCCATCAATTGGCGAATTTCCGCCCTTTGACGGGCCAGGTCCTCGGTCGCCGAATTCAGGTTCAGGCGCTCCTCGGCGGTCTTCTCGCGGGTGTCGGCAAGGGATTGCAGGTCCAGTCGAATACGGGTCGCCCGGCGGTCGATCTCCGGCACGACGGAACGCAGCAGGATCGCGCTGCGAACGAGGTCGTCCGGCGATTCAGGCAAGGCAAGCAAGGCTTCCGGCGGAAACTGCACCATCTTCTGCAACGCCACCAGCACCCCCGCCAATTGGGTTCGGTTGGCGCCCAGTTGGGCCAGCTTTTCTTTTTCCTGGCGCACCAGGTCCGCGATCTTGGCTTCCAGGGTAATGACCCGAAGTTCGCGGTCCTGGACGACCTTGGCCGCCGAGACCAGGCTTTGACGCAGGTTCTTGAGGTCCGATTGCAGGGCCTCGGCCTGATCCTTCAGACGTTCCGTCTCGGCCTTGCCCTTTTTGATTTCCCGCTGGACCTTGTCCAGATCATCGGCGGCGAAAGCCGGATCGCCCGTCAGCAGCCCCAGGGCGGCCACCGCCGCCAAGGCGATGGCGAATGCGGATTGCGAGGACCGGCGCAACCTATTCCGCCGCTTCGCGGGCGGCATCGGCGCCGCCGTCGATCAGCGACCGTCCGGTCATTTCCGCCGGCTGGGCGAGCCCCATGAGTTGCAGCAGCGTCGGCGCCACGTCGGCCAAACGCCCGTCGTGCAAGCCGTTGACCCATTCCGGCGCGTTGACCAGCAGGGCCGGCACCAGGTTCAGGGTATGGGCCGTATGGGGGCCGCGGCTCTTGGCGTCGGCCATCTGCTCGCAGTTGCCGTGGTCGGCGGTGACCAGCATGACGCCACCGGCGTCGATCACGGCCTTTTCCAATCGCGCCAGGGAGGCGTCGATGGTTTCCGCCGCCTTGATCGCCGCCTCGAGAATGCCCGTATGGCCGACCATGTCGCCGTTGGCATAATTGACGACGATCAGATCGAACGTCCCCTCGCCGATCACACGGACCAGATTGTCCGTCACCTCGCCCGCCGACATTTCCGGCTGCAGGTCGTAGGTCGCGACCTTGGGCGACGACACCAGGATGCGTTCCTCACCGTCGAAGACGTCTTCGCGACCGCCGTTCAGGAAGAAAGTGACATGGGCGTATTTCTCGGTCTCGGCGATGCGCAATTGTGTCTTACCGGCGGTCGAGACGGCCTCGCCCAAAATGCCGGAGAGGTTTTCCGCCGGGAACATGGCCGGAATGAAGGCATTGAGATCGCTGGAATACTCGACCATTCCCAGGGTCGCCGCGAAGGCCACGGTCTTGGACCGGTCGAAACCGTCGAACCTGGGGTCGACCAGCGCGGTGAGAATTTCCCGCGCCCGGTCGGCCCGGAAATTGGCGCAGAGCAGGCCGTCGCCGTCGTTCATCCCCGCGTAATCGCCGATCACGCAAGGCTCCATGAATTCGTCGGTCTTATTCTGGGCATAAGCCGCTTCGATCGCCTTGCAGGGATCGTCGGCGGCGTCCGTGCCGTCGGCCGCGACCATGACGTGATAGGCCTTGGTCACGCGGTCCCAGCGCTTGTCCCGGTCCATGGCGAAATAACGCCCGGTCACGGTCGCGACGGAAACGTCCTGAACCCCTTCCAACGCCGTCAGGAACCGCCCCATGTAGCCCTTCGCCCCCTTGGGCGGCGTATCGCGGCCGTCGAGGAAGGCATGTATGCGAACCGGCACCCCGGCCGCCGACACGGCCTTGGCCAAGGCGGCAATGTGATCCTGGTGGCTGTGCACGCCGCCGGGGCTGAGCAATCCGATCAAGTGGCAGACGCCGCCGGAGGTCTTGAGCTTTTCGATATAGGCGACCAAGGCCGCGTTCTCGGCGAGCGTACCGTCTTCCACGGCGGCGTCGATCTTCGGCAGGTCCTGTAGAACGATGCGCCCGGCGCCCAGGTTCATATGGCCGACCTCGGAATTGCCCATCTGACCTTGCGGCAGGCCGACTTCCTGGGCGGACGCATCCAGGCGCGCGCGCGGGCAATCGGCGACCAGGCGATCCCAGGTCGGGGTTTCGGCCAGGGAAATGGCGTTGTCGGCGGCGGGTTCGCGGTCGCCCCAGCCGTCCAGAATGCACAGGACAACGGGCCGGGGGGATTTCGTCGCTTCGGGCATGGCGCTCTTCTTAAATGGTGTCGCTATTCGGGGTCATGAAATGGGGTGCGGCGCCGCGCCTTTCAACAGTCTCGGAACGGCGTGCCGAACCCGCTTCTTTTACCAGAGGTTGGCCCCGGATGGTAGGTCCTGGGCACCTTTCCCAGGGCATTCGTCGGCGATGGGGCCGAGCCGTCACACCCGGTGATAGGGATGGCCGGTCAGGATCGCATGCCCCCGGTAGAGTTGTTCGGCGAGCAAGGCGGGAACCAATTGATGCGGCCAAGTCTGCTTGCCCAATGACAGCACCATATCGGCTCTCTTACGCATCTCTTCGGCCAGGCCGACGGCGCCGCCGATCAGGAAGACGAGGTCGCGCACCCCATCGTCGCGCCAAGCCCCCAAACGATCCGCGAAATCGGGGCTGGCGAGCGACTTGCCGCGCTCGTCCATCGCGACCACCGTCGCCCCGTCGGGCAGGGCCGCGGTCAGCAATTCCGCCTCGCGCATCTTCAGGGCGTCACCCGAAAGCGGCTTTTTCTCCTCGACCAGCTTGAGGTCGAGCGGCCACGGCAAGCGGCCCTTGTACTGCTCGAACAGGTCCTGTTCGGGGCCTTGTCTGCGGCGGCCCACGGCGATGATGGTGATACGCATGCGGGAGACCATAGCGTGAAACGCCGGCCTTGGGGGAATGGGGAATTGTCGAAGGAGCAAGAGGGACCGGCCGAATGTCACAGCCGGGGCGGAAACACGAACAAACCCCTCTTGGGACAGTCCGGTCATGGACTGCCGTCGGATGAACGTCTTTCCCTTCGCGCCGCCGGGCATCGGGCCGGCGGGCGGGTCTGGTCGTACCTATCAGGCGGCGGCTGCCTCCGGCGTCAGGCCGGAGCGGCGGCTTCCTGTTGCACGGGGGCACCGGTCCAGAGTTTTTCCAGGCCGTAGAAATCGCGCACTTCCGGGCGGAACAGGTGGACAATGACGTCGCCCGCGTCGATCAACACCCAGTCGCAGCTGGACATGCCTTCGACGTTGAGGCCCTTCAATCCGCTCTGTTTCAGTTTTTCCCGGAGATGGTCGGCCATGGCGCCCACTTGGCGCTCGGACGTGCCGCTGGCAATGACCATGTGGTCAGCGATATCGGTCTTGCCGTGGAGGTCGATGACGGCCAGGTCCAGAGCCTTGTCGTCATCCAGGGATGCGGTCACCAGTTTCAAGACGTCATCGCCGGTGAGCGGCATCTGTTTTGCTTTCGGTATGGCCTTAGTCCTTTCCTTCCGTGTCGCGGTCCGCCCGGCACCATGCCCGGCGGTTCAACCGCCCGAACGCCGGAACAAGCCCCGCGCCCGGAGCGCCGTGGCCGAGGTCGCGTTCAAGGGCGTATGAAGGAAGACCCACGCCGGAGGACGCATGTCGGCCAACCGGCCCGCCCGGGATTCCTTGATGCGTTCCCGGTGGAACCGGCGCGCTGCCCTACCCGACAGCGCCCCTAAAGAATAGGAAGGCCGGTCGAAAACCGCAACGGGCACGGTGTGAAAGATGCGTGTCCAGCGGCTCCAGCGGGAAATCTGCGACAGGTTGTCGGCACCCATAAGCCAGACAAACCGCTGGGTTGGGAATCGCCGGGAGAGGCGCGCCAGGGTTTCCGCCGTGTAGGTCGTGCCGAAGCCTTTTTCGATGTCGGTGACCCGGATGCGGGGGTGATCGGCGACCGATTTGGCCTTTTCGATTCGGTCTTCGAACGGCGCCATGCCCTCCTGCGGCTTCAACGGGTTCTGCGGCGAGACCAGCCACCAGACCTCGTCCAGGCGCAATCGCTTCAGCGCTTCCAGACTGATATGCCGGTGGCCGTCATGGGCGGGGTTGAAGGACCCGCCCAGAATGCCGATGCGTCGCGCGGGGCGTCTCAAGCGTCTGTTCCGATGATTTCTGGATTGCCGTGAATATCGCGGGCGCCCTTAATTAAGAAGGCCGGACCTGGCCGGTGCCGCGGACGACGTATTTGAAGCTGGTCAACTGTTCGACGCCGACCGGCCCGCGGGCGTGCAGCTTGCCGGTGGAAATGCCGATCTCCGCCCCCATGCCGAATTCGCCGCCGTCGGCGAACTGGGTCGAGGCATTGACCAGGACGATGGCGCTGTCGACCTCGTTGATGAATTTCTCCGCCGCCGCCGCATCGTCGGTGATGATCGCGTCGGTATGGTCGGAGCCATGGGTGCCGATGAAGCTGATCGCATCGTCGATGCCGTCGACCAGTTTCACGGCGACGATGCTGTCGAGATATTCCGTATCCCAATCTTCGTCGGCGGCGGGGATCACGCGGGCGTCCATCTTCTGCACGTCGGCGTCGCCGCGCACTTCGCAGCCCGCCTGGACCAGGCCGTCCAGGATACCGGGCAGCAGCGCGTCCGCCGCGTCGCGGTCGACCAGGACGTTTTCCGTCGCCCCGCAGATGCCGGTGCGGCGCATCTTGGCGTTGACCACGATGTCCTTGGCCATGGCCGGATCGGCGGCCTTGTTGACGTAAGAATGGCAAAGGCCTTCCAGATGCTGGAACAGGGGCACCTTGCTTTCGTCGATCACCCGCTGGATCAGCGACTTGCCGCCGCGCGGCACGATGACGTCGATGTAATCGGTCATGCGCAACATCTCGCCGACCGCCGCACGGTCACGAGTCGGCACGGTCTGGATCGCATCCTCGGGCAGACCGGCGGCCTTCAGACCGTCACGCAGGCTGTCCAGGATCGCCGCCGAGGAATGAAAGCTTTCCGAGCCACCGCGCAGGATCGAGGCATTGCCCGCCTTGAGGCAGAGCCCGCCGGCATCCGCCGTCACGTTGGGCCGGGATTCGTAGATCACGCCGATCACGCCCAAAGGCACGCGGCGCCGTTCGATATGCAAACCGTTGGGCCGGTCCCATTCGGCGAGCGTCGTACCGATGGGGTCGTCCAGCGTGGCGATGGCTTCCAGGCCCTTGGCCATGGCTTCGACCCGGTCTTCGTTCAACAGCAGCCGGTCGAGCATTGCCTTGCTCAGGCCCTTGTCTTCACCGAAGGCCATGTCCTTGGCGTTTTCGGACAGGATTTCGTTCTGCCGGCGGCGCAGGCTGGCGGCGGCCTCGGTCAGGGCGGTGTCCTTGGCGGCACGCGGGGCGGTCGCCAGCTTTGCCTGGGCGGCGCGCGCGCGGCGGCCGATGTCGGCCATCATCTGCGCGATGTCTTCGGTTTGTGCCGTTGCCTCGGTCATGCCGGTCATGGTCCTCTCCTCGTGCCCCGCTTTTTATATGACGATCCGAGCGGGCTCAGTCCAGCACCAGGTCGTCGCGGTGGATCATCTCGTCCCGGCCACGATAGCCCAGGATATCCTCGATTTCCTTTGATTTCGCACCCTTGATGCGGCGCGCGTCCTCGGCCGAATAGGCAACCAGGCCGCGGCCCATCAGCTCACCCGCCGCCGATTTCACGACCACGGCGTCGCCCCGTTCGAAGTCGCCCTCGACGCCGGTGACGCCGGCGGGCAGCAAGCTCTTGCCCTGGGCGAGCGCGCGCTCCGCCCCGGCATCGACGACGATCGCGCCATCAGGGCTGAGCGAGCCGGAAATCCATTGCTTGCGCGCCGTCAGCGGGTTGTCGTCGGGCAGGAACCAGGTGACCTTGCCGCCGTCTTCCATACGGGCGAGCGGATGATCGGCCAGGCCGTTGGCGATCACCATGCGGCAGCCGGCGGCCATGGACATGCGGGCGGCGACCAGCTTGGTCACCATGCCGCCCGACCCGTCGTCGGTCATCTTGACCCCGGCCATGGCCTCGATCTCGGGCGTGATGGCGCCCTGGACCAAAGGCACGTGAACGGCATCGGGATCCTGCGACGGATCGCTTTCATAAAGCCCGTCCGACGACGACAGCAGGACCAGCGTGTCGGCCCCGACCATGGCGGCGACGCGGGCGGCCAGGCGGTCGTTGTCGCCGAAGCGGATCTCGTCGGTCGCCACGGTGTCGTTCTCGTTGATCAGCGGCACCGCGCCCAGACGGATAATCTGGTCGACCGTGTTGCGCGCGTTCAGATACCGGCGGCGGTTTTCCGTGTCGTCCAAAGTCAGCAACACCTGCGCCACGGTGACGTCGTGCACGCCAAGGACTTCTTGATAGGCATGGGCCAGGCGAACCATCCCGGCGGCGGCGGCGGCTTGGCTTTCCTCAAGCCTCAGCTTGCCGCGCGCGGGCAGGCCCAGGTGGCGGCGGCCGACGGCGATGGCGCCGGAGGACACGATCAGGACTTCCTGGCCCCGTTCGCGCAGTCTCAACAGGTCGGCGGCCAGGGTTTCCAGCCAGGCGCGCTTGACCGTGCCGCGTTCCTTGTCGACCAGCAGGGCCGAGCCGATCTTGACGATGACCCGCTTGCCGTCGCTGAGCTGCGGTGCCCCGCCGGCCTGGGGAAGGATACTTTCGGCGGTCATGGCGTCCAGGTCCCCTGCGCGGCTCCTTCGTCTTCCGCGTCGCCGTCTTCCGCGTCGGCGGCACGGGCTTCACCGATCTCGGCGACCAGGGCACGCAGCACCTCGGGCACGCCCGTACCGGCAACGCCGGAGACCAGCATGATGTCCGCCATCTTGCACTTGGCGGCGCGGGCCAGCGCCTTGCGCCGGGCCTTGATCTCGTCGTCGTCCAGGGCGTCGATCTTGTTGAGCGCCAGAACCTCGGGCTTGTCGGCCAGGCCGCCACCGTAGGCCTTCATTTCATGGCGCACCTGGCGGTAGGCGCCGGCGACGTCTTCCTGCGTGCCATCGACCAGATGCAGCAGCACACGGCAGCGTTCGACATGGCCAAGGAACCGGGTGCCGAGACCGGCCCCATCGCTGGCACCTTCGATCAGGCCCGGGATATCGGCCAGCACGAAGGACCGCTGATCGACCGCGACGACGCCCAGGTTGGGGTGCAACGTGGTGAAGGGATAGTCGGCGATCTTCGGCTTCGCCCGGGAACAGGCGGAAAGAAACGTGGACTTGCCCGCGTTGGGCAGACCGACCAGGCCCGCGTCGGCGATCAGCTTGAGCCGCAGCCAGACCCAGCGTTCCTCGCCGGGAAAACCGGGGATGGTCTTGCGCGGCGCGCGGTTGGTCGACGACTTGAACCGGGTATTGCCCAGGCCGCCGTCACCGCCCTTCAACAACACCACCCGCTCGCCGACATGCGTCATGTCCAGCAGCACGGTTTCCTTGTCGTCGTCGAGGATCTGCGTACCGACGGGCACCTTGAGCACGATATCGTTGCCGCGCCCGCCGGTGCGGTTTTTGCCCATGCCGTGGTTGCCGCGCCCGGCCTTGAAATGCTGTTGGTAGCGGAAATCGATCAGCGTGTTCAGGCCGTCGGCGCATTCGATGATGACGTCGCCGCCGCGCCCGCCGTCGCCGCCGTCGGGGCCGCCGAACTCGATGTACTTCTCGCGGCGGAACGACATGCAACCGCTGCCGCCGTCGCCGCTCTTCAAGAACACCTTTGCTTCATCGAGGAATTTCATAA
The DNA here is from genome assembly GCA_913030825.1 of uncultured Rhodospirillaceae bacterium. Taxonomy (GTDB): domain Bacteria; phylum Pseudomonadota; class Alphaproteobacteria; order Rhodospirillales; family Casp-alpha2; genus UBA1479. The sequence goes on along the minus strand of CAJWCU010000004.1, from coordinate 17,182 downwards.
CGGGAATTTACACCGTGCTGCGGACATGAAAAACGGGGGAATGGCTGGCCATTCCCCCGCGAATTCATCGTCGCGAATGGCCGCTCAGTCCGTCAGTTGGACGGCTCCACCGAAACGTAGGTACGGCCCTTGGCCTTCGTCGCGAAGGCGACGCGGCCTTCGATCTTGGCGAAGATCGTGTGATCCTTGCCCATGCCGACGTTTTCGCCCGGGTGATACTTGGTGCCACGCTGGCGCAGGATGATGTTGCCGGGGATCACGGCCTGACCGCCCGACTTCTTGAGACCCAGGCGGCGACCTTCTGAGTCGCGGCCGTTGCGTGAACTACCACCGGATTTCTTATGTGCCATCGGTGCCTACTCCTTATTCGTCTTCCGCCTTGGGGGCGGCTTTCTTGGCGGGGGCCTTCTTGGCCGCGGGCTTTTTCGCCGCAGGCTTGGCATCCGCCTTGGATTCCGTTTTCGCGTCGGCCTTCTTGGCGGCCGGCTTCTTGGCCGCCGGTTTGGCTTCGGCGTCGGCCTCGGCCTTCTTCGGCGCGGCCTTCTTCGCAGCGGCGGGCTTGGTGCCGGTCGCGCTCACATCGAGAATGCGCAACACCGTTTCCAACTGCCGATGGCCCTTGAGGCGGCGATAGTTGTGGCGCCGCTTCTTCTTGAAGATAAGGACCTTGTCGCCCTTCTGCTGTTCCAGGACTTCGGCGAAGACCGCCGCTTTTTCGACCACAGGCGTGCCGACCGTAGGGGCTTTGCCCTCTTCGCCGAGCATCATCACCTGGCCGACTTCAACCGTGTCACCCGGCGCGCCCAGCATCTTTTCGACGACCAGGATATCACCCTTGGTCACCCGATACTGTTTTCCGCCGGTTTTGATAACCGCGTACATCGTTTTCTGAACCCTATTAATTGTTGATCTTGTTTGGTTTTATTTCATCCACCATAGGCCGGTGATCCCGGCCGGGCGGCGGAAGAGGCGGCACTATAGCCGCGAAAATCTATAAGTCAATGACGGAAACGCGCCGAAAGGCGCGGGTTTCCGGGCGCAGGCCGGCGCGGCACCGCCACCCCGAAGCCGCCCGCGACCATCTGCACGCCGCCCCGCGCGCCCCCCCCGCAGAGTCCATCCACATCCCCCGTGTAACGAACCTGTAGACATGGCGAAATTGCTGACTATAAAGGGGCGTTCCCGGACCATATTTGGTTTCGACACGATCGGGCGGCGCCGTGGCAGGCCCCGCCGGGCCATGAAAGCCGAATGGTTTTCAAGGCCTTATAGGAGAGGTGCCGGAGTGGTCGAACGGGGCGGTCTCGAAAACCGTTGTGCCTTATGGGTACCGAGGGTTCGAATCCCTCCCTCTCCGCCATTCCGTCCGCCGTCAAACGGCGGTCGTCGCCGACCTTCCGAAAAACCGCTAAAATTCAAATAGATATGGCTGGGTTGTCCCGCGCGAGGATCGCCGGGAGACCAAGTTCGCGCGGATTTCCACGGATTTGCACCGAGTGTCTCTCCCGGCCCGTTTGCCGGTCGTCATGAGGATGGTTTAGTGAACGGGTCGAGGCTTGAAATTTCCGCCAACATGGCGTCACGGATATCTGGAGGGAGAGCCGCGAGGACTTCTTCTGGGTCCAAGATTTCAAGGTCATCCGACCATTCATCGATCTCTTCAGTATCCGGAGTCCGATAACCGACCAGATCGTAACTGGCGATATTTCCATGCCTGGAACCAGGCACCTCCTCCAAAATTTTCATTCCGATGCCTTCTCCGGGCGGAACAAGCCCCAACGCAAGGCAGAACATTGCCAACTTCTCTTCGACAGATTTCATCCGCGCGTAGCGTTGAACCAAAGTCAACTGTTGAGACGCAACGCCTCCCACCAATGTCCCCGGTCTCCAGGATACGTGCACACCAGGGGCAGGGCGTGGACTAGGCGCATTCCCCACCTTGCCCGGCCCAACCTCTTCTTCAGCGACCGCCCTCGAAATATCGTTGACGATAAATCGGACTTCCCCATAGGGGGTTTTAGATCGATAGAGAACGTCCTGGGCTACCGAGAGAACGATCGCGTAGCAATGGGCTTCAAAAAGTGAACGCCTCCCGGCTTCAAAAACGTCACCAGCAAACGACATCAAGGGCCGTGAAAGCATGTCGGAAAGCGTCGGGCGTCCCTGCTCGCCGTCGCAATACTCTGAGATTATCGATGAGACGTTAGACCCAAGCTGATGCCCACAGTGTGCACAGTCTGCAACGAAGGCTTTTACCGCATCATCGTCTTTGAAGCGTTTTGAAAAATTGCGGTCAGCGCTGTTCTTCGGACGAAACCAATTGAACATCAACCCGCCTCCAACACTACAACTATAGGCTAGGAAGGCGCCCGCACCAAACTGAACCGAGCGGTCAAAAGCAATGGAGGAACCGGAACATTGTGGCCTGACTTTTCCAATCAACAGGCACTTCCGAATTGACAAGCGCCTCCAAAGTTAGATCGCGAGGCTGATGCCCCTCGAGGATTACGCCTACGATGCTTGGACTTAGGTATGCGAGTGGCAGAAGCTTCTGGATGTAGCGAACACTGACGCCTTCAGCGCGCGCCAACGTGCGTAGAGACGACGGGTCGCCAGCCATTAGTCGTTTGTTCCACATGAAGGCCTTGGCAATTCCTCTGATCAACGCCGGATCCGGGTTGGATTGACGCGGGTGTATATCGGGGTCCAGAACGAGCTTGGTTTCAACGCCTCTTCGCCGAAGCGTGTAAGGCACACATAAGGAATGTTCCTCGCTGTCGTTCGGCGCCTTAAGCAATACTTCGATCTCCGCCTCACCAAGGACGACCTTGATTACGTCCGATCGCAAGAAGCTCAGGCAATCACTATCTCCAACCAGACTGCGGCCTTGCCGAATACATTCACTTTCCAGATATCGCCTCAACTCCGAAAGGACTGCGTTCTCCACCTCCTTGGCCGGAAGGCGGATTGCCGGAATGCGGCCATCGTCCCGTGGGTCGGTGACGTAGTAGCGGTAGCGGCGGCCTCCCTTGTTGGCGTGACTTGGCGTCAGACGGCGGCCATGTTCATCGAACAGGATACCTGCAAGCAGGCTGGGCTCCTTCGCATTGGTCCCGCGCTTACGGTCAATCCGGTTGGCGGCGAGCTTTGCCTGCACCTCGTCCCAGAGCGATTGATCGACGATGGCGGCGTGCTGGCCCGGGTGGGTCTGACCCTTGTGGACGATCTCGCCCAGGTAGAGGCGGTTCTGCAGGAGGTGGTAGAGGGCGCCCCGGGCGAAGGGTTTGCCGCCGACACGGCGGCCGCTGGCCGAGGTCCATAGCTTGCTGACGATGCCGGCGGCATCCAGGTCGGCCTTCAGCGTCCGCACGTTGCCAAGGGCGGCGTAACGCCTGAAGATGTGGCGGACGGTTTCCGCCTCCGCCTCAACCACTTCCAGCTTGCGGTTCCGGCAGTCGTAGCCAAGCGGCGGGTTGCCGCCCATCCACATGCCCTTGCGCTTCGAAGCCGCGATCTTGTCGCGGATGCGCTCGCCCGTGACCTCGCGTTCGAACTGGGCGAAGGAGAGCAGCACGTTGAGGGTGAGCCGGCCCATGGAGGTGGTCGTGTTGAACTGCTGGGTGACGGAGACGAAGGAGGCGCCCTGGGCGTCGAAGACCTCGATGATCTTGGCGAAGTCGGCGAGCGCGCGGGTCAGCCGGTCCACCTTGTAGACGACGACGATCTGCACCTTCCCCGCCGCCACGTCGGCGAGGAGGCGCTGCAGCCCCGGCCGCTCCATGGTGCCACCGGAGATACCGCCGTCGTCGTAACGATCCTTTAGGAGCCGCCATCCCTCGTGCTTCTGGCTGGCGACGTAGGCCTCGCAGGCCTCGCGCTGGGCATCCAGCGAATTGAATTCCTGCTCCAGCCCCTCCTCGGACGACTTGCGCGTGTAGACGGCGCAATTCAGCCTGCGATCAGCGGCCATCGGCTTTACCCCGCGTCTTCAGGCCGAAGAACCGGGGGCCCGACCAGTGGGCCCCCGTGATTTCCTTGGCGACGGCCGTGAGGCTGGGGAACCGGGTGCTCCGGTATTCGGCGCCGTCGTCGAGCACCTGCACCTCATGGACGACGCCGTTCCATTCGCGGAGCAGCTTGGTCCCGGCCTTCAGTTGCCTCGTCGGCTTCGGTTGGTGGCCCCGGTCCTTCTCGATCGCCCGGGCGATACGCTCGAGTTCCCGCTTGGTGGCGTTGGACAGGCGCGGGCCCGCCCATTCCTGGATGCGGTAGGCGAGCACCGAGCGCATCCAGTCGGCGCTCGCCCGGGAGGGCGGCGGACGACCCAGGTCGTCTTCCCAGGCCGCCCGCAGTTCCACCGTCGTCATGCCGTCCAGGTCGTCCAGGCTCAGCATGCGTCCGCCGCCGATGCCACCTTGGTGACGCGGTAGACGGTGACCCCCTTGGCGTCCTTATCGCGCTCGATGGCATGGCCAGCCTTGCGCAGGCCGGTGAGCGCCGCGCGGACGCTGTGAGGCTGCCAGCCTGTGGCCTTCTCCAGGACGCCTAGGCTGGCGCCCGAAGGCCGGCTGATGAACTTCAGGATGGTTGCAGATTTGGTGGGCTGGGGTTTGGTGGTTTTCGATTTGGTCTGGGCGGTCATATTTCACCTCCGTGATCGCGCCCCGCGGGATGCAGGGGCTTCCACCGCCCAGACCCCGGCCGGTCGTCGGACCGGTCCGGGCGGGCGGTGGTTGGAGGCTTTTCAGGGGCCCTGGCGTCCCTCACCGCGTGGGATCAGTACCGCTCTGTTCGCAGCGGAAGTCCAGTCAATTGATCGACAAAATCGGGGGCAGCATTCTCGCCGCCCCCACCAAAGAGAAATGAAGGTCGATTTCGGCAGCCTACCAATTAACCCTTGGGATCCGGAGCGCAATGACAGCCAAGTACTGGACCATGCTGTCCACCTGGTCATCGTTTTTGCCGACCGGAAACTCCCTGACTTCCTTTTCGAAGACTTCCAGCCAATCCGCTACTGTTGGCAACCAGACGAACCCTTGTTCAATCTTCACGGACTGAACGGCTGCCCTTTCCTCTTTGCTGACCCTCGGCGTGTAAAACTTGAACACGATCGGGCCATCGTTGGTCTCTCTGCAGTACTTGGAGCGGTAGAATTCACGGTACAGCGCTTTTCCGATGTGCGAGCCCTCCAAGATCACCAACTTGGGCCCATGCTTCAGAAATTGCTCCTCCACAGCCTTCCGGAGATCCGGGTATTCCAACTTCACCCGGCATACGTCGATCAGGTAGTGGTGGTTACCGCGCTTCCCCCAGGTCGTACAGACGGAGTAGTCGCTGGTATCCGATGCCGTTACGGCCGTGTCCCAGCTTTGCACGTAGTACTCCAACCAATGCCTGGGCGGCAGGACCTCGTATCGCCGGAACTGCTCAAGCTTCAACATGTTCCCGCCGGGCAAGGTGGGGAATTGCTGCCATTGGGATGAGAACACTTGTTCGCCGACTTCGGCTTTGATTTTTGCTAGGGTCTCCAGGTCCTCACGGACAGGATCCAATGCCTCTCCCGGTTCCCGCAGGAACCACTGCTCGTCTCCGACGTAGATTTTCTCCTTCTTTACCGCGATCGCCGGCAGGCTTAGGTGTTCCCAGTTTCCGCTATCGAGCAAATGGCCTGTGGTGTCGTCCACGTGGAGGCGCTGTTGCACCAAGACCATGGCGCCATGCTTCTTCTCCTCCAGCCGCGATAGAAGTGTGCTTTGTAGGTAGCTGTTGGCCTTCGCACGCTTCACCTCGCTGTTGGCGTCCTCCGGCTTCATGAGATCGTCCCCGATGATCAAGTCAGCGCCGAACCCGGTGATCGGCCCTCCTGTGGAAACTGCACGCCGCCCACCGTTCTTGGTGGTTTTGATCTCCGTCTCCGTGTCCTTGCCGGCCTTGATCTTCGTTTCCGTGAACACCCACCGGTAAAAATCCGATTTCATAAGTTCGCGGGTCAGATTGTGCAGTTCCGCGGCCAAATCGCTTCCGTAAGAGACGCAGATGATCTTTCGGCTCGGATCGTGGCCCAGGACAAAGGCCGGGAACACGACCGAAATGATCGACGACTTGAAGTGGCGCGGGGGCATATTGATGATCTGGCGGGTAACCTCGCCATCCAAAACCTGGCTCAGCGCATAGGTGACCGCTGCGATGTATTCGGCGGGATGGTAGCTCCGGCCCGGAAAGAGTTCCTCGACCGCCTTCCGGTAAAATGCTTTTAAGTCGGTCCGATAGATCGCTCTTAATAGCTCTCGGTCTACATCCTGATGGTCGTTCATCGACCTTTTTCCTTGTTTAGTGCCTGCGACAACAAAGCGGCCTTGAAGTCCTCCAGGACCTGCTCATCGGTTCGGGTGAATTCCCTGCCTTCCGTGTCCTTCTCCTCTGCAGGGACCAGTTTGAGGAACATGTTGAGAAGGGTATTGGCGGCCTTGGTGTCGCCTTTGACGGCTTTGGCCATCAACGACTTGAGCATTGCTCGCTGCTTGGAGATCGTCTTCTGTTTGCCGTCCTCCGTGACACGTACACGCTCATGGAGCTCCTCCAACAGCTCCGTCGAGAGATTTTTGGCGCCACTGGGCCGGCCCTTCGGATTGCCTGACTGGCCAGGTTTGAATTGGCTATGCTTGGGCGGCTTCTTGTATCCGACCTCGTAGCCCTTCTTCGGCTCCTTCTTGATCGCCATGTCACGCCTCCCCACCCTGTGACGGCGCCGGCAGCATCAAGACATTGCCGCTCCGGTGGTCCGCCATCTCCCTGAAGGTCAGGCCGGTGCCGGCATGGCGCGCCTCACCGCCGGTGAAGGATTCCCACCGCCGGACGATGACATCCACGTACTTGGGGTCCAGTTCCATCCCGGCACAGGTGCGCCCAGTCTGTTCGCAAGCGATCACCGTGGTGCCGGATCCGAGGAATGGGTCTAGGATCAGGTCGCCGCGGTTGGAGGCATCCCGGATGGCGTCAGCGATCATCTCCACGGGTTTCACAGTCGGATGCAGCGCCAGGTCTGCCCGTCGCTTCGGGGACAGGCTATTGGCCCCCTCGTACTCCCAAACGTTGGTACGGTTGCGGCCATACTGGCCAAGCTGGACGTTATTGACGTGGGGCGCCGAACCGTTCTTGTAGATGACCACCAGTTCGTGCCGGGACCGGTAGAACGATCCCATGCCGCCGTTCGTCTTGACCCAGACACACAGGTTTACCTGGGGGCCGTAGAGCCTGTCGCAGACCTCCTGCAACACGCAGAGATGCCGCCAATCCATGAACAGGTAGTGGAGCGATCCCGGCGCCGTCGATATGAGGAGATTGTGGATGATGGCTTCCAGGAAACCCCGGAATTGCTCCTCTGACATCTCACCCGAGGCCATGACGAACTCGCCATGCTTGATGGCCCCCGAACCGCAGACGTTGCCCTGGACCTTAACGTTGTACGGAGAATCCGTGACCACCATGGCTGCGAGGCGACCCTGTAGGACGGCGGCGTAGGCGTCTGGATCTCGGGCGTCGCCGCACAAGACGCACTGCTCGTCGAGCATCCATAGGTCGCCCAGGCACGACACCGGCTCGTCTGCTACACCTGGCACCTCGTCCGCCGGCGTCGCGCCGACCGGAGAGAACTGGCTGTCGATGATGAGGTCCACCTCGGCCACCTCAAACCCAGTCAGGTCGACGTCGAAGTCGATTTCGATCAGGTCGCGGAGTTCGAGGGCCAACTTGTCTTCGTCCCACTCACTTAGTTCAGCAAGTTTGTTGTCGGCCAATCGGAAGGCTCGGATCTGAGCTGGGCTCAGATGTGGTAGGCGGATCACCGGGACCTTCGTATACCCCAATTGATTGGCGACCAGGACGCGAGCATGGCCGGCGACGACCTCACCGTCCTCCCCCACCAAGACTGGGACGATGAAACCGAACGCCGCGATCCCGCGTTCCAGTGCCTTCAATTGTCTTTTCGGATGTTTACGGGCGTGCCCCCGATACGGGGACAGAACTTCAATCGGGACGTACTCGACCTGATCAACAAGAATCTCGTCGACGTAGAGGCGCTGGTTATGATGCTTTTCGGGAAGAGGGTGCTTTCCCATCGGACATGCTCCACAAATGTGCCGCTGTCCGATGGCCCACCAAGGACGACGAGACAGCAGCGGTTTAAACCACTGCCATCTCCCCTTCACACCCTCCTTGGTAGGGAGATAACGCCTGAATCGTAACGCGAGGAAAAACCTCTACGCAACAATATTTTGTGAGACTGGCGCCTTAGTCAGCACAAGTTATTGAAATCAGCCTCAATCTCACTTGTCGCCGCAGTTCTCCAGAACCTTGTTCAAGGCGCTAGCCGAGCCCTTTAAGCCGAACACCGTCCGATACTTTCGATAACGAAAGTCCGAGACCTCGACGGTGACTGAGGAGCCAGTGATCATCTGCTGGACCATGCCGTAGACCTGCCCCTTATTGAAGTTCACAACGCTTTTCTCGAATAGCCGCCAATCTTCTTCGTGAAGGTCATTTTCATCGACACGATATCGAGCCAAGGTCGGGCCATCCGTGCCGAAAAAAACGCCGTGGCGAGTATATTTGACGTAGGGCGCCAGATCCTCCCGATCGCATTTCACCACCAACAATCCAAGCTTTGCCGCCGACCCGTCGAAAACGAACGCAGCGTGTGATCGCGTCTTGGTTAAACTGTCGTTGTTCGCATCGTACTCCCAAACACCCAGTTGGGTGTCTTGCGCTGCTGCAGGCTGATGCGCCACCATGGCCGCAGCAATTCCACCGGCCAAGAGGCCGGCGATCCATCGCTTTCCAAATTGCATGAGAACCCTCTCCCATAGTCCGAGGCCAGAGCCTCCAGCGCGCCCGCTGGAAGGTGGCTTCAACCAGACTGGTGATCGGGGTGTTGGAAAAACCGCACAGAGACGGCCCCTGGGATTTTAGCCGGGTGGCCTGGACATAGCCCAGGCACCCCGACCATAAGTCAGGGTCACTGTTACGGTCAGTAACGACCGCTCTGTGAGGGGTTTCCAAGCCCCAGAGCCGTGCGTCGCGGCTCCAGGGCGGAGTCTCGCTCAAACCGGCAGAGAATGGAAGTGCACAGAAAAAAGTCATCTCAACATAATGGGAAAAATAAAAATTCGCGCATTAGGTTGATGCAAAAAACTTCGGCGCTTCCAAACTAAGGCGATTCAATCTTTAATATCGCCTCTGGGCTGGGAGCATACCAATTGGACATATCAGATCGGCAGGAGCCGTCGAAATCAGAAACGGATGGCGAAATTGCGCCACTTCCCCAGGTCTCGATCGAAGCTGACGTCGCAACGAGGATCACCTTTGCCACGCACCAGTGCGCCGTGCCGTTGCTTCGCGACCTAGTCATTCGCAACCCAACGGAAGGCCAGCTTGAAGGATTAACCCTCTCCCTGACTGCCGAGCCCGAGATTATTGGCTCAAAAACTTGGACAATCGACCGGCTTGCTCCCGGTTCCGAACTCCGCCTCCATGATCGCGATGTATCTCTGAAAGGCGGTCTACTTGATGAACTTAACGAAAGCCTTCTTGCGACCGTCAGGTTGGAGCTAATCCACCAAGGGGATGTAGTCGCAAGTTCCGCTCACGATGTGAGAGCGTTAGCGCGCAACGAATGGGGCGGCGCAAATCATATGCCTGAACTGCTGGCAGCGTTCGTAATGCCGAACGATAACGCGGTTCAAAGATTACTTAAATCAACCTCTCACCTCTTGGAGCAACAAGGCAAAAGCCCATCGCTTGAAGGCTATCAAAGCAAATCCCGCGCTCGTATATGGGAATTGACAGCGGCTGTGTGGGCGGCTGTCTCTGCGAGACAATTGACCTACGCCAATCCCCCCGCGAGTTTCGAACGCGAAGGCCAAAAGGTTCGCAGCCCTTCGGACATGGAAGACCAAGGGCTGGCGACGTGCCTGGATACAGCTCTTATTTTCGCCGCAGCCCTGGAGCAAATCGGCCTCAACACCGTTATCGCATTTACGCAAGGTCATGCCTTCGCGGGCGTCTGGCTGCAGCCACAAACTCTCTCGCAACTCACAACCGATGATCCAATGGAACTGCGAAAGGCAGTTGCGGCGAAAGAACTGGTTCTTTTCGAGACGACCTTGGTTGCCGGCTCAACTCCACCTCCATTTTCCAAGGCCATTCGTGAAGCCGATCGTCAGATCGCGGAAGATCGCGAACAAGAGTTTGTGTACGCCATCGACATCAAACAAGCGCGAACGCGCCAGATTGGCCCCTTGCCATCTAAGGGCACAACAGCCGATGCGGACGCATCGGCATATGGCGCCAGCGCGTCAATCATCCCGGCAATCGAAGGTCCACCGGATGATCTACCTGGATTTGACTTCGGTCTGGAAACCGCCCCCCCGCCTGACACAGCGGAAGGTCGGTTGGACAACTGGAAGCGAAAGCTCCTGGATCTCAGCAAGCGCAACCGACTATTGAACTTGCGGCCATCCAAAACCGCCATACAGATATTCTGTCCCGACCCGGCCAAACTGGAAGACAAACTGGCTGACGACAAGAGCATGACGTTCATCACTCCTCCTATCAGGGAGCGACGTGACGGGGCGCCGGATGATCAAATCATGCTGCTTCGAACCGGAGATGACTTTTCCGAAGAATTCGCACTGGACGCATTGAACAATGAACAGGTCGTCGCCCAAACCAATGAGAAGGATCTGCAGGCCGGACTTATAGGGCTTTATCGGAAGGCCAAACTCGACCTCCAGGAAGGTGGAGCAAACACGCTCTTTTTGGCTCTCGGCATGCTGCGCTGGACTCCAGCCGGCGACAAAAGACAGTATCGCGCACCTTTGATATTGCTGCCAGTGAAGCTGGATCGCTCGAGCGCTCTTTCCAAGGTGAAACTCTCACACCACGAAGACGATTCTGTCTTTAACCTGACCTTGCTCGAGTTGTTGCGGCAAGAGTTCCAAGTCTCCATTCCCGAGCTTGCCGGGGATTTACCACAAGACCATAGCGGCATCGACGTACCGTCGATTTGGCAAACCGTACGACAACGCGTTCGTGACATCCCCGGTTTTGAGGTCGTCCCAGAGGTGGTGTTGAGCACCTTCTCATTTGCGAAGTACCTGATGTGGAAAGACCTGTCGGACCGTACGGAAGCACTCAAGCAAAGCCCGTTCGTACGGCACATGATCGACACTCCGCGCGACCCATACGGCAATTCCGCATCGTTTTTGGACCCAACAGAGATCGACCAAGAGATTCAGCCCGGCGATCTATTCATGCCGCTGAATGCTGATAGTTCCCAGATCGTCGCGGTCCATGCCTCGGCCCAAGATGGCGACTTCGTGCTTGAAGGACCGCCCGGCACGGGCAAGTCTGAAACTATCGGCAATATCATTGCTCACAATCTCGCCCTTGGGCGGCGTGTCCTGTTCGTCTCCGAGAAGATGGCCGCCCTGGAAGTCGTGTATCGCCGGCTCCAAAGTAAGGGGCTCGGCGATTTTTGCCTCGAACTGCATTCCAACAAAGCGAACAAGAAGGATGTCATCGCCCAGTTGGATCGAGCCTGGGATGAAAGGTTGAAGCGCACCGCGTCGGAATGGCAACACACCGCCGATGAATTGAAACTAGCCCGAGACCGACTGAATGGCTTGGTTGCCGCGCTCCACAAGCCGGGCCCGACCGGTCTCAGTCCCCGCCAGGCACTGGCAAGAGCAGTCCGATTTAAAGAGTTTCACCGGGTGCGCCTTGATTGGGGGCAAGACCTTCAGCGGGACGACCGCGCGAAGTCATCCGAAGGACTGGAGGCGCTGCTGAGGCTCGCCCATGATCTCGGACGCCAGTTTAAGGAGTTGGAAAAGGCTGACCTTGAGTACTTTGAGGAGATTGATCACGAGGAATGGTCGTTCGCGTGGCAAGACCAAGTCCTGAGCGAAGCCAAGGCAGTTGTTGTCGCGGCAGAAGATATTGAACAAGTGACTGCTGTCTTCCTTGATCGAATGGGAATAGAGCTCAGTGCGCGAACGAAAGGCGCATTTGCGGCGCTCGAAGACCTAGTCGATCAGTTGTCCGCCGCCCACGCACAAGATCTCGGATTCGGCCTATCGCCTGATGCTCCAACGACTTTCGAAGCGCTGGAAGATGCACTGAAGGAACTGGAATCCTATCGACAAGCTCGCGAGGAGCTGTCGCAGCCGTTTTCTGACGCTGCAATTCGTTCGGCTCCCGTTTCCGAATGGACCGAGCAATGGAATCTCGCTTCAGATCGTATCTGGCCCCTCCGTTTGTTTGGTCAAAGCGGAGTACGTAAGAAGATCGCCCAGCACTTTGGGTTCGGCAAGTCCGGCATCAAGCCCGACACCGACTTGCCCACGCTGAAGAAGCTGCAACGAACAGCGGAACGTATGGACAAGGCATCTGAGCAACTTCCAACGGATGCGCCTTGGCAAGGTCTCAGTACGGATATCGGCAAAGTTCGGACAGCGGCCGAGGCCGCAAAACGATTGCGCCGCTCCATGATCACTTTGGCCGGGTTCAATACTGACATAGCGGACCTGCGGCCCATCTTCCGCAAACGCTTCGTGGAAGGTCGGGAAATGTTGGAGCCTGGCATGCCTATTTCAGAGGCGGGGCAGTCGTTTGTTAGCTCATTGAGTGAATTCACAAGATGTGCGAGCGCGTTCCGACAAAGCATCGGCATGGCCGTGGTCCAACCTGATCCAGTGGAGCAGACTGAAGCGGATTGGAGCCTTGATCAACTTGTCCGCGTTGCGGAGGCTGTATTGGAGCGGGCCGTCCGGCTCAATCCTTGGTGCCAATGGGTGGAACTACGCCGAAAGGCAGAGGCAGAAGCATTGGAGCCGTTGGTGACTGGGTTAATCGCTGGTGGCGTAGACCCCGACCAAGCCCGCGAAACAGCCTTGACCGCCTATTGTGTCTGGTTGGCGCCTAAGCTGATCGATGCACGGAATGAACTGCGGACTTTTTCCGGCTCCTCCCAGGAGGAAACGATCACGACGTTCCGAAAGTTGGATCAAGAGTTGGCAGAGATGACCAGCTCATACATCAGGGCGCGGCTTTCTGGCCAAGTGCCGGAGCGTGATAAGATTGGAAAGGATGCCGGCTTTTCTTTTCTTAGGCGTGAGTTGGCCAAGAAAAGGCATTTCCCGGTCCGCAAAATCATAAACGAATCCAGCGATGCGCTCCTGACCTTGACGCCTTGTCTCCTGATGAGCCCCCTCTCCGTCGCGCAATACCTGAGCGCCGAAACGCCTGCCTTCGACCTAGTCGTTTTTGACGAGGCCTCTCAAATAACGGTGTGGGACGCCATCGGAGCAATCGCTAGGGGGAAACGAACCGTCATTGTCGGAGACCCCAAACAAATGCCGCCGACCAATTTCTTCGAGAAAGGGGCAGTAACAAGTGACGACAGCGACGATGACGATTCCGGATTTGGCGGTGATTTGGAAAGCATTTTGGATGAAGCCATGGCGGCTTCGGTAAAGCACTGGCGCCTTACCGGACACTATCGCAGCAGGCATGAGAGCCTAATCGCGTTTTCCAACTATGCTTATTACAACAGTCAATTGGTCACCTATCCGTCAGCGGAGACTCGAGATACCGTCGTTGCAATCCGAAAAGTTGACGGCATCTATGGCAAGGGGAAAGACCGCACCAACCCAATAGAAGCGAAAGCCACCGTAGAAGAAATTTTGCGTCGGTTGCGCGACCCGGACCTTAGCAAGTTCAGCATCGGTGTCGTTACCCTTAACTCTGAACAACAGCGGTTGATTCTTGACCTGCTCGATGCCGAACGCCGCACCGACGAGTCATTGGAACCGTTTTTCAGAGATGACAACGAGGAACCGGTTTTCGTCAAGAACTTGGAAACCGTGCAGGGGGATCAACGCGATGTCATTCTCATAAGCATTGGCTATGGACCGACTGAGCCCGGCGCACAGACGATGTCCATGAATTTCGGCCCTCTCAATCGGCAGGGCGGTGAGCGACGTTTAAATGTCGCGATCACACGAGCAACATCTGAAGTGGTCGTGTTTTCCAGCTTTGACCCAAGCATGATCGACCTGAGCCGCACCCAGTCCGTTGCGGTTCGACACCTGAAACATTACCTCGATTTTGCAGCACGCGGCACCCTGGCCTTGGGAGAGGCAATCCAGTCCGTTGGCGGCACGGATACCTATGATTCTGATTTTGAATTTGTCGTTGCAGAAGGCCTTCGTCGGCACGGTTGGACCGTTCATACGCAAGTCGGCGTTTCGAAATTCAGGATCGACCTTGGCATTGTCCATCCTGAAGAGCCGGGGCGGTACCTGGCCGGCGTTGAGTGCGACGGTGCGACGTATCACTCGTTACCCTGTGCGCGGGATCGAGATCGTGTGCGTCACGCCATTCTTGAACGCCTGAATTGGAAACTGGTGCGAATATGGTCGACCGACTTCTTCCTTGATCCGCGACACACTCTTGAACGGGTCAATGCGCGCTTACAAGAACTGCTTGATCAGGACCGCGCTGAAGCTGAACGGCGTGCTTTTGAGCAGGAAGAAGCACAAAAAGTCGCGGGAATGGCGGGAGATGTCATTTTGCGGGAGGGCCAATCGTCGTTTGACGCGTCGGCCCAAAGCCCTTCTTTGCCTGATGAGATCGACGATGTCGAGACCGCTGATCAGAGTGAGGAACACTCAATAGAGCTAGAGGAAGAACTCAGCACACAGTCGGGTGAAACTTCGGGTTTGACCGTTGCTCAACCAAATAAGGATGGCGAGAATCTGCGACCTCAAGCACCTGATCTCTTCCAGGAAGCCCCCCCGGCGAAATCGACATCCGACCTGAAACTTAACCCCGACATTTTCTACGAAGACAGCTACCTAAAGACAATCGCAGCACTGGGATGTGAGGTCATCGATTCTGAAGGACCAATAACTTTCAAACTGCTCAGTGAGCGTATCGCAAGGCGACACGGATACCAGCGAACCGGGCGCGAGATCAAACGCGTCGTCTGGCGTGCGGTACAGCGCAAGCGGCGTTATACCGCAGCGCCTGATGGACAAAAAATCTTTTGGCCTAAGAACACTGAACCTTGCTCCCACCTTCCCTTCCGGGGCCTTGAGGTAAATGGACAACCTCGGGGATGGAATGATGTGCCTTATCCAGAGAAATTAGGGTTGGTTAAGTCGGTTCTCAGTACCGCGCACCCGGCCGCAGACATTCCTGCACTTTGCGCCTCACGAATTGGCCTAGGGCGCTTACGGGCGCGAACCCGCGCTGAACTGGAGGCCTTGGTCGAGGAAGCAAGAAGCAATTAGGGAGTTCAACTCCATCCTCATTGACGATGTAAGCGCCGCATAGCTGCGCATTGGAAGCCTGCACGCGTTGATGCCAATTGACGTGCTCCCCGCCTACCCCTGCATATAGCAAATTTCAATAGCATGCTCGGAAGGAAAATTTTTCAGTCGTACCGTCAATTCTGTTCACCCAGAAGCATCGCGTGCCATAATCCGCGGAGCGGACGCTGAAACTTTCAATTCCGGAACCGATTTTCTCGCTCGCTTCAGGGTGCATATGCAGTAACGCTGTCAAAACTTCCGCGTCATCTTTGGAGACCTTATCTCCAAGCTCATACCGATAGAGAACTTCTTTAAAAAAATCGTTTGCGTCCTGTTTGCGTGCAAATTTCTGATCTCCAACTGTCACAGACTTCGCTGGCATACCCTATTCCTCTCTGACGATGGACGCGGGAATAATTTCAAGTACCTCACGAACAATGAGATTGGGGACATCCATGCCTGCAAAATTCGGCATGTGCCTAATTATCCATTCGATACAACCGTCTTTGTCCAAGTCGTCCCTTGCTATTTTCTCATAAAGTTCCACGGCCGACATTCGGGACAAACCTAGTTCCATTAAAGAAAGAAGTGTTAGACTCGAAACACCAAACTCCAACGCGAGGCCAATATCCAACTCTTCATCAATTAGGTCCTCTCGCCCAATCTCCGTTAGAAACAAATTTAGAATATCAACGTAGGCCGAGATATATTTAGGCGCCTTAAATCTTGCCGTCTGCTCAACAATATCCATCGTGTCACGGATAAGAACTGGAAGTTTATACGGCTTATTATTTTTTTGGTGATACTCTATCCTCTTCCGAATTATAACGGAAAGAGACAGCCCACGCAGCCATTCGACTACTATCAATGCATGGAGAGGAACTAATCCATCCGGCAAAAACACCGGAAAGATCTCCGAGTTGACGCGCCTCATCAAAGTAACGTAACGATCATACGAATCCACACTCTCCGATGGTGCCGGGAGTAAGTTCTCTATATCTCCTTTATATTCCCTGAAAAGATCTAAAAGATGCTGAAGCCCTACTGCACTTACGCCTGGGTGACGGAGCGTCACATCCGCAGGAATTTCAATCGACCTAGCGATTTCCGAAAGTCGCAGCTCTAATTTGGCGAGAGCCTCTTTGTCATGGCGCTTTGCAAATCCAGCTTCTGACAATGACCCAAGCCGTAAGTAAGTATTCAGCAGATATGCTCCGACCTGCTCAAACTGATCGGCGTCCTGAAGCTCAGAAAGCGGGATTGCGACCCTCGCTTCAAGGTATCCCGCCAAACTGGCAGATTGCGTCATGACGGCATCAGTTTCCCGACGAATTGGGTATCGTGAGCGCTTTGGCACGCCGATTGGCCACGCCCTTTTATCGCTAGGCTCGATACAAATAATATTTCCCTGAAACTCGTTACCCCACCGCCCCGCTCGCCCAGCCAAGTTCCAAAAATCGTGCGGCTCCATAGGGTGTCCTTTGCCTTTTCTTGGCCCTCGCACGACGATGGTTCGACACGATAAGTTCACGCCCTCAATAAGCGTAGACGTGCATGCCAAAAATTTGATCTTCCCTAAGCGGAAGAGACGCTCTATCTCCATCCGTATTAGTGCCGGCATGTTTCCATAGTGAAACGCGACTCCTTGCTCCACACACGGCGCTAGTTGGTAGTTACGGTGCACTCCTTTGCGCGCAAGGTCTGCCAAATCTAAAAGGTCTTTATCTTCTTCTCCTTCAATGCCAACAAGCTGACTAGGCTCCGGACCCATAAAAGGGATTCCCAAACCGGCGGTGATCTGATTCAAG
>CAJWCU010000003.1 GCA_913030825.1 uncultured Rhodospirillaceae bacterium | reverse complement strand
CCGAGGCCCAGGAAAAACAATTCGGCACCAACAACGACTTCATCGCCTTCCTGCCGCTGCCTGCGGGATCGGCGTCGTCCGATCATGGGCTGCTTTGCGTCAATCACGAGTACGCCAACGCGGAATTGATGTGGCCGGGCCTGACCCGACAAGATCAGAAAATCCTGTCCGGCGATCAGGCCCAGGTCGAGATGGCCGGGCATGGCCATTCGGTGATCGAAGTGAAGAAGACCGCGGGCGAATGGCGGGTCGTGGCCGACAGCCTCTATGCCCGGCGGCTCACCCTACGCTCGACCGTCATGGCGATGTCCGGGCCCGCGGCGCGGCACCCGCGCCTGCGGACCAAGGCGGATGCGACGGGGGCCCGGGTGACGGGGACGCTGAACAATTGCGCCGGTGGCAAGACGCCCTGGGGCACCGTTTTGATCGCCGAGGAAAACATCCATCAGTATTTTTCCGGGGCGCCCGAAGGGACTGAAGCCGGCAACCACGCCCGCATGGGCATCAAGGGCAAGCCGCGCTATTCCTGGGGCCGTCACGACGCCCGCTTCGATGTCGAACAGGAACCCAACGAACCGAACCGCTTCGGCTGGCTGGTCGAGATCGATCCCTACGACCCCGCGTCCCTGCCGGTGAAGCGAACGGCCCTGGGCCGGTTCAAGCACGAAGGCGCGGGCACGGCGCTGACCGGCGATGGGCGCTGCGCCGTCTATTCCGGCGACGATCAACGGTTCGAGTATCTTTATAAGTTCGTCACCGACGCCCGCGTGATCCATAGCGACCCGGCCGCCAACCGCAATATCCTCGATCACGGAACGCTTTATGTCGCCCGGTTCGAAGACGACGGCACAGGCCATTGGGTTGCCCTTCGCCTGGGCGACGGGCCGCTGACCGCCGCCAACGGCTTCAAGACCCAGGCCGACGTGATGATCGAGACCCGCCGGGCGGCCGACCTGATG
Organism: uncultured Rhodospirillaceae bacterium; assembly: GCA_913030825.1. Classification (GTDB taxonomy): domain Bacteria; phylum Pseudomonadota; class Alphaproteobacteria; order Rhodospirillales; family Casp-alpha2; genus UBA1479. The sequence goes on along the minus strand of CAJWCU010000003.1, from coordinate 262,992 downwards.
CGGGCGACGCCGCTGGACCGGCCCGAGGACGTGGAGCCCAATCCCGTCACCGGCAAGGTCTACGTCATGCTGACCAACAACACCAAGCGCAAGGCCGACGACGCCCATGGGCCCAACCCGCGCGGGCCCAACCCCTATGGCCATGTGCTCGAAATCACGCCCGCGCCCGGGCCCGACGGCAAGCCCGACCACGGCGCCGAAACCTTCACCTGGGACATTCTGCTGCGCGCGGGCAACCCCACCGTCGCCGAACACGACGCCGATTACCACCCGGCCACGCCCGACCAAGGCGCCTGGCTGGCCGCCCCCGACAACTGCGCCTTCGACCCCCGGGGGCGGCTCTGGATTTCCACCGACCAGGGATCGAAACAGCACAAGAACGGCATTCCCGACGGCATGTATGCCTGCGATCTGGTCGGGCCGGGCCGGGCGCTGACCCGGTTCTTCTTCGCCTGCCCGCGCGGCGCCGAAATGTGCGGCCCGGAATTCACACCCGACGGCGAAACTTTGTTCGTCGCCGTGCAACATCCGGCGGAAGGATCGACCTTCGACGCGCCTTCGACCCGCTGGCCCGATTTCACCGACGGCGTGCCGCCGCGGGCCTCCGTGGTCGCCATCACCCGAACCAAGGGCGGCCCCATCGGCGCCTGACGGCGGCGACGGTAGGCGGCTTCCGACCCGACGCAAATATTTGGATAAGGACCGCCAAGCCCGCCGAAGCCAAATCCCCACCAGGCCCGCGCCGGCATCCCCGTTCCATAGGTTCGGCAGGGGCGATCAGGGCCCGGCCAAGCACACCCCCCGCCGCTGAATTTCCAGCGGCTTCCCTAGAAGGCGGACCTCCGGGCCCGCCTTCCTTTTTTCGATGGAAGGGTTAGAGGGCCGCCAGGGCCGCGTTGTGGAGGTCCAGACTTTCCTGCCCGAAGCAGCAGAAGACGACCGTCTTCGGCAGGGCGTTTTCCGCCAGGAAAGCGGCGACGGTGCCGACGGCGATGCGCGCCGCGCGGTCGGCGGGGAAGCCGAAGATGCCGGTCGAGATCGCCGGGAAGGCAATGGATGTCAGGCCGTGGTCACGGGCCAGCATCAGCGAGGTCAGATAAGCACCGGCGAGCAATTCGTCCTCGCCCGCCTTGCCGCCGTGCCAGACCGGGCCGACGGCATGGATGACGTGGCGGGCCCTGAGGGCATGGCCCGGCGTGATCCGCGCGGCGCCGGTCGGACAGGGACCGCTTTCCCGCACCACCGCCGCGCAATCGTCGGCGAGCTTCGGGCCGGCGGCGCGGTGGATGGCACCGCAAACGCCGCCCCCCGGCGCCAAACGTTCGTTGGCGGCGTTGACGATGGCGTCGGTGTCAAGGGCCGTGATATCGGCATCGATCACGGTCATGCGGCCGGAGATGGTCATGGCCCCAGAATACCAGGGCCGGATGGACGGGAACAGCAGGGCGAAAAAGGCCGGGGGCCTAAGGCCCTATTTGCCCTTGGCCCGCTCCATGGCCTCGCGGATCAGGTCCATGGCCTGTTCGGCCTCGCCCCAGCCCTTGATCTTGGCCCATTTGCCGCGTTCCAGATCCTTGTAGTGCTCAAAGAAGTGAGCGATCTGGTCGAGCATGACCGGGCGCAGGTCGCGGTAGCTGCCGACATTGCCGTAATAGGGATGCAGATCGTCGACGGGCACGCAGAGAATCTTTTCGTCAAGGCCGCTTTCGTCTTCCATCATCAGCACGCCGATCGGGCGCGAACGGATGATCACCCCCGGCTGCACCGGCACCTGACCCATGACCATGGCGTCGGTCGGATCGCCGTCGTCGGACAGCGTATGGGGGATGAAGCCGTAATTCGACGGATAGTACATGGCCGTGTGCAGGAAGCGGTCGACGTACATCGCGCCCGATTCCTTGTCCAGCTCGTACTTCACCGGATTGCCACCCATGGGAATCTCGATGATGACGTTGACGTCGTAGGGCGGATTTTCGCCGACGGGGATTTTGTCCAAGTTCATCGCGCTGCCCTTCCTTGCCGCATCACGTTTGGTGGATCGTTCGAGGGGCGGGAGTATATGTTGCACTGCACAAGAACTTAAGGAAAAAGTTTCGCCGATCGGGTTTTCCCGAAACCCCCGGAAATCCGCCCAGTATCACAAGGCGATTGACCCAGCATATATTTTACGGCAAAAAACTGTGTAATAAGCCGATTACACAAAAGATTGCCGTAACACATGCCCGACTCCTCATCCGCCCGGCCGGGCCCGCCGGGGACGAGTTTCGCCGACCTGTTCACGCCCAAACTGGTGACCGTCCTGCGCGAAGGATACGGCTTGGCCCATCTGCGGGCCGATGCCGTCGCGGGGCTGACCGTCGCGATCGTCGCCCTGCCGCTGTCGATGGCGATCGCCATCGCCTCGGGCGCCTCCCCGGCGCAGGGGCTCTATACGGCGATCTTCGGCGGCGTCGTGGTCTCCATGCTGGGCGGCAGCCGGTTCCAGATCGGCGGCCCGGCGGGGGCCTTCATCGTGCTGGTCGCGGCGACCGCCGGGCGCCACGGCATGGACGGCCTGATCCTGGCGACCGGCATGGCGGGGCTGATCCTGTTGGCGGTCGGCTACCTTCGGCTCGGCACATATATCAAGTTCATTCCCTATCCGGTGACCGTCGGCTTCACGGCGGGCATCGCCGTGATCATTTTCGCGAGCCAGATCCGCGACCTTCTGGGTCTGACCCTGAACGGGCCCGAACCGGGGCCGCTATTGGAAAAGCTGCCGGTGCTCTGGCAGGGATTGGAGACGATGAACGGCGCGGCGCTGGCCCTCTCGCTCGGCACGATCCTGGTGATTGCCGGGACGGGCCGGTTTTTCCCGCGCTGGCCCGGCATGCTGATCGGGGTCGCCGGGGCGGCGGCGGCGACGGCGCTGTTCGATCTACCCGTCGAAACCATCGGCAGCCGCTTCGGCGGCATCCCCTCGACCCTGCCCCTGCCGCAGTTGCCGGAGATTTCCCTCGCCAAGGCACAGGCCGTGCTGCCCGACGCCGTCGCCTTCGCACTGTTGGGCGCCATCGAATCGCTGCTGTCCGCCGTGGTCGCCGACGGCATGACCGGTCGGCGCCACCGATCCAATTGCGAACTGGTCGCCCAGGGGGCGGCGAACATCGCGTCGAGCCTGTTCGGCGGCATCTGCGTGACCGGCACCATCGCGCGCACGGCGACCAACGTGCGGGCCGGCGCCCACGGCCCCTTCGCCGGGATGATGCATTCGGCGTTCTTGGCGCTGTTCATTCTGGTCGCCGCCCCGCTGGCCAGCGACATTCCGCTCGCGAGCCTGGCCGGGGTGCTGGCCGTCGTCGCCTGGAAGATGATCGAGAAGCACGCCTTCGCGACCCTGCTGCGGGCGACGCGGGGCGATGCCCTGGTGCTGCTGACGACCCTGGGCCTGACCGTGTTCCGCGATCTGACGGAGGCGATCATCGTCGGCTTCGCCCTGGGATCGGTCCTGTTCATCCATCGCATGTCGAAGACCACGGCGGTCGAAAGCCATCATCCCTTCGTCGCAGAGGACCGCGCCGATACGGCCAACGGGGAGCGCAAACCTTACGACGAGGACGAAGCCGCCGACCCGGACGTCGTCGTCTACCGCATCGTCGGCGCGTTCTTCTTCGGGGCGGCGGCCTCCATCGGATCGGTGCTGGAACGTATTTCCGATACCCACAAGGCCCTGGTCATCGACCTGGCCGCCGTGCCGTTCCTCGATTCCACCGCCGCCAATACGATCGAGGGCCTGGCCCATAAAGCGCAGCGCCAGGGCGTAGCCGTGATCCTGACCGGCGTCTCGGCGGGCGTACGCCGGGACCTCGCCGCCCATGAAATCGCGCCGCCGCTGATTGAGTTCGAGACGACCATCGACGCGGCGCTGGCCAAAATAAAAGCGGCGGCCCCGGCCGATGCCGGAGCCGCCGCCGATTAAATCGGCATTCCGGTGAAGGTCAGTCGTCGCCGCCCGGCTGGAAGCCGACGGTGCCTTCGTACTTCGCCAGTTCGGCCGGGTCGAGATAGGCCTCTTCCATCTGCTTGATCTTGTCGAAGCCGGAGAAGCTGTGAAAGTCGCCCGCCGGATGGCCTTTCAGGGAATCGAAGACTTCCGATTCCACCAACGGACCGCGTTCCTTCATCGCGTACATCACGTCGAACAGCGCCTTCATCGTCGCCCGCATGCAGATGCCCGGGAAGATCGTCAGCGCGATGCCGTAGTCGTTCATTTCCTCTTCCGTCAGGCGCGGCGAGACGCCGGTCTGGTTGTAGAGGATCGGGCCGTTGACCTGTTCGCAGACCTTGGCGATTTCCTCGCGGGTCGTGGGGCCTTCGACGAAGGCGACGTCGGCGCCGGCCTCGAGATAGGCGTTGGCCCGCTCGATGGCGATGTCGATATTGCCGCCGACGGCCCCCCGCGCGTCCGTCCGCGCGATGATCACGAAATCAGGATCCAACTCGTCCCGCGCGTCCTTGGCGGCGCGATACTTGCCGCAGGCCTCGACCATGGGGATGACCTGGCGGCCGGCGACATGGCCGCAGCGTTTCGGAATGATCTGGTCTTCGATATGGATGCCGGCGGTGCCGGTCTGGATGTATTCGCGGACGGCGCGGTCGACGTTGATGGCGTTGCCGTAGCCGTTGTCGCAATCGGCGATCAGCGGGATTTTCACCGCGTTGGCGATATAGCGCGCGTTGAGATGCATTTCCGTCATCGTCGCCAGGCCCGCGTCGGGCATGCCGAGGAGGGCCAGCGAGGTGCCGTAGCCGGTCATGTAGACGGCGGGGAATCCGGTCTGTTCGATGATCTTCGCGGTCATCGCGTTGTAGCAACCAGGAACGATCAGGGTTTCCTTGGCGTTGATAAGCTCACGCAAGCGGGTGGTGGGGCGCACGGGTTGGTTCCTCCGAGGATTGGGTGGTCATGGTTCATTTGTCATTGGACGACCGTTCTTCGATAACGCGGGCGCCGCCGGTGGCGCCTTGTCGTCGGCCCCGGAGTTTGGCCGGTTTGCCGCCGGGTGTCACCGGATTTTGTATACAATTTCCGATCTGCGAAACAGGCGGGGACCCAAGGCCCCGCCCGGGATCATCGGAAATGCCGGTCCTTCTTCATCAGCCAAAGCAGCAACAGCAGCGCCGGCAGGGCCGCCAGGGTAGTGCCGATGAAATACATCTGCCAGCCGAGCGCCTCCGCCGCTTCGCCGCCGCCGGCAACGAAAATCTTCCGCCCCAGGGCCGCGAAGGCCGACAGCAAGGCGTACTGCGTGGCCGAATAGGCCCGGTCGCACATCCCGGACAGGTACGCGACGAAGGCCGAGGTCGCCATGGCCGAGGTCAGGTTCTCCAACGCGATGGTCACGGTCAGCGCCGGGATCGACGGCCCCATCCCGGCGAGCCAGGCAAAGGCCAGATTGGCCCCGGCCTGCATCAGGCCGCAGATGAACAAGGCCCGCAACAAACCGAAGCGCGCGACCAGCAGGCCGCCGACCACCGCCCCCACCAGGCTCATGACCAGACCCCAGACCTTGGTCACCAGGGCGATATCCGTCTTGGTGAACCCGAGGTCGAGATAGAACGGATTGGCCATCACGCCCAACAGGCCTTCGCCGTATTGAAACAGGGTGATGAAGATCAGCACCATCGCCCAGTTGCGCCGGGTCATGAAATCGCGGAACGGTTCGATCACGGCGGCGCGGAACGGGGCATCGGTGGTCGCGGGCGGGCGTTTCGGCTCGGGTGCCGCCAGCGTCGTCAGAATGCCGACGGCCATCAGCACCGCCATCACGCCGTAAGCCGCCGGCCAGCCCCATTGGTCGGCGATCAGCAGCGCCCCCGCACCCGAGGCCAGCACCCCGAAACGGTATCCGTTGACGAAGTTCGCCGTGCCGGGACCTTCCAGGTCGCGGTCCAGGCTGTCGATACGGTAGGCATCGGCGACGATATCCTGGGTCGCGGAGGCCGCCGCGAGGATCACCGCCCAGAATGCCGTGCGCGCCAAATCGGCCGACGGATCGGAGGTGCCGAGGAACACGATGGCCAGCGCCACCGCCGCCTGCGACAGCAACAGCCAGGACCGCCGCTGGCCGAACCGCGCGGTCAGGATCGGGATCGGCGCCTGGTTGACGACGGGCGCCCAGAGCGGCTTGAACACATAGGCCGATCCGGCCAAAGCGAACCAGCCGATGGCGGCGACGGACAGCCCCGATTCCCGCAGCCAGGCCGAGAGCGTGGAAAACACGAGGAGATACGGCAGACCCGACGCAAAGCCGAGGAACAACTGCGTCAAGGCCGGACGCGCGCCATGGGCCGCCAGGGCCTGGAACCATCCGGGCCGGGCAGGGCGTCTATTCATGGATACGGGTCTTCAAGGCGTCCCCCCAATCGACACCCGGATGCGCGCGGTCAGCCGACCGCTTCGAAAGTGCCGTTCTGGCCGTTATAGGCCATCAGTTCGGCGGTCGCGATATCAACGTACCAGCCGTGCAGGCTGAGGTCGCCGCTTTGCACCCGGTCGCGGACCCAGGGGAAGGTCGTGAGGTTTTCCAAAGAAACCAGGACCGAATTCTGTTCGCAGGCGCGGGTGCGCTGTTCCTCGCTGGCGCTGGCCATGGTCGCCAACACGCGGCGATGGGCGGCGGCCAGCATCGAGACCCACTGCGTGACGAAGGCGAATTCACCACCGTCCGTATCGGCATTCATCATCGCCTTGACCCCGCCGCAGTGAGCATGGCCCAGGACGATGACGTGTTTGACGCCGAGTCCGACCACCGCGAATTCCAACGCGGCACTGGTGCCGTGGAACTTGCCGTCTTCTTCCAGCGGCGGCACCAGGTTGGCGACATTCCGGATCATGAACAGGTCGCCCGGATCAGTCTGGAACAGGGTGGCCGGTTCGACCCGCGAATCCGAACAGGCGACGACGCAAATCTGCGGGCGCTGGCCCTGGGTCACCAGTTCCTGGATCAACGGCTTGGAGTCCTGGAACGCACCGGCGCGGAACCGCCGATAACCTTCGATCAGTTTGTCCACGTTGGCGCTCATGGTCACCGTTCCTCGTCGGTCTTGGGCAGGCTTAGGCCGATTCCGCCTCGCGGCGTTTTTCCGCCTTCTTGCGTTCGTTGGGATCAAGGATCGCCTTGCGCAGGCGGATCGCCTTGGGCGTGACCTCGACCCGTTCGTCGTCACCGATATAGCTGATGGCCTGTTCCAGGGTCAGCCGGCGGGGCGGCGACAGACGCACCGCGTCATCCTTGCCGGAGGCGCGATGGTTGGTCAACTGCTTGGCCTTCAACGGATTGACTTCCAGGTCGTTGGACCGCGCGTTCTCGCCGATGATCATGCCTTCATAGATGGCTTCGCCCGAACCGATGAAAAGCTGGCCGCGTTCTTCCAGGTTGGCCAGCGCATAGGCGACGCTTTGCCCCGGCGCGTTGGAGATCAACACCCCGTTGCGCCGGCCCGGCACGGTGCCCCGGTAGGGGCCGTAGGAATGGAACAGGCGGCTCATCACGCCGGTGCCCCGGGTTTCCGTCATGAAATCGCCGTGGTAGCCGATCAGGCCGCGGGTCGGGACCAGGAATTCCAGGCGCGCCTTGCCGCCGCCGGACGGCTTCATGCTCTTCAACTCGCCCTTGCGCAGGCTCAACGCCTCGACGACCGTGCCGGAATATTCCTCGTCCACGTCGACGACGACTTCTTCGATCGGCTCTTCCCGCTGGCCGGTTTCGGGATTGGTGCGGTAGAGCACGCGCGGCCGCGAGATCGACAGCTCATAACCCTCGCGGCGCATCTGTTCGATCAGCACGCCCAACTGCAATTCGCCCCGCCCGGCCACGTCGAAGGCGTTGTCGTCGGGGGTCTGGGTGATCTTGATGGCGACGTTGCCTTCGGCCTCGCGGTCGAGCCGGTTGCGGATCACCCGCGACTGCACCTTGTCGCCGTCCTTGCCGGCGAGCGGCGAATCGTTGATCGAAAACGTCACCGACAGGGTCGGCGGATCGACCGGCTGCGCTTCCAGGGGTTCGGTCACCTCGGGGTCGCAAAGCGTATCCGCGACCGTCGCCTTGGTCATGCCCGCCAAGGCCACGATATCGCCGGCTTCGGCCCGGTCCACGGGCTGACGTTGGAGATCGCGGAACACCAGGATCTTGGAGACCCGGCCCTGTTCGATCAGCTTGCCGTCACGGCTCAGCGCCTTGATCGGCATGTTGGCCTCGACCACGCCCGATTGGATGCGGCCGGTCAGGATACGGCCCAGGTAGGGGTCGGCTTCCAACGTCGTCGCCAGAATGGTGAAGGGCGCCTCTTCCGAACCGACGTCGGGCGAAGGCACATGCTTGGTGATCAATTCGAACATCGGCTGCAGGCCGTCGCCGTTGGCGTCCGGCGTCGCACCCGCCCAGCCGTCCCGCCCGGAGGCATAGAGCAGCGGGAAATCGAGCTGCTGGTCGTTGGCGTCGAGCGCGGCGAACAGGTCGAAGACTTCTTCATGCACTTCGTCGATGCGGGCGTCGGGGCGGTCGACCTTGTTGATCACGACGATCGGCTTGAGGCCCAGCTTCAAAGCCTTTCCCAGCACGAACTTGGTCTGCGGCATCGGCCCTTCGGCGGAATCGACCAACAGCACGACGCCGTCGACCATGCCCAGGATGCGTTCGACCTCGCCGCCGAAATCGGCGTGGCCGGGCGTGTCGACGATGTTGATACGGAAATCCTTCCATTCGACCGACGTGCATTTGGCCAGGATGGTGATCCCGCGTTCGCGTTCCAGGTCGCCGGAATCGAGCGCGCGTTCGGCGACCGCCTGGTTGGCGCGGAAGGCGCCCGATTGGCGCAGAAGCCCGTCGACGAGCGTGGTCTTGCCATGGTCGACGTGGGCGATGATGGCGATGTTGCGGAGCAGGGTCCGGGTCATGATCGGGGGTCGCTTCTAAAATATGTCAGGGGCGCGCGGCGTCGCGCTGGCCGCTATATATATCGCGCGGCCCGCGGACGCCAGAAAATGCTGCACCTGCGTTATGAGAATGCCGGAAAGGCAGGCGGCCTAGCCCCGGAGTTTAAGCGCCATGGCGGCCTTGAGATCGGTTTCCGGCCGGGCGCCCATCTGGCAGATGACCTCGGCGGCGGCGATCCCGCCCATCTTGGCACAGGTGGCCAGGTCTTCGCCCTGGGTATAGCCGTAAAGGAAGCCGGCGGCGTAGGCGTCACCGGCGCCGGTGGTGTCGATCACCTTGCCCACAGGCGCGGCGGGGACGGCCTGCATGCCCGCATCGCTGACCACGACCGAGCCTTTTTCGGACCGGGTCAGGGCCGCGATCTTGCAGTGACCCGCGACCTTGGCCGCGGCTTCGTCGAAGCTGTCGACTTCGTAAAGCGCCATGATTTCGGCCTCGTTGGCGAACAGGATATCGACGTGGCCTTCGATCAGATCCAGGAAGTCGGCGCGGTGGCGGTCGACGCAGAACGGATCGGACAGCGACAGGGAAACCTCGCGGCCCGCTTCTTCCGCCGTCTTGGCGGCCGTGCGGAACGCCTGCTTGGCGTCTTCCGGATCCCAGAGATATCCCTCCAGATAGGTCACCTTGGCGTCCTTGACGGCGTCCAGATCGACATCGGCCGGGCCGAAATTCACGCTCGCGCCCAGATAGGTCAGCATCGTGCGCTGCGCGTCCGGCGTGACCAGGACCAGACAATTCGCCGTGTCCGGGCCGTCGGCCGCCGGGGCCGTTTGGTAATGCACACCGAGCGAGCGGATATCATGGGCGAAGATCTTGCCGAAGGCATCGTCCTTGACCTTGCCCATGAAGGCGCATTTGGCGCCCAGGCCGGCCATCACGGCGATGGTGTTGGCGGCGGACCCGCCGGAACATTCCACGGCCGGGCCGACCTTGTCATAGACCTGGCGCGCCTGATCGGCGTCGACCAGGGTCATCGCGCCCTTGGCCAGGCCTTCGCTATCCAGCAAGGCGTCATCGGTCTGGGTCAGCACATCGACGATGGCATTGCCGATACCGGCAACGTCGAAACGGGGATTGGTCATGGAAACCTCTTTATCAACTCATTCCGCCCGCAATTCGGCGCCGGGCCGTGCGGCGGCGCGTCGTCATTCCGGGTCGTTGGGTGGGCGCGGAGTATAACGAAGGCGGGCCCGGCGTCTACCCCGCCTTCCGGCATGCCGAGGTCGAGGACGGTGCCGGGGCGGGCGATGCCTTGCTTGAGGGGACGTCTTGCTTGAGGGTACGGGGACGGCGTAAAAGCGAGGACAGGAAACGGCGGCGCTGCGCACCCGCCTTGAATGCGCCGAAAAACAGGACATCTCTTGGTCATGATCAACGCCCTCGTCAAAGGCGTCCATCAACTGGGCGACAAGAAAACCCAGAAGCCGCTGTGGATTTCCATCGCGCTGGCCCTGGGCGTTTTCATCGTGCTGTGGGTGACCTCGGGCGCCGCCATCAAATACACCGCGATCTTCGACTACGGCTGGCTGGAAACGATATCCGATGCCCTCGGCTGGGCCTTGGTGCTGGTGATTACCTGGGTGCTGTTCCCGGGCGTCGTTTCGGCGGTGGTCGCCCTTTTCCTGGATCAGATCGCCGAATCGGTCGAGGCACGGCACTATCCCGGGCTCGGCCCGGCCCAGGGCCAGACCGTCGGCGAACAGGTCATGACGGCGCTGCGCTTTCTCGGCGTCATGGTGCTGCTGAACCTTTTGATTTTGCCGACCATGCTGCTGGGCCCGATCTATCCGGTGCTGTTCTATTGCGTGAACGGCTACCTGCTGGGCCGCGAGTATTTCGAAATGGTCGCCGCCCGGCGCATGGACATGCGATCGACGTTTCTGCTGCGCCGCGCGCACGGCGGGCGGTTGTTTTTGACCGGGGTCTGCATCGCCTTTTTGTTGACCATTCCGGTGGTCAACCTGTTGACGCCGGTGATTGCCACGGCGGCCATGGTGCATTTGTTCGAAGACTGGCGCCGGCGCGCCGAATTCAAGGCCGGCGGCGGCGGTTCAGGGGATGCCTCGGGCGGTTCCGGCGGCACCGCCGTCACCCCCCGGCCGGACGTTTCACCCCCTGCGTAAATCGCCGTTTCGGCGGTGAACTCAATACTGGACGGATCAGGGCCCAGGGCGTAAGTAAATGGCTATGTTCGGGAAGAAAAAGGACAGCCCGCCGCCCGCGGCCCCCGCTGACCAAAAGGAAATCGACGTGAGTGACGAAACCAACGAAGACGGCGGCGATCTCTCCGCGCCGCCCCTGAAACCGTTTTCCCGCAAGGGCTCGCATGCACCGAAGCCGCCCACGTCTTCAGGCATGTCACCCGAGGTTCACCGCCGCCCGCCGGAAGTGCCGACCACGGCGCGCCGCATCGACCGGGCGCGGTCCATCGATTCGGGATCGGACCAGAAACGCCTGATCGTCGGCCGCGACATTTCGCTGACCGGCGAAATCACCTCCTGCGACCGGCTGGTCGTCGAAGGCCAGGTCGAGGTTACCCTGCCGGGGGCCCGCCTGATCGAGGTCGCGCCGACCGGCGTGTTCAAAGGCAACGCCGACGTCGAGGAAGCCGACATCTCGGGCCGTTTCGAAGGCGAACTGATCGCCCGGGGGCGGTTGGTTGTCCGTGCCGGCGGCCGCGTTCAGGGTAAAATCCGATACGGCCGGATCGTCATCGAACAAGGCGGCGAGATTTCCGGCGACATGCAGACCCTGGACGACGAGGGCGCTTGAGGCCGGTGGCCCCGCGTTCTCCCCGTTCTTTCCTGATTTCCGCTTTATCGGCCGTTCTGCTGTCGGCTTGTGCTGCCGGCGGCAACGACGGCTTCGTGCCCGTGGCCAAGACCGCCACCCCGGCGGCGCCCGGCCCGGCCGAACCGGAAGTCGCCGCCCTGCCCCCGCTGCCGCATGTTCAGGCCGCGGAAGTCCTGGCCTTTTCCCGCTCCGACCTGCTGCACGCCTTTGGCTCGCCCGCGTTTCGCCGGGTCGATAAAGGGGCGGAAATCCTGCGGTTCCGGGGCGATGGCTGCCTGTTGGACGTTTATCTTTACAGCGACGGCGCGGCAGCGCCCGGAAAGATCGCCGATACGGGCGGTTCCGGCACGGCGCGGGTCGCCCATTTCGAAGCCCGCGACGCAGACGGCAAGACGACCGACCGCGAGGCCTGCGCCAACCGCACGCCCCGCGAACGCAGCCGCTCGTAATCATTTCCTTATTGCAACGAATTAAAGGCGGCTAGACCGTCTTGCCCTTGAACCGGCAGAGATCGGTGACGACGCAAGCCGCGCAATCGGGCTTGCGCGCCTTACAGACATAGCGGCCCAGCAGGATCAGCCAATGATGGGCGTGGCGCATATAGGCGTCCGGCGTCACCTTCAGCAGTTTCTTTTCCACCGCCAGCGGCGTCTTGCCGGGCGCCAGGCCCGTGCGATTGCCGATGCGGAAGATATGGGTGTCGACCGCAATGGTCGGCGCGCCGAAGGCGATGTTGCGTACGACATTGGCCGTCTTCCGCCCGACGCCCGGCAAGGCTTCCAACGCTTCCTGATCGTCGGGCACGACCGAGCCGTGCTTGTCGATCAGGATCTGCGACAGGGCGAAGACGTTCTTCGCCTTGTTGCGGTAGAGCCCGATGGTCTTCACGTAGTCGCGGATCGTCGGCTCGCCCAAAGCGACCATCTTTTCCGGCGTGTCCGCGACCTTGAACAGCGGCCCCGTCGCCTTGTTGACGCCGACGTCCGTCGCCTGGGCCGACAGAACGACCGCGACCAGCAGCGTGAACGGATTGACCCAGTCCAATTCGCCCTTGGGCTCCGGGTTCTGTTCCTGGAGCCGGCGGTAGAATTCCTCGACGTCTGCTTTTTTCATGGCGGTTCTATTGGATATGGGGATTGATCCAGGTCATGAAGGCCCGGCGCGTTGAAGGCTAGATTGCCACCTTAACCCACCTTGGAACAACCGATGAACGACACACCCTACCCTCTGCAACGGCATTTCTGGCGGCGCATTGCGCCGGGCCTGGCCGTGTTGTTGGCGGTGATCGTCGCCGGCTCGGTCTTTACCGTGATGCGATCCACGGAAAGCATCTATCTGGAACTTGCGCGCAAAAGGGCCGAGGCCGTCTCGACCGCCGTATCGACCTCGGCGCCCGAGGCCTGGGCGCACCTGCTGGCCCATGGCGATACCCGCGCCGACCACGAGAAGCTGCGCGCCGCCATCGACCAGGAAGTTCACGAACTGCGGATCAAGGCGATGAAGGTCTACAACCTGGCGGGCCAGGTCCTGTTTTCGACCGACAGCGCCGATTTCGCCAAGCGCGAAACCAACCCCGCCCTGAAGACCGTCGTCTTCGACGGCACGCCGGTGCTTGTCCGGATCGAGGAAAACGGCGAAGCGCTGTACGAGATCTACGTGCCGGTGACCGACGCCAAGGGCGATATCGCCGCCGTCTTCGAATTGTACGAACCGGTCGATTATCTGGATGCGCTGCTGGTGCGCTCGGGCTTCATCGCCGCCGCCATACCGGGTGCGGGATTGCTGCTGTTGTTGGTCGGGTTGGGGCTTTTGGTCCGGCGCGGTCAGCGGGAAATCGACAGCCGCGCCTCGGCGCTGATGGAAACCCGGCGCAAACTGGAAAGCTTTCTCTCGCAAAGTGCCGCCGACGCGGCGCGGGGCGGCGGCGACATTCCGTCGAAGCGCGTGCGCCTGACCCTGTTCTATTCAGACGCCCGCGATTTCACCGGATATTCGGAAAACAATCCGCCGGAACGGGTCGTCTGGTTCCTCAACGAACTGATGGGGATTCAGGTCGCCGCCGTGCAGGCCCATGGCGGCGACGTCGACAAGATGATCGGCGATGCCTTGCTGGCCCGGTTCTCGGGCGACGGGGCCGAGGCCCGGGCGCTTGCCGCCGCGCGGGATGTGCAATCGGAGCTGGCCCGCGCCAACCTGCCGCGCCCGGTCGGCATCGGCATCTATACGGGCGAGGTCATTTCCGGCGCCGTCGGGGCCGCCGACCGGCGCGACTTCACGGTGATCGGCGACGGGGTCAACGTCTCGGCCCGGCTTTGCTCCGCCGCCGCGTCGGGTGAGATCGTAATCGACGGTCAATCGCTTGCCGCCGCCGGTGAGGCCGACGCCGCCGATTTCGGCGAAGAAGAGGAAATCACCGTGAAGGGCCGGCGCGAGCCGGTCCGCATCCGCCGCAGCCCGGCATCTGAAAAAGCCGCCTGAATTTCCCCCCTTTTCTCGGGCCGCCACGGGCGTATCATGGGGCAATGAGCGATGCTGCCGCGCCCCAAGAGAACGAATTCGATCCGGATGCCTGTGTGTTCCGGACGGAGTTACGCCCGCACCGGTCCAACACCCTGCGGGGCGTCCACATCTTCATGTGGGTGCTGGCCGTGTTCTGGGTGCCGCTGTCGGCCTTGTTCATCGTGATCGGCGCCTGGCCGGTGTTTCCCTTCCTCGGCGGCGAGATGCTGCTGCTTTACGCGCTGCTGCGGCTCAACCTGCGGCGCGGCAAGGAGGTCGAGACCATCGCCGTGACGCCGCGGGAACTAAGCGTCGAACGCATCAGCCATTGGGGCAAGGAAAGCCGCTGGTCGTTTCAGCCGCAATGGCTGCAGGTCCTGGTCGAGGAACGCAAGGGCCGTCAATCGGCGCTGCTGCTGCGCTCGCACGGGCGGTCGCTGGCCATCGGCCGCTTCCTCACCTTGGATGAAAAGACCAGCGTCGCGGAAAAGCTGAAACGAGTGATCGCCGACCTACGTAATCCGGCCCTCTCGCTTTAGACGCGTTCCAGATCCGGCGCCCGCCGGCTCAGGAAAGCCCCAAAACATCGCGCATGGAATACAGGCCCGGCGCCTTGCCTTCGCACCACATGGCGGCGCGCACGGCACCGCGCGCGAAAATCTCGCGGCTGGCGGCCCGATGGGTCAGCTCGATCCGTTCCGACGGCCCGGCGAAAACGACCGTGTGATCGCCGACCACGTCGCCGCCGCGCAGGGTGGCGTAGCCGATGGCGCCTTCGGGACGGGCGCCCGTATGCCCTTCGCGGGACAGCACGGCGTGTTCGTCATGATCAATGCCGCGCCCTTGCGCCGCCGCCTTGCCCAGCATCAACGCCGTGCCGGATGGCGCGTCGATCTTGTGCTTGTGGTGCATTTCGACGACTTCGATATCGAATTCCACGCCCAGGGTCGCCGCGACCTGCTGCGCCAGGCCGACCAGCAGATTGACGCCCAGCGACATGTTGCCCGCCTGGACGACCGGGGCGGCGTGCGACGCCGCCTCGACATCAGCCTGCTGTTCGGGCGTTAGGCCGGTCGTGCCGATGACCATGGCCGTCGCCGTTTCGGCGGCGATTGCCGCATGGGCCGCCGTCGCCGCCGGAACGGTGAAATCGATGACCACGTCCGACGCTTCGAACAGGGCCCGCGCATCGTCCATGACCACGGCGCCCACACTGTCGTTACCGACCAGCAGGCCCAGATCCTGGCCGATAAAGGGACTGCCCGGCTGTTCCGTGCCGCCCGCGAGCGTGCCGCCCGGCGTTTCCAGCACGGTCTGGATCAGCATGCGGCCCATGCGTCCGCCGCAACCGACAATTCCGATGTTCATGGGGTCACTCCGTTCCCGCGCCATGTGTTGGCCGGAAATCTAGGGACCAAAAAGGTATATGTGAACAGAAACTTTCTCGACGTCGATATAGCCAATTTTTTGCGATCATCCGGCATTGCCTATGAAGTTTTGCTAGAAAGTCAGCTGGAAATGCAGCTCAATCGCGAGATGATTGGCAAACAAACTTCGACCAACAAAGAAATCACTGGCATCAAAAATGGCAAACGAACCGCAACCTTTGTACCACTACTGTCCGACCGAAGCGCTTGTATCAATTATACGAAACAAGTCCATCCGGTTGTCCGACGTGTCCCTTTCGAGCGACTATCTAGAGGGCAAATGGATAACCGAGGTGATTTCCGATTTGTGCAAAACGCACGGATTGGACCACGAAAAGACAGTTTTCCTGATGGAGAAAATAGAGCGGTTGTTGGACTGGGGAGGTGCCGCCGTGTTTTGTCTGTCAGAGGTTGGCGATCGCCTTAGTCAATGGAGGGGTTATGCAGATGATGGACAGGGGTTTTCAATCGGCTTCAACAAAGAATATTTTGAGAAACTAGGTGACATTAGGCTCAAACGATCCGAAGAAAATGGATCAAATGAAAAGTCATTTGGATTAGTTAAAATCCTTTACGAAAAATCGGCGCAACTAGATTCATTAGAGGACATTTTTCAGGGAGTAGCAAAATCTCTGAATGACGGCGCCATGCGATTCGGGCGCTATACAATTTTAGGGCAGCCCTCCGATGATGAGAAAAAAGCACACCGGAAATCGTTCCACGAGTTTACGAGCTGGAGCTTTATGTTTTTGTTCAAATGTTATGAATTGAAAAACCCTGCTTTTGAGGAGGAGAAAGAATGGAGGCTCCAGTCTTTTCTAGGGCGCCATCTAAACTCTGACGGAACCATTGAGAATGGATTTCTTCAGCATATGGACTTTAACGCTAAGAGTGACCGGATAGTGCCCTTCTTGGAGATTCCCCTTGAGGAAATTGGCGTCCCACCAATCCGAGAAGTAATCGTTGGACCCAAGAACATCACGCCGACGGCATATGTATCCGAGATGTTGCGTATGAACGACTTTGAATTTGACCGCGTGATAAAATCAACCGCGTCTTACCGCTAGTCCTTCAGGTCTTCCCAGAGTTCCTTGACCTTGTCGAAGAAGCCCGTGGATTGCGGGTTCTGGGTCTTCTTGTCGCCGGCGTCCTCGAACTCCTTGAGGAGCTCCTTCTGCTTGTCGGTCAGATTCTGTGGGGTCTCCACGGAAACCTGAACGAACATGTCGCCGCGCGATTTGGACCGCATCACCGACATGCCCTTGCCCGACAGGCGCAGCTGGTGGCCCGTCGGCGTGCCGGCGGGGATTTTCACGCGGGCGAGCTTGCCTTCGATGGTCGGGACTTCGACCTCGCCGCCGAGGGTCGCCGTGGTCATCGGGACCGGCACCCGGCAATGGATGTCGGCGCCGTCGCGGTGGAAGAAGCGGTGCGGACGGATGCCCAGGAACAGATACAAATCGCCCGGCGGCGCGCCGCGCAGGCCGGCCTCGCCTTCGCCCGCGAGACGAATACGCGTGCCGTCCTCGACGCCCGCGGGGATGGTAACCGAAAGCGTCTTTTCCTTGTGGACGCGCCCGGCGCCGCCGCAGACCTTACAGGGGTCCTGGATGACCGTGCCCCGGCCCTGGCAGGTCGGGCAGGTGCGTTCGACGGTGAAGAAACCGGATTGCGAGCGCACGCGCCCGGCCCCGCCGCAAGTGCCGCAGGACACGGGGGCGGCGGCGTCTTCGGCGCCGGTGCCGTCGCAGGCCTCGCAGCCGACGGAGGTCGGCACGCGAATTTCCGCTTTCTTGCCGTTGAAGGCGTCTTCCAGCGAAAGTTCCATGTTGTAGCGCAGGTCGGCGCCGTGGCCGCCCGCATGGCCGCCGCGGCCACCGCCGCGCCCGCCCATGAACTCGCCGAACATTTCTTCGAAAATGTCGCCGAAACCGCCGAAGCCCTGGCCGCCCTGGGAAAAGCCTTCGAACCCGCCGCCACCGCCGCCTTGTTCAAAAGCGGCATGGCCGAAGCGGTCGTAGGCGGCGCGTTTTTCGCCGTCCTTCAGGACCTCATAGGCTTCGTTCAGTTCCTTGAAATTCTTTTCGGCTTCTTTGTCGTCGGGATTACGGTCGGGATGAAATTTCATCGCGAGTTTACGATAGGCGGATTTCAACTCGCCCTCGTCCGCGTCCTTGTCGACGCCCAGAATGTCGTAGTAATCGCGTTTGTCAGCCATGGCGGGACCCCCTCCCGGAGCCGGGATTATGGAACAGCCGATCCATGGCCGCCGGGGACGAGGTCATTGACGTCGTGCCCACGGCGGCCGGATTGGATCAGTCGTCCTTCTTGCCCTTGGGGGCGTCGTCGGCGTCGGGATTGACTTCCTCGAAGTCGGCGTCGACCACGGTGGAGTCTTCGGACTTGGCGTCCGCGTCACCACTGCCGGCCTCGGTCGAACCTTCGGCCTCGCCTTCTTCCTGGGCCGCCTTGTACATGGCTTCGCCCAGTTTCATGGCCGCCTGGGAAAGGGCTTCGCACTTGGCGTTGATCGCCTCGGCGTCTTCGCCTTCCTTGGCTTCCTTGAGCTCTTCGATGGCCGTCTCGATCGCCGACTTGTCGTCGCCGCCGATCTTGTCGCCGTATTCGGAGAGGTTCTTTTCCGCCGAATGAAGCAGGGTGTCGGCCGTGTTCTTGGCTTCGACCAGATCGCGGCGTTTCTTGTCCTCGTCGGCGTGGGATTCGGCTTCCTGAACCATCCGTTCGATGTCGTCGTCGGACAGCCCGCCCGACGCCTGGATGCGGATCTGCTGTTCCTTGTTGGTCGCCTTGTCCTTGGCCGACACGTTGACGATGCCGTTGGCGTCGATGTCGAAGGTGACTTCGATCTGCGGCAGGCCGCGCGGGGCCGGCGGGATACCGACCAGGTCGAACTGACCCAGCAGCTTGTTGTCCGCCGCCATTTCACGTTCGCCTTGGAACACGCGGATGGTCACCGCACCCTGGTTGTCCTCGGCGGTCGAGAAGACCTGGGACTTGCGGGTCGGGATCGTCGTGTTGCGGTCGATCAGGCGGGTGAACACACCGCCCAGGGTTTCGATACCCAGGGACAGCGGCGTCACGTCCAGCAGCAGCACGTCCTTGACGTCGCCTTTCAGCACGCCGCCCTGGATCGCAGCGCCCAGCGCCACGACTTCGTCCGGGTTGACGCCCTTGTGCGGCTCGCGGCCGAAGAAGTCCTTCACGACCTTGTGGACCTGGGGCATGCGGGTCATACCGCCGACCAGGATCACTTCGTCGATTTCAGAGGCTTTCAGGCCCGCATCCTTGAGCGCCTTCTTGCAGGGCTCGATGGTGCGCTCCACCAGGTCTTCGACCAGGGTTTCCAGCTTGGCGCGCGAGAGCTTGATGTTCAGGTGCTTCGGGCCCGACTGGTCGGCCGTGATGAACGGCAGGTTGACCTCTGTCTGGGTCGTCGACGACAGCTCGATCTTGGCCTTTTCGCCGGCTTCCTTCAGACGCTGCAGGGCGAGACGGTCTTCCCGCAGGTCGATACCGTTCTCCTTTTTGAATTCCTCGGCCAGGTAATCGACGATGCGCTGGTCGAAATCTTCACCGCCCAGGAAGGTGTCGCCGTTGGTCGACTTGACCTCGAACACGCCGTCGCCGATTTCCAGGACGGACACGTCGAAGGTGCCGCCGCCCAAGTCATAGACCGCGATGACGCCGGATTCTTTCTTGTCCAGGCCATAGGCCAGGGCCGCCGCCGTCGGCTCGTTGATGATGCGCAGCACTTCCAGGCCGGCGATCTTGCCGGCGTCCTTGGTCGCCTGACGCTGGGAATCGTTGAAGTAGGCCGGAACCGTGATGACCGCCTGGGACACCGGCTCGCCGAGATAGCTTTCGGCCGTTTCCTTCATCTTCTGCAGGATGAAGGCGGAAATCTGGCTGGGGCTGTATTTGTTGTCGTCGACTTCGACCCAAGCGTCGCCGTTGTCACCCTTGACGATGTTGTAGGGGACGAGCTTCTTGTCTTTCTCGACGGTCTTGTCCTCGAACCGGCGGCCGATCAGGCGCTTGATCGCGAACAGCGTGTTTTCCGGATTGGTCACCGCCTGGCGCTTGGCCGGCAGACCCGTGAGGCGTTCGCCCGCGTCGCTGAACGCGACCATGGACGGCGTGGTGCGGGCCCCTTCCGAGTTTTCGATCACCTTCGCGTCCTTACCGTCCATGACGGCGACGCAGGAGTTCGTGGTGCCCAAATCGATACCGATAACCTTACTCATGTGTCAGTCCTTTCTTTTCGGCAAACCGTCCCGCGGGCCCAATTTCGGCGCCCATCTGCGGCTTCCTTAAATGTTTCAGGTGCTGCTTACCCCATGCCCGGATGCTTTGAAAGCATCCGATCCCTCAATCGAGGGACAGGGGGTGTTTCGGCCCCTGGAACCATTCGTAACAAACCAAGTGTTAAAAAACCTCTTGGGTTCGAGGGTTATATAATCGGGACAATTACGCCCCGCAACCCGCCGGAAGACAAAAAATCTCCCGGAACCCTGGGGATTTCGAGGGCTCGTTCAAGCCCCGATCACAGTTCCTCGTCCAGCTTGCCGCCAGCGCCGCCGGCGTCCTTTTCATACGCCTTGTTGCCGTCGCCGCCGCCTGCCTGGGCGTCGTCGGCAGAGGTGGGGGCGGGCGCCGCCGCGGGTTCGGGCTTGGGCCCGCCGCGCGTCACTCCGACCTTGGCCGGGCGCAGCAGACGGTCGTTCAGCATATAGCCCGCTTCGACAACCTGGGCGATCGTGCCCTGCGGCTTGCTTTCGTCGGGGATTTCGAACATCGCCTCGTGAGCGTTGGAATCGAAACGTTCGCCCAGGGGATCGATCCGCGTGATGCCGTTGCGTTCCAACACCTGGATCAGGGCCCGTTCGGTCATCTCGACTCCGGTCACCATGGTTTCGACCGCTTCCGACGATTTGCGCGCGTCGGCGTCGATGCTGTCCAGCGCGCGGCGCAGGTTGTCGGCCACGGTCAGCACGTCACGGGCGAATCCGGTAACGGCGTATTTCGACGCGTCCTGCTTGTCCCGTTCGGCGCGGCGGCGAACGTTTTCGGCCTCGGCCAGGGCGCGGAGCGCACGGTCGTTGGCTTCGGCGACCTGGGCTTCCAGGGCGGCGATCTGGGCCGCCGCTTCATCGGTGGACGCGGGCCCGTCGGCGGGGGCATCCTGCGTCATCGACGGGATCGGCGCATCGCCTTCGGGGGCCGTCGCGGGGTCGGCCGCCGTGTCGGGCGCGGCTTCGGGCGCGGCTTCCGCCTCGGGGGTTTCAGGGGTCTGTTCAGGCTTAGTCTCGGACATCTCTATTCCTTACGCTTGTGCGTTCATTGCAAGTCAGGCCAGGACGGTCGGGGGCCGGAAAGGCCGCCTCAGCGCCCGGCGCCGAGGCCGATATAACCGCCGATCAGATCGGCGGTGTAATCGACCATGGGGATGATGCGGGAGTAGTTCATGCGCGTCGGGCCGATGACCCCGACCGCGCCGATGATCTGCTGCTGTTCGTTGCGATAGGATTTCACCACCATCGAACAGCCGGACACGTTGAACAAGGTGTTGTCGGCGCCAATGAAGATCTGCACACCGTCGGCCCGGTCGGCCATCGACAGAATGCGCAGCATCTGTTCCTTGGTCTCGAGCGCCGAGAACAGGCCCCTGATACGTTCCAGGTCGGTGATCAGATTGACGTCTTCCAGCAAATGGGCCTGACCGCGCACGATCAGCGAGCCGCCGGACCCGGTATCGCCGCCGGCCCAGGTCGCCAGGCCGCCTTCGACCAGTTTCGCGGTCAGGACGTCCAGCTCGGCCCGCTGGTTTTCCAACTCGGCCATGATGCCGTCGTAGGCGTCGGCGATGTTGTTGCCGACCAGTTTGGCCGACAGGTAGTTCGTCGCCTGAACCAGAGCCGAGGCCGGCAGGTCGGCGGGGATTTCCATGATGCGATTTTCGACGACACCCGATTCCGTGACCAGGATGACCAACGCCCGGCCCGGGCTGAGGTGCACGAATTCGATATGCTTCAGCGGGCTTTCCGTTTTGGGCGCGATGACCAGCGAGGCGCAATGGGCCAGGCCCGAGAGCGTCTGCGTCGCCTGCTCCAGCAATCCTTCGACGGAGCTGGAGGTGCCGGCGCATTGGCTTTTGATATTGGCGCGTTCGTCCTCGGTCAGGTTGCCGACTTCAAGCAGGCCGTCGACATAGAGCCGCAGGCCCGTTTCCGTCGGCAGCCGCCCGGCCGACGTATGGGGCGAGAACAGCAGACCCATGTCTTCCAGATCCGCCATGACGTTTCGCACCGTGGCGGGCGACAGCGTCACCGGCAGGCGACGCGCCAGGGTGCGCGAGCCCACGGGCTCGCCCGTCTCGACGAAGCTTTCGACGATTTCCCGGAATATCTGGCGCGAACGGCCGTTCAATTCGTCAATCATGTCGGTTCCTAGGCATATCGGGTCCTGGCCTGAATATGGCGGCGGTCAAACAGAACTGTATTACGGCAAATGGGGCTTGCGCGGAATTTAGTCGCCACATCGGGGGAGTGCAATGCCTGCTGGCCATTGTGCCGCCCGGCTCTGATTCGACGAAATGGCGGGTTTACCGGGCCTGCGGGCGCGGGTAGTGTGCCCGGCCATCAGCCCAACACAGACCGCATCCGCCTAAGGAGACCACCAGAATGAGACCATCCGGCCGCGCCACCGATCAGTTGCGCGACATCGTACTCGAACCGGGCTTCGCCAAATACGCCGAAGGCTCCTGCATGGCGCGGTTCGGCGAGACCCATGTGCTTTGCGCCGCGACGGTCGAGGAACGGGTTCCCGGTTGGATGCGCGACAGCGGCAAGGGCTGGGTCACGGCGGAATACGGCATGCTGCCGCGCTCGACCCATACCCGGACCAACCGCGAAGCGGCGCGCGGCGCGCAATCGGGCCGGACCCAGGAAATTCAGCGTCTGGTCGGCCGTTCGCTCCGCGCCGTCACCGACCTGAAGGCG
Source organism: uncultured Rhodospirillaceae bacterium (assembly GCA_913030825.1). Lineage (GTDB taxonomy): Bacteria > Pseudomonadota > Alphaproteobacteria > Rhodospirillales > Casp-alpha2 > UBA1479. The sequence goes on along the minus strand of CAJWCU010000003.1, from coordinate 240,273 downwards.
ATGGGCGAAATGCAGGTCCGCGTCGACTGCGACGTGATCCAGGCCGATGGCGGCACGCGCACGGCCTCGATCACCGGCGCCTATGTGGCGCTGCATCTGGCGTTTCAGCGCTGCGTCGATCTGGGCCTGCTCAAATCCGTGCCGCTGACCGACCAGGTCGCCGCCGTGTCCTGCGGCATTTATCAGCAGGAACAGGTTCTCGACCTGGACTATGCCGAGGATTCCAACGCCCAGGCCGACGCCAATTTCGTCTTCACCGGGCGCGGCGGGATCGTCGAGATCCAGGGCACGGCCGAGGACGAGCCGTTCAGCCCCGGTCAGTTCGACGAATTGATGGGCCTCGCCCGCAAAGGCATCATGGAACTCTGCGCCGCCCAACGCCGGGCCATCGGACTGGAATAGGGGATTAAGGCCATGGCCCGGGTATTCGACGGAGACAAACTGGTCATCGCGACCCACAACCCGGGCAAGCTGCGCGAGATCGGCGAACTGGTCGCCCCCTTCGGCGTCGCCGTCGCGTCGGCCGCCGACCTGGGCCTGGACGAGCCGGTCGAAGACGGCGATACCTTCAAGGCCAATGCCCTGATCAAGGCGCATGCGGCGGCTCAAGCCTCCGGCGTGCCGGCCCTGGCCGACGATTCCGGTTTGGCTGTCGAGGCCCTGGGCGGGGCGCCCGGCATCCATTCGGCGCGCTGGGCCGGGCCCGATAAGAATTTCAAGGAAGCCATGGAACGCATCTGGGATTTGATCCTGGAGTCCGAAGACCGCCGCGCCCATTTCGTCTGCGCCCTGGCGCTGGCCTGGCCCGACGGACACTCGGAAGTCTTCGAAGGCCGCGTCGACGGCACCCTGATCTGGCCGCCGACCGGCGACAAAGGCTTCGGCTACGACCCCATGTTCCAGCCCGCCGGCTATTTCGATACCTTCGGCGAAATGGACCCGGCGGAGAAGCACGCCATGAGCCACCGGGCCGAGGCGTTCAAGCAACTGGTCGCGGCCTGTTTCCAGGGCCGCCGGGCCTGAGCCCCGCATGACCGCCCCCGCCGCCAAGGCCGGGCCGGACCAAGGGCCCGCAACCCCGGCCTTCGGCGTCTATGTCCATTGGCCGTTCTGCGAATCGAAATGCCCCTATTGCGATTTCAACAGCCACGTCGCCGAGACGGTGGACCAGGCGCGCTGGGCCCGGGCGCTGGTTTCAGACCTCGCCCATTACGCGGAAGACACGTCGGAACGCACTGTAACCACGGTCTTTTTCGGCGGCGGCACGCCGTCGTTGATGCGACCCGAGACCGTCGCCACGGTGATCGACGGGATCAAAGGCCTCTGGACCACTGCGCCCGACATGGAAATCAGCCTGGAAGCCAATCCGTCGAGCGCCGAGATCGCCGCTTTTCCCGATCTCAAGGCCGCCGGGGTGACGCGGCTATCGGTCGGCGTGCAGTCCTTCAGCGACGACGCCCTGGCTGGCCTGGGCCGCCGCCACGACGCCACCGCCGCGCGCCGGGCCTTGGCCGGGGCGCGCGAATATTTTCAAGAGTTCTCATTTGATCTTATTTACGCCAGACCTGGACAATCAGAGGCTTCGTGGCGGGAAGAACTTAACCAGGCCCTAGAATTCGCCGGGCCGCACCTATCGTTCTACCAACTCACCATCGAACCGGGCACGCCGTTCCACAAGGACGGCGTCCAGGCCGCCGACGACGAGACGGGGGCGGCGCTGTTCGATGCGACTCAGGAGATTTTGGGCGGGGCGGGCTTGCCGGCCTATGAGATTTCCAATCACGCGCGGCCCGGCCACGAATGCCGCCACAACCTGAACATCTGGCGCGGCTGGGATTATGTCGGCGTCGGCCCGGGCGCGCATGGGCGGCTGGCTCTTGGGTCGCCGGGCGCAACGGACGACCGGGGCACGCACCAGATCCACAATCCCGACCGCTGGCTGGAAAAGGTCGAATCCCAGGGCCACGGCACGGCCAAACGGCGCAAACTGGCGGCCCGCGACCGGGCGCGCGAACGGATCATCATGGGCCTGCGCCTGAGCGAAGGGATGGACCGGGCCCGGTTCCGGGCCCAGACCGGGGCGGAAGTTTTGGAATTCATCGACGACCGCGCCTTGGCGGCCAGCCTGGACGAAGGCTACGTCACCCTGGACGACGCGCGTTTCGCCGCGACGGCGGAAGGACGGCTGCGGCTGAACGGCCTGTTGGCCGCCCTATTGAAAGACGACGACGACTAGTTGGAGAGCGCCTGGAAGGTCGCGGGCGCGCGGTCGATCACGACGGCGTCGCGTTGACGAACCTGCAGGACCGCGAGCCCCCGTTCCGACGTGCCGCCCGGCAGGAACCGGAAAATGCCGTCGCGCCCCGCGAACCCATTGGCATTGGCGATCAGATCGGATGTGAAACGATCCGGGCCCGGCAGTTGCGCCAGTACCGCGGCCAAGGCCGTCGCATCATAGGCGATGGTCGCCAGGCGCGGCGGCGCTTCGCCATAGGTATCGGAATATTCCTTTTCGAAGGCCGCGCGCGGGCCCGGCGACGGGGCGGCGTACCAGCCGCCGACCAGGGCCGGTTCGGCGCCGATGCCCGGTTCATCCCATTGCCCGGTGCCCAGCATGCGGACTTTCTTGGGATCGATGTCGTAGAACGGCAACAAGGCCGCGACCGCCTGCAGGCGTTTGCCGCCGTCGGCGACCAACAACGCGTCATAGGGAAGATCGCCCATGGTCTGCAGGGTTTCCAGTCGGGCCAGGGCGGCCTTGGACACTTCGTCTTCCTTGCCTTCCAGCTCCTTGCGCTGTTCAAGCAGGGTCGCGCGGCGAAACTCGTAATCGGCCATGTCGCGGACCACGGCGGAAAAATCGGCGGCGTCGGGGTTATAGAGTTCGACGCGCGCGATCTCGCCGCCCGCCCCGATGACGGCGGCGCGGAACGCGTCCAGCACCGTCCGGCCATAGGGATTGTCCGGCGCCAGGGCGGCGAAACGTTGCACCCCGCGGCCCCGGGCGAACCCAATCACCCGGTCGACCTGGGCGCGCGGCAGAAAGCCCAGGGTGAACACCCCGTCGCCGGCGACCGAGCGGTCCGAGGAAAAGGCGATGACCCGCACCCCGGCGGCCCGCGCCACGGGGGCGGCGCCTTGGACCGAGGACGACAGCAGCGGCCCCAGGATCAATTGCGCACCGTCGCCGACGGCCAGTTGCGCCGCCTCGGCGGCCCCTTCGGGCGTGCCGCGCGTATCGTGGGTGAGCAGGCGGAATTTATCGTCGGCGAAAGAAAACAGCGCCATCTGCGCTGCGTTCAACAACGCCTTGCCGACCGGCCCGTTGGGCCCGGTCAGAGGCAGCAGAAGGGCAACGCGGATGCTGCCGTCGTCGGCGCCGGAAACGACGGTGGTTTCCGGCTCCGCCGGCTGCGGCGGATCGACCTGCGTCAGGAGCGGCGGCGCCGGGCGCGGCACCGGATTGACGGCATAAGTCGGCGGCGGCGGTGTGCGCGGGCCGGAGACGACGGGGCGGCCGTCGGTGGGGCTTTCCGACTTGCTTCCTTGAATAAGCCCGTCGAATGACGATGATTGGCAGGCGACCATCGTCGGCAACAGGACCAGGACCAAAAGGGCCAGAACCGGACCCGGAGCCCGAAGCGGAATACGGCGCGAAAGAGCGTTGAGCATCAATGACCTGTCCATCACTAAAGAAATCGTAGGCTGAAAAACCGTTGGCTGAAAACCCGATCGCCGAAAACCCGCCGGCCCCATCACCGGAAGACGTGCCGGAAGACGCGCCCGAGGACGCCCGGGCGCCGGACGGCGCCCCGTTGGAGGCCGCACTTTATCTGGTCTCCACACCCATCGGCAACGCCGGAGACATCGGCCGCCGGGCGCTCGACATCCTGGCCCGCGCCGATCACGTCGCCTGCGAGGATACGCGCGTTACCGGCCCGTTTCTCAAGCGATTCGGCATTTCCGCCCATCTGACCGCCTATCACGACCACAACGCGGCCAAACGACGGCCGGAGATCATTGAGCAGATCCAAAACGGCGAAAGCGTGGCGCTGGTCTCCGACGCGGGCACCCCGCTGGTTTCGGACCCGGGCTACAAACTGGTCGCCGAATGCGTCGAAGCGGGCCTGGCCGTGACCGCCGTGCCCGGGCCTTCGGCGCCAATGACGGCGCTGATCCTGTCGGGCCTGCCGACGGACCGCTTTTTCTTTCAAGGCTTCCTGCCCCCCAAGTCGGGCGCCAGACGCGCGGCATTGACCGAAATCGCGCAGGTCCCGGCGACCCTGGTCTTCATGGAGTCGGGGCCGCGCCTGGCGGCGTCTCTGGCCGACATGGCACAGGTTCTGGGCGACCGGCCCGCCGCCGTGGCCCGCGAACTGACCAAAAGATTCGAAGAGGTCCGGCGCGGGCCGCTCGGCGATTTGGCCGCCCATTACGCCGAAGCCGGCCCACCCAAGGGCGAGATCTGCGTCGCCGTCGGCGGCCCCCTGCCCGCGCCCGAAACCACGGAAGCCGACCTGGACGCCTTGCTGACGGCGGCGCTCGCCAAGGGATCGGTCAAGGACGCCGCAGCCGAGGTCGCCGCGGTCACCGGCTTACCGCGCAAGACCGTCTACGCCCGTGCCCTCGAGCTGAAAGATGACCGATGAGCCGACGGGCGGCCCGCGATGACGGATAAAACCGGCGCCCGGCGCCTGGCCGAAACGCGGGGCCGCGGGGCCGAGACGGCGGCGGCGTTGTGGCTGCGCCTCAAGGGCTACCGCGTTCTCGCCCGGCGCATGAAAACGCCCGCCGGGGAAATCGACCTGATCGCACAGCGCGGCCGCATTCTGGCCTTCGTCGAGGTCAAGGCCCGCGCGACGGCGGACGCCGGGGCCGAGGCCCTGCGCCCCCGGCAACGGGACCGAATCGCCCGCGCCGCCGAAGCCTACGTCCGCAGCCGCCCGGATCTTGCCGGTCTGGATTGGCGATTCGACCTGATCGTCGTCACCGGCGGGTGGCGGCCCCGGCACCTCGCCGATGCATGGCGGCCCGGCTTGGCCTGAACCCGGGGCCGGACGCCTGCCCCGTATTCGCCACGAAATCAGCATATTCGGGCGTATGCTGTGGCCACGCCCCCCCCGGTCGGGGCCGCCGACGCCGGCGTGTCATTTGTCGCCGCCGCACACCGGCGATAGAATGCCCACCGACCGGGGCCGACATTCATTAGGAGGAGATTGCCGATCCATGGCCATGACCGATTTCCAAACCCGGACCCCCCTGCCCGCATCCCGCCGGGCGCCTCTGGCGCTGATCCTGGCCGCCGCGATCCTGGCGCCGGGCCTTACCGGTTGCGTCGGCGCGGCTATCGGGGCCGGCGCCACCGTGGGCGTCGCCGCCATGGACGAACGCGGGGTCAGCGGCGTCGCGCGGGATTCCGGCCTCGCCACCCGCGTGCGCGGCAAGTGGCTGAACTACGATTTGGAAACCGGCGATACGCTGGCCGTCGATGCGGGGATTTCCGTCTATAACCGGCGCGCCTTGCTGACCGGCACGGTCAAGAACGAAGACCTGCGCGTGACCGCCGTGCGCCTGGCCTGGGAAGTCGAAGGCATCGACGAGGTCCTGAATGAGATCGCCGTCGGTGAAACCACGGCATCGGACACCGCGCGGGACAGTTGGATTTCAACGCAGCTGACCAGCAAGCTGACCTTCGACAAGGACGTTCAGGCGATCAACTACGTCATCGAGACGGACAACGCCGTGATCTATCTGATCGGCTCGGCCCGCAGCCAGGCGGAATTGGACCGCGTGCTGGGGCATGCCCGGTCGATCTCCCGTGTCCGCGACGTGATCAGCCATGTGAAGATCAAGCCGCCGGAGCCTGAAACCAAACCGGACACGCAGGACAAGAAGGCCGACGCCACAACCGCCGGCGCGGCGCAGACCTGACCATGGCGGCCGAGGGGATCAACATCGACGCCGATATCCACGCCCGGCTGACGGCCCTGGGGCAATTGCCGGACGACGCCTTTCCTTTGGGCGAAGCGGCGTTGCTGCTGGCCGCGAGCCGCGAGCCGGGCCTGAACACCGGGCCCTACGAACGCCACCTTGCGCGTCTCGCCGACGAAGTCGCCGAATTGGCCGGTCAACCCAAAGGCGCCGATATCCCGCCGGTGCGCGAACAGCGCGACGCCCTCGTCGAGGTCATCGCCCGGCGCTATGGCTATGGCGGAAATGAAAGCGTGTTCGACGATCTGGACGCCGCCAATCTGGCGCGGGTCATCGACACCCGGCGCGGCCTGCCGGTTTCCCTCGGCATTATCTATATGGACGTCTGCGAACGGCTCGGCTGGTCAATGACCGGGATCGATTTTCCCGGCCGCTTCGTCGTGCGGCTTTCCCTGGGCGCGGACCGCATGATCCTGGACCTGTTCGAAGGCGCCAAGGAACTGCACCCGCCGGATTTGCGCGTCATGCTCAAGACCATGGCCGGGGCCGAGGCCGAGTTGGACCCCCGTTTCCTTCAGGAAATGTCGGCACGCCGGGTGATCTTGCGCCTTGAAGACAACATCCGTGTGCGCCAGATGCAGGCCGGCGACCTGGCCGCCGCCGCCGACACGCTGCAGGGCATGTTGCTGATCGCGCCCGACGTCGGGCATCTGTGGCGCGAGGCCGGGTTGCTCAACGCGCGGCTCGACCGGATCGCCAACGCGGTCGCGGCGCTGGAAAACTATCTTAAATGCGAGCCGGGCCAGGAAAACGGATATGAGGCGTCCAAGCTGTTGCAGGAATTGCGCGCGCGGCTAAATTAGCGGGCCGGCCGCCCCTGCCCCGCCCTCCCCTGTCCCCAATCCGGGACTTGGGCAACCCATCACCCCGGCCGATCGGAAAGGATTTTCCATGGCGCTTACCGTGGCCATTCAGATGGATCATGTGTCCTCCATCGACATCAACGGCGATTCGACCTTCGTGCTGGCGCTGGAAGCGCTGCGCCGGGGGCATACTTTGCTGCATTACCTGCCGGGGGACCTCGCCTACCGCGACGGCCGGGTCTGGGCCTGGGTCCAGCCGATGGAAGTCCGGCGCGAAGCCGGCAATCATTTCACCCTGGGCGAGAAATTTCAGATCGACCTGGGCCAGGACACGGACGTCGTGCTGATGCGCCAGGATCCGCCCTTCGACATGGCCTACATCACGGCGACCCATTTGCTGGAAATGATCCATCCGGAAACCCTGGTGGTGAACGACCCGGCGGAGGTCCGCAACGCGCCGGAGAAACTGTTCGTCACGCGGTTCGCCGAGTTCATGCCGCCGACCCTGATCGCGACCAACCGCGACGACATCCTGGCCTTCCGCGAGGAACACAAGGACATCATCGTCAAGCCGCTCTACGGTAACGGCGGCGCCGGGGTATTCCATCTGACGCCGGGGGACGAGAACCTGAATTCTCTGCTGGAGATGTTCACGCAGATGTTCCGCGAACCGATTATCGTGCAGGCCTATCTGAAAGACGTGCGGGCCGGCGACAAGCGCATCATCCTGGTCGACGGCGAGGTCGCGGGGGCGGTCAACCGCGTGCCGGCGGCGGGCGAAAGCCGGTCCAACATGCATGTCGGCGGCAAACCGGCGAAATCGGAGCTGACGGCGCGCGAGCGCGACATTTGCGCGGCGCTTGGGCCGGAGTTGAAGGATCGGGGCCTGATCTTTGTCGGCATCGACGTGATCGGCGATTACCTGACGGAAATCAACGTCACCTCACCGACCGGCCTGCAGGAGATCAACCGGTTCGACGGCGCCTGCCTGGAAAGCATGATCTGGGACGCCATCGAAGCGCGGCGTTAGGCCAAAACGACAAAGACGCAAAGGGAGGAAACGATGGCGCTTAAAGAAAGCATGGTCGAGGTCACCACCAAGTACGGCCGCATGCCCGCCTTCACGGTCTGGCCGGAAAGCGCCGCCGAGACGCCGGTGCCGGGCATCATCTTCTACATGGACGCGCCCGGCTTCCGCGAAGAGCTTTGCAACATGGCCCGGCGCATCGCCAAGGCGGGGTATTACTGCATCCTGCCGGACATGTATTACCGCTTGGGCACCATCCGTCTGGACAACACCCGGCGCACCGACGCCATGACCGGCGTTTGGCGCGAAGCGATGAATTCCCTGACCAACGCCGACGTCACCGACGACACGGCTGGCCTGCTGAATTTCCTGGACGCCCAGGGCGAGGTGGCACCCGGTGCCGTCGGCTGTGTCGGCTATTGCATGAGCGGGCGCTACGTCACCACCGTGGCCGGGCGGTTCCCGACGCGGATCAAGGCATCGGCGTCGATGTACGGCGTCGGCATCGTCACCGATCAGGAAGATTCGCCGCACCTCCTTCTCGATCAGGTCCAGGGCGAGTTGCTGTTCATTTTCGCCGAGACCGACGCCCATGTCCCGCAACAGGTCGTCACCGACCTGAGGAAGGCGATCAAGAAAACCGGCGTCAAGGCAACCATCGAACAATTGAAGGGCACGGCCCACGGGTTCCAATTCGCCGAACGTCAGGTCTACACCCCCGTTCAAGCAGAGGCGGCCTGGGACATGATGTTCAAGCTTTGGGATCGCAACCTGAAGAAAAAGCCCGCCGGTCGCGCCCGCAAGTAGCCCCTGAACCGAAGTGTTTCAAGCGTACCGATGAAAACCTTGCTTCTCCTCCGTCACGCCAAATCGGACTGGTCCGATCCCTGGCTGGACGACAGCGACCGGCCGTTGGCGCCGCGCGGCAAGGCGTCGGCGCCCGTGATGGGGCGTTACCTGAAGGATAAGGGACTGGTCCCGGATCTGGTTCTTTGCTCGACGGCGCGGCGCGCGCAGGAGACTTGGGACTTGGTGGCGCCGGAGTTAGCCGCCGACCCGGCCCCGGAAATCCGCCTCCGCAAGGGGCTGTATGCCGCGTCGTCCCCGGCGCTGCTGGCCTACCTTCGGCGGCTGCCCGCGAACGCGGCCTGCGTCATGCTGATCGGGCACAATCCTGAAATGGAAGACCTCGCCCATCGCCTGGCCGGCGGCGGCAAGGCCAAGGCGCTCCGCCGATTGGCGGAGAAATTCCCGACGGCGGCGCTGGCGGAGCTGCGGTTCGAAGAAGACGCCTGGGCCGAAATCGGCGAAGGGGACGGCACCCTGCGCCGCTTCGTTCGGCCCCGCGATCTGAACTGACGGCCGAACGGAAACCGGCCCCTTTCCCCGCGCCGGGTTGCGCAGGTAAAGGAGCCGGCCGTCAGGAAGACCCGACCCGGTGAAACACCGGGGTTTGAGCGGGATCAGAAGGTGTATCCGACGCCGAAGCCGATGACCCAGGGATCCAGGTCGGTGCTTTTCGCATTCACGGCGCCGTTGTTGGCGCTGATGTCGGTCGAGACGAAGACCTTCTTCAAATCGAAATTCAGCGACCATTTCTCGTCGATCTGGTAGTCGATGCCCGCCTGGAAGGCATAGCCGAATTCGTTGCTGTAGGAGACCTGGCTGACGCTGGCGCCCTTCTTATCGGCGTAAGTGATCGTGTAGTTGATCCCGGCCCCCAGGTACGGCTTCCACTGACCGTCCGGGTTGAAGTGATATTGAAGGGTCAGAACCGGCGGCAAGGCCCAGACCGTGCCGAGGTCGAGATCACCGGAGGTCGAATCCTTCACCTTCACCCGATGCTTGGTCGTCGCGAGGATCAGTTCGGCGGCGATGTTCTTGGTGAAGAAATAAGAGAAATCCAATTCCGGCACGTAGTCGTTGGTCGTGCTGGCACTGCCGCCGAGGGCGTCAGTGGAGCCGTGCGTATCGGTCATGAAGCCGATACCACGCAGACGGACGAGAAGATCGCCGGCTTCGCCGGCCCGGGCCGGAGCCGTGGAAATGAGCGCGATAGCAAGGGCGAGGATACCCAGGAACAGAGACCGCATGATGTGAAATCCTTGAAAGATGTAAAGCGGATCGTGAACCATTCCCCAAGGTCGACGGCCGGAAGTTACACCCCGCGAGCGGCCGGGGAATTGATGCAAATCAATGGGCGGCGATGCCGTAGCCGGTAACTTTTGTGCGATTTTTGCGCGGGGGGTCTTCCACTTCCTCTCGAAAAGGTATTTCCTAGAGGTCAAGACTCGGCGTCCGATCGGGTCGATGCGCCGCGGCCCTTTGCAGGGCCGCGCCATATAAACCGCGAGGGAAGAATAAGGACGACGCCTTTAATGGTCGCGCGCATCGCTACCGCCGCCTTTCAGGGAATTGAAGTTCTGGACGTGGATGTCCAGGTTCAAATGGCCGGAGGCCTTCCGGCCTTTTCCGTGGTCGGCCTGCCGGACAAGGCGGTCGCGGAAAGCCGCGAACGCGTCCGCGCCGCGCTTCACGCCATGGGCCTGGCCCTGCCGCCGAAACGGATCACCGTGAACCTCGCCCCCGCCGACCGGCAGAAAGAAGGCAGTCATTACGACCTGCCGATCGCCCTTGCGCTGCTGATGGCGATGGACGTTCTCCCCGGCGAGGAAATGACCCGCTACTTGGCCTTGGGCGAATTGGGCCTGGACGGCACGCTGGCCAATGTCGCGGGCGTGCTGCCCGCCGCCGTGCACGCCAACGCCAAGGGGCTGGGCCTGATCTGCCCCGCCGGACAGGGCGGCGAAGCCACCTGGGCCGGCGGGTCGGACATTCTGGCGCCCCGCGACCTGTTGTCCCTGGTCAATCATTTCAAGGGCACGCAGGTTCTCAGCGCGCCCGAACGCGGCGCGGCGGAAGAGGCGGCACCCTACCCCGACCTTGCCGATATCAAAGGCCAGGAAACCGCCAAACGCGGGTTGGAAATCGCCGCCGCCGGTGGTCACAACATGCTGATGGTCGGCCCGCCGGGTGCCGGGAAATCCATGCTGGCGCAACGGTTGCCCGGCCTTCTGCCGCCCTTGGCGCCGGGAGAAATTCTTGAAGTCTCCATGATCCAGAGCCTGGCCGGGGAGTTAACCGAGGGCACGTTGTCGCGCCGGCGGCCGTTCCGCGATCCGCACCATTCGGCGTCTCTGCCCGCCTTGGTCGGCGGCGGCATGCGGGTACGGCCGGGCGAGGTCTCGCTCGCCCATCTGGGCGTGCTGTTCCTGGACGAGTTGCCGGAGTTCCAGCGCGCGACCCTGGAAAGCCTGCGCCAGCCGCTGGAAACCGGCCGCGCGGCCGTGGCCCGGGCCAACGCCCACGTTACCTATCCGGCCCGGTTTCAGTTGATCGCCGCCATGAACCCCTGCCGCTGCGGATACCTCAGCGACCCGGCCCAGGCCTGCTCCAAGGCGCCGCGCTGCGCCGAGGATTATCAGAACCGGATTTCCGGCCCCCTGTTTGATCGCATCGACCTGCATTTGGACGTCCCGGCGGTCAGCCCCCTGGACCTGGACCTGCCGCCCGCCGCTGAGGGCACGGCCGAGGTTGCGGCGCGGGTCGCCGAGGCGCGCGCGATCCAGTCGGAAAGATATCGGGAATTCCAGGACCAGGGCATCCGCCTGAATTCACAGGCCGACGGCGATCTCCTCGACAAGGTTGCACGGCCCGACGAAGCCGGGCGCAAATTATTGGTCGAAGCGGCAACCCGCCTGAGCCTGTCGGCCAGGGGATATCACCGGGTCTTGCGTGTCGCCCGTACACTGGCCGACCTGGACCGATCCGACGGCGTCACCCGCCTGCACGTCGCCGAAGCCGTCTCGTTCCGGCGCGTGGCGCCGGGGCGGGGAACGGCCGCCATCGGGTTTTGAGCCCCGCCACTACGTCAAATTGAGAGCCCATCCTTCGGCGGCGTTCCATGCGAAAGGCGGCGGCGCAAAATACACACTTGTATTGTGAATTACGGGTCGCTTATTTAGAAACCCGGTCCGGCGAACGTCGAACGAATTCGTATCCCGTACCGCCATCATGCGGCCGGCGCGTCATCCCAGCCGGCCAAAATCGACAAACGAGCACGAATAAAGGAATGTCCATGAAGACAGTCTTTGCAGCAATTTTGGGCCTTGCCCTGACGGCGTCCGCCGCTTCGGCGGGGGACTATATGTCCGCCGACGAGGTGAAGGCCCTGTTCACAGGGAAAACCTTCGACGGTGTCTATCTGCCGAAGGACAAGAATTTCAAAGCCTATGAAGCGCCGGACGGCAGCCACATCGTCGTCAACAGCAGAGGCAAGAAATCGTCGGGTCGCCAATGGTCGGTCAACGACAAGGGACAGCATTGCACGACCAGCAAGAAGTGGAAGGAGCCGCGATGCACCTTCGTCAAGGACGCCGGAAACGGTGAATATTACAAGATCAACAACGCGGGCAAGCACACCCATACCCTGAGCAATTTCCGGGACGGGAACCAGCTTTAGAGCCGACGTAACAATCATCGAAACTTGAGACGGGGAGGCCGGTCCGGGCGCAAACTGCCGGTCGAGGCGGCGACGCGCCTCGGCCGGTCCGATCGCGTCACGCGCCTGCACGTGGCGGAAGCCGTTTCGTTCCGGCGTGTCGCACCGGGGCGGGGGGCGGCGGCGGCCGGGTTCTAGCCCGTCCGGCTTTCCCGGGCCCAGGCATAGCCGTCTTCGAACGTGTCGAACACGCGTAGGTCACTGCCTTCGTCATGGACGGCTGATCGGTATTGAATAAAGAAGTTGGCGGAGATTTCCGCCTCGGCATTACCACCGGTAATCAACGCACGGCGACCACGCGGCGTGCCGAACTTATCGATAAATTCAAAAACACCGTCGGCGTTTTCCACCCAATCCTTATCCGTCGGTCGAAGGTTCCGGATGTCGCAGACGACCGGGAAACCCCGATCAATACGATCACCGAACAATCTGGTTAGTTCCGAACGATATTGATCGATCCATTCTTGCAGATCGAACTTGCCGCTGTAGGTGAAAAGAAGAATTCCATTCTCGTCAAGCGCAGCCGTGAACTTGAACGCGTCGTCCAAATGCCGTCCCCCCAGTTTTCAAGCCGTTCGGCCTATGATCCCTTGTTCTTCAGCATCGGTCCAGCCGGTTCGCCGCCGACGATATGGACGTGCAGATGGGGGACTTCCTGATGGCCGTTCGCACCCGTGTTGGCGATCAGGCGGTAGCCGTCGACGTCGACGCCCAGCTTTTCCGCGACCAAGCCGATGGCCCGCACGTAGGCGACGATTTCGGCCTCGCTCGCCTGTGCGGCGAAGGTCGTCATGTCTTCGTACGGGCCCTTGGGGATGACCAGGACATGGATGTTGCGCTTGGGCTCGATGTCCTTGAAGGCGAGGACGTGGTCGTCCTCGTAGACGGTCGAGCAGGGGATTTCGCCGCGGATGATCTTCGCGAAGATGTTGTTCCGGTCATAAGCCATTATGGGCCCCCTCTGCGTTCGATCCTCAGCCCTTTGGCCGGGAGTTCTTTTCTTCGATACCGGACTGGCCGGTGCGGCGGTCGAGCTCGGCCCAAACCCGATCGGGCGAAATACCCAAATGGGCCCAAAGCGCCATCAGATGATAAAGCACGTCGGCACTTTCCTTGGTCACCGCCTCGGTGTCGTCTGTCAGGGCGGCGACGGCGGTTTCGACCGCTTCCTCACCGATCTTGCGCGCGATCAACGGCGTGCCGCCGGCAAGGAGCTTCGCCGTGTAGCTGGTTTGCGGATCGGATCCCTTGCGGCTTTCGATGGTCGCGAAGAGGGCGTCCAGGGTATGGGTCATCGGCTCGGTCCTTTGATCTCGTCATCCATTCTTACAGGAGCGCCATGCGCCAGCATATGCGCCTTGGCCTCCTGAATGGAATAGGTGCCGAAGTGGAAGATCGAGGCGGCCAGCACCGCCGAGGCATGGCCCTGGGTGATCCCATCCACAAGGTGATCCAGATTGCCGACCCCGCCGGACGCGATCACCGGGATCGGCACCGCATCGGCGACGGCGCGGGTAAGCGGCAGGTCGAAGCCGTTCTTCGTGCCGTCGCGGTCCATCGAGGTCAGCAGGATTTCCCCGGCCCCGAAGTCCGCCATCTTCTCCGCCCAGGAAATGCATTCGATGCCGGTCGGCTTGCGCCCGCCGTGGGTGAAAATCTCGAACCGACCGCCGTCGGGCGAGGGCTCGCCCGTCTGTGCATCGACCCGCTTGGCGTCGACCGCGACGACGATGCATTGCGCGCCGAACTTTTCCGACGCTTCGCGGACAAAGTCGGGGTTATGAACGGCGGCGGTATTGATCGAGACCTTGTCGGCGCCGGCCAACAGAAGCTTCCGGATATCCTCGACCGTGCGCACTCCGCCGCCGACGGTCAGCGGCATGAAACATTGTTCGGCCGTGCGCGCGACCACGTCGAAGATGGTGTCGCGGTTTTCGTGGCTGGCGGTGATGTCCAGGAAGCACAGCTCGTCCGCGCCGGCGGCGTCGTAGACCCGCGCCTGTTCGACCGGATCGCCCGCGTCGACCAAGTCCACGAAGTTGACGCCCTTGACGACGCGGCCTTCGTTGACGTCCAGGCAGGGGATGACGCGGGCCTTGAGCATAAGTCAGGCCGCCTCTTTCAACAGCTTCACGGCGGCCGGCAGGTCGATCTTGCCGTCGTAAACGGCGCGGCCGGAGATGACGCCTTCCAGCAGGCCGGCGCCTTGTGCCTTCAGGGCCGCCAGATCCGCCATGGACGACACACCTCCCGACGCGATCACCGGGATCGAGACGGCGCGGGCCAATTCGATCGTCGCTTCCAGGTTCGGGCCCTGCATCACGCCGTCACGGCCGATATCGGTGAAGATGATGGCGGCGACGCCGGCGTCTTCGAAACGTTTCGCCAGTTCCAGGGCCGTCAGTTCGGAGACCTCGGCCCAGCCTTCGACCGCGACCAGGCCGTCGCGGGCGTCGATGCCGACGGCGACGCGGCCCGGATGGGCCTTGCAGGCGGCCTTGACCAGATCCGGGTCGGTCAGCGCGACCGTGCCCAGGATCACCCGGCGGATGCCGCGGGCCAGCCAATCGTCGATCGTCGCCATGTTTCGGATGCCGCCGCCCAGTTCGACGGGGATCTCCAGGGCCGCCAAAATGGCGTCCACCGCCGCCGCATTCACCGGCTTACCTTCGAATGCGCCATTAAGGTCAACTAAATGAAGCCATTCGCACCCTGCATCCTGAAACGCGCGGGCCTGGGCGGCCGGGTCGTCGTTGAACACGGTCGCCTGGTCCATGTCGCCCTGATACAGGCGCACGCAGCTTCCGTCCTTGAGGTCGATGGCGGGGAAGAAGATCATGGCTTCCAATTCAAGAAATTTTCGATGAGCTTAAGCCCGACAGCCTGGCTTTTCTCCGGATGAAACTGCGTTCCAACCAGGTTGTCGCGGCCGACGGCGGCGGTCACCGGCCCGCCGTAGTCGGTCACGGCCAGCAGATGCGCCGGGTCTTCGGGCAGGAAATGGTAGGAATGAACGAAATAGGCATGATGCCCGTCGGTCAGGCCCGCCAGCACCGGATGGTCGTGGTCGCCGACACTCAGCGTGTTCCAACCCATATGGGGAATTTTGAGGCTCTGGTCGCGGGGCGTCAGGGCGCGGACTTCGCCGGGAAGCCAGCCGAACCCGTCGTGATCGCCGAATTCGCGGCCCACGGTCGCCATCAGCTGCATGCCGACGCAGATACCCAGGAACGGCTGCCCCCGGGCGATGATCGCGTCCTCGATGGCTTCCGCCATGCCGTTCAGCGCCGCAATCCCGGCCCGGCAATCGCCGAACGCACCGACGCCCGGCAGGATGACACGGTCCGCCTTGGCGACGGCGTCCGGGTCGGCGGTGACGGTGACGTGGTCCGGACGGCCAAGCGCCCCCATCACCCGTTCGACGGCCTTGGCCGCCGAGCGCAGATTGCCCGATCCGTAATCGATCAGCGCGACGGTCATTCTGTTCGGCCCTCCGCCCCGCTCATGCCCGGAATCCGGCACCCGCCAAGTCGCGGGCCAGCACGGGGTCGGCGTCGAGATAGCGGTAAAGGGCTTCGTCCTCGTCCTGGGCGCGGACCGGACCCTTGTCCTCGAAGCCTTGGGCTTCCAGGTTTCGGCGGATCAGGTCGTTGCCCATCCATCCGATGGCGAGATAAAGCGCCAGCAACACCGCCGTCCCGGCGGGCGAGCCCGGAAAAGCGTATTCGACGGCGAGACCGACGCCCGAAACGATCACGAACAGGCCCAATGCCGTCCACCACATCCGGTTCCACAGCGCCCAGAGGAAGCTGAACAGGAACGCGGGCCAGGAAAACCCTTCCTTGATCAGGCGGACGTCCTTGTCCGGGTCCAGGGCATGGCGGCGAATGTGAACGGTGAAAACGCGCATGGGGAACTTCGTTCCGTTGACGGTTGAGCGCCCCGGCCGAACAGTCGGGCGCGTCGAGAAAACCTAGAGCGAACCGCCCAGCGTGCCTTTGGTCGACGGCACGGCATCGGCCTTGCGCGGGTCGATTTCCATCGCCTCGCGCAACGAGCGGGCAAGCCCTTTGTAGCAGGATTCGACGATATGGTGGTTGTTCTCACCATAAAGGTTTTCCACGTGCAGCGTGGCGCCGGCGGCCTGCGCGAAGGCCTGAAACCATTCCTTGAACAGCTCGGTATCCATGTCGCCCAGCTTCGGCTTGGAAAAATCGACCCGCCAGATCAGATAAGGCCGGTTGCTGAGGTCGATCGCGATCCGCGACAGGGTTTCGTCCATCGGCACCAGGGCGGAGCCGTAGCGCGTGATGCCCTTACGATCGCCCAAGGCCTGATTGACCGCCTCGCCAATGGCGATACCCGTGTCTTCGGTGGTGTGGTGGAAATCGATATGGGTGTCGCCCTGGGCCTCGACCGTCAGGTCGATCAGCGAATGGCGCGACAGCTGCTCCAGCATGTGATCCAGGAAGCCGACGCCCGTCGACACGGAATATTCGCCCGTGCCGTCCAGGTTCACGGAAACCTTGATCTTGGTCTCTTTCGTGTTGCGTTCGACGCTGCCGGTGCGCATGGCCGGAAATCCTTCAAAACAAACGGAATGCGGTCTTTTACCAGTGCCGTCCCTGTTTGCACATTTTTTATTAAAATGGGGGCCGCCCGAGGACGCGGCCTTGACCGGCACAGCCCACCGGACCACATTCCCCCCCTGACCGTATGACTGAAAAATCAGGAAATTCCATGGCTTCAGATACCCCTACCTGGCACGGCACGACGATCCTTTGCGTGCGCAAGGGCGACAGCGTGGTTCTCGCCGGCGACGGCCAGGTGTCGCTGGGCGATACGGTCATCAAGGCCAATGCCCGCAAGGTCCGCCGCTTGGGCGACGGCAACGTGATCGGCGGGTTCGCGGGGGCGACGGCAGACGCCTTCACCCTGTTCGAACGCCTGGAAGCCAAGCTGGAACAATATCCGACGCAATTGACCCGCGCCTGCGTCGAGCTCGCCAAGGACTGGCGGACCGACCGCTACCTGCGCCGTCTCGAGGCCATGATGGCCGTGGCGGACAAGGAGGTTTCCCTCGTCCTGACCGGGACCGGCGACGTGCTGGAGCCGGAAGACGGCCTGATCGGCATCGGGTCGGGCGGCAATTACGCCCTCGCCGCCGCCCGCGCGCTGATCGACCGGGACGACATGGACGCCCGCCAGATCGCCGAAAAAGCCATGGGCGTCGCCGCCGAGATCTGCGTCTACACCAATTCAAACCTGACCATCGAGGCCCTATGACCGAGCCCGCCGAAAAACCCGCCCCGACCGAGACCGCAAGCTACAAGGGCGGCGAAGACAGCGACCAATTGTCCGCCGGTGCCGCCAGCTTCACCCCGCGCGAGATCGTCTCCGAACTGGACCGCCACATCATCGGCCAGTCCGACGCCAAGCGCGCCGTCGCCATCGCGCTGCGCAACCGCTGGCGCCGTCAGCAATTGCCCGAAGGCCTGCGCGAGGAAGTCCTGCCCAAGAACATTCTGATGATCGGGCCGACCGGCGTCGGCAAGACCGAGATCGCCCGGCGCCTGGCGAAGCTGGCGCAGGCCCCCTTCATCAAGGTCGAGGCGACCAAGTTCACGGAAGTCGGCTACGTCGGCCGCGATGTCGAACAGATCGTCCGCGACCTCCTGGAAACCGCCATCCACATGACCCGCGAACGGCTGCGCAAATCGGTGCAGGCCAAGGCCGAAATGCGCGCCGAGGAACGGGTGCTCGACGCCCTGGTCGGCGAGAACGCCTCGAAGGAAACCCGCGAGACGTTTCGCAAGAAGCTCCGCAATAACGAGCTCAACGACCGCGAGGTCGAAATCAGCGTTTCCGACACGGCCAACCTGGGCCTGCCGACCTTCGACATCCCCGGCATGCCGGGGGCGCAGATGGGCATGCTCAATCTGAACGACATGCTCGGCAAGGCCTTCGGCCAGCAGCAGAAGCCCAAGCGCATGACGGTCGAAGAAAGCTACGGCGTGTTGTTGGCGGAAGAGGGCGACAACCTGCTCGACGACGACAAGGTCCTGAAGGACGCGATCCACGCCGTCGAAAACCACGGCATCGTGTTCCTGGACGAGATCGATAAAATTTCCGCCCGCTCCGACGTCAAGGGCGGCGACGTCAGCCGCGAAGGCGTGCAGCGCGACCTGCTGCCGCTGATCGAGGGCACGACCGTCGCGACCAAGCACGGCCCCGTCAACACGGACCACATCCTGTTCGTCGCCTCGGGCGCGTTCCACGTCTCGAAGCCGTCGGACATGCTGCCCGAACTGCAGGGCCGCCTGCCGATCCGCGTCAACCTGCGGGCCCTGACCAAGGACGATTTCAAACGCATCCTGACCGAGACCGAGGCGTCGTTGCTCAAGCAGTACACCGCCCTGATGGAAACGGAAGAGGTCGACCTGGTCTTCACCGACGACGCCGTCGACGCCATCGCCGACCTGGCGGTGGAAATCAACGAAGGCGTCGAAAACATCGGTGCCCGGCGCCTGCACACGGTGCTGGAAAAACTGGTCGAGGAAATCAGCTACACCGCCTCCGAACGCTCCGGCGAAACGGTGACCGTCGATGCGGACTACGTCCGCGAACAGGTCGGTGAACTGGCGAAGAACGCGGACCTGAGTAAATTCATTCTTTGATCACCTGATCCGACCCTGACCCGACCAGCGGTTTTTTTGGGTCCCGTCTTGCTGTTACCTGGTCCGATAATTTTTAGGGCCTCAACGGAGAAATTCTTCGAAAGGGATACCTGATTTCCGAAACACCTCCTATAATCGTAATATTATTAAACATACAAGTGATAGGAGACTCCGATGGCGTATCGAAAGAAAAACGGCAAAGACACATGGCATTGGTGCCGCAACTGCAGCAACTGGCCAACCAGCGATTACAAAGAACAACAGAGCAAACCAACCAGCGGTGAACTTTGCAACGAATGCAAAGCCAAGGACCGTGATGGCGATTGCACAAAATAGCTCTGCGACTATCGAGACCTAATGCGTTGGCCCGCCCCGCGTCCGGGCAGCGCGGCGGCCGCGGATTTCGGCGATGATCCATTCGACGGTGTCTTCGTCCAGCTCGTGGATCAATTCGGCCAAGAGGTTGGCGAGTTCCGTCGCCTTCGGGTTGAGGCCCGCCGTGTCGACGGTGACGCGGGGGTGGGAGAGGGCGGCGAGGCGTTTGAGTTCGTCCGTTTCTTCCATGCCGAGCGTGAAATAGCCCGCGATCTGCTGCACCAGGCCGGGGCCGGGGCGGCCGCGGTAGCCGTGCTCCAACGCCGAGAAATAGGCGGACGAGACACCCATGTCGGCGGCGAATTGTTTCAGCGTGATCTTGTTCATTTTGCGGAGGCGGCGCACGGCCTGGCCGAAGGGGGTCATTCGCTGCCTCCCTTGTTGCGTTTGAGCAGGATGTAGAGAGCGCCCTCGCCGCCGTGCGACCGGGCGGCATGGTCGAAGGCATGGATCAAGCCCTTGAGCGGGGGCGCGTTGAGCCAGCCGGGCACGGCCCGGCGCAGCACGCCGATTTCGCCGCTTTCGCGCGTGCCCTTGCCGGTAATGACCAAAACGCAGCGCTTGCCCTGGCCGTAGGCGCGGGTGAGGAAGCCGATCAGTTCGCGGTGGGCCTCCGTCTGGGTCATGCCGTGCAGATCGATGCGGCCTTCGACCGCGACCTTGCCGCGCCGCATGTTGGTTTGGGTCCGCCGGTCGAGGCCGGGGGCGGCGCCATGGCTGAGCTCGCGGGCGGCGGCGGGGGTGTCCGGCTGGGGCGCCGCGTCGAACATGGTCTGGACGTAAGAGCGTTTGGGGCCCGCGGGCTTTGCCTTGGCTGGTGGGCCTGCCGCCGGATCGGGGACCGGATGATCGATGCGGGCTTCGCGGCGGGCGAGGGGGGTGACGTCGCGGGTGATCCGCGCCCAAAGGGCGGCGTCGTCTTCGGGTGCCGCGGCGGCCGTCGCCGATGCGCCCGGGTCCTTGGGCCGCTTATCCGCCATTTTCCCCATCGTCGATGATGACGATATGCAGGTTCTTGGGCCCATGGATGCCGAGGAACAGCACCAGTTCGATATCCGCCGTGCGCGACGGCCCGGTGATCCAGTTGACCGTGCGCGGCATGAACCTGTCGCCGCCTTCGGCCCCCTGGCGTTCGGCGCGGAGCCGCGACCAGATGTCTTCGAAGGCGCCGGAAATGTCGGACGCCCGCAGCACCGCGATATGCACCGGCGGCAAATAATTGACCGTGGTCGGACTTTCGGGGCCGGAGGTGAAGACGAGCGAGCCCGTTTCCGCGACGGCGCCGAAGGCATGGCTGACGCCCGCCGTGTCCTCACCCTGGGCGGGGCCTTCGGAAATGCTGATGGTGGTCTTGTCCCAGGGCGCGGCCTGCAGCCGCGGGTCCGGCGTCATGCGAACGGACGCGGGTAGGTTCTGCGCCGCCAGGTAATCGGCAACCGCACCCGGTAGATCGTCGAGGGATTTCACGCGGGCGACGGTGGCGGAGACGCGTTCGGCCTCGGCCTGGAACCGATCGGTGGCGGCAGCGCCCGCGTCCTTACCCCGGACCGGAATAACGTGCCGCGCCTTGGCGGCGAGGCGCTGCGAAACGGCGGCGCGGCGCGCGCCGTCGTTCGATTGGGTCAGGGCGGCGCGCAGGTCGCCGAGGATCTGTTCGCGCCCGCTCATGACTTGCTCCGCACGACCGCGCCGACCGGTCCCTTATGGTATTGCGAGATGAAGCTGTCGCCCTGGGGGGCGGGCAGATCGCGGGGGCCGGTCCAGCCCCCGGCCAGCGGCAGCCGGCGGAAGCCACCGCGCCGTCGGCCCAAAATCGCGAGCGCCGTCATCATCGGGCCGGTCACGGCGCGGTAAAGCGCCGGGCGCTTGGCGAGCCAGGCCCAGCCCTTCAACGCCCAGCGGCTGGCCGCCGAATTGGCTTTGCGTTCGAACTGTTTCTCGCGCCAGGCGCGCAGCATCTTGGGCAGGGGGATACGCATGGGACAAACGGTCTCGCATTTGCCGCAGAGGGTCGAGGCATTGGGCAGGTCCCCCGCTTCGTGAATGCCGATCAGACCCGGGATCAGCACCGCGCCCATGGGCCCGGAATAGACCCAGCCGTAGGCATGCCCGCCGATGGCATGATAGACGGGGCAATGGTTCAGGCAGGACCCGCAGCGGATGCAGCGGAGCATTTCCTGAAATTCCGTGCCGACCAATTCCGTCCGCCCGTTGTCCAGCAGCACGACGTGATATTCGTCGGGCCCGTCCAGATCGGCGGGCCGTTTCGGGCCGGTGCAGAAGGTCGTGTAGACGGTAATGTCCTGTCCCGTGCCGGAACGGGCCAGCACACGCAGCACCGTCGCCGCGTCCTCCAGCGTCGGGATGACTTTTTCCAGACTGGCGATGACGATGTGGACCCGCGGCAGGGAATAGGTCAGGTCCGCGTTGCCTTCGTTGGTGACCAGGACGTTGGTCCCCGTTTCGGCGATCAGAAAATTCGCCCCGGTCAGGCCGACGTCGGCATTGAGGAATTTTTCACGCAGCTCGCCGCGCGCTTCTTCCAGCAGCGATTTCGGATCGTCCAGGTTGCGCGCCGGGTCCAAATTCTGATGCGCCTCGCGGAAGGTCTCCTCGACCTGGCCTTTGTTCAGATGCACGGCCGGGGCGATGATGTGCGACGGCGGCTCCTTGCGAAGCTGAATGATGTATTCGCCCAGGTCCGTTTCGATGGGGGCGACGTCGTTTTCTTCCAGGAAATCGTTGATGGCGATTTCCTCGCCGATCATGGATTTCGATTTGGTCACCGTCTTGGCCCCGACGGATCGGCAGATTTCCAAGATCTTCTCGCGCGCGTCCTGGGCCGTGCGGCACCAATGGACATGGCCGCCGGACTCGGTCACGCGGGCTTCGTATTGTTCCAGATAGAGATCGAGGTGTTCCAGCGTGTGGTCCTTGATCGCCTTGGCCGCGTCGCGCAACTGATCGAATTCGGGCAGGCGGTCGATGGCTTCGGCCCGGCGCAGGGGAAAACCTTCGCCCAGGCGCGTCAGCGCCGCCGCCAACTGATCGTCGGCCATGGCGGTCTTGGCGTTGGATTTGAAGGTCCGGGTCTGCGAGTCCATCAGCCGGTTCCTTCCTCTTCGCCTTCGCCGATGGCGGGCGTGTCGGTCATCCCGGCCAGAACCTCGGCGATGTGGCGGACCTGCACGTCCGATCCTCGGCGTTTCAGGCGCCCGGCCATGTTCATCAGGCAGCCCAGGTCGCCGGCGAGCAGCAGATCGGCCTCGGTCTTCAAAATGTCGTCGGTCTTGGCGTCGACCATCTTTTCGGAAATGTCCGGGTACTTTACGCAGAACAGCCCGCCGAAGCCGCAGCAGGTTTCCGGGATCGCGCCCTCGACCAGTTTCAGGCCGCCGACCTTGTCCAGCAGGGCGCGCGGTTGCGTCTTGATGCCGAGTTCACGGAGGCCCGAACAGGAATCGTGATAGGTCGCGGTCGCGGCCAGGTCCGGCGGCGCGACATCGGCCTTCAACACATCGGCAAGGAAGCTGATCAATTCATGGGTTTTGCCGGCGAGCGCTTCGGCCCGCGCCTTCCATGCCGCGTCGCCTTCGAACAGGCGGGGATAGTGGTGGGAAATCATCCCGGCGCAGGAACCGGACGGCGCGACGACGTAATCGAAGCCTTCGAACACGGCGATCACGTTCTTCGCGATATCGCGGGCGTCCGTACTGTCGCCGGAATTATAGGCGGGCTGGCCGCAGCAGGTCTGGGCCTGCGGCACCTCAACGACGCAACCGGCGTCCGTCAGCAGCTTCACCGTGGCGAAACCGACGCTGGGCCGCATCAGATCGACCAAACAGGTCGCGAACAGACCGACGCGCGGCCCCGATGGGACGACGGCGGGCGCAGGGGTGGGGGATGTGTCCTCGGTCATGGTCCGGGAAGAATGGTCGGTTCGCCGGTGAATGACAAGCCGGTTAAACCCCGGCGCGGGGTCCGGTGCCCTGGGTCAGCTGAGCGGTTTGCGCGGCAGCAGCAGGTAATAGATCCCGGCTTCGTTCATCAGACCGGCGCGGGATTCCGCCTCGGGCCCGAAACCCCAGAACACGTCGCCGCGCACCACGCCCTTGATCGCCGAGCCCGTATCCTGAGCGACCATCATGCGGCGCAGCGGCGTCTGGTTCTTGGGATCGAGCGGGTCCGTCGTGACCAGCCAGACCGGCAGGCCCAGCGGCACGAACTTCGGATCAACGGCAAGCGACCGGCCCGGCGTCAGCGCAATGCCCATCGCACCCTTCACCACCGGATCCTTTTCGACCCGGAAGAAGATATAGGACTTGTTCTTGACCATCAGCTGTTCGGCGGCCAGCGGGTTGGCTTCCATCCAGGCCCGCAGGCTCGGCATGGTCACGTCCTCGACCTTCATCACGCCCTGGGCGACCAGTTCGCGGCCGATCGACGTATAGCGATGGCCGTTGCGGCCCGAAAAGGCGAGGCGCACGAAGCTGCCGTCGGGCAGCAAAATGCGGCCCGATCCCTGAACATGCAGGAAGAACAGGTCGATGGCACTGTCGACCCAGAGCAATTCCAACTGGCGGCCGCGCAAGGCGCCGTCGAGGATTTCCTTGCGGTCGAAATAGGGCCGCAGGTGATCGCCGACCATGCGCCCGGCCAATTGTTCGCCGTCGCGGTCCGGATCGAAATCGCCCAACTCCACCACCACGATATCGCGCGGCCGGGCATAGACGGGGTGGCGGTAGCGGGCATCGGGACGCCAGCTGCCGCGCAGCAAAGGCTCGTAATAACCGGTGAACTTGCCGACCGGCTGTTGCGCGTCGCGGACGCTGAACGGGCGGAAGCTGCGTTCGATGAAGAACTGCAGCTGCGCCGCGCTTTTGGTGTCGATCTGCGCCGCCTCGGCGCAGATGCGCTGCAGGTCGCCCATGGTGCCGTGTTCGGCGTAATAGCCGAGCATCTGGTCCGCCGGTTTCTTGGCGATCGCCGGGCAGGATTTCAGGAAAGCACCCAAGGCGTCGGGCAACACGTCGCCCCGCCAACCGGGCAAGGTGTCGAATTCCGCGGGCTCCAAAACCATCTGCGGCTCGGCCTCGGGCGGCGCCTGATAATCACCGGCGGGGACGATTTTCTGGATCGCGCCGCAACCGGCAAGCAGGCCCGACGCGGCGACGGCCAGGGCCAGCGCGCCGATACGAAGCCGGCTGCGGATCGGGCGATGTCGGATGGAAAGCCCCCCCATGGGCCGCCTAATCGGCGCTATGGGTGGCGACCAGGGTCCAGTTGGGGTCGCGGGCCTTGGTATCGCGGGCGAAGGTCCAGAAATCGGTCACGGTGATGACTTCGTTCGGATTGCCTTCGGCGACCTGGCCTTCGGCGTCGCGCGTCACATTGACCTGTTCGGTGACGAATTTGACCGTGACGTTGGCGACGCGGCCTTCCATATA
This sequence comes from uncultured Rhodospirillaceae bacterium, assembly GCA_913030825.1. Taxonomy (GTDB): domain Bacteria; phylum Pseudomonadota; class Alphaproteobacteria; order Rhodospirillales; family Casp-alpha2; genus UBA1479. The sequence goes on along the minus strand of CAJWCU010000003.1, from coordinate 215,392 downwards.
GGCTTCGACGATATCCGCCGACTTGAACCCGACCAGGGTGTCTTCGACCATCATGCCTTCTTCCTCGCGGTCGCGGATCGCCGCTTCGAAATCGGCGTAAACGCCGTCGTCCAGCAGGTTCTTCAACGTCCGCACGTCGCCGGAGGCGAAGGCGTCGAGGATCATCTCGAACGCCACGCGGGCACCGGCCTGGAATTCGTCCGGCTGGAAATCGGGGTCGGCGATCCGGATTTGCACCAGGCCGTTGTCGACCGTGCCTTCCTTGGCAAAGGCGCCGGCGCCGTCACCCATGGGGGCTTCGTCGTCATCGGCGTCCGAATTGCGGTCGGGCAGGGGGATGACCTTGTTGTCCTGTTCCGCCGTCTCGCCCGGAGGGGCCGGTTTGAACGGATCGCGATGGCCGCTGCCGTCATTACCGTCGCGGCGGCCGAGCACGCTGCGCAGGCGCAGAACGAAGAACGCCGCCACCATGGCGATGAGAATGATGTCGATAAATTGGAATCCGCCGCCCATGTGTGAATTCGGACCTTTTGTTTGCGCCTCCGGCAGGCCGTTCCGAACCCCAATAGGTCGGCGCCGTTTGGTCAGGAGGCCGGGGTGCCGGAGGCGGCTGGACCCGCCATGGGTACCCGTGGTTTAAGATCGTTCGCGACCCTTGTCGGCAAGGTTAACGGCTCGCCGGGTTCAGGTCCAGAAAAGCTGCGGGCCGTCACCCGCCTGGGCCGACGCCGACTTCCTGCCTATATATGGCGTTCCGGGGCCGTCGTCGGCTGGCCCAGACATAATCGTAATCAAGGGGAAGCACAACCCGTGGCCCTTCTTATCCTGTTGCTTTTCATCGCCGTTCCGGTGATCGAGATCGCCCTGTTCATCCAGGTCGGCGGCGTCATCGGCCTGTGGTCGACCATCGGGGTGGTCATCCTCACCGCGATGCTGGGCACGGCGTTGCTGCGTCACCAGGGGCTGGATACCCTGCGCCGGGTTCAGGAAAGCCTGGCCGAAAACCGAATGCCGGTGGTCGAAATGTTCGACGGTCTTTGTCTGGTGATGGCCGGCGCGTTGTTGCTGACCCCCGGGTTCATGACCGACGCCTTCGGGTTTTTGTTGTTCGTGCCGCCGTTCCGTGCGGTCGCCGCCCGGGCCATCGGTCGGTACATCGTGACCCACGGCCAGGTCCACGTCTCGACCTCCGGGATGGGGGGCGGGCCCCAAGGAGGCCCGTTCGACGATCCCGGCTACCGCGCCGGCGGCCCGGCGGGGCCATCCGGCGGCCCGGTCATCGACGGCGATTTCGAAGAGGTCGAGCCGGAAACCGACAAGATCGGGAACAGCCCGGATTCCAGCGGAAACGACGGCCACGGCGGTAACCGGTAGGCGGGATATCGCCTTGGCGGTTGTCCCCCCCGGCGATCCATGGTAGCAGCGTAGCGCCTTTGGTACGGAGACGAACATGAACGACGATATCAATCCCCAAATCGGTGGCGAAGAAATCAAAGAGGGCGATCAGGTTCCGCTGGTCATCCACGGTCAATACATCAAGGATCTGTCGTTCGAGATTCCGGGCGCTCCGCAGGTGTTCATCGAACCGCCGCAAGGCCAGCCGGACATGAACCTGAACCTGGACGTCCAGGTCGAAGGCATCACGGACGAAGTGTTCGAGGTCATCCTCGACATGAAGGCCGAGAACAAAGTGGGCGGCCAGCTCGCCTATATCCTGGAACTGAAATACGCCGGCTTGTTCACTTTGAAGGTGCCGGAACAGCATCGCGCCCCCATGCTGTTCGTCGAATGCCCGCGCCTGATGTTCCCCTTCGCCCGCGCGATCCTGGCCGACGTCACGCGCGACGGTGGGTTTCAGCCGCTGATCCTCGGTCCGGTCGATTTCGCATCTTTGTTCGAACAAAACGTCGACAAGCTGCGCAGCCAGGTCAAAACCGGGCCCGGCGACGCCTGATCGGCGGGGCGGTTGCGAAATCGCCTATTGCGTCCAGACCGGATCGTTCAGTTTTTCCAGAAAAGCCTGATGGGCCGCTTCTTCTTCCGCGAGCGGCGCGTGGGTGCGCGGCGGCCGGACGACCTTTTCCACGGCGACCGCTTCCGCCTGGATTTCCGCCGCCAATTCCAGATCGGGCTGCCGCCCGCCGATCAGTTCCAGATAAACCTCCGCCAACAAACGGGAATCCAACAGCGCCCCGTGGAGATCGCGGTGGGTGTTGTCGATCTGAAACCGTTTACAAAGCGCATCCAGGCTGGCCCCCGCGCCCGGGAATTTCTTTCGCGCCATCGAAACCGTATCGACCGCCTGCGCCATCGGGATCGACGGCCGCTTGAGCCGCGCCAGTTCGGCATTGATGAAACCCATGTCGAAGGACGCATTGTGGATCACCAAGGGGGCGTCGCCGATGAAATCGACGAAGGCGTCCGCGATGTCGGCAAAAACGGGATGACCCGACAGGAACTCCTCGGACAGGCCATGAACGCGGAAAGCCTCCGCCGGCATGTCCCGTTCCGGATTGACGTACTGGTGATAGGTTCGGCCCGAGGCCACATGGTTGACCAGTTCGACGCAACCGATTTCGACGATGCGGTGGCCGCTTAGGGGGTCGAGCCCCGTCGTTTCCGTATCCAGAACCACTTCCCGCATGGCTGTCTCCTTTACGTCGCGGTCCCTAGACCGCGGATGACCAATGGCGGGACGGCGCCCAGATCCGTCCTTTGCAAGATCGGGTCAGTTTGACGATCCGCTGAATGTGCTTCAAGGCCGGATATGCTCCGATGCCCGTATCGACGGCGAAATCGGCGAGCCATATTTTTTCCCGCGCCGGGACCTGGCGGGCCAGCACGGACCCGAAGCGGTCTTCGGTCATGCCGGGCCGCGCCAACACCCGGCGGCGCTGGATCGCATCGCGGCAATGAACCACGACCACGGCGTCGCATCGGACGTCGCCGCCCGTCTCGAACAATAACGGAATATCGAGCACGACCAGCGGCGTGCGTCGCCGGGCATGGGATGCCAGGAACCGGCCTTCGGCGCGGCGGACCTTGGGGTGCAGGATCGCCTCCAGTTTTTTCAGGGCGTCGTCGTCCCCGAGAACCTTGGCGCCCAGCGCCTGACGGTCGACCGCACCATCCTTGACCACGCCCGGAAACGCCGCATCGACCTCGGTCACGGCAGCGCCGCCCTTTCTCATCAACGCATGCACGGCAGCGTCGGCATCATGCACCGGCACGCCCAAACGGCGGAATCGGGTCGCCGCCCAGGTCTTGCCCATGCCGATGGAACCGGTAAGGCCGAGAATGAACATGGTGCCGGTCGCTCCGCTCAACAGCCTGCGAGGTTTTCTAGAATGCGGGCACGAAGATCGGGCGTGACCTCGGGGGCGACGCCGAACCAGGCCTCGAACCCGGGCCGCGCCTGGTGCAGCAACATGCCGAGACCGTCGACCACCGGATTGCCGCGCGCCGAAGCCGCCGCCAACAATTCCGTTTGCAGGGGCGCATAAACGATGTCGTTGACCAGCGCCCCTGTCGGCAGGGCGTCCAGCGAAATATCCAACGCCGCCTTGCCGGTCATGCCCAGCGTCGTCGTGTTGACCAGAAGATTGACGCCCGCCAGCGCCGCCGCGCGATCATCCCAATCCCACACCACCAGGGGGCCGCCCAGGTCGGCCGCGATCTTTTCCGCCCGTGCACGGGTTCGATTGACCAGGACGATCTCCGGCGCTCCGGCGTCGATCAGCGCAACGGCCACGGCGCGCGCCGCACCGCCGGCGCCCAGCACCACCGCCGGACCGCCAGCAACAGTCCACTCCGGAGCCCCCGCCTTGAGATTTTCGAGAAAGCCGAACCCGTCCGTATTCGTGCCGGTCAGTTTGCCGTCGGCGCCGACGACGATGGTGTTCACCGCACCGATCCGCCGCGCCAAGGCATCGGCCTCGTCAACGGCGGCCAGGGCGGCTTCTTTATGAGGAACCGTGACGTTCACGCCGCGAAAGCCCATCTTCGGCAAGGCCGCCAGGACCTCGGAGAAATTCTCGGGTGCGACGGCCAACGGAAGGTAAGCGCCGTCGATGCCCAGGCTGTCCAGCCAATGGCCGTGCAGCGCAGGCGACAAAGAATGCGCCACGGGCCACCCCATGACACCCGCCAATTTCGTCGCGCCGGTCATGCTCATCGTCTATTCCTTAAATTCCAGGCCCCATTACGAGAGCAACCCCGCCACCGCCAGGTCCTGTTCCCGAAGCGCCGCCAGCAGCGGCAGCAAGGGCAGGCCGAGGATGGTAAAATAGTCGCCTTCGATGCGTTCGAACAACTGCGCACCCAGGCCTTCCAATTGATAAGCCCCGACGGAGGTCAGGACGACCTCGCCAGCCCGGGCGAGATAAGCCTCGATGGCGGCGGCGTCCAGCGGGCGCATGGTCAATACGGCTTCGTCCGTATGACGCCATAGGGTCTCGTCCCCGCGCCGGATCACGGTGCCGCAGATCAAACGATGGTCCCGCCCGGCGAGCCGACGAAGCGTCGCGGCGGCGCCGGCCATGTCATCCGGCTTGCGCAGGCTTTCGCCGCCGACGTCCAGCATCTGGTCGCAAGCGATGACGACCGCGCCCGGATGGCGCGCCACGACCAGCCTGGCCTTGGCCTCGGCCAGCGCCAACGCCGTCGCCGGAGTATCCAGTCCGCGCAGGCGGCAATCCGCCTCGATCGCCGGTTCGTCCAGGTCGGCGGGATCGACCGTCGGATCAAGTCCCGCGCCGGTCAGAAGGGTCCGGCGGACGCGGCTGCCGGATGCGAGAACCAGATTGAAAGATGTAGACAGTCCGCTCACGTCAGCGGGCCGGGAGACTCACCCCGGCGGCGGCTCAGCAACTGGATGACGTTGGCGGCCGTTTCCTCGATCGACTTTCGGGTCACATTGATGACCGGCCATTCGTATTTGGCGAAGACGCGGCGGGCTTCGGAAATTTCCTTCGACACCATGTCGAGATCGACGTAGTCCGTGTTTTCGTCCTGATCGAGAAGACGCAAGCGCTGGCGGCGGATTTCGACCAGCCGCCGCGGGTCCTTCGTCAGGCCGACGACCAATGGATTTTTCAATTTATAAAGGTCGTCGGGCAGCGGCACGCCGGGCACGAAAGGAACGTTCGCCGTCTTGAGACCCCGGTTGGCGAGATAAACGCTGGTCGGTGTTTTCGACGTACGCGAGACACCGACCAGAACCACGTCGGCATCGTCCAAATCCCAGGTCGACTGCCCGTCATCGTGGCTCAACGCGAAATGCATGGCTTCGATCCGGTCGAAATATTCGGCATCCATTTGGTGCTGGCGACCGGGCCGGGCACGGGCCTTGGCATTGAAATAGGCGCCCATGGAACCCAGCACCGGATCGAGCACCGGAATATGCGGCACCATCAGGCGGCGGCAACCGTCTTCCAATTGTTTGCGCAGGTCTTCATGAACCAAGGTGTAGAGCACCATCCCCGGCTGTTCCCTGACGACGCCCAGCACCTGGTCGATCAGCTCCGGGCTTCGGACCATGCTCCACATATGTTCATGGGCATCGACACCGTCGAATTGCGCAAGGCAAGCCCGCGCGACCATGCTGACGGTCTCGCCGGTCGAGTCGGAAATCAGATGCAGATGGAATTCCTTCACGGTCGGGAAAACTCCGGCAGAACCTCTGTATGAAATCGGGCGGACATGGGGATAACCGGCATGGTTTGGGGACACCCCGGTTTCCCCACCCGAAGGCCGTTCATGGATACACAGGGGGGCAGCGCCTGTAAAACATAATCCCGCCCTTTTGCGAACGGTGACAACCGGGAAAGAGGCATCGTTTCATGCCCTCTTTCCCCAGGTTTCGAAACGGCAGGTAAACCAACCCGGTGCCGATGAATCCGCCGATCCTTTTCGTCTATCCCGGGTTAATGCACATCCTGTCCGGCCGTCCGGTCGGATGTTTTAGAAGAGTCGGGATAACCTGTTGATGCATTTGATCCCCGACATTCCACCCCCCTACTACAACATCAATTATCTTTAAAAGAATTGTTTAATTGAATAGGTAGGACGCGTGTCTATCCTGGCAATCGGTCGGGATCGCCGACCAAAATTAGTCTGGAGGGGGTGAGTGAATGCATCCTTGGAAGACTTGAACAGGAGACATCGTGCCCGTGCGTGCCTTTCTTGAACCCTTTTCCGGTAAGACCCCGGCGACGCCGCCCGTGTGGTTCATGCGCCAGGCCGGACGGTACCTGGACGAATACCGGGCGCTTCGCAAGACGGCGCCTAATTTCCTGAATTTCTGTTACACGCCGGATCTGACGGTTGAGGCGACATTGCAGCCGATCCGCCGGTACGGCTTCGACGCGGCGATCCTGTTCTCCGATATCCTGGTGATCCCCGATGCCCTGGGTCAGAACGTGCGGTTCGAGGAAGGGGTCGGCCCGTTGCTCGATCCGGTGACCGACCGTGCCGGTATCGATGCCTTGACACCGGAAGGCGTGTTGGACCATCTGGCGCCCGTGTTTGAAACGTTGACGCGCCTGCGCCGGGAATTGCCGGACGAGACGGCCTTGATCGGTTTTGCGGGGTCGCCCTGGACGCTGGCGTTCTACATGGTCGAAGGCCGGGGCGGGGTCGACGGCGGTAAGTTGAAACGCATGGCCTATGGCGCGCCGGACGATTTCCGGGCGTTGATGACGAAATTGGAAGACGCCCTGGTCGCCTACCTTTGCCGTCAGGTCGAGGCCGGTGCCGAGGTGTTGCAGCTGTTCGACAGCTGGTCCGGTATTGCCGACGAGACCTTGTTCGAACGCTGGATCGTCGAGCCGACGGCCCGGATCGTTTCGCGCATCAAGGAGGTGCATCCGGATGTGCCGATTATCGGCTTCCCCCGCGGTGCCGGGGTGATGGTGGCGGATTATGCCTTGAGGACCGGCATCAACGGCATGTCGGTCGATAGTCAGGTGCCGCTGTCCTGGGCGCGCAAGGCGATCGGGCCGGAAGTCGTGCTACAGGGGAACCTGGACAATCAGCTGCTGGTGACCGGCGGAGATGAAATGGATGCGGCCGTGCGCCGGATCAAACGGACGATGACCGGGCGTCCCTTCATCTTCAATCTGGGCCACGGTATCCTGCCCATGACGCCGCCGGAGAACGTCGCGCGGGTGTTGGACGTGCTGCGCGGCCCGGACGGCGGAGAGGATTAGATTCGATGACAGGCAAGCGGGCGGTGGTTCTGTTCAACCTGGGCGGTCCTGACGGGCCGGACGCGGTCGAGCCGTTTCTGTACAATCTGTTTTCCGATCCGGCGATCATCAGCCTTCCCAATCCTCTGCGGTGGTTCATCGCCAAGACGATCAGCCGGAAACGCGCGCCGATCGCGCGGGAAATCTACGGTAACATCGGCGGACGGTCGCCTTTGGTACCGGAAACGGAAGCCCAGGCTGCGGCGTTGGAAAGCCTGTTGAACGGCGCGGGAAAGCCCGAGACCAAGGTCTTCATTTGCATGCGGTATTGGCATCCGATGAGTGCCGAGACGGCCAAGGCCGTTGCCGATTTCGCGCCCGACGAAGTGATCGAACTGCCGCTTTATCCGCAATATTCGACAACGACCTCGGCGTCGTCCTTGAAGGATTGGCGGAAGGCGGCGAGATCTGCCGGCGTGACGGAGAAAATGCGGGCGGCCTGTTGTTATCCGACCGCGCCGGGGTTGATCGCGGCCGAGGCCGATCTGGTCGCGGCGGGGATCGAAGAGGCGAAAGCCGCCGGGAGGCCGCGGGTGCTTTTCTCGGCCCATGGTTTGCCCAAGAAGGTGATTGCCAAGGGCGATCCCTATCAATGGCAGGTCGAGCAAACCTCGGCCGCCGTGATTGCTGAACTCCACGTACGCGGCATGACCGAGTTCGATCCGGTGGTCTGCTATCAGAGCCAGGTCGGCCCTCTGGAGTGGATCGGACCGGCGACCGAGGATGAAATCAAGCGTGCGGGTGTCGATAAGGTGCCGCTTGTCGTTGTGCCCATTGCGTTCGTGTCAGAGCATTCGGAAACCCTGGTCGAGTTGGACATCGAATATCGCGAAGTCGCGGACCATGCGGGTGTGCCCGCTTATCACCGGGTGGCGACGGTCGGCACGGCACCGGCGTTTATCGGTGCCTTGGCCGAAATCGTCGAAGGAGCGTCCGGAGCCGGGGCGCGGACCTGTCATCCGTCGGGAAGCCGGTTGTGCCCCGCGGAATGGGGCAAGTGCCCGGCGGCGGGCTGAGGAATAAGGGGTCGATCTGATGGAATTGTCCGGCGACGCTTATCTCTGGATCAAGGGATTGCACGTCATCAGCGTCATCGCCTGGATGGCGGGACTGCTCTATTTGCCCAGGCTTTACGTCTATCACGTCGATGCGGAGCCCGGATCGGACAAGTCCGAGACCTTCAAGATCATGGAACGCCGCTTGATGCGGGGTATCCTGAACCCGTCGATGATGGCGTCGGTGATTTTCGGCTTGATCATGGTCTACGATTCAAGCCCCGCGATCTGGCAGGCCGGATGGTTTCATACGAAGCTGACGGCGGTGATCGCGATGCTGGTGATGCATGTGTTTTGCGGCAAATGGCGGCGTGCTTTCGCCGAAGATCGTAATACCCATTCCGGCCGGTTTTACAGGTTCATGAACGAGGTACCGGCGGTGTTGATGGTGGTTATTGTGCTGATGGTGATCGTGCAGCCGTTCTAGGCAGGCCGGCTTTGCGGAACACGTCAAAGGAACGGAACAAAAAGTTCAATTGACTTGATTTTCCGCTTTCGTTAATCATCGCTCCATGCCGACGCGGACGGCATCCCGCCAAATCCAGGGTCTGGACCAACGTCCGGTTTTCTTGAAGACCCCGAACCATTCGATCACGAACGAATAATCCGGAGACCAATCCGGCGTTTATCCCGGCCCTGGCGCGTCCGATGTCTAGCAATGGTCCCCGCCGAGCATCCCGGTATGAAGGGGCCCGCGACCGTCGGCTGCCTGCCTCGCCGTTTCCACCCCGGCAATACCGTTCGCCAGGCTTTACCTTCTCCCCATTCCATCCCTCCCTGTCTTTCCCATCGACCGATCAGGCCACAGAATGAATCTCAAGGAACTGAAACAGAAATCCCCCGCCGACCTTCTGGCTTATGCCGAAGAGTTGGAGATCGAGAACGCGAGTTCCCTGCGCAAGCAGGACATGATGTTCGCGATCCTGAAACAGCTTGCCGACAACGACGTCGCGATCTTCGGTGATGGCGTGCTCGAAGTGCTGCAGGACGGGTTCGGGTTTCTGCGCTCGCCCGAAGCCAACTATCTGCCGGGCCCCGACGATATCTACGTTTCGCCCAGCCAGGTGCGGCGGTTCGGCCTGCGCACCGGCGATACGGTCGAAGGCGAGATTCGCGCACCTAAAGAAGGCGAGCGCTATTTTGCCCTGTTGAAGGTGAACCAGATCAATTTCACCGATCCCCAGGCCGTGCGCCATCGCATTAACTTCGACAACCTGACGCCGCTTTACCCGGACGAGCGCCTGATCATGGAGATCGAGGATCCGGATTTGAAAGATCCGACGTCGCGGGTGTTGGATTTGATCTGTCCGATCGGTAAGGGGCAGCGCGCGCTGATCGTCGCCCCGCCGCGCACGGGTAAGACGGTGATGCTCCAAAACATCGCCCACTCCATCGCCCGCAATCATCCGGAATGCTATCTGATCGTTCTGCTGATCGATGAACGGCCGGAAGAAGTGACGGACATGGACCGCTCGGTGAAGGGCGAGGTGATTTCATCGACCTTCGACGAACCCGCCACCCGCCACGTGCAGGTGACCGAAATGGTTCTCGAGAAGGCCAAGCGCCTGGTCGAACACAAGAAAGACGTTGTGATCCTGCTGGATTCCATCACCCGTCTGGCCCGCGCCTACAACACTGTGGTGCCGTCGTCGGGCAAGGTGCTGACCGGTGGTGTCGACGCCAACGCGCTGCAGCGGCCGAAACGGTTCTTCGGCGCCGCGCGGAACATCGAGGAAGGCGGCTCGCTGACCATTATCTCGACGGCGCTGATCGATACCGGCTCGCGCATGGACGAAGTCATTTTCGAGGAATTCAAGGGCACCGGTAACTCGGAAATCATCCTGGACCGCAAGCTGTCGGACAAACGCGTCTGGCCGACGATCGACATCACGAAGTCCGGTACCCGGAAAGAAGAACTGCTGGTCGAGAAGGGCGTTTTGGCCAAGATGTGGGTCCTGCGCCGTATCCTCATGCCGATGGGCGTCACCGACGCCATGGAATTCCTGCTCGGCAAGTTGAAGGACGCCAAGACCAACAACGACTTCTTCGACTCGATGAATTCTTAAGTCTCGAGTCCCAGCTAAAAGAAAAGCCCCGGTGGAACGCTCCACCGGGGCTTTTTTTGGCTGATGCCGGTCGATCTTACGGAATGATCACGGAGGAGCCGGTGGTTTTGCGGCCTTCCAAATCCGTATGGGCCTTGGCCACGTCGGCCAGGGCGTATTCCTGGTTGATGTGGATTTTGACCGTGCCGGAGGTCACCGCGTCGAACAGGGCATTGGCTCCCTCGGCGAGGATTTCCGGGTTGCGGGTATGGGTCGCCAGAGTCGGGCGGGTGACGTAGAGAGATCCCTTGCCGCCGAGAATCGCAGGGGCGAAGGGGTCGACCGGACCCGACGCGTTGCCGTAGGTCGCCAAGACGCCAAAGGGACGCAGCGAGTCCAACGACGGCATGAAGGTCGCCTTGCCGACGCTGTCATAGGCCGCGGCGACGCCTTCGCCGCCGGTGTATTCGCGGGCTTTCTCGGCGATGTCTTCTTCCGAGTAGTTGATCGCATAAGCCGCACCGGCGGCCTTGGCGATTTCGGCTTTTTCGGCCGAACCGACGCAACCGATCACGACTGCGCCCAGCGCCTTGCCCCATTGGCAGAGGATCTGGCCGACACCGCCGGCGGCGGCATAGACCAAAACGGGGTCGCCCGGCTTCACCGGATAGGTGCGATGGAGAAGATAATGGGCGGTCAGGCCCTTCAGCATCATGGCGGCGGCGGTCTTGTCGTCGACGGCGTCAGGCAACTTGACGGCTTTCCAGGCTTCGACGCAGCGGGCTTCCGTATACGCCCCCTTGATCATGCAATAGGCGACGCGGTCGCCGACTTTTTTGTCGGTGACGCCTTCGCCGACCGCTTCGACGACGCCGGCGGCTTCCATGCCGACGATGTCGGGGAAGCTCTCGGCCGGGTAGAGGCCGGTACGCTGATAGACGTCGATGAAGTTCAGGCCGATGGCGGTCTGCTTGATCTTGATCTGGCCGGGGCCAGGATCGCCGACTTCGACGTCTTCGTATTTGAAGACCTCGGGGCCGCCGTTTTCATACAAGCGAATTGCTTTCGTCATTTGGGAAATCCTCCGGTTGGGGTCGGCGCGGCGGATAGGGGGCCGGGCGACCTCTTGTCTGGGGTTTGGTTTGTGTGGGGCCATCTTGGTCATGGGCGGGCCATGGGGCAAGGGCCTTCGCGCGGCGGACGGGAAGAGAGATACCGTGGGCGCGGCGGATCAGATCAGCGTGGCGCCTTCGAGGCGGAGAAGGGCGCGTTTGGTTTCGATGCCTTCGCCTGCTGAATACCCGGTCATTCGGCCGCCGGCGCCGGTGACGCGGTGGCAGGGGATGATGATGGGGATCGGATTGGCGCCGCATGCGCCGCCGACGGCGCGTGCCACGCCGCCGATGCGATGGGCCAACGCGCCGTAGGTTTCGGTTCGCCCATAAGGGATTTCCGACATGGCCCGCCAGACCCGGTGCTGGAAGTCGGATCCGGCGGGGGCAACCGGCAGGTCGAACGTTTCTAGGTGACCGTCGAAATACGCCGTCAATTGCCGGGTCGCGTCGTTCAGGAGGGGCGAAGAACGGGAGGCGGGCACGCGGCCCCATTCCAGGGCGACGATCGCACCGTCGGTTTCGAAGATGGTCAAAGGCCCGACAGGCGAATTCATCGACGTATAGAAATCGGCCATGGCGGGGGTCTCCGGCTGTGGCTTAGGTTTGCGCCTGGAGGGCTTGGCTGAGGGCGGTCCGATCGGTGATCGGAAGGGAGCAGGTCTGGCCGACGCAGACATAGGCGGCGGCGGTGCCGTCGACCGGACCTTTGCCGACGGCGGGGTGGCTTGGGGGCAAATCGGTGCCGTCGGTGGTGCGGTTGAGGATCAGGCGGGGGTGGCCGGAGGCGAGAGCGGCATCGATCAGAGCATCGGCGGGCTCTCCCGTCCCGGCGACGGTGACTTGCACGGCGGCTTCCAGGATTTCGAAACCGGTCAGGAAAGTCGGCTGGTGGGCGAGATGCGCGGGCTCTTCAGGCGTGAGCGAGGCGATCAGCGCGTCGGCCCGGTCGCGGTAGGTCCCATCGCCGGTGACGTGATGCAGGCGGGCGAGGACTTCCAACATGATGCCGTTCCCAGCGGGCACGGCGTTGTCGTGGATCGGTTTCGACCGTGTCAGGAGGTCGGGGGTGTCGTCGGCGGCCATGAAATATCCGCCGTTCGCGTCATCCCAGAAATGAGCGTTCAAGGTGTCGACGAAGGTGCGGGCGCGGTCGAGGTAGGCTGAATTACCGGTCGCTTGGTGAAGGGCGAGGGCGGCACGGCCGAGGTTTGCGTAGTCTTCCAGAACACCCGGGTGGGCGGCGCGCCCGGCGCACCAGGTGTGATGGAGGCGCCCGTCCGATGCGGATAGTTCCGTGACGATGAAATCGAACACGCGTTCGGCCTCGGTCAGCCAGTCGGGCCGGGCGAAGACGGCGGCGGCTTTTGCCATGGCGGCGACGGCCAAGCCGTTCCAATCGGCGAGAACCTTGTCGTCGCGTTGCGGCGGGGTGCGCTTTTCCCGCTCCGGCAGAAGGATATCGCGGCATTGGGCCAGGAAACGTTCAAGGTCCGGGTGCCCCGCTTCCGAATCGTAGGACCGGTTTAGGATCGTGTTGCCTTCCCAATTGCCGCCGGGCGTGACGTCGTAGGCGGTCTTGAAGCGCGCCGCGTCGTCTCCCAGCAGGCGGTCGATCTCTTCGGCGGTCCAGACGTAATACTTTCCTTCGACGCCTTCGGAATCCGCATCGTAGGCAGAGGTGAAGGCATAGGGCGCCGCCGGATCGGCGTCGGATCTGTCCCGTGCGCCGGCATCGGATGAGCGCATATCGCGGAGCATCCAGGCGATCGTTTCTTCGGTGCGCTGCTTGAACAGGTCGGCCTTGGGCCCCGGTTCCATGAACGGCCAGACCTCGGCCATCAACTCGACCAAAAGCGCGTTGTCGTACAACATCTTCTCGAAATGCGGGACCAGCCAATGAGCGTCCACGGCATAGCGGGCGAAGCCGCCGCCCAGGTGATCGTAGATTCCGCCCTGGCAGATATTGGCGAGGGTCGCGGTCACGGCCTCGCGGTAGAGCGGCCCGCGATTGCGCAGATGGGCCCGCCACAGGGCTTGGAAGAAACTCGGCTGCGGGAACTTGGGCGCGCCATGGGTGCCGCCGTTGACTGGATCGACGAAGCGCTGCATCTGTTCGGTGATGCCGTCCAAGGCGTCCAGGCCGATTGTGCCGCCGCCCTTGGGCGTGGCGAGATTGGCGAGGGCTTCGCGCATGCGGGTGGCGTTTTCGGTGATCTTCTCCGGCTCGCCGTGATAGGTCGCCGCCAGGCTCTGTAGAACTTGGGGGAAGCTTGGGCGGCCGTATCTCGGCTCCGGCGGGAAATAGGTGCCGCCCCAGAACGGCTCTCCGGCCGGGGTGAGGAACATGGTCAACGGCCAGCCGCCGTGTTCGCCCATCATGGCAAGCGCGCTTTGGTAGATGTTGTCGATGTCCGGGCGCTCTTCGCGATCGACCTTGATGTTGACGAAATGGCGGTTCATCAGTTCGGCGATCTGTGGGTTTTCGAAGCTTTCGTGGGCCATGACGTGACACCAATGGCAGGCGGCGTATCCGACCGACAGCAGGATCGGCTTGTTTCCGTCGCGGGCTTCGGCCAGGGCTTCGGGTCCCCAGGCTTGCCAATGGACGGGGTTGTCCTTGTGCTGCAGCAGATAGGGGCTGGTTTCCTGGGCGAGGCGGTTTTCGGTCATGGCGCTGGCTTTCGGGGTGTGGTGGGCGGCGCGTCATGATGCGGCGCCGGGTGATGGCTGATTGCCAAGGGGGCCTTGTCCTGGCTAGTTTGGGGCTCTGGCTTGTGCATTCAAGGCATACCTGTCTTGGCATTCGGATGCAAAGGCCGCAGGGATGAACCGGCCCTGTTGATGCATGGACCCTGGCGGCGTCCCGCCGCGCGAGGAGGCAATGTCCGACATGAAGATTACCGTGGATATCGATTGCACGCCCGAAGAGGCGCGGAAGTTTCTCGGCCTACCCGATGTGAAGCCGATGCAGGACGCGTTGATGAAGGATTTGGAAGAGCGCATGCGGGCCAATCTCTCGGCGCTGGACCCGGAGACCATGTTCAACACCTGGTTCCCCGGCGGGGTGCAGGGGTTCGAGCAGATTCAGAAGATGTTCTGGAATCAGATGTCGGCCATGGCGGGCGATGACGCCCAGGCCGAAAACAAGAAAAAGGACGACAAGAAGTGACCACCGACGGCCATGACGATCCGCCGATGTATTTCGACCGGCATGTATTTTTCTGCACCAATGAACGCCCTGCGGGCCATCCCCGCGGCAGTTGCCTTGCTAAGGGCTCGGTCAAGTTGCGCGACTACATGAAGGCGCGGGCGAAGGAACTGGGCCTCAAGAACGTCCGGATCAATTCCGCCGGATGCCTCGACCGGTGCGAGTTGGGACCGACCATGGTGATCTACCCGGAAGGGGTCTGGTATCGTTGTGAGACCCGGGAAGACGTCGACCGTGTTCTGGAAGAACACATGCGCGACGGCGGGCGGGCCGAAGGCCTGATGCTGCGCCCGGAAGACGACCCTGACTGACAGCAGGGAGGGTGCCGTCCGTGCCGGATGGCGGCCGATCCCGGGGATGAGAGGCCATACCGTATGACCGGCCGACGATCCGAACATCTGTCGAAAACGGCTTCATTTTACCGATCGTGGGCGGGCCGGCCGTGACCGACGCGACGATTTTCGCCTTGGCGAGCGGCGGTGCGCGCGCCGGGGTCGCGGTGGTTCGGCTGTCGGGTCCGGGCGCCGCCAATGCCATATCCAGTCTGTGCCCCGGTGCCTCGCTGCCGGCACCGCGCGTGGCGGCGCTTCGGGACCTGATCGATCCGGCGAGCGGTGACCTTTTGGACCGGGCCCTGGTGCTTCGGTTCGAAGGCCCGGCCAGTTTCACGGGGGAGGATGTCGCCGAGTTTCATCTGCATGGCGGCTCGGCGGTGGTCGAGGGTGTTCTGTCGGCCCTAGGGCGGATCGGGGGGCTGCGTCCGGCCGAGGCGGGGGAATTTACCCGCCGCGCGTTCCTCAACGGCAAGATGGATTTGACTCAGGCCGAAGCCGTCGCCGATTTGGTCGATGCGGAAACTGCGGAACAGCGGCGCCAGGCGCTCGACCAGGCGGCGGGGAGCCTGGGCAAGCTCTACGAGGATTGGCGCCAGCGCCTGATCGGGGCGATTGCCCATGTCGAGGCGACCATCGACTTCGCGGACGAGGACTTGCCGGAAGAAATCGATCGGGCGGCACAGGACCGGTTGGCGGTCTTGGCCGGCGAGATTTCGGCCCATCTGGACGACGGGCGGCGTGGGGAACGCCTGCGGTCTGGGGTGCATCTTGCGCTGCTCGGGCGGCCCAACGCGGGGAAATCGACGTTGTTGAATCTGCTGGCCGGGCGCGATGCGGCCATCGTGTCGGAAACGGCGGGGACGACCCGTGACGTGATCGAGGTGCATCTCGACCTTGGGGGCGTGCCGGTCGTCGTCGCTGATACGGCGGGCCTGCGCGACAGCGACGACGCGATTGAGCGGGAAGGCGTGCGGCGCGCGGCGGATCGTGCGGATCGTGCGGACCTGCGCCTTTTGGTGCTGGAGCCTGGGGATTGGCCGGATGTTCCCACCGACTTGCGGGCATTGGCGGCTGACGGTAATGCCATGGTGCTTCTGAACAAGGTCGATCTCGGTGGATTGGGGGGTGTCTCGTTGGACGGGGCCGATCTCGATGGCGCTGCGGTGCGGCCGCTGTCGGCGAAAACGGGCGAAGGTGTGGACGCGTTTCTCGCGGATTTGACGGCGCGGGTGCGGGGGCTGGCGCTGGCCGGGGCGGGTGCCGCGCCGGCACCGACCCGGGCACGCCATCGCCATGCACTGGAAGAAGCCCGGGCATCGCTTGAAGCGGCCCTGGCCGGATGGTCCGACCGGGGTTCGGAATTGACGGCGGAGGAGTTACGGCTCGCGGCGCGGGCAATTGGACGGATTACGGGGCGGGTCGACGTGGAGGATTTGCTCGACGTGATCTTTTCGGATTTTTGTATCGGAAAGTGATTTTTAAAAATCCTAACTGATGACCCACTATATATATGGCACTTTCCCCTCATCTTGATACTAGGCATTTATAAGAAGTGAATGAGAGTGCCCTATTTGGGGTAAAAAATTTGAAGAATTGGCCGATCCATCCGGAAGGGGGATGAAGACGGTGGGTGCGGCGATAGATTGTTTCACGTGAAACATTCGTCTCTCCGACGCTGTTTTTACAGAGCATGAAGCGGGGCCAGTCAGCGGGAAGGGCCGTCAAGATTGACGTCGACGGGTTGCTGGGGCCCGCGAAGGCAAAGAGGGATCGGTCCTGGCCCGTAGCGGGGGGTTGCCGTGTTTTTTGCCGGGAGAAGTCGCAGCGTTCCGGCCCGATGGGGGCTTGGTCATGATCTGCGAAGGTATTTGACTTGGCGGGGGACAGTTCCTACATTCCGGCCCTGAGGACCGGCCCGCCGAGGGGCCGGAATGGGGACCTAATTCGGGGCAAATCAGGATATCGGTCCATGGACCGGACTTTCGACGTCATCGTGGTGGGCGGCGGGCACGCCGGAACCGAAGCGGCGGCCGCCGCGGCGCGGGCCGGCGCGCGCACGCTTTTGCTCACCCACAAGGCCGCGACCATCGGGGAGATGTCCTGCAACCCGGCCATCGGCGGTTTGGCCAAGGGCCAATTGGTGCGCGAGATCGATGCGCTGGATGGCGTTATGGGCCGGGCCATCGACCGGGGCGGTATTCAGTTCCGTATGCTCAATAAATCGAAGGGTCCTGCCGTTTGGGGCCCGCGTGCCCAGGCCGACCGCAAGCTTTATCGCCAGGCGGTTCAGGATATCCTGGCCGAACAGGATAATCTGACCATTGTCGAGGGCGGGGTGGACGATCTGATCTTCGGCGCCAACGGACGCCTGTCCGGCGTTCGGACAACCGACGGCCGTGAGTTTTCCGCCGCCGCCGTGGTCATTACCACCGGCACCTTCCTGCGCGGCCTGATCCATATCGGAGAAACGCGGATTCCGGCGGGCCGGGTGGGGGATAAACCGGCGCTTGGTCTGACCTATACGTTCCGCCGCCTGGGCTTCGACCTTGGGCGGCTGAAGACCGGGACCCCGGCACGGCTTGACGGCCGTACCATCGATTGGGACGGTCTCGACGAACAGCACGGTGACACCCCGCCGGTGCCGTTTTCTTACCTGACCGATGAGATCACGACGCCGCAGATCCCGTGTGGCATTACCGAAACGACGCCTGCGACCCATGAGCTGATCCGCGCCAACATTGGACGGTCGCCCATGTATTCGGGGCAGATCGAAAGCACGGGTCCGCGGTATTGCCCGTCGATCGAGGATAAGGTCGTCCGCTTCGCCGACCGGGACCGCCATCAGATTTTCCTCGAGCCGGAGGGCCTGGACGATCCGACCGTCTATCCCAATGGTATTTCGACATCGCTCCCCAAGGAGGTTCAGCTGGAGATGCTGAAGACCATCCCGGGGCTGGAGCGGGCGGAGATGATCCGCCCCGGCTATGCCATCGAGTACGATTTCGTCGATCCGCGTCAGCTCTGTCCGACCCTGGAAACCCACCGGGTGCCGGGCCTATTCCTGGCGGGACAGATCAACGGAACGACCGGATACGAAGAAGCCGGCGCCCAGGGCCTGATCGCCGGGATCAACGCGGCCTTGTTGGCGGGGGCCGGCGGCGCGCCCGGCCCGGCCCGGGAGTTCACCTTGGACCGCGCCGATGCTTATATCGGCGTGATGCTGGATGATTTGGTGACCCTGGGGACGCGCGAGCCCTATCGGATGTTCACCTCGCGGGCGGAATACCGCTTGAAGCTGCGGGCCGACAATGCGGACCAACGTCTGACCGCGCTGGGTATGGGGGTTGGCTGCGTCACGGCACCCCGCGCCCGCGCTTTCGCCCGCAAACAGACGGGCCTGACCCTGGGCCGCCGATTGCTCGAGCGGCTGGAGGCCAGTCCGACGGCGTTGGCCAAGGCGGGGTTCGCCGTCAATCAGGACGGTCAGAAGCGCAGCGCCTGGACATTGCTCTCCTATCCCGGCGTGACGCCGCAGATGGTTATGGATCACTGGCCGGAAACAGGGGAGATCCACCCGGACATCATGGCCCAGTTGACGGTCGAGGCCGGGTATTCCCAATACCTGTCCCGGCAGGAAGCCGATATCCGCGCTTTCCGCCGGGATGAAGGGCTGACCCTGCCGAACGATCTGGATTACGACGCGGTGTCCGGTCTGTCCAACGAAGTGCGTGAGAAGCTCAAGCAGGCGCGGCCCGCGACTCTGGGCGCGGCGGCGCGGGTGCCCGGTGTGACCGCGGCGGCCCTGACGATCTTGCTGAGCCACGTCAAGCGGCGGGACGCGCGGATGAGCGCCTGAGGCGCCGTCCGCCCGTTTATTGTTTCACGTGAAACAATCGCCCCCCGAACCCGGCGCGACGTCCGCCCCGACCAATGATGGCGCCGCCGATCTCGAGATATCACCGATGCCCGATGCCGTTTTCACGGCTCTGGGATTGGACAGACGTGCGGATGGGGTCGAGACCAAGGCGCGGCTGGAGGCCTATGTCGGCTTGCTTTTGAAATGGCAGCGCCGCATCAATCTGATCGGCCCGGCGACGGCGGCCGACGTCTGGCGCCGTCATATCCTGGATTGCGGGCAGGTGATGCCGCTGTTGCCCGCCGGGCCGCTGCGGGTCTGCGATCTGGGCTCCGGCGCGGGATTGCCCGGCCTGATCCTGGCGGCCTTTGGGGTCGGCTCCGAACCGCGGGTGGGGGAGGGGCCCGACGTCGCCCGGGGCGACGTCCCGGCGGCCTGTCTTGACCTGGTCGAAAGCGACGGGCGCAAGGCCGCCTTCCTGCGCGAGGCCAATCGGGTAATGGGCACCCATGCGCGCGTCCTCAACAACCGGATCGAGGCGGTCGGGGACGCAATGGGCGGCGGGGCGGCCGACGAGGCGGCCGACGGTTATGACGTCATCACCGCGCGGGCTTTGGCGCCCCTGCCGAAATTGCTGGCGATGTCGGAAAACCTGTTGAAAACCAGTGGACAACTTCTGTTTTTAAAAGGCCGGGGCGCCGATGCGGAATTGACCGAGTCGGAAAAAACATGGAGGATGACGGCCTCGAAGACACCCAGCGTGAGCGATCCCGAGGGCGTTCTTCTCCTATTGACGGATATTGAAAGACGCCATGGCTGAGTCCTCTTTCGACGGCCGGGAAGCCCCCGCGACGCCAGGTAACGGCGGCCCCCGCGTGATCGCCGTGGCGAATCAGAAAGGCGGCGTCGGCAAGACCACGACGGCGATCAATCTGGGTACGGCCTTGGCCGCCGTCGGCAACCGGGTCCTGATCATTGACCTGGACCCCCAGGGCAACGCCTCGACCGGGTTGGGCATTCCGCGCACGGACCGCGCCGTCAATTCCTATCATTTGTTGATCCATGCCGAGCCGTTGGCCGCCGCCGCGCAGTCGACGGAAATCCCCGGTCTCGATATCGTGCCGTCCGGTATCGATCTGTCGGGGATCGAGGTCGAATTGGTCGACGAAGACGGCCGGGAATATTTCCTCAAGCAAAGCCTGGAAGCGGCCCAATCGGCGGCCGCCGTGAGCGGCGGGCCGACATACGACTATATTCTGATCGATTGTCCGCCGGCGCTTGGCCTGTTGACCGTCAATTCCCTGGTCGCGGCGCAAGCCGTACTGGTTCCGTTGCAGTGTGAGTTTTTCGCGCTCGAAGGAGTCAGCCAGCTGATCCAGACCATCGAACGGGTGCGTGGTGCGTTCAATCCGGCGCTGGAAATTCAGGGCATCGTCCTGACGATGTTCGATCAACGCAACAATCTTTCCGGTATGGTCGAAACGGATGTCCGCGATCATTTCGGCGACAAGGTGTACGAGACCGTGATTCCCCGCAACGTGCGGATTTCCGAGGCGCCGTCGCACGGCCGCCCGGTCCTGATTTACGATACGGCCTGTGCCGGATCGAAAGCGTACCTGAATTTGGCCAGCGAGGTCATCAACCGCGAACGTCAGGCCATGGCCGGACGGGCCCGCGAGGCGTCGGTAGGGATTTCCTGACATGGCGGAAAAACGCAGAAACCTGGGGCGCGGCCTGTCTGCCCTGTTGGGTGACGATACGGCGACCCCGGCGCGTGCCGGCGGCGCTCAGCAAATTGCTATCGGCAAGCTTCATCCCGGCCGATATCAGCCGCGCCGCACCATGGGCGAAGACGAACTGAAGGACCTGTCCCAATCGATCCGTGAATTGGGTGTGTTGCAGCCGATTTTGGTGCGCGAGCATCCAGACCGGGCCGGAGAATATGAAATCATCGCCGGTGAACGCCGGTGGCGCGCCTCGCAATTGGCGCAGCTCCACGAAGTGCCGGTCTTGATCAAGGCGCTGTCGAACCAGGAAACGTTGGAAGTCGCCCTGGTCGAAAACCTGCAGCGCGAGGATCTTTCGCCGCTGGAAGAAGCCGTCGGCCTGAAACGCCTGATGGACGAATTCGGCCATACGCAAGAAGCCCTGGCCCAGGCCGTCGGGAAAAGCCGATCGCATGTCGCCAATATGCTGCGTCTTTTGGGGTTGCCCGATGCGGTGAAAAGCCTGCTCGACAACGGATCGCTCAGCGCCGGCCACGCCCGGGCCCTTTTGGGTGCGCCGGATCCGGCGGCACTTGCGCGTGAAGTCGTGGAAAAGGGGCTCAGTGTTCGCCAAACCGAACAATTGGCCGGGCGCGCGGCGCCGGGCGGCCCGTCGGCCACCGCCAAGCGTGAACCGAAGGCAAAGGACGCCGATACCCGCGCCCTGGAAACGGACCTGTCCGATATGTTGGGATTGCGTGTCGCGATCGAATCCAAGGGGCCGGGTGGATCGGTCACCTTGTTCTACAAATCGCTCGATCAGCTTGATGGCCTTCTCCAGAAATTGAGCGGTCAAGCCGGGGGCGACTGACGGTCGGCTTCTTCCGTTGGATCAGGAAATTGATCCAAATTCCAAATCCAGAATGTTAATGCCGATTCGCATTGCTGAAATCTGCCCTGGCTTGACCAAGGTTGGTGCCGGCAACGGTCCGTTCCTGGCCTAGCGGGCCATCCGGGCTAGCCGCATCAAGGCCCGTTCGCAGATCACCTCGTCAGGTCCTTGGCCGCTTTTACAGGCCCGTTCGGCTTCGGTCAGGACATCCAGCGCGGACCCCAGCCGGGCCAGGCTCCACCCACTTAATGCCCTGATAAACAACGGCTTTTCCTTAAAAAAGACAGGCGGGCGAAGGCTTTCCACGGCCTGCTCCGGGCGGGAGCCGCGGGCGACGTCGCCGGCCGCCTGGTGCAAGCGCTGGAACAACCGCTGAGCCGCCCGCAAAATCGGAATGGGTCCGCTGCCCAATTCAAGGGCGCTGGCATAGGCCTGGGCAAGGCCGGAAAGATCGCCGCCCGCCAGGGCCTGGGTGATCTGATCCAATCCGCGCCCGGCATTATCGCCGATACAGGCCCGGGCATCCTCGATCGATACCTCCGGGCCGGCCCCTTCCATATACAACACGAGCTTTTCCATCTCGCGCCGAGAGACTCCCCGGTCGTTCCCCAGGTTTTCCGCCAGATGGGCCAAGGCCTCACGACTGGCGGTCAATCCGGCGGTCGACAAACTGTCGCGGATCATCTGCTGCACGGTTTGGGCGTCGTCGGCATAGCAGGGAACGGCGGCGGCGATATCCGACGTTTCGCAAAGTTTCCGGAGTTTCGATCGGGGGGCGAGATCGCCGGCAACGATCACGATCAGCCCGTCACCGTCCGCCCCAAGCGCGCGTTCGACCGCGGGCGTCAGCCGGTCGCCCCCGGAAACCTTGATCACACGCCGGCCCCCGCCGAACGCCATCGCAGACCGTTCTGCGGCCAGCCGTTCGGCGTCGTCAAAAACGTCGGATTCTTCCAGAGCGGCAGTGCGAAAAGGGTCGTCGGTCGATCCGGCCACGGATTTCATCACGCGTTCAGCGCGCTCCCGGACCAACCCTTGGTCCGGACCATAGATTAAGACAGCGGCGACAGGTTCAGTGGGATTGTCCAAAAATCCATCAATCCGGCGGCCGGTAATCTTCATCGAGGCCTTCTTTCTTTTCGGTTATCAGCGATATGGCGAGGAGATAGCGCCGATCCAGATCACCCGCTGTCGGAATAGGATTTCAGAAAGATCGCGATCTTCTGCCGAATGTCGTCGCTCAACTGCCGGGCCGCGCGATCCCGCGCCCCTTTTTCGGCCATGAGGGTGGCGAACTCGGAACTTAGAATATTGAAACTCGCGGTGGCGCGCCCGGACCCGGAATAGAGGCCGCGCCCTGAACGCAACGATGTCAATGAGAACGATGCGCTCAAGGAAAGATCCGCGCGGGTGGCGACGGCACTTTTCTGTACCGCGAGAGAGGAGATCCCTTCGCTGATGAGGACGTCGAGCCGATAAAAAGGCTCTCCTTGCGCGCCGCGCGGCGACAGTCCGTCCAGTAGATAATTGTGAAGCTGTTGCCCGACACGAGCGAGGTCCTGATCGTCGGTGGTCGAGGCACGAACCGGCCCGATCTCCACCCGCGACAGGATTGTGCTCAGGTCGTTTTGGCGGGACCGGCCGTAAAGCGGCCGGAATCCGCAGCCCCCCAGGCCGCCGGACAATCCGACAACGGCCGCGGCACCGGCGGCAAGGACGGACCTACGCGACCACATTGACGATCCTGTTCGGCACAACGATGACCTTTCGAGGCGGTTTGCCTTCAAGCACCGATTGTACCTTATCCAGAGCCAGGGCCGCATCCTCCGCGACGTCTTTGGCGCAATCCTTGGGCAATTCGATGGTGCCCCGAAGCTTTCCGTTCACCTGCACGGCGATCGTCATCAGATCGTCGACCAGATAAGCCGCATCGGCTTCCGGCCACGGCGTGTCGGCGACCAACTGCCCGCCCCGCTCCAGCTCGACCCACAGGGCCTCGGCCAGATGCGGTGTCATGGGCGCGATCAGCAGCGTCACGGTTTCCAGCCCCAGTCGGCGGACCCAATCGGCGCCAGCCGCATCACCGTCCAATCCTTCGATCGCATTGGTCAATTCGCGGATCCGCGCGACGGCTTTGTTGAAATGGAACTTTTCCAGATCGCCGGAAACGCCGTCGATCGTCTTATGAACGGATTTGAGGACTTCCTCTGCGCTTGAATCCAGGGCGTCGGGTTTTCCGGCGTCCGGTGCCGCCAGGGGCGCGGCGCTTTCCGCAACCAGCCGCCACAGGCGGTTCAAATACCGCCAGGCCCCGTCGACCCCGGCGTCGGTCCATTCCAAATCGCGGTCCGGCGGGCTGTCGGAGAGCATGAAGAGCCGCGCCGTATCCGCGCCGTAAGCTTCAATGATCGCTTCCGGATCGACGACGTTCTTCTTGGATTTACTCATTTTCTCGGATCGGCCGGTGGTCACCGGCGCCCCCGTTTCGGCCAAGGTCGCGGTCTCGCCCTCAAGGTTGACCTGAGACGGGAAGAGCCATTTTCCGTCGGCGTCCTTGAACGTCTGATGGCAAACCATGCCTTGCGTCAAAAGTCCGGCAAAGGGTTCTTCCACAGAGAGATAGCCGCATTTCTTCAAGGCACGCGTGAAGAAGCGGCTGTAGAGCAGATGCAACACCGCGTGTTCGATCCCGCCGATGTACTGATCGACCGGCAGCCAATAATCGACCGCCGCCCGGTCGAGCGGCTCGTCCGCCTGCGGTGCGCAGTACCGCGCGAAATACCAGGAGGATTCGAAGAAGGTATCGAAGGTGTCTGTTTCCCGTTCCGCCGGTTTGCCGCATTTCGGGCAATCGACGTGTTTCCAGGTCGGGTGGCGGGCGATCGGATTGCCGGTGCCCTCGAAATCGACGTCGGCCGGCAGTTCGACCGGCAGGTCTTTCTCGGGCACGGGCACGATGCCGCAATCGCCGCAATGGATGATCGGAATGGGGCAGCCCCAATAGCGTTGGCGCGACACGCCCCAATCGCGCAGGCGATAATTCACCGCGCGGGTCCCGATGCCCATGTCTTCCAGGCGGTCGATGACCTTGGATTTGGCGTCGGGCACGTTCAATCCGTTCAGAAAATCCGAATTGATCAGCAGCCCGTCGTCGGTAAAGGCTTCGTCGCCGACCGCAAAGGTCTCCGGCTCCGTGCCCTTGGGCGCGACCACCGGAATGACCGGCAGGTCGTATTTGCGGGCGAAGTCCAAATCGCGCTGATCATGCGCGGGGCAGCCGAAGATCGCACCCGATCCGTAATCCATCAGCACGAAGTTCGCGACGTAGACCGGCAAGGCATGGCCGTCGACGAAGGGGTGTTGTGCTTTCAGGCCGGTGTCGAAACCCAACTTTTCCGCTGTCTCGATGGCGGCTTCGCTGGTGCCCATGCGGTTGCATTCGGCGATGAAGTCGGCGAGGTCCGAATTGTCCTTGGCCAATTCCTGGGCCAGCGGATGATTGGCGGCGACGGCGCAGAACGACGCGCCGAACAAGGTGTCCGGCCGGGTCGTATAGATTTCCAATTTGTCGTCGCGCCCGTCGAGCGTGAAATGGACATGCGCCCCTTCGGACCGGCCGATCCAATTTTCCTGCATCAGGCGGACCCGGTCGGGCCAGCGATCCAGGGTGTCGATCCCTTTGAGAAGCTCTTCCGCGAAATCGGTGATCTTCAGGAACCATTGGCTCAGCTGGCGCTTTTCGACCAAGGCGCCTGACCGCCAACCCCGGCCGTCGATGACCTGTTCATTGGCCAGGACAGTGTTTTCCTCCGGGTCCCAGTTGACCCAGGATTCCTTGCGATAGACCAGGTCGTTCGCCAGGAAATCCAAGAACATCTTTTGTTCGTGCCGGTAGTAGCCGGGCTCGCAGGTCGCCAGCTCGCGGGTCCAATCATAGGATAGGCCCATCGTCTTGAGCTGCTTGCGCATGGTCGCGATGTTCTCGCGCGTCCAATCGGCGGGCGGCACCTTGTTCTCGATCGCGGCGTTCTCCGCCGGCAGGCCGAAAGCGTCCCACCCCATGGGATGCAGAACGTTGAACCCGCGCGCCTTCTTGTACCTGGCGACGACGTCGCCCAATGTGTAGTTCCGGACATGGCCCATGTGGATGCGGCCCGATGGATAGGGGAACATCTCGAGCACGTAGTATTTCGGACGCGACGCATCCTCGGTCACCTGGAAACAGGCCTTGTCTTCCCAGACGGCCTGCCATTTTTGTTCGTTTTCTTTGAAATTATAGCGCGCCATTCAGGTCCCCAAGCGGTTCCGGCGGTTGCGGTCGGTCAGAGGTATCGGTTCCGATGGCGGCCGCCGATACATGGCGGCGCCTGGGCCGACGCCTATTTTGCGTTGATGGTTTGACGGCGGAGCTGCCGTGCACGGGTCAGGATCGCGTCCTCGATTTTGGTTCCGGTCTCTGCCGGCACGGCGGAATCCCGCCACTGCCCGCCGCCGTCCTTGGTCTGGCTGAATACGGCGACGCGCACCCCGTCGGCCCGAAGGGTCCGGCCCAGGATGTAAACGTTCAATTTGAAGCGCTCATTGGGGGCTTCTTCCGTGGAATGCCAATCGGTCAGGATCACGCCGCCGAACGGATCCGCGGTCGAAACCGGCATGAAGGCAATGGTATCCAGGGTCGCCCGCCACAGGAAGCTGTTGACGCCAAGCGCCCCGCCACTGGTGTCAGAATTGCTGTCGCCCCAAAGGCTGATGCCGCCCTCGCCGAACAGCGTGTTGCGTTTTTCGCTGTCGTCGGTCTGGTCATGGGTCGTCGCCTCGATATCGGCGCCGGAGAAATCCGAACAGGCCGCCGTGCCCGCAATCAAGGCCGTCAGGCCGAGCATCGCCAAACCCCGTTTCCAGGTCCCTAGGGACATCGTCGAACCTTCCTTTTCCAACCGGTGACCGTCGAATGACGCACCTTCTTAAACCAATTCGCGGTCCGACGCCAAGCGCCGCGACCCGGCACGTCGTCAGCTTCCGTGTATGCCGAGGGGATCCCGGCAAAGATGGGGCAGCGCCCCGATCCCCGCAATCCCCGCGACCCCTGTATTCAGGACCCGCCGCGCCGTCGCCGGAGAGGCACCGCCAAGCGCCAGAACCGGTGTGTCAAGCCGCCGGCAAACAGACGCCAACCGCCGCAGGCCGAGGGGCTTCTTCTCCGGATGGCTCCCCGTGGGAAACACCGGCGACAGGAAAATCAAATCGGCCCCGGCATTGGCGGCGCGGCGGGCACTCCACTCGTCATGGGCGGCGGCGCTGACCGGCCACCGGTCGCCCGAGGGGGCGACGCGGTGCCGCCGCGCCACCATGCCTTCCGGCAGGTGCAAACCCTGGGCGCCCAGCCGCCGGGCCAGGCGCCGGTCCCCCGCGACCACGAAGATCAGGCCCTTTATCCGGGAGAGCCGGGCCAGGCGGCGGCCCAGGGTTTCGCGGTCGGGCGCATCGTAATGACGAAAGACGACGATCGTCCCCGCGGTCAGGCGGGTCATCGCGGCGGCGGGGTCGGGCGTGCGTTGGGCATCGGTCATGAAGGCCAAAAGGGGCCGGCCGGGGCGCCGCCGCGGCTTTTGCCGATGCCCGCGCCATGCTAGGGTCGCGCCCGCTGTTATTCTTTTCATCGGTGCTGGCCCGATCATGACTTCATCCGATTCCGTATCCACCGCCACCGTCCAGGACGGTGGGGTTCCTGATATCGCCGCAAACCTCGCCGAGGTCCAGGCCCGATTGACCGCAGCCGCCGCGGATGCCGGGCGCGACCCCGCCGACGTCACTCTGGTCGCCGTCGGCAAGACCTTCGGTGCCGAGCGCATGATCCCGGCCCTCGACGCCGGACAGCGGGTGTTCGGCGAAAACCGCGTGCAGGAGGCCGAAGACAAATGGCCGGCCCTGCGCGACACCTATTCGGATATATCGCTGCATCTGATCGGGCCGCTGCAATCCAACAAGGTGCGCAAGGCGATCGAGGTTTTCGACGTCATCGAAACGGTCGACCGGCCGAAACTCGCCCGCGCCCTCGCCCGCACCATGGACGAAATGGGCAAGCGGCCCGGTTGTTTCATTCAGGTCAACACCGGCGCCGAGGACCAGAAAGCGGGGATTCTGCCCGACGATGCCGATGCCTTCATCGCGCAATGCCGGGACGATTTCCAATTGCCGATTCTGGGCCTGATGTGCATTCCGCCGGTTGATGAGGAACCGTCCCTGCATTTTCAGCTGCTCGCCGAAATCGCCAAGCGTAACGGCCTTTCCGGCCTCAGCATGGGGATGAGCGGTGATTTCGAGATCGCGGCCCAATTCGGTGCGACCCATGTGCGGGTCGGGTCGGCGATCTTCGGCGCGCGCACGAAACCTACCCTTTGACCGTCAGCACGTCGCCGGGTCCGGCGGCTGCCAACAGAACGACCAGATCCGCCTCCGCCAGGGCGACGCAGCCTTCCGTCGGCGCATATCCGTCCGCCGCGACGTGCAGGAAAATGGCGCTGCCGGCACCGGGGATCGGCGGCGCGTCGTTATGGCCCAAAACCACGACCAGATCATAAAGCGCATCCGCCCGGGACATGACTTCGTGCCCCCAGGGGCAGGGCAGGCGAACCAGGCGATTGTAGGCCGGGCTCGCCGGATCGTCGCACCATCCCATGGCTGGGGTGATGGCGGTCACGGGCAGGGCCGTTTGCGGGGCCGGGCGGCGGTCGGCGCGGTAGAACAGGCGCCGCAGGGCGAAGCCGCCGACGGGGGTGACGCCGTCGCCTTCGCGTTTGGCCTTCTTAATTCCGCCGCGGCCCAGCGCGCAGGTCATCCGGCGGCGGCCCCACTTCAGGACCCCGGTGGTTTTGGTCTTCCCCCGTTCGACGACGATTTCCATACTGGTCAGTCTAGATCAGTTCCGCCGTTCGGGGGCAGGGGGGATCACCGCCCGCCCGCCGCGACGGTCAGATCCGGGCGATAACCGGGTTCGGCCAGGCGCTGCGCCGCCTGATGGCGGGTCCATCCCTGGACCATGTTGTCCTGGAACCAGCCGCCGCCCGCGGCGACGGCGCCGGCGGCCGTGCCGCTGGTCCGGTCTTTCGTAATGTCGGGGGTGCGGGCCGGGGCTTCCTGCCGGTCGGCAGTCGCGGCTGACGGCAGCGCCGCCATTTCCCGGGCGCGGTCGCCCATGACCCAGGCCAATTGATCCCGGGCCCAGGTGGAAACATCGCCGGTCGGCGTTTCGGCCGGACGCGCATCGGCCATTTGCCGGTCGGCGGGCCGTGTGGCGGGTGCCGTCGCAGGGCGGGCCCGGTCCTCAGATCCGGCGCGATAGTAGGCCGTCTGGTTTTCCGCCCAGGCGGCGACGGGATCGTCCGCCGTGGCGGGCCCGGTGCTGGTTTGGTAATAAGCGGTCTGCTCGGCTGCCCATTGCGCCACGTCCATGCCGCCGCTGTCATCGCCGCCGGTCGATGCCGGTGCCTGTTGGCCGGCGGGCGTTGCTTGATAATAGGCGACCTGTTCGGCGGCCCAGTCGAAAACATCCAACCCATCGGTGCCCGCGGCGGCAGGCATCGCGGCCTGCTGCGTGGCGGCGCCGGTTTGGTAATAGGCCGTTTGTTCGGCGGCCCATGCCGTGACGTCGACACCGTCGGTTCCGGCGGCGACGGGCCCGGCCTCGGCGACTTGCGTCGCGCCGGAGCCAGCGCCGTTCCGGTAATAAGCATTTTGCGCCTGTGCCCATTGGGCGACCGTATCGGTCGTGGCGGGTGCTGCTGCGGGGTTTTGCGGTGCCGGTTTGGCGGCGGCGGTTTGCGTGGTTGCGGGTTGCATGGCGCCCGCGCGGTAATAGGCGTTCTGCGCCTGTGCCCATTGGCTGATCGGATCGGGGCCGGCCTGGTAATAGGCGGTCTGAGCCTGCGCCCATTCGGTCACCGGGTCGGCGGCGCCGTCTGCCGTCGTGCCGTCGGTTCCGGCGGCGGCCGGACCGGCGTTCGCCGTCGCGGTCGGGGCGGAGAGCGGCGCCGATTCATCCCGGAAATAGGCCATGACGTGGCTGCCCACGTCCTTGCCCGTGTTGTGTTCGACCATCACGTTGGCGACGGAGGAGACCAATCCGATGGGCCCCATGTAGAGGGTATCGCCCATCACGCGCGGGGCCGGGTCCAGGGTATCGTCGGTCAGATCGCGGTATAGCGTCGAAACCACGGGAATATGCTGCAGGGGGTTCACCACGTCGACCAGGTCCCAAAACGTGAACCCGTCGTCGCCGAAGGCTTTGAATTCCTTGCCGCCGTCGGCGGTCAGGGCGTCGGCATCGGTCTCGGGGTCATCGGCCGGGGCGATCTTCGCGCCGTCGGGGAGGTTGGTATACTGCGGTTTTTGGGCCGGGGCCGTGCCGTTGGGCAGACCGGTCGCGCGCCAGGGATTGATCCCTTCTGAGGGCAGTGTCATCTCGATTTTTCCCGTTCTATTCGCGCCCTGTTTTCGGGCGTTAATTTTATGGAACGGACGTCGCAAGACTCGGGCCAAGGTTAACGCATTGATTCGATTGAAAATCGTCGTGCCGATCCTGGGCAGAACCTGCCGCGCGCGGCAATTCCTGCCGGGCGCGCGGGACTCCGGTCCGGCTTGGGTTCAATGGTTAACGGATGCCCGAACGGGCCGTTGGGGCAGCCCAGCTGGGGGTTGGTGAAAAGCGCGTGCAGCCTTGAGCCGTTCCCATGCGAGCACGGGCCCTCTTGGGCCCGGCGGAGCGGGGAAACTAAAAAAGATGCCCGGCGCGGCTGGCCTTGGTGCGCAGGTAGCTTTCGTTGTGCTCGTTGGACGGGAAGGCGTGCGGCACCCGTTCGGCGACGGTGATGCCGCAACGTTCCAGCGCGGTGACCTTTTCCGGATTGTTGGTCAACAGGCGCACGTCCGCATAACCCAACAGCCGCAACATCTGCGCCGCCGGCAGGTAGATTCGTTCGTCCGCGTCGAACCCCAGCTGTTCGTTGGCGTCGATGGTATCGAAGCCGCGATCCTGAAGCTCATACGCCCGCAGTTTGTTGACCAGGCCGATGCCCCGTCCTTCCTGCGCGAGGTAGAGGAGAATGCCGCTTCCGGCGGCGGAGATTTCCGCGATGGCGCCTTTCAGCTGATCGCCGCAATCACAGCGAAGACTGCCCAGCAGGTCGCCGGTGAAGCATTCGGAATGGACGCGGATCAGGACCGGTTCGCCCGGTTGCGGATCGCCGATAACGATCGCGAGGTGTTCCAGCGCGCCGTCGGCGGGGCGGAAGGCATGAACCTTGGCTTCGACGCCGTCTTGCTGGGCGACGGCCAGGGGAATGCGCGCGGCGCCGACTTCCGTCAGGGTCCGGGCCTCGTCCAGGCGTTGGCGGAACACGTCGCCGGCGTCGACGAACATCAGGTCGTGGCGTTTGGCCCAGTTTTCCAGATCGCCGTCGTAGGGCACGGCGGCGGTCACCGCCGCGGGCAGCAGCCGGGCGACCTTGGTCAGGGCGACGGCCGCCGACCAGGCGTCGAAGGCCTGGGCCGGGCGATGGTCGAGATCGGCCAGATCGCCGTTCGTCTTGGCGGCGGGTT
This sequence comes from uncultured Rhodospirillaceae bacterium, assembly GCA_913030825.1. Classification (GTDB taxonomy): domain Bacteria; phylum Pseudomonadota; class Alphaproteobacteria; order Rhodospirillales; family Casp-alpha2; genus UBA1479. The sequence goes on along the minus strand of CAJWCU010000003.1, from coordinate 184,336 downwards.
CGGCTTTCGGATCGGCGGCGGGATCGGCCAAGGCATCGACCAGCGGGTCGGCAAGCCGCATCACCAGATCCGGGTCCAGGCCGTCCGCGCGGCTGAGGATCATCACGTTGCTGGCGGGTGCCGGCAGGCCCAAGACGGCGGCGCGCCGCGCGGTCACGGCAAGGTCCGGGTCGGTGCCGCAAAGGGCGCGAAAGTCAGTCAGGCGGCGGGCGTCGAATTGTTCCGCGCCCAACAGGACCAGGCCCCGGCCGCTGCCGTCGCCGGTGACGACGGGGCGGCCGCGGCGTAGTTCACCGGCCGCGCGGTCGACGGCTTTCTGGGCGCGTGGCTCGCGCGTCGCCGGGGCGTCGCGGCGGCTCAGATCCAGGCGCCGGTCGCGTGCCGCGTCACGGCTGTCGGGCGCGTCGTCGCCATGTTTGGGATCGCCGGGGGCGTTGCGGGTCGTGTCGGTCATCGGCCTTTTCCGGGGCGCGGGGAAGGTTTGCCATAATTCCGCCCTGGTTGGCGGGCAATCCGTCGGGCAATAATCTTGCCTAATATGGGGAATTTTCCCTTCCTTGTCATTGACCGCATGGCAGAAAGGCGGAAAATCCCCATCATCAACCGGCCCCGGACATAATTGGATCATCGGGCCTCCAGGGGGAGCGTGACAGAGCATGACCAACGGCAAACAAATTCTGATCGTCGACGACGATGCGGACTTTCTCGAAACGCTCTGCGAACAACTGCAGCTGCACGAGGAATTCACCAGCGTGACCTGCACCAGCGGCGCCGAAGCTCTGCAAACGGCGAAGGAAGACCGTTTCGACGTGATCATTCTGGACGTCGGCCTGCCCGACATGGACGGGCGCGAGGTCTGCCGTCTGATGCGGCGCGGCGGCGTGACCTCGCCGATCATCATGCTGACCGGCGCCGACACGGACGCCGATACGATTTTGGGCCTCGATGCCGGGGCCAACGATTACGTGACCAAGCCGTTCCGCCTGGGCGTATTGCTGGCCCGCCTGCGGGCCCATATCCGCCAGCATGAGCGGTCCGACGACGCGGTCTTCGCCATCGGCCCCTATTCGTTCCAGCCGGCGAACAAAATGCTGGTCGAGGCGGCGACGGAGAAAAAGGTGCGCCTGACCGATAAGGAAACGGCGATCCTCAAATACCTCTACCGGGCGGGTGACAAGGTCGTCGGCCGCGACATCCTGTTGGGCGAGGTCTGGGGATACAATGCGGGGGTCACCACGCACACGTTGGAAACCCACGTTTATCGTCTGCGCCAGAAGATCGAAGCCGATCCGTCGAATGCCCGGCTGTTGGTGACGGAACCCGGGGGCTATCGACTCGTTCCGTAACCGGTTCGAAGAGGATTGGCGGCCTCAGGCGCGCCGTTCGAAGAACCGTCGCCACTCCTCGGCATCGGTGTCGAAATCCGTATAGCAGACGATCTTGTCCACGGCCGCGCCGTCCGATGACAACGGCAGGCGAACACAGGGCGCGTGCAGGCTGGGGCGGCCTTCGCCGCTGTGGGCATCGTAGACGACGGCGAAGCCGATTTTCGTCTCGACGATTCGCCGGTATTCGGCCAGAGCCGTCGGTGTGCGCGGGCTATGGATCTCCGATAATCGTACGCCTGTCCGATCAAGGGCGCGCACGGCGCCCAATCCGGTGCCCCAGAAGCGGTAGCGAAAATCCCGGCCGCCGTCGATCACGTCGGCGACGCGGACGAAGGGAATGATGTTGGGCGGCAATTCGATCAGGCGGAAGTCACCCCAGGCCGGCGCGAAGGCATTGCCCCGGCATCTCGCCCAATAGCGATGCACCAGGCCACAGCCCGTTTCCATCACGTCGTCTATGCGCACTTCACGGCTGGTGAAGTCTTGGGCCATCGTCTCGCCTTTACCTAAAGGGAGGGCCCCACCACCCCGATCATTTCAAAGAACGGGGGCGCGACCAAGTGTTAGTTTTTGGCCGGACCGTCCGGCGGTGGAAATGTGACGCTGACGGTGGTGCCTTCGCCCAGGACGCTGTCGATGGCGAGTCGACCGCTATGGGCGGTGGCCAGGCTGTTGACGATCGCCAGGCCCAGACCCTTGCCGTTGCTGGTGATATGCGGGTCGGCGATGACCTGGGCGAAGGGCTCTGCGATGGTCGGCAATTTATCCGCTGGAATGCCGATCCCCGTGTCGCGAACGGTGATCTGGACGCTGCCGTTCGGCAGCATTGGCGCGGACACGTCGATGTGTCCGCCCGGTTTGTTGTACTTGATGGCGTTGCCGAGAAGGTTCGAGACGATTTGGATGACGCAAACGCGGTCGCCGATTACGGAAGGCGCCAAGGAATCCCGGTCAAGAACAATGGTGACGCCCGCGGCGCTCGCGGCATGTCGGAAATCCTTGATGCAGGTTTCCAACACGTCGGCCAGGTTCAGCGTTTCCTTGGTGATCTGACGTTTGCCGGCTTCGATCTCGGAAATGTCCAGGATGTCGTTGACCAGGGCCAGCATCAGTGAGCCGCTCCGGTTGATGTCGCCGGCGTACTCCTTGTAGCTCTTGGCACCCAGCGGGCCAAAAATTTCAGCTTGAATGATATCGCTGAACCCCAGGATCGCGTTTAGTGGCGTGCGGAATTCGTGGCTCATGGTGGCAAGGAACTGCGATTTGGCCTGGTTTGCCTCTTCTGCGCGTTTCAACGCCTCGGTCAAGTCCGCCTCGGCACGCAGACGTTCGCGGTTTTCGGCCTGGTAGCTTCCGCGCATCGCCCGGGCGAGCAGATAGACGAGGACCCCTGTCACCAGCACATAGAACCAGCCCTTGGCGGTTTGTAACCGCGATTCCAGCACCGGATCTGCAACCAAAGCATGCAGAGCGGCGTCCGAGAACAGAATCCAAAGACTTCCGACGGTGATGTAGATCACCATGATCCGAGCGGGCGTGAGCAGCTTGTTTCTCCGAGGCCCGGCCGTGGCGAAGGGCATCACGGTCGACCGGTCGGTCTTCGGTTCTTCGCATCCAATAGGTTGCGAAATCGATCCTAAAGCTCATCGGAATTAAAAGCCGCCATCGGCGCCCTGTCCAGGGATTCGTGCAGATCGACCCCTTGGGTCAGGGAACCTCGAACACGGCGCGGACGGGGGCATGGTCCGACGGCTCGGTCCAATCGCGGACCTCGTCGTGAACGGCGGCGAAGCTCAGCATGGGGGCGAGGGCGCCGTTGACCCAGATATGGTCTAGTCGCCGGCCCTTGTCGGCGGCCCGCCAATCGGCGGCGCGGTAGCTCCACCAGGTGAACACTTTTTCATCCGGCGGCACGAAGCGGCGGAGTGCGTCGGTCCAACCGGCGCCGTCGCCGGCCATCATCGCTTTCAGGCGGTCGCGTTCGATCGGCGTATGGGTGATGACCCGCTTCAGGCGTTCATGGGACCAGACGTCCGTTTCCAGGGGCGCGATATTGAGGTCGCCCGTCAGAACCACGGGGATATCGCTCGCCGCGCGCCCGGCCAGAAAGGGGGCGAGTTCGTCGAGAAAGGCGAGCTTATGGGCGAATTTCGGATTGGCCTCGGCCTCCGGGTCGTCGCCGCCGGCGGGCACGTAAAGACTATGGACCTCGACGGGACCGGTCCCGGTTTCGACCTGGGCATGGATGTGGCGGCAATCGTCGCGTCCGCACCAGGGTTCGACCCGGACCTCGGTCAGCGGCCGCCGCGATAGAATGGCGACGCCGTTATAACCCTTCATCCCGGCGATCGCCTGATAGGGAAACCCGGCCTCCGTCAGGGCGTCGACCGGGAAGAGGTCGTTGACGACCTTGGTTTCCTGAAGACACAGCACGTCGATCGCCGTCGCGTGCGCGAAGCGCGCGACCTGATCCAGGCGCTTGCGCACGGAATTAACGTTCCAGGTGGCGACGGTGAGTGGCATAGGAGCCTGTTAATCTTGTTCGCGACCGAGAACAAGCAGGGAAAGGCCAAGCAAAAAGAACCGCCGCCGCCGCGCGACCAAAAAAGAAGCGCCCGGCGGGGGGAGGGCCGCAAATCCCGCAGGTGATTTGCACAGATTGAAAACCCGGCCCGAACCCGGCGGCGCATAAAAGAAGCGCCCGGCGGGGGGAGGGCCGGGCGCTTCGACTCCATCTAGGGAGCTTTCGGGACGGCGAGGGGGGCGCGCCGCCCGAAAGCGCGGCATCGTTGGCCGCGCTGTGTGATTCGTATATCGTCCCGTTTCGCGGTTTGGACCAGGGCGATTTTTCGCCACCTGCCATGCGTCTGACGCATGGCTTGCCGGAAGCTCCGTTCTGTATCTTTGTTCGGGCGGAAAGGGCGGGGGCGCGGCTGGAAAATCAGGCGCCGCGCGCGGCGTCAATCGCCGGACCGTTCCCGCTCGCCGTAATCCTTGAATTCGAACAATTTGGGATCGATCGTGCCGCCGTAAAACGGATCGGTCAGGACGATGTCGGTGATCGTGCCTTGGGCGTCGACGACGCTCCATTTCCGAAGCGACATGGGATCGGCGCGGAAGATCAGCGTCAGCCGTCCGGAAAAGGGATCGTCCCGTTCGGCGACGGTCAGGAAGATCGCGCCGTCTTCCTGGGTCACCTCATGGAACGCGACTTTCTGGCGGTTGAAGGCGATCCGGCCGCTCAACAGAAACGCCGCCGGCGTGTCCTCGACCGGAATATAGGTGACGTTCTGCAATTCCGTGTCGATGTAGCTCAGGTACTTGCCCCGTGCGACGATCAGGATCGGGTTCGGCGCCTTGTATTCGATGCGCATCTTGCCCGGCCGCGACAGGAAGATCTCGCCTTCGGCGAATTCGTTGGTCGACGATTGTTGAAAGAATGTGGATTGCAGCGTCGTGATGCTGTTGAGGTAGCGTTCGACCCGTTTGACGATCGCTTCCTGCTTGGCTGTCAGGGCGATTTCCTTGGGTGCGCTTTGGGCCTGGGCGGCGCCGGAGGGCAACAACATGGCCAGCATCAGAAATCCGACGCCGGACAGGACGGCGCGGCGGCAAAACACGGCGCGGCGGGAAAAGGCATTGATCATGTTGGTTATGTAAGCCGGTCGCGGTCCCCGGTAAAGGCGCGTCATGCCCGCCGGGTCCGCTGCGAGGCGATCAATGGATGTCGATCAATGGTTGCCGACCAGAACCTCGCGGCGGCCGACGCGGTCGGCGGGGCTGACGACGCCTTGCTGTTCCATGCGTTCGATCAGGCGCGCCGCCCGGTTGTAGCCGATCTGCAAGTGGCGCTGCACGAAGCTGGTGGATGCCTTGCCTTCGCGGGCGACCAGGGCGACGGCTTCGTCATAGAGCGCATCGCCGGTATCGTTGCCGCCGGCGCCTGCCCCGGCATCGGCGGGTTCGTCGTCGCGGGTGACGTCTTCGATGTACTCCGGCGTGCCCTGGGATTTCAGGTGATTGACGACCTGTTCGACTTCCTCGTCGGAAACGAAGGGGCCGTGGACGCGGGTGATGCGCCCGCCGCCCGCCATATAGAGCATGTCCCCACGCCCGAGCAGCTGTTCGGCCCCCTGTTCGCCCAGGATCGTGCGGCTGTCGATCTTCGACGTGACCTGGAAGGAAATGCGCGTCGGGAAGTTGGCCTTGATCGTGCCGGTGATAACGTCGACCGACGGGCGCTGTGTCGCCATCATGATGTGGATGCCGGCGGCGCGGGCCATCTGGGCCAGGCGCTGGATCGAGGCCTCGACCTCCTTGCCGGCGACCAGCATCAGGTCGGCCATTTCGTCGACCACGACGACGATGAACGGCAGCGGCTCGGTGCCCAGCGGCTGATCTTCGAACACGGGCCGGCCTTCGGCGTCGAACCCGGTCTGCACCCGGCGAGACAGAACCTCGCCCTTCTTCTTGGCTTCGGCGATTCGCTGGTTGTAGCCCTCGACGTTGCGCACGCCCAATTGGGACATGGCGCGATAGCGTTCTTCCATCTCGCGGACGGTCCACTTCAATGCGACGACCGCTTTTTTCGGATCCGTAACGACTGGGGTCAGGAGATGCGGAATGCCTTCATAGACCGACAATTCCAGCATTTTGGGGTCGATCATGATGAACCGGCATTGCTCCGGCGACAGGCGGTAAAGCAGCGACAGCACCATGGCGTTCATGCCGACGGACTTGCCCGAACCGGTCGTCCCCGCGATCAGCAGGTGAGGCATGGTCGCCAAATCGGCGATCACCGGCCCGCCGCCGATGTCCTTGCCGAGCGTCAACGGCAGTTTGGCCTTGGTCTTTTCGAAGGTCTGGGAGGCCAGCAGTTCGCGCAGATAGACGGATTCGCGATCCGAATTGGGCAATTCGATGCCGATCACGCTGCGCCCCGGGACGACCGCGATGCGCACGCTGATCGCGGACATGGAGCGCGCGATATCGTCGGACAGGCCGACCACGCGCGACGTCTTGGTCCCGGGGGCGGGCTCCAATTCATACAGGGTCACGACCGGGCCCGGGCGGACCTTGACGATCTCGCCCTTGACGCCGAAATCGTCGAGAACCGAGGCGAGGTACTGCGCGTTTTGGGCCAATTTGTCGGGATCGTGGGCCGGGCCCTGGATCACGTCGGGGCCACCCAACAGGTCGAGCGTCGGGCCGGTATAGCTGCCGTCGCCGCCCAGGTCGAACGACCGCTGGCGGTTGGCGCGCTTGGATTCCTTGGGCTTAGCGGCCGGCGGCTGAATCAGCGCCTTCTTGGATTTGGCCGCCTTGCGGTCACGCGCACGGGCGATGATGCCTTTCTTGTCGGCCTTGTCGTCGGCGCTGGAAACGGCGGCCCGCTGGCGGGCGGGCGGGGCTTCGGCGGGCATGGGGCCGTCGACCGCCTCTTGTGCGAATTCCATATCGTCCGGGTCGGCGGCGGGCTCAAGATCGGCATCCAAGGCGTTCATATCCGTGGATTTCAGGCGCTGAACCAAACCGGCGGCCCAAACCACGGACGTGCGAAGCGCCGACACCGTGCCGACCGCACTGGAAACCAGGACCCGTCCGCCCGTGATCCAATCCTGACGGGAGAACCCGAGGGCGCAGATAAAGGCCACGGTGCCGATGACGGCGGCGGCGCTGCCGATCCATTCGCCGGGCAGGCTGACCCGGACCAGGGCCAACAACCGGTCCAAGCCATCGAAGGCCAGACCGCCGGTGATGCCGCCCAAGCCGGTGGCCAAGGGCCAGGTGTCGGGCCGGTCGAGCGGCGCCATGGCCAGCGACAGGCCCAGCACGGCGATGACGAGAAAGAACAAACGAAGGGTCAGGGCGTTCAACGCGCGTTGGCGCATCAGGGTCCAGCCCCAGGCCAGGGCGATCACCGGCAACAGCGCCGCGACGACACCGAAGATCTGCAAGCCCAGATCGGCGGTGATCGCGCCGGGGCGGCCCAGCAAATTCTGGACCGCGGCGCCCGACGCGGTATTCAGCGACGGATCGCCGGCGTGAAACGTGAACAGGGCCGTGCCCCCCGCCGCGCCGGCGGCGACCAGGACGAGGCCGGTGAGTTCCGCCAGACGGCGGCGCACGAAGGCGCCCGTGCCTTGGGGGAACAGATGAACCAGACCGGAGGTTTGCTGTGATGCTGCCATAAGGGTCTTCTAGGTTATTAAGGTTTACAAGAGCTTAACAACCTAACTTAAGGCGGTCTCTATGGTTGTTCGGCCAGCGACCCGGTGGCGGCGGATAATTTCTCCGGCGGTCTCGGCCGATGGATGCGCGCGGCGGCCACGGACAAGCCGTGTGAGCGGGTAATCTTTACAATATTTCAGCGCCTTAAGCCGGCTTCTTCATCCTTTTGGGAGGCTGCTGCCGTGGCGCGGCACGGGTCCGGATCCGACTGGGCGCGGCGGTCCGGCGTGGGCCCCTCGGCGGGCTGCGGGCGGCCCGGGCGGGGCGGAATTTCGACGAATCGCGCCAACCCGATTCGCAGCTCTGCGATGTGTCGTGGGGGCGGACAAAAAAAGGGGGCCGGAAGACGAATCTTCCGGCCCCGTAGAGGGGAGATGTGTGGAGGAGTTAGATTGTTTGTGATCCGCGGAATTCGGGATAGGCCTCCAGACCGCACTCGGCCTGGTCGAGACCCGCGATCTCGTCTTCCTCGGAAACCCGGATACCACCCATGACCATCTTCAGGACGAACCAGACGATGGCGCTGGTGACCAGGACGAAGGCGCCGATGGAAACGACACCCACCGCCTGAGCGTAGAAGGTGGCACCGTCGCTGGAAATCGGCACCGCCATGGTGCCCCAGATGCCGGCGATCAGGTGGACCGGAATGGCGCCCACCACGTCGTCGATCTTGAGCTTATCCAAGAGCGGAACGAAGACCACAACGATCACACCGCCGATGGCGCCGATGATCGCGGCAAGACCCAGCGACGGCGTGTCGGGGCCGGCCGTGATCGACACCAGGCCGGCCAGGGCGCCGTTGAGGGCCATTGTCAGGTCGACCTTTTTGTAGATCAGCTGCGTCAGGATGACACAGGCGACCACGCCGCCGGCAGCGGCGATGTTGGTGTTGATGTAGATGTTGGCGATGGCGATGGCATCGGCGGCAGAGCCCATGGCGAGCTGCGAACCACCGTTGAAGCCGAACCAACCGAGCCACAGGATGAACGTCCCGAGGGTCGCCAGCGGCAGGTTGGAGCCCGGCAGCGGCGTAACGGTGCCGTCGGCCGCGTATTTGCCCTTACGAGCGCCAATGATGAGGGCGCCGGTCAGAGCGGCCCAACCACCACAGGAGTGGACCAGCGTGGAGCCGGCGAAGTCGGCGAAGCCGAGCTCGGCCAACCAGCCGCCGCCCCACTGCCAGGAGCCCTGGATCGGGTAGATGAAGCCCGTCAGGATGACCGTGAACAGCAGGAACGACCACAGCTTGACGCGTTCGGCCACGGTCCCGGAAACGATCGAGGCCGCCGTCGCAACGAACACCAGCTGGAAGAAGAAGTCGGAAGCAGCCGAATAACCGACGGCATCGTCACCGACGAATTTGCCGGCGGCCGCCGCGCTGTCGTCCTGGGCCCACATGGAGATGGAGCCCATGAAGCCGCCGTCGACACCGTCATACATCAGGTTGTAGCCAACCAGGTAGAACATGATCGAGGCGATGGAGAACAGCGTGATGTTCTTCAGGCACTGCATGGACGTGTTCTTGGTGCGGACCAGGCCGGCTTCGAGCATGGCGAAGCCGCAGGCCATCCACATGACCAGGAAGCCATGGACCAGGAACGAGAAAGTGTTAAAGACGAACTGCGATTCACCGGGAACCTCGGCATGCGCGGTTCCGGAAACGGCCATCAGCAGCGCTACGGCGCCGACGAAAGCAGCCGCGCGGGCGACGCCTTTCGACAACATATGTTTCAGATTTTCAATGTTCATTTGGAAAACCTCCTAAAGGGCGTCCCCGCCCGATTCACCCGTACGAATGCGCACGGCTTCTTCCAGCGGGTAAACGAAAACCTTGCCGTCACCGATCTTGCCGGTTTGGGCGGTCTTCTGAATGGTTTCGACGATGGAGCTCACGAGCTCGTCCTTGACGGCGATCTCAAGCTTCACCTTGGGTAGGAAGTTCACCATGTATTCGGCGCCGCGGTAAATTTCCGCCTGCCCCTTCTGGCGTCCGAAGCCCTTGACTTCGCTGACGGTCATGCCTTCGACCCCCAGGGGCGTCAGAGCCTCTCGAACCTCCTCCAGCTTGAACGGCTTGATAACGGCCATGATCAGCTTCATTTCGTTAATCCTTTCCGCTTTTTTGGCCACGTCCCGACTAGTTTACCGGAGTCCTCCCCGGGCCCAGCCGCGATCAATGTGTCGGACCCCACGGTCCGATTTCGCAGCGCACAATTTCAAAAACCGTGCCGGAATCCATACAAGTTGTTTTTCCTGTTATTTATCAATTCGTTATGGGATTTCGGCTGGGATTGTGACGAAAAATAGATGCCTCTTTTTCATTCAAAATTCATTTTTTGCATATTTTTTATACAGGCATGTTGCTTGGACTTTGCGCGCCGACGCGGTAATGCTGGTCGTCCCGGCGGGGGCATCGGGCGGTGCCCCATGACCCCGGCTTCCTAGGTGGAAAGACGGCCTGCGATGAGCGCAAACGACGGCATAACCCAACCGCAACACCCCGCTTCCCGGCGCCGACCGTCCGCAGACGCCGACGTCATGATCGTCGGCGGTGGCCTGGTCGGCGGGACGCTCGGCCTTTTGCTGGCCAAGGCCGGATTGCGGACGATGCTGATCGACCGGATCGATCCGGCGGCCGGGTTGGATGCCGGGTTCGATGGCCGGGCTTCGGCGATCGCTTTGGCGACCCACCGTGTCCTGGTCGCGGCGGGTCTGTGGGATGCCTTGGCGCCCGGCGCCGCGCCGATCAACGATATCCGGGTCGCGGATGCGGGCTCGCTTCTGTTTCTGCATTACGATCATGCGGCCTTGGGCACCGAGCCCTTCGGCTACATGATCGAGAACCGCCACCTGCGCCGCGCCCTGTTCGACGCGCAGGCCGATTGTCCAAATCTGACGGTCGTTGCCCCGGCGGAGATCGCCGGAATGGATATACCCACCGCCGGCGATGGAACCGAAGGCGGTCTGACCCTGTCCGACGGCCGGCGTCTGACGGCACCCTTGATCGTCGGGGCCGACGGCCGGGCGTCGAAAACCCGCGACTGGGCCGGAATCCGCACGACCGGATGGCGCTACGATCAGACCGGCATCGTCTGCACCGTCGATCATGACCGCCCGCACCATAATATCGCGCACGAACATTTCCTGGCCGCCGGGCCCTTCGCGATCCTGCCGATCAAGGGGCCGCCGGGCCGCGAAGGCCATCAATCGTCCCTGGTCTGGACCGAACGGTCGGACCTGGCGCCGGCGATCATGAACCTGGACGACGACGCCTTCCTGGCCGAACTTGCCCTGCGGTTCGGCGATTTCCTGGGATCGCTCGCCCTCGTCGGGCCGCGTTGGAGCTACCCCCTGGCGCTGCATGCGGCGGCCCGGGCGACGGCGCCCCGCTTCGTCCTGTGCGGCGATGCGCTGCACGGCATGCATCCGATCGCCGGCCAGGGCCTGAACATGGGCCTGCGCGACGTCGCGGTTCTGGCCGAGGTTCTGGCCGATGCCCGGCGGGTCGGCCTGGACGTCGGCGCCGCCGCCCAGTTGGAGGATTACGAGCGCCGCCGCCGGTTCGACAATTCCCTGATGCTCGGCATGACCGACGTGCTGAACCGATTGTTCTCCAACGACGTCGCCCCCCTGCGCCTGGCTCGCGATCTGGGCCTGGCCACGGTCAACCGTCTGCCCGAGGTGAAGAAGTTCTTCATGCGCCACGCCATGGGCGAGGTCGGGGAACTGCCGCGCCTGATGCGGGGCGAGGCGCTATAGCCGATTTTCACCTGCCCCGGCGCCGATTGATCCAGATCACCGCGCGCCGTCACGGCGGTCCCTATATAGAAGTCCCGCCCTTTCGATTTGACGGAATTGGGCAAAGGTTCTAACAGGGGGGCCCGGCCCGAACCGGCGCCGGAGAGTTCGCGATCATGGACGGCACGATGACGATGACTTCCACCGCCACCGCAGAGAAAATCCAAGCCAGCATCGACGCCTGCGATACGCGGACGACGCCGTTTTCACATTGGTTGATGGACGGTGTGTTTTCCGAAGACGTGGTCGAAGGGCTCCGCGCCCTTCCCTTCGACGCGCCCCGCGCCGACTACACCAAGGGGGCCCGTGCCGCCAACAACGATAGCCGCAGCTATTTCGATCCCGGCCGCCGCGAGGAGTTCGCCGTCTGTCAGGACGTCGCCGAAAGCTTCCAGGATTCGGCGACGGTCAAGAAGATCGAGGCGATGTGCGGCATCGATTTGTCCGGCAGCTTCCTGCGCCTGGAATTCGCGCAGGATCGCGACGGGTTCTGGCTGGAACCGCACAAGGACATCTCGGTCAAGCGGCTCAGCATGCTGGTCTATCTGTCCCAGGCGCCCGAGGGCGAGGATTGGGGCACAGATATCTACGCCGGTCCCAAGGACGACGACTACTTCGGCCCCACACCGCATCAGCGCAACCGCGCCCTGGTCTTCGTGCCGGGCTCGGATACTTGGCACGGTTTCCGGCAGAAGACGATCACCGGCATCCGTCAGACCCTGATCGTCAACTATGTCGGCCCCGATTGGCGCAGCACGCACGAACTGGCCTATCCCGAGCAACCTGTCTAGGCGATTTCATCCTTTCCGAGAATTTGCGTTCGGCCCGTGCCATCACCGCGCGGGGCGGCGTCGATTTTCCTTGCCTAAAGGACCCTGCCTCCGTTTGAAATGAAAGAAAGCCGCACCAAGCGGCCGATAACATTAAAGACGGGCCGCCCCGGCGGCTTGGGAGGCGAAAGTGACAATCGACGTTCAATGGCGCGACTACGACGTGGTCGTCGCAGGGTCCGGCGGCGCCGGCAGTGCGGCGGCCGACGCGGCCGCACAGGCCGGGGCCCGCGTTCTGGTCCTGACCAAGGATCCGGTCGGCTGTTCGGACACCAAAATTTCCGAAGGCAATGCGACCGTCCGCGCGACGGTCACCGACGAGGATACGGAACAGGTCCTGTCCGACAATCTGCGGTTCTCGGGCGCCGACCTGCCGTTGCCGGAAATCACCGACGCCTACGCCAAGGACAGCCGCAGCGCCTATGACTGGTATCGCGCCCACGGCTTGCGCCCAAAGATCAACGCCGACCGCCAAGGCCCCTATGCCCGCCCGCACGCCAAGGGCGGCCATACCAAGGCCCGGTCCGTCGGTCATGCCAACGCCGGCGTCGCCTTCAGCCATGCCGGATGGGACGCCGTGGTCGAAGGGGCGCGCATCGACTACTTGGAAGACGCCTGGCTGCTCGATCTGGCGACCGAGGACGACGGCGGCCGCCGCCGCATCGTCGGGGCCCTCGCCTATGACGCGGCGAACGGCTGTTTGGTCGCGATCCGCGCCCCCGCCGTGGTGATCGCCGCGGGCGGTCTGTCGACCCTGTTCTTTCCCAAGACCGATACCATGCGCGGCAACACGGGCGACGGATACGCCGCCGCCGCGCGCGCGGGCGCCGATCTGGTCGACATGGAACAGGTCCAGTTCCTGCCGTTCTGCCTGGCCTCCCCGCCTTCTTATGAAGGACTGCTGGTCGGCGAGCCCTCGACCGCTTGTTTCCTGGGCGTCCTGCGGGACCGCCACGGCAAGGTCATCCTCGACGGCGTCTATATGCGCACCCGCGCCGAATGTTCCGCCGCCATCATGCGCGCCGTTGCCGATGGGCGCGGCACCGACATGGGGGGTGCGTATCTGGACATGACCGGCAACGCCAAGCTGCCGAAGTCGGGCCCCTACTTCATGCGTTATCTGGAAACCGCGATGCCGTCGGCCTACCGTACGGCGCGCCAGGCTTTGCCCAAACCGGCGGTGCAATGCGCCGAACCCTGGGAAGTCCGCCCGGCCGCCCATTACATGATGGGCGGGATCCGGGTGAACGCCGATGGCGCGGCGGTCGGCGGGCCGGACGCCGGCACGATCGATGCGGGCATCGCCGGCCTGTTCGCCGCAGGGCAGTCCATGGGCGGCGTGTTCGGCGCCAACCGCCTGGGCTCCACGGCGTTGACGGAAAACGTGGTCTTCGGCCTGCGCGCCGGGACCAACGCGGCCGCGGCGGCCCGAGGCGCAATGACGGACGCGGATGCCGCGTCGGCGTTCCAGCCGTTGATCGATGGATATCAGGCGCGGTTCGGTCAGACCGGCGCCGAGGCGCCCGCCGCGTTGAAGAAGGAATTGCAGGACACGGCATGGGACTGCATCGGCCCGGCCCGCACCGCCGACAGCCTGGACCGCATGGATCGGGTGATCGACGACCTGGCGGCGCGTGCGGAAAATTCCGCAATTCCCGATTACGGCCTGTGGAACCAGTCCTTCGTCGAATTCGCCGAATTGACGAACCTGTTGGACGTGGCCCGCGCGGTCACCGCCGCCGCCCGCGAACGGGACGCCAGCGTCGGCGGGCACGTGCGTTTGGACCGGGGCGACGTCTCTTTGCTGGCGGCCCCCTACTCGACGGTCGTTCGGCGGGCCGAAAACAATCCGGGTCATGTGAGCTATTCGGCCTTCCGTGCGGCCCGGCCGCGCACGCCGCTCTCGCGCCTGATCGCGATCCGCCTTGGCGATGCCTGGCGCAAGGCCCAGAACCGCGCCCTTAAGATGCTGCCCGACGGTGTGCTCGACGGCATTCTTGAAAAACGCTACCAGGGAATCCTCGGCCCGGGAAACAAGGCCAAGGAAATCGCCCCCGGCAGTCCCGCCGGCGCGGTCGCCGACCCCCCGCAATAGACCCGCCGATCCGTACTCCGCCCGTCCGATTGATCGAAAGCCCCCCGCCATGCCCGACAGCCTGAAAGTCGACATCGTCACCACCCGCAACGGAAAGCAGGACGTCGTCACCTACGACTACCAGACGCGGTTCGACAAAGAACGGCCGATGGCGCTCGACGTGCTGTTGCAGGCCCAGGCGACGGCGATTCCCGATCTCGCTTTCCGCTACGGCTGCCGGGCGCGCAATTGCGGGGTCTGCACGATCGACGTCAATGGGAAGCCGCGCATCGCCTGCCGCGCGCGCGTGCGCGACGGCGATCGGATCGAGCCCATGGCGACCCTGCCTGTCCTGGCCGACCTGGTCGTGCGCCGCGACGGTATCGCGCGGCAGATGAAGGGCCGTTTGGCATCGGCCCAGCGAACCAACGATTTGAACGTCGAAGCGCCGGACGACTACCACGCGCTGACGGCCTGCATCGAATGTTACGCCTGTCTGGACGGTTGTCCCATGCATGCGCGCAACGCCGACGCACCGGCGGGTGATGCCGCATCGGTCGCGGGTGACGGATACCGGTGGGGAAATCCGTTTTCTCTGCTGAAATTGCAGATGTTGCGCCTCGACCCCTGCGTCACCGACGCGGGCAAGGCGGCGGCGCTGGATCATGCGGTCGATCTGGGGCTCGATGCCTGCGTCGGCTGCCCGGGCTGTAAATGCGGGGTCGGCATCGATCTCAAGGGAAAGGTCGTCAAGGAATTGCTGGACGCCGCCGGGGACCGGCTGCCGCCGGCCGAAGCCGCCGCCGACGATTAGTATACAAATCGGCCAAATATCGTCAGGGAACGATCAGGTTCGTCAGGCATAAACCGGGCATTCGACCACCGACCATGCCTGGAATATTGCCGTGCCTACATACCGCCAGACCCACCCCGCCCTTCCCGAATGCCGACACCCCCGGACGCCTGCCGCTTCCCTGCGTTTGGCGGCATTTGCTGGCTTGGCCGGATGCGTGGCTCTGATGGCCGGTGCCGGCGATGCGGTGGCGGCACAATGCCCGGCATTTCCGAGCGGCCCCTACGCCGCCCCGGTCAGCCACGATCGGGTTGCCGGTTATGTCGAAAAGAAGCTCGGCGGCGATTGGCGGGCCTATATCGCCCAACAAGTCGACCGGCTCCGCCGTCTCAACGCGGTGAGGGATCAGGGTCAGGCGCTCGCGGTGCGCCATGAAGGCGCCGCAGCCCGGATTTCCGGGCTGGAGTTAGACCATTACATTTCCGTAACGTCAGGACGGATCAAGGTTCTTCGCTGTCTCGCCGGTGAAACGACCTCTCCGGCGGCCAAACTGGTCGCGGTTCTGCCCAAGCCCGTCACGCCCGCGCCGTCGGCACCGGACCAGGCCTCCGCCGCCGATTTGAACGATTTCGCGACCGCCGCCGGCGGGACCGAGGTCGCGGCAGGGCCCCAGGCACCGGCCCCAAAGGCATCGCAGAAACCGCAACTGGTTCACGTCGCCCTTCGAAACATAAAGGCCCAGCCGCCGGCCCCGAACCTGGACGTGGAAATCACCGCCGTCTGCAAGGGCGACACGACGATCTTCCGAGTGTCCAACAAGGGCGCGGCCTTTCCCGAGCCGGGATCGATCTCGATCTATCAGATCGGGGCCACCGGACGGAAGTTGATTCGTACCCGGCGCATGCAGTTGAGCAAAGGCCAGAGCGCGACCTTCGAGTTGAAGAAGTACCTCAACGCCACGGGTCAGTTGGGCCTGTTTGTCGAACCGTCCTGGTATCATCGGGCGACCGGCCTGGATGCGGCCATCGCCTGCAACTGATCTTGGCCTAGCCGCCGCGCCGATCACGGATCGCGGCTAAGACCCTTGGCGTCCAAGGCTTCCAGATACCCTGCCCAGATTTCGTCCTGGCGGCTGCCCATGTCGTAGAGGTAGTCCCAGGAGAAAATGCCGGTATCGTGCAGATCGTCGAACTTGAGCCGCACGGCGTAATTGCCGACGGGTTCGGCGCCGATGATGTTGACGTGGCGGCGCCCGGCGATCACCGTTTTCTGGCCCGGGCCATGGCCCTGAACCTCGGCCGAGGGGCTTTCGACGCGCAGCAGCTCCGCCGGAATGCGGAAGGAGACGCCGTCGTCGAAATCGATCTCCAGCACCTTGTCGTCTTTCTTGATGCGCAGCTCCGTCGGGGTCTGACGGCTGCCACCGGCCGCGTAACCGCCGGTCATGGGGCGGCTCCGGCGCCGTCGGCTTTCAGCTCGCGTGCCTCGTCGGGCAGCATGATCGGAATACCGTCGCGGATCGGATAGGCGAGGCCCGCCCGGCGGCTGATCAATTCGCCTGCCTGGGCATCGTATTCCAGCGGCCCTTTGGTCACGGGGCAGACCAGAATTTCCAGAAGTTTCGCGTCGACCTTGCCGTCGCTCATGGCGTCACGCCTTTCCTTTGACGAAGGGGTTCATGGTCAATGAGAGGTGCCGCCGGGCGCGGGCGCCGGGCCGCGGGCCCCCATTTCCAATAATTCGGTCAGCAGCGCGCCTCGCGTGGCCGGGGTATCGCTTTCCAATAAGGCCTGCTTTTCCCTGAGGTCGAACGGGCAGACCATGGCCAATGAGGTGACCAGAAGCGCGTCCGGTGCCTCCTCGATGGCTTCCCAATCGGTCTTCAGGCCGTTGGCGTCGAGATAGCGCGCTGCCGCATCCAACAGGCGCGCGCGGTCCAGGCCCGCCGGAATATCGTCGTCGAGGTCGTTCGCGAAGGGCGCGAAATCCGGGCGCACCCGCCGATAGCCGTTATGCACGGCCAGTTCGCCCGCGATGCGAAACCGGCTATGGCCCAACAGGGTGATCAGCAGCCGCCCGTCTCCGGTCTCGGAAAAGCTGACGATCCGTCCGCAGCATCCAACGGGATAGACCGGCGGGCTTTCGCGCAGGTCCGGATCGCGGGGCGCATCCTCGCCGGGCTGGGGTTTGGGCTGGATCATGCCGATCAGGCGGCCGTCGCCCATGGCGTCGATGATCATGTGGAGGTAACGCGGTTCGAAAATATTCAACGGCAACTGCCCGCCGGGCAACAGCAACGCACCCGGCAGCGGGAAGATTGGCAGAACATCGGGAAGGCCGCCGGTATCCGGATATTTCGCGCCATGCGCCATTGCGGGCGGAAGCCTCTTTTAAGAGAACAGTACCGACGACAGGCGCCGGCGGCCGGACACGGTCAATTCATGGGCACCGCCCAGGGTGTCGAAAACCTTCACCAGCTGCTTGCGCGCGGCTTCGTCGTTCCAGGCCTTGTCGCGGCGGACCAGCTCCAGAAGCTCGTCGATGGCGCCTTCCGCGTCGCCGCGCGCGAACAGCGCGACTGACAGATCCAAACGCGCCTGATGATCCTTGGGGTCGGCCTCGACCTTGGCGCGAAGCTCCGCCGGATCGCCGGTCTCGCCCACTTCCTTGGCCAGTTCCAGCGCCGAAGCGGCGGATTCGACATCCGCCTTCGTGCGGATGTTCGACGGCAGCGAGGTCAGGATTTCCTCGGCCTCGGCCAGCATGCCCAGGGCGATCTGTGCCCGCAGAATACCGGCGATGGCGGTGTCGTTGGTCTGATCCTGGGCCTGGATCTCCTTGAAGATTTCCAAGGCCAGCTCGTTCTCCCCGGCGTCCAGCGCCGCCTGGCCTTGTTCCAGCGCCTGGTCGAGCGGCGCCTTGGCGCCGTCGGTCAGTTTATCGATGAAGGCTTTCACCTGGCTTTCCGGCAATGCGCCCATGAAGGCGTCGACCGGTTGGCCGTCCTTGAAGGCATAAACCGTCGGTAGGGACTGCACCCGCAATTGGGCGCAGAGGTCCTGGTTCTCGTCGGCGTTGATCTTGACCAGCTTGACCAGACCGGCGGCCTGGGTGACGACCTTTTCGAGAACCGGCGTCAATTGCTTGCAGGGGCCGCACCACGTGGCCCAGAAATCGACCAGAACCGGGACCTCTTTGGAGGCCTCGATGACGTCCTGCATGAAGGTCTGGATATTGCCGTCCTTGATCACCGCGCCGTCGCCCGCGGGCGCGCCGCCGGGGCCGGCCATGCCGGGCGCACCGGGCGCCATGGGGGCGCCGTTCCCCTGACCGTCCGTGGGCTGGGCGGCGTCGGATTTCGGAGCGGTCGAGCCGTCGGGATTCAGGATGAAAGCCATGGGGGGAAATTCCGTCTGTCTATTTTAAGTGTCCATATGTCCGGCACCGTTGCCGGGATCGTGCCGGGCCGGTGTGCCCCAAACATGGCGGTTTGTCTGCCCCGTCGCAAGGGGCCGGGCGGATCAAACCGACGCCCGCGGGTTATACGCCGTCCGGCGGCGGCCCGTCCAGGTCGACAATCGCCGGGGGATGGCCCGTGGCTTCAAGAAAACGCACAAGCTCACCGGGGGCCAAAGCCGTCGTCGCCGAATTGATCAGGGGATGGAAATTGACTAATTCGGCTTCGGTCAGAGCCTTGTCGAGAACCACCTTCACTTGATGGCCGGTATCGTTGATCGCGGCGAAGGGCGTGACCGATCCGGGCTCGACCCCCAATACCTCGATCAGCGCCTCCGCCCGGCCGAAGGATAGATGGGCCGATCCGATGCGCTTCTTCAAATCCTTCATGTCGACGGCCCGGTCCTCGGCGGCGACGACCAGCCAAAGCTGGCCTTTCTTGTCCTTGAGGAACAGGTTCTTGCAATGGACGCCCGGCAGGTCGCCGCGCAATGCCTTGCTTTCCTCGACCGTGAACACGGGGGCATGGTCGGTCGTTCGGGCATCGATGCCAAGGTCGGCGACATAGCGGAGCAGGTCGTCTCTGGATTTATGCATGGCGGCGGGATGTTCCTCTTGGTGGGCGGCGGTCGGAGGGCGGGTTAGGAATACAATTTTCCGCCCCCAGGGTGCAATCCGGCGGCAAAGTGGGGGTCATTGCATTATTCTTTCACTTAAGCCCTTGCATTGCCGGTGCCTTCCCGTATATATCCCTCCCTCGCTTTCAGCGACGCGGGCGTAGCTCAGGGGTAGAGCGCAACCTTGCCAAGGTTGAAGTCGTGAGTTCGAATCTCATCGCCCGCTCCATTTTCTCCCCATTTCAAACCTGACGTCCGGCTTTCGCCGGCCGGGTCAGTCTGTCCGGCGCCCCGCGCCCGCTCGTGCACGCAACCAGCCGCCCGCCCGGTCCACCCAGGGCGCGGCGAGCGTCAGGCCGCCGATGGTCACGAACGGCACGACCGCGATGAGATAGCGGTCTTCCAGATAGATCAGGGCATAGGCCGCAGGATAGGCCAGCACGAGCAGCCAGAGGACGCCAAGGGCAAGGAGCGGGCCGGGGAGCGCCGGAATCCGCCAACCCCGGGTCCCGAGCGCGCGCCCGAGCGAGATCGGCACGCCGATCAGAAAGGCCGCCGTCAGCAGCGCCGAAACCAGCCGCGCGAGCGTTCGTATCACCAACAGCAGAACCTGATCGACACGGCCATGATCGGCCAGATTGCGCCAAATTTCACCGGGGCGGGGGAACGGCGTCGGGCCGCCGGCCCAAAGGCTGAGCCGCTCCGGCCCAGCCAGCGGCATGACGGGCAGATAGGCATAGCGCGGATCGAGCCGGCCGACATAAATCCCGGCGCGAGCCAGAGGGTAGCGACGCCAATGTTCGACGAAGAGCCTGTTCGCATGGCGCGTGACGGCGAGCGCGTCCATGCCGTGCGCGGCCTTCAGATGCCGGTTGATCTGGGTGAAGACGATACCCGGATTGGCGGGCAACGGGGCCGAGGCGAACGGCGCATCGGCCAGCAACGGGTCTTCGGCGAACACGGGATAGCCCTTGCGGACCAGGTCGACCGCCGGGTGATACATCGCGGTTTGGCCGACGGTGGTAATAAAGCGCTCGCCGGTCCGCATTTGGTTCCAGGCTTTATACGCCTGCACGCCGATACCCAACGGCAACAGAAACACCGCCAGGACAGCAACGGCGCGCCGGAACGACCCCCCTGTCTTCCAGGCCCAGACCAGAACCAGCGGCCAAAGCGCCAGGTGCATGACCGCACCCGCTTCACGTAACAGGAACGCCAACAGGAGGACCAGGCCCAAACACAGCGCCTCGCCGAGGCCCGGCGCGCGGGCCGTTGCCAGGGCGTGGCCCGCATACGCCGCGATTCCGATGATCAGCGAGGCATTCAGGCTGTCAGTCAGGATGCATTGATCGAGCACGAAACAGAGACCCAAACCATGGGCCCAGGCCGCGAAAAGCGCGACCCAGGTTCGCCCGGTCAGGGCGATAGCTAATCGCCAGAGCAGGGCCGTGGCGGCGAGCGACAAGATCATCTGAAGGGTGATCAGCAGCCAGTCCCAGGCCCCGCCGAATAGAACCTTGAACAGGGCGATCAGCGCCGGATAGCCAATCCCGCGAAAGGCGGTCAGCGGGATCAAGTCTTCGGAAAGGTCGAGTTCCCGCGCCCAATCGCCGCCGGCCAGGATGGCCTCTGCAAACAGGACGTAGTCGGAACTGTCGGGCAGGGTGACCGGCCCCAAGGCCACGAGAAATCCAGCCTTCACCAACGCGAGCAAGGCCAGGGTCGTCCAAAAGGCGCGTCGCTCGTTCATAGGGGTCGGCCTCTTTATCCGTGGCGGGCGGTCAGTCGCGCGTCGTTCGCCTTATCGGCGATTTTGCCGATCGGCGGAAGGGTGAATGGCGGATCGCGCGGGCAATGCCTCCACGAAACTTTAGCTTTCCATAACAAACCTCTGATTATAGGCTTTTATACGTTGTTCCTTCATGCCCGGCGGAATGCCGACCCTTGGCATCCGTGGCCGAAGAATGCCGACGCAGGCGGGAACAGCTGCGAGGGCACAATGCCCCGCCGACCCGGCGGCCAGCCGATCGGTGGGCTATACCTGGGAGGGGTCCATGCCGGTTAAACGGGATTTGAAGACCGACGCACTGTTGAAACAGGTGTCGAAGCTCATGCGCGCGGGGCTGAAGGGCGGCAAGGCCACGACCATGGTCCATTACGCGGACCAGTATTTCGCCCATATGCCGCCGCAGGACATCCACGCCCGCGATGCCGAAACGCTGGCCGGTATCGCCAAAAGCCATTGGCAGACCGCCGCGGTCCATCGCCCCGGCAAGCCGTCCGTCCGTGCCTACCGCCCCGACGGCAAAAAGGACGGCTGGTCGTCGAACCATACGATCGTCGAAATCGTCACCGAAGATATGCCCTTCCTGGTCGATTCCCTGTCATCGGAGATGAACCGCCGGGGCCTGACCGTGCATCTGATCGTCCACCCGATCTTGAAGGTGAAGCGCGATTCCAAGGGCCGTCTGGTCCGTATCATGGACGCCGGCGAGCCCGAGGACGGCGCCCGCATGGAATCCTGGATGCATGTCGAGGTCGACGAGGAAACGCCCGACGGCGAACGCGACATCGAACAGGGCGTGCTCAAGGTTCTGGAAGACGTCCGTGCCTCGGTCGAGGATTGGCGGCCGATGCGTGAACGCATGGGCCAGGTGATCGACGATTTCCGCCAGACCGCCGGTCCCGCCGCCCAGGAAGAGACGACGGAGGTTCGCGAATTCCTGCGCTGGATACACGACAACAATTTCACCTTCTTAGGGGCCCGCGATTACAAGGTTTCGGGCACGGGGGCGAAGGCCTCGGTCGCCGTCGACAAGAGATCCGGTCTGGGTATTCTGCGCGACATGAAGATGTCGGTGCTGACCTATTCGCCTGATATGTCGAAGGTGCCGCCGGAAGTCCGCGCCTTCATCGCCGACCCGGGCCTGATCGTCGTCACCAAATCGAATCAGCGCTCGACCGTGCACCGCCCGGTCCATATGGACGCCATCGGTATCAAGACCTTCGATAAGAACGGCAAGGTCACGGGCCTGCGCATCTTCGTCGGTCTGTTCACTTCGGCCGCCTACAACCGCAGCCCCCGCGACATTCCGCTGTTGCGCCGCCGGTTGCAGCAGGTCTTCCAGCGCGCCGGCCTGCCGCCGTCCAGCCACGATGGCAAGGCGTTGATGAACATCCTGGAGACCTATCCCCGGGACGAATTGTTCCAGATTTCCGAAGACCAGCTTTTGGAAACCTCCATGGGCATCCTGCACCTGCAGGACCGCCAGCGGGTCGCCTTGTTCATGCGGCCGGACAATTTCGGGCGGTTCGTGTCCTGCCTGATCTACGTGCCGCGCGACCGCTACACCATGGACCTGCGCGAACGCATGCAGGACATTTTGTGCGAGGCGGTCAACGGCCGGGTCTCCAACTTCTCGACGCTGTTGGGCGATGCGCCGCTGGCGCGCCTGCATCTGATCGTCGCGACCGAGCCGGGCAACGTCCCCGCCTATTTCGTCAAGGGATTGGAAGGACGGCTCGCCCGTGCGTCCCGGACCTGGAGCGACGATCTGGGCGTGGCCCTGGCCGAGACCTTCGGAGAAAAGGAAGGCCTGCGCCTGGCACGCCGGTTCCAGGACGCCTTCGGGCCCGGATATACGGCGCAATACGCACCCGGCGATGCGGTCAACGACATCGTCGTGATCGAGGAAGCGCTTTCCGCCGATCATATCGGCCTGCACCTTTATCGGCCCGACGGGGCGCCCGGCAACCATGTGCGGTTCAAGGTCTATCACCCGGACCATGCCGTGCCCCTGTCGGACGCCCTGCCGCTGTTCGAGCATATGGGTTTCCGCGTGATCGACGAAAACCCGCACGAGGTTTCCTGCGACAACGGCGACGGCGCGCAAAAGCTGATGATCCACGATTTCGGTCTGGAAACCCGTGATGGCGGCGACGTCGATGTGAAGGCGATCAAGGAGAAATTCGAAGACGCCTTTGCCCGGGTCTGGCGCGGCGAGATCGAAAGCGACGGATTCAACGCCCTGGTCGCGCGGGGTGGTTTGGGTTGGCGCGAGGTTCTGGTGCTGCGCGCCTATTGCCGCTGCCTGCGCCAGATGGGTATCCCCTATTCCCAGACCTATATGGAACAGACCTTGGCCCGCCATTTGGGCGTCGCCAACATGATCGTCGACTTGTTCATGACGCGGATGGTGCCGGACGGCATATCGGCCAAGGCGCGGGAAAAGAAGACGGCGGCGTTGCATGCCAAGATGCGCGATGCGTTGGAGGCCGTGACCAGCGCCGACGAGGACCGCATCCTCTCGCGCTTCATCAATCTGGTCGATGTGACGATCCGCACCAATTTCTTCCAGCCCACCGCCGACGGCGGGCACAAGCCCTATGTTTCGTTCAAGTTCAAGTCGCGGGAAATCGACGATTTGCCGCTGCCGCGCCCGTTGCGCGAGATCTTCGTCTACAGCCCCCGGGTCGAAGGCGTGCATCTGCGCTTCGGCTTCGTCGCCCGCGGCGGCCTGCGCTGGTCGGACCGGCCGGAAGATTTCCGTACGGAAATCCTGGGCCTGGTGAAGGCGCAGCAGGTCAAGAACGCGGTCATCGTGCCGGTCGGCTCCAAAGGCGGCTTCGTCGTCAAACGGCCGCCGACCGAAGGCGGGCGCGACGCCTTCATGGCCGAAGGCATCGAATGCTACAAGACGCTGATCCGGGGTTTACTGGACGTTACCGACAACCTGGACGGGCCCAAGGTGGTCCCGCCCAAAAGCGTCTATCGCTGGGACGACGACGACCCTTATCTGGTGGTCGCGGCGGACAAAGGCACGGCGACGTTTTCGGACATCGCCAACGGCGTTTCCATCGACTACGGCCATTGGCTGGGCGACGCGTTTGCGTCCGGTGGGTCGGTCGGCTACGACCACAAGGGCATGGGCATCACCGCCAAGGGGGCCTGGGAATCGGTCAAACGCCATTTCCGTGAAATGGGCACGGATATCCAGAACGAAGACTTCACCGTGGTCGGCGTCGGCGACATGTCGGGCGACGTGTTCGGCAACGGCATGATGCTGTCCAAGCACATCAAGCTGCTGGGGGCGTTCAACCACATGCATATCTTCGTCGATCCCGATCCGGACCCGGCGAAGACCCATGCGGAACGGGTGCGCATGTTCAATCTGGGCCGCTCGAGCTGGACCGATTACGACACCAAGCTGATTTCCAAGGGCGGTGGGATTTATGAGCGCAGCGCCAAGACCATCAAACTGTCGCCGGAGGTGCGGGCGTGTTTCGGCATCACGAAGGAAATCGTCTCGCCGAACGAATTGATCCTCGCGATGCTGAAATCGCAGATCGACCTTTTGTGGTTCGGCGGCATCGGGACGTATATCAAGGCGGCGACGGAATCCAACGCCGATGTCGGCGACCGCGCCAACGATTCGATTCGCGTTAACGGCCAGGACCTGAACTGCAAGGTCGTCGGCGAGGGCGCGAACCTGGGCGCCACGCAAAAAGGCCGCATCGAATACGCCATGAAGGGTGGGCGGCTGAACACGGATTCCATCGACAACTCGGCCGGCGTCGATTGCTCTGACCACGAGGTCAACATCAAGATCCTGCTGGGTGCCGTGATGGCCAAGGGTGGGCTGACCGAGGCGCAGCGCAACAAGCTTTTGGCCAAGATGACCGACGAGGTCGGCGAACTGGTGCTCAAGCATAACTACAGCCAGACCCAGGCCCTGACCTCGACCCAGGCCAAGGGGGCCCATACCCTGGACAACCAGATTCGCCTGATGCGGATGCTGGAAAAACGCGGGATTCTCGACCGCGGCGTCGAATTCCTGCCCGACGATGAAACGCTGTCCGAACGCGCGGCTCAGCACAAGGGCCTGGTTCGCCCGGAACTGTCGGTGCTGATCGCCTATGCCAAGAATTGGCTCTATGACGAGCTATTGGCTTCGGACCTGCCGGACGATCCGCACCTGTTGGACGAGATCGTGCAGTATTTCCCGTCGGACCTGCGGGTCAAATACCTGGACGAGATGAAGACCCACCGCCTGAAGCGGGAAATCATCGCGACGCGGGTGACCAACTCCATGGTCAACCGGGTCGGCGATACTTTCGTCACGGAATTCATGGAAAAGACCGGCCGCAAGCCGTCGGAAATCGCCCGCGCCTATACCATCGCCCGCGAGGTTCTCCGCGCCCGCGACCTCTGGGCCGAGATCGAGGCCCTGGACAACAAGGTGCCGACCCGGGCCCAGACCTCGATGCTGGCCGATATGAACCGGCTGTTGGAATGGGTGACGCTGTGGTTCCTCCGCAATGGCAAGCCGGGTCTGGACATCGGCGCGCATGTCGCCGAATTCGCCGCCGGGATGGCGCAACTGGCCGACAATATTTCCGCCGTCGTGCCCAAGCATTACATCGACGACATGAAAAACCGCGCCAAACCTTACCTGGACGACGGCGTGCCGCCGGCCCTCGCCCATAAGATCGCCCATCTGGTGAACCTTTATTCGGCCTGCGACATCGTCGGCCTGGCCAATCGGCGTAAGATGGATGTGCGCGAAGTCGCCAAAATCTACTTTGCCGTGGGTACCCGGTTCCGTCTCGGCCGCCTGCGGGCCGCCGCCAGCAACCTGGAATCCGACGATCATTGGCAACAGTTGGCCGTCGCCGCCTTGGTCGAAGAGGTCTACGCACATCAATTGGCGCTGGCCTCCAACGCCCTGGATCATTTGTCCAAAGGCAAGAAGGACACGGACAAAGCCATTACCGCCTGGGTCACGCGGAATCAGGCGGCCGTGGATCAGACGGAAGTGCTGCTCAACGAGCTTTGGACGACCGAAGTCAACGACCTGTCCATGGTCGCCGTCGCCTCGCGGCAGCTACGTGCCTTGGCCGATGCCCAGGCGTGAGTTGCATATCGACGCAATTAACCGCCGCCGCTTGGGCTTATCCAATTTTAGATTAGGCCAATGATCTTGATATAGCGCTGCGCCGCGCTTATGTAAGGCCGTGAATAAGGCGTTGAATCCGCCCGCCTTTTGAGAGAAAGTCCGGCATGACGTTTCCCGACGATAAATTCACCGATATCGGCGCCTTTGCCGATGCCTACTTTCAGGCGTCGCAGGCGGCTCAAGCCTCCGTCGACCGGATTGCCCTGGCGCGGGCCGGGGCCTTGTTGGCCGGTGCCTATGCGGCACGCAAGTCCATCTATGTCTGCGGAAACGGGGGATCGTCCGCGATCGCCAATCATTTCATCTGCGACCACATGAAGGGCGGGCAGACGGATACGGATCTGCGGCCCAAGGTCGTTTCCCTGGTTTCCAACATGGAAACCATCACGGCGATCGCAAACGATATTTCCTACGACGATGTTTTCGTCTACCAGCTGCGGACTCTGGCCGACGAGGGGGACGTGCTGGTTTCTATCTCGTCCTCGGGTGATTCGGAAAACGTCGTCCGGGCCTGCGAATGGGCGCGCGACAACAATCTGGCGGTGATCGCCATGACCGGTTTCGGCGGCGGCCGGACACGCGAGGTTTGTGACGTCAACCTGCATGTCCTGGGCGACAATTACGGCATCGTCGAAGATACCCATCAGGCGTTGATGCACGTTCTGGCCCAGTTCATCCGCCAGGACCGGATGCCCGCAGAGGTCATCAAGGCGCGCAAGTTCTAGCCGTATTTGCCGAATATTGCCGATTAGACAACAAAAAAGGGCCGCAAATGCGGCCCTTTCCTATTTAGCACTAACCAATTGCGCTTAGTGTTTGAAGTGCCGCATCCCGGTAAAGACCATCGCCAGGCCGCGTTCGTTGGCGGCGGCGATGACTTCGTCGTCGCGCACGCTGCCGCCCGGCTGGATGATTGCCGTCGCTCCGGCCTCGGCCGCCGCCAACAGGCCGTCGGCGAAGGGGAAGAACGCGTCCGATGCGACGACCGAGCCGATCGCCCAGCTTTCATCATCGCCCGCGACCTTGGCGGCGTCCTGTGCCTTCCAGGCGGCGATGCGTGATGAATTGACGCGGCTCATTTGCCCCGCTCCGACGCCGACCGTCGCCCCGCCTTTGGCATAGACAATGGCGTTGGATTTGACGTGCTTGGCGACCGTGAAAGCGAAGGTCAGGTCGGCCATTTCGGCCTCGGTCGGGGACCGTTCGGTGACCACCTTCAAGGTCTCAGTCAGCCCGGCATCCCGGCCTTGTAGCAGGTAGCCGCCGGCGAGCGAGCGCACGGTCATGCCCTCGGTCTTGGGATCGGGCATGGCGCCCGTGGTCAAAACGCGTAGGTTCTTTTTCCGGCCCAGAACCTCGCGCGCGGCGTCGTCGATGTCCGGCGCGATGATGACCTCGGCGAACAGGTCGGCGACGGCCTCTGCCGTCACCGCGTCCAGCGCCCGGTTGAAGGCGATGATGCCGCCGAAGGCGCTCTCCGTGTCGCAGGCGAGTGCGCGGGCATAGGCCGTCGGCAGGTCGGCACCGACCGCGACGCCGCAGGGATTGGCGTGCTTGACGATAACGCAGGCGGGGCCGTCGGTGAATTCGGAAACCAGTTCGAAGGCCGCGTCCGTATCGTTCAGGTTATTGAAGCTGAGCTCCTTGCCCTGAAGCTGCTCCGCCGTGGCGATGCCGGGGCGCGCGGCACCACCGGTATAGAAGGCCGCCTGCTGGTGCGGGTTCTCGCCATAGCGCAGGACCTGGCGCAGTTCGCCGCCGAAGGTCATTCGTTTGGGGAAGGTCTCGCCTAGTTGCCCGGCGAACCAGCCGGAAATAGCCGCGTCGTAGGCCGCCGTGCGGGCATAGGCGGTCGCGGCCAGTTTGCGGCGGAATTCTGGGGTCGTCGCAGCGCCGTTGGCTTGCATCTCGGCGATCAGGGCGTCGTAGTCGCCGGCATCGACGACCACGGTCACGTCGCCGTGGTTCTTGGCGGCGGCGCGGATCAGCGCCGGCCCGCCGATGTCGATGTTTTCGATGCAATCGTCGAATTCGGCGCCTTTGGCGACCGTCGCCTCGAACGGATAAAGGTTCACGACCAGGAGGTCGATCGGCTGGATACCGTGGTCGGCCATGGCTTTTTGGTGTTCGGCGTTGGCGCGCACGGCCAGCAGGCCGCCGTGGATCATCGGCTGCAGCGTCTTGACCCGGCCGTCCATGATTTCGGGGAAGCCGGTGAAGTCCGAGACCTCGACGACCGGCACGCCGGCGTCGGCGAGCAGTTTGGCCGACCCGCCGGTGGACAAAATCTCGACGCCTTGATCGGCCAGGAAGGCCCCCAGGTCGGCCAAGCCGGTTTTGTCGGAAACGGAAATCAGGGCGCGGCGGATCGGTTCGGTCATCCTTGTTCGGCTTTCTTTGCTTTTGTCGGTTCGGGGGAAATCGGGGTTTCGGCGATGGCGCCGGTGAATTCAGGGACGAGGTCTGCGACGATGGCTCCGGCGGTTTCCAGGTCGCCCGCGCGGCAAGCGTCGGCCAGCTGTTTAAAGGCGGCCTCGACCTCGGTCATGGCGACCAGACGCGGCGTCGCCAGCAATACGCCCGGTTGCACGGTCGGGACGGGCGCTTCCTCGCCGTGGAAGATTTCTTCATAGAGTTTTTCGCCCGGGCGGATGCCGGTGAACTCGATCTTCACATCTTCGTCGGGAACCAGGCCGGCCAGTCGGATCATCTGCCGGGCCAGGTCGACGATCTTAACCGGCTTGCCCATGTCGAGCACGAAGATGCGCCCGTCGGCATCGCTTTTGACGCCGAGCGCCGAAGCGGAAAGCACCAGTTCGACCGCTTCACGAATGGTCATGAAATACCGCGTCATTTTCGGGTCGGTCACCGTCAGGGGCCCGCCGGCGGCCAATTGGCGTTCGAACAGCGGTACCACCGACCCGGTCGACCCAAGCACGTTGCCGAAGCGCACCGTGATATAGCGCGTTCCACCGGTGCCGCGGCCTTCGACGTCCATCGCCTGACAGACGATTTCAGCCAGGCGTTTGCTGACCCCCATGACGCTGGTCGGGTTGACAGCCTTGTCGGTCGAAATCATCACCATGGCGAGCGTCCCCGCCGCCCGTGCCGCGCGGGCGACACAGAAGGTACCCAACGCGTTGGTGTCCAACCCTTCGGCTTTGTTGTCCTCGACCAGGGGTACATGTTTGCGTGCCGCCGCGTGAAAGACCAGTTCCGGCGCGTGTTCGGCGAATACCCGCGTTATTTGCCCGGCGTCACGGACATCCGCCATGACCGGAATGCGGGTGATTTCGGGATAGGCTCTCGAAAGTTCCTGGTCAATCTCATAAAGCGCGAATTCCGACAAATCCAGCAACACCACTGCCGCCGGCGCCAGCTGGCAGATCTGACGAGCCAGCTCGGCACCGATGGAGCCGCCCGCTCCAGTAACCAGGACGCGTCGTCCTTTGACCAGCGCGGCCATTGCATCCCGATCGAGCGGGGTCTGCGGTCGACCCAGCAGATCCTCCACCGCGACCGGACGCAGCGCCACTTTGTCGGTCAAACCGTCCTTGAAATCGGTCATCCGGGGCAGCCGCGCCAGATTCAGCCCCAGCCGTTCGGCGTCGGCCAACAGTCCACGAACGACCTCGCCGTCCATGTTCGACCGTGTCAGCACCACGCGCCGGGGTTGGTCCGGCGTCCCTTCAAACCGCGCGGCAGCCTTCGCCAAGTCGCCGACAGTGCCGATGACTTCGATCCCGCGAATGAATTGGCCGACCCTGTTGGCCCGTTCGGACAGCAGGCCGACGACCCGGTACTCCGCCCGTTCGGAGGCGGCGAGGGAACGAATGAACAACTCGGCCTCGTCCCCGGCGCCGGCCAACAGCACCGGGATCCTGTCATCCCGGCCGTCCAGGGATAACGACGGTGCCCGCCGATCCTTGAGAATGCGGTGCACGAAACGGGGACCGCCGAGCATCCCGATCAGCAGAATCCATTGGATTGCGAACAGCGACCGGGGGAAGTCCTCCAGCCGGACCCAGGCGAACATGGCGATGAGAAAGATCAGGACCGCCAGCGTCACCGCTTTGGTGATGGCCAGCAGGTCGTTGATTGAGGCATAGCGCCAGACCCCCCGGTACAGCCCCATGACATAAAAAATCAAGGCCGTCTCGGCAGTGAAGAATAGGCCCGCCGCCGTCATCACATCAACCGGCTGGGTCCAGAGGTCGTCGCCCATCCGCAGATAGAGCGCCAGAGGGAACGACGCCGCGGCCATGAAAATATCATGACCGTAGGCGACCCAGCCTCGGGGCGGTATGCGGCGGAATGCGTGGCTAAGCAGGTTCATCAGGTTATGGGTACCGTTGCCATGCGGGCGGTGCGTCAACGCCCCTGGTTTTTACCATCATTATCTGGAAGCTCAAGGTCCGCCGGCACTGCTTTCCCTTTGTCATCCATTCGATGCGGATGCTCGTGCCCGCCGCTCCGCGCGCCAAAGCAGCCACAGCAGGGCTGTGACCGGTACTGCCGCGGCGCACCAGGAGCCGATGATCCCCAATCGGTCATAAAACAGGGCTATGGTAATCAGCAGGAGGTTGCAAACGAGAACTCGCCAAACCACTCCTCCATGGCCTAATCCGCTGATGGCTGCGCGTTGATAGAAATGTTCGCGGTGCGCCTGCCAGACCTTCTTCTTGCGCCGCACCCGATCGAGCAGTGTCAGCGTCGAATCCGCCAGGTAATAGGCCGGCAGGATGATCGCGACAATCCAGGGTCCTGCCGCTGCCAGGGATAACAAAAGCCAGCCAAGCAAGAAACCGAGGGGGACACTGCCGACATCGCCCAGGAAGACCTTCGACGGCGGCCGGTTCCAGATCAGAAAGCCGCAGGCGACGGCTGCCGTCGCGATGCCGATGGCGCCAAAATCTGATGCGAAGCCGTGGACCACGACTACGGCGGTGGCACCGATCCCGATGGAAGCTGTCTCCGCGCCGGTAATGCCGTCGATGCCGTCCATGAAATTGAACAGGTTGATAAACCAAACCCAGACAAAGGCGATGATCGCGTATCCAACCGGCTCGGGTACGAATTTCTCAAGCGGGAAAATGAAACTCGGTTCGAACCAAAGTGCCCAACATACTGCCAGGATATGGGCGGGAAACCGGATCAGCGGCGAAAGCCCCTGTGTATCGTCGAGCCAGGAAATCCCCGCCAATATCGTCGCAGGCACCAAGATATGAGCGACCGGTCGATCGGCAAGCAAGAACCAAATGGGAATCAACGCGGCAAGGACCAGCAAGCCCCCGCCTTCTGGCTTGGGAGTGGAATGATTGCTCCGCTCATTGGGTACCGCCATCAATCCGCGCTTCGAAAGAAACCCGATCAGCGGCCCCATTCCTACCGCGACGACGGCAAAACCGGCCGCCGATAACGCCAAACTTTTGGCACTCAGCAGGCCTTCCCACCCGATCATTGATTAGGTTCTCCGTCATTCGTGATCGTGGCCGAAAGCTTTAGGGCATGACCATACAGTTCGGCAATTGCCTTGCCGACCGGAATTGCGCCAAACACTCGTTCGACATCAAGATGTGCCGCTCGCCCCATCTGTGATCGCAGTTCTCCATCGTCGGCCAGCCGCTCGATCGCATCGGCCAGTGCCGCCGCGTCGAAGGGGGGAACCAGTACACCTGTCTCCCCTGCGCGGACCAGATCGCGGCATCCGGGCACGTCCGTCGCAATCATCGGCCGGCCCGCCGCCGCCGCCTCCAACAGGCTTTTCGGCATGCCCTCCCGATAAGACGGCAGCACCGCGATATGGGCGCCCGCCCACACACCTG
The DNA here is from genome assembly GCA_913030825.1 of uncultured Rhodospirillaceae bacterium. Lineage (GTDB taxonomy): Bacteria > Pseudomonadota > Alphaproteobacteria > Rhodospirillales > Casp-alpha2 > UBA1479. The sequence continues at coordinate 152,368 of CAJWCU010000003.1, read as the reverse complement.
CGATATCCGCGGTCTCGCCAGACCAGTCGAGCACGCCTTCCGACTTCCAGGCGTCCAGGTCGGCTTCGGCCACGGTCGTCGGATTGCCGGGATCGGGCGCGCCGACCAGGATAAGGCGGATATCGTCGCGTCTTTTCGTTTTCAACAGGCGGGCGGCCTGGGCAAATTCCTCGACCCCTTTGGTCTTAAGTAGGCGGCCGACCAGCACGGCGCGGACCGGTGGAGCTGGCGGCGGCGGCGTTTGGGGAAACAAATCGAGATCGACGCCCGAGCCGGGGATCAGATGCGTCCGCTCCGGCCGTCCGATTCGATGCCCTTCGAGAAAGGCCCGGTCATCCTTGTTTTGGACGAGCATATGAACACGGTTTCGGACGCAAAGGCAGCGCAGCGCCGTCATCAGGACCGCCCCGAGCACCCTGCCTTTTGCGGAGCGGCGTCCCTTGGCGTCGCCGGTGAAGAGAATGCCCAAGCCGGTGAACGCATTGATCACGGCGGCCCTGGGCGCGGCCCGGCGGGCGGCCAGGCTGCCATAGAGGATCGGTTTGGCGGCGATGTTGTGAACCAGGTCGGGGGCGTAGGATCGCATCACGCCCTTCAGGCGGTTGAGATATCCCAGATCCTTGAGCGGCGATATCCCGGCGCGGTCCACCGGGATATCGAAGACCTTGATCCCGAGCGCGCGGATCGCGTCGCCATGATCGGATACCCGTGTCGCCACCGCGACGGTGAGGCCCATGTTCAACGCCGCCCGCGCCATCGGCAGGCGATGGCGCAGAAACGCCCAGTCCTCGGTGACCACGAACAACAGGCGCACGGATTTATCCGCCGGTCCGGTCGGCAAGGTCGATCAGAGCCGCCACAGATCGATCTCGGCCGGGCGCGCGTCCCGTGACAGGCGGGCCCGCACATCGACGACCAAACCGTCATCGGCCGCCAGCAGGTCAGAGATCCAACCCCAGCCGCGAGTGAGATAGGTCTCATGCGGTACCGCGAGGATGACCGCATCGGCATCACTGAGCGATGCCTCGTCGGCCAGTTCCAGGCCGAACTCGTGTTTCACTTCGTCGGCATCGGCGAGCGGATCATGGACCCGCACCCGGGCCCCAAACCGGTCGAGTTCCTCAATGATGTCGATCACCTTGGTGTTGCGGACGTCGGGCACGTTCTCCTTGAACGTCAGGCCCAGAATGCTGACCCGAAATGATTTGGTGCCGCCCTTCTTGGCCAGGCGCCGTACGGTCTCGCGGGCGATGAAGGGGCCCATCTCGTCGTTGATGCGCCGCCCGGCGAGGATCACCTCGGGTCGGTATCCCGCGATCTCGGCCCGGTGGGTCAGGTAATAGGGGTCGACGCCGATGCAATGGCCGCCGACCAGGCCCGGCGTGAACGGCAGGAAATTCCACTTGGTGCCGGCCGCGGCCAGGACGTCCGAGGTGTCGATCTCCAGCCGCTCGAAGATCAGCGCCAGTTCGTTCATCAGCGCGATGTTCAAATCGCGCTGCGTGTTCTCAATGACTTTGGCGGCTTCGGCGGTCTTGATGGTCGGGGCCATGTGGATGCCTGCGGTGACGACGGCGCCATAGGTGTCCGCGACGATCCGCGCCGTCTTTTCGTCGCAACCGGACACGACCTTCTTGATCGTCTCGAACCGGTGTTCGCGGTCGCCCGGATTGATCCGCTCTGGTGAGTAGCCGACAAAGAAGTCTGAGCCGTAGGCCAGGCCCGACCGTTCCACCAGCAAGGGCACGCATTCTTCTTCCGTGGCTCCCGGATAGACGGTCGATTCGTAGACGACGATATCGCCCTTCTTGAGAACGCCGCCCAGCGTTTCCGTCGCCGCGATCAACGGCCCCAGGTCGGGACGGCGCAGGTTGTCGATCGGCGTCGGCACCGTAACGATATGAAAATCGCCCTTGGCCAGGTCGGCCGGATTATCGGTGAACGTCAGGTTCGCGGCGGCCAGATCGTCGGCCGTCACTTCATGGGTCCGGTCATGGCCGTCGCGCAATTCGGCGAGACGCTCGGCCGAAATGTCGAAAGCGACGACCGAGAACCCGGCCCGCCCGAAGGCGACCGCCACGGGCAGACCGACGTATCCGAGACCGATTACGGAGATGCTGCGTTTAATCGTCATGATCAGGCTCTTAACCCCTCTGGGCCGTTGAAACAACTAGGTTCCGCTTCGCTGCGCGACCGCCTAATATCGGCCCGCTTTCATCATCGACCGAATTTCAACCAACGGACTCCGCCATGCCCCCCGGTTCAAAGACCGCGATCATCGTTTCCTCGGACGCGAATTATTTCGACCTGCTGATGGGAACGGTGAATTCGCTGAGGGAACGGGCGGGCGGCCTCGACGTCGACTTATGTATTCTCGATGTCGGATTGACGGCGGAGCAGGTCAACCACCTGCGGGACTTGGCGACGTCTGTCGTGAGCGTGGATTGGGAATTCGATTTTCCCGGCCGCGACAAAACGCCGGGATACTTCAAGGCAATGACGTCCCGACCGTATCTGCCGCGCCATTTCCCCGGCTATGACTTATATATGTGGATCGATTCCGACGCCTGGGTCCAGGATGCGTCGGTGTTGGAAACCTATCTGCGGTCCGCCGCGGCGGGGCAGCTTGCCGTCGTGCCGGAAATCGACCGCGGCTACACCATGTTCTACAAGCGCCCGCGCCCCTATCACCGGCGGCTCAGCCACCGGATGTACCGATGGGCCTATGGCTGGCGAATTGCAGATCGCCTTGGCCGTAATCCGATCCTCAATTCAGGCGCCTTTGCATTGCGCGGCGATGCGCCGCATTGGCAGTTGTGGCAGGCGGCCCACAAGGCCGCGATGTGCCGCTGGCGCATATCGCCCGGCGTGCGTGATCTTTACGGACGGATTTCGGAGCAGACGGCGCTTAATTACGTCGTGTATCGCGACAAGGCACCGGCAACGTTCCTGCCTGCCTACTGCAATTGGCTCTGCGGTCACGGCACGCCGATGTTCGATCCGGACCGCCGCCTTTTCGTCGAACCCCATGCCCCGCATCAGCCTCTCGGCATCGTCCATATGGCCGGCGACGGCATTCAGGACATGACCTTTGACATCGCCCAGGTCGGCGGCGGGTCGGTGCGCACGGGCCTGACCTATCCGGATGCCGGAAAGCTGATCGCACCGGCACCTTGATCTGGAGCGTCTAAAATCCATTTGATCTGTCTCGCCGCCACGCCGCCCAAAGCGCCAAGGCGATAATCGCCAGCGTTCCCGTGATCAATCCGAAACCGGATTGCAGCGTTGCATATGGATCGGCATAGAGTAGCCGGAACGGCAGATAGAACAGCCAGACCGCGCGGAGCGCCTGACCAAGCCATCCCGTGCTTTCCGTCAGCCAGCCGTCGAACATCGCGAGCAACGCGCCGAAGGCGGCAAAGGTGATCAATACGCCGATGGTGCCCAGGCTGTAATAGCCAAAGGAAAACAGATCGACCGGGATCCAGGGCAGCATCTTCACATGCAGGCTCAGGATCATCGGCGGCAGGGTCTCGACGCCCGTGAAATTCGGCAGCATGTAGGCCAGGCCGAGGGGGATATCGAAGAAATACCTGAAGGGGATTTCGCCGGGAACCACGGTCAGCGTATGGGCCGACGAGAGGTGGGGAAAGCCGAGATAGGCGAGGATGAAAAGGACATTCTCGGCAACGGCCGAGGTCAGGCTCGCAATCTCGACGCTTAGAGTCGCGAGCGGATCCCGGAAAAACAAGGGATCGACGCTGCCAAGGAACAGGGCCGCCAGGCCCAGGCATGCCAGGATGACCGCTGACCTGATTTGAGACCGAATGATGAATATCCAGGCCAGCACGGGGGAGATGAAGAAGGCGCCAGCCTCCAACCGCCCGCCTGCATGGAAGATGCGGACCGCCGCGACCGTCCATGCCAAGATCGCCGCGACGGCCAGGATCGTCCTGCCGACCCCCCGGAAGCGAAGGGCGACGGCCGCCAGGATCAGGAAGGCGGGGAAGGCCGTCTGGGCGAGAACCTGAAGCGCGCCCCATTTGACGTCGGCGTTCCCGCGCCGGATGTGCAATCCTTCCGTCATCATATGATGGAGGTCATCGAATTGAGAGCTGTAAACAGCCAGGCCAAGCGCGGCGACGGTCCCCAGAACAAGGCCGCTCGCGGCCAGCGCCCGAGGCGGCAGGCGGTCGCTTGCGAGCGGCGTGGGGGCGGCATGGCGCGTCGCGACGGCATATCCGGCCAACATCGTCGCGTATCCGCCGGCCAGGATCAGTCCGGATTCCAGATAGGTCGCCGGGGCCAGGGCAAGCCAGTCGGCGAGGTCGAGAAGGTACAACCGCGTACCCCATGGGTTCGGCTCATTCAGGCCCTCCGGCGGGATCGCCCAGCCCGTTCCAGGCAGAAAGGCAAGGACGAACGCCGGCAGGCAATAGCCGATAAAGATCAACAGATGCACCACCGTCAGGAACGTTACGCGCCCCGTGCGCCGGAAATTCAAGGCCTCGGCCATTGCCATGACGGCGGTCAGGCCGCCCAGGAGACATAAGGTGAGTGTCTGGATCATGTTTATGCCTGCGTCGAATGGATCGGCGACCAGGGCAGCAAGCCGGTTCGGCGGCGGATGATCGCCGTCGAGACCAGGGCGCGGAACACGACGGCCACCGCCGTCGCGGCGGCCGCGCCGCCGATGCCGAAATCGGGGATCAGGATCAGGTTGAGAATCAGATTGAGCCCCAGGGTCATTGCCGCGACCAGGGCGTTGGCCCGTTCAAACGGGCCGACCAGGAAGAACATCTCGACCGATCCCATCAATGAATAGACCAGATACCCGGCCGTCAGGATCAGAATGACGTCAGCCCCATCCAAATATGCGCCGCCGAACAGGCCCAGAATGATGCCGCGGCCGGGCAAGATCACCGCCATCACGGCAATGCAGGCCAGGACCGAAACCGCCGTCGCCATGTTGGTCCGCGCCTGCAGGTCCCCGGCCTTGCTTTCCGCGAAAAGGCGCGCGGCCATGGGCCCGTACCGCGAACGGATGGCGACGACGGGAAATACGGCAAGCAAGGCAACCTTGGCCGCCGGTGCGTAAAGCCCCGCCTGTTCCGGGCCCAGGATATGCCCGATCATCAGAATATCCATCTGTGTCAGCAGCACCGTCAGGCCGGTCACCGCGATGTAAGGCAGGCTGATCTTCAGCCAATCCTTCCAGGGCGGGTCGTCGGCTGCCGGGTCCGCAGGTTCCGCCGCAAGACTCGACCGGGCATAGACCATGAGAATGGCCAGCACCGCAATGCTGACGCCCAGGTTGGCCGTCATCACCGCCGCCGCGTCCGGCGCGGCGCCCCGCGCCAGGATGAACACCAGGGCGAGCAGGGCCAAGGGCCGGAGGATTTCGAAGATCAGCGACGATTGGACGACCCGCTCCAGCCCCTGCAGCAGCGCGGCGCGCTGCTGGATCATCGCCAAGACCGTGGTCAGCGCCAGGGCGCCGTAGATCGTCCGGTGGAATTCGTCCGACGCGTCATTCGCGAACCAGAAGACGACGGTGGCGCCGACGGCCGCAACGGCCAGGCCCAGGCCCAGCACGACCCGGTTCGAAAATCCGAGAAGGGCGCGGATGGCCGTTGTGTTCCCGTTCGCGCGGTACTCGGCGACGAACCGCACCATGGACAGGTTCATCCCTGCCTGAACGGCGATGAACAGGATGTTCAGCCAGCCCAACGCGAAGACATAGATGCCATAGGATTCGACCGTCAGCCAACGGGCGAACAGGATATGCGAGACGAACGCCAGACCCGCACCCGCGACGTTGACGGCAAATATCTTTGCGCCGTCGATGACCAGCAGATCGCCCAGGAAACGTCTCAACACGGCCGTCGGTGGGGTCATGAAATCGCTGCCCCTGCGTGGTCCGGACGATATTCACCCCCTGCGGGCAATAAGGTATGGTGCTGCCAGCCGCCGTCCGAACCGGACGTGGCAGGGCAACCGGCCGGGTGCGGCTTTGCGATTGGATGCGTGACGGCATGTCGAACGAAACCCCCAACCGTTCCGATGCGGTGATCGAAGGCTTCGGAGAAGAATGGGGTCACTACGACCAGGCGTCCTTGTCCGATCGTGAACGGCGGAAGATCTTCGACGACTATTTTCATATTTTCCCTTGGGATGATCTGCCCGCGGGGGCCGTCTGCGCCGATATCGGATGCGGCAGCGGCCGTTGGGCCATGGTCGCCGCGCCGCGCGTCGGCCAGTTGCATTGTGTCGAGCCCAGCCAGGCCTTGGCGGTCGCCCGCCGGAACCTCGGCGCGGCGGCCAATGTTCAGTTCCATCAGGCCGGGGTCGACGATCTGCCGTTCGAGGATGCCAGCCTGGACGCCGCCTACTGCCTGGGTGTGCTTCACCATGTGCCCGACCCGCAAGCCGGCCTGCAGGCGATTGCCCGAAAGTTGAAACCGGGGGCGCCGTTCCTGGTCTATCTCTATTACGCCTTCGACAACCGGCCTTGGCATTACCGGGCGTTGTGGCGGGCCAGCGATATGGTCCGCCGGGCCTTGTCGCGTTGGCCGTTTTTCCTGCGTCTGGCGGCAAGCAAGGTCATCGCGGCAACGGTTTACTGGCCTCTGGCCCGGACCGGCCGGCTGTTGGCCGGTCTGGGCCGTCTTCCCGCGAACTGGCCGCTGGCCTATTACCGCGACAAAAGCTTCTACACCATGTGCACGAACGCCCTGGACCGGTTCGGGACTCGCCTGGAGCAGCGGTTCACGCGCGACGATATCCGCCGCATGTTGGGCCGGGCGGGGTTCGGCGAGGTTCATTTTTCGGACCGCGCGCCGTATTGGAGCGCCATTACACACAAGCGCTAGCGCCGGGCCGTCGCCGTGGCGACCCGGTCCAGAATCGCGGCCGTCTGTCCGGCGCGGATATCCCAGGAATGGGCGTTGACGATGGCGTCGCGGCCGCGGGCCCCCATGGCTTCGGCGGCCGCCGGGTCGGCGGCGATGCGGGCGACGGCCCGGGCGAGGGCGCCCGGGTCTTCCGCCGGCACCGCCAGGCCCGCGTCGTTGTCGCGAACCAGGTCGGCCTGGCCCGGGAAATCGGACACGACGGCGGGCACACCGCAGGCCAGCGTCTCGAAAACCTTCAACGGATAAAGGCCGGTGCCCGTGCGGTCGCCCCGGTTGTTCTTGGGCACCAGGCCGCAAAGGCTGTTCGCGACGATGCCGGGCAGGGTCTTGTATGGTTGGCGGCCGACGTAGCGGATGCCGGGGTCGGCTTCGGCCGCCGCCTCGACGGCCGCGCGTTCGGGGCCGTCGCCGACGATCACCAGATCGATACCTTCAGGCCAGTCAGCGGTGGCCTTGGCCGCCAGCAGGGTCGGGATGCCCTGCCACCGCGCCAACCCGCCGAAGAACACGACATAACGGTCCGGCAAGGCCAGATCGCAGGTTGCGTCCGGGTGGAACAGGTCGGTGTTGGCGCCGTTGGGCACGACGTCGATGGGGGTCGTCATGCCCTGTCCGCGAATCCAATCGGCCAGTTGCGGCGTTACCGTGATGAGATGGTCGGCCAGACGGAACTGCGTTCCCGACATCCAGGCGATCAGGCGGGCGAACGGTTTGGCCCATTCATAGGCGATCGCCACGTCGTCATAGGGACCGTTGATTTCCTGCACGACGGGCGCCCCCCGGATACGGGCCCAATAGGAAATCGGCAGGGACAGAACGTGGCCCCGCACATAGACGATCTGCCCATCCTCGTAGGCGCGCATGACCCGCCAAAAAACCATCAGGTATTCCAGAAGGCGCAGGATCAGGGGCGGCCGGCGCCAGCGGTCGGAAAACGAAGGCAGGTACAGGTCGACCGTCCAGCCCCGGCGAACCAGACCGGCGACGATCTCGTGGATATGCGCGAACGAAGCCTGTCCCTCCCGGGCGGCCTCCAGCGACATATAAACGATGTGGCCCGGCTTGGCGGATGTTGCGGTGTCGGCCATGGGCGTCACGATCCTTCGTCCAGATAGGCGGCGGCGGCCTGGGCGATCCGGCCCGCGGCATTCCCGTCGCCGTAGTCGGTGATCTCGCGGCGCGGCGCGTCCGTCTCCGGCGCCTGCCAAAGCCGGTTCCAGCCGGCATCGACCGTTTCCACCCATTCCGTCTCGTCGCGCAGCGTGATGCAGGGCACGCGGTGGAAATAGGCTTCTTTCTGCAGGCCGCCGGAATCGGTCAGCACCCCGGAGCTGTCCTTCACCAGATGGGTCATCTCGAGATACCCGAGCGGGTCGGTCACGGTAATGCCGTCAAGCGTCAGGCCCGCCCGCGCGAGGGCCGCCCTGGTCCTCGGATGCAGCGGCAGGACGACCTGCCCCGGCCGCGCCTTCAGGAAGTCGATGACCTTGGCCAACTGCCCGTCGTCGTCCGTGTTCTCGGCCCGGTGGACGGTCGCGACCTCATAGTCGCCCGGCATCAGGCCCAGGCGCGGGACGATGTCCGCCCCTTCGGGCCGTTCGGCGGCGGCCAACGCCGCGTCATACATCACGTCGCCGACCAGCATGACGCCCCGGGAGACGCCCTCGGCGGCCAGGTTGTGGGTCGCCTGCGGCGTCGGGCAGAACAGCAGCGCCGACAGATGGTCGGCGACCCGGCGATTGATTTCCTCGGGCTGGGATCGGCGGAACGATCGCAGCCCGGCCTCGACATGGAAGACCGGAATGTTCAGCTTGGCCGCGACCAGAGCGCCGGCCAGGGTCGAATTGGTATCGCCGTAGATCAACAGGCCGTCCGGTTGCTCCTCTTCCAGGACCGGCTCCAATGCGATCAGCATGCGCCCGGTCATATCGCCGTGGCCGCCGCCGCTGATCCCAAGGTGATGGTCGGGTTCGGCCAGGCCCATCTGTTCAAAGAACACGTCCGACATCCCGGCGTCGAAATGCTGGCCCGTATGGATCAGGATTTCCGTGATGCCCGCGTCCTTGAAGGCGCGGCTGACCGGCCCGGCCTTGATGAACTGCGGGCGGGCGCCGACGACGGTGGCGATGGTGGGTCGGGTCAAAGCGGCTTCTTCAGAACTGGAAATAGATGAACTGGCGGATCGGTCGAAGGTAGATGAAGACCAATAGGGCCGTCGCTACCACGGTCATGGTCTCCATGGCGAAGCGGGACGAAGCGGAGGCGGCGGCAAGGCGTTCATACAGGTCTTTGACGACGGGCGCCACAAGCACCATGAGGCAAAGGACGGCGGCAATGACGTAGCTGTCGGGATTTAGGTTCCGTGGAAAGGCGGACAGCAGATAGCTGCCCACCGGCAGCGGATCGTAGTATTTGGCTGCCTGAGAGAAATTGGCTGCGAGGCGCGCGGTCTCCTCGATCGACCCGGCGCGGAACGGCAGCCAGCCCAACATGATCAGTGGAAACGTCGCACACCAGCCGAGCGCCGACGGCAGGCGCAGTTTCCGGGCGGCGGGCGCGATCAGCCGATAGCCCAGAACCAGGACCGCATGCCAAACGCCCCAAAGAACGAAGGTCCAGGCGGCGCCGTGCCAGAGCCCCATGAGGGCCCAGGTGGCGAACAGGGCGCCGGTCCGGCGGGCGCTTTCGCCGCCCTTGGCGTCGCCGACCGGCACGCCGCCTTCCGAGGAATCGCGGACGGGCAGGCCGCGCAGCGGCAGGTAGAGATAATCCCGGATCCAGCTCGACAGGGAAATATGCCACCGTTGCCAGAACTGTCGCGGCGAGACGGCGGAATAGGGAAAATTGAAGTTCTCCGGAAAACGGATGCCCATGAGCCGGGCGGAACCGATCGCGATATGGGAATAGGCGCTGAAGTCGAAATAAATCTGAAAACCGAACAGCAGGCACATCGTGCCGACGTCATAGGCGCTCAAGGTGTGGGGCGCCAGGGCGAAGGCGTCATCGACATAGGCCGCCACGTTGTCCGCGAGGACGACCTTGAGAAACAGCCCGCAGAGAATCCGGCGAACCCCGGCGGCAATGTCCTCTAGGTTGAAGGCCGGACGTTTGTCGAGCTGCCAGATGACCTCGTTGGCGCGCAGGATCGGACCCGCCACAAGTTGCGGAAAGAAGGTCACGTAGCCGGCGAACAGCACGAAACTGCGTTCCGGGCGGGCATGCCCCCGGTAGACATCGACGGTGTAGCTGATGCTCTGGAAAGTATAGAAGCTGATGCCCAGCGGCAGCAGGATGTCGGGCGGCGCAATGCCGTCGCCGCCTAGCAGGCCGGCCAGCGAACTGAGGTTGTCGACGATGAAAATCGTGTACTTGAAATAGGCCAGGAGCCCCAGGTTGGTGAACAGGCTGAGGACGAGGAGCCCGCGCCGCCGGGCCCCGGCCGCACCGTTGATTTTCCGCGCCAGGACATAATCGACGGTGACCGAAGCCAGCATGACCGGGATGTATTCGACCCGCCAGAATCCGTAGAACACCAGGCTCGAACCAAGGATGAGCAACAGCCGCGCCGGACGCGGCAGGGTCCAGTAAAGCAGGCAAAACGCCGCCAGGAAGACGAGATAGGTCAGCGAGTTGAAGATCATTTCCCGGCCCCGAGAAACTGCCGTGCCAGGTATGGCCTCAGCGCGGCGGCAAGTTGGGCATGGCCGGCGTCGCGGAAATGGAACACGTCGGTGACGATGACGCCGACACCGTTGTCGACCCGGCCCCAGACGTCGCCCTTGACCGCGTCCTCAAGGTTGGCCAGCAGGGCGCCCTTCTCCGCCGCCAGCCGCGCGATGTCGTCCTTGAAGGCGGCGTACCGCTCGGGCGCGAAGGGGAAGTAGGCATCGACGGGCCGCGGGCAGATGTACAGCAGCACCGGAACGCCGGCGGCGCGGGCGCTGTCCAGCAATGCGGCCAGCGCCTTTCGGTTGACGTCGTATTGGGCGCGCGGAACGGCGACGGTCCAGCGAGACGAATCGATGCCCAACAGCCGATTGCGCAGACCCCAGGCAGCGCCGCGCAGTTGCCGCAGGCCATGGATAATCGAGCTGCGCAGCCGTCCGCGATCGCGCCACAAGCGGGACAAATCCCCAAGCCAACCATCGACGGTCGTTTCCACCCGGGCCTGCAGGCTGCCGTCGAGGGCGGTCGCAGCGGGCGTCCCGGCATATTCCTTGCCGTCCTGGCGCACGGCGTCGGGGGTGCTCTGGTCGTCGCCGTATCTGACGAGAATCGACCGGCCTGCCGCATGCGTGGCCAAGGACCGCCGCACCGCCGGGTCGTCCAGGGCGCTGGCGATGGATTGCCGGACACCGCTTTCGCGCATGTCGTCGAAGACCGCGCCCAATACCAGCCCTTTGACGGCAAGCCGGGATCGAAGATATTCAAACAGGATCAGGTGTTCCTGGAAATTGGCGTTCGGCTGGCTGAAGGTCACGAGATCCAGTCCCTGCGGCGCAAAGCCGTCGAACAGCCGTTGAGGGGCCGTACGGTCGCCCGACTGCATGTCGTTGATGGCGTGCAGTTGCGACGCGCCCAGCCACAGAACGCGTTGATCCGTCTTCCGTGCCTGTGCCGCCTCGATACAGTCGCCCGCGTCTTTGACGGTCGTGCAGTGATGGCGGGACGGGCTTGATTTCCCGAACGCGGCCGTGGTCCCGATCCCCAGGCCGATCTCGGAAAAGTTGACTTGCGGCGCGGGTAGCAGAAGGGCCAAAACGAACCCGGCGACGGCGAGGCCGGCGAAGAGCGGCCCAAGGTGACGGACGGCGTGGAGCATCTCTCAGGCGTGGGGGGGGCGCTTGGTGACGATCGAGCCGCCGATCAACAGCCGTTGGCGGCCGGCGGCCCATTCGACATCCATTGCCGGGGCGCCGAAGCAGGCGATAGGGTGGCGATTCCGATCCGGGGCGGTCACGGTTTCTTGGTCACGTGGATGTCGTCGATGAACAGGTGCTCGATCTCCGTTTCGCACATCACCTGGCAGGCGTCCATGGCGTCCATGACGATGGGAAAGCCGTGGAGGTTGAACGACGAATTGAGGACCACCGGGCGGCCGGTGATTTCGCCGAAGCGGGCGATGACGGCGTGGAAATCGGAGGCCGTGTCGGGATGGACGATCTGTGCCCGGGCGGTGCCGTCATAGGGATGGGTGCCCGCGAACAGATCGTCGCGCCGATCCGTGGTGTCGAAGGAATGCATCATGTAGGGCGACAATCGCGGGCGCGGAACCGAAGGCGGCAGGCGCAAATAGGTCTCCGCCGCCGCCGCCGTCATGGCCGGCGCGAAGGGCATCCAGAAATCGCGCTTCTTGATCATCTTGTTGATCCGCGTGACGACCCGTTCGTTGGCCGGATCGGCCAGCACGGACCGGTTGCCCAGCGCCCGCGCGCCGAACTCCATTCGTCCGGCGCAGCGGGCGACGACGGCGCCTTCGGCCAAAAGGTCGGCAATCCGCCCGTTGGCGTCGTCCTGACGATCGAACGACAGGCGCCCGGCGAAGGCCTGCCGCGCCGCGTCCAGCCGCGTCGCCGCTTCCGGACCCAGGTAGACGTCGTCCAGGGCGATCGTTTCGTTGGCTGCCGGATCGGCGGCGAATGCTGCCTGCCAGACCGAACCGAAGGGCAGCGTCTCGTCGCCGCAGGACGGCAGCACGTCGAAGAATTCGATCTCCGGCAGTTCGGCGATCGCCTTGTTGGCGCGCACGTTCATGAACACGCCGCCGCCGGCGACGACATTGGTCACGCCCGTCCGGGCGATCGCGGCGCGCACCCATTTGACCATCAGTTCCTCGGCGAAGGCCTGCACGGCGCCGGCCAGACTGTCGAACCGGACACGGCGGAAATCGCGGAGCAGCCGGCGGCCGATGAACCCGGTCTCTTCCGGGATCTTCCGCTTGAAGAGCAGCGGGTCGTCGGGGTCCAGGTCCAGATAGCCGCGCAGGATGTCCAGGGCCGGTGCGACGTATTTCGGATCGGCATAGGGCGCCATGCCCATCAGTTTGTATTCGTGTTCATGCGGCGTCATCCCCATCAGATGGGTGACGCGGCCATAGATCTGGCCCAGGGAATGACCGAACGGCGTGCGCGCGATCAAGGTCATGCGCCCGCCTTCGGCAAGATGGACCGTTGCGCAAGTATCATCGCCGCCGCCGTCCAGGGTCAGCACCAGATGCCGTTCGTCGGGATCGCGGCGCATCGCGAAATAGGCCGAGGCGGCATGGTTGGAATGGTGGCTGAACCGGTTGACCGGCAGGCCGGCCAACCCGTGCGCCGCCAGGGCTTCTTCGATCGATTGGTTCATGCCGCCGTAGCGTGCCCGCCGCAGTGTCAGGCGCAGCGGTGCCGGCAGGCGGCGGAACAACCGTTTCGCCGCGGCCCGGCCCTCGCCTGCGCCGATTAGGTCGCCCAGGCTTTTCAGGTTGTCGTCGTAATCGGCGAGAAAGGCCGACCGGGTCACCGTCGGACTGGCCAGGTTGGACAGGCAGACCGCCTCGATGTCCTTGGGCGTCAGGCCGCAATGGGCCAGGGTGAAAGCCAGCGCCTCGTGCGGAAAGCCGATGAATTCCTTCTTGCGCGCGACACGTTCCTCCTGCACGGCGAACCGGATGCGCCCGCCGTCATAGACGCAGACGGAGCTGTTGGCGCCTTCATTGATTCCAAGCATCACCATGACCATTCAGTCCTAGACCGGCGCATTGGGGAACAAGGCATCATGGACCGCGTCGGTGGTCCGCCGCCAGGGCCAGCGGTCTTCGGCAAGGGCGCGTGCCGCCGCCGACATGCGCCTGCGATCGTCCGGTGCGGCCATCAGATCAAGGGCCCGGCGGGCCAGGCTTTCCGGATCGTCGGCGGCGTGAAAAGCGGCCACCCCGTCCGGCAGTTCGCCGAGATTCTGTGGAATGTCCGAGGCCAGCACCGCACAACCGGCGGCGCAGTAATTGCGCAGCTTGACCGGCGAGCCGATGGGCCGGTTTTTCGGAAACGGTGCCAAGGCGATGTCCAGACAGTTCAGCAGGTCGTTGGCCCGCGCCACGGGCAACGGTCCGGTGAACACCACCCGCCCGGCGACGCCCAAATCCGCCGCCTGGCGTTTCAGGGCGTCCAGTTCCGGCCCGCCGCCGGCGATCACCAGATCAATGTCCGGCGTTTTTCGGGCGATCGTTTCCATTGCCGCGACGGCGACGTGGCCGCCCTGCCAATGTTTCAGATGGGCGATCATGCCGATGTAGCGCCGGCCCTCGGCCAGGCCCAGGTCGCCGGCGACGGCGGCCCGGGCGGCGGTCCGTTCGATCGGCCGGAACAGTTTCAGGTCCGTGCCGTTCTCGGCGACGAAGGTCTTGCGGGCGAGCAGGGGGCAGCGGTCCAGCTTGTCCTTGATCGACGGCGACACGGCACGCACGGCCCCTGCCGCCAAAGCGTCGAGATACTGCAGAAGCGCCCCGGCGGTGGCGGTGGCGCCCAGGGGGCCGCGGTTCAACTCCTCGCCGACCCAGCCGTTGTGTTCGCTGACCGTGTGGGCCCGCAAAAGGCGAAGCAGCAGATGAATCGCGAAGCCGAAGGACACCATGCGGATATAGAACGTGGGCCGGGCCGGTCGGCGGGCCATGCGGGCCAGCACGGGAAACAGGTAGAAGGCGCGGAACATGCGCAAGAGGCTGTCCGCCGCCGGCGTCGCGACCAGGTGGATGGGCGTGCCGAGCGCGGCGAGCGCCGGTTCCAGCGTCCGGCCCGGGGCCGGTTCCGGGGCGACGATCTCGACCGCGACTCGGCGCGCCTCGAGGCCCCGGACGATGGCGATGACGTGCTGCACGATGGCGTTGGCTTCCGACAGATCGACAGGCAGGACGACGACGGCGCTTCGTGCTGCGGTCATGAAAAGAACCGCCGGCGCAGACTATCGACCGCGCGGACGGCGGTGCGGCCGTCCCAAAGCGCGGGCCGCGCGGGTGCCGCGGGTGGGGCCGCCATGCAATCGTCCACGGCCGCCGGCAGCCCGGCCAGATCGACCAATCGGTTGCCGCCATGGTCGATCGTGATCGGTCGTTCCGTGTTTCCCCGTACCGTCAGGCACGGCACGCCGAGAACCGTCGTTTCCTCCTGCAGGCCGCCGGAATCGGTGATCGCCAGACGCGCCCCGGCAAGCAGGCTTTGAAACGCCACGTAGCCCAGGGCATCGCAGAGATGAAGGCCCGGCGCCTCGGCCAGACGCGCGTAAAGGCCAGCCCCTTCCAGCTTGGCGCGGGTCCGGGGATGCAACGGCATGACCAGCGGCAGGACTGTTGCGACGCGGGTCAACGCCTCGACCGCCCGGGCCAGCCGCGCCGGGTCGTCGACGTTGGACGGCCGGTGCAGGGTGGTTACTCCATAGCCGCCCCGCGCCAGGCCGAAGGCCCGCCAATGGGCGGTCGCCTCGATGTCCGGGCGCATCATATCCAAGGCATCGATCATCACGTTGCCGATGCGTTCGATCCGCTCCGCCGGGACGCCTTCCCGGGCCAGGTTGGCGTCGGCATCGGCCGACGGCGTCCACAGAAGATCGCTGACGACGTCCGTCGCGATGCGGTTGATTTCTTCGGGCATGGTGTGGTCGAAACTGCGGAGGCCGGCCTCCAGATGGGCGAGACGGATATCCAGCTTGGCGGCGACCAGGGCGCAGGCCAGGGTCGAATTGACGTCGCCGACGACGATCACGGCCTGCGGCCTGCGTTCCGTACAAAAGCCTTCATAGGCGCGCATGATCGCGCCGGTCTGGCGGCCGTGGGGGGCGCTGCCGCATCCAAGGTTGGCGTCGGGGCGCGGCAGGCCGAGATCCTTGAACAAGGCGTCGGACAGGGCCGCGTCGTAATGTTGTCCTGTATGAACCAGGACCGGGCGGCACCAATCCTGCCCGTCGAAGGCGCGCATCAGCGGCGCCAGCTTGATGAAGTTCGGCCGGGTTCCCGCGATCAGGTGAATGTCCGGCAACAGCGTCACCCGGAGACGGCATCCTTCAGCGCCTCGATGATGCGGTTCTGGGTCGCTTCGTCCAGGTAAGGATGCATCGGCAGGCTCAACACCTCATGGGCCAGGGCCGCCGAGACCGGGGTGCCGTTGCCTGCGCGCGGGTAATGGGCGTAGGCCGGCTGGTCCGACAGGGCGACCGGATAATAGACGGCTGTCGGCACACCTATGTCCTTCAGCGCCGCCGCGACGGCGTCGCGGTTTCCGACCTTGATCGTGTATTGCGCCCAGGCGCTGACCGCGCCTTCGATTACGGCGGGCGGTGTGCAGACGCCGGCCAAGGCGGCGGCGTAGCGCGCGGCGACGACTTGGCGTTTCTCGATCTCGTCTTCGAAGATTTCCAGCTTGGCCAGAAGGACCGCCGCCTGAACAGTATCCAGCCGCGCGTTCAAGCCGACCGCCACGTTGTCGTATTTGTTCGTACCCTGGCCGTGGACGCGCAGGCTGCGCATCTTGGCCGCCAGACCGGCGTCGTCGGTCAGCACCGCGCCGCCGTCGCCGTAGCAACCCAGTGGTTTGGCCGGAAAGAACGAGACCGAGGTCGCATCGCCGAAGGTGCCGACCGGTTTGCCGCCGAGCGCCCCACCGAAGCTCTGCGCGGAATCAGCCAGGACCTTCAGGCCGTGGGCGTCGGCGATCTTCTGGATCGCGGGGTAATCGGCGGACTGGCCGAACAGGTCGACCGGGATCACCGCGGCCAGGTTCAGGCCCTGGTCCTTGGCGACGGCAATGGCGCTTTCGAGGCTGGCCGGGTCCATGTTGAAGGTGTCGTCGAAGACATCGCAGAACACGGGCGTGGCACCGGTCAGCGCCACCACCTCGGCCGTCGAGGCGAAGGTCATGGCCGGCACGATGACCGCGTCGCCCGGCCCGACGCCCCAGGCCATGAGTACCAGCAGCAGGGAATCAGTGCCGCTGGAGCAGCTCACGCAATGGGCCTTTCCGGCCATCGCAGCCAGGCGTTTTTCCAGTTCGCCGATTTCGGGCCCCATGATGAAGCGCCCGTGGTCGAGAACCTTGGCGATGGCGGTATCGATGGCGGCGCCCAGGCGGGCGCGTTGCGCCTGCAGATCGATGAAGGCGATGGGAGTGTCGGTCATGTCTTGAGTTCTTCCAGGTTTCCGGTCTCGGAGACTTTATACATACGGCCTTCGCGCGGGCAGATCAGGTCGTCGCCCAGGCGCTCGCCGGCGTGGCTGACCCAGCCGATACGCTTGGCCGGGACGCCGGCCATCAGGGCATGGGCCGGGACGTCCTTGGTGACCACCGCACCGGCGGCGATCATGCAATAGTCGCCGAGCGCATGGCCGCAGACGACGGTCGCGTTGGCGCCGATGGTGGCGCCGCGCCCGACGGGGGTTTCCAGGAATTCGTCTTGGCGATCGACTTCGGCGCGCGGCGTGAGGACGTTGGTGAACACGCAGCTCGGCCCGCAGAACACGCCTTCGGCCAGAGAAACGCCCTTGTAGACGCTGACGTTGTTCTGGATTTTGCAGTTGTCGCCGATCGTTACGTCCGGCCCGATACTGGCATTCTGGCCGACCACCACGTTTCGGCCGATCGTCGTGCCCGGCAGGACGTGCGAGAAGTGCCAGATCTTTGACCCTTCGCCGACCTCGGCCCCGCCGTCGACGACGGCCGTTTCATGAATTTTCGCGCCAGGGAACCGCCCCGCGTCCCGCGTCTTGCTCATGTCGGCCTCCGCCCGTTCCAATACGCTCAATACCCGTCTGCCCTCGGCGCCGTTCGTGCGCGGGGTGTTGCCCGATGCCATGCAGTCCAGGAAATGCAGGCATTCGTCGCGCAAGGGTTCGCGCTCTTCCAGCTGGACCGGTTGGGCGTCGGCCTTTTCCGGCGTCGGCACGCCGTCGCGCCAATCGATCTTGTGCGGATAGATGACCAGCTTCCGGTCCCAGGGCTCGCCGTCGTTGAACACGGCCATCGCCTGTTCGCCGACGACGACCAGTTTCTGTTCCTTGAAGGGATGCAGCCAGGACACGAAGACATGCGCCTGCTCGCCGCCGGGGAAGGTCAGATGCGTCGTCGTCACGTCGGCGATGACGTCGTGCAGGTAGCTGCCGCCTTCGGCGCGCACGGTGACCGGCTCGTCCCCGACAAGGGCCAGGATCATCGAAATATCGTGCGGTGCGAAGGACCAGAGGGCGTTCTCTTCGCGCCGGATTTTGCCCAGGTTCAGGCGATTGGAATAGAGGTACTGCAGTTTGCCCAACTCGCCCGCGCGGACCATCTCGACCAATTTCAGGAATGCCGGATGGTACTGCAACAGATGTCCGACCATCAGGGTCCGCCCGGCGGCCTCGGCGGCGGCCAGCACGCCCTCGGCCTCCGTCAGCGTCAAGGCCAGTGGCTTTTCGACGAAGACATGCTTGCCGGCCTCAAGAGCGGCAATGGCCAGGTCCGCATGGGCTTCGGCCGGGGCGGCGATGACGACGCCTTTGATATCGCCGTCGGCCAGGATATCGGCGACGGCCTTGGCCGGCACCTCATAGGTCTCGGCCATGGTGGCGGCGAGATCCGGATTGGCGTCACTGACGGCGGCCAGCGCCCCCAGCGCATGAAAGTTGCGGACGTGATTCTTGCCCCAATGGCCGCAACCGATGACGGCGACGGCGGGCGGGCGCGTTGAAAGGCTTGATGTCATGGCAACCGGGTTGGCGAAATCTGTCGTTTGGGCCGCGTCACGCGGGGGTGGGGTCAGGCTCGGTCGTCACGCCGACGGTCAGGGAGACGAACACGCTATTGGTGCCCGGGCAGACGGCGAATTCATTGATCTGCCCGATGCTCAGGAGCAAATCCTTTAGCTCGGACTCCGTAAAGTAACTAAAATGCAGCTTGTCCAGCGGCTGGCCGGTTTCGAGTTTGTTTTCGCGTGTTCTCAGATCGCGTGCGACCCGAGGCCAAGTGAAGATCGAGTACCACAGGAAGCCCAATGTCCGGGAAATGATGTTGTGGTTTTCGCGGCAGACCCGGTCGGTCATATCGGAAACGTCGATGCGCGCGATCAGCGGCGAATCGTGAAGGCCACACCAGATCAGGACATGGCCGCTCTCGGTAATGTCCCCTGCCAGCAATAAGGCTTCGCGGGGGTCCTCGAAATGGTCGAGCGACGTGGCGAATACGGCCAGATCGAACCTTTTGTCGAGAGATGCCTCCTTCAGGTCCTCCAACCGGCCACAAACGAAGGCGTAATCGCGTTCCATGTTTTCGGCGAGGGGGTCGAGGCCCGCGTATTTTAGGTTGTTGTCTAATAAACCGCGCACATAAGGCGGCGTTTTGGTGCCGATCCCGCATCCCAAGTCGATCAGGTTCGTGGAGTTCCAAATCAATGCCCATTTGGCGATAAAGCCGCCGAACATGGCCATGATGGCCTTGGTCGAATCGGGGTAGCCATCGTAAAGATGGTGGACTCGATACTCCTCCAACGAGGCCTGGGTAATGGTGCGCCATGCGCTGCTGCCGCCTTCTGTCAGGCATAGCGTTTCACGTTTTTCCAGAAAGTCTTCGAGATTAATCATAGAGGGATGGGCGTTTTCGTGTTGCTTGAAGGCATTTCCCCCTTTCGGGGCGGAGCGGACGAGGGTCGGAAGCGTATTGTCCGGGGTTGATGAGGGAATGTGGAGTTTCCCGTTCATCCTCGGTAGCTTATTGCTTATACGATTGTTTCTTTGTTGACGAAGACAAATATCCCTTGGGAAGACCTTATTGAGCAAAATACTGATTACCGGCGGACTGGGCTTCATCGGTGGGGCCTTGGCGGAAAAGCTTGCGGTAGATGATTATGATATCTGCTGCTTGGACCCTAAGGCCGCCGCAATGCGGACGACCGCCATGCCTTGCATGGAATACATGGCCGGATCGATCTCCGATGACGCCACGCTGAAAGTGGCGTTCGAGGGCGCTGTCGCTTGTGTGCATCTTGCCGGTTCCTCCGTTATCGAAAATCCGAGACTGAACGCCGAAACGTCGCCCGAACCGTTCTTGGAGGCGGCGAGCCGGCTTTTTGCGGCGGCAGCCCATCGCAACGTTCCGGTGATTTATGCGTCTTCCGCCACCGTCTATGGTCAAGTCGGTGCCGAATTGATCAAGGAATCGGATCTCGCCGCACCGATAAATGCGCATGGCGAAGAGAAACTAATATTCGAAACGTTGGCGCACCAGTTCAATATCTCTCACGGCCTTCCGACCGTGGGGCTTCGCATGTTCAATATTTACGGTGCCAATCAATCGCCGGCTTCGCCATATTGCGGCGTGCTGAGATTGGCGGTTCAGGCAGTCGCCGATAGAGAACCGGTCACAATTCACGGAGACGGCAGCCATCTGCGGGATTTTGTGCACGTTGACGACGTTGTGCGGTTTATTCGCATGCTCTTGGCGCGCCCGTTGTCAGGTGCCGAACGAGTCAACGTTTGCACCGGTCGGGGTTTGTCGGTGAACGATGTGGTGTCCATGGTTGCGGTAGCGTCGGGATGCAACATCGAGAAAACCTTTGTCGATACGGTTTCGGACGGGGTCGCCAGTTCCGTTGGTGATCCGGGGTTTGCCCGTGATCGGTATGGGTTCGAGGCGGCCATCTCAGCCGAAATGGGCATCGCTGATACGGTCAGTGCGGTATTCGGCGCGCCAGGCCGGGCGCGCGGCCGGGCATAGGAAACCGCCGCCAGCCGATCATAAGGTGAACCGAACGTCGAACATATTCGCCCATCGGATCAAGTTGGCCCAACGCCAGATTTCCCCAGGAATGGGGCCTGTGCCGCTGTGAGCAGCGGCGGCGATGGCGCGCATGCGGTTGTGTTCGAAAACAGGCAGCCGCCGCGCGCCGTCACTTTCAAGGATAGAGGTCAGCCAGCCGTCGGCCGTTCGAAGCCAGGTATCTTGCGGTGTGACGAAACCGATCTTGTCCCTGCGGTCGAGAATGGTGTCGGGCACCAAGCCGCGCATAGCACGGCGGAACACAGATTTGGTTTCGCCGTCGCCGGAAATGAGATGATTGTCGGGAAGGCTATAGACGAAATCGACAAGATCGGTGGTCAGGAACGGCACGCGGCTTTCCACCGAATAGGCCATCGAGTTCCGATCCTGATAGCGCAATAGGGCCGGCAACACCCGATTTGTCAGACTTTCCGCCAATTCGGATTTCAGCACCTGCTCCGTGGTCCGCCGTTGCGGTGCCACTGGGGTGACCGCCGATGCCTTGAGCCAACGGCTGTTCATCCAACCCGGAACGAGATCTTCGCCAACGGCCTGGCGGGCCATGTTTTGAAGACCGTCCGGCAGGAGGTGGCGGCCTGCTCGGGCGACCAGAGCGGCGGAGCCCATCCGGTCCCGTGTGCCGCGAAGGAGACGGCTGGCGGCGGCGATGCGTCCCCCGCGTAACATGTCCGCCAATCGGGCCGAGAAAAACGGAACGTAGCCGCCCAGGATTTCGTCGGCGCCTTGGCCGTCCACAGTGACCTTGATGCCGGCTTCGCCGACCGCGCGGTAGACGCGGTTCTGGGCGAAAATGCTTGTCGTGCCGAATGGTTCGCCTTGTAGGCGGATTAGTGAATCAATTTCAGCTGTCAGGTCGGCATCGCCGATCGGGACCCAGTGCATCGTCGAACCAGATGCCTGGCCGGCGATGGAGGCCCAGGACTGTTCGTCTTCGGCATGACCCGGCGCGACGAAGCTGAACGCATGAAGGTCTAAACCGGGACCTACGATATTGCGCATGGCGGCGACCACTGCGGATGAATCGACGCCGCCTGACAAGGCCGCCGCCACGGGGACGTCGGCACGCAGGTGAAGACGGATGTTGTCCAGGAAACGTTCACGGAGTTCTTCCGCCGCGTCGTCGAGCGAGATGTTCGATGGTTCTCCGATGGTCGGCTGCCAATAGATGTTTGTCTGAGGGGCACTGGGCGCGGTCAAGTCGATGGTCGCGAAATGGCCCGGTGGCAGATTGGCTATCGACTGGAACAACGTCGCTGAACCGCGGTCTGTCAGGCCGAACCGAAGATAGTCGTAGGCAGCTTGAGGGTGAATGCTCCGGTCGATGCCGTCCAGCGCCAGGATGGCGTTCGGTTCCGATGCGAAGACCAAATCATCGCCCCGCATGGCCCAGACCAGCGGTTTGATCCCAAAGGGGTCGCGCGCCAGGGTCAGACGCCGTCGATCCGTGTCGAGAAAGGCGAAGGCGAACATACCTGTCAGGCGCGGCAGGGTTCGCTCGACCCCCCAGCGGGCCAAAGCGATCAGCAGAACCTCGGTGTCCGACTGGGTTTGGAAGGCCACGCCGTCACTCTCCAGTTCCCGGCGCAGTTCCAGATAATTGTATATTTCGCCGTTCGTGACGAGGGCAAAGCGGCCGTCCTCGGTCGCCATCGGTTGATGGCCACCTGGTCCGGTGTCGATGATCGACAGCCGGCGATGGGCAAAGCCGATTGATCCGCCGGGTGGTAGGCCGGCGCAATCGGGAGCGGCGATCAGTCCGCTTTCCGGCTCCCAGGTGCAGGCGCCTTCGTCGTCAGGGCCACGGTGAGCGATCGCGGCGGATAGGCGGGCCAAGTCTCTCGGATCGATCCGCCCATTCGGACGGGCGACGATACCTGCGATCCCACACATTGTCAGTCGGTCCGGACCAGGGCGAGAAGACGGCCTTCCACCCGATCCACGTTTGCTTGGAAATCGGCGCGGGCTAGGACGGCTTCCCTTGCCTTTTCGGCTCGTTCCCGTGTGTTGGATGGGTTTTTCATCGTCTTTTTGACCGCTGCGGCGATGGCCGCCGGGTCAAACCCGGCATAGAGCGCACAAGTCTCGGGCGCCAAGATGTCGTAGAGACGAGGAAGGTCCGAGAGAATCACAGGGCGGCCGCAGGCGGCCGCTTCCAGGACGGCCTGGGGAAATCCGTCGGAAGGCGGGATGCTGACGACGACATCCGCGGCAGAATAGGCATCGGCCATACGGTCCGGCGTTCGTGCTGGCACGAACCGGACGCATCGCTCGAGCCCGAGTTCCTTAACACGCCGCTTCAGGGTGTCACGGTAGGCCGGGTCGGCACGGTACTCGCTGAGCACTAGGAGGGTGTTGGGTTCGGTGTCGGCGATCTTAGCCCATGCCTCGACCAGCAAATCGATATTATAGAACGGCATCATCATGCGTGGGCTGAACACCAGGAAGGAGTCGTCCGCGACATTCCAGTCCCGGCGCGTGCTGGCTCGGCCTTCAGCAGAAAACCGAAACACTGCGGCATCGATGCCCCAAATAATTTCCTCTATGCGGGTCGTCGGCACCCCTATTCGGGCGATAACTTCTGTGAGATGCCGTGATTTTGTGGTCACAAGGCGCGCGCCCATGACGGTCTGTCGCGTGAGCCAACGTCCGAGCGGACCGAGGCTTCCTTGTTCGTCAAACAGAACGTCACCGCCCATGACCGTCACGACCAGGGGCTGGCGGCGCAGCAGCCAAGCCAGCCAGGAGCCGACCTCCGCCGCATAATGTGCATGGTAGACATCGGCCCGTTGGCGGGTCAGCATCCAGGCCGTCCAGAGGACAAGCCCGATCTTGCCGGCAAAGCCGGCTCGGTGTGGTTTCGGCCAAAGTATTGTTAGCGGGGAGCTCTCCGGCTCGTGCGGCTCCGGCGCAGTCGGACTGATCAAGGTGACCTGATGACCGCGCTCGCCGAACGCCCGGGCCCGGGCCAGGACGTGAGGACTGCTGGCGGCGCCGAGCACGCAGATTCTCATGCCGCTTGGCTCGCTTCCGTCATCCAGTGCCGATGCCAAGCCTGGAACATCAGGATCGTCCAGATCTCGGTCGCCATGTTCCGGTTCCCTGATAGATGCCGTCGCCAGGCATCGCGTACAACGTCCGCGTCGAGCAACCCCGAGTCCTCAAGCGCGTGGCGGCTCAAAAGATCTTCCGCCCAATCACGCAGAGGTCCACGCAGCCATTGGCCGACGGGGATGCCGAATCCCATCTTCGGCCGCTCGATCAGGCCTCGCGGGACATACCGGTACAGCACCTGGCGCAGCAACCATTTTCCCTGATTGCCGCGAAGGCGCATGGCGCGCGGCAACTGCCAGGCAAACTCGACGACTCGATGGTCCAGCAACGGCACCCGCGCTTCCAGCCCGACAGCCATCGACGCCCGATCGACCTTGGCAAGAATGTCATCGGGCAAATAGGTTAGCGTGTCCAAGAGTTGCATGCGCTCCAGGAATTGGGGGACATCGTCGGCGACAGTGTCGTCCCAGGCGGCAGTCGGGGTTTCGCGGGATCCAGACACCATCTTTTCCGGCGCGCCCCAGGCTGAAACCAGGCGTCGATAGAGGCTCATGTCGTCGGGCAGAGACAGGACGTCGGCGAGTTTGCGAACCTTTTGACCGGGGTGACTCGGTAGCCAGCCCGCTGGAAGCGGCGATAGCAGGCGATCCCAATTATCTTCGCTCAATCCGCCCAGCAATCGCGCCGCGGCCAATCGCAACGGCCGAGGCACAGAGCCAGTTCGGCGGCGCAGCAATTCGCCCCAGGGATACCGGGTATATCCGGCGAACACCTCGTCACCGCCGTCGCCGGAAAGTGCGACCGTGACATGTTGACGGGTCAACTGCGACACCAGGAAGGTTGGAATCTGCGACGAATCCGCAAAAGGCTCGTCGTACATTTCGGCCAGCTGAGGAATGACATCGCGTGCTTGATCCGGGGTGACCGTCAATTCCGTATGAGCGGTCCCCAGATGTTGGGCGACGCGGGCGGCGTGGGGAGCTTCGTTGAATGCCGCTTCGGCGAAGCCGATCGAGAAGGTGCGGACGGGCCGCTCACTTTGCGCCTGCATCAAGGCGACAACGAGCGAAGAATCGATGCCACCGGACAAGAACGCGCCCAGAGGAACGTCGGAAATCATCCGCCGGCCGACCGCGTCGCGCAACAAGGCCTCTGCCTTGTCCGTGGCATCTGCATCGGTGAGCGCCAGCGGGTTGGCTTGCCCGTCCCGGGCGATCCGGCGCAAATCCCAATACCGTTCGATCCTGGCGGGGTCGCCGAGTTTCTGAACCACAAGGCAGCCCGGTTCCAGCTTGCCGATGCCTTTGTATATCGATGCCGGGGCAGGGACGTAGTTGTATCGAAGGTACGCGGCAAGGGCGTTGCGGTCGATCTCGGCGCGGAACGCGGGATGTCCGACCAGGGCCTTGAGCTCGGACGCGAACAGGAGCACGCCGTTCTGTTCGCCCCAATAGAGCGGTTTGATGCCGAGGCGGTCGCGGGCCAGCGTCAGGCACCTGTCCCGGCGGTCCCAAAGGGCAAGGGCGAACATGCCGACGGATTTTTCCAATGTGGCCCGGACGCCGAACGCGGCACAGGATTCAAGGACGGCTTCCGTGTCCGAATGGCCGCGGAATTCAGTGCGCCCAGCTGTCGCCAGATCGCGCTTCAACTCATCGGCATTATAGATTTCCCCATTGTAGACGATGACGAACCGACCGCAGGAAGAGACCATCGGTTGTGCGCCTGCCGGGCTTAGGTCGATGATCGAAAGCCGCGCATGGCCCAAGGCGACACCGGCTTCTTCATCACTCCAGGCGCCGTTTGCGTCCGGCCCTCGATGATGCAGGGCCGCGGCCATAGCCCGGGCCTGGGCCGCCATCCGGTTCCCTGCCGGCCCGGCGCCGGACGTGTGGAAGAATCCAGCAATGCCGCACATGGCTACGTGTGGTCCACCGTTATGGGTTTGCGTGCCGTGCCGGCGACGCCGTTGGACCCCAAAGCGATATTGATATCCGTCAGGTTCGCTTTTTCATGCCAGGTTCGGAATGTGCGGGGAGTTTGCGGTTCGTCATAGCGGGGCGACAGCATGTCGAAGGTGTCGAGATAAGCCCATTCCTTCAAGGTCTGATCGTTTGCGTTCGGCATCTTTGTCGAATAGTCGGCAATCAGAAGGCGCCAGATGATCGCCTGGCCCAAAGGCAGTTTTCGCAATAGGCGAACCAGAGGCCACATGAAATCGATGTAGCGCTTGCATTGCCAATAAAGCCGTTCGGACGGAATGTTGCGGGTGAACGGGCGGACGAGATAGCGGGTGTTCAGCAGCCAGAACTTGATCGACTTGAGGTAGATGTCCGTCGCCAAGTGGCCGCCGGGCTTGAGCACCGGAACAAGTGCCTGGAATGATTTTTCCGGGTCAGGCGTGTGTTGCAGTACGCCGTAGCACAACACGCGATCGAACTCGTCGCGCGCGAAAGGCATGTGATACATGTCGCCTTGCACCAGCAACAGATTGGGATGCGTTCCGTTGGATTGATAGTTGGCATCGACTGCGTTGGAGAAATCGAAGGAAATGACCGTTGCGCCTGTTCCCAATAGTTGTTCGGTGAACCGGCCCGACCCTGAACCCGCTTCCAATACGACCTGTCCTTCCAGGTTGCTCGGCCAGCCGGTAAACGCGAAGAAGCGGTCCTCGGTCATTTTGTGGCCCGACACCTCGTCGTATTGCGTGCGGGCGTGCAGGTTCCATTCAAACCCGAAGTTGGTGGCGTAATTTTCCGACGTCACGAAGCGGGGAATGTATTCAATCACCGGATATTCGTTAATCGAGCCGTCGGCTTTCGAGATCAGGCGGCCGGTGCGGACCCGGCCATTGACGGTTTCTTCCGCATCCAGGCGAAGAGCGGCACCGGTGCTGGGGCAACGGAGATATTTCACATGTTCTGGGCGCATTTTCTTCCTGGGTCTGAATGGAGGGTTATTGGGTATGTTCCAGGCGATTGCATAAACCATTCCGCACGACATGAAAGAACGCCAACGGTGCGCAAAAAGCCGCGCGACACAGCCAGCCGGCGGCGGCTACAGGATGGGCCATGCGGGCATGAATGAGGGCAAGGCGGATAGAGGTCTGCGACCGATATCGTTTCAGGCCGGCGCGAACTGGGACCGCAAGGTTCGGGTAGTTGAGCGCTTCGGTGAAGGCGGCGACAGCTTCGACTTCGCGGCGCAGACGCCAGGATGGCAGCGCCGTGATCTGGCCTGGATGGCTGCGGATCGCGACCAGCGTCTCCGGCAAGGCTGCCAGCCGTGTCTTTGAGGCGAGCCGGAAATAAAGCAGATAGTCCATGCAGTAGGTAAATGTTTCCGGATAGCCACCCATTTCAACGACGGGCTGACGACGGAACATGATTGATGAATGTGCGATGATGCTATTGGTCGATAGCGCGGCCATCAACGCGTCGTGGTCGGCTGGCGGCGTCGGATAGGGTCGGCCCGGCGGCGGTGTATCATCGTTGAATTCGCAAGCGGCGGTCGCGACCAGCGCAACGTCGGAATGAGCGTCGAGCCAAGCCGCCTGCTTTCTCAGTCGCCCCGGCAAGGCGATGTCGTCTGCGTCCAGCCTCGCCACATAGTCGCCGCGCGCGGCAACCAGCCCCCTGTTCAGGGACTGGCTGAGGTTCAGGGTCTCCGAATTGGTTATGGTGACGATCCGATGGTCTCCGTATGAAGCGATGATCTCCGCTGTTCGGTCTGTCGAGGCATTGTCGACGATGACGAACTCGAAATCAGTGAAGTCCTGACCCAGGATGCTGTCCATGGCCTCCGCGAGATATTCCTCGCCGTCGAGCACAGACATGAGCACAGAGACTTTTGGCTGAGCCGCGGTCACGGCGCGTTTTCCGTAAGTTGGGCCGGGCTCGAGATCAGGTCCTCGCGTAGCGCCTGGTCAAGCGGCCGGGGAGACCAGCCGAGTATTGCCCTGGCTTTTGCGTTGTTGCCGAAAGAAATGGCGGCCTCGCCCGGTCGCATCTCGCGGGCGCCGAAGCGCAGCAGCGAAATGTTGGTGGCCATCGCCGTTGCGATGCCTTCCAACAATGTTTTCAACTCGACGGCTTCTCCGGAACAGATATTGAAGATGTCGAACCCACCGCGCTCCAGATCGCCGGCCATTGCTGCCCAAGCGGAACAAACGTCCTTGACGCCGATGAAGTCGCGTCGTTGGCTACATGGCGAAAGGTCCACGGGCGCGCCGGCGCCTAGCCCGGCGATCACCTGGGCGAGCAACTTCGCCGGATGGTCGAGCCATCCGAACGGAATAAAGAGACGGCCGACCCGGCAAGGCACGCCGGTTTCCGCGGACAGTATGCGCGCCCGCTCTGTCTCCGCCTTTTTCGACAAACCATACGGCATGTCCGGCAGGGAGATTTCGTTCTCGTGGTTGGCCACGTCGCCGGTTGCGTATTCTGCGGAGGACCCGGTGACGATGACTCCGCCGTCTGATCCGCTTAGGCCGTGGAAGACGGCATCAAGCGGTGTCACGTTCACGGCTTCGCCCAACACGGCGTCGTAATCCGTTGAGGCATAGTCCGCGGCATGGCCCGCGTGGTGAATCCAAAGGCCCGGCGCTGTCCGGGCGATCAGCTTGCGGATCGCATCGTCCTCGGTGATGTTTAGCCGGACCATCTCCGCGCCGCCCGCTTCCGCATAGGCAAGGCGTTTGGCGCGGATTCCGTCGTAATCGGTACGCGGGCGCGAATGGGTCGCGATCACCCGATGACCTGCCGATGCGAATGCATGAGCCAGATGGGCGCCGACAAAGCTGGACGTGCCGGTGACAATGATCGATCCGTGAATTTTGTTTGCGACGGTCATGGCCAGGTGTAGGGAATTCCATTCGTATCCGCCGGCAGGCCTTCGGCCTCGGCCGGGTTGTGGGGAATATTGGCACAATTGGCCAGCACGGCCGGTGCGTCGCCGATGCAGGTAAACCCGGTCCACAGGCCCGGCGCAACGGTCACTAGGTTGTAGGTCTCGGGCCGCCCGGGCCCCAGATCGATTTCTCGAACCGTACCCTCCGCCGCGTCGAATACGACTAAACGGATCGCCCCAGAAACGCAGCACAGATTTAGGGTCATTTCCCGGTGACGTTTCCAGGCCTTCACCGCGCCTGGATTGACGACGGAAAAATAGATTTCGCCGAACCCGACAAAGACTCCCGCGTCGGCGCGCAGCATGTGCATCACCGCGCCGCGGTCGTCGTTGATGATTTTCAGCGGCGTGATCGTCAAGCCGGCCCCGGCAGTATTCATGCCGGTCATTCCCCGGCCTTTCCGTATTCGGCGATCTGTTGGCGGCAGAGATCGATCGGGTTCAGGCCGTCGTCCAGGCCCTTATACCATTCGACAGCACGGGTCACGCCCGTTGCGAAATCCCAGCGTGGTCGCCAGCCTAGTTCGTTTTTCGCCTTGCCGCTGTCCAGCATGAGCAGCGTCGCTTCGTGTGGGGCATCGGGATCTCGTTCGATTCGGACCTCGCCCGAACCCCAGACGGTGACCGCCGTTTCGGCGAGTTCCTGGACCGGGCGGACATTCTCATTGTCCGGCCCGAAGTTCCAGGCCCCGGCGGCGGCTTCGTCGCCGTCGGCCTGGTAAAGGGCCAACGTCAAATAACCAGACAACGGTTCCAGTACATGCTGCCACGGCCGCGTTGCTCCCGGGTTCCGCAGGACGACTGGTTCACCGGCCCGCAGGGCGCGGATGCAATCTGGCACAATGCGGTCGGTCGACATGTCGCCGCCGCCGATGACGTTTCCCGCACGGGTGGTCGCTGCGACAAGGTCCGGGCGGGCACGGAAGAAGGAATCCTGATAGCCGGTGAAGACCAGTTCGATAGCGCCTTTGGAGGCCGAGTAAGGATCGGGTCCACCGAGAATGTCGTCCTCGTGATAGCCCCTTTGCCATTCCATATTGCGGTAACACTTGTCGGAGGTGATGAAGACCAGCGATCGCACCGTCGGCGCCAAGCGTACGGCCTCCAGCAGGTTGATCCCGCCAGAAACGTTTGTGTGGAAGGTTTCCAGAGGTTCCGAATAGCTGCGCCGAACCAGGGCCTGGGCTGCAAGGTGAATGACAATTTCCGGCGAGCTCTGGGCAAGAAGCCCGTAGACCGCATCGAAGTCGCGGATGTCGATGAAATGCTGTTCGATCCGCGTGGCCAGGCGAAGCTGATCGAACAGCGGTGCGTCGGCTGTCGGCGGTAGCGCCAGGCCGGTCACTTGCGCGCCCAGGTCGGCCAGCCACGTGCAGAGCCAACTTCCCTTGAAACCGGTTGAACCGGTGACCAAGACACGGCGGCCTTTGAAGGCGGAGAAGTCGGTCATCAGCGCACCCAGGGGGCTGTTCCTGAGGCGAAAAGATCGTTCAGCAATTGGAAATCCCGATAGGTGTCCATGCACTGCCAGAACCCGTCGTGCCGGTACATCATCATTTCGCCATCGGCGGCAAGGCGCCGCATGGGTTCGGTCTCCAACACGATATCGTCGCGCCCGCCGTCAAGGTAGTCGAAGACCCGCCGGCTGCAGACGAAAAATCCGCCGGAAATACGGCCGCCCGTTGCTTGCGGTTTCTCGTTGAACTCGATGACCGCACCGTCCGCGCCGTGTTCCATCTCTCCGAAGCGGCCCGGCGGCCGCACGCCGCAAACGGTCATTGCCTTGCCATGGGACTGGTGGAAGTTAGTCAGCGCCTCGATGTCGATATCGGCGACGCCGTCGCCATAAGTCAGCATAAAGGTATCGTCTTTGCCGATGTATTTTTCGACGGCCTTGACGCGCGAGCCAGTCAGCGTTTCCTCGCCCGTCTCCGCCATGGTCACACGCCAATCAATGGCGTGGTCGGCGCCATGGAACTCGATGGCCCGGTCGCGATCGAAATCGATCGTGAAATCGGCGACCCTGGAGCGGTAATTCAGGAAGAAATCTTTGATTGCTCCGCTTTTGTAACCCAGGCAGAGCACGAAATCCTTGTGCCCTTGAGTGGCGTATCCCTGCATGATATGCCAGAGGATCGGATAGGCACCGATGGGAATCATCGGTTTCGGCAGGTCATCGGCGACACCACGGATGCGGGTCCCTTTGCCGCCACAAAGAATTGCGACTTTCATTTTTCCTCCATCACCTTGAGCGGTTCGCCGCCGGCATTGCCGAGCGCGAGACCGAGAACGGATAGGATCTTGTCCGCATCGGCGGGGCTGAAACAATCGTTGAGCGCCAATGCGACGTCATTCCGGCTGGGCCAGGCATCTTCATCCGTTAGCTCGTCCAAGCTGAGGGCGATCTCGTCCACGGTATATAACCGCCGTGCCAATCCGTCGGCCAATTTGTCGAACGACAATGCATGGTCCCGTTCCACATTGATCGCCTGGGCACCGCTCGAAACGGCTTCGAACGCCGCATTGGTGTCGGCGTATAGAATGGCTGCCGCGCCTCCCTTCAGCAAATCAGGAATCGGCCGCTCGACGAATTCAATATTCGCCGAGTTGCCCGGCTGGGCAGCGAGAAACTGTTGCAGCCTCGTGCGAAAGGCTGGTGCAGCCGCGGGGTGGAAATTGGCAATCACTTGCCAATCTCCGGCGGCGCGTGCGGCCGCCTGCGAGGCCTTGGAAACGAGTTCGCAGCATTCATGGAAATCTACGCCCGTGGCAATGATAAGCCGGCCGGATCGCCGGGCGCCGGGCACAGGCCGCAGCACGAAAGCGCTGGGGCGGAACAATCCGGCATCGATGACGCGGTCGTCGGGCGCCCCGGTCGAGGTCAGCTGGCGGCGGCTCCGCGCGCCATGGGTGAAAACGATGTCAGGCCACCGCCCGGTCGACAGCTCGACCCGCGACGGCAGCATATTTAGATACAGTTTCGAGAACGGCGATTGGTGCACGCCGGCGATTTTGACATCTGGCAAAGCCCGGCGTAGTCCCGCCCGAAGTCCCTTTTCCCATGTCTGATTTTCGTACACGTGGAACACCGTTGTTGGCCGAATCCCGTTACCCGCGAGGTAAGATCCGACGCCGGCCAGCAAACGGGCATTGACGGCCCGCCAATCGAAACGTTCGCGCCGCATCACCATGCGGGCGACAGAGGCGAGCGGCTGGCCCGAGAATCTCAAGTCCTCGGTAGGAAAAGCGCGCGAGAAAAGTGCTCGCGCGGCCATCGCCACGATATCGCCCACGCCGATCGCGTCGTCTGGCAGAAAAACCGCTTCATCCGCCGCGGCAACATGCGCGTTGATGGCGTTACCGTCACCGATCCAGTCCAAGGGCAGCGCGAGAAATCCGACGGTTAGGCCGCGCGCCCGTAGTTCTCTCGGTAGCGCTCCCATGTAATGCGCGACGTCGCGAGGCCCCGGACTGGGGAAGTCGCCCGGCACGGTCCAGGCAGCGAACAGTATGTCGCAGCGGCGCAGCCGGTCTAGCGGGACGGGCCGCGCCCGACGCAATGCCCGTAGGCGGCGCAACCGGCCGATCCGGCGTATGGCGACACGGGCGAACCGAAGAGCCGCGGTAGTCTGTTCGGCAATCAATTCGACGGCTTGCGCGATAGTTCCCTTTCCGATCCAGGTCGCTGGGGTGCCCCGTCGGCGGGCTTCCTCGAGCAACACGCGGGCGAGGTCACCGGCGTCGCAAATGAAGACATTTGAGCCTTTCCGGTCCAGGCATTTGCCAAATAGGATCATGCGGCAGCATTCAGTGGTAAAGGTCGACGACAAGGGCCCTCGTTCGGCGATGTTGCGGCTCTCCCACCAGTCCCAATCGGCGACGTCGAAGCGGTCTGCCAAGTTTACAAAATCATCGGTGAATTGTTCGGCGATGTCATTGAGTCGGCGCCCCGTATCACCCCAGGCGAGTGTGTGCGGTAGGCGTGCCTGGAGCGCGCAATAGACTTCGTGATCGTCCCCGAAATACCAAACCGTCGCCGCCTGCATATCGCTGATGGCTTCCGGCCGGGCGAGCAAAAACCGCGCGTCGGCAATGCTGACGTCGGTGGTTATGGCCGATTCCCCCGGGCGACGGTGATCGGGTCCCCGGCGTTGTCTAATCCCTCAATCGCGGCCAGCCCCATGGCCAGAATGGCTTCTTCGGTGCTGCCGCCGATGTGCGGCGTCGCGAGGAAGGCATCAAGTCCGATGAGCGCGTTGTTTTCCGGGGGTTCGGCTGCGAAGACGTCGAAGGCACCGGCGCCCAGGCGCCCGGAGCCCAATTCGGCCGCGAGCGCCGCCTCATCGACGAGATTGCCGCGCGCGGTGTTGATCAAGATCGCCCCGTCGCGCATGCGGGCCAGCTGATTGGCGCCGATCATACCGCGGGTCGAATCGTCCAGCGGTAAATGGATGGAGATTACTTCACTATCGGAAAGAAGCTGATCGAGACCCGTCATCTCGACGCCCACTCGGGCGCAGAAATTGTCGTCCGTATGAATGTCATGGGCCAAGATGCGGCAATCGAAGGCGCGCAGCAGACCGGCAAGATCCTTGCCGACATTGCCGAGCCCGATGATGCCGACCGTGCGGCCGGACAGCTGCCGGCCCGTGACCTGCCGCCATTCGCCGCCCGAAACAAGGGCAAGCGATGTCGGCACTCGACGGATCAGCGTCAGGGCGAAACCAAGCGCCAGTTCGGCGACGGCGCGGCGGTTGACCCCGGCGGTCCAGCCCAGTTTGACGCCGCGTGCCTGCATGGCCTTCAGGTCGATCATGTCGTGGCCGACGCCGTACTTGCCGACGACGCGCAGTTCAGGCACGGCGTCGAACAGCGCCGCGTCCAGTGGCTCCAGCGCGGTGATCGCCTTTTCATGCCCTTTCAGGAAATCGATCAAAGCCTGACCCCGCAGGCTTTCCCCGGCATCGTTGAAGGTCGCGTTCGGATAGCGGTCCAAAAGGGCTTGCCGCAATTCCGGATGCTTGGAAAACGACCGCGAGGTCACGGCCACGGGAACGTCGTTGGGTATCATGCCGCGCGCACGTCTTCCAGGAACGACCGACAGGCCGATTTGAAATCGTCGTCCGCTGCGTGGGTTGCCTTGGCGAGATGTCCGTCGGCTTTGGGCAGGATCATGGTCACGGAACCCGCGCCGGTGTTTTTCTTGTCCTTCAGGATCGCGCCGAGGAACGGTTCGAACGGTACGGGATAGGCTTGGTAGCCGGCGTAGTTGGCGGCCAGGGTCGGACGCAGGCGCCGAAAGTGATCTTCCGTGCCGTCGCCGATCCGAGATGAGACATAGTTGGCCATATCCATGCCAATCGTCACGGCGATCCCATGCGGGATGCCGAAGTCCGTCGCCGCCTCGATGGCGTGACCGAACGTATGGCCATAGTTGAAGATATTGCGCGGCCCGCGATCGAACTCGTCATCTTCGATATAGCCCTTCTTGATTTCCAGGGCGGCGCGAACATAGCGCAGCATTACATCCGCCTCGGTGAACAGGCGGTGGTAGTCGGAAGCGATTCGCTGGAAACTGTCGGGTCCGTCGATGGCATGAACTTTCAGTATCTCGCCGACGCCGGACCGGACATCCCGGCCGTCCAAGGTTTCCTGGAACGCGACATCGAGATAGATCGTCCGGGGCGGGGTAAAGGTGCCCAGGATGTTTTTCGCCGACGCAGAATTGATCGAGCTTTTGGAGCCGATGCAGCTGTCGGCTTGGGCCAGCAAGGTCGTCGGACAGAATGCCCAATCGACGCCGCGCAACATCGTTGCCGCAAGAAAGCAGGTTGTGTCCTGGATAATACCGCCACCGACGGCGACCAGAAGATGGTCGCGTCGGATGCCGTGGGAGACCAGATGATCGACATAGGCTGGAAATTTCTCCAGCGACTTATTGGACTCCGTCGCGGCGAGTTTCAGGACCGACGGCCCGGCGAGTAACGGGGCCAGCTTGTCGCGATGCAGGTCGGCGACCCGTTCGTCGACGATGACATGCAGCGGCCGGTCGCCCGCCGCCAGCGCCGCCAGCCCGTCGCGCGCGGCCTTATCGAACAGAACGTCGTATGCCCCTTTGTGGGACTGGATCGTCATGCCGTCAGACATTGGTGAAGCCTCCGTCGATGACGATGGATTGGCCACTTATGTATGTATTTTCCGGCCCGGCCAGCCAGGCGACCAAAGCGGCGATTTCTTCCGGTTGGCCGACGCGTTTGACCGGTACCTGGGCGGCGAGTTCGGCCATGCCTTTTTCGCCCAGAACCGTTCGGGTCAACTCTGTGTCGATGAAGCCCGGCGCGACGCAATTGGCGAGGATTCCGTCGCCGGCGACTTCTGCCGACAACGCCTTCGTCATGCCGTCGATAGCGAACTTGCTGGTTGAATAGGAAGCGCGCTGCGCCTTCGAAATAACACCCCAGATGGAACAGATGTTGACGATGCGCCCCCCGCCCTTGGCTCGCATGCCGGGGATCACGGCGCGGCAGAGCATCATCGGTGCGGTCACATTGACCTGTTGGATCGCGGCGAAATCGGCGGGGTCGATCTCGGCGAAGGGGGCGATCTTGTTGATGCCCGCATTGTTGACCAGGATATCGAAGCCCAAGTCCGCGACTTTTCCGGCAAAATCGGCGGTCGCTTCGGCGTCCAAAAAGTCGCAGCCTAGGTAGCCGCAGCCCTCGGGTGCGTGACCGTCGGGTTTGGTCCCGGTGACGGTGACCCGGGCGCCGTCGGTGGAAAGCCGTTCAGCGATGGCGCGACCGATACCGCGTGTGCCGCCGGTGACCAGGGCGGTGCGGCCGGAGAGCGGTCCGCTCATCGGGCTGCCTCCGACGGAAGTTCCAGATAGCGCGCGGTCGTCGGATCGGCGGCCAGTCGTTGTTCGGCGCGTGCCCGGTCGGCCTCGGTATCGACGCCGATGGTTTCCGTATCCGTCGGCACGCCGTAGATCGGCAGGCCGTGTTCGATGACCCGCATCATGTCGCAGGATTCGATTATTTCCAAAGGCGTTGGCGGCAGTGCGCTGTAGCGCGCGAGGAACGCCGCCTTGAAGGCGATGATCCCGGTCTGTTGAAATACGGGAACATTATCCGCCCGAGCGGGAGACGGAATGGCCGCGCGGGACATGTAGAGGAGCCGACCGTCCGGTGCCGATACGGCTTTCACCGTGTTCGGGTCGGTGTGGTCTTCCGGGGTGTATAGGCGGCTGATCAGGTTGATGACATCGGCGCCTGTTTCCTCGAACCGCTGGATCATGTCCGACAGCATTTTCGGTGAAACCATGATCTCGTCGCCCTGCAGCATCAGAACGAGATCGTCATCCGCCAGGGTGAGGCCGAGGTTGCGGATCGCTTCTTCCGTGCGGTCGGTGCAGCGTTCGTGGGTGTCGGCGGTCATGACGGCCTCTCCGCCCGCTGCCGTGACAGCATCGGCAATCTCGTGATCGCAGGTCGCGACGACGACCCGGTCCAGATCCTGGCAGAGGCGCGCGCGGTGTAGGATGTGGACAATCAGCGGCATGCCGAGCAGCGGCGCCAACGGCTTGCCGGGAAATCGCGTAGACGCCATGCGCGCGGGGATGACGCAAATTCGGGTCATGACGAGTCTGCCTTGATATCGTTGATGACGGTCCGCGCTGCGTCGATGGCGCCGGAAAGGAAGATCATGTCGACGCCGTAGGCGATGAAGCGGTGCCCGGCTTTCATGCGGGCGGCGAGCGCCACCGCGTCCGGTTCCACCACATGGATGCCGCCGGCGATGGGGCCGTCGGCGACGGCGGCGTCAACCTTGGCCATCGCGGCCCGGACCTCGACCGAGGAAAAATCGCCCGGTGTACCGTAGGACGCCGAGAGGTCGTAGGGGCCGATGAAGAACGCATCCAATCCCGGTACCGCTATGATGGCATCCAAATTTTCGACGCCGTCTTTGTGTTCGATCTGCGCGACGACCAATGGGCCTTCGTCGTCCATCCACTTTTTATAGGAGGCGAAATCCGCACCATAACCCTGGGCCCGGTGCAAGCCGACGCCGCGCGTGCCCTTGGGCGGATAATGGGCGGCGGAGACCGCAGCTTCGGCATCGGCGGCCGAATTCACCATCGGTGCGATGATGCCTTGGGCGCCGGCGTCCAAGGCACGTTTGATCAACAACGGGTCATTGGCCCCGACGCGGACGACCGGTGCGATGCCGGCGAGATCGATGACCCGGATCAGACGGGCCATCTCACCGACACCGATCGCGGTGTGTTCCATGTCGATACCCAGCCAGTCGAACCCGGCACGGGTCATAATCTCGCAGGTTTCTTCCGATGCGAGGCTGATCCAGGAGCCGACCGTCGGAATTCGGTTCGCCAAATTGCGTTTTAGGGATGCGGTCATGTCCGGGCGCCTCAATCGATGGATACCAGAATACGTATGTGCGAACTCAGTAGGTGGTCGGCGAGAAATGCCTGGAATGCTTCTCTTGTCTCGGGGTCCGATTCCGTAACCAGGCGGCGGATGAACGGCGTGACTTCGATCTCCGGGTTTTCTTTCAAGGTGTTGCCGACGATGTCAACATCCAGCTTTCCGGGCGTCGCGATCTCGACACAGGCCAGGCCGGCGCGCTCGATCAGGCGGCGATATCCGGCCACCGACAATAGATTGATGTGATGAGGCGGATGGACCGCCTTGGAATGCTGCCAGAGTGTTTGGATGTCGAAGCCGTCCGCGGTCAGCGTCGTCAGAAGCGCGATGCCGCCGTTGGTCATCAGGCGCTTTAACCCTTTCAGGAAGGCCAAAGGCGAAGGCACATGCTCGATGACTTCAAATGCCGTTAGAACATCCGCCCGCGGCGCGTTTGCCGGCAGAGTTTCGGCGGTCGCCTCGATGATCTCGAATCCCTTGTCGCGGCAGAGTGCCGCCAGGTTCGGCGCAGGCTCGACCCCGGTGACGGCGGCGAAGCGTCCGGTTGCCGCAACTTCTTCCAGCAAGGTGCCGTAGCCCGCGCCGATGTCACAAAACCGTGCCTCTCCGGTTGCGTTCAGATGCCGGTTCGCCAAGGCGGCGATGTCACGGGCCCGCGGTTTGAATAATTTCTCGCGCCGCGCCTCGGCGGTCTGTCGGTAGAACTCGGTTCCCCAGAATTTGACGGATTCCGCCTCGTGATAGAACCGTGCCAGAGTGGCCTCGTCCGGCCGGGGCGATTGATAGAGGCTGAAGCAATCCGCACATTCGCGGTATTCGAAACCGTCCTTTTCGAATCGCCGCCCGATCTGCGATCCGCCGCAGGCCGGACATTCGATGTCGATGAAGCCGGTCCGATCCGCGAACAAGGTCTCGTTGTCGCGACGAACGAGGTCGAGGTAGCGATTGAACAAGT
This sequence comes from uncultured Rhodospirillaceae bacterium, assembly GCA_913030825.1. Classification (GTDB taxonomy): domain Bacteria; phylum Pseudomonadota; class Alphaproteobacteria; order Rhodospirillales; family Casp-alpha2; genus UBA1479. The sequence continues at coordinate 114,321 of CAJWCU010000003.1, read as the reverse complement.
CCTGCGGGCGGATATCCGATTCCTTCATGCCGCGCCTCCGTTCGCCGGCGCCAGGTTCCAGCGCGCCGACCATTCCGGATCGGCCTTGTAGATGTCGTATACCAGCCGCATCGTCCTTAGGGCATCATCAGATGAGCCTTCGGTGATCGGACGGTTCTGGACGATGGCATCGGCAAAATCAGCGATCTCGTTGGCCCAGGAAGGGTCGGCCGTATAGCGGGAAACTTCCTCGCGCGGTTCCCCTTGATCGTCTTCGTGGGCGTGGACGATGGTCAACGTCTCGGCGCCGTAGCTTTTCGATCCGGACAGGATACCGCTGAGGATCAGCGCCCCTTTCTCCAATGTGATATCCAGATTGAAGCGATGGCGCCATTGAGTGGCGCTGGAGTGCAGCATGCCGACGACGCCGGCCTCGGTCCGCATCAGGGCGTAGGCGTTGTCTTCCACGTCATGGCCCCAGAAATCGTTGGTTACGAAACTGTGGACTTGGGAGAACTCACCTGCGAACAGACGCATCAGATCGACCATATGGATCCCCTGGTCGAGAAGAATGCCGCCTCCGGCGACATTGCGTTCCGTGCGCCAGTTGGACATTTTGCCGTAACTGATGAACTTCGATTTGCCGTAGACGCCCCGCAGGTTGACGATCCGGCCCAATTCGCCGCTTTGGGCCACCGCCAGCGCATCGCGGACGGAATCGTGATACCGGTGGTTGAAGCCGTACTTCAGGCAGAGGCCTGGGTGTCGTTTTTCAGCGTGGATAACCCGCTCGATATCCGCGACATTGCGCCCGGGCGGCTTCTCGCAGAACACATGCACGCCTTTTTCCAGGCCGGCGATGGTGACGTCCGGGGCGATGTCGTTGGTCATGCAGACGAACAAGGCGTCGAAGTCTTGCGTCAACAGGTCGGCCGGCGATTGAAAATAGGCGACCCCGTCGCCCAGTCGGCCGCTGTCGGCGAAGGTCTTGTCGCAGACGGCGACGGTCCGGAGCATCGGATGGGCATCGATGAATTCCCGCCGGCGCTTGCCGACGACGCCGTAACCGGCGATGGCGATACGGATGGGGTGGGTCATGAGTTCTCGATCGAAATCCGGGTCAGCGGCGGAAGAGGTAGTTGTAGATATCGGCGAACGGCGTGTCGTCCAATTCGGCGGCGCGGCGCTTTCCGATCAGCGACAGCCCGGCAGCTTCAATATTCCGGACCACTGCATCCGTGTAATCCGGACGCGCGGCGTCGAGTTCGATGGAAAGCGACCGCAGCCGCGGGTCCGCCAACGTCCGTGCGGCGCCGTTGACGATCTTGTCTTCGATGCCATCGACGTCGATCTTTATGTGGTCGGGAAACGGCGGTTGGAACCGTTCGATGAATCCGTCCAAGGTCATCCCGACCATGCCTTGTTCGAACCGTGCGGTGAACGGCTCGCCCTTGTGATCGACGGCCTCGGCGAAACTGGACAATGCGGATCCGAAACCGGTGTCGCGGACATGGAAACTGCCGGTCATGTCGGCGTCGTTGAGCGCCAGGCAATAGGCGCTGACCGTTTCGGACAGCCTGTTCTCTTCAATGTTCCGGTTTAACAGGAAATAGTTCGCGGCCAGCGGTTCGAAAGCGAGCACCCGGACTTTGCGGCCAAGCGCGGCATAGATCGTATAAACGCCGACGTTCGCGCCGATATCGAACAGCACCTCGTCGTCATTGAAGGTGTCGATCCATTCGATGGTTTCAGGCTCTTTGGTCAGCAAGGTTTGTGCCCGCCACAAAGGCAGGTCGCCCAAGCAATAGAACCGCGCGGTGCCGCGGGCTGTCGGCGATCACTTCGTCAAAACCGGGGGTGGCCATTCCCTGGCGCAGAACCCGCAAGAGGCGTCGCCGTCCAGTCCGGCCGAGAGGCCAGGTCAACAGCCGGATGATCCCGGCGAGAAAATTTCTGATGTGGTGAAGCATTCGTTCTTCCGGTCGGCGGTTCAGTCTTCGGCGGGATTGATCAAATCCCACGCCAGGGGCGTGCCCCGGGTAATCTCTGTTGCGGCGGTGCGTCCGAGCACCGCATCCAGATGTTTCGGTGCGAGACCGAGGCCCGGGCGGATCGAACGAACGTTCGTCGCGTTCAACTCCGCGCCGGCAGGAATATCGGCCACGGCATAGAGCGAGCGGCGGAATACGACGCTTGGCGCGGCGGCCTCCTGGCGCCCGATCGCCGGCTTGCCCAACGCGGCCCAGGCGCTGCGGCAATCGGCCGTCAGGGCCGCCAATTCTGCGGGCTCCAAGGAAAAGGCGCTATCGACCCCGCCATCGGCGCGGGCCAAACAGACATGCTTTTCGACGATCGCCGCTCCCAAGCCGACCGATGCGACGGCAACTGCGGTGCCCGGGGTGTGATCCGATAGGCCGACCACAGTACCGCACCGGTCGGCGAGATCCGGAATGGTTCGCAGGTTGGACGCCTCGACCGGCGCCGGATAGGCGCTGACGCAATGGAGAAGCGCAACCCCCGCCGCGCCTGCATCGTTCAGCGCCGTCATCAACTCGTCAATCTCGTCTGTTGTGATCATGCCGGTCGATACGATCAGCGGCTTACCGGTGGCCGCCGCCTTCCGGACCAGCGGCAGGTCCATAGCCTCGAACGATGCGATCTTGTAAGCCGGGCATTCCAGGGTCTCGAGAAAATCGACGGCCGTTTCGTCGAACGGGGAAGAAAACACCGCAATCCCACGTTCGCGGGCCCGAGCGAACAATGCGTCGTGCCACTCCCAAGGTGTCGCGGCTTCTTGATAGAGATCATAGAGCGTCCGGCCGTCCCACAGCCCGCCTTCGACGGTGAACCCGGGGCCGTCGTGATCAATGGTAATCGTATCGGCGGTATAGGTCTGCAGCTTCACCGCGTCGGCCCCCGCGTCGGCCGCGGCGTCGACAAGTGAGAGGGCCCGGTTCAGATCGCCATTGTGGTTGCCTGACATCTCCGCGATCACGTATGGGCGGTGGTCCGCGCCGATCGTCCGGTCGCCGATCTTCAATTGCGCTTTTCTGGTGGGGAGGGTCATGGCGTTGGCCGACTAATAAATCGACTGTTTTCCGGGATATACCCCGCAGCCGAAAAAATCTTCCGAGAGGGCGCGTTGTCCGGGTGAATAGTCGCGAGAAACGTGCCTTCGGGGACAAGCCGACGCGCGGCGGCAAGCGCCGCCCGGCCGATTCCCTGGCCGCGCATTTCCGGTGCAATCAGAATGGACACTTCGTAGGTGCCGACAGCGTCGCTTTCGAGGTCGAGCCGCACCATCCCGACGGGCGCCTTCCCCATGGTCATGATTTCGAACAAACCGGCTTGTGGCATCAACCGACTGGCCATCCAGGCCCGGTGCTCTTCATAACCGGGGACCTTCGGGTTGCGGCTGTAGGTGCGGCTGCCGGGCGCCGATTGCCATCGGTAGACCGTATCCGTATCCGCGGTGGTTGCCGGGCGGCTGGAAAGTGGCAAGGGTCCTTTGGTCGGTTCTGGCGAGACGGCGAGAAATGTCCGGGCCGCACCGCGTCCATCACAAATACTGAAAGCGGCATCCGACATCATGCGGACGCGTTCGACATCGCCGATCATGTTCCGTAAAGCGTTTCCGAGATCGGATTCTGATGCCGTCTGATCCAGCAACTGGATCGCGCCGACCTCCGCAAGTCCTCGTGCATTGGTTTTTTGGTTGTCCGCCACGGGGACGGTAATCGTCGGCAGACCGAGGCAGCACCGTTCCAAGGACGATACTCCTGGTGCACCGAACGCGATATCGGCCTCGACCGCCAATTCGGGGAAATTTTTCGGGTTTCGGTGCAGGGTCACGCTTTCCCCCATGGCATCGACGATCCCCGAGATCTCAGCCCAATGGGGTGCGGCATTGCCCAGGACGACATCAATCTCAAGGTCGCGCCCGGTATTTTGGATCGCTTTCAAGACCTTCGCTGTCATATTCGCAGCATCCGTCAAGCCGAAGGAAATCAACACCCGTGCAATCGACCGAACCGCAGGCCGCCGGCGCAGGGCGGCGCTTCTCTGGTGATTGAATTCGTCTCGGATCAAGGCGAACGCTGGGCCTGCCATGACGAGACAATCAGACGGAATAAGCCCCCGATAGTCCGTGTCCTTGCGGGCGGGTGAAGTGTCCAGGAGATACCGGCACCGATGGGCCTTGTCCGCAAGGTCGTCGATGACAAGTATGTTCTCTGCCCAAGCCGCAAGGTCAGCTTCGAAGGCTTCATCCGACTCGTAGTCATCGACGACCGCCAGTCGGCAGCCCTCGCCGGTCGCCTTCTTCAAATCGGCATTCGACCGGAGTTGATCGTCGGATAGCACGATGGCGTTGTAGTTGAACGGTTTGGCGTTCGGCAGTTGTGCGGCCGCAGTTTCATTTAGCGCAATGGAAACCCGCCAGCCTTGCCGGTCCATGGCGTGGCCAAGGGTCAGGCAGCGCATTAGATGCCCGCCTCCGATTTCGGGCGACCATGCGGGAAGAAAGACGGCGTGCGGTCTCGGCTCTGACATGCGAGGACTACGGAGCCATGTGATCCAGCGGGCGCTCGTTGTCGTGATGCTGCCGAGCGTAAATGTTCTCGAGCGCCCGTCGAAGCGCATTCTCTGGGGGCACGCTCTGCTGTCCGTCCTCCGCGCCATAGTATGTGCGCCGCATTTCGGCGAATTGTTCGGTTTCCATATAACGAGTGGTCAGCGTGGCGTCGTCGAAGCGTTCTTGGAGTTCTTGGAAACTGAAGGTCAAGACGGGAAACGGCTTGTAGTCGTGCCATGCGGAGATCAGCCTTCCGCCGTTCGGCAGAGGTTCGTGGATCAATACCGGGATGCCTGCGGCGAGGCATTGATCGCACAACGACGTATAGCGCGCGACAACAACATCGGCCATCGCCGCGAGCAGGTACGAACGATCGAAGACGTCGTAACGATCATCGATGAACACGTTGTCGAGGAGTTCAAATCGCTGTTTCGCCGGCGCCATCTCGGCCATCTTGAGCCATGCGGCATTCTTGCCTCGAACAACGAAAGCGCAATCGGGGTTCGATTCCGCCAGGTCGGCGATATGGGAATAGAAGAGAAGGTTGCTCGGCGCATCCGTCCAGAAATGGAACGGATCGGCCAAGGAGTCGGGCTTGGTCTGAAAATCAAGCACGAGACATACAGTCCGAAAACCGGCGAACCGATCGTGGCGTTCGGACTCTGCCTCCGCGCGATAGCGGTCGATGCGCCCGCGTCTGGGATCCCCGGTCACGACCGTCGTGTCGATTGCCTGGAAACGGTCCTGGTCGACGGCGTCCGCGATCAATGCGCCGTGAACGAAATACGAATTCAGAATTAGCGGGGTTACCCCATAGAGAGGAATGATGAAGCGTTCCTGAAGTGCCGCGACATGGATGCCGAACGATTGCAAGACCAGGGCAGCCGTAGCTGGAAACAGGGCGTCGTATCCGATGATCGCCATATGGGCGCCTCGGCAGGGCGCCATGGCGTCACGGAAGTTTTCGAACCGCATCGCGGCGATCGCGAGAAACGTTGCCTTGGCCAAGCGATGGGGGCCTGACAACTTTTCATGAATTCTCGCCACATGGTTCAGCCAAGCGGCGGCGTTCCGCCGGCCGTCTTGGTCAAGGAAATGAGGCTGAACTCCTTGCCGGTCGTATTCCGCTCGTACGACTTTCCGTTCGCCCGGCGACATGGTCCAGGCGAGTTCGACGTGGCCGACGTTTGATTGGTGAAAGGGGCTGTCGGGGTCGTCGGAGTAGTATTGATCCTTTACGAACAGTTCTCCGTAGGTGATCCCCTTGTGCGGGAAATAAAGAATGTCCCGGCCGATCTTTCCGGTCGTGGTCGTGCCGTCTTTTTGGTCTTCGGGCGCGGGTTTGCCGGTTGACGACGAGGTGCTGGACCGAATGACCCGCGTCATGACGTGGAGTATACGATTGGCCAATCGTGAGAAGGCTTTAGATCCATCGACGGCGCCAGTCAGCCAGGACGAAATTGCCGGAAACAGATTTCTGATCTGTGTCGGAAGAAGGGGGTCGAGCAAGGCGTCGATCCCTGATCGGGATTGGAATATGTCGGCTCGGATGCCTTCGCTTCGAAAATATTCGGCCAAGGCGAATGCTTCGGAATACGGCAGAAGCCGATTGAAGATCAGATTGAACATCAATGCTCTTGCGCGATCCGGCGTCAGGGGGGCACATGGAATGGCGTCTTGCAGAACGTCGAAATCCCGATCCGTAAATGCCGTGTCGAGAACCGCCGCCGTGTAGCGTGCGGCGGTTCTCAGGTCTTCGCTCAATGACAGGCCGGCATAGCTGTGAAAGTCGGCCAATTCGATTCCGAGCTTGTCCAGGCGGGCGAGCCAGGAGGGCGTGCGCAGGGCGCCGATCGGTTGGATGACGACAACCCGCCGACCGAGATGCCGCAAGGTCACCGCATGGATCAGATTGAATGCCGAAAGCCGGCGAAACACGACCAACTGGCGCGGCGGGCTGCCAGGCTGGGAAGACAAGGGGTTCACGTGTCGAGCCATTTGTGCGCGACATCCCGGTTGATGTTTCGCAGGTCCGGGTTTTGGACGAGAAAAGCGAGGATATCGCCCAGGGAGAACAGGGGATTTTCCGGATACAAGGCTTCGAAGACGGCGGTGATCAGGCGAAGGTCTTCCTCGGTATCTAGCGTCAGGCGAAGATCTGGAAGCCGCGCGCTGTCCGGAGCAACGACGTTGTGTAGGGTGAAAAGTTCGGGATTTCTGTAGATATAAGGGGTGACGTGTTCACGCTCGTCGTTGGTTTCTGCGGATCTGTCGGCCTGCTCCAATGCCTCCCGGGTAAAAGCTTCGACGTCCATGCCGATCGGATAGCTGCGCTCAAGCGTGTTCGACGCATAGTCGGCGTTGCTGTCGGAGCGCGCGCGGATGATATGGTCGATGATCGATGGGTCGGTCAACGGGCAATCCCCCGTAAGTCTTACGACGACCTTGGCATCCGTTGCGGCGATCGCGTTTTGAAAGCGGCCGAGCACATCGTGTTCGTCGCCCCGAAAACAGGGAATCCCCAAATCGTCCGCGAGACGGACGATCGGGTCGTCTGAGGCGTTGACGGTCGTCGCGACGATGACACCATCCAGGTCGGCGGCCCGTTGGATGCGGGCAATCTGATGGTGCAGCGATGCCTTGCCGACGATCGGTCGCAGAACCTTGCCTGGAAGGCGAGTCGAAGTCATTCGGGCTTGGAGCACGGCGACGGTTGACACAAGCTGTTTCCGATAGGCCGATTGTTATTTAAGCAGATACGGATGTCGGGCAAGGAACCGGTATGAAATATCCCCGGTATTGCGCATTTCAGGATGGTGCTGAATGACGAATTGGCGGAAGGCCAATTGCCGATCTCTGTCGGCATCCGGCGGCGCCACGCCGTCGAGACGGTCTAACATTTCGATACATAGATCGAGAATCTCATCTTCCGTATTGTCGATCACTTCCAACCCGAATTCTTCATACTGACGGACATCGTAAAAGTCGCCGGCCCCCATTCCGGCAATTTCACGGAAGGTCAGATAGCGGTCTTCGCCTTTTCGTTTGAGAAGCTTGGGAATAAAGAGATCTTTCGGCGTGATCGGTATGGTGAAAAGCGGAACCATGTTCGCCGCCGCAACCGGGACTCCGGCCACCGTTCCAATCGCATAAAGTCCTGATGTGTTGGCGAGAATGAACCGACTTTTCGTACAGATATAAAAATCGAGAAGCTGAGAAGAAAACGTGGTTGCGTAGTCGATCACGTTGCAATGACGCCCCGTGGGAAGCGGGATCGCGTCGCGCGTGCCCATGCGGAGCGCGTATCCGCCGAGTGACGCGATGTGTTCGGCGGCCTTAAGGTAGGAAGTGATGTCAGCATCGCGAAAATCGTGCCGTGAGAGGTCCGTATCTGGAAAATGCTTCAGGAAGTATTGCCGTTCTCTCGCATGAAAGGCGACGAGCCAGGCGTGTTCCTGAATTCCCTGGCGGGCCAACTGCGCCGCCCCTTCCTGTTCAAGCTCTTTCGGAAAGGCCAGAGTGCGGGCGCCCGAAGAATACGTCGAATATACATTCAGCGTATACGGAGGCTCCTGGTACATCCCCCAGAATTTCATCACAGGGACGGTGAACTGGATCAACTCATTGAGGCGCTTTCCTTCGATGAAGGTCATGTCGCGGGCATAGACGTCGCGGATGTAGGTGTTCGCCACGGGGGGTGTTGAAATCACGTACCAGGTGTTCCGCCCTTCCGCGTTCCGTTTCAGAAGGACCGAACCGGGATCGTGGGCCAAATGGCCGACTCGATTGCCGGGTACGCAGACGACCTTGACGGCAAAAATAGGCCATGCCAACCGCAACAACGGCATGATGAAGAGTCCTTGGACCGCGGCGAACGCATAGAATACGAGACGGGCCAGTATGGATTTCAGCGCTTGCAAAGCTATCCGGGAGTGTTGAACTTCTGGTGTCTTGGGCCGCGATAGGCACGTGGACCGAACATGAATCCAGTGGCCGCCCCGATATCGATCAAGGGCTTGTCGGCAGAAAGTTGGCTCTTTGATAGCCAGCCAACAGACCAGACCGCTCCAGGTCGTCCGCCAAAACTTCGGCGAACTTGCGGGCGCCGTCAACCGTCGCATGGTATCCGTCCGACCAGTACCGATTGTCGTCCGGCACGCCGCCGTTCAGATCGGAGAAGAGAACCTGCTTTTGTTCGGCCAGCCTACATATCATGTCGTTGTGCTGTTTGTAGGCGTCCTGGAATTCGGGCGAAGCAGTGAACGGATCGGCGGCGAACGCCTTCGTGAAGGGGAATGACGTCAGCATCACCTTCACGTCGTTGTCTTTGGCGATGGCAATTATGGAGCGGAAATTCCGCTCAACGAACGTTGGCTCGTTGACTTTGAAAATTTCTGCGAAATCCGTGGCGGGCGCGCCCGGCGCATGGCTCCGCCCGTTCTGATGGAATGCGATGAAGGCATCATACAGCGAGGCCTCCGCATACCGAGGTGATGCCGCGAAGATCGTATGCGGTGGCCGGTAGCCGCTTTTTACGCGCAACGCCCGTAGCCAGGGGAAGAAATCCATCCAATGGACTTCCGTCAAAATGTCGGGTGAGACGCGGGCGCCCCTGTTGTCCGCGAAATGACGACCCGGTGGAACCATTCGTGTCAGGATGTCATTGATCGCATGTTTGACGATGATCAGGTCGGGCTGAATATCCAGAAGCCGAAAATGGAAGTTGATCAAGGATTCGTGGCTTGACCAGCCGGGCCCGCCGGCATTGACGACTTCGACAGCGTAGCCGCGTTCGCGTAGGATCCGCTCCAACTGGTTCGGATATGTATCGCGCCAATCCTCGATCCCATAGTTGTAGGTGGTTGATCCACCCAAGCAGGCGATCCGGTAGACCTTCTCAGATTTGGCCGCCAGTTCGCCGCCGCGATACCCAAGAGAATTATGGGCGTTCGGGCCGTTTCGATAATTGGGACGCAGGCAATATCCCAAATAATGGTGGCGTTGATATCGTAGCGAGGGGTTCTCTGGGTCGTTCATTGCGAACATGACCTTATTCTCCGCAGAGGCGAAGGCGCGAAGCCAAACCCAATACCCCAGGTTCATCATGCTGAATGACAGGACCGATGCCATTGCGGCCGTGACTGCCCAAAGGAAGGCGGGGTGCGTGAAATAAGGTTCTATGATCGATAGAAGCAGCGCGCCGGAAAGCAGGACTAAGGCTAGGAAGACTGCACCGTCTACGTAGATTGAGGTCGAGTTTATTTTATTGCGCATCAGGGGTGTTTGCGTGCCTGCGTTCCGCCACTATGTCCCAATGGGACGGCAAGAACCCGATTGGTCCTCAATGCCTAGGCCATAAGCCCACCGTGGGAAATGAGCATACTTGTCCTTGGATAGTCGGTCGAAGACCACGTTCATCAAGTGCCTCATGTCGGTGGCGATGAAACCCACGTCGCTGATAGCGGAAAGGCGCAATGCACCCTGCGCATTGAGAATATGCCCGTACTGCTGGAAGTCCCTGACGCGCCGGGCGTGCCGACGGAGCGAAAATTTGATTTCCCGGCCGCTCAAGTCAATCAATCTGTAATCTTCGGAACACTCCGTCGGCTGCAGGTAAATATCCGGCGAGACCACTTCCTCGGGGCGGTGAATGGCGGTGCAGCATTCGAAACCGGCGCCGATCAAAAGAACGAAGACTTCGTTGGGAGTGTCGTCTCCGTTGATGATTCCATATGGGCTGCCATTGCCGCAGGGGGTTCCGTCCAGCGCGTGACCGGACAGGAGTTCATCCGCCCTCCGTCCTATTCCGCATACGGAATGGGTCGGATGCAGGCTACGGTGCGATGCGAAATCGGTGCGAAAAGTCTCGGACAGCACGCCTGTTTGGCAGGGCGTCGATCGGGCATCGAAAACCGGATGTTGCGGTGTGACGATGCTCCAGGACATGGCGGGCATCAACAGTGTGCCGTCCCGCATGAAATCGACCAAGGCCTCGCAGGTCGCGTCCGGACGCCATCCCATTTGCGAAAGACCTCGGAAAGAGGCATGAACCTGGAGGACACCGTCTCCCGGAACCTCAAGGGTCTCGAGGATGCGTCGAATGGCGGAGGCTTCGTTCATTTGCGTGGCGGCGTGTCCGGTCCGCGGGACGATCAAGAGCCGATCAGGCGCCGAAGTGTGCTTCGACCTTCGATATCGCGTCGACCGTATCGTTCAATTCGCGTTCGCCATAGTTTTCGTTGACGAACAGATTGAAACTCTCGTCCCGGAACGCGACGGCATTAGGAATAGCGGTGCCTTCCGGCAGATAGGGAATAGCGTATGCCCAGTCGGTGACGAGGAAGGCATAGTGTGGATTGAGATCAATGCCTTCGGCGATCAAGGCTTCCGCAAAAGTGACCTTTGAGCAAGTGAGCTTCTCCACATCGACATGAACCGGGATGAAGAACGGCGACGGAGAGCCGCGAAACGCGTACACCTTACAGACCCGGCTTTCGGCCTTTAGACGTTCGCTCAGGCCGTCGAGAAACTTGCTGCGGCGGGCAATCGTGTCGTCCAGCCGGCGCAATGAAGCCAGACCGACGGCACAGGAAAGCTCGTCGGCATTCCAGTTCAAGGCGGGGAACAGGTTGGTCCTGGGGTCGCGGATGTCATAATCGGTTCGCCACAACGGTTTTCCCCGGTCGGCGCATGCCAAGGCCCGATGATGCATGTCTTCCGACGTGGCGTAGACGATGCCGCCGCTGCTTCCCGACATCAGGGATTTTCTATACATCGTCGACGTGGCGGCGATGTCTCCGAAACTCCCGACGCGCCGACCTTTCCACATGGCGCCCGGCGCTTGGCTGCAATCTTCGAGCACCTTGATGCCGCGGGCATGAGCGTCGGCGACGATTTCATCGATCTCAAGGGCCTCGCCCGCGCAATGGACGGCGATCAACGCCGAAGTACGATCCGTGCATTTGGCTTGAAACTGTTCCAGGCCGATGTTGTAGCTGCCGGGCGCGGTGTCCGCGATCACCGGAACGTACCCTTGGACGATGATGCTGTTGAGCGGACCCGAGTCCACGACCCCGGAGAGGATCACCTCCGATCCTTTCGGTAGGTCCAATGCTTGTAGTGCGACGTAAACGGAAGCCGTTCCCGTCGCCACGGCGTCGGCATAGCCGCCGCCCATGAACCGGACGAATTCATCGCAGAATGCGGTCTCGCACCGGCCGTGGTAGGGAAGATCCATTGGGTCTTCCAAATAGTGTTGGGCGGCCTCCATCAACGAGGCCATTTCGTCCTTGCCGAACGCTTTGCGGCTGGGCATGGGCATAGAGCGGACCGGAGGGCCACCATTTACGGCTAGTTCTGTCCAGTTGTCGGTCATGTCAGTGTTCCGAGTTCGTGATGGTCCGGGATGGGGGCGGCTCAAGGGGTAGGGGTTCGCCGATGGCGCGCGATGCCGCTTCCAGTATCTCGATGACTTTGATGCCGGTGCGAACGTCATCAGGTGTCGGTTGCCCGCGCCGGATCTTCGTCTCAAACGCTTGGATGGAGGCCGTTAGTGGGCGAACTTCCGAAATCGGCACCGCGTGGGCCTTGTCTTCCGATCGATCCTGTTCCATCAGCCGGCTTTCGGCCTGGTCGTCGAAGATGAAACTCTTTTCATCGAACTCGAACCTGAGGGATCGGCACTTCCGAGCCATCCCGTTGCCGGCGACCACGGTGGCGGTCATCCCGTCGGAGAAGGCCATATCCAATTGGACGAGATCCCTGTTCTCATCGTCTGAGAAAGGTGGTTCGGAGGGAAGACGTTTGGCGGACACCCGTTGAAGGTCGCCCCCTCCCGCCGTGAGACAGACGGCGATGAAGTGGGGCGAGTATTCCCATAGCGGTGATATGTCCGGCCGCCGTTCGTAGGCGGCGCCGATGTGGCCGACGATCCGCCGCAACGGCCCCGATGTACTTGACCGCTCTTTGATCGCCGCCACCGCCGGATTGTGCAGATCGATATGGTCGACGTGCACGATCCCGTCGTATCGCCCAACCGTCTCCAAGAGAAGGCGACCGTCTTGCGAGGAGAGGCATAGCGGTTTTTCGACGAAAACGGCTATTCCTGATTCAACGAAGGCCGACGTCATCTCCCTATGCCGGGATGGCGGAACGGCCAGAAACACGGCCTCCACCTCGTCGTCGTTTAATAAGTCGCGCCAATCTGCCACGCGCGTGCATTCGTCGCCTATCAGATCGCCGATGTCTTCTCGGCTGGTCACGGCCCGGATCAAGCGAATTCCGGGGATTTCATCGCGAATTGTGCGGGCGATGTTCCGGCCCCAGCGCCCGACACCGATTTGGGCGGCTTTTATGGTAGGTCGTTCACTCTTGTCCGACATGGCGGTCACGACGTGATGTCGACCCCGGTGATGCGTTTTATGAACGCCGCAACCCCGATGGGATCATCCTCGGCTGGCGCGAACGGTGCCGGGATGACGGAACCTTCGCGTGTCCACGGTCCTGAATAGATTTCGTGGTAAACAAACCAATCACTAAGCGGGAAAACAAAATGGAAAATCGGTTCGGATATCCGGAAGAAAAACGCCCCGTCATGATCTCCGTCACCCAGAAGGTGCATGTTCAATATTTCCCCCGCCTCGGACATCAAATAGACGGCGGCTTGCCCCTCCACTACATGGTACGATTCGCACTTGCCTGTCGGGTGGCGATGGGGCGGAAGATAAACGTGCCGCCGGGTGCAAATGAGCATTTCCTGGATCGGATGAGCCGTGGAATCGTGGGTGCAAAACCGAAAACGATCCTTGGTTGATCGGGCCGCCAGATCCTTGAGGCGGCGAACATCCTCAGCACCAAAGGTGACGATCGGTGCCGAAACGGTTTCGGCGAATTCGCTCATGATGGAATGAAGCTCCGACTTTTTGTCGCTGTCCCAACGCCGGCGATCATGGCATTCCAGGAGACTTAAAGCGCACCGGCAATGATCTCGGCGCTCAATCCATGGCGGGCCAACAGCTCTTCGTAGCTTCCATAGAAATGGATGAATTCGTCTTTCAGCGTGAAACTTTTCAGGCCGGTGGTGATGCCATTGTCCCAGGCGAGTTCTTTGACGCGGGAAGCCAGGCCGCCATGGGGGACATGTTCCTCGATGACGACCGTATTTTTATGCGCCGACAGCGCACCTAGAATCCCTGACTCGTCCAACGGTTTGATGGTGTGGACGGACACGATGGACGGTTGCTTGCCAGATTTCTGCTGGATCCGATCAGCGATGTCGAAGGCCATCTTCATGGTGATGCCGTAGGTCAGAATGCAAAGGTCGCCGTCGCCTTTGACCAGATAGCGGATCTTGCCGATCTCGAACGGATCGACGGCGTCCGAGGTCAGGTCCGGCTCACCCGCCTTGCCGAGCCGCATGTAGACAGGCCCCATGCTTTCTGTCGCGCACCAGGTTGTCGCCAAGCGCATTTCTTCCGGATCGCAGGGGGCCAGCACCGTCATGTTGGGAATGGCCGAGGCGACGGCGATGTCCTCCATGGTGTGGTGGGTGCCGCCGAGCGTCGAATAGATTACGCCCGCGCCCATGCCGATCACCGTGACCGGCAGGTTCTGGTACGCCAAGTCGTCGCGCACCATTTCGAACGGCCGGTAGAGCGAGAAGGTCGCGATGGTGTAGCAGAATGGCCGCATGCCCTTCAGCGCCATGCCGGCGGCGATACCGATCATCGCCTGTTCGGCGACGCCGCAGTTGATGAAGCGTTCGGGGAATTCCTCGCGGAACTTGACCATGGAGCCGGCCGGCGAAATGTCGGCGACCAGCGCACAGATCTGCGGATTGGTCTTGCCGATCTCGTAGATCGCATCGGCGAACTTATTTCTCATGACGAAATCTCCGTCAATTCGTCGAGCGCCTGCTTGTACTCCTCGGGATTGGGCGAACGATAGTGCCAGATGGCGCCGCCTTCCATGTAGGATACGCCGCGCCCCTTGGTCGTATTGCCGATCAGCATGAAGGGGCGTCCGCCCTTGCGTTCGCTGACCGCGTTGAACACGGCATCGGCGTCGTGGCCGTTGACCTCGGCGACTTCCCAATTGAAGGCTTCGGCCTTCTCGCGGATCGGATAGAATTTGGGATGGGTCTCGGCCGTGTTGCCGAAGGATTGCATGCCGTTGTGGTCGAGGAACGCGATCAGATTATCGACCTCCAGGTTGGCGGCCATCATCATGCATTCCCAGGTCGATCCTTCCTGCAGTTCACCGTCACTCAGGACCGTGAAGATCAGACCGTCGCCCTTGCTTACGTGGCGTTCCGTATAGGCCATGCCGGTCGCCAGGCCCATGCCGTGACCAAGCGATCCGGTCGAGGCCTCGATCCCCGGCACGCCGTAATCGGGATGACAGCCGAGCCTGCCTTCGGGCTTGCAATAGAGGTCTAGATCCTCACGCGACAGCACGCCCAGGTCTTCCAGAATCACGTATTGGGCCATGCAGCCGTGACCCTTGGACATCATGAAGGTGTCGGGGCTGTTGCCGGCGGCGCCGCGCATCAGGGCGTTGTAGATCACGTCGACCATTTCCAGGCAGGAAAAGGCGCCGGCGGCATGCAGGGCCTGCACTTGTTGTGAAATTTCCAGTATGCGCCGACGATAGGCCATGCATCGTTGGCGCGCGGCGGCAACGTCTAAAGGCTGAGGGAACAAAACCGTTCTCCTACCGATGAATTCCAATTCGTGCCGCTATCCGGCGGCAGAGTTCGTTGAGAAGGGCGCGGCCCCCGAAAGTTTCAAGAGCTGCTTTTTGGCCGTTTATCCGGATCGCTTCGACACCGGACATTAGTTGACCGTTTATAACGTAATTGTATCGCGCAAGGTTTTCGTCCGCTTGGGCGTCTTCGTATCCGGCTTGGAAGGGAACGCAGTAGTCCAGGTCGTGCCGCTTGCGCATCAGACACCATATGCCGACACCTTTCGACGATCCCATGGGCAAGTTCATATGCGCGGCGATTTCAGAATTCCAAGGCAGAAGCGAAGCGGTGCCAGAAGGACTAGCCCACATGCCCAGCATTTCATAGTCGTTGAAACGCGCAAGCGCCCAAAACAGGTTCGGATTGTAATTGAAGAATCCGTGGTCGATCGAGCCGAGAAAGGGCAAGGCGTGGAGCATTAGACCACCCGGCCGGGTCAAGTGATGGACGATTTTGAAGGCATTGTTCTGGTCCATCAAATGTTCCGTCGTCCCGGCATTGACGCACAGGCAATAGGCATTCCGGTCCGCCGAATCGACCGAATCCAGGTTCAGGTCGAAAGGTTTTCCGTACCAGCCATCGGCGTCCAGCGCCGTGTATTCCATGCCCAGCAATTCGTAAAAACCCTTAACCGAACTGCGATCGGAAAGGATGTTCAGGTCGGCTTCAGAAAGTGCGGGTCCACCCATTGCCTCGACGGTCCGGGCGATGATGTTCCGATAGGGGTGACTGGTCGTGTCCTGTTTGCCGAAATGCATTTCCTGCGAACCGAGATCGACCACTCGTCTCACGCCTTTGAACAGGCCTTGGCTTTGCATCATCTGATACAAGGCCATCGTTTCTACACTGTAACCCATGGCGGTTCCTTGCGTTCCGATCCTGCTCAGCCGATGATCGTCCAGTACCAGTCGCCGGTGTATCCGGCTTCCTCTAAGACCTTCAGCCAGCCGTCCGGATAGTCGTGGAACCTGGCCGTCAGGACCCAGCTTTCGAAGATATCCTTTTGCTCCGGCGTCAGGTAGCTGTCGACCTGGATGAAGCCCTTGCCCGGCGCCAGGCGTTCGATCTCGCGCGCGGCGCGGACGCAGCCGTCGCGGTCCAGGTTGTGGATCGTGTTGATCGCCAGCACGGCGTCGAAACTGCCGTCGGGAAACGGCAAGTCGTCGCAGGACCCGATCTGCAGGCGGCCGATTGCTTCCTGCTCGCAGTTCATCAAGGCGTATTTCGAAACGTCGATGCCGAAGGCGTCGATCCCTTCCGCCAGCAGGTCCTTGACCAGGAAGCCCTTGGCGCAGCCGACGTCGAGAACCTTGTCGCCGGGCTTCAGCCCGAAATGATCGACGATGTCCCTGGCCACGGGCTGCCAGCGCCCGTCGTAGCGGTAGCCGCCGTAACCGTATTCCCGGGGCCCGTCGAAATACATCTCGCCGTACTCACGGGACACGCGGATGTGCTCCTCGGTCTTCGCCGTCTCGCGCGCCTGGACGTTGCGATTGCCCTTGGGCAAGGCGCGCAGTAATTCAACCTCGGCCATCAGGCGCTCTCCTTCATGTCGGTCTCGGCGCGGGCAAGGCCCTCGGCCAGCGGCGTATAGCGAAAACCGGGAAACGCTGCCGCCGTCGCCGCCGGATCGAACGGCCGGTACCCGCCGTGCGGCATCGCGCCCTGGCGGGGCGAGCCTTCGACCGCGACCGTGTTGGCGGACAGCCCAACGACCATCTCGGCGATCTCGCGGAACGAGGTCACCGTGCCGGTCGCGGCGTTCAGCACGCCGGTCGACCGATGGCCTGCGATCAGGCGGATCAGTTCGGCGACGTCCCTGACGTCGATGTGATCGCGCCGTTCCTCGCCTTCGCCGAACAGCACGATCGTCTGGCCGTCGGCGGCCAGCCGGCGGAACCGGTTGGGGCCGTAGCCGTTGTGCGGGTCGGCTGCGCCGTAGATTAGGGTCGGCCGCAGGGTCGCGAGCGGCCCCTTCATGGCGTCCTTCAGCATCAGTTCGCGGGCCAGGTGCATGACGCCGTGCAGCGATCCGGGCTCGGCGCAGGAGGTCTCGGAAAGCGGTTCCATGCTGTCGGCGTACACGGCGTCGGAGCTCACATATATAAGATGGGCCGGCTGCGCCTCGGCTAGGGCGTCGGTGACGGCGCGCATCATGCGGATGTTGCGTTCCAGCATGGCGGCGTCCTTACAGGGAGCCTCGGCGGAAATGACGACGAAGCAATCGGTGGCCTGCAATTGACCGGCCAGAACGTCGGCGGCGCCGTCGGCCAGCAAATCGATCTCGGCCCGGCCGAGCGCCAGGACGGACGTGCCTTCGGCCTCGAAGGCGGCGCGGGCGGTCCGGCCGACGAAACCGGCGGCGCCCAGGATCACGGCGCGCGCAGGGTTTTCTGGTTGCGGGTTCAGGTGTTCAAGCATGGCCGGCCTTTCGGGCATCGTTGTTTTCCGCGCGCGCCGGCCCCCGGCCGAGGACGAAATGGTCCAGGCCCGCCGCTGTGACCACCGCCGAGGGCAGTAGGCCGAACGGATCGATCAGCGTGCGCCCGCGCATGCGGCCGGCGATCTCGGCCGGGTTCAG
Source organism: uncultured Rhodospirillaceae bacterium (assembly GCA_913030825.1). Classification (GTDB taxonomy): domain Bacteria; phylum Pseudomonadota; class Alphaproteobacteria; order Rhodospirillales; family Casp-alpha2; genus UBA1479. The sequence goes on along the minus strand of CAJWCU010000003.1, from coordinate 96,444 downwards.
GTCGCGGTAGGCTGGCCAGGGGGTGACGATGACCACCGCGTCGGCGCCGTCGCAGGCGTCCAGCGGCGTGGCGGCGGCGGCCAGATCCGGGTCGATATCAGCGGCGCGAACTTGGGGGTCATGGGCGGTCACCCGCGACGCCTTCAGGTGCGACAGCAGCATCAGGGAGGGCGCGTTCTTGGTGCTATGGGTATCTTCCTTGTAGGCCAGGCCCAGCAGGCCGATCGCAGCATCGGCGTCAGCGGCCAGAACCTCGTCCCGTAGTACGCGGTAGCACCAATCCTTGCGGTGGCGGCTGTTGTCGATCCAAGCCTCGACGATGCCGGCGTCGGTGCCGTGCCGTTCCGCCAGCCCGATCACCGTCGCCAGGTCGCGTTCCAAATTGCCGCCGGCCAGGCCCAGGCCCGGCGCGATGTAGCTCTTGGGTCCGATGCGCGCGTCCAGCCGCAGGGCGGGCACGATTTCCGACCAGTCGGCGCCGACGTTTTCGCAGACCGCGGCCATCGTGTTGGCGACGCCGATGGACGCCACCAGGCACATGTTGATGGAGATCTTGGCCAGTTCGGCGCTTTCGTAACGCATGGGCAGGATGGGGCAATCGAAGGCCTCGAGATAGGCCGCGAGGCGCCCGTCGACCGGGGCCTCCGGTTGGGCGCAGCCGACGATGAAGCGTTCCGGATGCATGGCGCGTTCGACGGCCCGGCCGAAGATCAGGGTTTCGACTTGGTAATAGAGCCGCGCCGGGTCGCGCCCGAGCGTGCGGGTGAAGCCCGGCGGCACCTGACAGAGAACGACCAGAAGGGCGTCGGGGTTCATGGCGCCTTCGGCCTGGGCGATCATGTCCATGATCGGCGCCAAGTCGCTCTGCCCCTGATCGTCCGTCGGCACATCGGCCGAGATATAGACCAGGTCGCAGCGCGCCAAGGCCGCGTGGTCGGCGGTGAAGCTCAGGTGTTCCCGGTGGCCCGCGATCATGTCGCCCAGGCCCGGTTCGGCGACCGGCAGGTCGCCGCCGTCGATCGCCTCGACCAGGGCGGCATCGCCGTGGTAGCCGACGACGTCGAAACCGCGCGCCGCCGAGGCCGCCGCCATGTTGAGTCCGAGATGTGTGAGGCCCGCGAAACCGATGACGGGAGCGCTCATGCGCCGGCCTTTTCCCGCACCATGTCGTGGACGCCGGCGGCCGCGGCAAGGTCCCGCAGGGTGCGGTTGATCCAAAGATCGTTGGTCAAGGTCTGGCTGCCCGGCGCCTCGGCGCAGAGGGTTTTGAAATGGGCGTATTCGATCTCCCAGGTCGGGTCGGCTTGAACCAGCGTGACGGCGTTTTCCGGTGGGCGGCCGCTCGGCAGCACGCGGGTCCGGTGGGTGAAGGTCGACGGCCCCCATTTGCACAGGCTTTCGATATGGGCGCTGCCGTTCTCGGCATAGATGTCGGTGGTGTGATGGTTGCGCCAGCTCAGCATTGTCATTTCCAACTGGATGGCGAGGTCGCCTTCCGTGTCGACGACGACATGGTCGAAGGATCGGTTCTCGTGCCGGTAGGCGCCGCGAATACGGAAGCTCGCGTCGAAGTCATCGCCGAACCAGAAGCGCAGGGTATCGAGCAGGTGGCTGCCCAGATCGGGTAGCACGCCCGCCCCCTGGTCGCGCCAGGCGCTGTCGCGGACCAAGCGCGCCGTGCCGTTGCCGTAGAACATGCGCAGGGAATAGATCTTACCCAGCCGACCGCTTCGGATCAGATCGCGCATGTGCACGAAATGGGGTTCGAACCGGTGGTTGTAGGCGGTGTAGCAGACGGCGCCGGTCTTCTCGGCGAGGGCGGCGAGGCGGATCAGATCGTCGTCAGCGGCGGCCAGAACCGGCTTTTCGACCAATACATGCTTGCCGGCGGACAGCAGGTGATCCAGCAATTCGATCTTTGCCTCGTCGGGGATGCAGAGCAGCGCCGCGTCGTAGCTGTCCAACGGCACGTCGCGGATGTCGCGGAAATCGACGCCGTCCGCGACCGGATCAACCGTCGCGACGGCGTCCGCGCCGGCCACGGCCATCCGCTTGGCGCCTTGCACGCCTATGCCCGCGATGATCGTCCGCATGACGGTCAGGCTCCGTACCCGGCGGCTTTTTCGACCTGGTCGATACGGGCCAGGACGTCGGCCGGTTTGATCGGCACGTTGCCGTCGATTTCGCATTCGCAGGCCGCCGCCATGGAGCCCAGAATGCTTGCGATGGCTTCGCTGCCGGTGGCGAGCATCGCCAAGGTCGCGTAGGATAGCAGGGCATCGCCCGCGCCGACCGCATCGGCGATGTTCTGGGAGAAACTGTCGACGGAAAAATAATTGCCGCCATCGCCGGGGCCCGAGGCCGGGCGAGACACGAAGGCGCCGCGGTCTCCCAACTTGAGGATCAACAGTTTGCAGGCGTTGGCATCGGTCAGCGCGCCGGCCAGGGCCCCGACGGTGGAGTCCTGATCGCCGAGGGCGAAGCGGGCTTCCCGTTCGTTGGGCGTGACCAGGTCGAAGCCCTTGAATTCGGTGATGTTCCCCCAGCGGCTGGCGACTTGGCTGTCGGCGACCTTGTAGATGTCCTTGGGAATCGCGGCGGTCAGTTGCGGCACAGTCCAGTGGTTGAAGATGCCGTGGCGGAAATCGGAGAACACCACCGCGTCCGTTTCCGTGGTCGCAACCTTTTCGGCCAAATGTTCCAGGATGGATTCGGAAATTGAACGGTTGTCCAGGGTGTCGACCTTCAACAAGCGGTACCCGCCGGCGATGATGGCGTTCTTGTTCGTGGTCGGCCGGGTCTCGTCGATGATCGCGTTGACCGTGATGCCTGCCTCCTTGAGCCCGTCGATCGCGAAGGTCGCCAAATCGTCCTTACCCAGCACGGTGGAAAATGTCACCGCTGCGCCGGCGGCACGCAGGTGCTGCGCGACGATGCCGGCGCCGCCTATGTAATCGTCCTTGCCCTGGTACAGGACGCTGAAGGTTGGGGTCTTGGTCTGGCCGCCGATCAGGGTCGTGCGGGTGTAGCTGTCGACGATAGTGTCGCCGACGACATGGACCTTGAAGCCCTTCATCTTGTCGAGCGCCGCGCGCAGGTCGGCGAAGCCAAGGCCGTGCGCATGCAGGAGGGCCAACAGTTTTTCCAACCGGATGTTGGGCGCCGCGAGTTCGATCAGGCGCGACGACGAATAGACGATGTCGCCGGGCGTGAAGATCATGCCGCCGCCGTAGCCTTCGACGATGTCGGCTTCTTCCTGGGTCGCCGCCGGCAGCCCGCCCGAGGTGTATTCGAAGCCTTTGGCGAAGAAATCCGGCTGCAATGCGGCCAGGTTTTCCAGGGGTTTGGCGTTGCCGTCGATGATCACGTAGTCGACCATTTCGAACGCCGCTAGGTTCAAGGCGCGCAGGCGCTCCGGCACATGCGGCCGGTAGGCGCCTTTCTTGATGTGTTTGTCGGCGGTGATCGAGGCGACCAGGATATCCGCCTTGGTCTTGGCATAGGCCAGATGGCGGACGTGGCCCGGGTGAACGACGTCGAACACGCCGTGGCACATGATGACTTTCTTGTCGCGCGGGAACGGGCCGATCAGCGCGACCAGTTCCTCCGGCGTCTTCAGTTTGAATTCGTATTTTTCGAAAAATTCTGCCGTCATGATTTGTCCGCCGGCGCCATGTATTGGAACCAGGTCTTGGTCGCCTGTTCGATGCTGGCCGGATCCCACAACGGGGCGTCCCGCCAATTGTCGATCTCGGCGACCATGCGCCCGACGCCTTCCTCGAACGAGATCGCGGGCGCCCAGTTCAGGTCGCGCGTGATCTTCGCGATATCGGCCCAGGTGCAATCGGGTTCGCCCGGCCGCTTGGGGATGTAGACGACGCCCCCGCCTAGAAGCTCGACCAGCCGGTTGACGCTTTGCGGGTCGCCTGCACCCAGGTTGTAGGTCTCGCCGACCTTGTCCGTTTCGGCCGCCGCCAGGAAGGCGCGGGCGACATCGGTCACGTAAAGGAAGTCGCGGCCTTGCGTGCCGTCGCCGACCACGGTGAACGGTTTGCCCGCCAGCTTCTGTTTGAAGAACACGCCGAACACGGCGCCGTAGGCGCCGGTCGTCCGCACCCGCGTGCCGTAGGCGTTGAAGATGCGGATCGTATTGACGGGCAGGCCGTAGACCTTGTGCCAATGCAGCGCTGCCTGTTCGCCCTGATACTTGCTGAGCGCATAGGGGTATTTCGGGTCGATGGCATGGTCTTCGCGGGTCGGCACGTCGGCCAAGCCGTAACACGACGACGAGGCGGCGTAGACGAACTTGTCGACGCCGGCCGCCCGGGCGCATTCCAGCACCTTCACCGTGCCCTGAACGTTGATGTCCATGTAATCGACCGGCCGTTCGATGGACGGCACGATGTCGCCGATGCCGGCGAAGTGAAGCACGAACTTTGCGTCGCCGAAAGGCCGTGCCGCCGGGTCCAGGTCGCGAATGTCCTGGCGCGTGACGGTCAGGTCGGGGTTGCCCGCGAGATGCGCCAGGTTGCGGTCGTGCCCGCCGGAGAAGTCGTCGACGACCTGCACGGCATAGCCGCCGTCCAGAAGGACGTCGACCATATGGCTTCCGATGAAGCCGGCGCCGCCGGTGACGACGGCGCGCGGTTTGCTGGTGGCTCCGGTCATGCGGCGTTCAGGCCTTTCATGCGGCGGACGTTGAAGTATTTGTCGTCGTCCATGCTGTCGGGCAGCTTGCCGTCGCGGAAAGCGTCGCACAGGCCGCGCACGGCGTCCTCGATGGTGTACTTCGGCGTGAAGCCGAGAACGCGGCCGATCTTGTCCGAATTGACATGGTAGGAGCGGATGTCGTCGGTCGGCGTGGTGACGATTTCGATCTCGCCCTTTTCCGGGAACTCTTCCTCGACCACTTTCTTCACGATCCGGGCCAGGTCCATGATGCTCATATTCATGTAGGCGACGTTGAATATGTCGCCGGCGATCTTGTCGTCCGGCAGGTCGAGCAGCAGCTCGTAACATTCGCACATGTCCTGGATATGCAGGTTGGGGCGCATCTGCGAGCCGCCGAATACGGTGATCTTGCCGTTGGTCACGGCGTGGTTAGTCAGGATGTTGACCGAGACGTCCAGGCGCTGGCGCGGCGCGTAGCCGCAGAGCGTCGCCGGGCGGATGGTGACGCAGACGAAATCGTCGGTCATGTGCTTGAACAGCACCGGTTCGCACATGCCCTTGTACTTGTTGTACAGGGTCAACGGCACCAGGGGATGATCCTCGGTCACGTCCGGCGATTCGGAGACGCCGTAAACCGACGAGGACGAGGCGTAGATGAACCGCTTCACGCCGGCTTCCTTGGCGGCGATGACCATCGGCTCGAAGGCGCCCAGGTTGACCGAGGTCGACAGCCCTTCGTCCAGCTCGAAGCTGGCGTCGTTGGAAATGCAGGCCAGGCTGATGACCGCGTCGCAGCCTTCAAAGGCCGACTTTAACGCCGCCGTGTCGCGGATATCGCCCTTGATGACGCGCAGGTTGGGGTTGTCCTTGGGCAGGAAGTCGTCGCCGTAATACATGATGTCGAACACGGTGACTTTGAAGCCGCGGGCCAGAAGCTGCGGCGCCAGCAGGCTGCCGACGTATCCGGCGCCGCCGGTGATCAGGACATGGTTGAAGGCATTGGGCATCGATCGAACCTCCGTTGTTTATTCAGCGGCCGCGTCGGCGGGCGTGGCGATGGTGTATCCGGCGGCCTGGGCGTCGCCGTAGAACATGTCGACGGTTTCGCGGCTAAAGACCTCCAGGTCCTTGCCGACGCTGGAAAGCTTGCCGAGCACGTCGTTGGTTGCGGTGATGATGTGGCAGCCGACTTGGTCAGCCTGGAAGATATTGAGCAGTTCGCGCGGGCTCGCCCACAGCAATTCGGCCATGGGCCTGGCGGTCATGATCTTCAGCGCCTCGGCCATCAGCGGCATCGGGTCCATGCCGGTGTCGGCGATGCGCCCGGCGAAGACCGAAACGATGGCCGGGGTCTCGGCGGCCAGGGCGTTGGTGATAGCCCGCACCTGGTCCAGCGAGAACACGGCGGTGACGTTCAACTGCACGCCCTCGGCCGACAGCTTTTCGATGATCGGGCCGGTGAATTCGCCCTTGGTGTTGGTCACCGGGATCTTGACGTTGACGTTGCGACCCCAGGACTGGATGACCCGCGCCTGCGCGGCCATGGTCGGCAGGTCGTCGGCGAAGACCTCGAAGCTGACGGGCCGGTCGGTGATCGCCTTCAGCACCTGGCGGGCGAAGGCTTCGTAATCCTGCACCCCTGCCTTGCGCATCAGGGTCGGGTTGGTGGTGAATCCCTTGATCATCGGGTTGGCGTGCATCTGGAGCATTCCGTCCAGATCGGCGCCATCGGCGAATAGTTTAATGGTCAAGTCTAGAACGTCAGGCATGACGAGGGCCCTTCAGTTTTCTCTGGGGGGAGTCAGTCTGGGGTGGCGCCCAGGATCAGTTCGGCAGCGTGGCTCAATGAGATAGCAGTGAAATCGGGGGCGTCGGGACGCCGTTCGCTGTATCCCCGGTCGATGAAAACGGTGCGGCAGCCGGCGGAGCGGCCAGCTGCGATATCGCTCCATCGGTCGCCGACCATGAAGCTGTCGCTTAGATCGATTCTCAAGTCATCGGCCGCTTCAATCAGCATGCCCGGTTCCGGCTTGCGGCAGGCGCAGCCTTCATCCTGACGATGGTAGCATGCCTTAACGGCATCGACGTGAAGCGTGTTTAGGAGGGTGTCGTTCATTCGTTCGACCTCTTCGCGCGGCGTGAGGCCATTGCCGACGTCCGGCTGGTTCGTCACAACCACGATGAGAAAGCCGGCGTATTTCAGAGAGCGAATGCTGGCTATGACATCTGGCAATAGTTTGAAATCCGTGAACCGTTTCGGCGCATACGGCTTGCCGGCACGAACATCTGATTTGGAAATAACGCCGTCGCGGTCAAGAAAAACGGCTTTTGCCACCAAATTCGGCTGGGATGCATCCATAGTTGGAGACTAGCGGGCCTATTGGATTGGGTCCGAACACGCTACCGCACTCCGGGTGAGGCCCCGGGTAAATGATCAGCCTGAAAACGTTCTACATTTCGGATGATCGCATTAACGATGTTCATGCAGTGAACGTGATGACAAGACTTTCTCATAATACCTGGAAATTTGCAACGCCTTGCGCGCGTGTTCAGAGGCACTTTGCTTTCAATACAGTAGATTGTCGACGCTCTGTCGGTGTACAAGTCTCTGCTTCCGGAGATTAATGACAGGCGTTATGGGACGATGACCAACAATTCGCATGAAATTCTGGCGCGTGAAAACCAAGTCAAACCTCCATCCGAGCGGTCGTTCGCCGTGGTCTTTGCCGTTGTTTTTCTGGTGGTTGCTCTTCTGCCTTTGATTGGCGGCCAGCCTTCCAGGCTTTGGTCCTTTGGGGTTGCTGCAGGTTTTCTTGCGGCAGGATACTTCGTTCCAGCGGTTCTTGCGCCGCTAAATCGGCTTTGGTTCCGGTTCGGGCTGTTGCTGCACAAGATTATGTCGCCGATCTTTATCGGCGCGATCTTCGGGCTGGCAGTCGTGCCAACTGCTTTGGTGATGCGTCTGTTTGGCATTCGCCCGATGCCCTTGACGTTTGAGCGTGAAAAGCCGAGTTATTGGATATTGCGGGACCCGGCGGCACAAGCCCCGGATTCAATGAAAAGACAGTTCTGAACATCTTCTGTTTGCGGGTTGGTATGAGCTTTGTAGTCGAGTTATGGGCCTTCATTCGGGCTCGGAAAAAATTTTGGTTGCTGCCTGTCCTCCTCGTGATGGGCCTGCTCGGTGGCCTTTTGCTGGCAGGCCATGGGTCGGCTGTCGCGCCGTTCATCTATACTATTTTCTGATCGTCGGCCCTGATGCGTATCCTTGGTGTATCCGCCTTCTATCATGACAGTGCTGCGGCGCTGATTTCCGATGGTGAAGTTGTTGCCGCGGCACAGGAAGAGCGGTTTACGAGGAAGAAGCACGATGCCGGGTTTCCGGAACAGGCAATCGCCTATTGTCTGTCGGAGGGACAAATCGGCATCGAGGACGTCGATTTCGTCGCGTTTTACGACAAACCGTTTTTGAAATTTGAGCGCCTCCTTGAAACGTATTTGACCTTCGCGCCGCGCGGGTTCAAATCGTTTCAAATGGCGATTCCTGTCTGGCTGCGGGAAAAGCTGTTCCAAAAAGACCTGCTTCGAAAAGAGTTCGTCAAGTTCGATCAGAATTTCGATTGGCAGAACAAATTGCTTTTCTCGGAGCATCATCAAAGTCACGCGGCCAGCGCATTCTATCCGTCACCTTTCGAAGATGCGCTGGTTCTGACGATGGATGGCGTCGGCGAATGGGCGACGACTTCTGTCGCCATTGGCGCGGGCAACAAGCTCGATATAACAAAAGAAATTCATTTCCCTCATTCCATCGGGCTGCTGTATTCGGCCTTCACCTACTATACGGGCTTCAAGGTCAATTCCGGCGAATACAAAGTGATGGGCTTGGCGCCTTACGGAAATCCGGTCTATGTGCAACAGATTCTCGACAATTTGATAGATGTGAAGGAAGACGGTTCATTCCGATTGAACCAGGACTACTTCGATTACTGCACGGGTTTGAAAATGACGAATGCCCGGTTCGACGAATTGTTCGACGGGCCGCGCCGGTCACCCGAAGCCTTGTTGACGCAGCGGGAAATGAATCTTGCCGCTTCCGTTCAAGTCGTTCTCGAGGACGTGGTTCTTCGGCTCACGCGCTCCCTGGCAAAGGAAACCGGCCAAAAAAATCTGTGCCTTGCAGGCGGGGTCGCCTTGAATTGCGTTGCCAATGGCAAGGTGTTGAAAAGCGGCGCATTCGACCGTGTCTGGGTTCAGCCGGCCGCGGGAGATGCCGGCGGATCTCTGGGCGCGGCGCTCAACGCTTATTACGCATTCCAGGGTCAGGCGCGGAAAATCGATCCGAAAGCCGATCAGATGAAGGGCTCATTTCTCGGCCCGGCCTATTCCGATGAGGATATATGTGCCCGACTGACGAATGCCGGTGGCGTGTTCACGACTTTGGATGACGAGGCAATTCTCGACCAGACGGCCAGGGAATTAGCCAACGGGGCCGTTGTGGGTTGGTTTCAAGGGCGAATGGAATTCGGTCCGCGGTCGCTTGGCTGCCGCTCGATCCTTGCTGATCCGCGGTCCACCGAAATGCAGAAGACGCTGAACCTCAAAATCAAGTATCGCGAAAGTTTTCGGCCTTTCGCGCCTGCGGTTCTAAGAGAGGACGTCGCCGATTGGTTCGATCTCGACGACGACAGCCCCTACATGCTGATGGTCGCCGACGTTCACAAATCACGCCAACGAAAAATGACCGACGACGAGGCGGCCCGCTTTGGCATCGACAAGCTAAACGCCATCCGGTCGGAAATTCCAGCCGTCACTCATGTTGACTATTCCGCGCGAATCCAGACCGTCGATGACGTCAGGAACCCGAAATTTCATGCGCTGTTGTCACGCTTCAAGGCTGTCACGGGTTGCCCCGTGCTAGCCAACACAAGCTTCAATGTTCGCGGCGAGCCCATCGTATGCACGCCGGAAGATGCCTTCCGTTGTTTTATGGGTACGGAAATGGACTTGCTGATCATCGGTCGTCAGGTCCTCAAAAAAGTCGAGCAAAACGCCGATCTGTGCCTGGACTACAAGAACAAATTTGAACTGGATTGATGAGGCCGGCTTAGCGGCATGCGGGCGATGAACGGGTCACGTCAAGGCATCTGCCTGCCAAAGGAGTACCGATGAAGGAAACGGCTCGCGAAGATGTATTGGTTTCATTCTATTTCTTTGCGCTCGCGCTGATTGTTCTGGCTTTAGCCTGGTTCGTGCCGGTTGTGGTGAACAAGCCGGAATTGCTGCCGGCCCTGTCGTCCGCTTTGTTCGCGGCTATCGGCGCCGCCGGCGCGGTTTTGTTCTTCGCGTTTTGCAGAGGATATGGTTTCGCGCGGCCGGTTGCCGATCAGGCTCTGGCTCTCTTCATATTGTTGGTGTTGATCGAGCTCGCGTTGTCGGCATTGAATCTGTCTGCCACGAAAAACGCGGTCGATGTCGAGCGAAGTCGCGTCAACCGCGGGATTGTCGAGAAACTGATCGAGAACATCGACGAAGGTGGCCGCGGGTATCACCATATTACCACCAGCGACCTCGACAGCATGTCTTACCTCACCGGCTTCGAAGACAAGCAAGTCATCTTCCAGGAAGAAGGAGAGGGATTAATCGCGTTCCACACCGACGAGAACGGATATCGAAATCCCATTGGATTGTATCCAAGCGCTTCGACGTTCGGTGCGGCGGTGTTTGGCGATTCATTCGCGCATGGATGCTGTGTTCCGGACGACGAAGTGTTTGCCCGACGCTTTGAGGCGCTGACCGGATTGCGGACTTACAACCTGGGGTATAGCGGGACCGGCCTACTGTACAGTCTCGCCGCCTATATGGAGTTCGCGAAACAAAAATCCCCGAAAAACATCGTTGTCCAAATTCTCGAAGGGGCCAGCTATTCCCGCATGAGTCATGAACTCCAAATCGGAAAATACGACCGATACTTGGAGGCGGCGCGTGCTGGGAAGACATACGCGATCGGACTGGCGGCTAGAGACGCAGCGAGTGTCGCAGGCAAGGAGGAAACACTCTGGACGTCGGTGTTTAAATCGACCCTTAAGCGAATTTACCGCCTAACCGAGCCGAAGGGTGAGGCCAAGGACTCCGCTCTTGACGCATTCCGCGCCAAACTTCAGTCGCTGAAGCTCTTTCAGTTGCTGGGGGATATCAAGCGGGTTGTGATCTCGACGGGAAAGCGGCCGACGACGGAGAAGTATCCAAAGTGCGAAACCTTCGCCGAAGGGCATGAAATGCGGAAGATATCGACGGATATCCTGCAGTATTTCAGGGCCGAGGCCACCCGGAACGGAGGCAAGGTAATCTTGGTGTTTCAGCCGTCCTTCCGGTTCATTGTGCCGGACTTTCCAGATTGCGAGCGCAGGTTCTTCCACGAATTTGCCGCGGCCAGCGATGGCCAGGTCATTTTTGTCGATCTCGTCGACCAATTAAAGAAGACGCCCGATCCTTTCGCCTATTATTACGCGCTTTTGCGCGAAGGTTGGCCGCACGCTCATTTCAATGGCCTTGGCTATGACCTCGCTGCCAAGGCCTCGGCCGAAGCGTTGTCCGCCGCACGTCCTTGAGCGCGATAAGGTCATTGCCCCGGCCTGTCTTTGACACATCGCGCCTTGCCCAGGTCGCCGGCCGCGGCCAGTGTCGGAACCGCGATATCCAGGACGGCGTCAATTCCGGCCTCTTCAAAGGCACGCCGCGCGGCCGTTTTTTCGGTGTCGGAAAACGTGACGACCACAGCAACGGCGAGTTCGCCTGACGCGGTCTTCATCTCTTGGGCTTCCGGCTGCAACAAGCGGTATTCGATCCCCTGGCTTTTCCAGTCTATCGGGCCGGAAAACACCCGCGGTCTCCCAGCATATCCATGACCCCAATCCTTGAAACCCGGGTCGAATGCGGAATGGGCGATGACATATCCCGCGTCTATACCCGCGTCCGCCAGATAAAGCGCCAATGTTGGCGACAGGTCGTTGAAATCGCGCATGTAAGGATTGATCCAATCGTCCTTCCCGAGGAAAACGATTCTTGGAGAAATCCGGAGAATTGCGGGTTTTCCATCCCCCACATCGCATCGAAGTGACGCAGCCAACCGGTTCGCGAGTTCACGGTAGCGTGCCTGAAGATAGTCAAACTCCTTGATCAGCGTCGGCTTGATTTTCGGACTATCCACGAATGCGCCCGTGGACGGCGAAACGGCGGCGCGTTCCGCGGCCCTGTGTTCGATCCCCGCCCGAATCTGGCTCAAGTCGACCGCCGCGCCGGCCATCGTCAAAACCCAGAATACCGTAGCGATCCCGAGGGCCCGGGGTCCGAACCGCGTCAGGCGTTCTTTCAGCCACAAAATGGCGACGACGATGTATCCGGCCATTGCGAAGGTGCCCCCGACAATCCGCGCGGAGATCAACGCAGTTCCGTTTTCCATCTGTTCTGAAAACAGAGCCAAACCAATGGTCAGGCCGAAGAGGATGTGCACCGACGCATAAGGGTAGATGCCCGGCCCCGCGTTGCGAAAACAGCGCGCCAAGGCGACGCCGAATCCGAGGACGATGAACGGCGCATGCCAGAGATTGAAGAAGGGAGCAAGCCGGACGTCGGTCAAAATCTCCGGCAGCAGGTCGAGCGGGCCGCGAAAGTCTGGAAACAGCATGATCGCGAGATCCGGCAAGTTGCCAATGACCGCGGACAACATCTGCGCCGGCCGCATTTCAATCTCGTCCCCATTGTCGGGGAAGAAGAGGTCCATCGGGTGGAGCAAATGCTGCAGGTTCTGAATATTGAATAAGGCGAGCGTAATAATCCCGATGCCGAAGACCAAGAAAATCGCGGCCGCATGCGGTGCCAGCAGGCGCGCCGACAGCCGCAACTGTCGTCCGGCATTGAGGGCGCCAATAACGGTCGTGCCGAAATACCAGACCAACCAACCGATCGCAAAGTATCTGCCCATTGCGTAATGGACGATCAAAAGCGCGAGCAGCAGGCCCGTAACCGCCAAAGGCACCGGCGAAAGAGGCGCGCGGCGCAGGTGCTGGGTCGCACAGACCAGTAGCACACAAAGCAGTAGGCTCGGGATCATCGCGAGGTTCTGATTGGCGAAGACGATGAAGCCAGTGCTTAGAATGGTGGTCGTGACGCCCAGGAGCGCGGGGCCGGGTCCGAACCATCGGCTGAATACGGCCACGGCGGCTGTCGCCGCCCCGATCGCGTAAAGGTTCGTGGCAAGCCGCATTCCAGGCAGGGAAAGGCCGACGATATGCGTTAGGTAAACGCCCATATCGACCAGGGGATAGCCTTGGCCGCCGGTGTTGGCGCGTGGGACGATCTCAAATGATAGGTAGGGCTCAGCGGCACCGAAGGTATAGTAATACTGGAGCTGTTCCCAGGTCCCGAGCAGGGGAACGAAACGATGCCAGTCCAGTACCCAGGCGACAACGGCCAACACAGCCGCGTAACAAACCAGCACAATCGTGGGATGATGCGCCCAGGCACGGGACATCGTGCCAATGACGGTCCGCGGAGATATCAAAGCCGTCATCGACCCGGCACGGTAAAAGGTCATTTGCCGGCGGCCGCGTCGGCTGGGTCGGGATTGTCGGACATCAAAATTCTGAAGAGCGGACGCAACTCTTGGGCCGCAGGTGTAAGTATCTCACGGACTCTTTCACTACGGGCGCGCAAACGTTCCGGTACGTTGTCGTCCGCCCGGCCGGTGCCTTCGATAGAGTTCCGCAACAGGGAAACCTGCGCCATGAAATCGCCCGCGATCTCCCGCGTGATCGACTTGACGTCGTTGGCGACCAAAACATAAAGCACAATGAGAATAGCGCCGACGATGGCCGCGCGGATGCCGAAGTCGACGAATGCCTCGCCCGCGACGGCAAGCAGGCGCGATTGGCGTATCCGTACACGTAGATGCCCCGCGCGATCATGGTCCGCGAGGTTGCTGTCGAGAAGCGCCTTTTCGGTCGTTCGCGCTTTCTCCAAGGCGTCGTCGACCGCGGAAGCCGGATCCTTTCCCCGTCCGACGGCAAGCAGCTCCGGAACGACGGCGACCCAATTGTCTCCTTCACGCGAGATGTCGATTGAATACTTGGGCATTGGTACGTCCCTCATTGTCTTCGTTAGCTTGCGCGGGCGCCTATCCGTCGCTCAATCACCGGTCCGGGGCCAGGAAGGAATCCGAAACGTGCCGAGCAGGATGCCCCAAAGGCAAAGCGATGTGCCGACCATGGCGATAGCGGTTGCCATTGCGGCTCCTGATAGACCGTAGTCGGGGATAAGGACAAGGTTTCCGATTACGTTCAGTCCCGTCGCCAATATCATGAATAGGCTTTGTAGGCCGGGCCGGCCCGCCTGAAGAATTGCGTAATCAAATGGGACCGAAAAGGCGTAAAACACGAGCGCTGGCAGAACCACCAGGAGCACGCCGTAGACGGTGTCAAATTCCGGCACCGCCACGAAACTCTCGATGAGAGGCGCGAGCACCAGTAGGGCCAAGGTCGCCGCACCCGTCAACAACACGCTCACCCCGCCGCTTCGAATGAGTAGGCGGCGAAAGGCGTCTCCAGCGCGCGTGGCGAATACCGGCACCAGGCGGGGATTGGTTATGTTCCGGATGACGACGGGAAGCTGATAAATACCTTCGATGAAAAAGGCGGCGAAGCTGTACACCCCGACCGTGGCATCATCGACGAACATCATCAGGATCACGATATCGACACGGATAAAGGTTTCTGAGAGGAACCCATGAGGCATCGACCGCATGCCGAATGAAAGATGGGTGCGCGTCCATTCGCGGAAGCCATCCGCCCCGAGCCGGCGCTCGGCGCCAAGCCGGATCGCGTCGCGGATCAGATCCCAGTTGATCAACAGGACGATGGCTTCGGTCACGCCGAAACAGAGTCCCAGATATTGCGGTCCCGCCCCGGCACCAAGCACCGCGAAGACGCACGCCGTCAACACCATTGCCCGTACGGCCTGAACCAGTGCAAAGCGGCCAAACCAACGCCGTCCGTTCAGAAATCCGAACAAGGCCTTGTTGACGACAAATAGCAGGATCGCCGGTCCGACGAAAAACAGACCTTGGCGGACGTTCTCGCCGAACAACGCTTCGCCACCGATAGCCGCGAAAGCAAGGATGGCGGCCATGCCGACGGCGCCCCCGCAGGCGGCCAGCCGTAGCCCGGTTTCGAGCATCAAGTCCGATTGACGCCGGTTTTCAAGGTGCTGTGCGGAATGCTTCAGCGCCGAATCGTTCAGGCCGAAAACGAAGAGCTGGCCGCTAATGGCGAAGATCGCATAAAGCTGGTTGAACACGCCCAGTGGGGCGCTTCCGAACATGAAATAGACGCCGATCGTCAAACAGGCCCCCGCCGCGACCTGAGCCGTCAGCGACAGCAGGTTCCAGACGGTATCCGCCGTGAATCCGTCGCCATCGGCCAGTGTCGGGCCGGGCGTTGAACATCCGGTCGAAAACGGAGCCCGGTCGGTCAATACAGTTTCGGTATGTTGTTGATGCGTGCGAGTACCTCGTCGAGGTTGATCCCGATCACGTAGGCGAAATATTCCAGGGCGCCCCACTTCGGTTGATTGTCTTCCTCAACGAGCTTGAGCGCCTCGTCGCGCTCGATCAGACCTTCGCGAATCTGATTGGACCGGAAGTTGTCGAATTCGGAAAATCCGGCGACCGCGTGGAAGATGTAATTGGTGAAGGCCGTCTGGCCGTCACCCATCCGCCATTGATTGCGCCCGTAACCCGAATCCGATTGCCAATCGTAGAGGTCGCGTAGCGTCCGGTCGATCTCCCGTTCGTCCCAGTCGATGTATTCATAGAGATAGAGAAAATCGTCCTTGAACAGAAAGCTCGTGAAAAAGGAACGGACGCTGTCGAAAAAGGATTCGTTGATGTAGCGTGGATTCAAAAGGTACTGGCTGAGATAGTACAGCGCGAGCTGGGCCTTTACCTTCGGGGTATAGCCGTAGAGCCGGGCCGTGTAGGTGACGTGGTCATGGACTCCGCAGAAGCCGACAAAAAACTGTCGCTGCTCCAGCAGCGACCCGGAACAAAATACGGTAAGGTCGACTTCGTAGTCCCGCTTCAGGTCGCGGCCCAGTTGATAGAAATCTTTGTCGCCGGCCATGAACAGGGGCACCATCCCCATCCGCGGCCGTTCAAGCCAAGCGTTGATGTTCTTACGGACATGGCGGCGTTTTTTGGCGATGTCCGGCGCTCGAAGAACGTGTTCGACCCCCAGTTTGCTGCACATGATCGCTTGATTGCGGCGGGATTGATCGGTCGTTAGGCCCCAATCATAGGTATAGGCAACGGGGTTCATTCCATATTCGGTTTTCAACAGGTGCAGGCCGTAGCTGCTGTCGCGACCGCCGCTCAACCCGACGATGCAGTCGTAGCAGCCGTCATTGCGCCGGTGTTTGTCCAGCAGTTGTTCCAGCGCGGCCCGACCGTGCACTTTCTGATGTTGGTGATTGCGGCAGAAATTGCACACGCCTTTGTCGTCGAAGGAGATGCCCGGATAGGTATGCGGCAGCACGCAGGCGGTGCAGCGGAGTAATCCCCCTGCGCTGTTCGACGCGCGGATTACAGGCGCCGCCACCGGCGGCTCGTTATCGGGGTCGGCCTGTTTGCCGGAATCCGGGGCGACGGCGGCGTCGGTCAGAGAGCCATGATCGAAGGTTGTGCGACCCGGGACCAAGTGAAGAAATTCGCCCGGTTTCAGGTGGACAACCGCGTCGTCGCCGACATCGGTGAAGACATACCCTTCGGCGATCAATCGCCGCAGGAATGGCCGCTCCGACGCAAAAGCGAATGCCGATCCGTCGGCGCGGGAAAGAAAATAAAGCGAGCCGGTATTCGTCGCCAAGGTCATGGCGCCGTCAAGGCGCGACATGACGACTATGGAGGCCTCGCCTTCGAGCCGCAGGAAGACCTCGCCGACGGCACGACGCAGGTTCCCCAGCCGGTTAAGCGCCCCATCGATCGCTTCCATCAAGCGGGTCGTGTCATTGGCGGCATGGACCGTCTCCGCCAGCGCGGTCGTTCCCCCGCCGGCGCTCGTCTTTGGCGCCTCGCTGGGAAGCAGGTCACCGTCGTTGACGACGATCCCGTTGTGGGCGCCGACGACATTGCCGGCCACCACGGGTTGATTGTTGGCTTCGATCGCCAGGGACCCGTTGGTCACCAGGCGGCATTGGCCGAATGCCGCCAAGGGCGCGGCTGCCTGGGCGGCGTATCCTTCGCGAACGACTCGGCGATAGGCGTCGCTGGCGAGCATTTGTTTCGGGCTGCAATCTCGGCGGATCAGGTGCACGTTCCGGCTGTCGTGAAGCGCCAATCCCGTTGCGTCGCGTCCGCGCGCCATGGATGCCTTGTAGAGCAGACTCAAATCGTGTTCGAAGGCGTCCTTTGGGGCCGCCGACCGATCTTTCAGGATGATTCCGAAGATGCCGCACATGGAATGTCGTCGTGCCAATCGCTTAGGGGCGGGGAGGAGGGCTACAGGGAGTTCGGCGGCGGCGCCGCGCCGACAGGAACGTACATCGGCGTACTGGCTTCCGCTACAATAAAGCTGGGGCGGCGGCGCGATTCAACGAGGGTCAGCGCCAAATATTCGCCCAAGACGCCGATCCCAACCAATTGTAGGCCACCTAGGAAATAGACGCCGGTGGCCAGGGTCAGCCAACCCGGTGGCGGTTCGCCCGAGGCGTCGGTCAACCAGTCTACGATCAAGTATGCGGCATTGCCCAAGGCGAGGGCCGCAACGATCATGCCGATGACAGTGAACAGCCTCAGCGGAAAGACGCTGAACGATATGACCCCATGGATCGCGAAAGCCAAAAGACCGAGAAAGCGAAATTTGGTCTTGCCGAATTGGCGCGCCGAAGGTTCGAACTCGATACTGGTTTGCGGGAAGCCGATCCAATGGGACAATCCGCGCAGGAATTTCTGGCGTTCCGGCAGCGCCAACAACGCATTCAGGGCGGCACGGTCCAGCAGACGAAAATCCGATTGGTGTTGGGTCAAGGGAATGCCGATGGATTTTCCCACGACCCGATAAAAGACGGAATTCAAGACCTGGCGAACCGGATTGGTATAGCCGCTGGGTCGCTTTCGGGTGCCGACAACGTCAAAACCTTCTTCCCATCGCTCCAGCAGTTTCGGAAGCACTTCCGGTGGATGCTGGAGGTCTGCGTCCATGGTGATGACAATTTCGCCGGCGCAATGGTGCATGCCTGCGATCAACCCGCCTTGGTGGCCAAAATTGCGCGACAACCGGACATACTTGACCCGAGGGTCTTCCGCCGAGAGGCGGCGCAGTTGCGGCAACGTGTCGTCGGAACTGGCGTTGTCGGCGATCACGATCTCAAAGTTATGCGTAATCGGAGTCAGCGCAGCGGTGATTCGGCGGCATAGCGCGGCTAGATTCTCGCCTTCGTTCAATGCGGGCGCCGTTATCGAAATCAGCTTACCGGCGATTGAACGGATTTTTCCGTCCGCCGGCGCGTCGTGATTGCCGTTGGTCATCCGGGTTTCCTAGCGGTCATGGACATGATGTCGAAAAGGTTAATCGGGATGGGAAGTCGCTGTCCCGGGACTTTGGCTAAAAATCGGTAGAGGTTGTCCGCGCCGAGCCGCAATTTGAAGATGCCATGAAGAAGCGTGCCCAGGGTGCGGACCACGGGCGGATAGGTCGTGCTGACGACCTCCAGACCGTGATTCGCCAGCAGACGCGAGAGCGTTGTGCGATCAAAATAGTGCAGATGGGTGGGGGGGTGGATCATGCGCCACTTCGGGCCCCGAAAACGGGCGACCCACGATCCCACATCGCCGGTGGTGATACAGACATAGCCCCCAGGCGCAAGCGCCTCGGCGACCTCGCCGATGACGAGGTCCGGTCGTTCGAGATGTTCGATGACGTCCCACATGCACACGACATCGGGAGAGGGCGGAATTTTTTCAATCAGGACGTCGCCACATCGGACATCCAGCTTTAGCACGTCACGGGCATGGTTGACGGCGGCTTCGGCGACATCGATTCCTGCGACTTCGGCGAAGTGGGCTTGGGCCAACCGCAAGAAGAAACCGTAGGCACATCCGATTTCGAACAGGCGCGATTTGTCGTCGAGATGTGGTAGGGCGCGAATCTCCGATAGCCGCCGCGCGAAATTCACTTCCAGGGCTGCCTGCTCTTCCAGATAGTTTCCATATTCCGAACCGTGAAAGTAGTCATGGCCGTAAAGGGCAAAAATGTCCTCGCATCCGATTCCCAGGTCCGCCGTCAGAAAGCTGCAGTTCGGGCAATGCAGCAGACCGGGATACCGGGGGCTGGGGCTTAGTGTCTCCCCACAGACGATGCAGGTCTTGTCGTTGGGCGTTTCTATTTGCATTCGTATACTTTCTGCTGAGCCCCCGGTCGGTCGTGTGCATCCCAATTTGGAAAGAGTATGGCATGGCAATTGCGCATGCGCGCGGGATCAACTAATACTCTGGGGCCCCTTGTCCAAATTCCCCATATCAGCATGAGTTGATTAATTGGCTGAAGTTCTCGTGACCGGTGGGTGTGGTTTTATCGGCCGGGCGGTGGTGCACCAATTGGTATCGGCCGGGCACGAAATCCGCATCCTCGATAATCTGCACTACAGCGCCTCTGCCGCCCAGCCTTCCGGCGTCGATTTCATTCGCGGGTCGACTGCCAGCAAGGAGGAACTGGCGGCGGCGATGCGGGGCGTGGATCGTTGCATTCACCTCGCGGGGTCGCCGGTCCTCGAAATGCCTCGTGATACTCGCGCCGACGAGTCTAGCCAATTCAATTCCCATGCCGAAATGTTTTTTTCCTTGGCCGCAGACCAGGGTGTTCCTGTCGTCTACGCGTCTTCCGCCGCTGTTTATGGTGAACTCGAGGTCGATCTGATCGGCGAACACGTTACGCTTCAACCGGTGAATGCGCATGGCATGGAAAAAGCCGCGCTTGAGCACGCCGCCGTCGCCTCGGTCGCAAGTGGCGGCCCGACGGCGGTCGGTTTGCGGATGTTCAATGTCTATGGACCAGGCCAATCCTCGCACTCCCCATATTGCAGCGTCGTGCGGCTGTTCGCCGACCGTCTTGTCCGGGGGCTTCCGATCGGCATTCGCGGCACGGGAAATCAACAACGGGATTTTGTCTATGTCGATGACGCCGCGCGGGCCATCGTCATAGCGGCATTCGCGCCGGTACGGGGCGCGCCGGTCGTCAATATCTGCACTGGCCGCGCCATCACGTTGAAAGAAGTCGTTGGCGAACTTGAATCGGCGACGGGCCTGTCGGCGGAAATCGATATGGATCCGGCTGGCGACCCAGGGGTGGCCCGTTCGGTCGGCAGGCCCGATTTGGCGCGCGAGCTTCTTGGGTTCGAGGCCGAGGTGGATTTCCGTTCAGGCATCCAATGCATGATGGCTGAACTTGTCGGAAATTCTGCATAGGGGCTGGCGGAAAGACGGCCTTATCCGGTCGCGCGTGCTGATGCCGCCGGCTGATATAGAACCGCGATACTGTCGCTGGATTTCAGGACAACGACCCGGCCGGGAGCGCCATCGAAGTAGGGAAGAATCGAGCTGGCGAACGAGCCACGATCTTTTTGTTCGATGTCAAAATGGTCCGTTTCCGAAATAATCGCCGGGCCATCGATGATCAACATGGATTTGCGTGCGACCCGAATCAGCTCGCGAACGGCTGTGCGTCTTAGGTGATGGGTGGCGTCAAGGCCAGGGCCAATCAGGACGCTGAGGACATGCGACATGATCACGTGATCATATGCACCGTCTGAGACTGAAGAAAATACCGTCGGATCCGACAAGTCCAAGGGGCCGGTCGTTAAGCGCGCATCCCTGACCGCCGCATTGATTACATCGAGCGCTTCGCCGCTGACATCGACAGCATGGATGGGAGAATTCGGATACGCCGCCAAGATGACTTTTACGTTCTGGCCCCGCCCGCACCCGACATCAAAGAACGAGTCACCATCGGCGTAGGTAAGAAGGTCGCCATACGCATACAGGAACGGCCGTACACGGCCATCGGGTTGGCCGAACAAGGCTGCTTTTTCATCCTGGCTCAGGTCGCTGTATGAGAAATACCCGCGGCCATCTTTGCTGTAGTGGCGCTTCACATAGCCGGTATAGCGAATCAGCGCGAAATCTGAGTACTCCCGGTGGAACTGCCGCGCAAGGTAGCGCCATACACGGACGGCAAACACAATCGGCAAGGCGAGCGGCGACGGTCTCAGCGACCGATTCCCGAGCGTCCAAAGGAATATTTGATCCCGGATATACCGCTCTGCAAAGAATAGGGCAGGCACCAGCAGGTGCCTGATCACAATGGCGGGCAAGGTCGGGCGTTTGATGAAATTCGGGATCATAAATGGACAGTTTTCCGTGGCGTCAGGCCCTTAGCGTCGGCCAAATTGCTCATGCCGATGCGGACGGGCGGAGCGTTCGCTAGAACGACTGGTTTTGCGACCGGGTCCGTTTGTCCACCGGCCTCAACAGATCCTGCTCCTTGAGAATTTCCGCGACGAGGGCCAGTTCGAAGAACGGTATCTTCGTTATGGTCGAAATGGCGAGGAGATCGGTCTCTCCGTCGCTGTAAGCGAGGAGATGCGAGACCTTTTTCGAAAAATCGTCGAGAAATTTGCCGTCCGCCAGTGGCGCGCGGAGGCCCCGTGGGCTCAGCCAGGGTTCGCAAAGCACCGTGGCGGCTAGGGTCTCGTTTCTTTCAATCACCTGAATGGCTTGAAAGGTTGCCAGGAACCCGCCCCAAAGTCCGTCTGCGGATAACACGGATAGGTCATCGAGCGAGGTATGATACTCAGGATAGGTGCCATACTTGCTGCGCATGATCGACACCACGGGGAGGTCGACGCCTGGTGCGCAATATTGGCGCTCATCCGACCCTCGGTCGAGATAGGTGTAGTCGTCGTACGGAACCTGCAGGATGTTTTCCAGAACGTATCGCGCGGCGCGTTCAGGAAGAGTCTCGGCCTGGCGGGACGGCATCAGCGAATAGGTCCGGTCGTCGCCGACGCAGGTCATGATAAAGCCGGCCACGATCCGCTTGCGCAGCGTTTCCAGATTGAGGCTGATATAGGCCACCGCGCCGATGGTTTCCGGTACGTAAACTATGCGATAGCTGTAGTGCCGTCTCGGCATATCCAGAATCGCCCGTGCCAAATAGGCTGTGACGGCCATGCCCGAGGTCTCGTTGTTGCCCATCGAGGGGTGGCAGGTATAGGTGTGAATTAAAATCTCTTCCTTGGAATCTCCGGGAATTTGGATTTCGCCATAAGTCATCGAACCGGGCGCCAGGGTGGATCGGATCACCACCCGGTACTTGTCGTCCCGCATACTTCGCTTCTGGTTTTCGGTGAGGCAGAAGGCCCATCGGTCGTCAAAATAGGACGTCACGAAGGGGATCGCGTCGGGCATGTCCGGAAGGCTGATCAGGTGCGGCATCAGTGCATCGCGATCCATCACGTCGTCGACCGGTGATGAATAGCTCATCACATGAAGGTTGTTGTCGACCAGATCGACAATCCTTTCGCCTTCCATGTTGGCGATATAGGCTTCGGTGATGTTCCATTCGTTTGGGATCGTCCAATCGAAACATTTCGTCCCGCTTGGGATTTCGCGGGTTACGAGTTCGGGCACGACCTTTTGTATAACATCATGCGTCCTGCGTACGCCGTTTCCGGTAATGCTGCGATGGAGAGGAAACAGCTTCTCCGCGAGCGCGAATATGTCTGCGCCGCTGAATGAAAACTCGGTTGTCACGTTGGGGCCTATCTCGTCGCCTTGAGGTTCAATTCGAATACCACTTGTTCAGCAACGCAGGGCCCTTCGTCGGGCACCGACTCTTGAATGTCCATGATTACCCTTCGGTCCGTGAAGGCCCAGGGGTTGTCGTGCAGCATGGAGTATCCGATTTCATCGACCCGCCCCGTATCAACGGCCGAACTCGGCTTTCCGTACCATTCGGCTTCCAGCAGGTCGCCGCTTTCACGAAGCCTGTTTTCAAGCCGCGTCAGGTCGATGTCCAAGCCCACGCTTCGATAGCGGAGATAAGCAAGCCAGGGCCCCGCAACCTGTTTGCCGTCGCGATAGACCGGGACTTGCAGCACTTTGTTGAATCGGTGTGGAGAACCGAAACATTGTTCCAGGTGATGAATATACGTCGCCGATTTCCGGAAGCTCGTTCCGAGCGTGACGATTCGTACGTTCAGATCGGAAAACCGTTGCCAAGGGCTGCCTTGTCCAAAGGCCGACAAGCCGGTGTTGTCGCAGAGCGCCTTGGCCATGGGCCCGAGCGCCGCAATCGAGAATATGGGATGCAGCGACCTGCGCGCGCCCGGCAAAACCCGCACGAACTCAGAAAAAGGGCCGACTTCCGATGGCGTTGACTCAAGGTGAAATGCGTTGCCCGGCGTTGTCGTTGAATACGAAAACGTCGGCACGATCAAAGTGCCCGTATCCCCCAATCGATGAGCCAAGGCATCGAGGACGAATTGGCATAATTGATCCCTTTGCTGCTGTAATCCTTGCCGCGACAATGGAGCGTCAATGCGGGGCAAGGGAATGCCGCTCATGTCCGAATGGACCATGATCGCCTGCCCGTGCGCGATCTCGAGTTGGTCCAGGAGAGCATCAAACGCCGTGCGAGCGTCAGATTCCTGCATCTGAAAGCTCGATCTTGAAGAATGAAAGGTCTTCCGGATGTTCGGCGCGGAAGCGATCCAGATTGCATAGAGTAATGCTTTCACCGATCGCGAAAGCCGGGTCGTCGATAAACATGGAAAGGGGCGTATTGCGTTCGGTCGCCTCGAATGCCAGCGAAAATTCCGTGGGCAGGATATCGCTCAAGGCCAATAGAAACGCGTTTTCAACCCGCCGCTGGAACACGCGGCAGGACATCACGAAGGCCCGGACAATGTTTTCATTGTCGATCAAGAAAGAGATGATTTCACCATGATCGCCCGTGTTGTCCGAGAGCTTGGCGGTGAACAGGTGGCCGCCCCGGTCAAGGACGTCACGAACGTCTTCTTCGCTCCACCGGAGACCGTTCAGATTGAATTGATTCGTCTTGTTGATGAGTTGAATAGCGCGCGACCAAGTCTCGGGCGTTTTTGAGAATATCTCCAGTTTCATATCAAGGCCGCGCAGGAAACCTTCGACGGAAGTCGACCGGTTGGCTTGTTCGACGAACACTTTTCGGTTGCGGTAGAATTCACTGCGGAGATGGTCTTCCTCCGTCAAGGAGTCGCGATGAAACAGATTGTTCAAGCGGTCGAATAGGACGGGCAAGCCCCGGTCGTGAGGTGGGAAGGCAACCGTTACGACCTCGGGCAGCTCATTTTCGACCTCCGCCAATTCGATCGGGTTGTCGTCCACAAAGACAAAGGAGTCGAGGCCGAGGTTCAAGTCCGAGGAAATTCTGCGGAGCGCGTCGGATTTCGTGCCGTATCCCGCTTCGATGGCGGCGAAATCATCGATGCCCAACACCATGTTGCCGCGGGACAGCGGTTGGCGCGCGAGGTCCGCGTCATTGCGGCTGGCGATCGCTAGAATAATGCCATCGGCTTCCAAGCGCTTGAGAAAAGATTGATAGATGAAATACCGAAAGGAGCTGTCTTCGGCATCGGCGGAAACATTGTCAGGACCGTCTTCGCCAACGATTCCGCGCCAAAGGCAATTGTCGAGGTCTGTGACCAGGACCTTCTTTCCGCCCCTTTCTCCCGCCATCCGGCACAATTCATAAATGGCATCGGCGGTTTCGGCCAAATGTGCGCCGGCGATTGGTTCGCCTGACGAAAGGTATGCGCTCATCGAAAAGAAGGACGCAGGAAGAATGCAAGCGCCCCTGTCTTCGGCAATGGCGCGCAACGACGATGTCAGGCGCTTCTGTTCGTGGGTATTTCGAAAAACCGGAAAAGCGGGCGCATCGATATAAACCACGACACCCCGGCAACGTTCCGCCAGCGCTGTGGCGGTGCGTTCCGCGGCGGAAAGTAGATCCTCGATCGCGGCAATCCCGTATCCGGCGCCGCTGCGCCAATCCGTAGCGCCGCAAAGATCCCAGGGAAGGACGAGCGCCACTTCCGAAATCCCGTCGGCCGCCGTGGTCAAATGCTGGTGAAGCGTCCCAAACGGTAAAGTTTCGACCGCGAGATTGATATCCTCGGCAGCGAATCGTGCCCGGCAAAACAGGCTGACCGTTTCAAGCGTGCCGGAACCAAGTAACCGCATTGGCAGCGCCGGTCGGCCGGCAACCTTGCGAAGCGCCTTTTTCGCCTCGAGAAACGTCATGGAATTGCGCATCCGCTCATGTCCATGGTTGCCCCGGATACGAAATCGCTAGGGCTATTCACGGCCCAGACGATTGCGTCGGCGGCCTCCTCCATCGTCATCAACCGGCCCCAAGGTGACCGGTCCATCATGGCGACCTTCGCGGCGGCGGAAAGTTGCTCGCTCATGCCGCCTGAAAGCGTATCAAAAATTAGGCATAGGCAACGCATGTTCACGACGCTCAATTCCATGCCGAGAACCTGCGCCAATGTCGGCAAGGCGGCCTTACCGAGTGAATAAGCGGGCGCCCGCCACATGTGCCGGCCCCGACTGGCGACGCTGGAACCGATCAGCACGAGCATGGCGCCTGGCGATCCCGTATCGCGGAGAATCCCAGCCAGGTTCACTGCCTGTGCCAGCGGTTGGGCCATCCCGGCTTGGAGCGCGTCAGCCGGATTCCCAAGGTCGATGAGTTGCTGGTTGTCGGGCCAGGGCCACGCGCAATGGATGGCGCCGCATACGCTATTGGGTCCGAGCTCTTCCAGGAATCTTCCTCGCCCCGCCTTGCCGTCGGCCAAGTCGGCGCGTGAGACCGGGATCAGTTTCTCCCCATAGCGTTTCTGCAACGCAGTCCCCATGGCCCCCGATGCGCCGGATACGAGGATGAAGCCACCTTCGCCGCGGTTTGCCGACAAAGCCGTGCCTAGCCTGGCTTCACCGGTCCGGTCCTGCCCATCGACCGATGGGATCTTTGCCGTGTGGTAGCCGAAGGAATAGTGCGCTTCGACATGGCGCCGACCATCGGCGAGATTGGAAATCAGAACGTCAACCTCTCCCCCCTGGTCGGTTTGGCGGACGACGTTACCTTCGACATGAAGGTTGACGGGCGGAACCATCGGGGAAACGAATTTCAATCGAAGATCGTGAAGCAGGCATTCGGTGCCGGGCAAATGCATTCCGGCCATCCGCGAGACCAGTCCCGCCGTAAAGGCGCCATGTAGAACGCGCCGCTTATAAGGCGTGTTCGCGGCATAGGCCGCATCCGTGTGCAGCGGGTTCCAATCTCCGGAAATATCCGCGAAGGCGTTGAGCATGCCTTCGTCTACCGAGACATTGAACGAATATCGTTTCAAGAGGCGAGCTCGGTAATCAGCAGGGATACGGATTGATAGGAAGTGAACCGTTCCCGTTGTTCCGTGCTGAACTCGAGACCGAATTCGGATTCCACGGCGGCGACTAATGAGACGGTTGCCAGAGAGTCCCACTTCGGGCAATTGATTCGGCGCAACCCATCGAAATCGACGGTTTCCGGTTGGTCGAGGACGATAGAAAAAATTTCTTTCAGTTTTTCTTCAGTATCCGGGCTCATGGTCTGACGTTTCCGCTCAATCCGTTTGGGTTCGGTTCTTGCACGTTCCGGTTACCATTTTGTGGCCTGAATCTGCAAATCCGGGTGCGAAACCAGGCAGTGCCATACGACGGCTTGGAATGCTTCCGTATGGGGTGTTACGAGATTTGGATCGACCGTCGGGATCACGACGATGTTGTCGCCGACCTTGGCGGCGTGCCCGCCATCCCTGCCGACGACACCGAGAATCTTCGAGCCAACGGCCTTGGCAGCGTCAAGGGCCCTCAGTAGGTTGACGCTCACGTTTTTCTCAAGATTTCCGCCGCCTACGGAGAATACGAAAATTGCATCTTCGGCCGTAAGCCGGCTGATCTTCAACCAGCCTGCGAACACCGTCTCCCAACCCTCGTCATTCGTCCGTGCCGTCAATTCCGATACGTTATCCGTCGGCGCGTATGCCTCGATGCCGCAAAGCTTGCGAAAATCGTTCACCGCATGCGAGGCGTTCGCGGCGCTGCCCCCGACACCGAGTAAAAACAATCGGCCACCGCGGCTGCGCAATGCGACCAACTCCCGGACCATCGCTTCGATCGCCTGGCCGTCGATTGCGGCGGCAATTTCCTGGACTTGTTTCATGTAGGTCTGGGGATGTGCCATCGGGGTTCCCTCCATCTGCGTCAAAGTTTCTGCATTTCAACCAATTTGGCGAAGTGTCCGCCACTTTGTGAAAGTTGGTCGAACTGTCCTTGTTCCTGAATTCGGCCTTGCCCCATCACGACGATGTTGTCCGCCTTGGCGATGGTCGAAAGGCGATGCGCGATTACGAGAAACGTCGTTTGACCGGCGATCTCCTCGATCGCTGATTGGATCAGTTTCTCGCTTTTCGTATCCAGGGCGCTGGTTGCCTCGTCCAGGACGAGAAGTGTCGGTTTGCGGACCAAGGCGCGAGCCAACGAAATTCGTTGTGCCTGCCCGCCAGATAGGCGGACCCCCTGATCGCCGACGATCGTGTCCAATCCCCTTTCAAGATCCGCTATGAATTCGTCCGCGTTGGCAAGGCGACAGGCCTCCCTGATTTCCGTTTCCGTGGCATCCGGTTTAGCCCAGGCGATGTTGTCGCGAATACTGGCGTGGAAAAGCGATGTCCGTTGCGGGACGTATCCCAACCTGTTTCTGAAAGAGATAAGGTCAAGACTGTCGATCGATTTTCCATCGAGGAAAACCTGACCGCCGGTCGCGTGCTGAATTCCCATAATGATATCGGCTAGCGTCGATTTTCCGGAACCGGATTCGCCAACCAGCGCGGTCATTTTGCCTGCCGGAATCATCAGGTTGATGCCTCTGAGCGCGAAGGAATCCGGTTCATAGGAGAACGAAACATTCTTCAGCATAATTCCGTCTCTTAACCCCGCTAGCTTGTGGTCGCCAACAGGGACATGGGCTGCTTCCGCTTTCTGCCGAATGGCCATGACCTGTTCGTAGCTGGGGAAAAGAGAAATCAATTGCGACCGGCTTTGATTGATATTGGCGACCGTTCCGGAAAGGCGGTTGAAGGCATAGAGCATGACCGCGATTTCGGCGAGGTTGACACCAAAATGTCGTCCGGAAAGAAAGGTCACGAAAACAACAATGATCCCGATCGGTGAATGGAGCGCATAGATCGCGGATTGCAAGAATTGAAGGCCGATCGATGCCGTCCGAAGATTTTGAAAGGCCGCCCGGAGACGCTGTAGCGCCTGTTCCATATTTGCGAAGCCGATGATGAGGCGGGCGTTCTGCAACATTTCCTGGAGGGCCGTTGAAAACTCGTTATTCGAGTTTGTAGTTTCACGCCCGCATTCGTAGACCCGCGCACGAAAGCGTCTCAAGGGGATGAGCATAATGGCGGCGCTGGAAATAGCGATCGCTGTCACCTCCCATGAGATGAAAAGCGGTATCCACATGAGAATAAAGACCTGGGACACGGGAGCAATCATTCGGGTCAGGGCCGTGAATGCGTCAGTCACCCGAGACGTTTCCACGGTCAAGGTATTCATCACGTCACCTTGGCGCTGGCCCTCGATGAAGTTGATGTTTGATTTCAACACGCGTTCGGCCGATCCGATAATCATGTCGTGGCGAACGATGAACTGGGCGCGAAGGATCAAGTAGTTGATGGTGACCAGCAATAGGCTGTTGGAGATCGTCAAGCAGACAAAGATCGAAAGGTAAACGGTGACATTTCCATTGAGGCCCAAATACGTGACGACGGTTGAGACATAGGGCGTAATTCGATCGCTGCCGCTGTCTTGCGTCAAAATGCTGACGATCGGCGCGATGGAAGCCAGGGTTGCGGCATCCACGGCGACCAAAATCATTGCAAGGATCAAGTTGCCGATGAAAAGCGTCGGGTACCGTTTGAACAGTGCCAACCCGAACTGAACGATACTCACGAGAGTAGGTCCGTGAAGGTTTCAACGACGAACTCGGCGTCTTCGTCGGTCATGGAAGGGAATAATGGAATCGAAAGCGTGCCCGCATAGTGCCTCTCTGCCACGGGAAAATCCCGAACCTCGAATTTACCGTAGGACTTGTAGAACGGCTGGCGATGGACGGGGATGTAGTGGACCTGGGTCCCGATGCCGGCCTTTTTCAGGTCGGCCATCACTTGGGTCCGCGTCCGGCCAAGGGCGTCGAAGTCGATATCGAGCTGGTAAAGATGAAGCCCCGAACGGGCGCGTTCTTTGGGATCGGCTTGCGGAATATCGACGTTGTCCAGTTTCCCGAGGCGGGCATCATAGTATTGCGCAATCTCCAGCCGCCGGGCGCGAAACGCGTCTAATTTGGAAATCTGCGACAAGCCGAGCGCGGCCTGGATATCCGTCATCCGGTAATTGAATCCAAGGGCTTGCTGCTCGTAGAACCAGGGTGACGGCGCTTCGTTCGAGCCTTCGTCTGAAATCCAGCGGTCCGGGTCTCGTTCGATGCCGTGATTGCGGAACATCCGCAGACGATGGGCGAACGCGTCATCGTTGGTCGTTACGGCGCCGCCTTCTCCGGTCGTTATCGGTTTCACCGGATGGAATGAGAACACGGTCATGTCCGAATAGGCGCAACCGCCAATTGGTTGACCGTCCTCATACTCGCCGCCGAGCGCATGGCATCCGTCTTCGATGACGATACGGTTCGTCGCGGCGTTGCGAATTTCTGGCGAACCGGATGCCAGGCCCGCAAAATGGACGGGCAGAACCGCCTTTGTCTCCGGGTTCTCCGCGATGAAACGCTCGACTGTTGCGGGCGCCAGTGACCGGCTGCCGGTATCAATATCCGCCAGCCGCATGGTGGCACCGCAATAGACCGGCGCATTGGCGGTCGCGACGAACGTCATGGTCGGCACAAGGGCAAGATCACGGGGGCCGATACCTGCCGCCAAGCAGGCAACGTGAAGCGCCGCTGTCCCGTTGGCGACGGCGACGGCATGGCGCGCCCCCACCCGTTCCGCCAGAGCTGATTCAAACCGTTCGACTGCCGGCCCTTGCGTCAGGAAGTCGCTTTTCAGGGTGTCGATGACCGCGGCGATATCCGCGTCGTCAACCTCCTGGCGACCATATCCCAGGAATGTTCGTTTCAAGCGTTGACCTCGTCGGAGATCATGGTTTGCAGGGTCGCGGCATCAACCCATTCCGAGTTGTTGTCGCTGGTATAGGAAAAGTTCTTATCGACGGAAACTCCCTCGTGGCCGTCATAGAGATGCGCTTTCCCGGCCTCCCACATGAGAAGGCTCGGCTGGATGATGTAAAACGAATCGAACTCTCGGGTCTGCCTCGCCTCGTCTATCGGGATCATAACTTCGTGGAGTTTTTCACCCGGCCGGATTCCGGTGATCTCCTGCCGGCAATCGGGGGCCATGGCTTGAGCGAGATCGACAATGCGCATCGACGGAATCTTCGGGATGAACGTTTCCCCGCCATGCATGCGCCGGAGGCTGTCAATGACGAACTGAACGCCTTGATCCACGGTTAGCCAGAAACGCGTCATCTCCGGATCGGTAATCCGCAAGACGCCTTGTTCCATCTGTTTGCGAAACACCGGGATCACGCTTCCCCGTGAACCAATCACGTTGCCATAACGGACCACGGCAAACCGGCAGCCACCGTTACCGGCGATATGATTGGCGGCGACGAACAGCTTGTCCGAACACAGCTTGCTCGCGCCGTACAAGTTGATGGGATTGACCGCCTTGTCGGTTGAAAGGGCGAGAACCTTCTTCACGCCTGCATTGATTGACGCGTTGATCACGTTTTCCGCCCCCATCACGTTGGTCATGATGCATTCGATGGGGTTGTATTCGGCCGCGACGACCTGCTTCAGCGCGGCGGCATGAATGACCGTGTCGATGCCGCCCAGCGCCCGCTCGAGTCTCTTGACGTCCCGCACGTCGCCGATGAAATAGCGCAAATTGGGGGCGTTCAACTCGTCCGCCATTTCAAATTGTTTTAGCTCGTCGCGTGAATAGACGACGAGCCGCTTGAGATCGTGATGAGCCAGAACGTGTCGGACGAAGGATTTTCCGAACGAACCTGTGCCGCCGGTGATGAGGACGGAATGACCGTCAAGAGTTCCCATGAATGTACTTCCGATTCGATGCTTGAGACGTTTGATGAACTGTCAACAATGATGGTTCAGTGACAACAGGAGATGGAACAGGCGCCGATATTCGGTTGCCGAACGGACGCCAAGGCCGAGACGTTGGATACCGCGTCATTTAGCGGCCACTTGGTGGCGATTCACCATCTCCTCAAAGGCGTCGAGCACGACATCCCAGGTCTGGCGATCATCGACCTTGTCGGCCTTCAGGAAGTTTCTCATGAAGCGTCCATATACACGTTCCGTTGGGGTCGGTATGGGGATTTTTCGCGGCTGGTCGATTGCATCCCCGTTCATATCGATCAGGTCCTGTTCAAACCAACCGGCGAGATAAGCGATCGCATGCATATCCGCAACCGACCGAACGATTTTGCTGGTCAGAAAAAGTATCGGTTTCCTAAACGCAACGGCGATGGATACCGCGGTACTGCAATGCATGAGGACGAATTCGGAACTCTTGATCAATTCGGGTGTCGCGTTGATGAACGACGGTCGCCCACCGAATGCTGCCTGCTGTTCCGTTTCAGAGTAAGAAGACTTCGGGTGCAGGGCGATAACGATCGGTATGCCGTGGTCGCGTTCAATCTTGTCGAAGGTCTTCCGCAACTCCGCGAAATAAGGTTCCGGGTCTTCGCTATAGGCCAGGTCCCAGATGATGTGATCGGGCAGGCCCGTGATCCCGCCATCGACGAACACGGCATACTTCCTTTGGACCGGAACAGACTTGGATCCCGCCGCTTTCTTGGCCCACATCAGCTCGAAGCCTTCGACATCGATCTTACGACTGCGCCAAGGAAAGGGAAAAACGTATGTGAACGGGCTTTGGTAGGTGCCTCCGCGAATTTCCAACACCGGGCCCGCCAATTTCAAGTAGCTCGGTCCGACCATTCGAATTAACCGGATTTGCGCGGCGATCCGGTAGGCGAGCTGAATGGTGTTTTGCGTACATGCCGAGAAGAACCGGCCGAGATGCCTAGGGCTATGAATGCGGCAAAGCTGCAGGTTCGGAAATTTTCCCATATTCATGATCGCGTACTTGATGCCGCGATCGGCCATCGCGAGGTGGAGCCAGACGCTCTCCTTCCATAGTCCTACTTGGCAGATGACGAAGTCGTTCGGATTGATGGTGTCTAGGAAATCAAGGAATTCGTTCTGAGTCTTCGGCTTCCACAAGTTCGGGATGGCGTTGAAGTTCTGGGTTTCGATGTCCGGCTTGTCTTCGTTTCCGAGCAGGTTCCACAAACTAACGTAGTGAATGGAATACCCTCGTCTACGAAACACGTCCTCGCCGAAGCGCACGCGATCGCGTTCGGCGACGATGTGGTGGGTGAACATGATGCACTTCCGACCCACCTGCGATGCGCCTTCGCTATCTATTGAATTCGGTTTCTGGAGGTTCGTCATCGAAAAATCGGTATTCCATGGTCGGCAAGTCGCCGCGCCTCGCGCCCGGGCATGGGAATGGGCTCAGACGGAGTCCGTCATCTCGCGAAGAATGTTGGTATGGTCTTCACGTGGAATTTGAAGCGGGCCCGCGACCGGGCCGATGGTCATGTTCGAGCAGAACGCGAGCGAGATGCCCATGTCCGCCAAAATTTCCAGCGTATCGGTTGAGTAGGAATTGTTCGGATGGGACGCGATGCTCACGGGCGCGCCACTTATGTCTTCCAGAATTTCCTTGTTCGTCTCGTATTCGCGGCGCTGGTCTTGCACGCTCAGGTCGGCCAGCGCTGTCGGATGATGATGTGAATGCAGGCCGATCAGATGGCCATCGTCTGCCAGTTCTTTTAAGGCGCCGCTATCCATCCAGAGATGATTGAGCAGGTGATCGGGGTCGAGACCGGACGTGGCGATAAGCCTGTTCATGAAGGCGTAATAACGTGACTGGCCGAGAACCCGGTCGCGGACATATCGGAACAACCGGTCGTCCAGCGTGTAAAACTTGTAGATCGCGAGATAGGTTTCGGGATCGAAAGTCTTGCGGCCTTCTTCATATAGATCGGCAAATTCAGATTGG
Source organism: uncultured Rhodospirillaceae bacterium (assembly GCA_913030825.1). Taxonomy (GTDB): domain Bacteria; phylum Pseudomonadota; class Alphaproteobacteria; order Rhodospirillales; family Casp-alpha2; genus UBA1479. Next base: position 63,417 of record CAJWCU010000003.1, on the reverse strand, counting down.
GACAGAGCCTCAAAGAAGTGGTCGTAGAAGGCTTGTGTTGTCGGGAAGCAAACAGTGCGGTAGTGGCGGTAAACTTCCAGCGGCAGCGGCTCTCCACGCAACGGCAAGGAGCAAATGAACCAGAGCGCGGTCAGGCCGTATTCTTTAAGAACCGGTAGGGCGACATCATGTTGGCAGCGCAGATTGTCGTCGAAGGTAATGCAGCATTGACCTTCCCGAAGATCGTTTCGGCGGTATTTTTCAGCCCATTCCTGAGCGCCCAGAATATTCTGCCGCCCCACGTGCTCGATGATCGCGGCGAATTGCTCGCCGCTGATCGCCCCGTCCCCAGCGGCGTGATCCGCATCGTGGAAATGATGGAACATTAGGCCGTGAGGAATTGCCACGGGCTTAATCTTCTTGCCAAACCGGTCGGCGTAGGGACCAGTCGTTACCCGACTTCGTCCAGATGTGGTCGCCGCGCCAACAATCGATGACCTCCCAGAACTCCTCTTCGCTGATGTCCGCGTAATCGAGGAAAACTTGGAAATACTTGGCCGGAAACTCGCCGTCGAATTTCTTGACGAGGGCGATACCTTCTTCGCGGCTGATTTTTCCGTCGCGGATTTCATGCGCGCTGTCGGAGGTGCAGCGCCCGATCCCAAATTTGATGAACGAAAGGTAGTAGTGAAACCCGTCGATCTGGTCGTCGAGGCTGGCGTACTTCGAATAGGTGCCTTCGCTGCGTTCCGGATTGGCGGTGAAGCCGGTGTGTTCCTTGGCGTGGTAATAGGCCTCTTGCGGATCCCAGAACTTGTAGTAGCCGAAGTAGCGCCATTCGGTGCCGTTCGACATCAGCTCGTCGTAGCTTGGGCCTTGGTAGGCTTGCAGCAACTTCAACGGCAATCCGTGGTCTTCCCAGAAATCCAGCGGCATTCCCGAGAAGGCGAACTTCATGTCGTCGGTGAACTCGCGCTTGGAGGTGTTGACCTCTTTCATGTCGCCGCCGTATTCCAGCTCGCCGTTCTCGCCGTAGAAGATCAATTGAACGCCATAGCGGACCGCCATTTGGCGCGGGAAATTCGTCTGTCCGTAGATGAATGGCTGGAACGGATCGCCCATGTGCTTGAAGGCGAGATGCATCAGCTTGCGGTTCACGGCGCCGCTCGGCGAGCCCATGATGTGGTCGAAACCCGAGGCGATGAAGGCCTGAAGGTTGCGCCAACCGATATCCGTATGGATGTTCGGCGCCCAGGTCACGCACAAGGGGTTCATGTTGTAGACGTGCTTGAGCTGATGGGCGACGTAACTGCCGTCCTTGCCGCCGCTGCAGGGGACGATCACGTCGTAGGAGCCGTCCGAACGGCGATGCTGATCGAGTAGGTCGCGCAATTCCCGGTCGCGTTCTTCCCAATCGATCGTGCGCTTGAATTCGGCGTAGGTGCATGCGCTGCAGACGCCGTTCTCGTCGAAAGTGATACGCGGCCGTTGGTTCGATATGGTGCATCGCTTGCAAAATTTGATTTCGTTCGGCAGCGAGTATTTTTTTAGTACGTCTTGTTTTTCCATATTTGAGTTCTCTGATTTATGCGGATGCTGCCCTAGGCGGGCGGGTCAAATACCGAAAGTCTTTGCAAGTAGGCTCAACCCTACCGCGCCGCTTTTTTCCGGGTGGAATTGGAAACCGTAGATGTTGTCGCACCCAATGATCGCGGGGATCTCTTCTCCGTTGACTATGATCGAACCCAGAACATCGATGGGGTCGGCGCATTGGACGCCGAACGAATGGACGAAATAAAAGTAAGGCTCATGTCCAAGTTGGCCGAGCATGTCGTAACCATTGCAAGCCTCGACGCAACGCCAGCCGATGTTTGGAATCCGGGTGCCTGACGGGTCTACCGGATCCGGCAAGCGGCGGACCTCGCCCGGGATCAGATCCAATCCAGCATGGTCGCCGAACTCCAGGCTTCGCGTCGCTAGCATCTGGGCGCCGAGGCAAATACCGACGATCTGGTCACCGCGGCGGGCAATTTCGTGCAGGGGGTCCAGCATGTCCAATTCGCGGATCTTCGCCATGGCGTCGCCGAAGGCGCCGACCCCGGGCAGGATCACCCGTGAAGACGCCGCTACGGCGTCCGGATCGTGGGAAACGAAATAGTCCAGGCCGAGAACGTCCAACGCGCGGCCGATGCTGAACAGGTTCCCGCGGCCGTAATCGACGACACAGATCATGGCCGCACCGCGCATCCCAAATCGCGTAGGCGCCGCTTGATCGTCGCCAGATCGCATTTGTTGTAGTGAAGGATTGAGGCGCAGGCCAGGGCGCTAACCTTCGTCGCCTCGATCACCTCGGCGATATGGTCGGCAGTGCCGGCGCCGCCGCAGGCGATGACCGGAACCGTCGTTGCTCGGGCGACCGACTGGATCAGGTCGATATCGAAACCGTTCTCGGTGCCTTCCGTATCGACGGAGGTAATCAACACTTCGCCGATACCCCGGGATTCCGCCTCGGAGATCCATTCGATGACGTTGCGGCCCGTCTTCTCGCGGCCGTTGTCGGTCATCACTTCCCAATGTCCCTGCCCGCGCTTGATGGCTTCGACGGACAGCACGATGCATTGGCTGCCGAAGGTCTCGGCCGCCTCGGTCAGAAACTCGGGCCGGTTGGTCGCCGCGGTGTTGATCGCGACCTTGTCGGCGCCGCTGCGGAGAACCGCCTTGATATCGTCGAGCGTGCGGATGCCGCCGCCGACCGTCATCGGCACGAAGATGTCGCGCGCCGCGTCCTGCACGATAGGCAGGATGCTGTTGCGTTCGTACAACGAGGCCACGACGTCCATGAACAGAAGTTCGTCGACGCCTTCGGAGTAGTATTTATGGGCCAACTCCCCCGGTTTGCCGACGACCCGCAGGCCTTCAAGGTGGATGCCCTTGATGACGTTCTCGCTTTTGATGTCGAGACGCGCGATGACCCGGACGTCAGACATGGCGGGCGGCGTTCGTTGCGGGCGCCGCCGCCTTGCGGCGCGGCTCGGGACGGGGCTCAGGCGATATCGACATGGGGGCTTTCCGGTGACGTGCCGGCGACCGGCAGCAGATAGGACTTGCGTCCGTCGGTGTCCGTCCGGGCGCAGTCGAAGCCGAGTTTGTCGTAAAGGTCGGCGACGGGATGATTGCTTTTCGACGGCACGAACAGACCCTTGATCCGCTCATAGCCGCGCTTCCGCGCTTCGCGGTGGAAATGCGCGAGGATGCCTTTCTCGACGGTGCGGCCCATTGCCCGGCAGGACAGGACCCAGGTCTCGATGGCCACGGCCCTGTCGTCGTCGGCGTCGCGAAGGCCCAGCACCACGCCGATCAGCCCGTAGCCGCCGAACTTGTCGTTCAGGTGGTAGGCCCAGGCCATGGCGCCGTCGGCCGCCAGAATCTCTTCAAGCGCCGAAGCCCCGTGCCGCGCGCCGGTCAGGTTGAACTGATTGGTCTTGGCGATCAGGTCGAGCACGCGGTTGACGTTCCCGGCGTCGATGCCGCACGGGCGCAGTTTCAATTCAAGCGAGGCATAGAAGTCCGACAGGTCGCCGACGTCGGTCTTCGCCTGCAACCGTTTGCTTTCGGTGCGGTAGAATTCCTGGCGGTTCTTGTCCTCCGCTGTCGACCGGGCGATCAGAAAGCGTCCGCCGGCGACCAGCTCGGGGACGAGGTCGATCGGGTCCGCGGGGAATTCAGGAACGTGGATGTCCGGATAGACCGCCCGAACCTCGGCCCGCTCGACGGGATTGTCGTCGATGAAGGCGGCCCCTCGGGACGTCAGGTTCAGGTCCGCGAGGGCGTTCCGGATGTTCTCCGATTTCGGATCCCAGTTGATTCTCATGTCGGCGAAATGGTCGGGGCGCAGAATCATCTCAGGGCGGTTTTCGAAAACGTCCAAGGCGTCCTGCCGGTTGTTCTTGGACAAGGCGACCAGAAGTACGCCTTTCTCATGTAGGTCCAACAGGAACTTCTGCAGTTTGAGATGGGCGAGTCCCTTACCCTCGGCGTCCAGGTCGACGCCCTGCCAGCCGACTTCGCCGACGATGCCGCCCCAAAGGGTATTGTCCAGGTCGACCGCGACCAGGCGCACCGGCCGGGCGATCGCCGCCGCGATATGCTGCGCCAGATAGTAGGCCATGCGCGCCGTCGTATCGGGATGGGCGCAAAGCTTCTGGGCCACGTAAAGCCGGCCGGCGTACCAGTTGTCGGACCCGATGCGCCGGATCAGCGGCTCCATGTCGACCAGCACGCAGCTTCCCGAAAGTTCCGCCCGCAGCACGTCATTGAACGCCCGCCGCCAGGACGCCGACCAAACGCCGCCATGGCGTTCCTCTTCCAACGGTTCCGGCAGGGTCACCACGATCCGCGCGCCGAGGGCCTCGCGGGCCTTTTCGACGATCGCCGCGAAACGCAGGGCAAGGTCGCCCGGGGTTTCCTCGGCGTTGCGCAAGGCCAGCAGCGCCGTCGTCAGGCTGATCAGGACGATGTCGGGGCGGAACGCGCGCAAGGCGCCCTGCGGATCGAGCAGGTCCATTTCGATCTGGTTGTAGCCGCCTTCGAAAATCTCCGCCTGAAAGGCCCGCCGGGCCAGGGCCAGGGTCAGGCCGCCGCACAGGAATTGCGACGAATGGTTCGCTAGGACCGCGATCTTCAGCGGCTTGCCGTCCCGCATCCGGGCGCCGTCGCCGACCAGGGCGCGCCACTTTTTCACAAGCGGGTTGAGCTTGCTCAAGGTCATGCCGGGCTCGAATCCGTCCAGCAGGTCTTCAAGGGTTTCGGTCTGCGCGCCGTTCAGCATGATCGATTCAGTTCGGGCGGTCCTGATCGCCGTCGGCCTTGGTGACGTAGAGGGCGTCGAGGCCGTCGGGAATCCCGTGCCGGGGATTGGTCCAGATTTCCAGGTTCTGAAGATGATGTCTCCGTTCCACCGGCGACAGGCGTGTCGCGATGGGCAAGTCCGTCGCCGGCTGCATGCCCGCCGCCTCGATCGCCGGCCGGCACCAGTTGGCGGAACAATAGTGGTCGGCGAACACGCATCCGGCATCGCGAAGGTCCGCCAACGCCGCCGCCAGGACGCGGCGCCCGTCGCGGGCACCGACGTCGTCCTGGGGAAAGAAAAATTCGGTCAGGCGGCCGACCCGGTGGTTGTCGCCGCCGCGCGTCCTTTCGATCCGGAAAATGCAGACGGCCGGGCGGTGGGCGTCGCCGGCGGCACGGACCAGATAATCGAACATGGGATGGTCGAGATACCGCCAAGCCAGGTATTCGGCGCTGCGGACGGTGCCGTAGGACAGACCGGGATAAAGCGACCAGTCCGGATCGTAGCCTTCAGGCAGGCCGGCCGCGATCAGGAGGGCGCCCGCGTCGTCCAGATCGGCGGGCCCGGTCTCTGGGGCGGCGGAGATGTCGACGTCCGGCTCGACGATGAAGTCCTGCATCTTGGCCGCGTCGAAGACGGCGACGAAGCGGGGGATGCGGTCGAAAATCCGGAACTTCAGGACGGTTGCGATCGGCACGTTCATGTCGCCCGCGCCTTGGCCGAGCAGGACCGGAAACTTTTCCATCAGGCGGCGCATGATCAGCGCGCCGGCGCCGCGTCGATGGTCCGCCGCCACCATCCAATTCGCCATCCAAGCCCCGACCGTCTGACGGGCGGTGCCGCCCCAGAACAACGGCAGCGGCTTGTAACCGAGAATGCCGATGAGCCGGTCTTCCGCATAGGCGCAGACCACGTTGGCCTGTCCCGGCGCATCCGCGTCGCCGAATTGCCATTCGAATAGGCGGCGGTCGCGCATGATGTATTCGGGCCGGTAGTTCTCGGCGAGAAAGGAGTCCATCGTGGGCCAATCCGACATGGCGAAGGTATCGACGACGTTGACGGTCTGCATCTTGGGGGGGCGTTGTCAGGTGGTCCGGAAGCTGCAGGTCGTGCGGCCACTGACGGCGACGTCGCCGTTTCCCTTGGTCGCAGTCAAGCGCAAGACGACGGCACCGACGGCGGGGCTGACCTGTTCGACGGCGGCCTCGAACGCGACGGTTTCGCCGACCGCGACGGCGTGGTGGTATTTCAACGACAAGGCATTGATGACCGTATAAGGGCCGGGCAAGCGCTGCCCGAGAATTCCGGAAAAGATGCCGGCCAACAGATAGCCGTGAACGATCGTGCCGTCGAAGCCCTGGCCCTGGGCGAACGGGGCGTCGAAATGAACGGGTGCGTGATCGTCTACGAGATCGCCGAAGCGCGCCACGATTTCCGGCGAGAACGTGAACTCGCGCTGCGCGGACTGGCCGGGGCTGATGTCCTCGATTTTTGGCGCCTCAAGCCCCATTCAAGCGACACCCTTCGCCAGCAGGCAATCGACCAGGTCGCCGATGTTCGCCATGGCGGCCAGTTCGTCGGTCGTGAACTGAACGCCGAAGGCGCCCTCCAGCTCGACGACCAGGGTGATGTGGTTGAGCGAATCCCAGGCTTCGACCTGATGGGCGTCGAGGCTGCGGGTCAGTTCCAGGGAGTCGTCTTCCAGCACCGTGCGGAAGATCGGCGTGATGGTCGTGAAAATCGTTGCTTCGGCTTCGGAGATACCTGCCATGTCGAATTGCGTTCCTTACGGTTATTTGGTCACGATGAAGGCGGCGTTGCGCGGAACGCTGTTGGCCGCGCTTTTCGGTTCGTAGGCGGGATCCTCGATCTGTTCCAGGACCTTGAACCCGGCCCGTTCCAATTGATCGACGACTTCTTCCGGTTCGTTGTAGAGATAGATGTGATCAGCGTTCGGCGCCGTCAGGGCTGCCGAAATCAGACCGTATCCGCCCGTCTGCAACATGCCCGCAAGCGCGTTGAGGAAGGTTTGGGGATCTTCGAGATGCTCCAAAACCTCGATGTTCACGATGAACGGCGCGGGGACCAGGTCCGACGGCTCGGTGATGTCGCGCAGCACGATCTCATAGCGGTCGGCGTAGCCGAAGGCGGCGACGGAGTTCAGGGTGTATTTCATCGAAAACGGGCTCATGTCGAATCCGTGTCCGCGCATGTCCGGTTTCAGGCCGAGCATTTCCTTGGAATAGAAGCCCGTGCCCACGCCGACATCGTAAAACAGGGACCCGCCGTGCCCGAGCACCAGCGGCATGAATTTTTCCTGAAAAAAGATGTGCTGCTTGTAATGGTGGCGCCAAAGAAAATGGGACAGCAGGATGCCGGGCAGATACAGGTCCATCATGTACTGCTCGTTCTGGTAAACCTCCTGCGCCGCTTCCTCGTAGGTTTTGGCGGCATACTCACGGGCCTTGTCGAACTCGATCTGGAGCTTCATCGCCTCGAGCGCGAACCGGCCGTAGCCTTCGACGGCCATGTCGAACCCATCCGGGTCGGCGGCGAAGAACGTCGCCATTTCCCGGTCGAAAAAGGATTCCCAGGAAGCGCCGAACTCTTCGATCTGGCGGTCGATGGTGCCTTTGAAATACGGGAACCGGGTGCCGATGACCTTGCGAAGGCGGGCAATATAAGGATGGTCGGGTGCTTCGTTCATCGCGTTCAATCGTTGACCTTCATTGGAATTCAGGGGTTGCCGCCGCTTTGGGCCTTGCGTTTCGCCCGTTCTAAATCTTCGATGCGACCCACGTCCAGCCAATATTCGTGAATGGGGAAGGCGGCGCAGTTCTTGCCCGTGGCGAGCCAGGATTCGAACAGGGCCGGCATGTCGGTCGTCCGGCCGCGGGGAATGTCGGCCAGGGCTGCGGGTTCCAGGACGTAGATCCCCGCGTTCACGAAGAATTTGTGCACGGGTTTTTCGTTGATCGCCGAGATCGAGCCGTTCTCGATGTCGACGACGCCGAAGTCGACCTGGAATTCATAGGTCCGGACCGCCATGGTTCCCATCGCGCCCTGTTCGGCATGAAAGTCGAGCGCCCGGTTGAAATCGATTTCGGTGACCAGGTCGCCATTCATGACGATCAACGGCGCCTCGGGCGGCGTCTCGATCAGGCTGAGCGCCCCGGCCGTGCCCATCGCGGTGTCTTCGGCGAGGTAGCGGATTTCGGAATTCCATTTCGATCCATCGCCGAAGTGATCGCGGATCTGCTCGCCTTTATAGTTGATCGAAATGTAGAACCGTTCGAACCCCTGGCTGACGAAGTTCTCAACGATGCGTTCCAGCAAGGGTTTACCGCCGACTTCGATCAGCGGCTTCGGCCGATCCTGGGTCAACGGCCGCAGGCGTTTGCCGAGCCCCCCGGCCATCAGGACGACCCAGTTGTCGCGCGCCCGGCTGCCGCGGACCAGGTCGTCGATGACGATCAGGTCGGTCACCCGGCCGCCGCCGTCGACGACCGGCACCTGATGCAGCCGCCGCGCCAACATGACGGTCTTCAGTTCCATCTTGTCGTGGTCGGGCCCGACGCTGAACGGCGCGTAGTTCATGGCGCGCTCGACGGGCTGGTCCAGGGTCACGCCCCTGAGAATGGCGCGGCGGATGTCGCCGTCCGTGACCGAGCCGACCAGATGCCCTTCCTCGTCCAGGACCAGCGCGATCTGCAGCACGCCGCGTTCGACGCTTTCGATGGCCTTGAGGATCGAATCCCCCGGCCGCACGATGGTGTCGCGCCAATTTCCCATCAAAGGGTCTCCCGTGCCGGATTGCCGACGACCGTTCGGCCGGCAGCGACGTCGCGTATCACGACCGCACCGGCGCCGCAAACCGCGTCGGCGCCGACCGTGACGCCCTGAAGCACCGTCGCGCCGACGCCGACATGCGCGCCGGCCCCCAAGGCGACGTTGCCCGACAGGACGGCGCCGGGCGCGACATGAACATGGTCCTCGACGGCGCCGTCGTGGTCGATACGGGCACCGGTGTTGACGATCACGTTCTCGCCGATCCGGCAGCGGGGCTGGATCACCGCGCCGGCCATGACCACCGTGCCGGCCCCGATCCGCGCATCCTCGGCGACGACCGCGCTGGGGTGGCGGACCGTCGCGAAGGAATATTCCCGGTCCTTGAACTTGTCGTAGACCGACCGGCGCCGCGCCGTGTCGGCGGTCGACCCAATGCCGAGGACCAGCAAAACCTCAGCCGGGTCCTGCGCCAGCACGTCGTCGTCGTCGCCGATGACCGGCGCGCCGAGCACCCGGGTGCCGCGGCGCGCGGGATCGGCGTCGGCCAGGCCCAGCACCGTCAGGCCCGCGACCCGCGCCGCGTCCAGAACGACCGTGCCGTGACCGCCGGCGCCGATGATCAGCAGCGGTCGGGTCATGAAATCAGCTCGTCGGCCGTGAAATCGCGCGACGCCGCGCGGCCGATCCAATCGAAATATTCGCCTGCCGGAATGCCGTCCTCGGGGCGTTTGACGGTCAGATTCTCGGCCGTGAAGGGTTCGCCCTTCTTGATGTCGCGGGCCGCGACCAGGCTCTTGCGGGCCGCCGATTTGTTCGCCGTTTCGCCGTCTCCCGGCCGCTTGATCCCGTCGCCGAGCGCCCGGCCGACCTCGCGGATGGCGGCGGTCATGGCGGTGAAGGCGTCCGGTTCCATGGACGCCATATGGTCCGGCCCGGGCATTGTGCGCTCCAGGGTGATGTGCTTTTCGATCACCCGCGCGCCGCGGGCGACGGCGGCGATCGCCGCCGTCGGGCCGATGCTGTGGTCGGAAAACCCGACGGTCAGACCGAACCGGGCGAAGATGGAATCCATCGCCCGAAGGTTCAGGTCGTCCGCCGGTGCGGGATATTCGGTGGTGCACTGCAGGACGGTCACCTTGTCGCGCAGCGCCGCCCGGCCCGCCGGCGCCAGGAGCGCGCGGCCGAACGCGGCGCGGCCCGGCGTTCCGTCGCCGGCCCCGGCATAGCCGAAGGCGAGGACACCGAGGGCCACCTCGATCTCGTCCATCGTTGCCATGCCCGTGGACAGGATGACGTCGAGGCCGCGTTTCGCGATCTCCAGCAACAGTGGCGTATTGGTGAGATCGCCGGAACTCACCTTGATCCGGGGCAGTCGGAGACCGTCGGCGAGGAACGCCAGGGAGCGTAGATCGAACGGCGTCGATAGGAAGGCGATGCCCTTGGTCGCGCAATGGGCGAACACCGCCCGCTGGTCGTCCTCGCTGAGTTCCAGGGACCTGAGCATGGCTTGCTGGGTTTCCTCGCCGCCGGTGCGGTGGGTCTGATAGTCCGCTTTCGCCGCCGTCGCCGTGGTCAGGTCGTCCGCCTTGAAGGACTGGAACTTGACCGCGTCGGCGCCCGCTTCGGCGGCGGCGTCGACCAGCGCCTTGGCCGTTTCAAGCGATCCGTTGTGGTTGACGCCGGCTTCGGCGATGACGAAGACGGGCCGCTCCGCCGGCGCGGGGGGCGGCGTGGGGACGAGGTCGCGGAAGGTCTTGCGGCGCAACGCGGCCAAGTCGACGTCGGCCAGGATGTCGGCCATCCGCTCGCCGGCGTGGCCATCGCCGAACGCGGCGCCGACGCCGCCGGCTGGCTGCCGGCCGCGGTCCAGGGCGGCGGTCATCGCGGCGTCAATGTCGTCGGCGTTTTCATTGCAATGGATGACGGTCTCCCAACGCAGGCGGCCCGCCTGGCGGGGGCCGATGTCGACGGTCGGCGTGCCGAGGATCGGCGCCTCGATGACGCCGCTCGACGAATTGCCGACGACGGCGTCGGCGATCTTCATCAGGCTGAGATACCGGCGGTTGCCGAGGGAGGCATGGAAAGACGCCCGGCCCGGATTGCGGTCGACGAAGGCCCGGACGACGCCGTCGATCGCGCCGTGCCCGGGGTCGGCGTTGACGCCGGTGAACAGGACGCTCGCCGCCTTGCGGCGGTCCAGGGCGGCGACCAGGGCTTCCGCGCCGGTCCGACCGCCGTCGCCGTCCAACGTCACCGGATGATAGGTCGCGAGGACCAGCGGCGCCGGCAGCGGCCGGCCCAGGTCTGCTTCCAATTCGGCGCGGTCCATGAAGGTCATGGTCCGCATGTTGTCCGCCGCCAGGGCGCCGGTCATGAAGGTGTCGGTCGGCGCCTCGCCCATTTGCAGCACCCGTTGCCGATAGGGTTCGGCGGCGGTGAAATGCAGATGCGCCAGCTTCGTTACGGCGTGCCGAACGGCGTCGTCGAAGGCCCCTTCGGTCAACTCGCCGCCGTGGATATGGGCGATCGGCAGACCCGCCAGCATGGCGGCGGAGGCGGCGGCCAGGGTTTCGTATCGGTCGCCCAGAAGGACCAGGACGTCCGGCGCCAGGGTTGAAAACGCGGCGGTCAATTCGGTCAAGGCCGTCGCCATCGTTTCGGCGGCGGCGGCCGGGCCGTCGCCCGGGCGGAGGCTGTCGATCCGCGCGGCGATCCGGAAGCCGTCGGCTTCGATCGCATCGACCGTCCGCCCGAAGGCGTCGGACAGATGCGTGCCGGTGACCAGCAGGCCTAGGTCTAGCGCCCGGTGCGCCTCGATTGCGCGCAGCAGCGGCACCAACAGGCCGTATTCGGCCCGCGTCGCCGTCAGCACGCAAATTCGCCGCCGCGCCGCCATCGCTCAGCCCGCCGCCGGGCGCAGCAGGCGCGGCCCGCTCGGGATGTTGACCAGGCGTTCGACGAACGACCGCGCGACGCCCAGGTCGCCCGCCCGCGGCGCGTCTTCATAGGCGGCGGTGTCCGGGATCAGGCGCCAGCAGGGCCGGGTTTCGATCCCCGCGTCGTGGGTCAGGCCGAGGAAGTCGTCGCGTTCGCGGGCGCTTTCGAACATCAGCGCGTTGAGCCAGAAGTTGCTGTCGCAGCCCGCCGGTTCGGCAAACATTTCGACCCCGGCGATATCGCCGAACAGCGCGCGATAACGCGTCGCCAGGTCGCGTTTGCGCCGGATGAAGGCGGGGAGCTGTTCCAACTGGGCGGATCCCAGGGCCGCGTTGATATTGGGCATCCGGTAGTTGAAGCCGACGTCGTCATGGTCGAACCACCAGCGGTCGGCGACCCGCGCGGTGGTCGTCAGGTGTTTGAGACGTTCGGCCAGCCCGGCGTCGTCGGTGACGATCACGCCGCCGCCGCCCGTGGTGACGGTCTTGTTGCCGTTGAAGCTGATGACCCCGGCGGTCCCCAGGCTGCCGCAGCCGCGGTCCCGGTAACGGCTGCCCAGGGCCTCGGCGGCGTCCTCGACGACAGGCAGGCCATGGGCCCCGGCAAGGGCGTTGAGCGCCGCCATGTCGGCCGGGTGGCCGAACAGATGGACCGGCAGGATCGCGGCGACGCGCCGGCCGCTCGGTGAATGGACAAGGCCGTTCGGGCCGGCCGCGCATTCGCTTTCGAACAGGGCGGCCAGGCCCGCCGGGTCGATCGCCCCCGTCGCCGGTTCGATGTCGACGAACAACGGTTGGGCGCCGCAATAGCTGACGGCGTTGGCCGTGGCGATAAAGGTCAGCGCCGGGCAGACCACCAGGTCGTCCGCCCCGACGCCGACGGCAAGCAGCGCCGCATGGAGCCCCGCCGTGCCGTTGACGACGGCGACGCCGTGGGCCGCGCCGCAGGCCTTGGCGGTCATCCGTTCGATGCGCTCCACATAGGCGCCGGCCGACGACACCCATCCGCTGTCGAGGCAATCCTTCACATAGGCCCATTCGTTGCCTTCGAAGGACGGTTCGTGCATGGCGACCGGGCCGTCGATGCCGAGGTCGCCGCGCAGGAAGCCGGTCAGGCGGCCCGCCGCCAGGGTGGCGGCGTCGCCGCCGGGATCGCGGGCGGTGCCGGGTTTAGACATTGTATCGGTCGGCCTTATAGCGCGCGATATGGCCGGACCGGCGGAACCAGTCGACGGTTTCCGCGATGCCCCGCTTGAAGCCGTCCAGGCCGCCGTATTCCGGCACCCATCCGAGCACCTCGCGGGCCTTCGTATTGTCGGCCCAAAGGCGTTCGACCTCGCTTTTCTCGGGGCGCCGGCGCTGTTCGTCGGTTTCGACCTCCAACGGGCTGCCGGTCACCTCGGCGATGGCCTTGACGGCGTCGCCGATGGAGATTTCGAAGTTGCTGCCGGTATTGATGACCTCGCCCAGGCCCAGGCCGCTTTCGGCCATCATCACGAAGGCCCGGACGGTGTCCGAGACGAAGGTGAAATCGCGCGTCGGATGCAGGTCGCCCAGGCGCAGCCGCGGCTGTCCGGACAGCGCCTGGGTGATGATCGTCGGCAGCACGGCGCGCGCCGACTGCCGCGGGCCGTAGGTGTTGAATGGCCGAAGAACGGCGACCGGCGTTTCGAACGAGCGGTGAAAGGCGAGCGCCATCTGGTCCGCGGCGATCTTGGTCGCCGAATAGGGCGATTGGGCCTGCAGGGGATGGTCCTCTGTGATCGGGACGAACTGCGCCGTTCCGTAGACCTCGCTCGTCGAGGTATGGACGACGTGGACGCCGCCCCGGTCGGCGGCGGCCTGCAGGACGTTCAACGTCCCCTGGATATTGGTTTCCACGTAGGTCGCCGGCGAATGATAGGAATAGGGTATCGCGATCAGCGCCGCCAGATGCAGGACCACGTCGCGCCCGTCCATCGCTTGGCGCATGCCGTGGGCATCGCGCACGTCGCCGGCGAAAACGTCGATGGCGTCCTTCACGTCCTGGTCCGCATGGTCCAGCCAGCCCCAGGAATTGAAGGAGTTGTAATAGACAAAGGCCCGGACGTCGTGGCCGCGCCGGACCAGCGCCTCGGTCAGGTGGGAGCCGATGAAACCGTCGGCGCCGGTCACCAGGATTCGTTTGCGGGATGGGGTCATGGGGCGGGGGTGCCCTCGGTGGATGTGGCGGCGTCGCCAACGAGAAATCTGGCCATCATGAGGTCGAACTCGCCGTCGATATCGATGGCGCGTTCCGCCGGCATGATGCTGGCGATGGTGTCGGCACCGTAAAACGTCATATGATGCCGGAACCAATCCACGCGGGCGACATATACGGCGCCGTTGGGCAGATAGGCGGGGGAATAGTCTTGGCGGCGATGGCAAAGGCCGTCGCCGGGAATGACGGGGACAAGGCGACGGCCAGCATCCAGGCGGCATATCCATTCCGGCGGCGTCGCTGTCTCCGTCACCGAAACCGCGCTGACGGCGCCGGAGTGGCATGCGGAAATGCAGGCGTCGATATCGGCGGCATTGCGAAGGGGAGACGTCGCCGCCAGCAGAACGACATAGTCGAATTCTTGATCCAGATTATCCAGCGCGTGGATCAGGGCGTCGGAGACCGGGCTGTCGTCCGCCGCCAGCGCTGATGGGCGCAGGAACGGGACATCGCAGCCGGCGTTTTGGGCGGCCGCGATGATCGCTTGATCGTCGGAAGACAGAATTGTCCGGTCGAGATACGCGGAGGCTTTTGCCGCGGCGACGCTCCAGGCAACCAGCGGCCGACCGGCGAGATCGGCAATATTCTTGCCCGGTAGCCCTTTCGAACCACCGCGGGCGACGACCACGCCAAGGCACGTTTTTCCGTCGATCATGCTGATTGGGCTGCTGAGTTTTTTTGGGCGGAGGCGAAGGACGCGGAGATGGCGACGTTTAAGCATGCTACCGCAGTCCGGGTGAGGACGGTTCACCAGGAACGCAATAATTGTCGTGTGCGGCCGAGCCGGCCGCTGTTGCCGCTGAAGATCAGGCCGCGGAAACGGCGTGTCCGGGCAAGCGGGTGCGAACCATGCGGCCCATAAGCTCCAGCAGGAGGACAACCCGTTGGTCGTCGTCAATGCATTCGAATAGGCCTTCGAGTTCGGCGAACGGCCCGTCTGTGACGCAAATCTTCTGACCCTTGACGAAAGAAGGGGAGGTAATTTGAACGATACCATCGCGTTCTTGGTCGCGCATCGTATCGATAATCCGGTCGGGGATCGGGATTGGGCGAGGCCCGTCGCTCAACAGGTAGCTGACGCCCAGAGTGCCGTTGATCGATCGCCATCTCTGAGCCTCAGGGTTCATCCGCACGAAAAGGTAGCGGGGAAACAGCGGGGCCATGACTGTGTATGCCCGCCGGGCGTGGCGGCAGCGTTTTTGATAGCGTGGGAGATAAGTGTCGAAGCCTTGCTTCAGAAGGTTCTGGAGAGCGACGGATTCTTTATGGGGTTGCGTGTAAATGGCGTACCATTGCATCATGAGCCTACTCCCCTTACTACTTTTCCCCCGACGGCCTCGTGAGGCGCATGAACTTCGGCGCGAGCACACGATCGTCGGGCATTAGGGCGGTTAGCTTGTCGAACGCCAACTGAGGGTTCGTCATGTCGGTGACAATCGCGGCATTCGGGCGGTTGGGTGACGGAACCGATTCGAGCGACTGAAACACCGGAATATTGCAAAAGGCGGCCACGTTCCGACCGGGGTCGAGAATACCGACAATTTGAACGTCAGTTCCGGCTGTTGCCAAGGATGCGATTTCAGCCAGTTCCGTCGCGCCGATGAGGACGACCCGACGCCAGCCGCGCGTCGCACAATAACGGAACGCTTCGTCGTATTCGTGGCGCGCGGTCCGGTAGAATTGTAATGAATGGCTGAGGTATTCCGCCGTCAGCCGGCTTTTTTCGGCGAACCCGTGAGGTGTAAGGTAGTAGGCATATCGTTTGGCGGGCACCTGCTTGATCTTCAGCATGCCCTTTTTTGCGCATCGCTTCAGAACGGCATTGGTTAGGCCCAGCGCAACGCCAAGGCGCTCGGCAAGCCCCCGTTGCGAAATGGTCTCGTCTTCAGCGACCGCTTCCAGAAGGTCCAAGGTGGTTTCGACCATCTGATTGTGGCTCTGGGCGTCAAATTTTCCGTTCGACATGCATGCCCCCTGTTCATGAAGTGAACATAAGGCATTCACGACGTGAACGTCAAGCGCCGCCTCCCCTGGGGATTTTGGGCGTGGCGATTGAAAAACAAGAATATTAAGGGCTAGGATGCCGCCGGAGGCTTGGCGCTATGGTAGGCTTGGCGAAAGATGTTGCCGCTGCGGTGCAATACAAGAGCTCGCAACGCGTTGACGCCGCGGAGATACCGGTTGATTCCGCCATTCCACATCAGGGCGCGCGCATTGCTCGCCCAAACCCGCGGTGAGCTGTAGTACTCCATGTACGCCCGCTTGTACCAATACTGCATGCGTTCCTTGCCGATCAGCGGATTGACGTAAATGGGGTCATCGAAATCAATCGACAGGAACTCGTTCCAATCCTGGTGTTGTCTGATGCCGCCGTCTTTTACACAGGCGGCATAGAGATCTGTGGCCGGATAGGGCACGGGCAGATAGAACAGGCTCATCTGGCCGGCAAGCCTTTTGGCGTACTTGATCGTGTTGTGGACCATTTCCTCCGTCTCGCCTGGCAGGCAGAGAATGAACGAATTGGTCATCGTGATTTTTGCCTTATGCGTCCAACCCACGGCTTCGGCCTGGCGCTCCGCGGTAATGCCTTTCTTGATGACTTGGAGCGAAGATTCGTTCGCTGATTCGATGCCGTATAGAATGTTCCGGCAACCCGCTTCGTGCATCAAGGCAAGAAGGTCGGGGTCTACGCGGTCGGTCCGGGTCGTGCACGACCAAAGCAGGTCGTTGAGCCCTTCCTTGATCATCCGTTCGAAGATCTCGGTGATGTATTTTCGATTAATGGTGAAGGTCGAATCCTGAAAATAAATACCTCGCGCACCCTTCTCGTACTTCAGGATTTTGAGCTCTTCGATCACCCTTTCCGGGCTCAGGAGGCGGAGCTTCTTCCCCAAGGCGACATGGGCTTCACAGAAACTACAGGGATAGGGGCAGCCGCGCTGCATCACGACGGGGTAGTTCGGAAGGCGGATATATTGGGTCGGATGGGGTACATAGCGGGCCAAGTCCAGGTCGCCGAACATCCCCAAGGGCAGATCGTCCAGTTCTGGGAGCAATGTGCGGTCCGGGTTCATCACGACGGTCCCGGCATCGGCGCGCCATGACAGGCCTTCGATCCCCTCAAACGTCGTGTCTCCGGCGGAAAGCGCCTCGATCAATTCGACGACGGTGATCTCGCCTTCGCGCCGGATACAAAAATCGCATTCCGGCGATTCCTCCAGCGTCAACGAGGCATTTGCGGTGGCGTGGACACCACCATAAGCGATCACAGCGTCCGGCAGGGTCTCGCGAACCATGCGGGCAGTATTGAAAACATGTGTCGCCGTCGGCGTGAACAACGGCATGGCGACGAAGTTATACTGATTTTCGCTAAGCTTAGCCCGAAGCTCTTGTTCCGTAATGTCGCCGAACTGGGTATCGATGAAATCGACTTCATATCCTTTGTGGCGCAGCCAGCGGTAGATCGAAATCGTTCCCAGTGGGGGAAGGTATCCTTGTTCGACCTTGACACTGCCCCATGCGGCTTCGGGTGGATAAAACGGCTCCAGCAGCAAAATTTTCGGCGATTGTTCCGCGAATCTCCGGTATCTAGCCAACCGCGCCTCATGGTTGGCATGCTTGGCCGAGGCGCAGCCGACCGCTTCAAACATCGGGATTTTAATTGGGCAGGTCGTCGTCTCGCTGGTAGGGACGTACATTGGACTCTGTCCTGATCGTGCTTAAAATAAAAAATCGGGCCGCAACGTGCTCAGCGCTTTAATTGCTTAAAACATAGAGATGTTCAGCTCAAGAAAAGTCAACATATGGATTGTCTGTCGATATTTCAAGGCCGTCCGCCCCTAGGAGGGGCGGACGATTCAGGCCTCAGCGGATAGGGAATTGGGCGTCGTTTCGGAGTTGCGCGGCCGTGTCCAAGTTGACCTGCCTTTGATTTGGAAACGCTTGGTCTTGGAATGCCTACGTGTTATCACCCCATGAGGAATTTTACCGCCATCGTCGATTATCGATCGGTCGTCCACCATTTCGGATTGTTGGTCCGGAATATGGTGCCGCGCGCCTTAGGTGGATGGCCAATGCACTTCGCTTAGCGAACCAGTCTGGCAACGTGTGTGTGGGGTAATATGATTAGCGGGGTAATATGATTAAGAGCGCATCGCTGATCTCGAACGTCCATCTGACCCGACGCAACCCGGTCAGTTTGGTTCATTTCGTCACCAATCGATGCAACGCTAGATGTTCGTTCTGTTTCATCGATTTTGACGACCCCGAGACGTTTCGTGGAGAGATGTCGATTGATGAGATCGACACTTTTACGCGGACATTGGGTCCGAGCCTGCAGAACGTCAACTTGACGGGCGGTGAACCGTTTGCCCGCAAAGAGCTACTCGACATCGCCCGCGCATATTTTCGAAATACGGATATCCGGTCCATTTTCATCACGTCGAACGGTAGTCTGCCGGAGAGGATGATTCCGTTTGCGCGGACCCTGATGGAGGAATTCCCCGACCGAAAAGTGATTTTTTCCTTGTCGATCGATTCATTCGCCGACGAGCATGATCGCATTCGCAAGATCGACGGTCTTTTTGAAAAATGCATGGCATCCTACCACGGCTTGGTCGCGCTTGGCGGGAACGCCATGGCGAATATCGCCATCACCGTTTCCCATGAGAACCATCAAATCGTCCTGCCGCTATACGAACACTTGGTGGAGGAGCGCGGGATCAAGGCATTGACGGCGACCATCGTGCGGGACGAGGGCGTCTATCGCATTCCGATCGAACACAAGAAAGAGATCGCGCAGGCCTATGCGACATTGACCCGTCAGATTCAAAGCGACCTGCGGGGCGGGCGGTTGAACGGGTATGACATCGACTCGCTGCAGGGCCGTTTGATGAACAAGAAAAACGTCATCGTTAACAAAATTATCTCCGACACCTATGTGGAGCCGAAGTTTGTGAGCCCATGCCACGCTGGTACTTTGTTCGGCGTCATCGAAGCCAACGGATTGGTGCGGCCTTGCGAAGTTTTGGACCGGAATCTCGGGAATCTTCGCGATCACAACTATGATTTCCAGGAAATTTGGCAGAGCCAAGAAGCGAAAGACTTGTCGGCTTGGATCAAAGCCAGCAAATGCAACTGCACCTACGAATGCGCTTGGAGCTTCAATGTTCTTGGTAATGCCCGATATCAGCCGGCGCTCATGGCGGCGGCGTTGGGGAAATATTGGTGAATGAAAGCTCGGCCGGGGCGGGCGCGGTTGATCATCTCGCGTCCGTGGTGATCCCTTGTATCGAGGTCGACCCCTTGACGGTCCGTTGCGCTACGGATTGTGCCGCCCTTTCGCCTGGATCGGAAATCCAGGTTCTTTCAGATTTTCCGGATACCGAAGGCAGGCTGACCCATCTTGCCGGCGTCAAGACCGTCGTCACCGGCAAAGTTACGATCGCGGCAAAGCGAAACTTGGCGGCTCGTTCGACGGATCGGCCCTATCTGGCGTTCATCGACAGCGACGCTTATCCGTTGCCGGGGTGGCTGCCGAACGCTATCGCGCATCTCGACAGAGAACCCGCGTTGTGGGCCGTTGGCGGGCCCAACTTGTCGCCAACCGACTGCCCATTAGGGGAGCGGTATGTGGGGTGCGCATTGAAAAGCCCGTTGGTCAGCGGCAAGTGGACCTATCGGAAAACGATCAAGCCGGCTCGGCAGGTCGATGATCTGCCATCGTGCAACCTCATCGTGCGCCGGAAACGATTCCTTGAGATTGGTGGTATGGACGAGGCGCTGATTACCGGCGAAGACATGGAATTCTGCGCGCGGTTGCGGGCCGCCGGTGGCAATATCCTCTACGCGCCGGATGTTCTCGTCCATCACAAGGCCCGAAATCTTAGGAGTTTCATCGCCCAACGTTTGACCTATGGAACCAGCGTTCCCGGGTTGTTGCTGCGGCGACGGAATTTTGATTTCCTGGCGTTAAGCCTGCCGGCGATTTTTGTCTTGTTCGTCATAAGCGGATCGGCCGGCCTGTTCTGGCCTGTTTATGGCCATTTGTGGCTGACTGTGATGGCCCTATACGTCGTCGCTTTGGGGATTGAAGCCGTCCGTCATTCGGATCGCGCGGTCGACGTCCCCGGCGTCTTCCTTGCCTTGTTTCTTGGAAATATTATGCCGGGGATCGGCACGCTGGGGCGTCTCGCCGGGTGTTTCCGCGATACGAAGAAAATCTACCGAAACGACCAATAGCGAAGGGCGGAGAGATGGCCCGCTATTTGGCCATAATTTGGCGTAATAAGTCCGCCAATAGGCCGAGACCGAACACCAAAATCGCCGCGATCAACGCCCCTACGGCCATCAAGAATCCGGTTAGAAGCTTGAACATGATGCCAATTCCAACGCTCACCGCAGCGATCAAGCAACAAGCGATGGTCATCAGCACGAAGATCTTGAGCGGATCATAATAGAGCACGGCCTGAACGATATACTGGAGAGTTCTCATGGAATCTCGCCATAGCCGGACTTTCGTCTTGCCCAACCGTTCGTGATAATCAATCGGGAGGTAGCTGACGAACTTTGACGTCATCATGTACGCGAGCGTCAGGGAAGTCGTGAAACTGAACGTATCGCAAAGGTGACCAAAGAATGCCATCGAGGTGCCTCTGGAAAACACCCTCAGTCCGGAATTGATGTCGGGTATGCTGCGGCCGGCGGTCCATTCGACGAGAAAACGGAGCAAAATCCGCATCGGCCATTTGATGGCCGATCCCCGGTAGTGTTCGCCTCTGCGTTCGCCGACAACCATGTCGAAACCTTCTTTGTAGCGATCAAGAAGGGTTGGGATTTCTTCGATCGGATAGGTGCCGTCGGCATCTGTTATGACGATGGTGTCGTTTGCCGCCGCCGTGACGCCAATCTTGAGGGAGCGACCGTAGCCGACATTGTGCGGATTTCGAATGACCCGCGCGCCAGCCGCGGACGCGAGTTCACCAGTTCGGTCGGATGAGCCATCGTCAACGACGATGATTTCAAAGGGCTTGATCTGCGCGGATTCCAAGACGGCTTCGACGCGTTTCACCGTATCGGAAATCGCCCCTTCTTCATTCAATGCGGGAATAATTACAGAAACCAAAAGAGGCTCCCTCCACTTTGTCCAGGATTGCCTAAGGTGCCAAAACCGCGACCGTCGGTGCGATGTCCCGCTCGGGCGAAAAAATCGTGTTTTGGCGAATCTGATTGAGCCAGATACTGAAATTCATGATCCCGAGAAGTTTCAGGCCGTTGTCTTCTCGTTTCGATAAATGGGCCGCCCAAAGTTTGTCGATGCTTCCCTGTTCAAACCAATCGTCCAGGACGGGATCGTGGGTGGCATCCATGGCGAAATCATGCAACTCACCTTGTATCGAATATGAAAAGGGGGCGCCGAACCCTCTCTTCTTGCGGGTGAGGACCTGATCGGGGATGCGTCCCCGTTGGCTTTCCTTTAACAGGTACTTTTTATTCAAACCCTTCATTTTCAGGCCCAAAGGCAGAGACGCTGCAAACTCAACGACACGATAGTCCAAAAGCGGTGTTCGGGCTTCCAATGAATGAGCCATCGTTGTTCGATCGAGTTTTAAAAGAATATCATCGACAAGCCAGGTCTTGATATCGACATACATCGCGCGATCAAGTGGCGCGCATTCAGCAACGGCTGCTGCATGGGCAAGAAACGCGGCTTTCCCGTCTTCCCGGATTTCGGAATGCCGGTCGCGGCGGAGCAACGACCGCTTTTCATCCGGCTCGAAGATCGTTCGCCAAAAATAATGGGCGCTATCGGCGTCCAGATGTGCGCCGCGCAAAAATTTCCGGATTTTGTAGTCGAGGCTGACTTTGTCAAAAGAAACGGGCAGCAGCGCACCGAAGGTGCGCGCGGCTAGGGAGAACGCCCTGCGGGGAAGGCGCCCGACTGCGGCACGGTATCGGTCTGCCGCATAGGTTTCGTATCCGGCAAAGAGTTCGTCTCCGCCGTCGCCGGAAAGCGCGACGGTGACACTGCGGCGGGCGAATTGGGCGAGATAGTACGTCGGGAAGAAGGAGGAGTCGGCAAACGGCGTGTCTCCGTAATAAACCATCCGGGCCAAGGTGTTCTCTAGATCCATGCTCATGGTCTTCTCATGGAATGGGATATTCAGAAAGGCTGCCGTAGCTCGGGCCTCGTCCACTTCATCAAAAGATTTCTCTGAAAATCCGATGCTGAACGAATGCGGCGGGTCACTGAATGCCTTGTCGCGGACGGAGGCAGCGATCGCCGACGAATCGATGCCGCCGCTAAGGAAAATGCCGACAGGAACATCGCTGACCAGGCGTGCGCTGACGGCATCGTCGATAAGGGCGCGCAATTCTTCCGCAGCCTGTTGGTCGGACTTGAAGCGCCTTTTGTTGCGGAAGGATTCTGCGAGGTCCCAATAGAGCCGAGGTTCAGGGGCATTCGTCCCGTTGGCTATCATAAAGGTCCCTGGCGGCAGAAGTTGGACGTCTTGGAAAACAGGGGTGTTTCCCAGGACATAGTTCAACGATGTGAATTCGCTGACTGCGGCGGGGTTCAGGGCACCTTCGATCTCGGGATGGGTTAAGATCGATTTAATCTCGGACGAAAACACGATTCCACCTTCTGTCGTTCTCGACCAAAACAACGGCTTTTTTCCCAGTCGATCGCGGGCAAGGAACAATGTCCGATTGGCCGTATCCCAAATTGCGATCGCGAACATGCCGTTGAACCGCGTAACGCAGTCGGCACCCCAAGCCTTGTAAGCTTCCAGAACGACTTCGGTGTCGCTTTGCGTGCGGAATTTTGCTCCTTTCGCCGATAGTTCGGCCCGCAACTCGCGAAAATTATAGGTTTCGCCATTGTAGACGATCCAATGGCCGCCGAGTGAATCTGCCATCGGCTGATTGGCTTGGGGGCCAGTATCGATCACCGCCAGCCGACGATGGCCGAGCGTCGCCTGCCCAAGGTTCGTCACCCTGCCGGCGTCCGGTCCGCGATGCTGCAGTCGGTCCGCCATCTTGAGGACGACGCCAGGGTCGGGAGGGCGGGTCCATGACACCCAGCCGCAAATTCCGCACATAATTTCCCCAATGCCCCCAATCAAATAGTGTATACATTTGTGGCGGTTTCGGTAAGTTTTCGCAAGCATTGCAATGCTGTATCGGTATTGCGCGGACACCAAGAGGGCGATTGATGGGCGGCTTGGCGCCTTTGCTCGGCTCGCTGGCAGAGGCATACAAAAACCTGGACGGAAGCTGGGGGAAGCGGACACTGACGGTCGTGTTGTGCCTGCTCGCGGTTGCGCGCGTCGCGCATGCCCACTTCAATCTTTCGCTGCTCAGGTGCGGCGACGAGTACGGCTATATTTTCTACTCTTTCGATGATTTGGCCGCCGGACTCTCCGGCATTCGCGCGCCGGGCTTTCCACTGGTTGTGAACGCCTACGAATTGATTTTTCCCCATTTTGGATTTTGGCCCGAGTTCCAGGTCTCGCTTTGGGCGGCAGCTGTCATCTGGCTTTATTGCGCCTTGGTCGATTTCGATGTTCGCAGGTTGGTGGCGTTTTCGATTTCGGCCCCGCTGTTCTTGTCAGGGCCTGCGTTATCTGGGGCGAGTTACATCTGTTCCGACGGGATGGCCGCGACTTTCTTGACCGCTACCGTCGCGGCTTTTCTGGCCGCGCGGCGAACAAAAAGCGGATTTCGCCTTACCGTTTTGGCCGCGTTTGTCCTAATGACCGTTTTGATTCGGCCGGCATTTTTACCCATCATCCCCATTGTCGCCATCGCCTGGATTGTTGTGACGCCGTTCGTTGCTGAAGGGACGGCTGCGCGTTTCGGATGGCAGAGCCTTGCGGTCGCCGGGCTGGTTTTGGTGTTGCCTCTGGCCGTATTTGTCGGGGCCCGATATGTCCTAACAGGACACCTCGGTCTTGCCGCTTTCTCCCAGTTTCTGCTCGCGGGGCATACAACAGCCTATCTGAAGGACAGCCACTTGCCGTATTTCGATTCCGAGGTTCGCGGTTTCGCCGCGACAATTCTGGAACGTCGGGCACGCCTGGATTCGCCTTGTGCGCTGGCGCCGAGCGACAACGTGGGGACTTCTTCGGCGGGAGCATGGATGAGGCCGGTTCGGTTGGAGCATCGTTGCTATGGCCCCTGGTATCACACGGCGATGCTGGCTGTAATCGAACATGGCTCGGGAAAGCTGCCCTTGGCGGATGCGGGCGGCACCTATACGCCCTGGCCCGCGACCGGGTCGAGCGCGCAAAGTCCGCCGCTGCCCAAGGCAAGAGTCGGTGACCCGGACCCCTGGTCCTGGGGGGGGGACCGATGGCTGCACGAAGAAATATTTCGGTCCCGAGACGGAAAGCCGGCCGCGTATTTCGACTCTTTGCTTGGCCGGTACAACAAGGTTGTTCTTGAACACGAATCGGGAATGTATCTTCGTTGGATCGCCGGAGAGACCGTCATCGCATCGGGCGTGATAAAAGACTATCTCGTGCGCAGTCGCGCGGTTCGGTGGGGGGGCGTGACGGCGATGATCTTGGCGGTGGCTGGACTTTTAACAATCGCGATCCGGCCCGGCAGGGCGTCTATTTACGTCCGTGCCTTGTTCCGGCGGCCCGATGTTGGCGAGCGTGTTATGGCCGTTTTCGGTATCTGCGTGCCGGCTTTGGTCATTGGATTGACAATTACGATCGTTTACATCTATGTCCGATACGTTGATGCGCCTGCGGTTTTCGTTCCTTCATTGGTTGGGTTGGTCAATCTGAGACTTGCAGACGCATGGATGGAGGCTCTGAACGAACGCCTTACTGCGGGATGACAGGTTCGACCATAAGGTTGGCGCGCCTGCGGCCCAATCACTGTCCCCAATCGTGGAAGGAGACTTCGAACCGATGGCGGAATATACCTTGAATGGTTGGGGTGCTCGCCGTATATGCCGGCTACGGGCTTGATAGCGAATAGAATCCGGAGTCTGAGAAGGCAGGTCATGTTGAAGCAATTTGCCAGAAATGTTCTTCCCTACGATGCCTATCAGGCGCTGGCGCGTGCGAAGCATTTCGTTGCCGGGCCTTATGAGCATCAGCAGCTTATGGCAAAACGGCGCGACGGCGCCCGCTATCTATCGGCGCGGATCGATACGGTGACGGCGTGCAATCACCGCTGTCAGTATTGCTATACGTTGGATCTCACGGGGCATCGGACACAGCTGATGTCACTGGAAGATTTCAAGAAAGCTGCGGCAAACCTGTTTCCATATTGCCACACCGTCGCGTTGTCCTGCGCCTGGGAGCCGACAATGAACAAGAACCTCGCCGACTTTATCCGGGTCGCGGCGAGTTTTGACGTTCCGTTCCTGCATTTCGTATCCAATGGATCGTATTTAACGGAAGAGATCATGGAAGCGATGGTCGATTGCGGCTTGGACCGTATGGCTGTTTCGATCGATGCAGCGACGCCGGAAACCTACGAGAAAATTCGCGAAGTCAACGATCTTGAACGAGTCCTCGAAAACCTGGGAAAGCTCAGGGATTTGAAGGCTGCTCGTGGATCCACAAAGCCACTGGTCAATATCAATTGGACGGCATTTGAAGAAAACGCCGACGAAGCGATCATTCTTGCTCGGGATTACAACGATCTTTTCGATACATTTTGGTTTTGGCACCTGCTGCCGCGTATGCGGAACACGGTCAATCCGTTCCACCGCATGGAAAAAGACCGGTTTTTCGATATCGTTCGCCAGCTTCGGGAAATTCTTGGCAATAGGCTGGTATCAAACGAGTTCAATAACGACCGCTCGAACAAGCCGCTCGGCATCTGCAATCGATCACTCGACAATATTCGGGTCGAACCGGATGGCAGCGTGGAAGTCACTTGTTCCAAGCATCGGCTTGCCGGCAACATCTTGAGCGAAGATTTTTCGGAAATTTATGCCAAGAACGAACCCTTGTTCGACGAACTCTATAAGAAGAATACCGACTTTTGCCGCAATGACTGCGGACGATAATCATGATGAATTGTCGCCGGACGCCGGGTTGACGCAGGCAACGGAAGCCTGCTTGAAAACGGTAAGATAGGCGTCTTCGTACAGGACCTCCAACGATGCCTTGTTGGCCGCGGCGTAATCCCGCTGCAGGCGGTTGTGTAACAAATTCAATTCGGCCCGTTTGCTGACGATGACGAACCGTGCCTGTTCTACCTGGATAGGGTGCGGGTAGAGCAAGTGCGGTAGGTCGCCAAACCCCTTCATCGCTTGAAAAAACACGGATGTCCGGCATCGCGGATCAATCGCTTCCCTTGCGGCCACAAGGGACCGTTCTGGCACGTTGAAGCCGTACCGCTCGATGATGATTTCGTGCTTGCCGAGAACATTGCTTAGGCTTGACGTGACAAGCAATGCCATATGCGCGATCAAGAAGATTGTCAGGGCGCGTTGCGCCGCGATGGAAGATGCCCAGGCTCGTAACCGGCAAAGACCAAATGCCGCCGCGGCCGCGCCGGCCATGACGAGCATCATGCCGTACCAATTGACGATCGTCTTGTCGGCAGCGATCAGCATCAGGGCCTCCGGAACGACGGCCATGAACGCGCCGGGCGCCAAAGCCGCGGGCCATAGACCGATCGCATATGCCGCCCAGTCCTTATCGACCTGTGAGAAATCAAATTTCAAAACCGCTGCGGTGCTGACCGTATGGCCGACCTTGCTGAAGTGGAAGTTATCGACGCCAGCCAGCATTGGCGCAACCTTGACGCCGATGAAGAACACCAGAGCGGCAAGGGCCAAGGAGAGGACGGTGCGGCGGTTGTTGTCGAAGTAGCGGTTCTTGAATATCCAATAACCAAGCACGGCGCCGAGAATGTAGAGCGCCGCGTTCTCGCGCACGTTCAGGAAGAGCAACATCAGAATGAAGGCCATACGCCACCGTCTGGTCAGTGCTGCCCAAGCTAGGGGGGCGCCGAAGACCAGTAACAAGCTGGTGGCATGAAATCCTTCGATGCTGTCCATTGCTGCGAGCATCATGTACGGGCTGAACAGGCAAATGGTTACGGCGAACAGGCGATCGAAACCGCTCAGTCCGATATAGCGGCAGATTCTGGCAAGGAACAAACAGGCCCACGCGGGCGCTAGCGCCTGGACGACCAGCAGGGAATGCGGGCCGGACAGATGGACCAGTGGCCACAATAGCAAAGTCGTCGGCTGCCAATGATCGAACATCAGGGACGGAAGGTGCCGGCCGGCCTCGTAACGGGCGACATAGAGCCAATTGTCCCAGAAGTTCGTATTGTAGAGGGCATTGGCGTAGTTGTAGAGATCGTCCGTCGCCAGCCCGAAATGGGCCAGGCGGAATTTCAGAGCCAGCATGAACGCCGCCCAGCCGATCAGGATCAGATAGATCGCCCTATCGGCATGTCGCTCCACGAACCGGTTTACCCCGTTCAACCTCAATTCCACCTCCGGCGCATCCTTACCCTCGGATTCGAACTAGACGGTCAGTCTACCCCGTTCCTTTGCGGTAGGCTTCAAGCGATAGCACGCAGGGCACCGCCGGGTTCTCAAAGACTGTCAGGTGGTCGTCGCTAAAGACGACCTTCAGGTCGGCTTTCCGTTTGGTCACCATATCGGTTAACCCCGAGGGCAGCTTGAGAATGGCGATGATGTATTTCGAGGCCATCGCCTGGCGCGGATACTGAAGATAAGGCAGGTCGCCGAACCCATACATAGCCTGCAGTTCGATGGCCACACGGCACGAAGTATCGATTACGGCCCGCGCGTTCGCCTTAGACTCCTCCGGTATGTGGTAGCCGATCCGAGTCACCAATTTGTTGGTTTGTCCGCGGACCTCTTTTGGGCCCGCGACGACGATGGCCGTCATGTGCAGGCACATAAGAACCGTTAAGGCGTGAGCCCAGCCCCGCCCCTCGAAAAAGGCCCGCACGCGCGGCAATCCTTGGACGATCGCCAGGGCGCCGACGAATACCAGGGTCATCCCGTACCAGTGGGAGGCCTTCTTCTGCGCGAGAATCAGGATCACGGATTCCGGGATCATCATCAGCAACGTCCCGGGCGCGGCCAATCCCGGCCAAAGCCAAAGGAACAGATTGTGCCAGTCCGAATCCATATGGCTCAGGGCGTGCGCCATGCGGGCCGGGCGGGTCAGGACGCTTTCCGCATGGGCGGCGTGCTCATGCACGACGCCAGCCAGCCAGGGCGCGACGATCAACCCGCCGACAAAAGCAAGCGCGGCGAGTGTGGCGGCGACCGAGGCCTGCCGCCGAGTGGTGAAGAACGGGTTGGTGAACAGCATCAGGCCAGCCGCGCCAGCCAGTACGTAAAGGGCCGCATTCTCGCGGACGTTCAGGAAAAACACCAGTAACACGACGGCCAGGACATAGCGCCTGGTGATCGCGGCCCAGGCAAGCGGCGCGCCAAAATACAAAAGCAGGCAGGTGCCGTGAAACCCGTAGAGGCTGTCCATGACGGCCGCCATCAGATTCGGATGGAATAGGCAGATGACGACGACGAACAGCCGGTCGAAGGGTTTTAGCCCGCAATGCTCACCGATTTTATGAAGAAACACCGCCGCCCAGATCGGGGCCAGCGCCTGGACGACAAGAAGCGCTTCGGCGCCACCGAAATGCACGACGGGCCAGAGCAGCAGAAGAGTTGGCTGCCAGTGATTGAACAGCAGCGACGGCAGACCGCGGATCAATTCGTAGCGCGCAGAAAAAAGCCACTTGTCCTGGAAATTCGTGTTGTAGAGGGCATTGGCGTAGTTGAAGAGGTCATCGGTTGCCAGGCCGAAATGAAGCAGACGGAACTTAATGTAGATCATATAAGCTGCCCAGACCGCGAAGATCATGGCCAGCACAAGAGGCAGGCGTTTTTCGAGGATGGCGTCAATTTTCACCGAAGATCTCCCGCTTTGCGCCGACGAGCGGGCATCGCGTCGGCGGTAGCGGGATAGTCGCCATTCCGACGGCTGTCAAGAAATCGGTCGTGCCGAGGTCCCCGGCCGGGCCGCACCTTAATTTGCCATTGGTTTGCCCGCGCCGATCCGGTAACAGGAGCCGATGTTTGCGCACCGATCCATTCCGGTCCTGATCCTCTGTGCCCTGTGGGCCGTCACCGTCGCCACGGCCTTGGGGGCGCGGCCGTTGCTGCCGGTCGATGAAACCCGCTATCTCGCCGTTGCTTGGGAAATGTGGCAACGCGGCGACTTCCTGGTGCCCTATCTGAACGGCGAACCCTACAGCCATAAGCCGCCGCTGTTGTTTTGGCTCATGCATGCGGGCTGGTCGGTGTTCGGCGTCAATGACTGGTGGCCGCGTCTCGTGGCGCCGCTGTTCGGCTTGGCGGCCCTTCTGTTGACGCGGCGGCTCGGCCGCCTGCTCTGGCCCGAACTTCCCGCCGCCGGCGACGTTGCCGCGCTGGCGGCGCTTGGCGCGCTTTATTGGACCCTGTTCACGACGATGACCATGTTCGACATGCTGCACGGCTGTTTTGCGGTCGCCGGCATGATCGGCCTGGTCATGGCGGCGCGAGGCCGGCTGGTCGGTGGTTTTGCGGTGTTCGGTCTTGCGGTCGGCTTCGGCGTGCTCGGCAAGGGGCCGGCGATCCTCGTGCACCTGTTGCCGGTGGCCTTGGCGGCGCCGCTCTGGGTGCGGTGCCTGGAAGGGCAGAGCGACGGAGATACGCCTGGTTGGGGCCGCTGGTATGCCGGGGTCGGCGCCGGGGTGGTTCTGGGAGCGGCGATCGGCCTGGCCTGGGCTCTTCCGGCGGCGGCATCGGGCGGGGATGCCTATCGAGATGCGATTCTCTGGGGGCAATCGGCGGGACGCATGGTCGACAGTTTTGCCCATGGTCGGCCGTTCTGGTGGTTCGCGGCGATCCTTCCGGTCATGGTCCTGCCCTGGTTGATCTGGCCGGCGGCCTGGCGGGCGGCGCGCGGGGCGGCGGCGGAGATGGCCAAGGACGGCGGCGCGCGTCTGGCGTTTGTATGGTTCATCCTGGCATTCATCGCTTTCTCGGCGATCAGCGGCAAGCAACCCCATTATCTGGTCCCCGAGTTTCCGGCGCTCGCGCTTCTATTCGGCCGTGCCTTGGCCGCCGTACCGCATGATGACGGCAATCCTTTCTGGCGCCGAGCCGATCATTGTGTTCCTGCCGTATTGGTTCTTGCGCTGGCGGCGGTTCTCGCGGCAGCATTTCATTTCGATCTCAAACCGTCTTGGGCAACCTCGGCCGGCGATGCCCAACTCTGGCCGTTAGCGGGGGTCGTCGCGATTGCCGTGGCGTACTGGCGTCGACCCGGCTCGACGGCGGTGTCGCGGGTCTTACGAATTGCCGCGTTATCCGTGGCCCTGATCGTCGCGGTTCATGTGACGCTGCGGCCGTTGATGGCCGAATCCCATGATTTTCGCGCCTTTTCGAAGAATTTGAAGGCCTTCGAGGACCAGGGTTATAGCTTCGTCACTTTCGGAAAATACCATGGCCAGTTCCACTTCCTCGGCCGTTTGAGCAAGCCCTTCGGCATCGTCGACGGACCTGCGGAACTGGATGCCTGGTTGAAGGATCATCCAAAGGCGATGATCGTCGCCCTACACCGTGACTTGCCGAGCGGGACCATGCCGTCCGTGCAGGTGCGTTTCCGTTCGCGCCTGATTGGGGCCTGGCCGGCGAACGAGTATCCGCCGCGGGTCAAGCGTCTCGGCGGGGTGGACTGACCGCGGGCGGGCCGGCGCCGACCAGCGCGGTCAGCAGGAAATAGCTGATTAGCCACCACGATGACCAAATCGAAAAATTGAACAGTGACGAGGCCCAGAAGACGGCCATCAGGCCCAACTGGGCAAGTGGCGCCCCTTCGCCGAACCGCAAATAACGAAGGAACTGTCGCCCGGCCAGCCAGGCCAGGGCGAACAGCATGGGCACGAACCCAACCAGACCCGTTTCGCCAAGGACCTCGAGCACCCAATTGTGAGGGTGAGAAGGTATTTTTTCGGCATGGTATCCGGGGATGACATCGTTTGCGCCTGGCAGGCGATTGATAACGTTGATCCCGTAACCTGTCCATGGCGCTTCGGAAATTTTGCCTGCCGTGAACGTCCATATTTGTTGTCGGTGGGTGTCGACGATTTCCGGTGGGATCCAATCCCAGACCGGCACCGAAGACGGCTCGTCCGGCAATTCGTAGACTAGTAACAGCACCGATGCGGTCGCGCCGAGGGCCAGGGCGGCCCAACCGAATAGCCAGCCTCGGCCGTTGCGGATGGCAACTGCGAAGGTAACGACCAGAACGGCGGCGAGTATTCCAGCCAAAGCGGATTTGTTCACGGTTCCGATAATGAATACGACAGACATCGTCGCGACGCCGAATACGGCCCAACGCGCCCAGCCGTGCCGTATGCTGCCGAGCCAGAACAAAACCGGCACGCAGCATGCGGCTACGGCGGCGAAGGCCTTGGGCGCCGTGTTGCCCCATGCGCCGTTGACCGGAACCCATACGTTTTTAAGTATCCGCAACGGCAGAATGAAGTGCTGGTCGAACAACTCGGGGATCACCAGGGATTCTTGGGCGAGCAGAATGACAACGGCGGCAAAGGCCATGCCGCCGATGAACGTGCGATGACAGTACTTGCGGGTTCGGTCATCGGTCTGGAGAACAGCCCAGAATAACGCACACCCGACAATATAAATTAAAGTCCGCCCCCAACCTTCGAAGGATCGAAGCGGGTCGAGCGAGCCGGGGATATTGACGGCCATGCCGACAAAGGCCACGAAAATGACCAATCCCGCGCGGCTGCGCAATGTGTGCCACAGTACCCCCCGGACTCGAGGTTCTCGAACGGCAATCACGATGGCGGTGATTAGCGCCAATCCGACAAATGTCTGAAGAACGGCCCGGCCCGACAGCATAGCAGGTATCGTTAGGCCGAGGAGGACGGCACCCAGGCTGCGGAGCCATTCCGTATCCGGGGAGCGTTGGTTCTCTGCCGTTTTCATTTTGGGCGACCTAAGCGGGGTTCTGCGTTGGGAATTGAAGGCTGCTGATACCAGATGGTGCGGGTGCGGTCTACTTCGGCCCAGGCAGGGGCCATCTTCAAGCTCCTTCGCGTAAAAAAGACCAGCGCACGACGGTTTCACCGGATCGGTGGTCGCCGCGCAGGACGATTTGCCGGGTTCGCCGGGGGGCGGCGGGATCGCCCAGGTAAACGCTGTCTTCGATTGCCGGGCGCGCGCCGTCGCAGCGGAATCTCCAGCCCTTGCCGCCCGGAAGTTTGAGCAGCACCGCGTCGCCTCCGGACAGGGCGGAGACCCCGACGTCCGGATGCAGATGAAAGCGCAGCGTGAAAGCCCCCGCCCCGCCAACCAGAGTGTCCTTGCCGCGGAAATCGTCGCCGGCACTTGAAAGATAGAGGTCCCGGTTGTGAATGATGCCGAAGGACCGCCGGTATCCTTCATGCCCCATCTGGACCAGGGTGCTGCCTTCCCGTTCGTTGCGTCGCACGGCCATGCCGACGGCTTCGCGTCCGGCCTTGCCCCGAACCCGCGACGGCAGGGCGTCCGTGTCGTTGACCGACAGGGTCGAATGGGCGGCCGTGGCGCCCAGAACGTCGGCCCATTCCGTGGTTTCATCGGGATGGGCGCCGCAATTGACGACCAAACGATGCCGTCCGGCGGACATCTCGAAACTCAACGCCCCCGCATGGTTGCCGCCGCTGAGCCCGGCAAGCGGACCGCCCGTGTCGGCGACCACGGTTGTGCCGCCGCCGTGCAGGCGTTCGAACCCCCAATCGGGCAGGGACGGCGTCGCGCCGCGCCGCCCGCCGACGGCCCCCAGGATCGCCGACACGACGGGCGAGGGCACTGCCGTTCCGCCTCCGAACTGAGCGGTCGTGCCGTCGCCCAGGAACGTCGCCTTGACGGCGGAGGTCAGGCGGGCCATGGCGTCGGCCAGAAACTCGGGCGGCGGTTGCCGCGCGACCTGCAGGGCAAGACGCACCTCGGTCAGCCGCGCCAGGATGCGAAGCGCCGTTTCCGGCGACCGGGACCGGTGGCCGCCGTCGCTGAACAGATCATGGGACAAGGCGTCTTCCAGGCATTTCAGGCCCGCAGCAAGGCAGGGCGCCATGTCTGAAACCGCCACCGATCCGGCGATCAACGCGGTCCCGGCCGTAACGCCATCGTCCCCGGGCATTCGCGTCGGGCGTCGACCCTGGCGCTTTCCGGCGCGAACGGTATTTGCCAAATGCCGTAGCTGCGCCGCCGCCGATGCCGCCATGTCGGCGCGTAAGGGGCTGTCACCCGCTGTTGTTACGAAATCGATATAATTGAACCAGGCCAGCAGCCGGGCCCCTGTGACGCCGGGCGACCAGGTCAGGGCATCCCAACGGTCGCCATGGCGCAACCAATCGCCAATCCGGGCCGCCGCCCAGGCGGAGGCAGCGGGCGCGGACAGCGCCGAAAGGTCGCGCAGCCAGGAAAAGCCGTAAAGGTCGGTCAGGGCGGCGGTGCTGCGCAAATCGTTTTCGAAAATATGGTCGCCCAGCATTCGTCTGCGCGCGGCAAGGACCATGGCCCCGTCCAGCATGCCCGCTCCCCGCGCCGGATCGCCGGGGATGGGATCGGTCGCAAGCCCGTAAATTTGGGCCGGCCCGTGCCTTCGCAACATCCTGTTGTAGATGTTCGTGCGGTAGTAGGCATCGCGGGCGAACTGGAAAATCATCCGCCGATCAATAGCACCGAACGGGCCGTCAGGCGATACGCCGCAGGCAGGCCGTGAAAAACCCGTCCATGCCGCCGGTCTCGGCTTCCATCGACGGCAGACAGCGCAGCCATCCTTCGGGTGTGACCATCTCGGCGGTAATACCCGATTCGCCCACGGTTGCGGGGACCGCTTCGAAATCGTCCCGATTGGCGAGAAACGCTGTGATCCGGTCCGGGCCTTCCTCGGGCTGCAAGGAACAGGTGGCGAAGATCAGACGGCCGCTGGGGCGAAGCCAATCCGCCGCGCGGGCGAGCAGGGTTTCCTGCAGTGCCACCAGTTTGGCGACGTCGCCGGGCCCCTTCAGATGCGGCAGGTCCGGGTGGCGGCGGATGGTGCCGGTCGCCGAACAGGGCGCATCCAACAGAATGCCGTCGAATTGCCGCCCGGGTGTCCATTGGGTCGCGTCGGCGGTGACCGTCTCCGCCGCAAGGCCCAGCCGCGTCAGGTTCTCGGTCAGCACGGCAAGGCGTTTGTCCGACCGGTCGAGCGCCGTGACCCGTGCCCCGGCGGCGCATAGCTGCGCCGTCTTGCCGCCGGGGGCGGCGCAAAGATCCAGGATATCCTGGCCGCCGACCTCCCCAAGCATCGCCGCCGGCAAGGCCGCCGCGCGGTCCTGCACCCACCAGGCACCGTCGGCGTATCCCGGAAGGTCGCGCACGGGCCCCGGGTCGTCCAACCGAACCGTCATGCCGCCCTGGGCCCGGCCTTGCAGGCGCGCGGCCCAGCCGTCCGGGTCGTCCTTGACCGTCAGGTCGAGGGGCGCCGGATGCAGATGGGCCTGGGCGATGGCGCGGCAAGCCGTGTCACCGAAGGCATCCTGCCAGGATTGCCACAGCCAGTCCGGGGTGTTGAGCTGGACCGCATCCTGCCGGGCGACCATCGCGGCGCCCTCGCGCTGCAGGCGGCGCAGCACGGCGTTGACCAATTTGGCCATGCGGGCCTGGCCGCGCGCACGGGTCAGGTCGACGGCGGTGGCGACCGCCGCGTGATCGGCCGTGCCGGTGAACAGCAATTGTGCCGCCCCCAGGCGCAGGATGTCCTGCGTCACGCGGGCATTCGCCGCCAACGGTGTTTCCAGACAAGTGGCGATCAAGGCGTCGATCTGACCCAGGCGGCGCAGCGCCGTGGCGGCTAGGTTATGGGCAAAGGCGCGGTCCCGCCCGTCCAGACGGGCGAAGGGCGAGGTTGCCGCCATCACCAGATCCAGCGGCCGTTTGCGGCGCACCACGTCCTGGAGCATGTCCAGGGCGGCGGCTCGGGCGGCGTCGGCGTCGGCGGGGGGGATCGGGTTCGCGTTCATGGCACCGGTCATGCCAGTGCGCGCGCGGCCGGGCAAGGGCTTTCGCCATTGTGGCGGCGTTCGGCGGTTGGCGGAGCGGCGCCGTTCGGATTAGGATGCGGCCATGACACAGGAAACCGACGACAAACGCGCCCAGCGCCTGGCCCAGGCCCGCGCCTTCCTGGCCGCCGGGAAGACGCAGATCGACCCCGCCCCGCCGGCCCCGCCGACGGCGAAGCCCGCCGGTGACGGCGCGGCCGGGGAAAGCGATGCCGAGGCCGCGCCGCGCCCGGACCCGACCCGTTTCGGGGATTGGGAAAAGAACGGACGCTGCATCGATTTCTGAAGTTTCATTTTCGATCCGCTTGCGAACCGGCATCCGCTGAGACCCCGAGCAGGGCTTGCTCTTGGCGCGCCGCTGGGACATTCTAGGGATCATTCAAGGGCGAGGACGGAGCCGTCATCCCCGGTGGCCCCACCGGGATGCCGCGCTGCATTAAAACAAAGAATACGCGCATGGGTCTGCTCAGGACGCTTTTCGGTTTCGGTCGGAAACCGGCGAAAAAGAAATCGCGGCGCAAGGCGAAACGCGTCGGCGGCGGCTTTGTGCCGTCGGACGTGGGTGGGTCGGCCGCCAGCATCGTCCTGGCCGATATCGACGGCGCCGGTGGCGATAAGATCACCGAACACCTGGCCAGTGTGTTCGCGGCCATCTCCGACGTCGCCGTGTTCCGCCGCAGCCAGACCATCAAGCTGAATACCAAGGCACCGTTGTTCAACGCCCTGCAGGAAGCGGCGCGGACCGGGTCGGAATGGCTGCGTGACGACGAGGCCGACCTTCTGGTTTGGGGCGGCACGGTCGATCTGGGCACGGCGGTCGAATTGCGGTTCCTGCCCGTGGGCGCGGCCGAGGGCGCCAATTCGACCTTTGGGCCGCTCGACCATCTGACCCTGCCGATCCCGCTGCCGCGCGATCTCGACAAACTGATTCTGGTCTCGGCCATGGGATCCTTGCTGCCCGTCCATCGGGGGGCGCGCAAGAAACTGGCGGCCGTTCTGGAAGGCGAGATGAAGGACCTGGAAAAGGTCTGGGACAGCCCGCCGCATTTGGAGCCGCCGCATCTGGCCTCCTGCCTGACGTGCTACGGCAATGTCTGCTTGTCGCTGTGGCGGGTCGGGGTGAAGAAGTATCTGGATAAGGGGCTCAAGGCCTATCAGGAAGCGGTCAAGACGATCGACAAGTCGGACGACCTGCTGCTTTGGGCGCTGGCCCAGAACCATTTTGCAGGCGGCCTGCAGATGAAGGCGACCCAAGACGCGGACCCGAATGCGCTGGCCGCCGCCGCCGCCGCCTATCGTGAAGTCGCCGACGCTTTGGGCCGCGACAACTATCCCAACGAATACGCGCTGGCTCTGATCAACATGGCGATGGTGCTCTACAAGATCGGCAACAAGGAAACGACGCCGGCGCGGCTCAAGGAATCGGCCCAGGCATTCGAGGAAGCCCTGGCCGCCTTCGATCCCGAGCTTAATCCCGGCCGCTGGGCCGAAGCGATGAACGGATACGGCACGGTGATGCTGTCGCTGGCCGAACGGGCCTCGGGCCCGGAACTGGCGGCCAAGGCCGTCGATGCCTTCAAGAAGGCGTTGGACGTTCGCAAGAAGGAACTGGTGCCGCTTCTCTGGGCGCAGACGGCGAACAACCTGGGGGCCGCCTGCTTCGCGTTGGCCAAGCGCCAGCCGTCCAAGGAACTGGTCTCCGACGCGCAGAAATATTTCTCGGGTGCTTCGGAAATCTACAAGGCGGCGGGCAATCAGAAACGCGTCATCGTCATCGAAAAGAACCTGCAGCGCGTCAAACAGTTGGCGCGCGGCGCCTGAACGGCGACCGTTCGTCCGGTCCCCGCGCAAAGCAAAAGGCCGGGACGCTGGGCCCCGGCCTTTTCAAACAATCGGTAAATACGTGACGCGGGATCAGTCGTCCGTGGCGACGGCCAGCTTGCCGGTCACGCCGTGCTTGTCGATCAGGCTTTGCACGTGGCCCGAAGAAACCGCTTCCGCAATGAATGCCTGAACGACGGCCTTCAGCGCCGGTTTGCCGTGGCGCGTGCCGATGGCCTGTTTGACGGCGGTGTACCGGCCGGGCAGCAGGCGCGAGCCCGGCATTTCAAGGGCGTTGTCCTTGAGTGCCGGAACCAGACCCGCCAGCGCGTCCAGCTTTTCATCCTGGAACAGTTTGAAGGCACCCGGCAGGCCCTGTGCGCGGACCAGTTCGGCATGCTGCAGGGTGCGGGAGAGATACAGGTCGTAGGCCGCCCGTTCCGAAACGGCGATGCGCACGCCCGGCGCGTCGACTTCCTCGACCGCCTGAAACTTGGAGCCTTCGGGCACCAAATAGGTCGCTTCGATCTGCACATAGGCGTTGCAGAAATCGATCACTTCGGCGCGTTTCGGTTCGATCGCGATCAGGCCGATGTCCCATTCGCCGCGTTCGGCCGCGTCGGCGACCTCGCCCGGGGTGGCGAAGGTGTCGTACTGAACCTTGACGCCCAGCTTCTCGGCGATGCCCGCCGCCATGTCCGGCGCGATGCCTTCCGGATCGCCGTTCGGTTTTTCGCCGGTGACCAGCAGAATGTTGCCCAGGTTGATGCCGACGCGAAGGACCGTGGGGTCCAGCAGTTCGGCGATGGCCTCTTGTGTCATGTCGTTTCCGTCCCTTGGATTGTCTTGTCGTTGAAGATTATGGCCCGGTTGCCGGGCGGTCAGGGACGATGCGCGATCCGGCGCCGGAAATCAATGGAGGGTGACGCCCGCGGTCTCGATCTCTTCGCGGCTGCGCTCGAGTTTTTCCAGGGCGACCTTGATCGCCGTTTCCTTGCCGGCGGCATGTTTTGCGATCGTGGTGTCGACGTCCATGATGTGGCCGCTCCACCAATTGCGCAGGAACGACCGCAGGCGCATCAGCGTTTGCGGATCGGTGGTTTGCTTGTATTGCGCGGCCAGCCCGTCGATCCGGTCTTCCAGGTTGCGGTGATAGCGCATGTGGTCGTCGAGGTCCGGATAGCCGCAGGCCGACATGATCGTCTCCTCGCGGCGGAAGTGATAGCGCGTATAGGCGATCATTTCCTGGATCACCTCGTGCATGGCTTGTTCGGTCAAGTCCGGTTGTGAGACCTTGTTCGTCAGTTCGAAAATGACCTGGTGATCGCGGTCGATGGCGTCGATGCCGACGCGGTACTTCTCGCTCCAGATCAGGATCTGATCGTTGGATTCCAGCGGCAGGTCGATCCAGAAGGTGCTGCCTTCGCCCGGTGTGCTGTCGAAGCCGATGCGCCCGCCCATCCGTTCGACCAGCATCTTGGACACGGCCAGCCCGATGCCGGTGCCGGTGGCCGCGACCGAGGGGTTGTTGTCGATCCGCTCAAACAATGTGAAGACACGCCCGCGTTTGTCCTTGGGAATGCCCACGCCGGTATCCGCGACGGCGATGCGCAGGTAGGCGTCCGGCGTTTCATCGGCGGTGACGACGACGTCGCCGTTCTCCTTGTTGTATTTCACGGCGTTGGTCAGAAGGTTGATCAGGGTTTGGCGAAACCGCAGGCGGTCGGTCTGGCAGGGGGGCAGGGTGTCCCCGTCGATCCGGTTCTCGATCCGAATGCCATGTTCCAGGCAGAGCGGCGCCATTTGCGAGACGCAGTCTTCGACGACATCGCCGACGGTCAGCGGCTCAAGAAAGATCGACAGCCGATTGGCTTCGATCTTGGCCAGGTCGAGGATGTCGTTGATCAGTTCCAGCAGGTTATGGCCGCTGGAAATAATATGGCCGACGTATTCGCGCTGCTTGTCGGTGAGCCGGTCCGCGTCGATCATTTCCAACATCTGGCCGAACCCCAGGATGGCGTTCAAGGGCGTCCGCAATTCGTGGCTCATGCTGGCGAGAAAATCGGATTTCGCGCGGTTGGCGCCTTCGGCGGCCTCACGCGCGACCTTCAGTTTGTGCTCGAACTCCATGCGTTCGGTAATATCGACATGGGTGCCGCTCATGCGCAGCGGTTCCCCCGCCGCCGTCCATTCCACGACCGTCCCGCGGTCGTGTATCCAAACCCAATGGCCCTGTTTATGGCGCATCCGGGTGGTCGTTTCGTAGAACGGCGTTTCTCCGTTGAAATGCCGTTCCAGCGACTTCCGTGCCAGTTCCAGGTCCTTCGGATGGCAAAGCCCGGTCCAGGTGTCGATGCTGATGGGTTCCAGTTCCGCGAGGCCGTAGCCGCAGATATTGGCCCATTGTTCGTTGAACCGGGTTTCGCCGGTCTGGACGTTCCATTCCCAGGTCCCTGCATTGGTCCCGCGAATGATCTCGTCCAGGCGTTTGCGTTCCTGTTCCAGCGCGGCCTCGGTTTCGCGGCGGTGGGCCATTTCCCGGGCGAGCGTTTCCGCCGGTTTCGTCAGGCCGATATCGACCACGCCGAGGAACAATACGTAAAACGACGCGAGCTTCAGGGCATGTCCGACCATGTTCGACAGTCCGTGCACGTCGACATACAACGTAAAGGCGATTTCCGAGGTGATGGTCAGTCCGGACGCCACGACCAACGGCCAATACAGAGTTTGGAGCTGGTCCCGGTTGCGATGAAACCGCCAGATAGCCAGCGCGAACAGTCCGCAGACAATGTATTCGGCTCCGATCTTGATCGGTGTCAGGCCGATTTCGGGGAGAAAGGCATCCGGAAAATGCCCGGTCAGGATCGCCATCGCGGCCAAACAGGCCGGGGCGCCGATCGCCACGAAATAGACGTTCCGGTCCATCGCGCGGTCGGCGGCGAAGGGCAGCGACAGCAGAACCAATGCCTCCAGGTAACGCGCCGCGAGCCAGAATTGCGTCGCCGTGTTGGCGCCGCTGTCCGGCAGCACGTTCATGCCTTGATAGGCCAGGGTGTGGAGCGTATCCAGCGCCGCGACCCACAGGTAGCCGCTGCCCAGCAGGAAGAACACCCGGTTGCCCGTGCGGCCCGCGCCGTACCAGGAAAATACGAAGATCATCGCGCCGATGAAGACGGTGATGAACTCGGCCAGAACATGAAACAGAATCAGGCTCGACGCGGCGCTTAAGGCGCACAGCCCCAGAAGCGCGAGAAACGCGGGACGGTAAAGATTCTCGAGTGTCGTTCGAAGCTCTTGAATGATCGTCCCCTCGTGCTTCGACCCTGGCGGGCGCTACCCGCTGCGCGGTATGTGCAGCAAATATAAAATATGCCCCGCCCCGGCCCGGTTGAACATATGACCAAAGTCGGGGTTAGGTGATATTTCAGTCCGTTGCGCAGAAAAAAGCGGGGCCCGGCAGGGCCCCGCTTCAAGTCTGCGTATGGTCGGCGGAGGAAGAAACGTCGGATCAGGCGGATCGTCGCCGGTTGGCGTCCAGCTCGCCGTCGACCGTCGCGACGATGGCGTCGATGTCCGGCTCGCTCATGCCGAGCGACCGGCCGATCAGTTGCACCAGCATGTCGACCCGCTCGATCACCGGCGCCCCGCCGGCGATGGCGCGGGCGACCGACGACGGCTTGGCCAGGTTTTCGGCGGCGGCGGCGTATTTATCGAACGGCACGGCGTCGGCGGCATCGGCGCCGAGCGCCCGGGCGACCGCATCGACGTAGCGATAGATCATCCGGGATTTGCCGATGTTTTCATGCACGGCATCGCGGATCGGGCGTACATCGCCCGGCAGGACGCACCGATAATTGCCGGTCATCAGCATCGACCATTTCGCAAGCGGCACGAATAGGGAGTCGAAGGCCTTCAGCTTGACCGGGACCTCTTGGCGGCCGACCCGCACGGCGGCGATATCGGCGTCCAGCCGATCGAGCAATTTATTGGCCGCGGCGTCGCCGAAACGGGCCGCCTTGAAGTTGGTCGGCAGGCCGACGTGCAGGACATTGGCGCCTTCTTCCGGCGGGCGGAAGGCTTGCGGATCGGGGCTGCAGAGCGTCATCAGATCTGGGTCGAAACGGTCCCAGACCCGGGGGGTGGTGTAGGCGGTTTCCAGCTTTTCCGTGTTCAAGCCGGGAATGCGTTTCAGGAACGGCGGCGGCGGCATGTTCATGATCGACAGACAGGGAATGCGCGCGTCGGCGATCCGGGCCAGCAGTTCACGCAGGCTCGGGTCGGCGTATTGCGGCTCCTGCATGGCCAGGCCGACCATGTCGTAGGCGCCGACGGCGACGTTTTCCGGCGTCTGGGCATCGAGCCTGCCGGCCAGTTCCAAGGACCGAAAGCCGCGGTGGGTCTCTTCGCCTTTCAGGCGGATGCGGACCTCCGTGCCTTGTTCGTTGATCAACTTAGCCGTCGCTTCACGACAAACCAGGGTCACGTTGTGACCGGCCATCAGCAACTTGGTCCCCAGGAGGGAGCCGTAGGATGCGCCGAGAATAAGGATGTTATGGGCCATGGTGCGTCTCCTCGTTTTGCGTGGAAGACCGCCCGGGCCCTGCGAAGGGGCGGTCTCGTGTCAGGTCCGACCCTAGGTCTGGTATACCAGAGAGGCACGTTTTTTCGTGTTTATGTGTTTTCTGTATAAGAAACATTAGTTGTAATATGTAAAAATGTTAATCATTCGGCGCGGCGGGCCTTCCCGTCCTCGTCGCCGAAGAGGGAGGATGCCTCAATGCGCGTGCGCAAGACCCTGGTCGGCCCGCGATTGCGCCAACTGCGCCGCGACCATGGCCAGACCCAGGCGGAGATGGCCAAGGCGCTGGGTGTCTCGACGGCTTATGTGAACCTGCTGGAAAACAATCAGCGTTCGCTGTCCGTGGCCATGCTGATGTCGTTGTCGGACGCCTACGGCGTCGATTGGCGCGATTTGATCCAAGACGAAAGCTCGACGCTATTGGCCGACTTGCGGAATACGCTGCAGGATCCGGTCTTCGGCGGATCGGCGCCGGACATTCAGGAACTGCGCGCCGCCATCGATCACGCGCCGCGTCTGGTCGATCATTTCCTGGACCTCTATCGCAGCCACCGCAATACGCTGGAAAACATGATGCGCCTCGGCAGCGAAGGCATGCCGGACGAATTGCTGGGCTCGACGCCCGAGCGCATCATCCATGATTTCTTCCGCGATCATTCCAACCATTTCCCGGAACTGGAGGCGGCGGCGGAACGCCTGCGCGCCGCGACCCCCTGCGAGGCCGACGACGTTTATCAGGTGTTGAAGGGCCGACTGATGCGGGTCCATGGGATCGAGGTCCGCACGGCCCGGGTCGAGGACATGGGTCAGGCGCTCCGCATCCACGACGAAACGGAATCTATGGTCCACCTGTCGGAGGCGCTGGACCACCAGAACCGGGTGTTCCAATTGGCCCATGTGCTTTGCCTGGTCGAATTGCCGGCGATCCTGGACGGCCTGACGGCGGATAGCGACATCACGTCGGAGACGGCGGTGGCGCGCTGCCATGTCGAGTTGGCCAATTACTTCGCCGCCGCCTATCTGATGCCTTATGCGCCGTTTTTCGAGGCGGCCGAGGAAACGCAATACGACGCCGACCGCCTGGCCGCCGCCTTCGGCGTGTCGTTCGAGCAGGTCTGCCACCGCCTGACGACGTTGCAGCGCGACGGCGCCAAGGGCGTGCCGTTCTTTTTCCTGCGCGTCGACAAGGCCGGCAACGTGACCAAGCGGTTCAACTCGACCTCGTTCAACATCGCCGATTACGGCGGCGCCTGCCCGGTCTGGAACATCCACACCTCGTTCCGTACGCCGGGGGTGATCGTGCCGCAATTCGTCGAATTGCCGGATGGTGAGCGTTTCTTCACCATGTCGCGCACGACGGAGCGCCCCGTGTTCTCGCGCGACACCCAGGACCGGCGCCTCGCACTCGCCCTGGGGTGCGAATTGAAACATGCGCACCGCTTGGCCTACGCGGCGCCGTTCAACCTGCCCGACGAAGCCATGTTCGCGCCGATCGGCATCAACTGCCATCTTTGTCCGCGCAAGAACTGCGGCCAGCGGGCACACCAGCCCCTGGTCATGGACTTGCCGATCAACACCAATCGCCGGGGCAACACGCGTTACGAAAGTTGATGGGACGGGCCGTCGGGCGCGGCCTACCGGCCGGCGCGTTTGTCACGGTACATGTCGGCGTCGGCCCGTGCGATGATGTCGTCCAGGCCCCGGTCGTCGGGCATCAGAAAGCCGAGACCCAGGCTGGTGGAAAGCGGCCGGTCGCTGGGGTCGATGGTCAGGCCGCCGATCATGCGGCGCAGGCGTTCGGCGACGGTCTGGACGGACCGGGCGTCGGTTTCCGGCAACATGATCAGGAATTCGTCGCCGCCGTACCGCGCCGCCAGGTCGATATCCCGCAGCACGGATTTACACGTGCCGGCCACGGCCTGAAGGCACCGGTCACCGAAGCCGTGGCCGTGGGCGTCGTTCAGTTCCTTGAATTCGTTGAGGTCCAACAGGATCACGCCCAGGTCATGGGCGTGGCGCCGGCTGCGGGCGATCTCCGCCGCCGCCCGGTCCTCAAGGTGCCGCCGGTTGGCTAGGCCCGTCAGGGGGTCGGTGGTGGCCAGCGCCCGCAGTTCTTCCTCCAGCGCACGGCGGTGGGAGATTTCCCGCTTTAGCTCTTTGTTCAGGCGATAGAGCCATTGCGCGGCCAGAAGGGCCAGAAGGGCCAGCGCCGACAACCAGCCGAGCCATTGATAGACCCAGGCGGGCAGCGGCTCGGTCACCTCGAACATGAAATCGCCGGGAACCTCGCCGTCCGTCATCAGTCCGGCTTGCGTGAAGACG
Source organism: uncultured Rhodospirillaceae bacterium (assembly GCA_913030825.1). Classification (GTDB taxonomy): domain Bacteria; phylum Pseudomonadota; class Alphaproteobacteria; order Rhodospirillales; family Casp-alpha2; genus UBA1479. The sequence continues at coordinate 19,771 of CAJWCU010000003.1, read as the reverse complement.
TCGGCGATATGCCGCCAGCGCGACAGGCTCAGATACCCGATGTCGACCAGGTCCGTGCCGATCAGGTCCTTGGTCACCTGCGCCTCGAAGCCCAGGTGCGTGCGGTCGTCCTCGGGCACATAGGCGTTCAGGATGTAGGAAATGATCTCGTCCTGATGGGCCAGGGCGTATTCCCACCCCCGGATCACCGCGCGGCGCATGGCGCGTACCTTCTCCGGATGGGTATCGGCGAAGCCTTGGGTGGTGAACAGCGTGTCGCCGTAGAAATCGATGCCGATGTCGCGCGGATCGAAAATCCGCACGGGAATGTCGGCGCGGATCGCGAAATAGGGTTCGGTCGAGGTATAGGCCGAGGTCGCATCGATCCGGTCGGGGCTGCCGAGCGCGAGCGAGCGGACGTCGCCCGTATGGGGGACTTTGCGGACCTTGTCCAAATCGACGCCCGCCAGCTTGAGATAGGCGACCAACTCCGCCGCGTGCTCTTCCAGCATCAGGGTCCGGCCTTCCAGGTCGCGGACGGAATGAAGCCGGTCGTCCCGGCGGGCCAGGATGACGAAGGGCGAGCGTTGGAAAAAGGCGGCGACGGCGACCACCGGTTTGCCCGCCGTCCGCTCGATGATCAGGGTCGAATTTCCGACGCCGAATTCCGCCCCGCCCGACACCACGGAGGTGACCGGATCGACTGTCGGTCCGCCTTCCACCAGGCGCACGTCCAGCCCTTCGTCCCGGAAAAAGCCCTTCACCTCGGCCGCGTAAAATCCGGCGAACTGAAACTGATGGCGCCATTTCAACTGAATGCGCAGCGGCTGGGACACACCTTCATTACGGGCCGTGGCGGCCTGCGCCGGTTCCGATGAAAATCCGGCCATTACGGCCAGAAGCAGAACGGCACTTATTCCGGCGATCTTGGTAAGTCTCATCACGCCCATCATCGGCCTTCGTTCGTCACGCGGCACCCGGTACGTATTCCGGGCCCATAGGCAACAGCCGCACGCCGGCGCGCAGGAACCGGTAGGGATATTCCCGGGGATCGACGATATGTGCGCCCGGCGCCACGGCGACCAGGGTCTCGGCGGCGATGGGGTCGAAATCGGCGCGGAAATGGCAGGTGCTTTTGAGGACCAGGATCTTCTGTTTCGTCGGCTCGATGCCGATGTGTTTGAAAATGTCCTGATCGTAAGCCTGCATGCGTCGGCTGGTCGTCACGATGGAGACGCCGCCGATCTTGAGCACCGCCGCCGGGCCGATGTTGATCTTGCGCCCGGGGATGCTGCGCCCCGTGGTGGTGAACTTGCCGTCGCTCAGCGCCACAACCTCGAAGGTGCCGTGAAACGGCTTGTCGCCCGGAATATCGTGTTTGCCGCCCAGATCCAATTCGATGGTCGCCCCGACGCCCGCATCGGTCGCCGCCTGGGCGGCCGCCGGGTCCCACATCACGCACATGGCCGCACCTTCCGCGCCCAGACGGACCAGCGCCTCCAACATGCCCGTGGTGTCGCAGGTGCCGCCGGCCCCGGGGTTGTCCTGGGTGTCGGCGATGACGATGGGGGCCGTCGCCGTCTTCGCCAGTTCCATGGCCTTGGTCACGGCTTCGTCGGGCGTCATCAGGGGTTCGGCGAAGGCCGCCTCGCGCTCCAGGATCATCGCCTCCAACATGTCGGCGGCGCGGTCGGCGGCCTCTTGGCTATGGGCGTGGCAGACCACGGCGGGCCCGCATTCGGCCAGGTCCGACGGCGGGAAGCCGGCGCCGTAGGAAAGGTTCATGATCTCGCCGCCCTCGGCCGCGACCGAGGCTTCGATGATCGCCTTGGTCGGCTCGACCAGGGTGCATTGAAAATTCAGCGGCAGCAGGAAGGGGATGCGCCGCAAGGCTTTGCCCTTCGGAATGCCTTCTTCCAGGATGCGCATGAGAATCTTGGCCGACCGGCTGCCCGTGTGCTGGCGGTCGATATGGGGATAGGTCAGATAGACCGCCATGCCGTCGCAGTTGTCGACGATCTGCTGCGTCAGATTGACGTGATAATCCAGGGTGATGACCACCGGAATGTCCGGCCCGACGCAGGCCCGCACCCGGCGCAGGACCTCGCCCTCGGCATCGGGGAAGGTTTCCGAACACATGGCGCCGTGCAGGTCGAGATAGACCGCATCCACGGGCATGGCCTGCGACAGCATGCCGACCAGTTCGCCGACGATGCGCTCGAAACAATCGTCGGTGATATAGCCGCCCGCTCCCGCATGGCCCCAGATCAGCGGCACCAATTCATGGGCCGGATCGATGGTGTCGAGAAAACCGGACATGCCGAAGGACCCGCCCTTGGTCCGCTCGACAACTTCGTCGTGGCGCGCCAGCGGCGGGAATTCGCCGCCCCGGGCGTAATAGTCGTAGTCGGTCCTCATGGGGACGAAGCAGTGGGTTTCGTGAAGGAAACCGCCGATTGCGATGCGGGCCATGGATATCTCCGGTGTGGTTTTGCGGCGCGCGGCGCGCGCTTTTCGTTTCAACCTTTCTACGCCGCTGAGCGGCCTTTTGAAAAGACGCGCAAAAAAAGGGGCCCCCGAAGGGGCCCCGCTCGATCTGTTTTTGCGGCCGGACCGGTCGCTAGTCGGACCGGTTCTGGCGATTCTCGATCAGATCGTCGACCACGGCCGGGTCGGCCAGGGTCGAGGTATCGCCCAGGTTCGAGAAATCGTCCTCGCCGATCTTGCGCAGGATACGGCGCATGATCTTGCCCGACCGGGTCTTCGGCAGGCCCGGCGCCCATTGCAGCCAATCGGGGCTGGCGATCGGGCCGATTTCCTTGCGCACCCATTGGATCAGCTCCTTGCGAAGCTCGTCCGTCGGCTCGACCCCGGCGTTCAAGGTGACATAGGCGTAAATGCCCTGGCCCTTGATGTCGTGGGGCGCGCCGATCACGGCGGCTTCGGCAACCTTGTCGTGGGCGACCAGGGCTGATTCGACTTCGGCCGTACCCATGCGGTGGCCGGACACGTTGATCACGTCGTCGACGCGGCCGGTGATCCAGTAGTAGCCGTCTTCGTCGCGGCGGCAACCGTCGCCGGTGAAGTACTTGCCTTTGTAGGTCGAGAAATAGGTGTCCTCGAACCGCTTGTGATCGCCGTAGACGGTGCGCATCTGGCCGGGCCAGCTGTCGATGATGCAAAGGTTGCCCTCGGTGGCGCCGTCCTGCGGGACGCCGTCGGCGTCGACGATCTGCGGCTGAATACCGAAGAACGGCCGCGTCGCCGATCCCGGCTTTAGCGCCGTCGCCCCCGGCAGCGGCGTGATCAGAATGCCGCCGGTTTCCGTCTGCCACCAGGTATCGACGATGGGGCAGCGTTTGTCGCCGACCACTTCGTGGTACCACATCCAGGCCTCCGGGTTGATCGGCTCGCCGACCGTTCCCAGGATGCGCAGCGACTTGCGGGAGGTCTTCTTCACCGGCTCGTCGCCGTCGCGCATCAGGGCGCGGATCGCCGTCGGGGCCGTGTAGAAGATATTGACCTGGTGCTTGTCGCAGACTTCCCAGAACCGGGACATGCTGGGGTAGTTGGGCACGCCTTCGAACATCAGGGTCGTCGCCCCGTTGGCCAGCGGGCCGTAGACGATATAGCTGTGGCCCGTGACCCAGCCGACGTCCGCCGTGCACCAGTAGATTTCGTCGCCGTGATAATCGAAGACGTACTGATGCGTCATCGAGGCATAAACCATGTAGCCGCCCGTGGTGTGCAGGACGCCCTTGGGCTTGCCGGTCGAACCCGAGGTATAGAGGATGAACATCGGATCTTCCGCGCTCATTTCCTCCGGCGCGCAATCCGCATCGGCGGCGGCGACGGCGTCTTCGTATTTGACGTCGCGCCCGTCGACCCAGTTGACGTCCTTGCCCGTGCGGGTGACGACAAAGACCGTCTCGACCCCGCCGGAAATCTCGATCGCCGCGTCCGTGTTGGCCTTCAGCGGGATGGGACGTCCGCCGCGCACGCCTTCGTCGGCGGTGATCACGCAGGTCGATCCGCAATCGCCGATGCGCTGCGCCAAGGCTTCCGGTGAGAAGCCGCCGAACACGATGGAATGGATCGCGCCGATCCGCGTGCAGGCCAGCATGGCATAAGCCGCTTCCAGAACCATCGGCATGTAGATGGTGACGACGTCGCCTTTCTTGATGCCGCGCGCCTTCATGGCGTTGGCCAGACGGCAGACGTTTTCGTGCAGCTGCTTATAGGTGACCTTGGCGTCGTCCTTGGGATCGTCCCCTTCCCAGATGATGGCGACCTGGTCGCCCTTGTCGGCCAAGTGCCGGTCGATGCAGTTGACCGAGGCGTTCAGCGTGCCGTCGTAATACCATTTGATCGATACGTTGCCGTAATCGTAGCTGACGTCCTTGACCTTGGAATAGGGCTTGATCCAGTCGATGCGCTTGCCGTGCTCGCCCCAGAACGCTTCCGGGTCCTCGACGGACTGCTTGTACATCTCCAGGTATTGATCGTTGGTGCAGAGCGTGTCCTTGGCGACGGACTCGGGCACCGGAAAATCGTGCACTTCAAACATGTCGGTAGGAACCTCCCAATGTTGCCTGCGGCATTCGCCGCATTTTGGTGCGGGCACGGTTTGCGTCCCGCCCGATCTAGGTCCCGACGCCGTTTCGCCGGCGGCCGAATTTGGCCGCCGGGGCCGCGCCGTTCGCCGTTCCCCGAACCGGGGCCACTCCCCCCGGCTTCCCTTCGGTCTCGAATGGTAGGGCGAAAACCCGCCGGAGAACAAGGCATTGGGCCGGGGACCTTCCCCTGCCGATGCCTGGATAGGCGAAAATCCGCGTCCACGCAAGCAAGACACGCAAATTATCGTGTATTTACAAAGAGATGGGCGACTATAGTAAAACTTTGACTAAGCCGTCGCCAAGCCGCGTTTCGACCGGCGTCAGCCCCTGCCCGACGCAGGGGCCGGCCACGCAGTTGCCGTCCTCGATCTCGAACAGGGCGCCGTGGGTCGCGCAAAGGATGTATTTGCCGTCCTTGGTCAGGAACCGCCCCGGCCACATGTCCAAGGGCGTACCCACATGGGGGCAGGAATTGACATAGGCATGGACCGTCTCGCCCCGGCGCACGGCAAGGATCAGCGTGCGTTCGATCTCGAACCCGGCGGAGCCGCCGTCGTCGATCTCGTCCAATCGGCAAAGGGTATGTTCGGCCATGGCGCGTCGGCCCCGGTCGCGGTTCCGTAGGGCCCTTATTCGGCGGCCGGGATGACCTGTTTCCAGCGCATCACCCGCGTGCTTTCGAACAGGCCCGCTTTGGCGTAAGGGTCGGCGGCGGCGAAGGCTTCGGCGGCGGCGCGATCGGCCACGTCGATCACCAGCATGCTGCCGATCATGCTCTCGCCGTCGTCGGACTGCATCGGCCCGGCGGTGACGATCATGTCCTTGCTGCCCTTCAGGAACTCCAGGTGGTCCGGGCGGTTGTCCATGCGGACCTGCGTGTGGCCGGGTTTGTCGATGCAGAAGATGACGAAGGTGGTCATGGTTCGGTTCCTTAAAGTCTCTAGATTTCTTTCGTGAACGGGCGGGCCAGCAGGCTTTCGATCACCTTGTCGATGTCGCGGCCGTGATTGACGATGGCGTTGACGGCGGTGCAGATCGGCATGTCGACGCCCAGGCGCCCCGCCAGTTCAATCACCGCGCGGGCGGAAAACACGCCTTCGGTCACCGCCTTGCGTTCGCCCAGAATGTCGGCCAGCGGCCGGCCCGATCCCAGCGCCACGCCCAGCGAGAAATTCCGCGACTGCATGGCGTTGCAGGTCAAGGTCAGATCGCCGATCCCGCAAAGCCCCATCAGGGTTTCCGCCTGCGCCCCCTTGGCCAGGCCCAGACGCACGACCTCGGCCAGGCCCCGGGTGATCAATGCGGCGCGGGTGTTGTCGCCCATGCCTTTGCCCTGGACGATACCGCAGGCGATGGCCAGCACGTTCTTGACCGCCCCGCCGACTTCGGCGCCGATCGGATCGCCCGACCGGTAAGGCCGGAAATGCGGCGTGCCCAGCGCTTGAATGAATTGGTCGGCCAGATCGGCGTCCTCGGCGGCCATGGTTACGGCGGACGGAATATCGCGCGCCACCTCGGCGGCGAAGGTCGGGCCGGACAGCACGGCCTGGGGTGCGGCCGGTAAGGTTTCGGCGACGACTTCGGTCATCAGCATGCAGGTTTCGTTCTCGATCCCCTTGGCGCAGATCAGCACCGGGGCCGTGACCTTGCCCTGGCCCGCCATGGCCTTGGTCACCGGGCGCAGGAACTGGGACGGGGCGACAAGGATGATCGCGTCGGCGCCGTTGATTGCCGCACCCAGGTCCGCCGTCGCCTCGATAGCCGGGTCCAAGTCGATATCGGCGAGATAGGGATTGCGGTGGTCGGTATTGATCGCAGCGGCGATATCGGGCTCGTGCGCCTGCAGGATCACCGAACGGCCCGCCCGATGGGCGACCATGGCAAGCGCCGTGCCCCAGGCTCCGGCGCCGATGACGGCGAAACGTTCCATGGCGTCTCTTTTACTGAAGGGGCGATGACCTGGGAAGAGGAAGAAGGGGCGTGGCGCCGACCGGTGCTATTTATTTCATAAGCCGGAAAGGCTCAGGCTTTTACCCCGGCGCCGACCGCCTTGGGCGCGTCGGGGTCCAGCGGCCAACGCGGGCGTGGGCGGAAATCCAGGCCGTCCTGAAGGCCCAGGCGGAAGCGTTCGACCCCGGCCCAGGCGACCATGGCGCCGTTGTCGGTGCAGAGCGCGGGGGCGGGCGCCGCGAAGGCGAGGCCGTGATCTTCGGCAAGATTGGTCAGCCGCGCGCGGATCGCCTGATTGGCGGCGACGCCGCCGGCGACGACCAGGGTACCGGTCTGCCCCGCGGGCAGATGCTCCGCCTGATAGGTTTCGATGGCGCGGCCCGTGCGTTCGGCCAGCACGTCGGCGACGGCCGCCTGGAACGAGGCACACAGGTCCGCGATGTCCTGTTGGATGAGGTCACCGGGCGGCAGGGCTTCAATGGCCATGCGCACGCGGGTCTTTAGGCCGGAGAAGGAAAAGTCGCAGCCCGCGCGGCCCTTCAACGGGCGCGGCAGGTCGAAGCGCGTGGGGTCGCCCGACAGGGCCGTCCGCTCCACCGCCGGCCCCCCGGGATAGCCCAGGCCCAGCATCTTCGCCGTCTTGTCGAAGGCTTCGCCGACCGCATCGTCGATGGTGGTGCCCAGACGCCGGTACTTGCCCACGTCCTCGACCACCAGCAACTGGCAATGGCCGCCGGAGACCAGCAGCAACAGATAAGGAAAGGCGACGTCGTCGGTCAGCCGCGCCGTCAGGGCATGGGCCTCCAGATGATTGACCGCGACGAAGGGCAGGCCCCGCGCGGCGGCCAGCGCCTTTGCTGTCATCACGCCGACCAGCACGCCGCCGATCAGGCCCGGCCCGGCGGTCGCCGCGACGGCGTCCAGATCGTCCCAGCCGACGCCCGATTGCTCCATCGCCCGGGCGACCACCGCATCGACCTGATCCAGGTGGGCGCGGGCCGCCACCTCGGGCACCACGCCGGCGAAGGGTTGGTGGTCGGCCAATTGCTGATGGACGACGTTGGACAACACCGCGCGCGCGTCCGTCACGACGGCGGCGGCGGTTTCGTCACAACTGGTTTCGATCCCGAGAACACGCATAAGCGATAGATGGTCAATTTCTTGGTTGCGGCAATGGCCGGGGACTTTACTCTGACGCCCGCTCCAGAACCAAAAGGCTTTTTCTGACGTGACCAACCCGGACGACCCCAAGACCCTGCGCATCGGCACGCGCGGCAGCCCCCTGGCCCTGGCCCAGGCAAACGAGACCCGCGCCTTGATCGAGGCCGCGCATGGCGCCCCGACCCCCCTGGGCGCCACCGAAATCGTCGAGATCAAGACGACGGGCGACATCGTGCTCGACCGACCCTTGGCGGATATCGGCGGCAAGGGCCTGTTTTCCAAGGAAATCGACGCGGCCTTGCTCGACCGTCGCATCGATCTTGCCGTGCATTCCATGAAGGACCTGGAAACCTGGATGCCCGACGGCATCGTCATCGCCGCCGTGCTGGAACGGGAAGACACCCGCGACGCCTTCATTTCCGAGACATACGCGGCGCTGTTCGATCTGCCCGAAGGCGCCGTGATCGGCACGGCCTCGGTCCGCCGTCAGGCGCAGATCCTTCATCGCCGCCCGGACCTCAAATGCGTGGTCTTCCGCGGCAACGTGCAGACGCGTCTGGGCAAGCTGGCCGACGGTCAGGCTGACGCGACGATCCTGGCCTGCGCCGGGTTGAACCGCCTGGGCCGCACCGAGGTCGTGACCCAGGCCATCGATCCCGGCGAGATGTTGCCCGCCGTCGCCCAAGGAGCGGTCGCCATCACCTGCCGCGCCGACGACACCAAGGTCCGTGACTTGCTGGCCGCCATCGACCACGCGCCGACGCATCTGCGGGTCACCGCCGAACGCGCCATGCTGGAGGCCCTCGACGGGTCTTGCCGCACGCCGATCGGTGGGCTTGCCGAATTATCCGACGACGGGACCGAAATGACCCTGACCGGCCTGGTCGCCAAGACCGACGGCAGCATCCTCCATCGCGCCGTCCGTACCGGCCCGTCGGCGGGGGCCTATGACCTGGGCCGAGGTCTCGGGGAAGAACTGAAATCCATGGCCGGCCCCGGTTTTCTCGACGATCCGGGCCCGTCCTAGGCCATGCCGGCGATCCTTGTTACGCGCCCGGAACAGGATGCCGAGGCCACGGCGGCAAGGCTCCGCGCTCTTGGCTTCACGCCCATCGTCGCCCCCTTGATGGCTGTCGATATCGCGGCAGGACCGGCGCTTGATCTCGGCGGTACGCGCGGCCTCCTGATGACCAGCGCCAACGGCGTGCGGGCCTTCGCCGAACGGCAGGCGGGCGCCCTGCCGGACCTGCCCGTGTTCTGTGTCGGCGACGCGACGGCACGGGCCGCGCGGGCGGCGGGATTCGGGAATGTGGAAAGTGCGGGGGGCGACGTGGACGACCTGGCGCGCCTCGTCATGGATCGCCTGCCGCCGCGGGACGGCCCGTTGCTGCATGTCGCCGGTACCAAGGTCGCGGGCGATCTTGCGGGTCTGCTGGCGGCGGGCGGATATGCCTACCGCCGCGAGGTTTTGTATGAAGCCCGAGCCGCCGACATGCTGCCCGAGGCGGCGGCGATGGCGATTCGTGCCGGTGAAGCTGCGGGGGTCCTGTTGCATTCGCCGCGCTCGGCGGCGCTGTTCGATCGGCTGGCCACCGATGCCGGGCTGCGCGGCGCCTGCGGGGGGATGACCGCCTATTGCCTGAGCGCCAATGTCGCGGCCAAGGTCGGCGTGCCCTGGGCCGCCGTGCGCGTCGCGGCGCGGCCGACCGAGGACGATTTATTGGACCTGTTGGCCGCAAGCGCGCCCTGATCCCATCCGTCAGCACCTTGCGTGTCGGCGCGCCGCAACGTACCTTGGCGGCAACGAACAAGGACGATGGGAGCCTTCCAGCCATGACCACGCCGCCTGCAAAAAGCACCGGATCCAAGGGTGGTTCGCGGGCCAGCCGGGCCAAAGGCGCGGCGAAGAAAGCGGCCCAGAGTTCCGCCAAGACCGCCGACGCCAAGGCCAAAGAGGACCCTTCGGCGGCGCCGAGCGATCCGGAAACGGTCACGCAATCGCCCGACGATGCGACCTCGCCCGCCGGTACGGCCAAGGATCAATCGCCGCCGGGCCCATCGGACGGCGCTGCGGCGCCGTCCTTCACGGCCGCGCCGCCGCCGCGCGCCGCCGGGCTGTTGCGGGGGCTTGCCTGGCTGACCCTGGTGGTCGGTATTCTGGCCGCCGCCGGGGCGGTGACCTGGCCGATGTGGTCGGACAAGGTCGCGGATGTCCTGCCGTTCCTGGGGCCGACGTCGGCGCCCGATCCGGCGATCGACGCCCTTGCCGGGCGGATCGACGAACTGGAAAAGCAATCCGGTACGCTCAAGCAGTTGGAGGCGGAACGGGCCCGATTCCAATCGGAGCTGAAGGTCCTGATGGACCGTCTGGCCGAGGTCGAGGGTGCGGTGGCCGAGGCCCGCGCCCTGGTCAAGGCGACGGACGCGCCGGAAAGCAAGGCGATGGCCAGCGAGTCCCTGAAGGCTCTGTCGGACCGTCTGGAGCAGCTCGAACAGGACGGTGCCCAGGTCGGCGCCCTGTCGGCGCGATTGGATCAGATCGAAAAGGGCCAGACGGACCTGGCCCCGGCAAGCGGTTCTTCCCTCGCCCCCGATCCGCAACTGCGCGACACCCTGGAGGCCATGGCCGACCGCCTGCGCCGCCTGGAACAGGAAACGGACGGCGCCAAGGACAGCGCCGCCGGGGACGCCGCCGCCCGAGCCCTTATTCTGGGGGTCGCCCAATTACGAGATTCGGTGCGTGGCGGGAAATCCTTCCAAGCCGATCTGGAAAGCCTCAAGGCCCTGGCCGAAGGCCGCCCGGCGATGACCCAGGCGCTGGCCCAGTTGACGCCCTTCGCGACGACCGGCGTGCCGACTTTGGCGGCGCTGCGCCTGCGCTTCGCCGACCGGGCGGGGGCCGTCGTCGCCGCCGCCGGTACCGCCGAAGGCGAAGGCTGGATCGCCGAGGCGGCGGCCAAGCTGTCGTCGCTGGTGACCGTGCGCCGGGTCGGCGAGACGGCCGAGGACGGCTCCGTCGATGCCCTGGTCTCCCGTGTCGACGGGTTGTTGGCGGCCGGCGATCTGAACGGCGCGGTCGAGGCATTGAGCCTGCTCAAGGGCAAGCCGGCGGAAGTCGTCGCCCCCTGGCTGACCGCCGCGCAGACGCGCCTGGCGGCGGAGAAGGCGGTCGCCAATCTGAACGTTCACGCGCTCTCGCTTCTGGCCCCGCCGAAGGCCGGGGGATAAGGACCGCGCCATGCTTCGCGCCATTCGTTTTCTGGTCATTCTGGGTCTGCTGATCGCGGCGGCTCTTTGGCTTACCGACAGTCCGGGGTCGATCAGCGCCGAATGGCGGGGCTACCGGATCGAGACCTCGGCGGCGTTGCTGATCGCCGGGGTGGCTCTAATCGCCGTGGCCGCCGCGCTGGCCTATCGCGGCTGGCTGTTTCTGCGCCGCACGCCGGGCTCGATCGCGTCGGCTTGGCGCGAACGCCGCCGCCGGCGCGGGTACGAGGCGCTGACCCGCGGCATGGTCGCCGTGGCCGCGGGCGATCCGCAGGAGGCGCAAAAACATTCCAAACGGGCCGAGGTTCTGTTGAACGAACCGCCGTTGACCATGTTGCTGTCCGCCCAGGCGGCACAATTGGGCGGCGACGAGAAGGCGGCCGAGGAATTTTTCAAGGCCATGGCGGACCGACCGGAGACGGAATTCCTGGGCCTGCGCGGCCTGTTGTCTCAGGCGCTCAACCGGCAGGACAAGGACCGGGCGTTGGAGTTGGCGCGCCGTGCCTACCGGTTGCGCCCCGCATCGGAATGGGTCGCGACGACCCTGTTCGATCTGCAGGCGCAATCGGGTCTCTGGCTGGACGCCAGCGTGACCAATGAGGAACTGGGCCGCCGCCGTCTGGTCGACCGCAAGACGGCCGACCGGCGCAAGGGCGTGCTGGCCTTCGAACAGGCCCGCAAGGACCATGCCGACGGCGATCCGGCGGCCGAATTCAAACATTTGCGCCAAGCCCACGACATGGCGCCGGACCTGGTCCCCGCGGCGGTCCGTCTGGCCCATCTGATGACGGCCGACGGCAAGGGCCGGCGGGCGGCGGGCATTTTGGAGAAAGCCTGGATTTCAGGGCCGCATCCCGAGATCGCCCGCGAATACCTGAACGCCAAGGGCGTCACGGATGCCTTGGGTGGGGTCAAGGCCATGGAGAAATTGGCCAAGTCCAATCCGGAGCACGCGGAAAGTCATCTGGCATTGGCGCAGGCGGCGCTTGAGGCCGAATTGTGGGGCGAGGCGCGAACCCATTTGGAAGCGGTCCTGGACGCCCCCGACGGCGGTGGATACGCAGGCCGCGCGCTGCGCCTGATGGCGGCGGTCGAGGACGGCGAGGGCGCAAACCCCGGCATGGCCCGCGACTGGCTGATGCGCGCGGCCACGGCGGGGCCGGACAAGGCCTGGGTCTGCACGACCTGCGGCAACGCGGTGGCCACCTGGGCGGTGACCTGTTCCAACTGCGGCACGTTCGACGGATATGCCTGGCGTACGCCGCCCCATGCCGAGCCGCTGGCCCCGCAGGGCCTGGCGTGGTCTGGCCTGCCCGGGGATGATGCGGCCGCCGCCGGCGCGGTCTCGGGAACGGCGCGCCTGCCGGCGCCCAAGGACACGGGCGCCCGGCCAGAAACCGGCGGCTGACACCGCGCCCGACGGATGCGCCGGGGATGTTGTTTCGTCTTGACTTACGACGCCGCCTGATAGAGTTTCCCGCTGGACGACAGGCCGATCCGAATGGCCCCTCGTCCCGGCGCCGCCTTAGCTCAGCTGGTAGAGCATCGCATTCGTAATGCGAGGGTCGGGTGTTCAAGTCACCCAGGCGGCACCATTCCCCTTCCCCCCATTTTTTCCGGTTCCTTCGATCTGTCCGGTTCCGCGGTATCGTCGGCGCCGGCCTATGGACCTAGGCCGCCGTTCCGGCCATAAGAGTGGTCCGGTACGCAGGCTGGAACGGACGTACGAGTCGGGATCGGCGAAGACAGGATTTTCGGTGAACGCGAATACGCATGAACGAATGGCGTCCTCGGCGGACAAACCGATGGGATCGGACCGGTCCTTCGGGTTCGTCTTCACGGCCTTCTTCGCGGCGGTCGGCGGATGGGTTCTGTTCGCATCAAATGTGGCGCAGGCCGAAACCGTGGGATGGGGGCTTTTCGCGCTATCCGCGATCTGTCTGGCTCTGGCACTGGCTGCCCCTGGGGTCTTGCACGGGCCAAATCGGGCCTGGATGGCATTCGGCAACCTCCTGCATCGCCTGGTCAGCCCTGTGGTCCTCGGATTTCTCTGGGTTGCCGTTATCACGCCCACGGCGATCGTCCGCCGTTTGCTGGGCCATGATTCCATGCGGCGCGGGTTCGAAGCGGGCGACGGGACCTATTGGGTACACCGAGACCCGCCGGGACCTTCCGGCGCATCGCTCAAGGATCAATTTTAGGGGCGCCGATGGCTTTTATTCTCGAACTTTGGCGATTTTTGAAAGTGCGGAAGAAATTCTGGCTGCTGCCCGTGTTCGTGATGCTGGGGTTGTTCGGCGGCTTGATCGTTTTGTCGCATGGATCGGCCATAGCGCCGTTCATCTACACGTTATTCTGATCGTCGGCTCCGCGCGCCATGTTGATCCTTGGGATTTCCGCCTTCTATCACGACAGCGCCGCCGCACTGCTGCGGGACGGTGTCGTCGTCGCAGCCGCCCAGGAAGAACGGTTCACGCGGATCAAGCATGACCCGGATTTTCCGGCCAACGCGATCGCTTATTGCCTGGACCACGCGGGCACGTCCTTGGACGCGGTCGATGCCGTGGTGTTCTACGACAAGCCGTTCTTGAAGTTTGAGCGGCTGTTGGAAACCTATATCGCCTTTGCACCCCGGGGGTTCGCTTCATTCCGCCGGGCTATGCCGCTGTGGCTCCGGGAAAAGTTGTTTCTCAAGGATCTGTTGCGCAAGCGCCTGACGGCGGCGTTCGGTCCGTTCGATTGGCAGTCGAAGCTGATGTTCTCCGAACACCATCTGAGTCATGCCGCCTCGGCATTTTATCCGTCCCCGTTCGAGGATGCCGCCGTTCTCACCATGGACGGCGTCGGCGAATGGTGTACGACATCGACGGCCACCGGGCGCGGTGCCGACCTCAAGATCGACAAGGAAATCCACTTTCCGCATTCCTTGGGCCTGCTGTATTCCGCGTTTACCTATTATCTGGGGTTCAAGGTCAATTCGGGCGAGTACAAGGTGATGGGTCTGGCGCCTTACGGGCGCCCGGAGTACGCCGATCTCATTTTCGACAATCTGATCGATCTGAAGACGGACGGATCGTTCCGCCTGGATATGGATTATTTCGATTATTGTACCGGCCTGACCATGACGAACGGGCGTTTCGACGCTCTGTTCGGGGGTCCGCCCCGGCAGCTCGGCGAGGACATGACCCAGCGCCACATGGACATCGCGGCCTCGATCCAGGCAGTGACGGAAGAAGCGGTGTTGCGCCTTACACGGGCCTTGGCCAAGGACAGCGGGTTGGACAACCTCTGCCTTGCCGGTGGGGTCGCGCTGAATTGTGTGGCCAATGGGCGTATCCAACAGGACGGCGCGTTCAAGAACATCTGGATTCAACCGGCCGCCGGCGATGCGGGTGGGGCCTTGGGGGCGGCACTCGCCGCCTATCACCTGCATTTTGAGAAGCCGCGCGCGACGGCTTCTGGCGAGGATGGCATGTCGGGCGCCTACCTGGGGCCGGCGTTTTCCCAAACAGAAATCGAGCGACGATTGACCGAGGCGGGTGCCCGGTTTCAGGTTCTGTCCGATAACGAAACGGTCGCGGAAACGGCGCGGGCCTTGGCCGACGGAGCGGCGGTGGGCTGGTTCCAGGGACGTATGGAGTTTGGGCCTCGGGCGCTCGGCGGGCGCTCGATTCTGGGTGATCCCAGGCCGCCGGAAATGCAGCGGAAGTTGAACTTGAAAGTCAAATACCGCGAAAGTTTCAGGCCCTTCGCACCGTCGATCCTGGCCGACAAGGTAAGCGACTGGTTCGAGGGCGGAAGAAGGTCGCCCTATATGCTTGTCGTCGACTGGCTACGTGACGACCGTCGGCGGCAACCGGACCCGGCGGCGGATGGGCTCAGCGGCATTGATTTGTTGAACGTCGCGCGGTCGGACATCCCGGCGGTTACGCATCTAGATTACTCGGCGCGGCTGCATACGGCCGAAGCGGCTTCGAACCCCCGATTTCATGCGCTACTCAAGGCTTTCCACGATCTGACCGGTTGTCCGGCCCTGGTCAACACCAGTTTCAATGTGCGCGGCGAACCCATCGTCTGCACGCCGGAAGACGCCTTTCGCTGTTTGATGGGGACGGAATTGGACCTTCTCGTGGCGGGCAACTGCATTCTGCGAAAGACCGAGCAGATCGCGCCGAAAATCACCGAATACAAAGAATCGTTCGAACCCGATTGAGCAGGTGAGGTCGTGAAGAACGCCGTCGTCAATTCCGCGCTGCTGCTGGGCTCAACGGTTCTGGTCTGGCTGGTTATCGAACTGGCCTTGTTTCCGGCGCTTGTTCCACATCTGCCGATGCGCCTGCACTCCTACCTGGGTGAAGTCGCGCCGCTGGCGCAAAGCTCAAAACGAGGGCTGCGGCCCGAGGGCGATTGGGTGCTTCTCGTCGGTGATTCCTATGCCAAGGGAAACGGTGACTGGTTCTTGTCCGTCGACAAGGATGCCAACCCGCCTTTCCAGGCGGCCCATGTCCTCCACGAACGAAGTGGCCGCGATGTCCTGAACTTCGGTCTACCGGGCGCGGGCAATGTCTACGGCTGGAATCGCCTGCCCGAGGAGCACATGACCTGGCTGCATCTGAGCTGGCGCTACGACGTGGCCGCGCCTGCGACGGTCTTCGCTTATTTCTACGAAGGTAATGACCTGAACGACAATCTGAAGCGGGTCCGTCTCCATTACCCGGACGGCATCCCCGACGGTTTTTTCGAGGGTACCGCCGCCGTCGACCGATTCATCGAGGCCGAGGCCGCATATATGCATCACGGCAAGAAAACCTTGTTTTATAATATGTTCGCCGCCAAGTTCGTGCGCCGGCTGGTCCGCGGCGAGTGGCATCGGCGGAGGGACAACGCCGAAGGCAGGCGCGCAACCGAGGCGCAGACGATGGATGCGCCGGCGGCGTCGAATTCCGCCGCCCCACGTTCGGCAAATAGACTTCTCATCGGTGGCAAGGTCGTCGGATATGCCGGGGGGCTACAGTCCCCGGCGATGGAGTTGAATGAGCTGGAAACAGAAGGTGCCTTGCTGATCACGGCGCGGTCGCTGCTTCGATTGAAACGCCAATTTCAATCTTCGAGGATCGTCGTGGTCTACATCCCGTCGCCGCTCAGCATTTACGAACCGGCCGCGGGCGATTTCATGATCCAGACCTATCAGGGCGGGCCGAACAGTTTTGCCGCATCCGACATCCGTCGGCGGAGCGACGCGCTTTGCCAACGGGTCAACGCCATCGTTCATAAAGCTGGATTGGAGTTCGTCGATGCGCGGGCTGTGCTGCGGAATGCTGCCCAAATAGAGCCTATTCATGGCCCCAAAGACTGGAAGCACTTGAACGAGACAGGTCATCGGTCGCTCGCCGGGGTGCTGGAGGCGGGGCTGTTCGCCGGTCGGCCGTCAAAGCCTTGCGGGAAACTCGCTGACAATTGACGTCGCGTGCCCCCAAGTCATTGCGGCCTCAAGCGCGGCTTGAAGTGCAAAAAGAAAACCGGCCCGCAAGGCGGGCCGGCGAGTTTAACAGGGAGGCCGTCGGGGGCGTCCGGGGAGGGAGGGGAGGGGTTGCACCCCGACGATGACCAAATCCTATCGCGACGCAGCTTGGCGGGCAGTGACCAAGGTCACATTCGCAAAAAATAATTTATAGGGCGGAACGATTTTGGAAATCCGGGGCGCTGGTCCGGTTGTGAGGATGCGCCTGTGCCCCTGCGATGCGGGGCTTGCCATCGGAGATTGGTCGGAACGGATCGAAAAACCGCCGGAACGCAGCCGAAGCTGCGGGATGTCAGCGGCCGGTCTCAGTGCTCGGCGATTTGACGATAAAAATTCCTGTCGAGCAGGACCGCTTCCGACAGGGTGCGGCGCCGGTTCTGCGAATCCTCGCGGACCAGGACGTAGTGGGGGACGGGGGTGCGCTCGCTTCCGTTGGCGGCGACGACCCAGACCATGCGGGGTTCGTCCACCTTGACGAAACGGGCGCCCAAATCAATGCGTCGCTTCTTCATTTTTCGGGGTATTCGCGCTCTGTCATCGGGGTCGAAAAAGGGGGTGAGTAGGCACCTTAGCTAACGCGCCCTTCACCCTGAATTCAACGCAAAAATCGGGCCAGAACGTGAAAATATGGCTGGCGCGGCAGGTGAAATCGTGCCTTGGGCGAAGGCGTCCGGCGGCTTACGCCTGCAGGTTGACCAGACGGCCCCGGATGGCCCCGGTAAACAGGCTTTCGTTGCCGAACTCTAAAAACGTTTGCGCAGTACCGCTTCGGCTTTCCAGGGTGTCGGCCAGCGCCGTGAGGCCGTTGAGCCGATCCCTTGCGATGTCGATCGCGACGCGGACCCGGGCGCGGGCTTCGGCGGCTTCCGCCTGGGTCAGCGCGCTCAGCCCACCGAGGGACAGCCCTTCCGTATCCAGCGGTTGGGCCCGAACCGTGATGCGGCCGCCGAATTCCGTCGTCTGGATGGTCGCCTCTCCCTGGTTGCTGGAAATCAGGTTGGCAC
This sequence comes from uncultured Rhodospirillaceae bacterium, assembly GCA_913030825.1. Taxonomy (GTDB): domain Bacteria; phylum Pseudomonadota; class Alphaproteobacteria; order Rhodospirillales; family Casp-alpha2; genus UBA1479. The sequence goes on along the minus strand of CAJWCU010000003.1, from coordinate 2,273 downwards.
GCCCGGTCTCAGCCTGAGCGACCAAGCGGTCGATGGCGGTCAGCGTGCGTCCGGCGGCGGTCGTGATGTTGAGCCGCGATACCCGCGTTTCGTCCAGGCGCAATTCGGTGCGCGGCGAGACCAGGCCGTCGTTGATGGCGGTGGTAAGCTGGCTTTCCAGCGTGCGCAGGTTGTCGATGATCTGTCGTCCGGCGGCGATAGATCGGCCGACCGCGCGCTCCGCTTCATTCCGGGTCAGGGTGATGCCGCGCCGGGGGTCGAGCGACAAGCCCAACGAATCGGGCGTCGGCCGGGAAGGCGTCGGTGCGAACGTGCGCTCAATCACCAACGCGCTTCGTGTGCGGCTGACGGCCAGTCCGCTCGACTGAATGGCCAGCGATGCGACGGCGGCGTTGATATCCGTGGTCATGGGTGTCTCGCGCCGAAAGCGGGGCCGATCAGGTGTCGGCCGATTCGGTCGTCCGGCGAGGCGTCGCACCGTTCTGTGGTCGGCCCGGATGGCGGGCGGCGTCATCCCTACTGGATGCGCCGGCGGCCTATGCTCCCGGGCGTCGTGCCCAGGCGAAGAAGAAGTCTAGCAAGGCCGCGTCCCGCCGCCAACCGGGCCGCGAAAAAACCATAAGGAAACCCGCTAACCTATTGGCATTGAATGGTTAACGGGGGCCGTGCGGAGGTCTCCTTGGCGCCGAAGGCCACTACGGCAGTAGTTGCATCGGGGCAATTTCGCCACATCTGCGGAACGAATTGTGGCCGAATCGGGCAAATCTCGGCTGATTTTTCAGTGCCCCGGGCCGAGCCGGGCGGTCTTCGGTGGGCTCCCGCATTTTGATCGCGGCAAAATATGAGTCGCGGTTTATCAATCCGTTAACCAATTTCCTTCAACAATAACCTTGGCCTTGGGCCGAATCCCATTGATCTGAAACCGGGGCCGGCGGCGGGCCAGGAGTTGGCTCGACGGGGTCTAACAACGATAGCAGTTGCATGACGAGGCCGGACGGGTAAATTCATTGCATGCCGGGTACGGTACCGCCCCCGATCCCGGCGCCGAGACAGAGTTTTCTTCGTCCCGGGGTCGGGTATCGATCCTTTCATGGGCGAGGTGGTGTGAACGGGACAACGGGGCAAGGCGCATGACCCAGGACCTCAAAAAACATTCCTATACCATTCCGTGTTCGACCGGGTTCCGTGACGCGGTGATGGTCCTGGCGGCCAAACGGCGGGTTAACGTGGGCGATCTGGCGCGCTCGGTCCTGCTGGTCGTTCCGCAAACGGTCATCCAGGAATTTCCCGATCCGGGCGAGCCCGAGCCGGGCGACCGCGAGACGGTGATCCTTAAATCCGGCACAGCCAAGGGACGGCCCTGGCGGCGCAAGCCGCGCCTGCAGGTTCGCATGGCACCCGGGTTCGAGGTCGAGTTCATGCGCCGTGCGCTCGCCATCGCGCTGGCCCTGGACGAGGGCCAAACCCAAGTCAGCCTTGTGCCTTCGGCGGATGAAGACGCACCCGCGCCGCGTGACGAGAACGAAGACGAAACCGGCGCACCGGGCCGAACCGTCGCCGATCCCGAAGAACTGGTCCGCCTTCGAACCATCGTTTCGGTTCTGTCGTTCGATCCCTTGGCGGACGGCGTGCGTTCGCGGGAGGATGCGTTATACGTGCTCGGTTTTCCGCCGGGGCGCATTCCCGACACCAGGACATTGCGGGCCCGTTTCCGGATGCTGGCGACGATCCATCACCCCGACAGTCCCCACGGCGACCACCGCCGGATGAGCCAACTCAACAGCGCCATGGATATCCTGAAACGCGGTGTGGCCTGAGCCACGGCGACTGTCCAATTTTGTCGCCGGCACCTGTCCGGTGCGGCCCCGGAACGACGGACGGGTCATTGCGCAGCGGCCCCGCCGCAGATCCGTGCTTCGCCGCCAATTCTTCTTGAGACCATCCGCCCGTTGTGGCCTCATGGGGTCATGGGGGGCGCTTCGCCCGGACGTGCCGTCCGGGCCGATCGATCAAGCAACTTCAGGATAAAAACATGAGATTGAAGGACAAGGTTGCCCTGGTCACGGGTGCTGGCTCGGGCTTTGGCGAAGGAATCGTGCGCCGCTTCGTTAAGGAAGGGGCGAAGGTCGTCGTCGCCGACGTCAACGCCGAGGCCGCCGACCGTGTGGCGCGTGAGATTCAGGCGCGGTCGTTCCAATGCGACGTATCCAAGAACGAACAGGTGAAAGCCATGGTCGACGCCACCGTCGACTGGTTCGGGCGGATCGACATTC
>CAJWCU010000002.1 GCA_913030825.1 uncultured Rhodospirillaceae bacterium | reverse complement strand
GCCGCCGTCTGTCTCGCCGCTACAGTCTGCTACTGGTTATGAGTCCGGAGCCTAATGAGCAATGCGATTTCTTCTGCTTCCGCCGCTCCATTGCAGTAGACAAGTGTGCCTCCACGTTCTCCTGCGGCAGCCGCTACAAAGGCCAACTGTTTTTTGACGCCTGCGGGTTTGTTTCCCAGGTTCAAAACACCAATTGGCACAGTCTCTTCATCCAACATCAATCGAAGCCCCCATTCTTTGGGCTTTCTAGGCACTTGATCTGCTAAAAGTACATTCTGAAGGACAGTCGGGATATCGCTATCGACCTCAATTCTTGCCACGCCCTCCGGAGCATCTTCCAGAAGTTCACTTGGATTTTGAGTTGCCGGGCTAACAAAAATTATTTTTATCTTAGTGCTTGCTCGAGAAATTCGTTCAATCGCGTCTTGTAAAATTACCCCTCTGTGATGGTCTCCAATTTTATGAGCCTCATCAACGATAAGGAGGTCGACGTCGACTTGATCATCAAGCCCATTAGCCAACAAGTGCAGCCGCTCTTGGGTAAATACAAATACAATTTTTTTCTCACTAGAAATCGCGGATAAATATTTTTCTTTTAACGGCAGTGACGAAACTTCAATTTTTTCTGACCCGTTGAGAATTTTCAAAAGGCTATTAGAAATCTCGGTAACAAGGGCCCTTGTGGGGGCTAGATATATTGCTACTTTCTTTTTACTCGTGCCCATGCTGTCAACAAGCCACTGAAGCACGAGAAATGTTTTCCCTGAAGCAGTAGGCGCAGACGCAGAAAGCCACGATCCATCAGAAGATGCACCCTTCCAGAATTCTCTCTGAAACTCGTTCACATTGAGCCATGAGCCATCAGACTTTATTAGCACCGAGTTCTCAAACTTTCTGCGGTATGCCTCTAAACGCATTGTGGCACCAAGTCTGGAACTTCGATCGGAAGCGATCAAATTGCGTTCTGCTGCCAATTCTGCGGATCTGTGATTGGATAGTTTCTCTAATAGAATTGCGCCTGCGTCTTTTACGACAGATCTCGTATTAAGCGAGATCGCAGCAGTAGCCACTCTCAGGGCGACTTCTTTGTGCCCTCTCTTTTCAGACTTGGCCAGCATACTTCCTGCGAGCAGAAGTCGCTCCCAGTCGAATTCAGCCTCCAAATCTTCGCATTCGAAGCTCGCCGAAAGATTATCGATCTCTGAAGCTACTGTTAGCTGTGTTAACTTCAATACGTCAGCACTGATCGCCTCTGAAACTAGCCAATCGAAAAATTCGCTCGCACTCATTTCGCCAGCCCCAAAGCTTCAAGGAATGCTGTTCTGAATCCTTCTGCTGATGGTACTGGTACGCAAAAGAACTGGATTTCAAAATGTTGAAGTTTTTCTGCCACTAACCTATTTGAAACATTATTTATCCAATTCGGTATTTCATCTCGTGCCGCTTGAGCGATTTCGTCAGCTAAATTTTTCCCATCGTCTTTCGAGTAGAAGTCAGCATCAAAGCCAATAAGCGCGACGCCACAGTACTTAACACGATTTGAAAGCGGCGATTTTTTATCGAAATATTTCTTAAAGGCTGCCGTCAATTGGGCGTCGTTGAGATCCGCTTTATCACTTAATAAAATTAGGTCTCTCTCTCTCGATGCGCCTTCGTGTTCTTCTTCTCTGAGGAACGGAGCTAGAGACTTTAGGCAGTCGCGAATAGCAGTTGTCGCGTCTCCATATATCTTGGATTCTCCCCAAAATAGCTTGAGAACACCATCCTTTGTTACGCTCGCATACACGCCATCCGCTCCATGATAATGCATGTGCGAATCCGTCTTTAAATCCATCTTGCAAAGAACCTGCGGCAGTCCGAGGAAGCGTTCCGCCAGGAGATAGAGAAGCATTTCTCCTCCTTCTCCTGTCTTCGTTAAATCAGTAAACGCTCCAATAGCTTCATGGTGAAGCGCAGAGACTGCACTTGATGACTTGAACTCCAAGTCTCTTTCCCTTGCGGCATCCATGCGAGACTTTGGAATTGCATAATCTGCAATCGCATTTCGAAGGAACTCAGCAAGGCGTTTCGGCTTGACCCGTCCATTCGCGTCGACCGTCAGGCAATGGCAATGAACGGCAATGTTGCACCCATCAATTTGGACATCCCGTTCAACTAACTGAAGATGCACGTCGAGCTCACCTGGATCGCCAGCGACGATTTGTTCTAGATCATTTGGTGAAAGTTCAGACAGCTTCACTCTCCATGCCAAAATTCAACGAAATACACATCATCTAGTATGAAAAACGCCGCCGCATGCGATATATTATATCACACTACAAAATAGAAATTTATTTCTCTCGTCGCCATGGGCCGCTCGACTGACTATGCTAACTTTCTGAGGACAGCGTCCTCTTAAAGAACAAGACATCCAAACGTCTCCCAAAGGGAGCCCTCGTTCGGAACCTCCTTGCCCTTGCTACCCCGCTCTTTGCTAGTGTCCGGGTGCGAAGCACCCACCTTATTATTTATGGAATGTCTATCGCCGTACACGTAAAAGACGTTCATTGGAAATTTAAGATAGGAGACCCGCCCCGATGGAATGGAGCGAATGGATTCGACTCATAGGCGGTGGTTTCGCTCACCAGACCGCCCCCTTCGCCGTACATGCTTTCGATGAGAAACGAGCCATTAAGTACCTAGACGCGGCACAAAACGCAGGCCTGCGTTTGGCTGACGCACTTGACCGCGCCAGTGCGTATCTCGACCAGGCCCCCGGCTGGCCAACGGACAAGTCTACGCAGTTGGAGCACGTCAGGACGTTCTACGCGGGAAGACTTCCAGGGCAGAGGCCAGTGCCGATAGATGCATGATGACATTGGCAAGCAGGATTTCTTCAGGAGGCAAAGGCGAAACCTAATCGGCGTGTCGATCATCACTACGTTCTATGAAGCTGCGGGGCTTGAGATTAAGAACGTCAACCTCTTCGGCAACCACGTTGAGATAAAAAATCCTGAGATAGTCACCACGGCAATTTCTATCGCCTTTCTCTATCTGCTCTGGCGCTATTATTCCGCCTGCCGTGAAATCGAGGGGATCTCACGCTTTTTTATGGCCTGCGAAATGTGGGCAGTGGAGCGTTGCCAAGCATATGCCACGCGAAAGCATGTCGATCCGCGACGGGATATCTATCAAAGCGTTGACCTCATTCAACGCGATCCGAACGGCCTAACTTTTCGGTTACGGAGCAGGCAGAAGAGCTCCCCCGATGAGCAAATTATGATTCGTGGTTGGTATTGGTTTTATCGCTCGGTAGCATTCATTCCAGTCAGCCTACAGACATCAAATTTCACTGAATACTTGTTGCCTTATCTAATCTCATTGATCGCTGGCCTGGAACTGCTCGGGTTCGGAGTTAGCCGCCACCTTTTGTAAATTCCTTGCTAGACGGGTCGTACCTCAGCCAGTTCGCGGTATCGCTGCGCCACGCCAACTATCAATGCCCCACTTCCTGCTGCCCAGATGTCTGACTCTACTCCCAGTTTTTGATAACACTAGTTGCGGCAGACGAGACGGAGATTTCGCCTGATAATACATTTTTAATAATATTCGACAGAATACAGACGATTTACTCATGAAAACAGACGCGGCCGCATAAGCGACGTAGATACGCGCCCGGGTTAAGAAATCAAGGGCATGGTTTTATTGAGATTGGAATCAGTCCGAAAATTCGAAGCCCTGCAGAACCTAATTATTCTTTCATATACTTCCTATGCTCCCCTTTAGTTACTTCGGCTCGCATAACGTACGCTAAAAAAAGAGGCCCGCAAAATGCGGGCCTCTCGATGTTTCATACATTCCAGCTGTGATAAGCAATCACGTATTCTTCTTCAGTTCCATCGGCTCAAGCTGGTGAGCTTCTTCGTGGTAACGCAGGTTCAATTGCCCTGCGGCCAATTCCAAGTTCCCTAAATTGGAATCGAAGTTCGCTCGCTTGAAGTGCTTCGTGATCGGTATCGCTCGTTGAATGTCGCCGACATATTGCCGCTGCGCATTCGTACCATTGTCGACGAACTCAACATCCACATGCCCACGGATCAAACTCCCGTACCCACGCTGCATAATTCGTCCGGTAAGGATGAGCTCACCATCTTCCCTTTTCCATATTTTAACCATATCGATCTCGGTCTTGGCCGTATTTTCAACTTTGATCGAAAGGCCACCCATTTTTGTGATTTCTTGGCTGTTAGAGGCACAGCCCGCTAAAAGAACGGCTCCAAACAGCGCGGCTGTTACAGGAAAGAGTTTACGCATCACATTACCTCCGAAGTTTGATAGTTGGACTGATGAGTACGCCGCCAATAGCGGAGCATGCCTCGCGAGAACCACGTGTAGAGCGCGGGCAAGAGAAGTAGAGTGAGCAATGTCGAACTGAGCAGCCCCCCGACCACCACGGTCGCCAAAGGCCGCTGAACCTCAGAACCAACACCCGTCGAAAGCAGCATCGGGATCAGGCCCAGTGCGGCAATCAACGCCGTCATTAGAACGGGCCGAAGACGCGACAACGCGCCTTGATACACGGCCTCGTCAGGCTCCATGCCCCCGAGAATGTTTTGGTTAATGGCATTGACCATCACCACGCCGTTCAAGACAGCCACGCCAAACAACGCGATAAAGCCGATCGATCCCGGAACGGACAGAAACTGTCCCGTGAGGAACAACGAGAAGATTCCGCCGATCAGCGCCAGTGGCACATTCACCATGATCAAGAACGACTGACCAACGGACCCAAAGGCGAAGAACAGCAACAGAAATATCAGGCACAGAGAAAGCGGAACGACGATGGTCAGACGTTCTTGTGCGCGGCGTTGATTCTCGAATTGGCCTCCGAATACCACCGAGTAGCCCGGTGGGAGTTCGACAGCTTCGGGGATTCGTTTCTCCAATTCCGAAACAAGCCCACCCATGTCGCGTCCTTCGACGTTTGCCTGGATAACGACACGCCTTTGTACGTCATCCCTTCGAATTTGTGGCGGACCGCTGATAATGTCCACGGACGCAACATCGCGAAGACGGACCCATCCGCCGTTAGGCGCCTGGAGGACAAGGCCTGAGATTGCTTCTGTGCTGTCACGAAACTCCGAAGCCAAACGGATATAGATATCGTAGCGTTCGTTTCCGCTGATTACCTGCCCCGCTGAGACACCGCCAATGGCATCGGCCACCAAGTCCATTACCTGGCTGACAGGAATGCCGTAGCGCGCCAAACGGTCACGGTCCGGGCTGACCACCAGTTGAGCCTCACCCACGACCTGTTCCATGGCGACATCACGCGTACCATCCACAGTCTTAATGAATGCCTCGATCTCTTGTCCTTTCTTGGCAAGAGTGTCCAGGTCCGGCCCGAATAGCTTAACGGCCAATTGAGCTTTCACACCCGAAAGCAGTTCGTCGACGCGCGTCGCGATGGGTTGGGAGAAGGAGAACAATAGACCCGGATGAACAGACATCTTGGCCTCCATCAAGGCTTGAAGTCCTTTTCGGTTTTCGGCCGACGTCCATTGATCTACGGGCAAAAGCCCGACCAATAATTCGATGTTGGAAACGGGTTCCGGATCACCCCCAAGCTCCGGCCGACCAACGCGTGCAGAAACGTAGGTAACTTCTGGAAAGTCGATCAGCTTCCGCTCAAGCTTTTTTGCGACCTCGAGAGAGGTATCGAGACTCACGGAGGGCCCGAGAGTTACCCGGACATTGAGAGTGCCCTCCTCCAGTTCCGGCACGAACTCCGTTCCCAAGTATGGAACCGTGGCAAGAGACCCAAGGAAGATCGCAAGCGCCACCAAAGTCACGGCAATACGATTGTTCAGTGCTCTGGCAAGTCCCCACCTGTAAGTTGCCTCAATCGGCTTGAAAATGGGACTGTCGCGATGTTTGACCGGTCGACTGAAAGCATAAGTCGCCAACGCGGGAATGACGATCAGCGCGACGACAAGCGATGCCATCATGGCCAAAACGATTGAAGTCGCCATTGGCTGAAAGAGTTTTCCTTCGACCCCTTCAAGACTGAACAGCGGGGCAAACACCACGATGATGATGAGGACGGCGAAGAAAACCGGCCGGCCGACTTCTTTGGCGGCCTCCTGAACCCTCAAGCGTAAGGCATGAGGCTCCTGCCCCAATGTTCGGGGTGCACTCCCCTCGCCATGGGAGGTCAGGTGCTTGAAGATGTTCTCCATCATCACGACGGAACCATCGACCATCATGCCGATCGCAATCGTCAATCCGCCGAGCGACATAAGATTAGCCGATACCCCCCAATAAGCCATGGCCATCAAGGCGAGACCGATCGACACAGGCACGGAGACCAGAACCAAGAGCGACGCCCGCAGGTTCATCAAAAACAAAAGAAGAATCACGACGATCAATGCAAACGCCTCGATCAAGGCGCGTGTCACCGTTTCCACTGCTTTTGTAATCAAATCAGCCTGGTCATAGATGGGCTCGAGCAATACCCCTTTGGGAAGGGCATTCTGGATGATCGGCAATCGTGATTTCACGCCATCGATGGTTGCTTTGGTATTCGCTCCCGTCCGCTTCAGGATGATCCCCGTAACAACCTCGCCATACTGGACTGGCGATCCGTCGGGGGAGCGCGCGGTCATCGAAACGGCCCCTTGTCGAATCTCGTTTCCGAAGGCGACTTCCGCGACGTCCTTCACCCGAACAACGACACCGTCTTCTTCCTTGATCGGTATGTTACCGATGTCCCGCAAGCCATCTTGCTCACTTCTGACCCAGCCGACGCCCCGGATGACGAGTTGTTCCTGACCTCGGTCCATGAACCACCCGCCCGCATTGCGATTGTTGTTTTCAATCGCTTCTTGGATTTCGCGGACATGCAGGCCGTAGGAAAGCAACCGTTCCGGATTGACCAACACTTGATACTGGCGAACTTCCCCCCCAAAGGACAAAACTTCGGTAATGCCATCCACGGGCATGAGCAACAGCTTCACGACCCAATCATTCAGACTACGCAATGCCGTGACGTCGAAGGCATCCGTAGCCTCGGAACGCAGGACATATTGGAACACCTGCCCCAAACCACTCGTGTTCGGCCCCATTTCAGGAGAACCGATACCCTCCGGGATTTGTTCTTTTGCCGCCTGTAAACGCTCAAACGTGAGTTGGCGTGCAAAGTAGATGTCTGTCCCTTCGGCGAATACGACGGTGACAACCGATAGGCCGGATTTCGATATTGAGCGGACTTCCGATACATCCGGCATCGAGTACATCACTGCCTCGATCGGGTAAGTGATCAGTTGTTCAACTTCCTCGGCGGCAAGGCCGCGTGCTTCCGTATTGATCGAGACTTGAACATTTGTAACATCCGGAAAAGCGTCAAGGTTAAGACGGGGCAGCAGAATCGCTGCGCCAGCCATGATTCCAAACAGGACAAGGACGACGAGAAGTCGTCCCTGGATCCCAAGGTCGATGATCTTATTCAACATGGTGCTAGTTCCTGCCGATCAGTGGTTGTGAACGCTGAACCCGCTTTTCGCGAGCTCCGACTGCACGAAGAAAGCACCGTCGGTCACCACCTTTGCGCCGACCGGGATTCCCTCGAACACCACCAACCCTGAGGTTTCTCGAATGACACGAATTTCCACAGGCTCGAACCTCTCAGCCGACACCTGCTGAAATACTGTCCAATCTCCATCGGGCCCCCGAAGCACGGCCTTTTTCGGTAAGGCCAACACGTTCGCGTGTCCGCCCCCGTTCAACGAAACCGTGACGAACTGTCCAGGGCGCAATTGTTGCTGAGGGTCGATCACTTCGATCCGCACGCCCAGGGTCCGGGTTTTCTCATCGACTTGTTGTTCGATCTGGAGGACTCGCCCCTCATACGCTTGAGCACCTGTCGATTCTGTTTCGACCCTGACCAGACCACCTGGTTCGACCAATCGTGCTTCCGAGGGGCTGATCCTGGCTTCGATCCATCGTGATTCCGGATCCGTAATTTTATAGATCGGCGTGCCCGGCTCGATGACCTGCCCAACCAGAAAGTCATCGACCACGATAAGACCGTCCTGGTCCGCAAGGATGTCGAATTGGCCCGGCGCTTCCAGAGAGACCTGGGCGGACAGGGCCGCGATTTGATCTTTTGTCAGGCCATATGCAATCAGACGTGCCTTGGCTTGTTGCTGGTTTACACGAGCTTCGGTCGCCCGTTTTTCTGAGACGATTTTTTCCCCGATATTTCGGACTCGGTTCCATTCAGTGGACGCGACGATGTATTCGCCTTGAGCCTGGGCCATTTCGACACTGAATAAGGTCGCAAGGACATCTCCCTTTCGGACTTGCTGACCCATGATGGCCTCGCGTTTCAGGGCCATCGCCGTGATCCGCGGAGTAACAATACGGGTCTTGTACTGGTTGAAAAGAACCTCGCCCGGAACATTCAGCCGAGAGGGCACCTGCATAGGCTGCAGTGGGCGGACAATCACACCGGCTTCTCGGAGTTGGGCTTCTGAAAGCGAAATGCCTTCCGCCTTTTTTTCTTCATGCCCTTCACTGCCATGCGGCTTTTCGCCTTCCGCATGATCTCCATCAGCTTCTTTATCTGAATGGCCCTTTTTTTCCGTATCTCGCGCGCTAGAAGACGCCTCAGAATGATCAGATTTTTCTTCGTGACCTTTAATCTCTTCAGGACCGTGCCCGTGAGAGTCGGCGCCGAAGGCAATCACGGGAGTGACAAAAATTAGCCCCGCAACACAGGCTGAAATCATTAAATTCTTGCTCTTCATTTCAATTCCTCCACCCAGGTCAGAAGATTGGCGCCGGCACGCAGGCGATCGATCCATGCGCTCCATAGAGATTGTTCCAGTTCGATACCCAAGGCCTCGGTTTCCAAGAGGCGATCGAGTTGCTGCAGGTATTCCAGAGCACCGATTTCACGTGCCTCGGACAGCCGTTCTAGAAGCGCTTCCTGACGGGCGATCGTCGGCCGCGCGATTGACCGCCAATGCGTCACTGCCTCGCTGGCGGACCGAAAATTCACTTCCGCTGTGGCGAGACGTGCGTATAACCGCCTACGCGTTTCCACCACCAAGAACTCTTTGCTTGCCGCGTCTTCGGATGCGGCGAGCTTTTCAGCCGACCCACGGTTCCAGACAGGAAGGGGTACGGAAAGTGAAACCCCAAAGAGATCGGAGTCCCCATCCTTTCCAACTCGCACGCCGATTGTCGGATCCGGCATCCATAGCTTTTCAGCGACCTGGATACTCGCCTTGCTCGCGTTCAGTGTCGCGCGGGTCATGATCATTTCGGGTGTTTTTTCGATATCAGCGGTAAGGGCGTCAAAGGCCCGTCCGATGATTTCGATTGGCTCCGGCCATACCTTTCTTTGCTCACCCGCCAGGGCAATGAGTGCAGACTGAGCATCCGCGACTGCGGCTTTCGCAGCGCCAACCTGAAGTTCGGCGCTAGAACGTCCGACTTCGGCCGTCAGCACCTCTGCACTGCCAATGTCACCGGCAGCAGCAAACTTGCGAGTCAAAGTAAGGAAGCGATCACTTAAGTTAAGGCGTTTTTCCGCCAACTGCCGGAGAGCGATCTGCTCCCGATTGGCGCCCAATGCTCGGAGCAGGGCTTCTAGCAGATCCGTTCGTACAAGATTGTATTCCGCGCGAGCGATTTCGATTTCCGCGGTTGCCTGTGATTCAGCGGCTCCGCGCCGGCCCCAGACATCGATTGTCTGTGATAGGCCGAACTCTCTGGATTTTTCTGCTGTCTCTTCGTAACCGGCCTCAAGTTCTGGATTGTATGGATATTGACCCGCCGCACTCGCTGACGCTTTGGCTTTGGACAGGTTTTTTTCCGCCGCTCGAATTGCCGGATGGAGATTGATCGTCTGATCGATGAAAGCGCTTAGGCGCTGAGGCTGCTGAGCAGCCAACGACAATGGCGCCAAAGCCACCGCTGCTAGCGCAAGCGCTGCTGCGGCTTGATTGATATTGAGCATGTTTGAGTTTCCAAATGAGCACAAATGAACGACATCGCGTGGCCACAGGGCCTCGCGCAGTTAGGTGCATTGCGTGGAAACTCAGACTTTGGGGGGACGATATAATCCGGAGAAAACCAATCCCGTTCGGTTTTCTGAGACAGTAAGAAGAAGCTCCTCACTATCCATCCATGAAACATATTCGATTTTATGTTCAACCCAGGAAAGGTGATGGGTCAGATAATGACATACATCGTCATGCTCGTTGGCGAGATTGTTTTTTGTTGTCGGATGATCCAAATGAGCGACGGAAATCAAATCACCGGCAACGCCTTCGTCTGCAGACGCAGCGATCACTGCTGTCATAGTCAGCACGACAAAGCTGAACAGGACGCACGCCAGAAGCGCTTTCTTGGCCGGGAAATTAAAGGTTTTTCGCATCATTAAGAGCATATAAGGCGCTGCCTCAAAGACTGGTCAAGGCTTTTCTCAAATCGATGACAAAGTAGACCGGTCGTTATTCAAAATGCTTTCGGCCCTATCGCATAAGGTTCCATTAAATCACGCACACTAAAATCCAAGCGGCACGCTATGGCTTTAGAACCTGAGACATCGCGCGGTCAGGCATGATGCATAGGGTGATCCGAAAGTTTTCGAAAGTCTCCACAAATCACGCTTCCAGTAGAAACGGGGGCAGTAGAAACGGGGGCCGATATCGGCCCCCGTTCTCGCGATGGTCTTTGATAATCGCTCAATCACCTGCACGTTGGTCCAGCGACTGGCTGTCGTGTTCGTGGGTTTGCCCATCGGAACTCGCCATCTCGGTAGCGACCGAAGAGTCTTCCCGGTACTCGCCCGCCTTCATCAACGATTGGCTGTCGTGGATGTGATCATTGCCGTGGGAATGAGCTGCCTCCGTATTGATCGTGGAATCTTCCCGATACTCGGCAGCTTGTGCACCGTTTGCACCAGCAACGCCAAGCAGGGCTGCAAACGCCAGAGCATAGAGCGGAGCGCGGGTTTTAAGAATCGTATCAGTCATGTTGTTCATATCAAAGTTTCCTTGTTGTGGTTGGTTGATGCCCTCAACAAACCACCTAGGTGTTTCACAACTTTGCCGGAAACGAGGATTCTTGTGACGGAAGTTTTCTGATCTACGATTTGACAAACTTCGTCACATAATTTGCGAGAAAAGCGGATCAAAGAAAAACGGCCGCCTCAACGGCGGCCGCTTTCCAATGTCAGGTCACTTGAACAGCAGGAGAGCTCACTCCTGCCGGCGCTCCCTTAAAACTTAACCTGCATACCCACCAGCATGGTCACGACCTGATCAAGCGGAGTCTGACTCGAAGGCAGGTCAACATCCCAAAAAGCAACGTTACCGTATATGTTGGTACCGGCCCCCTTGATCTGTTGGTTGAAACCGAGCCCGACAGCGATCGCCTCGCTACCTACAACCGTACGATCCTGGCTACCAGAGACGTTGACACCGATTCCGGTGGGGCCTAGGGCATTCAAATTAGCCGTATAGCCAACAGTAGCCGCCCAACGGGCATCATCCTCCGCACCGTCCACTGCAAGGCTCTGTCCATAAACACCGGTCAAAGAAATCCCGCTGTCATGCTTCACCGAGCCGCCGACCTGCCAGGCACCTTCGCTTGTGCTCGAATTAGTCAAACTTTCATAAAATGCTCGCCCACGAACTTTGAACGCACCGATCTTATTGTCATAGTGAACACCCGCGCCCCAATCTCCGGCGTCATACAAACCAGCCTCAAGCTTGAAGCCGTTGATATTCGGGCTGACATAATTGATCTGATCTTGACGGCCACGGTCAAAAGTTCCGAAGAAATTGCCGATCTTTCTGCTGCTAAGCGCCGCACCCGCATTATCTTCGCGGAACAGGACGGCATTGACACTTCGTCGTCCGGTCTCCACCCCGTCAAACGCTCCGGCCACATAACCAAGGTCCAACCCATCAGACATTCCGTCGGATACGGCAGATGCCTGACCCATGGTTAATTTGCCGAACTGTTTGTGGTTGATGTAAATGAAGGCAAGGCGCTCAGTGAAGCCACTGGCGCTATCGCTTTCAGTTGACTGGCTGATTGTGGCAGGGTCGTTGGATTGCAACTCCGCTTCCAAACGGGCCCCTACAGAAACCGACTCATTGATCTTACCTGACGCCTTTAGGCCGAAACGGGTTGAACCCGCATCGCCATCCATGTTGCGATAGCCCATCTCCTCTCCGTCGTCATAAACCATGAAGGTACGGTTCACTTGGCCATAAACGGTGAGGTCAGTCACGTTGCCATTCTTGACCGAGCCCGCTTCTGCCGGAGCAGAAAGTACGAACATCGCAGCCCCCGCAAGGGAAAGTGACGTGCAAGATTTCAGAGCAATTTTGGTGACGTTCTTCAATTTAATAGCCTCCTCATTCGAGATGTTGAATAGAGGTGAAGTACGCCTTGGAAATGCCACTGAAGTTTTTCGAATCTGTGGTTTTTTGTGACAAAATATTTCAAAAACCCGAATTGAAACTTTTTGTCACATTTTTTCCTTCGACCATCAGATGGCAAGGGCACAATATTTCCATAAACAGATCTAATTCCTTTGACCCTCCCGCTACTGGAGCCTTGATAGTTCAATCCAGGCATCCAATGGAGTCACAAATTTCCCTGATGGCAGCAGGAACGAATATGGAAATGACACCGAAAATTCTCGTCGTTGAAGACAACCGAGAAATGAGAGAACTCGTCAGCAAGGCTTTGAGAAAAGAAGGCTACCGTGTATCTGTCGCAGGTGATGGCAAAGAAATGAACAAAGCGCTTGATAATGAGCGCGTAGATTTAATCATTCTCGATGTCATGTTGCCTGGTGATGATGGATTGACTCTTTGCCGCGATCTTCGCTCGAAAGCCACAACACCTGTAATCATCATCAGCGCTAAAGGCGAAGAACTCGACCGCGTTTTAGGTCTCAAGATGGGTGCGGATGACTATCTGCCAAAGCCGTTCAGCACACTTGAGCTCATCGCTCGCGTGCAAGCCGTCCTTAGAAGGATAGAGCGAGAACCAACCACTCCTCCTAACGAGCCAAGTAAAATCTATAAGTTCAACGGTTGGCGTCTGGATGTAGAACGTCGCGAACTGATTGCGGTTGATAACGTCATCGTACCACTGAGCACCGGTGAATTCAGCCTGCTCCAAGTGTTGGTCCAACGCCCAAACCGGGTACTCTCCCGTGAGCAACTGTTAGACCTCGCGCGTGGACGCGATTCCGTTGCTTTCGACCGCAGCATAGACACACAAGTCAGTCGGCTCAGACGCAAAATCGAACACGATCCCAAAAATTCGACAATTATCAAAACTGTATGGGGAGGAGGATACGTTCTCTCAGCCGAAGTGACGCGAGAGTAAAACCATGCGTATCCGATCCCTGACGACACAGACCATCACCATGGTCACCCTCGGCCTCACAACAGCTTACCTTATCGGGCTGTTCCATTACTCGAGAGACCGGCTCGACGCACTCATTCATCTAAGCTTGCGCACAACGGCGCAAACCTTTGCGCATGTCACACATACGGTCGCCTCATCAAATACCGCTTGGCGGTTTGATATTGTGAACACCTTGGACGAACCTCATCTTCGCGCATCGTTGAGTGGCAACCCGATTTTTTCGGATGAACCTTATCGCCCCCCTTACGATCAAATTTTTCGGGAGCACATAAAACGCGAATCCCATTCAAACGAAATGGCGAACGGACGAATCAGCATGGTCGAACGACCACCAGTGTCCGCCTCTCTCCACAGGGACACGGTTAGCGAATGGTTCCTACATGTACTTCGAACTGTTTACCGCTTACCTGTTCACCTGAACGTGAGAATGTCCGTACCTTTGAACAGTGGAGGCTGGCTAAACATCGCATATGTGATCCCCGAATTTCCGGCAGAACTCTGGAGCCCATCATTAACCACCGTCGGGGTTATGACCATTTCCATCATCCTAATTTCAATTTGGGTTGTACGACGCATGCTCTCTCCCTTGGATGTATTTGCCCGCGCTGCCCGGAGATTTGCATCTGACATTCATGCACCGCCGATGCCGATCAGAGGCGCTGCGGAAGTTCGAGAAGTCGCTGCGGTCTTCAACGATATGCAGGATCAGGTCAGAAGCATGATCCGAAGCCGGACGGAAATGATGGGTGCTCTGTCCCACGATCTGCGGACCCCGTTGTCTTTAATCAAACTCCGGACCGAGGCTTTGCCCTCATCCGACGAAAGGACGAAACTCCTTTCATCAATCTCGGAAATGGAATCCATCGTTTCGGCAACCTTGGGTCTGGCTCGGCAGGCGTTTGATTTGGAAGATAGGCAGGACATCGACCTGGGAGCCTTGATACAGGCCATTTGCGACGATGCTTCAGACATAGGGAATGACGTGACCGTCATGCCGCTTTCCGGGAAAATCATCATCCATGGCCAGCCCGTGGCCTTGCGCCGGGCGTTCAGCAACCTAATCGACAACGGCCTTCGCTATGGACATCGCGTTCGGGCTTTTCTTGAACGTACCGACGACAGGATATCTGTCCGCATAAAAGACGACGGCCCAGGAATTCCCGATGAAGAGATCAAGCGCGTGTTCGAACCGTTTTATCGATGCGATAGATCCCGTTCGGAAAACACCGAAGGTACGGGCCTGGGCCTCAGCTTGGCGAAAACGGTCATCGAGAATCACGGCGGGACTGTCGAACTGAACAATGAAGCCACCTCCGGGTTGACCGTGACCGTCACACTTCCCCGCTAATCATTCGTTGCCCTCTGTTCGGACGGATTTTTTCCGAACACGATCCCAAATCAATTTTCCCGCGATCGGAAGGGCTGTAAGAGCACCGAGAGCGACGACCGCTTCTACAACCCGCGCACTATCGAGGGATGCCATTTCTCCACCGAAATGGGCGAGCAGGAAACTTGCCGGAATGATGCCGGCCATTGTTGCGACCGCGAACCGCCACCATTTGAGGGGCGTGAGGCCCGCCGCATAACTAACCAGATCAAACGATATGAAGGGTAACAAACGGCTTAGAAAGACGACAGCCATTAACGCATTCTGGGAGCCGAAAACGCCCAATGAAAGGCCGCGGCCCAACCATCGACGCAAGACGTCGTAGCCAACTAGGCGGGCAATGCCAAACGCAATCAAAGCCCCTATCTCCGCGCCAATCGCTACATACACTGTTCCCCAGAAATGGCCATAGGCCGCTCCGGCGGCCAACGCTATGGGTGCGCTTGGGATTGGATTCAACACAATCGCCAAGGACATCAAAATGACGACGCCAAGAGGACCGAAGAGACCGAGGTTTTCGACATGCTTCCGAAGCGTCTCACTGTTCATCATTTCGTCGAGCGCGCCACTCCACGAGAGCGCACCATAAGCCGCGACAAGGCCGACAAGAATAAGAACGGTAAGAAGAATTTTGGTGCGCTTGCGGTCACTGGGACCATCGCCCGCCATCCCGTTTTTCGGAGCGGGATGATCCTCAACCGGAGGTGCCGAATGTGAATTGTCGTCAGATGACATGATAAGCCGACTTTTAAACGCATCTCTTTAGAGGAGTGAAGGATTTGCCGCTGAGCTTCACCCATCAACAACTTCAAGCCAGGTGATCATGCCCGCCGCCTGATGCTCAAGCATATGGCAATGGAACACCCACTTTCCCGGATTGTTCGCCACGAAAGCAATGCGGACGCGTTCCCCAGCGTCGACCAGTTCCGTATCCCGCCAGGGGGTGCCGGTTACGGCCTTGCCGTTGCGGGCGATGACGCGGAAATGATGGCCGTGGAGGTGCATGGCATGCGGCCAGCGAGTATCGTTGATCATATCGACAACAATCGTTCGCCCTTTGGCGACCGATGCCAAAGGCTTTTCAGGGAGCCCAGCAATGCCGTTGAATGCCCACGCCTGGTTCTTTCCCACAAGGTCGCGGATGCCGTAATAGGCGCCTTTGTAGGTTGCACCTTCCATCCGCCCCATGGCGCCGCCCTCCATCCGCAACGGCACGACAACCGCGTCCTCAAATTCAAAATCCCCCGGCACCGGATTGGGCAGCAAGGCGACAGCGTCCAGGGCCGGTCGAGGGGCCGCAACCGCGACGCCTTGCGTAACGATACGAGCAGCCTCGATTGGCTCCGCGCCCGACACTTCCTGGATGACGTAGGTGCCCGGCCCCGGGCCCGGTAGATCGAGGATCACATCGGCCCGCTGCCCCGGAGCCAAAATCAATCTATTCCCAGGCTCAGCTGGACTGACGATTGGCTGGCCGTCGATTGCGACGACGCGGGCAGGCAGGCTGCCCAGATTGAACGCAAGGATGCGCGCGTTGGCAACGTTCAGCATCCGCAGCCGTACCCTTGCCCCTGGCCTGGCGGAGTACTCCATGCCCGTCAGGCCGTTCACCGTCAGCCAATTCCCCAACCGGCCGGCATGTGCCCAGTCGTGGAGTTGTCCAAAGCTTTGCGCGTCTATCTGATTATTCTTGGTCATTCGCCAGTCGTCGGCGCAGAAAACAAGGTCATGATCGACCTTGGGGGGATCGGCTTCGTCGACGATCAAAACGCCGTATAGACCTCTGGCCAACTGCTCCCAAGATCGGAAATGAGGGTGGTACCAATAGGTGCCGGCGTCCGGCACAACGAAGGAGTAATCGAATTCGCCGCCCGGTGGGACAGGGTCCTGTGTCATCCCGGCAACGCCGTCCATCGAATTTTCAATACGGATGCCGTGCCAGTGAACCGACGTCGGCTGATCCAGGCCGTTTTCCAAGCGAACGTTTACGCGCTCGCCCTGGCGGACGCGGAGCAACGGTCCAGGAACCGTATCACCATAGCTCCAGACCGCCGTAGGTTCATCGCTCTCGGTCAGCATGCTTCGACCCGGGCTGGGACGTAGAACCAACGAGGGCGACGGCATCGCCGCCAAGCTTTGCCGAAAAGCGCCAACCGCAACTGCACCAGCAATCCCACCCAGGACGTGTCGACGGGAAACATGAAAGGATTTGATGTCCAATTTCGCCTTCCTTACCGAACTGAGAATCTTTCCCAATTCTATAACATCCCCCTAGACTCTGGCTGATGATAAAAAGCGGCCCCTGATGCTCTCTCTCGAGGACACCAGGGGCCAGGTTGGGGAGAAAACGATAAGGGGTTAGAATATCATCTTCGCCCCAACCAAGAAAAATACGGCACCTGCATCTTCGCCTTCGCTACGCTTGATATTCGCCGTTCCGCCGAACGACCGTTCGTAATGAATCCCGATATAGGGTGACAACAAACGGTCTACGACGTCATAGCTAAGACGCAACCCAACTTCCAAACTGGGACCAAACGCCGCTTTGCCATATTTTGTATCGTCCGTGAACGGTAGATTCAATTCGATGGTTGGTGTCGCAATAAGGCGGTTCGTAAGTAGAACTTCGTAATCCACGTCAAGCCTCGCTGACGGATACTCGCCAACGAATAGATCGGCATCCACTTCAAAGAACTGCGGAGCCAATCCGTGTAGTCCGATGACTCCATCGAAACGGTTGCCGGAGGATGGGCTTGAGAAGCGAACACCGCCCACCGCATCGAAGAAAGTCGAGATCGGGACCTGCGCCCGGAGCTGGTTCTCCAACCGTTCAAAATTATCATTCTTGGTCGCGAATTCACCCTCGGAGCGCCACACGAGTTTCAATTCATCACTGCCGACCAAGGCATCGAAGTTCCAGGCGAACACGTCCGTATCCTTGCCATACCGGAATTCAGTTTGTTCCGCCTGAACGCCCCAAATCAGAGGCTCCGCTTGAACGGGTGTGGCTGGTAAGACCGAGATCACAAAGGCTGGTGCGACAAGCCCCGCGAGAATTTTCTGCAGCGTCATGATCAATGCCCTTCGTGCCGGACGGCCGATGCGTCGGCCTGTTCTTTGGGACCACCCTCGACCACGACTTTGCGGAACATGCCCGCGTCGGCGTGATAGGAGAGATGGCAATGGAACGCCCATTGGCCGGGCGCATCGACCTCAGTCTCCATATAGACCGTAGTTCCCGGAGACACGCTGACAACGTGCTTGATCGGGTTCCATTTGCCGTTGCCATTGTCCAAAATCGACCACATGCCGTGCAGGTGCATGGGGTGGGTCATCATGGTTTCATTGACGAACTTGAATCGAACCCGCTCCCCGTACTTCAGGCGGATGGGCTCGGCGTCCTTGAACTTCACGCCGTTAATGGACCAGATGTAGCGCTCCATGTTGCCGGTCAGACGCAGTTCGATCTCGCGCGTCGGCGGACGCTGTTTATAGAGCGGTTTCTGCGCTTTCAAATCATTGTAGGAAAGAAATTTTCCGCCGTTCGCCGCGCTCGGCATCAAACCGCTGTTGGATGCGTAGAAAGAATCGGCTTCCTTGGCCATGCCACCTTTTGCCATGCCGCCGTGCATGGAATGATCCATGCCGCTCTGTGCCATGGCACCCTGGGCTGAATGGTCCATGCCCTTCATCATGGCGTCGTCGGACATTTGATGCCTGCCACCCTGCGCCATACCTTGGTGCTCAGCACCTTGCATTTGTGATCCGTCGGGCATCGCGTGGCCAGCGCCTTTCATTTCGCTTCCGTCCGGCATTTTATGGGTTGTGCTGCTATGAGCATCATGGGCCGCACCACTCATCGAGCTGCCGTCAGGCATTTTGTGCGTTGCGCTTCCCATGGCCATCGCTCCGTGATCCATGCCGTGCGACATCCCCATGTCCGCCATGGTAAGAAGTGGGGACTTCCGCAGGTCCGGCACTTCGGCAGTCAATCCCTCACGAGGCGCAAGGGTGCCACGCGCATAGGCGGTGCGCCCCATGGACTCTGCGAAGATGGTATAGGCTTTGTCTTCCGCTGGCCGAACGATGACATCATAAGTTTCGGCCACGGCGATGCGGAATTCGTCGACAGACACAGGTTGTACATTATTTCCGTCGGCCTGCACCACGGTCATCTTCAAGCCGGGGATGCGAATATCAAAATATGTCATCGCCGATGAATTAATGAAGCGAAGGCGGACGCGTTCGCCTGGCTTAAACAGGCCCGTCCAATTCTGGTCGGGACCCTTGCCATTGATCAGCGGCGTAAACCCCTGAAGGTCTTCGATGTCCGTGGCCATCATCCGCATGTCGCCCCAGGCCATGCGATCCGACAGCGCCGCACCCAAACCCATCTTTTCACTGTCCTTGAAGAAGTCGAACACCGTTTGCTGTTTACGGTTGTAGTAATCCGCCATCATCTTCAGGTTTCGCATGATGCGATTTCCCGAATGCGGATGGGCATCGGCGAGTTGAACCACGTATTCGCGGTCGTAGCGATAAGGCTCGCGTTCTTTTGGTTCGATGACGATGGCGCCATAGGCGCCATCCGGTTCCTGAAATCCAGAATGACTGTGGAACCAATAGGTGCCGGATTGCTTGATCGGGAAATTATAGGTGAAAGTCTCGCCTGACTTGATCCCTGGATAGCTGATGTTAGGCACGCCGTCCTGCTGGAACGGCAGTATTAATCCATGCCAGTGGATCGACGAATCCTCGGACAGATTGTTGGTCACGTTAATGGTAACGTTTTCACCTTCCTTGAACCGCAACACCGGCCCCGGCGAGGCGCCGTTGAACCCCACCCCGGATCGCGTGAAGTCGCCTGTGTCGATGGTTACCGGATCGATAGTAATGTTGTACTCGCCGGCTTGGGCGGAGCCGCTCCCCAGAGCGGCTACCAGCCCTAAGCCCATCACGGCACCGACAACATGTTGGCGTGTAATGGTTATCATCGGATTCTCCTGTCCTTCGATCTTTACTTGAATTTGATGGGGCCCATCATTCCGGACTCGTAATGCCCTGGAATGTTGCAAGCAAATTCCAGATCCACCGGCTTGGAGAACTTCCAAATCACCTCACCGGATTTTCCCGGCTCCAGCAGGATGCTATTCGGGTCATCATGCTTCATCCCGCGCCCATCGCCATGGTCCATCATCATTTTATCGCGGTTGATCCGATCAGCTTCGATCATGCCGTGCTCCCACATTTTCATCATTTCCTTCTGGTGGGCTTTGTGCATAACCGCAGTGCCGAGGCCGAATTCGTGTAGGAACTCGCCTTTGTTGGTGATCTTGAAGCGGATTGTCTCTCCCGCCTTAACGGTGATTTGTTCCGGTTTGTAGTAATTATCGTGCATCGCCACGTCGATGGTCCGCGTCACGTCGGCAGCCTTGCCCGGCGCGCCGATCTCCATACCGTGATGCCCCGCGGGGCCGTGACTATCGCCCCCTTGAGCGCCCATCATGTGTCCTTGGTTTTGCGGCTCGCCCTTCGCCGGACCGTGCCCCGCGCCGGCCCAGGCCGAAGCGCTCAAGGTCAAGAAAGTAGCGAAGGCAAGGGAAGTGATCACGAGACGGGGCGCATTGGTCGTTAAGGTCAACATTTTCGATATCCTTGTCCCAAAGTTTGGGTTTCCTTGATTGTTGGTCAGCAAGGCCCAAGCCTTACTGGAAAATTTATATCCATGCGTTTGGAAGGCGAACGGGGCAGAACTCCGTGCCGCACGATCACGCATATTTCAGCGTTTCGATTCATTTTCGGACGGCCTGTCGCCATCTACCCTGCTACGCGGTCCTGATGGCCTGACGTGTCGGCAGCCCGAATGACCGCATGGAAGTCAGCCGCGAGGGCGCGGAGGTCTAAATTGTTCTTGAGGATTATTGGAAACGACCGCTTCATCGTGCGGCAGAACGAGCCTCTCCGCCTCGAACACGTGAGCGGACAAGTCCGAGAGGTCTTGCGCGGCAACGGATGGGAAACAGGCAACGTGGCAGCAACCATCCATTCCGCCAGAACTCTTGTTCCCGGCTCCGGCTTTTTCTTCAGAGGGCTTATCGCAATCAGCTTTGTGCTGCGGAGAAGAGTTCAGGTGGGTTCCGTCACTCGCACCCGCACCAAAATGCGCAACATGAATGTGCCCTCCTCCCTGAAAACCGGCAGCGTGACCGGCGCTCATCCCCGCGAAAAGAACGGAAACAGCCAGCAATAAACTGCATATTCGGAGAAAACCGCATCTCATGTTCACTGCCTGGATTATTCCTCTGAACACACAAATACTATATCAGTTTGAGGGTTGTTGAAATTTCGACTTCGGATGATTTGCCCTCATCCCTTTCCTGAAATGTTCTTTTTGCGCTCGTTATATTCAGCAGCGTCGATTTCGCCCCGGGCATAGCGTTCGTTCAGGACATCAAGGGCGGAAGATGAACGGTCACCGCCGGCACCGCCGGTCAGCCCCTTGACGACAAACAGGATGACGACGATCACCGCGATCATAAAAATCGCCATCATGCCCCAGCCCATGAACATGCCGCCCCAGCCACCGGACCACATGGGATGACCGTAATAGTAGCCCCCCCGATCGGTTGCATCAGCAAGGGCAGGCAGGCCCCAGAATATTCCGGGAATCGATCCGAAAATCGCCAATTTTTCTTTCATGGCCATGTCCTTTGTTTGCTTCCTTCAAGGTGCAGACAAAACATTGTTAGCTCAATCCAATCTTGATCCAATCTTGCACAAGTTCGGAGTTTGAAGCCTCCCCTAAGGTTAGGGTCAACACCTTAATTTAACTAATTACCCGGCTTTTTGGTTCGCATGTTTATGTCGTCGTGGCGCCGTTGAGTTTTTCCCGGCCAAGTGCTTTTGATAAAAGACAGAACGGCAACGATGTCCTCGTCGCTTAGGATGCCGGCATAGGCGGGCATGTCGCTTTCGTAACTGCCGCCAACGACCGCTGCAGGGCCGCGTTTCGTCAAATCGAACAATTGAGCGTCCGGGTGGTGCCAAGTATGCCCCGACTTGTCATGAGGAGGTGCGGGTAGGCGTCCGTTGGGCAGGCGTTCGCGCCAGTTGGCTTGCCCCCCCAACCCCGGGCCGTGGCAGGATGCGCATTGGGCCATGTAAATCTTCTGACCATGAGCCACTACCTCCGGGTCATTCGGACGCAATCGGATATCCGCCTCCGCACCTGGCATCCAGAACCAAACGCCGGCTCCAAGTACCGCAACACATACCGCGCCGGTAACGACGACCTTTAGTCTTCTCATCAGTGCGTCGTACTGGCCAAGCCGTTGATGATGGGACAGTCCGGCCGATGGTCGCCCCGGCACTTATCGTGCAGGTCCTTGATTGTTTCCCGAAGGGCTTTCAATTCCTCGATCTTCGTTTCGACTTCTTCAAGGTGTTGGCCCGCGATCGCCTTGACATCGGCGCTCGCTCGGCTCCTGTCCTCGTAGAGCGAGAGCAGTTCGCGGCAAGCTTCAACCGTGAACCCCAAGCCGCGCGCCCGATGAATGAAGTTCAGTTTGTGGACATCCGTCTCACTATAGGCGCGATAGCCGTTTTCCTGACGTTTCGGCACAACCAGGCCGATTTCCTCATAGTAGTGCAAGGTCTTGACCGACATGCCGCTTGCCTCGGCGGCTTGACCCACGTTCATCATCTCACTTCTCCTCGATTGAGACGGTCCTAAGACGCAACGCGTTCCCTACGACGGAGAGCGAGCTCAGGCTCATGGCTGCCGCGGCGAAGATCGGCGAGATCAAAATTCCGAAGAACGGGTAGAGAACCCCCGCCGCCACCGGCACGCCGGCCGCGTTGTAGACCAAGGCAAAGAACAGGTTCTGTTTGATATTGCGCATGGTTGCTCGTGCCAAACGGCGGGCACGGACAATGCCGTTTAGGTCTCCCTTAACCAGGGTGAACCCAGCGCTTTCAATGGCGACGTCGGCGCCGGTTCCCATTGCAATACCGACATCGGCCTGGGCCAGCGCAGGCGCGTCGTTGACACCGTCTCCGGCCATGGCGACCTTACGGCCTTGATCTTGGAGATCCTTGATAATCCGCGCCTTATCCTCAGGCAGGACATCCGCGCGAATCTCGTCGATGCCCAGTCTACCGGCCACGGCCTTCGCCGTGCGTTCATTGTCGCCAGTGGCCATAACGATGCGGAACCCCTCAGCGTGCAGGGCCTTGATCGCGCCGACGGTGGTTTCTTTGACGGGATCGGCGACGGCGATCAGGCCCGCGATTTCATTCCCGAGAATGACGAACATCACCGTTTCGCCTTGATCCCTGCGGCTATCCGCGGTGGCAGAGAGTGCATCGCCATCCAAACCAAGGTCAGCAGCAAGTTTGGCGTTGCCCAGCGCGACCTGTTTGCCGTCGATGATGCCCTTGACACCCTTGCCGGTGACGGCCTCGAAATTCTCTGCCTTGGCGAATTCGATGCCCCGTTCCTCGGCACCGGATACGATGGCCTCGGCCAGCGGGTGTTCCGAACCGCGCTCCAAACTTGCCGCAAGCCGCAAGACTTCCGCTTCACCATGACCGTCGTTGGGAAGAACGGCGACCAGTTTGGGCTTGCCGACCGTCAACGTGCCGGTCTTATCGACGATCAGCGTATCGACCTTGGCGAAGCGTTCCAAGGCTTCTGCGTTCTTGATCAGCACGCCCGCCTGGGCCCCTCGGCCGGTTGCCGTCATGATCGACATGGGTGTGGCCAGGCCCAGCGCACAAGGACAGGCGATGATCAACACGGCAACCGCCGAAACCAAACCATACGCCATAGCCGGTGCCGGCCCCCAGATGGACCATGCAATGAAGGCACCAATCGCGACCAAGATCACAACCGGGACGAACATGCCGGCGACAGAGTCAGCGACCTTTTGAATAGGAGCACGGGAACGCTGCGCATTCGCAACCATCTCAACGATCTGGCTCAGCATGGTATCGGATCCGACCCGCTTGGCCTCCATGACCAGACTGCCCGTACCATTGATGGTGGCGCCAGTCAGGTCATCGCCCTCCGTCTTCTCGACCGGGACCGGCTCCCCGGAAATCATGGACTCATCGATGCTTGAGCGGCCTTCCAGGACGACGCCGTCCACCGGAACCTTGTCACCGGGGCGGATGCGCAGCTTATCGCCGACCTTGACGTCCTCGAGCGGGATTTCTTCTTCCGAGCCGTCATCGCGGATAACGCGGGCCGTCTTCGCCGCCATATCCAAAAGCGCCCGGATCGCGGCCCCCGTCCGGTCACGTGCGCCAAGTTCCATCATCTGCCCGAGTAGAACCAAAACGACGATAACCGCACCAGCCTCGAAATAAACGCCGACGTGACCGTCCACGGACCTGAAACCATCGGGGAAGATATCGGGTGCCAGAACGGCGACGAGGCTGAACAGGTAGGCTGCCCCCACGCCCATACCGATGAGGGTGAACATGTTAAGCGAGCGGTTCACGACCGACTTCACGCCGCGCACGAAAAATGGCCAGCCGGACCAAAGAATCACGGGCGTTCCGAGGATCAACTCGATCCAAAGTGCCGCACGTTCGCCGACCGCCTCACGGATGAACCCAAGCCCGACGAACGGCCCCATGGTCAAGACCAGCAACGGCACGGTCAGAATAGCCCCCACCCAAAACCGCCGGGTGAAGTCGATCAGTTCAAGATTAGGCCCTTCTTCGCCTGTCGGCACCCCTATGGGCTCCAATGCC
The DNA here is from genome assembly GCA_913030825.1 of uncultured Rhodospirillaceae bacterium. GTDB lineage: Bacteria > Pseudomonadota > Alphaproteobacteria > Rhodospirillales > Casp-alpha2 > UBA1479. The sequence continues at coordinate 274,565 of CAJWCU010000002.1, read as the reverse complement.
ATGCCGCAGATGGGACAATCGCCGGGAGCGTCTCGGACAATTTCGGGATGCATGGGGCAGGTGTATTTGGTGCCGACGGGGGAATTCTCGGCAGCCTTTTCTTGAGCGCCAGAGAGATAATGGTCGGGATCAGCCTTGAACTTACCGAGACATTTCTCGGAACAAAAATGATATGTCGACCCGTTATGGTCGAACCGCGGTTTTCCCGCGTTCGGATCGACCGTCATGCCGCATACAGGGTCTTTCACCACAGCCGGCGCATGGTGATGCCCAGGGCCGCCGCACGAACCATGGCCGGAGCAACAATTGTGGCCTTGGAGTTTGTGGGACTCCGCAGCGGTTTCTACCTGCTTACGTTCGCCTTCACCCTGTTTGGAATGCTGATCCATCACTAAATCCCTCTCACGTTGCTCAAGAGCCCCGGTTGAACTGACGATGGAATTTTGAGGCCTCCAGCAACAGGAGGGTCAAGCAAAAACTTTCACTCTCAAGCGCCATTTCGCCTGGCACCAAGGCGTACCGAATTCAGCCGGTACGGCGGAGGAAAAGCTTTTCCCCAAAGAAAACGAGGGCAATACCGACCGCCGCGGAATAGATCACCGTCATGTCGGACTGCGCCTTGATCACCAACAGCGCACCGAGCACGACGACATCCATGACAATGGCGATGATAAGCACTGTCGCCGAGGCGTTCACTTCCTTGCGCAAATGGCGAAGAACGCCCCAATGAACGACGATATCCATGATGATATAGAAGATAGCGCCCAGCGCAGCGATGCGGCCGAGGTCAAAGAACGCGGTCAAAAGCATCGCCAGTACGATGGTGTAGACGAGGGTGTGCCTCTGGATATCCCCCGGCATGCCGAAATGGCTGTGTGGCACCAGCTTCATATCGGTCAGCATTGCGAGCATGCGCGAGACTGCGAAAACGCTGGCGATCACGCCCGATACCGTCGCGATAATGGCGAAAGCGACCGTAAACCATAGACCCGTTTTTCCGAAGGCAGGACGCGCGGCCTCGGCCAAAGCGAAGTCGCGCGCACGAACGATCTCCTCAATGGTCAAATTCCCCCCAACGGCAAGTGCCACCAGGAAATAGATGACGACGCAGATGACAATGGAGACGATGATGGCGCGGCCGACGTTCTTGTTCGGCTCAACAATCTCCCCGCCACTATTTGTGATCGTTGTGAACCCCTTGTAGGCAAGGATCGCCAGGGCGGTGGCGCCGAGGAAGCCGCCAGCGCTGGTCGTCGCCGGATCAACGGAAACACTCTTGAACGTGAACCCGGTGAGCCAAAGCCCGCCCACGGCGAACACCGCAATCCCGCCGATCTTGAGAAATGCCATGACGAAGGAGAATGTCTGGATAAAGCGGTTACTGAGAACGTTCACAAAGAAGGCAAAAGTCAGCAGTCCGATCCCCATTGCAGGTACCAACCAATTTTTGTCTGCATCGACGTCAAACAGTTGCAGCGTGTAGGTGCCGAATGTCCGTGCAACCAAGCTCTCGTTGATGACCATGGAGAAATACATCAGGAGCCCGCAGGCGCCGGTCATCATGGTCTTGCCGTAGGCTTTCTCCAGGAACATGGCGATGCCACCAGCCGATGGATAGGCATTCGACATCTTGACGTAAGAATAGGCGCTAAATCCAACGATGATCGCCGCCGCGAGAAAGGCGAAAGGGAACCATTCGCCTGCGAGTTCGGCGACCTGGCCAGTCAGCGCGAAAATCCCGGCACCGATCATGACGCCTGTTCCCAAGGAAACAGCACCCGTCAGCGACAGGCTGTTCTCTTGATATTTGGCCGAGCGATCGTGACTGCCATGCCCTTCGTGGCCGTGCGGATCGGTCATATCGCTTTATCCTGTTTTTGCCGTCATGAATGGGCGTCGCCATGGTAGCGCACTTCGAGTTTGCTATCCGGCGGCACTGACTTCCCGAGATTTACGCTGAACCGCGAGACCTTAAGTGCCGTCGTGATCCTTCTTCCCCGATCCGTGAAGGCCGCCCACCCCGCGTCGGGCTCGGCACCGCTATCGGTGGCGCGGACATGAATATGCCCTCGGCGGAGCCCTGCGCTTCCGAACTGCATCAACCTTCCGGTCAGCACGTAGCCGTCTTCCGTCTGCCACGCCTGCAACTGGTCGACTTCCGCTACGGACGAGTTGCCGACAGGTACCAGAACGGCCTTTTCAAAGAGTTTCCCCGGCCCGAAGCTCGCGCAGGCCGCCAGGATAGGTGCGGCAACAAAGATGGAGGCGATCGCCAACTTGGATGTCATTTTACATCTCCTTCCCAAAGACTGATGAAAATCCTGAAGCATCCTGTAGGAGGAGGGTCAACACCAAGTATTCCGAAAAATATCAATCATGCGTGATCGTTCCGGACCCGATAGTCGCATACTGAAGAACCAGAACACCAATCACGGCGGACAACAGCGACCCGGATAGAACCGCAAGCTTCGCTGACGACAGCACCGCCGGATCCGGAAATGCCCGTGTGGCGATAAACAAGCTCATGGTGAATCCGATCCCCGCAAGAATCGAAACACCGAATACCTGCATCCAGTTGACACGTTCCGGCAAACGGCAAAGACCAGAACGAACCGCGAGAAATGCCGCACCGAATATGCCGACCTGTTTCCCTAGGAACAACCCCAGGACGATCCCAAGCCAAACCCCTTCGCTGCTGCTGGAAAATGCCTTCTCGTCCAAAACCACGCCGGAATTGAAAAACACGAATAGGGGAACGACGAGCAGGGAACTCCACAAATGGAGGGTGTTTTCAGCGGAACGCAGAGGGGATTTGGACTTTGTCCGGTCTCCGTGCATGGGAACGGCAGCCGCAATTATAACCCCTGCAAGAGCAGCCTCGACACCCGCTTTCAACATGCCTACCCACAGAACCGCTCCGACGATGATGTATGCAACGGGGTTAGTAACCTTCCAGCGATTAAGCGCGAACAGCCCGACAACCGCAGCCAACCCAACCACCGCCGGTACCAGGGAAAAATGCTCACCATAAAATACACCGATGATGATGACCGCCCCGATGTCATCGAACACGGCGAGAGCCGTCAGAAAGACTTTCAGTCCGATCGGCACACGCGGCCCCATCAGCGAGAGAATGCTCAGAGCGAGCACAATGTCGGTCGCAGTCGGCACCGCCCAACCCCGTATGCCCACAGCGTCACCCTGATTGAAAGACGCATAGACGACCGCGGGCACCGCCATGCCTCCCAGCGCCGCGAAAGCCGGTAGCGCCGCACTCCGCAAGGTGTTGAGCTGTCCTTCGAGGACCTGCTGTTTGATTTCGAAACCGATGATGACAAAAAAGATCACCATGAGGCCCTGATTAATCCAGTAAACCATTGGGCCTTCGATGAGGAGTTCGCCGATGCGCAAGTGGACCGGCGTGTGATGGACGGCCTGATACAATGCTGCGAGGGGTGAATTGGCAGCGACCAAAGCAAGCGCCATGAATGCAAGCATGACGATGCCGGCACCTTGATCACTGCGAAGCAGGCTTTTCATTTATTCTCTCAGAAACAGAGGTTGGAGGAATGCACACGGCCACTTCACATGTTGTGTGGCCGGTATCCAATTCCGTTAGCGGTCTGCAACTCGCGAATGTAGCGGACAATGGCCCCGATATCCGCTTCGCTCACCTGTGGCTGCGGCGGCATGTCACCGAACGGCCAATGATGTTGCCGCACGCCCCGCTGGGCCGCGAGCACGAACGCATAGTCTGCATGATGGCCGGGATTGTAAATGTCATGTACCAGAGGCGGCCCCTTGTCAGATCCGGCGGCGTTAGCACCGTGGCACTGAGCGCAGGTCGCATCGAACGCTGCCTTGCCGGCCTTCGCCGGCTGCGACAGCGTGGGCACCTTCACCGAAACGACTGTGTCTGCCCGTTCCGAGGAGAAAATCGTCCAACCGATGATGGCAATACCGCCTATGACAAACGCACTCACAAAGATGGCGGGCACCTTGTCCATGATCTTCACTACTCCCCCTCCACGGCGACGACTTCTCTGATGTTCAACAGTTCTGCCCGATCATTCTATTCAGCCCCAGCCATGCGTGGATGCGTGCGGTGTGAAATCGACGGCGCCGCCGATTGCTGTTGCCCGCCGGTATGGCCATACAGAATCACCGGTTTGCCGGTTTCACCATCAACCACGATGGTGTTGACTTGAAACGCATGGTTCCGGTTGCCACCAGGAGCCATCACGGTCACGGCATAACGAGTGCCTGAAGTGCTCTCCACAGGTGTTATTTTCAGAACCGTAACACCGTAGTCAGCGGCGATTTTATTTCGAATTTCGTCCGCACTCATCTCAGCCCGCGCGCTAGATACCACCGTAACAGAGACCACCGCCACCGCCGCCACTACGAAGAACCGGAAAGCGAGACCATATCGACGAAAAGCGTGCGCCCCGCCGGTCAACTTTGTTCTCATAACAAATCCTTCCATTTCCAATGTCATCCGATCACCAATTTCTCGGGGTTGGAGAAAGCATATGGCGGCACTGCCAGATTACGCGGCGCCGGCCCCTTCCTGATGCGGCCGGAGGTGTCGTAGTGAGACCCATGACAGGGGCAAAACCAGCCGCCGAAATCACCTCGCCGGCTCCCTTCTCGCTGACCAAGGGGAATGCAGCCCAGATGTGTGCAAATCCCAACGACAATTGACCACTCTTCCCTTTGGACCCGGTCCGCATCCTTCTCCGGATCCGGCAAGGCCGCGCCATCATCTGCCTTCGCTTTTGCAACGGCCTCCGGAGTACGGCGATCCACAAATACCGGCTTGCCTTGCCAAACGACCGTAATCCGCTGGCCGCGCTCAATAGGTTGCAGGTTCAAGTCTGTCGATACGAGCGCGAGCGTGTCGGATGCCGGATTAAGGCTGTCGATCAACGGCCAAACCGACAAAGCTACGCCGGTAACGGCGAGCGTCGATGTTGAGACGATCAGAAATTCGCGTCTCGACCGCTCGTCAATCCTGAGGCTTTCAATATGTCCTTCTGATTTCATCATCGTGAAACAACCTGCTCACTTAGCTTGGTCGTTAACCCCGGATGCGGTTATGTCGTCGTATCGACCAAATTCCCAAACCGAGGGATAAACGCCGGAACCCTGGACCGGTAGTCTTCGTATTCGGCGCCGAACTCCTTTAGCGCCGTCTGTTCCTCCGCATATGCCAGCCGGACGTACATCCAGACGAGGACCGGGAACATCGCCAGCGTCAGAACCGTCGGCCACTGAAAAAGGAATCCGATCATAATGGCGATAAATCCAACGTACTGCGGATGACGGACCTTCGCATAAGCGCCTGTCCTCGCCAGCGTGCCGGATTTCTGCGCCTGGTAAAGAACGCGCCAAGCGGACGAAATCAGCGCGAATCCCGCCAGGATGAACGCGAAGCTCAGAATATGGAATGGACCGAAATGCGGGTTGCCCTGCCAGCCGAAGATCATCTCGGGCAGGTGGCCCGAATCATGAGCTAACCAGTCGATCCCCGGATAATTGCTCTGAAGCCAGCCCGATAGAAGGTAGATGGTCAGCGGAAAGCCATACATCTCAGTGAACAACGCGACCAGGAACGCGCTGAACGCCCCGAAGGACCGCCAGTCCGTTGCCGTCTGTGGCTTGAAGAAACTGAAAGCAAACATGATAAATACTGCGGAGTTAATGATCACAAGGGACCAAAGACCGTAGGCGTTAGTTGTCTCGCTCATGCGCTTGGTCCTCCAAGATTATTGCCTTCGTCCCGACCGCCCTCGGTCTTCCCTTCCGATTGGCGGCCTTCGTGCCCCTTGTGGTCGCCATGGCCATCGTGCCCGTGGTGCATAAAGAGGTGCATCAAGGGACACAGAAGAATAAGAAGCCATGGAAGATACGGTAACGCACTGGCCACGTGCGCCTGATGCTCGGTCCAGAGAAAGTATCCGGCAACACCGAGAAACCCAGCAAGGACCAAGCCGCTTCGCGAAAACAACCCGCTCAATATGCCGTTGGAACGTCTTTCAGCCATTTTATCGCCCTCCAACTGAAGCCCATTACTGAACTAACTGATGTCCCTTGCCGCCGACGTCGATCGTGCCGGTCAGTTTCAGGGTCTTCGCATCGACAACCCATAGCTTCGGCAGTTCGACGCTCGAGACATAGATCACGCCTTGGCCCTTGATCACCGCCAGATGGTAGGGCTGCGGTGCCAACGTTAGTTCGCGCCGGTCACCGGAACTCAGATCGATCGCAATGAGCTTGTTCGCGCCCTTGGCGCTCACAAAGAGCGTCCGGCCGTCCTCAGACACGTCGATGCCGTGCGGATCCTCACCGCCCTTTAAAACCTTGGCAACGGCAAGGTGCTTAAGGTCAATGACCGACACAGTGCCGTCGCCGACGTTGTTGACGAACATCTTTCCGAGATCATCTCGAACAACGAGGTGCTCCGGGGCTTCTCCAACCTTCACCCTGTCGGAAACCCGCCAGTCAGCCGTGCGCACAATGCTGACGGAGTTGTCACCGGAATCGCTGACGTAAAGGCGGGCTCCGTCCTGAGAAAAGGCGGCATAGTTGGGCACGGCCCCGGTCTTGACGGTCGCAACAACCGTGAACGTCCGAATATCGATCACGGACACCGCGTCCTGATTGGGATGGGTCACAGCGGCGTAGGAACCATTGGGCGACGCGGCAACATGATGAACCCCACCCGGAACGTCAACCCGACGAGCCACGGAACGATCTTTAACCTTGATGAAGTTTACGCGGCTTATGACGGCGCTCTTCGCCATCGGTCGGCTTGCTGGTTTCGCGTGATGCGCGGCATGGTCTTCCGCCGACACACCCGCAGGCCGTTCAGGTACTGTGGCGCCGGGTTCGACCTCCGTGAAGCTGCCGGCGATAAGGAGCTTCCCGTCGGGCGTCTTGGCAAGCCCGTGGACAGCCGGTACGCCGGTGATGCGCTCGACGACCTTGTTTGTATCGACATCGATAACAGCGATTTCATTGTTGCCGCCCATGGGGACAAAAACCACATTCCGTTCTCCGGCTGAGGCCGAGGAAAGCGCAGCCATCGCGAAATAGGCCGCCATGATAAGAAAGCCCAATCCTGTTGCGCGGGCCTCCGAAACTCGACTGATCGATTGCTGAAACATAACCCTCTCCATTCGCTCAAAACCGAATAAATCTTTGTATGAGGGCTCCGGCAGCAGGAGGGTCAAGTCAAAATTTTCTGCCTCGGTCGCAAACAGCCCCGCGACCAAATCTCAATGAAAAACCATGCCTTCAATATGAAATCCGGCATCGACGTGGAGCGTTTCACCCGTAATGGCGGAAGAATAATCGCTCGCCAACATCAATGCGGCGCGCCCTACTTCGCAGGATTCGACGGTTCTCCGAAGCGGCGCCTTCCGTACCGTTTCATTCAGAAGTTCGTCGAAATGCTCAATCCCGGAAGCCGCGCGTGTTGCCACAGCGCCCGCCGAGATGGCGTTCACTCTAATGGAAGAGCGTCCGAGTTCGTGTGCCAAGTACCGAACTGATGCTTCGAGAGCAGCCTTCACAGGCCCCATGACATTGTAGTGATCAACCACCTTCTCAGCACCGTAGTAGCTTAGAGTCATCAGGCTGCCGCCCTCTTGCATCAATGGCTCGGCAAGCTTGGCCATGCGGATAAAGGAATGACAAGATATCAACATTGATTCAGCGAACCCATCGCTCGAACAGTCGGTCAGCCTGCCATGCAGATCCTCTTTCCGGGCCCAAGCGATCGAATGCAGAAGAAAATCCAGTCGACCCCATTTTTCCGCTATCGTGTCAAACAACTTTTCCAACTGCCCGGGGACGGAGACGTCACAGGGAAGGAAAACCGGGGTTTCGATTTCGCGGGCAAGCGGCTCAACAAACGGCATCGCCTTGTCGTTCAGGTAGGAGATCGCCAGTTCGGCGCCGGCATTCCGGAAACGCTGCGCCGCCGACCAAGCAAGGCTGTGCTCGTTGGCAATACCAAAGACCAGTCCTTTCCGGCCATTCAAATCTATGACTTCCATTCTCTGATACTCCTCCTGCAGTTCGAGCGAGTGAACCAATCTCACGTCGCCATCAATTCACTGCATATAGACATATGTCCCAGGAGCATCGCAGAGCGGTTTATAGCCTTTCCGCGCAGCCCCCATTCGAGGCGGGTCGACCAGTACTCCCGAATTCGTCGCAAGCCACTTCCGCCAACAGGGCCACCAAGATCCTTCATGATTGTCCGCCTGTGACTGCCAGGAATCAGGATCGAGATAGGCTTCGAGATCATCGTGAGCGGCGATTTGGTGGGATCGCTTCGCGTTGCCTGGCGGATTAACGACGCCGGCATTGTGACCACCAGTAGATAGAACGAAGGTGACATCGGCGTTGGTCTGAGCATGGATTTTATATACGGAGCGCCACGGAGCGATATGATCGGACAAAGTACTGACCGCGAATATCGGAATACGGATGTCCCGCAATGAGATTGCTCGACCGCCGATGACATAGCGCTCGTCGGCAAGGTCATTATTCAGGAAGAGCTTACGGAGATACTCTGAATGCATTTTCGACGGCATCCGTGTTGCATCTGCGTTCCAAGCTATCAGGTCAATCATAGGCAGTCGTTCGCCGAACAGGTATGCGTTCACCATGCTTGACCATATCAAGTCGTTGGAGCGCAGGAGCTGAAAAGCGCCAGCCATTTGCTTGGTGTCCAGGTATCCTGTCTCTGCCATAATATTCTCGAGAAAGTTGACCTGAGCTTCATCGATAAACAGCATAAGTTCGCCAGCCTCGGTAAAGTCGGTTTGCGCGGCGAATAATGTCAAGGATACCAAACGACGATCATCCTCACGGGCCATCCACGCAGCCGCGATAGCCATAAGAGTGCCGCCGAGACAATATCCGACGCCGTGGATGCCCCTCCCAGGCATGATCGCAGAGATCGCATCAAGCGCCGCCATCACACCAAATAAACGGTAATCTTCCAGACTGAGCTCGCGGTCCTCCACCGACGGGTTCTTCCAGGAGATGATGAATACCGTGTGTCCCTGCTCGACAAGAAACCTGACCAGTGAATTTTCAGGGCTGAGGTCGAGGATGTAGTACTTCATTATCCAAGCCGGTGTGATCAGGATCGGCTCTGGGTAAACCTTTCCGGATGCTGGCGTGTATTGGATAAGTTCAATCAATTCGTTGCGGAAAACGACCTTTCCTGGCGTGACGGCCAGATTGCGCCCAATCTGGAACTGCTTTGCCGCGGACGCGCGTTCACCCTGAAGGGCAAGTTTCCAATCCTCTACAAAATTCAGCGTCCCTTGAACCAGGTTTTGACCGCTGCTTTCCAGTGTAGCCTTTCGGAACTCCGGATTGGTCGCCGGGTAATTCGCCGGCGAAACAACGTCAAGTAGTTGGCGGGCGACGAAGGAAACTACCTGTTCATGATGTTTAGAGACGCCGGGAACCTGGGTCGTGGCGTTGTGCCACCACTGCTGGGTAAGAAGGAACCCTTGGTAGGCAAGCCGATAAGGCCAATCCTGCCATTCCTCGGCCGCGAACCGCTTGTCATGAGGCAAGGGGGCGATGCATGGTGCGCATTGAGGGTCGGCACAGGCGCTATGGCTGAACTCGATATACCGCAACAACTTTCGTTGTGCCTTGAGCGCGAGTTCAATCTGCTTGTTCGGCGACATAAGGAGATGTTGAGCCCAGTCGATGTACGCTTGAGCAAGTGCCGTCGGGCTGATCCCGCCGGTTACCCGCCCAAGTGCAGCATTCAGCGGTTGATCCAATGAAGGTTTGGTTTTGGAAGCATACTTGAGATCAGGAGCCTCACATTTCTGGCCATCCTTCATTTCGTTCGTAGCCGCACACATCGTTCACGCTCCAATAGGACAACAGGCGCTTTCGGGTTGGGCTGCACAGTGAATCGCAGACTCGAGCTCTTCTGCGTCCCCTTGTTGTCGTTGAACTGCCGATGACTGATGCATTAGGACGGCAAGCGCCATTGCCGCCAAGCGCGCCTGAGTCGGATCGGCACGCGAACTTAGGACGACCGGCGCGGACAATCCCAATACGATACCCGCCGCCGTCGCGCCTGCCAGATATTCTAGATTCTTGGCCAAGATGTTGCCGGATATGAGATCGGGAACGAGGAGAATATCGACATCTCCCGCGACCTCGGACACGATCCCCTTCACCTTTGCAGCGTCACTCGAGATCGCATTATCAAAGGCCATGGGGCCATCAATGGCAGCGCCGGAGATTTGCCCCCGTCTTGCCATCAACGCGAGGCAAGCCGCGTCCACCGTCGATACAATCGCCGGATTCACCGTTTCAACAGCCGAGAGCGCTGCGACCTTGGGCCTAGCGACGCCAAGGAGATGAAAGAGCGAGATGGCGTTCTGAAGAATTTGCGCCTTCGCGTTTAGGTCCGGAGAAATGTTTATCGCCGCATCTGTAATCGCCAACAGTTTCGGATAGGTCGGGATATCGACCACAAATACGTGACTGACACGCTGGCCGGGCAGTCTGAGCCCGCGATCAGAATCGAGAACCGCCCGCATCAATGCGTCTGTGTGAATTCGCCCTTTCATGAGTGCATCTGCTCGTCCACCACGAACGAGGTCAACGCCAACCCGAGCCGCTTCCTCCGCTTCTTTTGCAGTGATGATTTCAACACCGGTGATATCGGCGTCAATTTCACCCGCGCATGCAACAATCTCGTCCGGCGCACCGATGAGGAGCGGCACAATAAGATCGGCCTTCCGCGCTTGCGCCACAGACTGAAGAACAAGCGTCTGGTCTGCTGCAATCACGGCCATTCGGATCGGCGGAAGCTTTTCTGCACGCTCAACCAGTTCTTCGAGCCCCTCAGCATGACTATGCACAGGCATTTAGTTCCCCTTTCCCCAAGGCGCTTTCCAAAACCGTCCGGACATGCCGAGCGATCACTGACTCCTCATCCGTGTCGAACGCATCAATGGGGACGCGGCTCCGATCAGTAGATACGACCGGAAGGTTTTGGGCATTTCTCTCTGGGTCGATTTCGACACCCAAATAGGACAATCCCTCACAAATTCGGGCGCGGATTTCAGGCGAATTCGCACCAATTCCACCGGTGAAGACGAGCCGGTCGAGACCGCCGAGAGACGCCGTCTGCGCGGCTAGATGCCTCCGAGCGTGATGGCAGAAAAACTCGATCGCCTCAGCCGCCTCGGGTAGATCCTGTTGCGCCAGAAGATCCCGCATGTTTCGGCTTAGGCCGGACCGGCCGAGCAACCCGGATTCACGATAAAGGATATGCTGCAGTTCAGCGGGAGTTAGGTTCTTTTCCATCAGAAGGTAAAGGACGGCACCGGGATCGAGATCTCCAGGTCGCGTCCCCATGGGAAGGCCCGCTAGGGTGCTGAACCCCATTGAGGTTTCGATACTCCGTCCCCCCTTGATCGCCGTCATGGACGCGCCGTTGCCCAAATGCGCGGCAACGATCTTTCCGTCCGCCGCCTCATCGCCCTGCCAACGACGCACTTGCTCGACAACGTACTCATAGGACAAGCCATGAAAACCGAACCGTCGTATGCTGTCGTCATCGAACCGGCGAGGCAGTCCGGTCAACTGTGCAACGCGCGGAAGTCCATGGTGAAACGCCGTGTCGAAACAGGCGACCTGCGGAAGTTCCGGACAACGCAATTTCACCGCCTTGATACCTGTCAGGTTATGCGGGAGATGCAATGGTGCAAGAGGGATCAGTCGGCTTAGGCGATCTTCCAAGTCGGAAGTGATGATGAGCGAGCAATCGCATTCTTCACCGCCATGGACGATGCGATGCCCGACAGACACGGGCACGTATTGGGTGCCCTGAAGCCAGTCGAGGAGCGCGTCGATAGCGTCAGCGTGACTTTCAACTTCGAGTGTCTCGTCTAAAATGGTCGCGCCGGAACCATCCAACACTGAAAACCGGCCGGCACCTATGCCGATCCGCTCGACCGCGCCACGCGCAATCCGCACAGAACTCTCGAATTCAGGAGAAAAAAGCGCAAATTTTACGCTTGATGACCCGCAGTTGATAACAATGATCGCCTCTTCAACCATCATCACGGCTCACCTTGGCTAGGCTTTTTATGCTGAGCTCAAATGGGTTTCGACCGTAAAGCAGGCGAAACACCTGCTCATTGCCCGCATCACGAAGCTCTCGGACGGTCTCCATTGCCTCGGCTACACGGCCAAAAAACTCCTGTTCATACATTATCATTGGATGCGCGTCGGGCATCGGACGTCTTTCTTTTCTGACCACGTCGGCAAGACCCGCGACTACCCTCATCCATGGGTTAAAGACTTCAGAGAATACGTAGCGGCTCATGCGCATTGGGTGCTGCCATTTGAGAGATTCCGCGATCCAGGGATTTGTTGCGGCTTGCACCCAAGGGCTCACGAACGTCCGATAGAAAGCCTCGTTCGATTCCGAGACCGCTCGAACTTTTTCGAAAGACTCTGTTTGTTTCGCAAATCGGATGTCTTCGACATCCCGTTCTATGAACTTCACAGAAAACTGCGGTTTGTGGCAATCCGGGTCACCGCTCGGATTGTCAATCTGCATCTCATAGAGTCCAGGATCCAGCGCATCGATTTCGTCGAGACTTTCAAGGATCGCGCGGTGTTCAAGCCGGGCGACCTTGGCCGAGACGAATATCCCGAGATGCCCGACATGCGGGTTCGTCAAATAGACAATGCGTTGCCCTGCGCGCTTCAGGTCATCGGTATCCTTGTACACGGTCGGAATCCACCCCAAGGCTTGGTGCGGCGGGGTGATGTTGTCACCGTAGGAGGCGAAGATCACGAGCGGGTTTCGAATTCGCCGAAGGTCAGCGGTACAGCCGTTGCAAATTCGGAATTCGCCATTTTCAAGTTTATTGCCGATGAACAGGTTTTCGACGATCGCGACGATTTCCTCGCGGCTCATGAAATAGAACCCGTTCCACCATCGTTCAAATTCAAGAAACCGCTCGCGCTCCGTATCGACCTTGGCGAACAGTCCGGCGTACTTTTCCCAGATTGCCTTTTCCGGCTTCAGATTCTCAAAATTCTGCGCAAGCCACGCGCCATCGAAACGCCCGTCACCGAGATCGGCGGCAAGGTGGGCCAACCAAACGCCACCGAGAAGCCCGCCGGTTATCCGCATCGGATTAACGCCGGCTTCCCCCGCCCAATAGGACATTGGCGAGCCGTTAAGCACAGCCGGGCCGACCAAGCCCTCGCAATCCGCGGATAGAAGCGCCACGGCCCAACCGGCTTGGCAGTTTCCATACAATATGGGAGGTGTTTTGGGATGGCGCTGAGCAACCTCATCGACGAAACGCCGGAGGGCATGCAACACGTCCGCAAGCGTCTGGCCAGGCGATGGTTCGGGATAGAACATTACGAAGTAAACCGGGTGACCTTCGTGCAGGGCCATGCCGACTTCGGAGTCGTGTTTGAATCCTCCGATACCCGGTCCGTGCCCTGCGCGTGGATCAATAACGATGACAGGTGTTTTTTCTGGATCGACGCAATCGTCCCAACAATCATCGCCAACTTCCGTAATCCGCAACAGCGCATAATTTGAAGGAGCCTCAAAATCGCGCCCATCAAGGATCATCTCGTATTTGAAATCGAGCAAAGGCGGCAGACCAGCACGTTCGTGGCCCAACATGTTGTCGGCACGTTCACGAAGCGTGTCCATGAATAGAATTGAGCGTTGCCAGAGATCTCGTCCATATTCGGAAGCCTGGACTACCTTTTCTCCCGGAACGCCTAACAGTTCTGGCTGGGTCTGGTTCGTTTGATTAGATTGCCCAGCCTTTTTAATTTTAGAGGCCGGATTTCTCGCACTCCCCTCGACTGAATGTCTTCGCTTCGTTACTTTATTCATCGGAAATACACCTCTGAAAAATCTTGCTGGTCACTTGGGGTTTGCCATCCGAATTTATGGCCATCAACGTAACGCGTTATCCTTAATGGCTCCAGCGACCGGAGGGTCAAGGCTAATCTAAATGGGTAAAACCCGGCGGACGGCCGAAGCGATCAATCCTGAGACATCGATCCGATTGCTGTCGTGGCCGATCGTGTTGCAGGTCGCAATTTCACCCGCGCCGGCTTGCTTCAATTCCACGTAAGCATTGTCTGCAAATACCGCGTGGTTGCCGATGCAAACCGGCGCTTTCAGGCCGGCCGCCCGGGCACGCCCAACCATTTCGATCATCGTACGCGCGGTCGAGATGATGTCATCGACCAGGACCGGCGTTCGGTCACGCCATTTTCCCACCTCAGGAATAGAGACCTCGACGTCTCTGTCTCCCCTTCTCGTCTTTTCCAAAACGACGAAAGGCGCGCCGGCATCTGCGGCAACCGCGGTAACCCACTGTTCGCTCTCACTGTCTGGACCGATCAGCAACGGTCGTGGAACCGCTTCCTTAATCCAGTTCGAAATGAGGGGGCCGCGTGGACGACCAAGCTCGGCACTGAATAAATTTCATTTAGAGTACAGCGTCGATGAAGATGGGGATCGACCGTGACCAGCCAGTCGATCCAGGGCGAGAGAGTTTTAGCAAAGTGTACAGAGGATACGCTCTCGCCGGACTTAAAGCTTTTGTCCTGCCGCATGTAGGCGAGATAGGGCGCGACTAGACCAACCTGTGACGCCCCCAATTCCATGGCCGTACCGGCGGCGAAGATCAGCGGCAAGATTTTCGCATCCGGACGACCCAACGTGGCAACGAGGATGACATTTTTTCCATCGACCGGCGTCTCGTAGCGGAAATAGGATTCGCCGTCAGGGAAATGGCGCACCAGAAGTTCTCCTTTTTCAGCCCCAATTCCAGCTGCGATCGAACCGGCAGGTTAGGAATACGTTTGAACACCTTGAACCGCTGCAGATGAAATAGGATCGACTGGACGCGGCCGACGGCAAAAGCCGGAATCAGGACGGTTCCGACTCTGGCCGCCACCCTCGAGATCGTCTCGGCCAAAGCATTCTCTACGTTCGCCGGATCATGAAGGTGGTTTCCGTAGGTTGACTCCATGATTAGATGGTCCGCTGGCAGGAATCTTATTTGAAGTGCATCAGTGACTTCGGTGTCCACCTCGTATGGGCAGACGCGGAAGTGGCCAAGGCAATTCCACGCATTCCCTTCAGTATATAGGGGGGCGGCCGGCCGGTGTTTGGAGAAGCCGTGTCGATTGGCAAATTCCGCGTCGCGTTCCTGCAGATGACCGCTGTCCGGCAGCAGGATCCCACACAATTCAGTCGTCGCAGAGGTGGTGTAGACAGGTCCCTTGAACCCATTCCTGACCAAGAGAGGAAGATATCCCGAATGGTCAAGGTGCGCATGCGTCAGGACCACGGCGTCAATCTCGCTCGGCTCGATTGGCAGCGGGGCCCAGTTCTTCTGACGCAGCTTCTTGAAACCCTGAAACAAGCCGCAATCGGCAAGCACCCGCTGACCACCAAATGTAAGCAGATACTTTGATCCGGTGACGGTGCCGACACCTCCAAGGAACGTGAGCTGCGCTGTCATGACTGACTCCGAATGAGTATTTACATGAGAGGCATCGCTCTGGAGAGGTTTTAACCTTTCCGCGAGGCGAAGAAGTTGTATAGCGGCCCGAACACCAACGCGACGTACCACCCGTACGCAGCGCTCTCGACGAGACCCAGGAAGAAGCTCGGCCATGTCAGCCAGGTAAAGCCCGGCAACAGAGGCTGCCAGACACGGTACATGGCATAATCAGGGAACAGCAGGTCGAAGCCGACACAAAGCAGATAGGTGATGGCCAAGAAGACGCATAAGCTGTTGCCAAGCGCCATGACCGGCATGCGGGAAACTCGGCTCGAGCCGGCCAGTGGCGTCCCGGGGCGGGCTGGTTCAGAGACCTTTGTATCTGACGGATTAGGCATTGTGCGCCTCCAATCTCGGGTTAGAAGCATCGTCACTCTGCCCGACGTAGAGGTCCGGTTTGGTCTCGAAAAGCTCCCGGCACTCGCGCGAGCAGAAGTAATAGACGTAGCCTTCGTAAACGCTGGGCTTCGCGTCGGCGGTTCTGACCTGCTTCTTGCAGACGGGATCGATATCTTCTGCCGGCGGATACCATTTCAAGTCCTGCCGCCTTTCGGCATCTTGACCTTTTTCCTCGCCGGCACCGCCATGTCGATGCGAATGCCCCATGACATGGCTGCCGCATCCCATGCGCATCATGAGAAAGATAAACACGCCCCAGATGACGAAGTAGACCAGAGCTTCCATTTTATCGGAACTCCCTTGTTCGCCTTCCCGCCTACGGACTTCGGTGGGAACAGAATGAACATGCCCCCTCCTGCAACCGGAGGGTCAAGAGTTTCTAGGTCGCGTTTCTAGAATGGAATGCGCGGTTACTATGAAAACAACACCGGGCATTCCCTGCGGCATTTGTTGCGCAGGATGATGTAGATGAGATGGAGGGTACCAAGTCCAGCCAACAAACAGAAAAACGATATGTAGGCGTAGCTCAAGAACAGATAGACGACGGTAAGCGTGACGATCAGCGTTACCCCAAACCAGCGGACATGAAGGTATGTCGACAAAAGCGTCGGCGCGACGATCAGGAAAAGATAGATCAAGTATGTCATCCAGCGCGGCATGAGATAGTCGAGGAACATGGTGTCTTCATACGCCAAGGACCGGTTGTTGATACCGACATCAATCCAATCCGCGTTCAAAAGATGCGGCACGAAGAGAACGCCGCCCAACGCGACACCGGCGACCGCAAACAACAGGAACATTTTTTTACGACGACTTTCCGGAGGCTCCAATACATAGACACTGAAGGGAACCCAGGCAGGCCACATGAACCAGGAAAAGAACATGAAGCCGAGCGCCGCCCACCAGACCATTGTCGGATCGCCGACATTCAATCCCATCCAGACATGCCCCTCGAACAACTGCTGGACGCCAGCCATCGCGGGCATCAACGCGAAGGGGAGGTAACGCCTGTTCAACGCCGCGGCCTTATAGGTCGCGAAACCGCCGCCGGCGATCAACACGCCGCCGGTCGCGAAACTCACGGCTTCAGAAAAACACATCTCTCGCGCGGGCCATTTCAGATCATGCTCATAAGTTCAGTCCTCAATGTATATCTGTCACGCGCCGCCATGTGAAATGCTCATAGACCCCGGACCAATAGGCGCCGAACATGACGGCGAAAAGAAGCTCCTCAATGGGCATGCCGTAAATCAATATTCCGGACAGTGACTCAAGGTTCCAAACCTTGCCGATGTAACCAGGTGACAGCCACTCCAGTCCGGCAAGAAAGACTAGGTAATAGACAAGGAACAACACGCCTCCGACCCAAGTTTTGGAAATCAGGTCGCGTCGACAGAGCATCGTCGAAACGGCGCCCAATGCCATGGCGACGATCGCCGGATAGATGGGGTTCCACTCCATCAGATAGAGGACAGGGAACACAAGGAACGGCGTCGCCACGGCCCAAAAATGAAACCGATGACTTGCGAGCCGGCGCGCCATCGAACTCATTCGTCCGTGACTTTTTCCCGTCAGGATGTTGTACGAAACCGCGCCGACCCCGCCGATGCCAAAGCAGAAAATGAGGCTTTCGATATCGAACCCCGTCCGTTGCGCGAGATCGAAGAGACTGGGTGGGTTCCAATACTCAGGCACGAACAAGGGCTCCGTCAAACCGAACGGTGTCGTAAACAGGCTCGCCCAAAGAATTACTCTGCGATGGGCCGGGAACGCGCCAAAAGCCACCATCCACGGAACAAGGAATGCGGACGCCCAGACAAACCACACGAATTTTTCCGGCACCAGCTCATGCATGACATGCCTCCTTCTGCTACACCTCCTGGAACACGATAAAATCGAGGTAGCGCATTAAATGGATTCCGACCAACCGAAATCTTCCGTCTCGCGCATTTCGACGCTGCAGATTCTCGTGGTGATGGTGCTTTGGGCGTCGTGCTTTCCGCTCATCACGGCCGGGATCGGGTTCTCGCCGCATTTGACCTTCGCAGCCTTGCGCGCGGTTATCGCGGGCGCAGCGCTCATGATCCTTGCGGCCGCACTTCGCCGCCCTCTTCCCGCCACCGGAAGGGATTGGGCCATCATCACCTTTATCGGCCTGGGCGCAACGAGCCTCGGATTCCTCGGCATGTTCCATGCCGCTGAATTCGTGACGCCTGGCGTCGCAACGGTTGTCGCCAATACACAGCCGCTCATGGCGGCGTTCCTTGCCGCACTCATGCTTGGCGAAACCGTTTCCGTTCGGGGGAAGCTTGGATTGCTTTTGGGATTTGTCGGGATCGTGGTGATCGCCGTCCCGCAGTTCTTTTTAACTGGCGGGGAAACCTACGCCCTGGGTATCTCCTACATTTTGCTGGCGGCAGTCGGAATCACGATCAGCAACGTCTTGATCAAGAAAATCGCCGGTAAGGTTGACGTGCTGATGGCGATGGGCCTGCAAACGCTTATCGGGAGCGTTCCTTTAGGGGCAGCTGCTTGGTACCTGGAAGATCCCGCAAGCGTGCAATGGACGCCTGCCTTCGTTGCCTCTTTGCTCGGTCTCAGTATCTTCGGGACGGCTCTTGCGTATTACCTCTGGTTCTCGGCGCTCGAACACACCCCGCTCAACCGGGCGAACGCCTTCGCCTTTCTCGTGCCGATATTCGGTATTCTTCTCGGCATGACCTTCTTTGACGAAACGTTCGGGTGGGCACATTTTATCGGCATACCGTTGACGATCGTCGGCGTGACGTTGGTAAGCCGGTCAGGTGATACGCTTTCACTCAACAGACATCGGGCCGCATCGTCGCCTGCCGACTAATTATAATTTCACGTCATCTCCATGCCTTCGGCTCGCAGACGCAGACTTCGCCAGTGTACGGCTCGTCACGTCGCCCTGATCGATTGGTCTTACGTCATTCTCTTCAATCTTATCCTTGACCCTCCGGCGACTGGAGGTCCTATGTTGGCAACCATCGGAGAACCAATGGAATGGAGTGACTTCGATGATCGGCATTCAGACAGATTTTTATTCTGGCCTTATTCCGCCCATCCCAACGGTCGGGACAGAGGCTGCGATTGCCCCATCGGCGCCTCTGGCTGCAGATCAGGCGGATCGCCTTGATCTTCGGGAAAGTGAGGCGAGGAGCATCAAGGGAGCAGAGCGTCGGCCGCAGTTCGCGACGTTCGTCAGAGACCCGGAAACCGTAAATCAAATATTGGAAGATACTCAGGGCCTTGACCGCTATCGGCAACGCCAGGAAGAGCTCCTGCGGCAAGCCTCCCTTGTCACCGACGCCTATGAGCGTTCGGTCTTCATTTCGATGATCGACCCCGGTCGGGCGATGACGGTTCTTGGAACAAGAGAAGACATGAAGCCGATAGAGTCCTAGAGAGACTTCAACTCTAGCATGCTCAAAGTAACTATTGGGTTCTCAATGACCATAATATGAGAGGAGGTTCAGATGGGCGCCGCAGTGGGCATATCGGTTTTCCTGGTCATCACGACTTTCCTCCTGCATTACGCCGTCTTCCGATGGCTGTCCGGCGGGATGTCGAACTTCGCGATGACGGCGGAGCGGCGGATCCTGATCATTTGGCTGCTGACGCTCTCTGCCCATATCGTTGAAGTCGCACTGTATTCCGCTGCCTATGCCTTCGGGGAACGAATACTTGAGATCGGCAGCCTCGAAGGCCCTCAGATCGTTGGGCCGTTGGATTATTTTTATTTCTCCATCGTCGCCTATACCTCCCTCGGCATGGGCGACATCGTGCCATCGGATCACTTGCGCTTCATCACGGGCATCGAGACCCTGAACGGCCTGTTGCTGATAGCTTGGTCCGCATCATTCATTTACATCGCCATGGCGAAACTTTGGTCCTGGCGGACCTGTGTGGAACCGGGATGGCGTAAGCCGGAGCGAACCTAGTCTGACCTTGCCATCCGCCTACAGATTGAAATGGTCTTCTCAAGAACAGCGGCTTAGTGCAGCTATTTGATGCTTTAAAGCACACGAACACACGCTCCCAGCCTTCGATCACAAGACACTTTCGTGTAGCTGGGCGTAGATGTCACACGAAGGCGATACTAGCAGAAAGCGCGATAAAATCAGGCAGATGAATGGTCATCGCTCAAACACTTCGAGTGATCCGCCAAGACCTCGATGATTTTGCATTCCGCCACCTTCCCGCCATTACATTCGCAGATCATTCGCTTGAGCTCCCGCTCCATAGACCGAAGGCGCGCGAGTCGTTCCTGAACGTGACCGAGGTGTTTACGAGCGATCATGTCTACTTGCGCGCATGACTGATTTGACTGACCGCAGAACGACAGCAATTGGCGGATATCGTCTAAACTGAACCCCAGTTGTCGGCAATGACGAATGAAAACCAGCCGAGATGCCTGAGCTTCGGAGTAGATGCGACGGTTACCCCTGGTCCGTCTTGGCTCCGGCAACAGTCCGATTTTCTCGTAATGGCGGATGATCTGGACCGTACATCCGGCACGCTCAGCCAATTCCCCGATGGAGGTGCTTTCAACGGTCATCAGTTTTTCCTATTGCTCCTACAACGATTATAGATTGTAGCATCTGCGGATCGACGAATGCAAAGCGGCGGACAGTTTCAATGAACGTGCCCGCCACGGATTAAAGGAGTCGATCCATATGAGTGCCAATTGTTGCGGAGATACCGCCAAATTCGATGGGGCATCAAAGGATTTCAAACGTGCGCTATGGGCTGTTATCGCGATTAACGGTTCAATGTTCTTCGTCGAAATGACCGCAGGCGGTTTTGCTGGGTCGAAAGCCTTGCAAGCGGATGCGCTCGACTTTCTTGGTGACACCGCAACCTATGCAATCAGCTTATTTGTCATCGGCATGTCTGTCAGAATTCGGGCAATGGCCGCGCTCGCGAAAGGGTTCAGTCTCGGTGCTATGGGGCTTTGGGTGTTCGGCTCAACAGCGTATCAGGTCCTAATTCTGGGTATGCCTTCGGCGACAGTCATGGGCGCAATCGGTTTCATGGCGCTGGCCGCCAATATTATCAGTGTCCTTTTGTTGAGGCGATTTAAAGACGGGGATGCGAATGTCCGCTCTGTCTGGCTTTGCAGCCGAAACGATGCCATCGGAAACGTGGCTGTTATGTTGGCAGCGGCAGGTGTCTGGTTTACCGGCACTGCATGGCCCGACCTTATCGTTGCCGCCATCATGGCCGGGCTGTTTCTTTGGTCGGCAACGCAGATTGTCCTCCAGGCAAGATCAGAGTGGACCAGCACGCAGGCCGGCCAAACGGCACGTGGAAAACATGGGAATAAGAATATCGACGAGTGCCAAAGGGCAGATATCAAACAAGAGGCTGTATAGCTTTGAAGTTGCGATATGCGCGCCGGTTGGATTTCGAATTGACGAGGTGTTTATCGAAGCCGTTAGTTTTCCTGTTGGCGGCGCAGGCGCTGAACAGAGGCACTTTAAATGAAAAAGCCTCGGGGAGGCGTTCTGCGCCGTCTTTTTTTTTACGATTCGATCAGCCCCCCCAGAAGTGTCAGGGGGCGTCGGCCATATCGATTGTAAATATAGACAACGATGGCCGGGGAGCAAGGAATGGAGAAATGGATTGGTGGTATATTGCCCAGACTAATCTTCGGCAATCGCTGCCGGCAGACCGGATTGCATACACTTTCGCTGTTGTTCCTGGCGGCAGGGGCGACGGCTGGCGATCAGGTGACTAAGTGGATCATCCTTACCAGAGTGATGGACCCGCCGAGAGTGATCGAGGTGACCTCCTTTTTTAACCTGATGTTGACCTTCAACACCGGCGTGAGTTTCGGCATGTTTCAAGATTTTTTTGCTTCCCGACCAGGAACACTGGCTCTTCTCTCTTTTGCGATCGCCAGCCTGCTGATGATCTGGGCACTAAGATCCTGCTTACCGGGAGAGCGCAGAGGACTGGCTCTGGTCGCGGGCGGTGCACTCGGAAACATCATCGATCGTTGGCGACAAGGTGCTGTGACCGATTTCCTCGATTTTCATTGGCAAGGACTGCACTGGCCGGCCTTCAACGCTGCCGATGTTTTCATTTTCCTCGGCGCGTTTTTGATTTTGACGTCGACGTTCCTGAACGGCACGAAAAATAAGGGTTAAGGGGGCATCATGCCGGAGCTTAAGCAGAACAAACGAAATGCTGGCTTTGCTTCCATACCGAACTTCCCCATAGCCCTGACGAGAGTTTTTGGTTGGACCATCATCGGCGTACTTGCCGCCTTTCTATTCAATAATTTCCTGACTAATTGGCTCGGATGGCCTGGCGTCAGGCTTTTGGCCAACCCGTCCACTGGCGGCCACGATCCCCGCATCTGGTTACAGGTGGCCATCTACGCTGCCGCCGCACTGGCCGCCGCCGCCCATGTCACACGCACCAGGGATCACAGCCTGAGAACCGACCACCAGCGGGTCTTTGGGCTCAATGCCGTGCTAATCCGCGCCGGGTTCTGGGCCGTTCTGTTGATCGGTCTGATCGACTTCACTCTTGCCTTTCTGAAGGGCGAGGAACTCCTGATCGGCCTGGTCGGCGCGCCGCTGGCAGATACTCTGGGGCGCGCGGAATTGCGCGGTGCCTATGTGCACATGCCATTGGTCGCAATCGGGCTCGCCATCGCGCTTCGCACACGGGTCCTGGCGCTACCTTGGCTGGTCCTGATGATCGTCGTCGCCGAACTACTAATCGTGCTGTTCCGCTTCGTGTTTTCCTACGAACAGACCTACATGGGCGATCTGGTCCGCTTCTGGTACGCGGCCCTATTCATGCTGGGCTGCGCCTACACCCTTTATGAGGATGGCCATGTGCGGATTGATCTGCTTTACGCGGAAGCAAATCCCCGCCGTCGCGGGCTGGTCAACGCCATCGGTGCCCTGGTGCTCGGCATGCCGTTCTGCTGGCTGATCCTGAGCGTCGGCACGGCAGGCCGCACCGGCATCCTCAACAGCGCCCTGCGGACCTTCGAGATCGAAGGCGTCGGCGACGGCATGTACATCCTGTACCTGATGACCGTACTGGTCGGGGTGTTCGCGGTCACACTCATCATTCAATTCGTCAGCATGATGTTCGGCGGAATGGCCGACGTGCTGGGCGAGCCCACGCCAACGGGCGGCGCTGAGGGGGGCTGAGGATGGAACTCTTTTTCCTCGTCCTACTGGTCGTGATATTGGCCGTCGCCCTCGGCTCGGGCTTTCCCGTCGCATTCGCCATTCCGGGTTCGGCGATCGTCGCCGTCAGCCTGGCCGCGTTCGCCGGTCTGGTGGTCACTGGAAACCCGGATGCATTCTTTATCCACGGCGGAGGCCCTAGCGAATGGCTATCCGCTGGAGCGATGAACATTCGGGGGATTTATAACAATGACGGGACGGATGTGTTGATCGCCGTGCCGTTGTTCATCTTCATGGGCCTGATGCTGGAGAAGTCGCGCGTCGCCGAAGACCTTCTCGTCGCCATGGCGCGTCTGTTTGGCACGGTGCGCGGTGGGCTCGGCGTCTCGGTCGTCCTGGTCGGCGCCTTGCTGGCGGCAACCACCAGCGTGATCGGCGCGACGGTGATCGCCATGGGCATGATTTCGCTACCGACCATGTTACGGAACCGCTATTCCAAGCCCATGGCGACGGGCATTGTCGCAGCCACGGGCACGCTGGGCCAGATCGTCCCGCCGTCGATCGTCTTGCTGATCCTGGTCCACCAACTCACCACCGCCGTCAACGAAGCCAACGCCGCCCGGCGGGCCCTTTACAAGACCGTGACAGATGACCTGCTGATGCCGAGCCAGTTCGATGTGCCATCGGTCAGCGCAGGCGAGATGTTCATGGGCGCTCTCGTGCCGGGATTGGTCCTTATCGCCCTCTATGTCCTCTATATCCTCGTCACGGCCTATCTGCGGCCAGACCTGGCACCGGTGCACAGGCATACAGATATCTCTGGCAAGAATGCCGTTACGGCGCTGCTCATCGCCTTGGCCCCGCCCCTGACCCTTATTCTTTTGGTTCTTGGTTCGATCATCGCCGGCATCGCCACGGTCAATCAGGCCGGCGCCGTCGGTGCCGCAGGGGCGGCCATGATGGCCGGATACCGCCTGCGTGAAGGTCAGCGTGATGCCTTCTGGCCGACCCTACTGGCCATCGCCGCCCTAGTTGCTCTTGGCATCATCAATGCCCTTTTCCACGTCAATCTGCGAAAGATCGAAGGCACAGCAGACATCGCGGGCATCGTGCTCGCCGCAGTCGCCTCAAGCGCCCTCGCCATCGCCCTCGGTTGGAGCCTCTGGCGCACATGGGCAACCGGCGGCACCTTAAAGCGTGTGTTGGAGGACACGACCAAGACGACCTCCCTGGTGTTCGCCATCCTGATCGGTGCGGTCATGCTGACAGCGGCATTCCGGGGGTTCGGCGGCGAGGACCTGGTGCGTGATTTCATGCGTGGCCTGCCGGGCGGGTTCTGGGGTCAGTTCGCAGTCGCCATGATCATCATTTTCGTCCTCGGATTTTTCCTCGACTTTCTGGAAATCACCGTGGTTGTTGTCCCGATCATCGCGCCGATTCTGCTGACCGACCCCGCAGCAAACGTCGCCGCTGTCTGGTTCGGTGTTATGATCGCGCTGAACATTCAGACTTCGTTTCTAACGCCGCCCTTCGGTTTTGCACTCTTCTACTTGCGCGGGGTCGCGCCGAAAGGCGTCCGTACGCTCGACATCTACAAGGGCGTTGTGCCTTTCATCGCCATTCAGTTGCTGGTCCTTGGTGTGGTTGCGGCCTATCCGACCTTGGTGACCTATCTTCCGACCCGTGTTTCGCTCGGGGCGGAGGCTTCACCGCCGCCAACCAATCCTCGGCTTCAGTACTGCATGGAAGAGTTTATAAGGGACGAGTTTCAAATAAACGGGACGACCATAAGGCAAGCCATCGGCAAAGCCCGGAACATCAATCTGGAGGGACTTCCTTCATACCTTCAGAACGAACTAATACGCAGCTTCGAGAAAGCGGAAAATGCGTTTCCGACGATGGAACGAATCACCGAAACCGCTGCGGCGATACACACGGCGGCGCAGACCTACCGGCCGGTCCACGACAGGGTGCGGCGGATCGAACGCGATATTCGGCGGATCGACAAGAAGATCGAGCAAAACCGGGCTATCATTTCCTGGACCGGTAGGGCGGCCTCGTCCGAGGAAGGTCGGCGGGCAGAAGCGCGCATAAAGCCCCTAACAAACGAACGCGCCGAACTAACGGCCCAAATTCCGGCAGGCTGGACGGATGTGCGGACCGACATGGCGGCTAAGCTGAAGGCTCACCATGACGCACGTATTCGTTATCGGCGAACCGTTGATGCGGCTCATGGCCCCGTGGTCGAAGCGATCCAGGCGATCAATGACGGAGACCGTGTGGGTTCCCTCCAAAAGGCTTTGCAAGAGTTAAAGGCGAATGTGGAGGTGATGCCTGCGGACGATCTGATAGATCGGTTGAAAACAGCCTATGGCCAGGCAGCCCTGGTCCGCCATTCCACGGAAATAGAAAATGCCCTAACTCAAGCGCGCCGGGTTTTGCGTGCTAACCCGACCGCTCGCACCGCGATTGCTGAAAAGGTTCAAGGCGCGCTTGCTGTTGTCGCCAAGGAACGGATTTGGCGCATCCGCGCAGCGCAAGAAGTCTTGGGCAGCCTAATGGCTTATGAGACCGCCATCGCGGAAACCATAGGAATCCGGGGGCGTTCGAGGCTTTCAGATCGCGTGGCATCCGAAATTTCCAACTGCGTTGCGACTCCCCGGGATATCTATTTGAATTTTTGAGATGGCCAGACGGTGCGATGCTCAACGAACAAACAATACTGGAGTTGACGCAGGTCAAAGTACCGACACCGAGAATAGTTTAGCCTTAAGCAAGATGTCGTTATTTCGGCGCGTCTTTTGAAAAAGTGTGAGAGGAGATTGATCATGACACGTAAAACGAAGCTGGCCGGATTGGCCGTGGCCTGTGTTTTGGCCATGTCGATCACCACATCGGCGTTCGCCCATGGCTCCGGAAACTCGAATTCCAGCCAAGGCCAAATGCCGATGATGGGCCAAGGCATGATGGGAAGCCAAATGCCCATGATGGGCGGGTACGGCATGATGGGCCAAATGCCGATGATGGGGCCCGGCATGATGGGAGGCCAAATGCCCATGATGGGCGGGTACGGCATGATGGGCCAGATGCCGATGATGGGGTCCGGCATGATGGGAAGCCAAATGCCCATGATGGGCGGTTGGGGAGGGATGCAGGTTCTGCGCCGCGACCTGACGGCCGATGAAGTTAAGCATATGATGGAGCACCGCTTGGCCTGGAGCGGAAACCAGAACGTCAAACTTGGCAATGTCAGCGAGAAAGAGGGTGATGTGATCGAGGTCGAAATCACGGACAAAGACGGAAAGGTCGTCCAGAAGCTCAAGGTCGACCGGCACACCGGCTGGATGCAGATCGTTCAATAGGTGACGGCATTTAACTTACCTTTTCCATTGCCTAGGTGAACTGAGATTGATCATGTTCAAATTCAACTACGCCTCTTATTCGGCAAGCTGGTAGTTAGCGAGCAACACAATTGGCAGGGCGAAATTCGAGGTAAACGAGGGGAGAATCAGGATCGCAGGTTCTGAGTGGGGAGGTTTCTTCACCTAGCGCCTGCGATCAAACTAAATCTTATTGACCAGCCTTCCGTAAGACAGAAACCTGAAACCTCTGCTCGTTCCCTTTGGGTGTCATGTGCACATGCTTCCGCATATCGACCGTTTTCAAAGCACCCGGCGCGATTTCTTCCAAGGTGGCTACCAGGTCTTCGGGCGAATAACGCATAACAGGCAACCCGGAGCACATCTCCGGCCCGTCCTCTGCAAACGTCATAATAATCGCAATTCCACTGGGCTCGAGCGCTGACAGCATCCTCGAAACGTAGGCCCTGCAGTCGTCTTTTGATGTCAGAAAATGGAACACCGCTCGATCATGCCAGAGCCGGCAGGGCTGATCGGGAACCCATTTGGTTACGTCTTCTGTGATCCACGTTACCTTGTCTGCCCGCGACCCCAGTCGGCAGCGTGACACATTCATTCCTGCTTCGGATAGGTCCAAGATCGAGATGCGGCTGAAGCCGAGATCAATCAAGCTGTCGACGATCCGGGAAGCGCCACCGCCGACATCCAGGATAGGGTCGTTTGCATCGGCGAACTTACGGATCAGTTCGAGAGATACGGTGGGGATTGCCTCGAACCAGGTTAGCGCAGTCTCTTCGCGGGCCCCATACACGTCATTCCAATGCTCATGACGATCATTCATTGCAAATCATTCCCTTCAGCCCGGCAGATTGGCCGCAAAGTCTGGCCGTTCTATATTCAAGTGTCTTACACTCTGCAAGAAAACCCGACAGTCAATTCCATCGCATTGACCTATATCGCACGGACCTATACGAAGCGGTTTGTGGCCGGGTTATTCCGGGCTGGTCGCCCCAAGCTCGAGAATCGGCATGCTCGAACTCCAAAGCCAAAGTCAGATTTACACCCTTTCGTGGTTTCTCATGCAATTCTATGAGCATGAGATGCAGCCCGCCCAGGCGGAAGACCACTTCGGCTCCTAGTAGGATAGTCACCTCATTGCGGTCCTGCATTTACGCGACGCCGTCTGCGACTTTGGATTCATGGATCATCACCATGCCCGCAGCTGGTGACGTGACTTTTAGAAGTCGATCCGATTTCGTGCCGGTATTGCGGATCGTCAAATAGGCGGCACCCGGCCGCGATTGTAGGATAGACGCACGCGCCCAAGGTTTCTCAATGACAATTGAAGCGTCTCCTGCTGACGCGCCGCGTGCCTGTATCAGCAGAGTGAAGGCAGCAATGAAGGCGAACAGACTCAATTTCAGTGATTTCATTTTTCAATTCTTTCGTTCTTCAGGCGACGTTGGATCTCCGCCGCGATTTTCTCCGGCGGATGAAGGTTTTCCGAGAACACCGCGTCGTACGAGCCGTCCGGCGTCATCAGGTACATGTATCCCGAATGCCCCATAACGTAGCCGCCCGGCGCGTTGGCTTTTTCGGTTTTCCCGTAAAAAACCCGGAACGACTTCGCAGCCTGTTTGATCTGCTCAGGCGTGCCGGTAAGGCCGACGATATCCGGGTGGAAGGCCTCGACATATTCGGCCATAACCTCGGCTGTGTCGCGCTCCGGATCAACCGTGATGAACATCGGTGCCACCTTGTTCGCGTCCTCCCCCAGAATATCCAGAACCTGGGCCATGACCGAGAGCGTTGTCGGGCAGACGTCGGGACAGAATGTGAACCCGAAAAACACAAGCTGCCATCGTCCATGGAAGTCCTTCTCTGTGACCGTATGACCGTGGTGATCTGTCAGTGTGAATTGGCTTTTGATCATGGCTTGGCCAAGTTGTCGTGCCGTGGGCAACGGCGGTTCCGGCTTAAAGGTGCGCCAGCCGGCGATACCGGCCACAGCCATGGCCGTGATCAGGACAAGTCCCCAAGCGGCCCATCGCACACCCCGGAGACGGGGGCTATCCTTCGGCGCGCTGGAAGTGCTGTCAGACATCGTCTGGCTTTTCCTTCTCCCCTGGCTTGGACGAACATTTTCCGCTCCCCCCGCTCATGCACATGCCCAGCGCACACATGGCGACACAGGGCAGCACACCAAGAAGAAGCGGCGCCAGGCCCAGGGCGACCACCGTGCCCCAGTTCATCGCCAGGCCGCCACCGATGGCGGCGAGCCCGAACAGAATCCAACCACGGCGCCCGGTGACATAGGGCCAGAGCTTGTTGACGGCGCGTTGGGCGGTTGAAACCGCGGGTACTGCTTGTTGTCCATTCTTCATCGCTCTATCTCCTTTGATTCTTTGCTGACGCAATCCGGTCCCGGAACAGGGCGACCAAATCTGGCGCATCCCATTCCGCGGCACCGACCAACCCGCCCAACTGCTGCCCGCTTGGGCCGATCAGGAAGGTCGTCGGTAACCCGCCCAACTTCAGGACACGCATGACCCGTGCATTCTGATCCATGTAGATTTTCAGGTTCTCGATGCCGGTCTTGGCATAGAAATCCCGCACGACCTTCACTCCCGCCCGGTCGATCGAAAGTGGCAACACATGAAAGTCGTTGCCGCCCAGAAGGCCCTGCAGGCGGTCAAGCGTCGACATCTCTTCGCGGCAGGGTGGACACCATGTTGCCCATATATTTAGAAGCACATGTTTACCCCGGAAGTCCGCGAGAGATCCGGGCCGGCCGTCTTCGTACGCGAACGCGACCTCCGGCATTGGCAGTGGTGCATCGTGCAGGTTAAAGGTCTTAGCCGTTCCCGCGGCGCCTGCGACGGCAGCCGGCAACATCAAGGATGCCGCGGCCATGACCGTCATGGCCCGACGGCGCGTCATCACGGTCATGGCTTTGCCCCTTCGGCTTTCCGCCGCAGGCGGTCGACGATGGGCATGAGCGTGCCGTCCACGATTACCTGTGTCACAGGCCCCACGTGCTTGTAGGCGATACGCCCGTCGGCGGAGACGATGAACGTTTCCGGCACGCCATAGACACCCCAGTCGATGGCGACACGGCCATCGAGATCGGCGCCTGTCCGCTTGTAGGGATCGCCAAGCCGGTTGAGCCAAGCCGAGGCATCATCGGGCGTGTCTTTATAGTTCAGCCCGTGAATGGGCACGACGTTCCGCGCCTTGAGATCCATCCAAATCGGATGTTCCGCTTTGCATGGTAGGCACCAGGAAGCGAATACGTTGACGATAGACACCTCACCCGAGAGATCCGCCGACGCGAGGCCCGAGGTTCGTCCCTTGACCGGCGGCAGATTGAACTCGGGCACCGGCTTATCGATCAGGGCCGAGGGCAGCACCTTCGGATCGCGCGTCAAACCCCAACCCAGCGCTGTGGCCAAGCCCGCGAACACCATCACAGGCCCCCAGAACAAAATCGCTGTGCGGCGCCTTTGTCCTGCTTCAAGGAGCATTTCACTCAAGGCGGCTTCTCCCGCCGCTCGTGAACAGATACTTGATCAATGCCGCCGCGACCAACAATGCCAGTCCGGCGACCAATGCGCCCGCCAGGGTCATTCCCCAGCCCATGGCACAATCGGTTCCCATCATATCGCTCATTTCTCATTCGCCCTTTTGGTGACGTCCTGCTGCCGACGCTGAAAACGGTCCGGCCAGGTGCTTTTGATGAAGTCGAGTACGGACCAGATCTCGTCGTCCGAAAGAACATCGCCGAACGCCGGCATGTCGCTTTCGTATCCCTCTGGTGCCAACGGCGGAACAAGACCGTGCTTGGTCATCTGGAACAGGTGCTCATCTGGATGGTGCCAGGTATGTCCCGTTCGATCATGCGGCGGGGCCGGCAGGCGGCCGTCCGGCCGGCGGATCTGCCAATCGGACTGCCCTTCCAGGTTCTTGCCGTGACAACTGGCGCAGTGGGTTTGGTAAAGCGTGCGGCCCCGGGCAAGGTTGTCCGTCTCGGGTGATTGCGCGGCAACCGGCAGGGAAATTGACCCGACGGTTGCCGCAACCATCATGAAGGCGGTTGGTTTGAAGTCCGCCATCATTCGACCGTGAAGACCTTTGCCGGCCCTTGGCCGAATTGATAGACGGTGAAGGGGGCGGTCTTTGTACCCGACATTCCGGGTGATCCTTGCGGCATGCCCGGCAGGGAAATTCCCTTGATGTCCGGACGTTCGGCCAGAAGCTTGTCGATGGCGGAAACCGGGACGTGGCCTTCGACAACGTATTTATCGAGCACCATGGTGTGGCAGCCCGCGAAGTCATCAGGCACGCCCATCTCACGCTTCATCAAGGTAAGGTCGTGGGATGCCTTGACCGTTACCTTGAAGCCGTTCTCGCGAAGGTAATCGGCGTAGCTTTCGCAACAGCCGCACTGCGGGTTCTTGATGATGGTGGCATCAGGCCGGTCGGCCGCAAGAGTAGAAACGGCAGTAACAGCGCTGAGCAAGACCGCAAAGATGGCCGCTTGAATTCGGTTTCTAATGGTCATGATCATTTCCTTTTTGACACTGGATTAACTGAGTTACGCCGGACTGATTCAGCATCGGTTTTCGATGAACGGGCTAATCTCGGACGGTTGGGCAAAGATGACGAAGAATCGATCCCCCCTCATGCCCTTGGGGATGATCACCGGCTTCCCCGCCATCGGCCCCTTATCACTAGAGTCCGATTTGAACCGGAGATTGAACTCCCAGATTTTCTGAACCTGCCCGGCTACCGTACGCACATGATAGGTGCCTCGGCAGTAGGTCAGCGACGCGACCTGACGCTCCGGACCCAGTGCTTCCAGATCAGGCATAGGGCGATCCCCCATCATCATGCTGCCACCGGATTCATTTGAAGGTGCCGGTGACCTTTCAGCTGACTGTTCGGCTTTCACGGCCTTCAAAAAGGCGATGATATCTCGACGGTCGGACGTCGACTTGATGCCCGGAATGTTCATGGACGTTCCGGGAACCAGCCCCCTGGGATCGAGCATCCAGGCGTCCAGTTTTTCATCGTTCCAGACCAAGCCGGAAGCCTTAAGGGCATCGCTGTATCGCCCGAATCCTTCAACCGTTGCGGCTTTCTGCCCGGCGACCGTCGCCAGACTGGGGCCGGTCTTGTGGAGGCCGGGACGGGCTGAATGGCAGGACAGACATTGCAAAAAGGCTTTTCGACCACGGTCGGGGTCGCCGTCCGCCCGCGCCGTGCCGATGAACCCGGTGAACAAGGCCGCGATAATCGCGCCGGCCGTGGAGAATAGGTTTCGTCTCATTTCCGGCCCTCCTCATGTCACCTGTATGACACCCATCATGCCGCCGGCCTGGTGTTCCAGGATGTGGCAATGGAACATCCAGCCGCCGGGGTTGTCGGCGACGAAGGCGATTTCGACCTGTTCGCGCGGCGCCATCATAACCGTGTCCTGCCATTCCTTATGACGGGTCGGCTCGCCGTTTCGGCTGATCACGCGAAAGGAGTGTCCATGCAAATGGATGGGGTGATACCAGGCTGTCTGGTTGTCCAGAGCCAGGATGTAGGAGCGGTTCCGCGCCAGCGTCAGAATGGGGTCCATGACGTGACCCGTGGCAGCGACGCCGTTGACCGTCCAGGCCTTGCCGTTCCGCATCATCTCCATCATGCCGACCTCACGTCCGCCCATCTTGGCCATGGCCATACCGCCCATCATGCCGCCGCCGAACGCGATGTGATGACGCTCGGCAGAAGCCAGGTCAGGTTCGGGCATGGTGTTGTCGGGCAACGCCGCGACCTTGCGCATCGGCTTATCCCGCAGCCGCTTGGGTCCGTAGACGACATTCAACAGTCGGTATTTCAGACGGCTGTAGAAGGTGTCCCTGACGGCGAAGGCATCGCCAGGATCGCCGGTCAGGTCGAGGATCAGATCGATCCTCATGGCCGGTCCGATGTCCAACCGTCCCGTCACCTGGTGCGGGTCAACCGGCTGACCGTCATAGGCGATGACCCAGGGTGTATGACCGTCGAATTCCAGACCGAAGATACGGGCGTTGGCGGCATTGATCAGGCGCAGGCGGATACGCTCGCCTGCCCTGGCTTCGAACATATCGGTGATCCGGCCATTGACCGTAACCGTGTTGCCGATGCGGCCGGCATGGCTCATATCATGGCGATTCCCGAAATCCTCGCTGATCTGCGCATCTATCAGCAAGCGCCAGTCGTCCAATACCCAGGTCACATCACGGTCCACTTGGGGCGGGTTCGTTTCCTCGATGATCAGGGGGCCATAAAGGCCACGCCCGACCTGCTCGAAGCTCCGCTGATGGGGGTGATACCAATAAGTTCCGGCGTCGGGTGCATCGAACTCGTAAACAAAGGTTTCGCCAGGCGCGATGGGCTTTTGCGTCAGATGTGGCACGCCGTCCATCGCATGGGGCACGCGAAGCCCGTGCCAGTGAACCGTCGTCTCTTCAGTCAGTCCGTTGCGCACGGCGACGCGCAGACGTTCGCCTTGGCGTATCCGGATTTCCGGGCCGGGCACGCGACCGTTGTACGACCAGACTTTGGTTTTCGTCCCGTCACTGTCCACTAGGTGGGTCGCACCGGGGGCGGCGGCCAAATCGATTTGACGCAGGGGAAGCGAAGGTGCTGCCCAGGCGGGCACGGCAGCCACCCCTGCCGCGGCGCCGGCGGCGGCAAGGAAGGAACGGCGCGACAGGCCGTTGTTGAACGTGTTTTTCATTAGATGATGTCCATTCTCGGGTATGGAGGCGGACAGGCTGACGTGCCTGTACCAACAAAGCCTCACCTGCCCCGTATGGAGGAGGCGGGCCTAAGACGTGACGCGTGGCAAAAGCAAAGGCTTTCGCCGGCTGCGCACTAACCGAGAATGGATTTTGGGGGAGAGGGGTCGAGCAGAGGCCCGGATGACCGCGCGAATTGCCTGCGATCTAGGGGATACGTTCGGTCATCGGCCATACCGGCGGCCGCGCGGCCATCGACCATATCGATTGCGGAAAGGTGACAGGCCGACACGCAATCTATCGATGCCTTTGCCCCATCACCGCCGGTGCCGCACGCGGTACAGCTATCGCCATCGGGACCTTGAACATCGCCGGTCATGGCCATGTCGACACGCATTTGTCCCGCCTGGACCACCGAGACGACGGACCCCACGCCCACTGCAAGCAGCAGGGCGACAATCAGAAGGCGGGATCGCAGCAGTCGTCTCATGGGTCGGAAGTGTTGCCATCAATCATGGCCGGATCAAGGCAAATTTCGCCCTTGACCCTAAAGTATACTACAGGGGTTACGCTGTCCGGAATCGATGGAGATACTGAAATGCTGAACATCGGAGATGTCGCCCGGCAAGGCGGCGTGAGCGTCGAAACCCTGCGTTACTACGAACAGCAAGGGTTGATTGAAACGCCTGACCGGGACGCGAACGGCTATCGGAAATACGCGCCTGAGGTCGTTCGGCATATTCAGTTCATCAAACGCGCCCAGGATGTTGGGTTCACCTTGCGGGATATCGGAGACCTTCTCTCACTTAAAACCGATCCCGGGGCATCGTGCAGCGATGTTCGGGACCGGGCGCTGGGGAAACTCAGCGAAATCGAGGAGAAGATCGATGTTTTATCGCGAATGCGGGATGTCCTCAGCACATGGACGAATGCGTGCCCCAGCACAGGGCCAGTGAGTGCCTGTCCGATTCTTGATGCCCTGGAAGCCAGGAAAGGGCCCGCAAATGCCGACCGTTGAATTCGTCTATGAAAAATCATGCCCGAATATCGCGGCCGCCCGAAAACAGTTGATAGCGGCGTTTGGCGCTGCCGGTGTGGCTCCTGCTTGGTCGGAATGGGAGGTTGGTGCCCCAGATACGCCCGACCACGTTCGTTCCTATGGCTCGCCGACGATCTTGGTCGATGGTAAGGACGTGTCGGGACTTTCCCTTGAAGAAGCCAGTTCGTGTTGCCGCATATACACGTTGGAAGGCGATGCGCGTGGCGTGCCGCCGCTTGACCAGATCGTGACGGCGTTGACGCCAGGTTATGAACCCGGCAAGCCCTCTGGAACCTTGCATTTGAATGCGGCCATGGTGCCGTCCATCGGGGCGGCTTTATTGCCGAAACTGGCCTGCCCCGCCTGTTGGCCGGCCTATGCCGGTTTGTTCAGCAGTCTTGGCATCGGATTTATCGACTATACCCCGTTTCTATTGCCGCTCACCGGTGCCTTTCTTGCTGTTGCCGTTTCTGCATTGGCTTACCGGGCGACGACACGGCGCGGGTACGGTCCGTTTGGGTTGGGTGTTGTCGGCGCAGGAATCGTGCTGTTCGGCAAGTTCGGCTTCGACAGCGACCCGGCCATGTGGGCTGGTCTTGGCGTTCTCGTTGCCGCGTCCCTGTGGAACACCTGGCCGATGCGAAGCAAAAGCCAATCGGGCCAAACGGCGGGCTGCCCTGCCTGTGCGAACGTTAAGGACGAATACGTAACCTCATGACTCAACGAAGGAGATTTTGACGATGCCCCAGAAACGCAAGATCGAAGTTTTCAGTGCCGGATGTGGCTTGTGTGAGGAAACCATTGAGCTGGTCAACCAGATGGCCTGTTCAAACTGCGAGGTTTCCATCCTCGATATGAAAGAGGACGAGGTGATTGCCAGGGCCAAGGACTTGGGCGTGCGCACGCTGCCTGCCGTGGCGGTTGACGGCGTTCTGGCCTCGTGTTGTGCCGGTCGAGGCGTGACCGAAGACGCCCTTCGAACCGCAGGAATAGGGCAACCATAGCCCCGCATGGCGGATATGTCATTGGCCTCTGGAACTTGATCTTCGGCTCCTTGAATATCATAAGAGATCGGCCTATTTCTTGCTCGACCCCATGGATTGGTCGGTTTTCCGGCCCGATGCGATGAGGTTGTCGTACGGTCACAAAAATATGATGCCCTGCGAAAACAAAGATGGTGCGCCGCAAAAAAAATTTGATATCGTACCTTATCGCCTTCCCTGCTTCAGATTGTTGGCTCTGTAACCCTGATGCGATTTTTACCTCGTCTGATCTCAGCGATTTTACTGGTATCTGCCTTGTTGCTTCCACCTGTGGTCGCTGCGTGGGCGGACTCGGGTAGCTTATCGACATCAGGCGGCGCCAGCGTTGGCCAAGTGGACGTCATCAGCTGTCAGAACGATGCGGCCCGACACGGAGAAGCGGAAGGTTCTTGTTGCGCGACGGAACAGTCCTGCCCGCCTGAGTTCTGCGTTTCAACCTGTCTTGTTCCCTTGATCATTGGTGCATCAACGCACGAATTTCCCGATCAGGAGACCATCGCGCTTCGACTCGTTAAAGCCGAGCACCTGCGTTCGTGGGCAATCGGTCTGTTATTCCCTCCCCCACGAACCTGATCCTTCGATGACCTCTGCGCGTGCCTTGGACCGGGCCTGAGCCTGGCCGCTAGTCTCGCGTATGCGTGCACCGTTTCCGGCGGCATCCGATGGCCGTCCGCCAAGAAGGATCGAACAATATGTCCGTCATCAAGAGGTTGGCTCCGGGAATGCCCGGGCTTGCCCTCGTCACACTTGTGCCACCATCTCATGGTGTCGCGGAGAAACACGAACTCCTGGCCGCTGTCCCAGTGCCGAAGGGTGAAGAGTCCCCGCGGGAAGCCAAAGGGCCCCCCACTTTTCTCGCTCAATCCTTCCGCGGCTTTTCAATTTTTCTTGTTGCCGTCGCCGCGTTAACGATCGTTTTCCCCAAGGAGCCTCTCGCGCAGGCGCCTGAACCATCAGCCGAATTGACTATTGATCACGCCCTTCGGTTGGCGGAAGAACGTTCATTCAGTTTGCACGCTAAAGACGCCAGGGGCCGGTCATCCCGCGAAAGGGCGGTGTCGGCGGGTAGTCTGCCCGACCCTGTTCTCCGGTTCTCGATCGACAATCTGCCTGTCACTGGTTCGATGCGCTACAGCCTGACCGACGATTTCATGACCATGCGTTCGGTCGGCCTTACGCAGACATTCATCGGAAGTGACAAAAGGGATGCCCGACGCGACCGGTTTGAACGCGAGGCAGAATTGGCGTCGGCAATGCGGTCCATGGAATTGGCGCGTCTTCGAACCGAAACCGCGCGTGCCTGGTTCGACCGCTTTTATCAACAGCGCATATTGAACCTGCTCGAACGCCAGCGTGAAGAAGCCGTCCTTACAGCAGAGGCTGTTTCCACGGCTTATCGAAGCGGTCGAGGCCCGCAAAAAGACGTTATCGCGGCACAAGAGGAGATTTCCCGCATCGACAATCGAATTCACGAGGTGCGAGCGGATGTCAGCAATTCCACCACTCTCTTGGCACGATGGATTGGAGAGAGCGCGAGGTTGCCGCTGGGCACCGCACCGGCCCTGAGCAATATCGGCTGGGACGGACTAGACACAGCGCACCAAGTCGATTTGCATCCTGAAATTCAAGCCCTGAACTCAAAGGAGCAGGTCGCGCTGGCCGAGGTCAAGGTCGCGAGGGAAGACAAGAACGCCGACTGGAGCCTCTCCCTTATGTTCAGCAGGCGAGGTGACAACTTCAGCGACATGGTCTCCGTCGGCGCGTCTATCCCGCTTCAGTGGAACCAAAAAAACCGCCAGGACCGAGAACTCGCCGCGCGCCTCGAAAAAGTCGCCGAGATACGGGCCGAGCGGGAAGAGATGCGCCGCGAGCATCATTCGGAAGTCGAGCGCATGTTGGCGACTTGGCGCTCCAACCTGATGAGGGTGCGGGACTACGACCAGTCGTTAATTCCCCTGGCCACCGAGAGGACCAACGCATCCGTTGCGGCATACCGCGGCGGCAAGGGGACACTGGCGACCGTGCTGGAGGCCCGGCGTATGGAGATCAACACCCAGTTGGAGAGATTGCGAATCGAAAAACAGGCCGCAGCCATCTGGGCGTGGTTGGAGTTTCTCATACCTGAACCCGATGCGTCAGCCGATGCAACCAATTCCAAATCCGACAAGGAGCCGGGACAATGAACAGCAAAAAGATATCGATGAGCCTGCTCGCGATCAGCGTGATCACCGCGGCCGGCTTTGGGCTTTATCGCCTCGGCATGTCGCACGCGGCGCCCCAATCTCCTTCGGTTGGTTTGATGGAGGCACAGGCGATGACCGTCGCGGCGCCAGAAGACCCTTCCAGTTGGGGAATTCCCGAAGGAGAAAGAGCGACCCGCCGCCACATGGAAAGCGGCCTCAAGGCCGGTGATACGGACCCCCTGACAGATCGTCGGATTCTCTATTATCACGACCCCATGGTGCCGGGGAAAAAGTTCGATTCCCCGGCCAAGTCGCCGTTCATGGATATGATGCTCGTCCCCGCGTATTCGGGGGGCGAGGGATCGGACCCGGGAACCGTGACCGTCAGCCCGCGTATCCAGCAAAATCTCGGCCTTCGCGTCGGAGAGGTCGTTGACGGCGTCCTCTCGCAGGAAGTTTCGGCGGTCGGCGCCATCGCCTGGAACGAACGCGGTCAGTCTGCCATCCAGGCCCGCGCGACCGGGTTTGTCGAGAAGCTGCATGTCCGCGCGACGTTGGACCGCGTCACCAAGGGTCAACCGTTGTTCGAACTTTATGTACCCGACTGGGTTGCCGTACAGGAGGACTACCTTAGCGTCCGTCGAATGCAAGGGCGCGATCTTCAACCTCTTGTCGAGGCCTCTCTGCAACGCATGCGGCAAGCCGGCATGGATGATCGCCAGATCGAGAATGTCGAACGCACGGGCAAGGTGCAGGCGCGCACCACGATCGTCGCACCGCATGACGGCGTCGTCACCGAATTGACGGCCCGCGAGGGCAGCACGGTCAATTCGGGAATGCTTCTGGCCCGGATAAACGACCTTTCGACGGTGTGGGCGCATGCCGAAGTGCCAGAAAGCCAGGCGGCGAAATTGCGCGCGGGAAGTCCGGTTTCGGCGCAGGCGCCCGGCCTGACCGGGAAGATATTCGAGGGCAAGGTACAGGCCCTGCTGCCCGAGGTGAACCCCACGACCCGAACGCGCAAGGCGCGTTTGGAATTGGCAAATCCAGAGGAACTTCTTGTCCCCGGAATGTTCGTTCGGATGCGTCTTCTGGATGAGCAAAGCAGAATGGTTTTGTTGGTGCCTTCCGAAGCGCTGATCAGAACAGGCCGACGCACCTTGGTTATGGTGGCCGAGGACAATAACGGGTTCCGTCCCACCGAAGTAGAGGTTGGTAGGGAGCAGAATGGCCGGAGTGAGATCATAAGCGGTCTCTTAAAAGGCCAGAAGGTTGTCCTATCCGGCCAGTTTCTTATCGATTCCGAGGCCAGCCTGAAGGGAGTCGAGGCACGCATGTCCCCGCCGCCAATGAGCACGCCGGAGTCCAATGCGGCCAGGACCTATGAAACGACCGCGCGTGTCGAGGCAGTGTCGGCCGATGCCCTGACCTTGGTGCATCCCGAGATCCAGGCCTTGCAATGGCCGGCGATGACCATGGATTTCAAGTTGCCCCCCCAGATCAAGATGCCCGGCGTGCGGAGCGGCGACGAGATTGAGATCAGGTTCCAGTTGCAGGAGGGAGATGCGCCAATGATCGTTTCCCTGACGCCCCGGAACGGACCCTCCGCGGGAGAGTCGAAATGATCGCCCGTCTAATTTACTGGTCGATCGCCAACCGTTTTTTGGTCTTGCTGGCCACCCTGCTGCTTACCGCCTGGGGGATCATTTCATTGACCCGCACGCCCCTGGACGCGCTTCCGGACCTGTCCGACACCCAGGTGATCATCCGGACGACGTGGCCCGGCCAGGCGCCGCAGCTTGTGGAGAACCAAGTCACCTATCCTCTCACGACCACGATGCTCTCGGTGCCCGGCGCTGCGGTGGTGCGCGGCTATTCCTTCTTCGGTGACAGCTATGTCTACGTGTTGTTCGAGGACGGAATCGACCTCTATTGGGCGCGATCCCGGGTTCTTGAATACCTCAACCAAGCTCAATCACGCCTGCCGCCCGGTGCCAACTCGGCCCTGGGGCCCGATGCCACGGGTGTCGGTTGGATCTATCAGTACGCCTTGGTCGACAAGTCCGGCCGGCAGGACTTGTCGCAGCTAAGAAGCCTTCAGGACTGGTTCCTGAAATTCGAGCTCAAGACGGTTCCCGGCGTAGCCGAAGTGGCGACGATCGGCGGCATGGTGCGCCAATACCAGGTGGTTCTGGATCCCGACAAGCTGGCCGCCTATCGGATCGCCCACGGAACTGTCGTGAACGCCATTCGTCGAGCCAATCAGGAGGCCGGGGGCTCGGTTCTCGAAATGGGCGAGGCCGAGTTCATGGTTCGGACTTCCGGCTACCTTCAATCCCTGGACGATTTCCGAACCATACCGCTGATGACCACGGATGCCGGTGTCTCGGTGGTCCTGGGCGATGTCGCGCATGTCCAGATCGGTCCGGAAATGCGGCGCGGGATCGGTGAGTTGGACGGACTGGGCGAAGCGGTGGGCGGTGTGATCGTGATGAGATCCGGCGAGAATGCCCTTTCCACCATCCAAGCGGTCAAAGACAAGCTGGAAACCCTGAAATCGAGCCTACCGGACGGCGTTGAAATCGTTCCGACCTATGACCGCGCGGGTCTGATCGAACGTGCCATCGAGAACCTGAGCTTCAAGTTGTTCGAGGAATTTCTTGTCGTCGCGGCGGTTTGCGTAATCTTCCTGTTTCATCTTCGGTCGGCGTTGGTCGCGATCGTCTCGTTGCCTATCGGTATTCTTGCCGCCTTCATGGTCATGAATTGGCAGGGTGTGAACGCCAATATCATGTCCCTGGGCGGGATCGCCATCGCCATCGGAGCAATGGTCGATGCCGCCGTGGTGATGATCGAAAACGCGCACAAGCACCTGGAGCACTGGCGTCATAAACACCCGGATGAGCCACTGGCGGGAGAGGCAAGGTGGCGGGTCATCGGTGATGCCGCGGCAGAGGTCGGCCCGGCCCTGTTCTTCTCTCTGCTGATCATCACCCTGTCGTTCGTGCCGGTTTTCGCGCTCGAAGCGCAGGAGGGGCGGCTATTCTCTCCCCTGGCCTTCACCAAGACCTATGCAATGGCCGCAGCCGCCGGTTTGGCCGTCACGTTGATCCCGGTGCTGATGGGGTATCTGATTCGCGGCCGCATCCCCGATGAGCACAAAAACCCCATCAATCGCGGACTGATCGCGGTTTATCGGCCGATGCTTGAAGTCGTGTTGCGGTTTCCCAGGTCGACTATTGTTGTGGCCGCGCTGTTTTTCGTGGCCAGTTTGTGGCCGTTGCAGCATATCGGAAGCGAATTCATGCCGCCGCTCGACGAAGGCGACCTGCTCTACATGCCGACGGCGCTTCCTGGCCTGTCTGCGGGAAAGGCCGCCGAGTTGCTGCAACAAACGGATCGCCTGATAAAGACTGTCCCCGAAGTCGCGACCGTATACGGAAAAGCCGGCAGGGCGGTCACCGCCACCGACCCGGCACCCCTGGTGATGTTCGAAACGACGATCCAATTCAAACCCCGTGATGAATGGCGCGCCGGAATGACGCCCGAGAAGATCGTCGAGGAACTCGACAGAACCGTGCGCGTGCCGGGACTGACGAACATTTGGATACCGCCCATCCGCAACCGCATCGATATGCTGGCGACCGGGATCAAGAGCCCGGTTGGTGTCAAGGTTCTCGGGAGCGATCTGAAGGTCATAGACAGGCTCACCGGCGAAATTGAACGGACCGTCAAGAACCTGCCCGGTGTGACCAGCGCCTTCGCCGAACGTATGACGGGTGGCCGGTACGTCGATGTGGACATCAAGCGGGAGCTTTCCGCCCGCTACGGGTTGAATATCGCCGACGTTCAGTCCGTCGTCAGTTCCGCCGTCGGGGGAAAGAATATTGGTGAGACGGTCGAAGGGTTGCAGCGTTATCCCATCAATCTGCGTTATCCCCGTGAGACGCGCGACTCTCTCGACAGGCTTCGTGCCCTGCCCATCGTCACGCCTCGTGGCCAGCAACTGGTGTTGGGTGACGTCGCCGACATCCGGATTAACGATGGCCCCCCGATGCTTCGCAGCGAAAATGCTAGGTTGGCCGGGTTCGTATACGTGGACCTGCGTGGGCGGGATCTCGGTTCAGCAGTTCGCGAAATGCAACAAAGGGTGAGCGAACAGGTCGATCTGCCGCCGGGGTATTCGGTTACGTGGTCCGGACAGTTCGAGTTTCTCGAGCGCGCGAGCGCCAAACTCAAGGTTGTCGTACCCTTTACGCTCCTGATCATCCTCGTGCTGCTGTACCTGACCTTCAAGAGCTTCGGCGAAGCCTTGCTGCTGATGGCCACCCTGCCGTTCGCGCTGGTCGGCGGCATCTGGCTTCTTTACGGCCTCGGATACAATCTTTCCGTCGCCGGCGTGGTCGGGTTCATCGCGCTTGCGGGGGTAGCCGCCGAATTCGGGGTCATCATGCTCCTGTACCTGAAGCAAGCATGGTCCGCGCGGATTGAACAAGGTCTGACAAGCGAGGCGGACTTGCTCGACGCCATTCGGGAAGGCGCGGTTCTGCGCGTGCGGCCGAAAGCCATGACCGTCGCGGTGATTCTGGCCGGCCTTCTGCCGATCATGTGGGGCGTCGGGACCGGCAGCGAGGTCATGCAGCGCATTGCCGCGCCGATGGTCGGCGGCATGATCACCGCGCCCTTGTTATCGATGTTCGTGATACCCGCCGCCTACTACCTAATGCGCCGACGGCGCAAAGGACGACAGGCGGCGGATCAACTGATTCCGTCATCTGCCGATACCGCGTGATGGATATCTTCGGGTCAATCGGCGGTGCCAGACCCCAGCTTGCAACCTTTCACCAACTTGTGGAGAGAATTTGATGAAAAAATCAACGATCGTTCTTTGTGCCGCCTTCCTGGCGATTGCCGCAGCCCCGGCCACGGCTCAGCAAAAGATGATGAACGACATGAAGGACATGCCGATGGGCACTATGGAAAACAACAGGATGGACAAGCCTGCCGCTGACCAAACGATCCATTCCACAAGGGGTAAGGTGACCAAGGTCGATGGCAGCAGTGGCATGGTAACGTTGGCCCACGAGCCTGTCGGCACCTTGAATTGGCCGTCCATGACGATGGGCTTCATGGTCATGGATAAGGCCCTGCTGGAAAAACTCAGTGTTGGTAAAACCGTCGACTTTGACTTTGTGCAATCGGGCAAGGGGTACGCTATTACCAGCGTGAGATGATGCGAGTAGATGTCGGCCACAGCCTATTTGAGCGGGCATGCTCAATGGGTTGGTTCGCGGGCCTAGTTCGCTGGTTGATGCGGGGTTGTTGGCTTTTTAAGCCCTGTACTTCTTGATTCAATTCCCTGTTTTAAATTTTAGTGAAATTAATCCAGTAACACTGGTTTTCCTGAAGAGGGCCGTTGAAGCAGAGTTATAGAGAGCAGTATATCGCCATATTTCCCTATAGTTTCCCTATTGATTAGGGAATTTCATAAGAGACTGGTTCGCTAAAGACTGCCCCCACCGCCATTCCGTCCGCTGCCAAACGGCGGTTCGCGTGAACCCTCAGAGACCTCCCCGAAATTCAAAGACTTGGGGCCCCAATGAGCGTCTCTCTTCGCCGGAATTTCTGGCGACCCGTCGCTTTTGGCGCGATTTTGGCAGAACGTCTCTCCAGCCCCGGAATTCGGTTCCCATTCAACAAGATAAACCGATAGAAATTGGCGGGAAGAGGCGCCATAAGACCTAATTGCGCCATAAATATTGTTAGGAAGTCCCCATGGCGGTTTCCGTGAAGAATGTCAAAATTCTCTGGGCAAACGCAGCTGGGCGTTGCGCGTTCCCTGATTGCCACGAAAAGCTATCCATTGCTGAAGCGGGGAAGTCCGCCCCTTACACGATTGGGGAGATGGCCCATATCCGGGGCGAAAAACCAGGGGCAAATCGACACGACCCTAAACAATCAACAGACGAGCGGAATGGATACGAAAACCTGATATTGCTTTGCCCGAGCCACCACGCACTCATCGACAAGCCCGAGAACGTGGGGGAATATCCTGTCGAACTACATATGGAATTTGATCTCAGTTAAACAAAAACTGCGGAAACATAAAAACAAGTCTGAAGAGGGTATCGGGCGCCTGTATTTCCATCGATGTTCCTGCGAGAAGATATCAATTTCTGAAGAAGCAAAGCTCTCAATTTTGGACTCTATGGACGTGCAGATTTCCGACCATCAGGACAAAACTTATGACAAGGCATACAAAAAGTGCATTGAAGCCATACGGCGCTCCTAAACCTTCAAAGATTCAGTTAGTCAATCGGCAAAACTCCTCAGCCTAATGCGCCGGGTACCCAACCCAAAAAAACTAAGCGTTGATGTTTCCGTCTGCAATTCAGTGAGTGTCAAACTCATCAAGAGGCAGCCTCAGTTCCAGATGGGCATAGAGCTCCACGAGGTACTGCAGAATGGGATCCTTGATCTCCAGAAACCGGGCCTCCATCTGACGCACCCGGTCGATCTGCCTTCTGAATTCAGTCGCGAAATCATCCCGCCTCATCAGATCTGCGCGGGAGCCCTCCGGTTTGTAGGTTGTTACCACCCCAAGCTCTCTTCGGGCTCTTTTGAACGCAAATGATGCCGCGTTGTGACTGAATGTATGGTGGCTTCTCAGGCGCTGACGGAGGTTTCTGGTCCGCCCGACATGAACCGCCTTCCCCTCCTCGAAAAACACGTAAATTCCGGACTTCTTTTCCTGATCACGGACGCCTTTTTCCATGAATGCGGCAGAGCGCATCAGTTCAGCGTAAAGGCCCGGCACCTGTTCGACGTAGCTCTGGAACTCCGGGTTCATCGTCACTTCCTCTCAACTGCAGGGCAGTTTCCTTTTTGCCAGAGGTCGTTCAGGCGACATGGACCGTGACATCGAAGCCCAAAGACTTCAGGGACTTGGATGTACGTCCGTTTCTGGGTGGGAACCGGTCAGGCAATGCCCATCCGACAAGTTCCCCGAGGGCGCTGATACCCAGCCCTTCAATTTTCCAGGCCGGGTCATCGACTGCCTGCCACAGGCGTTCAGGAAGCTGCTCGTCGGCACCGCCATAAAGGATAAAATTGAAGAGTTCCGCCACTGTGGCGCCTCCGGCCGTACGGTCATTCCAAATACGTGTCGACAGCGCCCGCACCTTCTGCGGGATCGTGTATTGTGTTCCATCATCCGGAAGGGCAACCGCCTTATTTGAAACCCGCCGCGCATAGTCTCGTATTGCGTAAACGCCCATGCAGATTTCATGGAACCTTTCATATGTCATTGACTTGAGATTTTCTTCCGTCAAGGCAGAACGGAGGAAGGGTGCCG
Source organism: uncultured Rhodospirillaceae bacterium (assembly GCA_913030825.1). GTDB lineage: Bacteria > Pseudomonadota > Alphaproteobacteria > Rhodospirillales > Casp-alpha2 > UBA1479. The sequence continues at coordinate 229,614 of CAJWCU010000002.1, read as the reverse complement.
TATCATTAAGCATTTCGTCTTCCGATGACGGGGCTTCCGGAAGGGCCCGCCACCAGCTTATCGCCTCCGATAAGGCCTCGTCGCGACGGCCCTTGTTCTTTTCAAAATGCACCGCGTACTGGGCCTTACGGCCGTTAAACGTACGTTCGTAATAATGCGCGTGAAGGAACTGATCAGCCTGGGCACCAGCCGGAGCCGAATCATCTATCCATATTGGCCGGTTTTCCGGCTTGCTGACGGTCTCTGCGATATCTCTCAACTGCTGCAGCGTGGAATGCCATTCTTCGAGAAAAGCTTGTCGCCTATGGTCACTCGCATTCCGGGGAGCGGTGTGGACGAGTCCGGGCCATTTAACGATGCTGGGGCTCTCCCAGAATGACTTCGACTCTGGTTTCTTGGCCGCAAGCAGCTGGGCCCGCTTTCTCATCACGTCCACGAGCTCCTCGGTCAACGGTGTCGAATGCTTCTTCAGGACGGCAAACATGTCTAACAGATCGACCGACATTTCATCGGTAATCTCCCCCTCCGGGAAAAAACAGCCTGCTTCGATATTGCGGTACCAGGCTTTGTCCGAAAGATTGGCAGAACCAATGTAGACGCCGACACCTCGCCACCAGATCACTTTCGCATGGTGGTGCTGCACGAGGCGGCAAACAAAGTTTGCAGATTTCCGACTCAGAAAAGTGGAAAGGATTGGAACCGTTACCGCCACGCCATCATCGAGGCGGCCATAGAACTCGATCGGGATCTTATTGTCCCAACACCAGTCGAAAAGCAGTGTCGCATCATTCGCATAGGCGACTGCCGCCAGCACCTCTTCCGTATCCCGAACTTTGTTCTCGGTAATTTCCCTGAGGTAATGCCCGTTGATGCCTCCCATGATGAGTTGCATGATGTTCCTCCCCGTAAAGGTGCCGAAACAGAGTAACGCCTCCAGGTTGCTGTCTGGAGTGGCGATCATACTAGCTACCGAGGGAAGGGTAACTTCCGGCTCCAAAAGACTAGAAATTCAAACAGATTCCCGGGGACTTCCTCCTCATACTCTGTCTCCAGCACGTAGAACTTTTTTGTGACCTCTGAACGGTATTCAGCCTAGCTGTAACTGAGTTTTTCCGACTGTCTCCTGAGGCTTTCTGAAAAAGTCAGGAAACTTCTCGCGCAGGCATTCAGGATATTCCTCCTTCTCCTCCACTCCTGTCTCCCGGTAAGTATCGACAGAATTTCCGAGCCTGGTAACGTTTCCCACACCCTACTCCGGACCCGGGAGCGGCAGGCCATACAGATACTGTGAGGCAAAGACACGGGTTACTGGAGATGTTTTGAGATTTAAAGGCCTGTGCCTAAACATTACCTCTAGGCGGGACGGGAAAATGTATTGACCGGCTGTCTTGTATTCAGCGTCGCGGGAGGCGGAATTTTGGGCCCGAAACAATAGTTGGCGCTTCATGCGGGGACTTCTTTTGTTCCCCTTTCGTTACTTGCAATCGCATAACGTACGATGTGTGAAGTTCAGGAACAGGATCGATGGCGAACTGCTGGTCAAGACGACGGGCCCATCCACGACGATTGAAGTCGGGAAAAACAACGCAGGTTAGGGAAACTTGGGTCTCGCGACGGCCTTCGAACGGTAGAAAACGCGGGCCCTACCGGCACCCTTGTCCCGAGTGCGGCGCACCGATTGTCAGCGTGCCCATGCCTAATGGCGGTTGGGCACATTTCGAAGGAGCCGAGGGCCTGGGCAGAATTAAGCACCCTTGCATGCACCGGGGAGACGGCATAAGCCGCCGTCGAGACGACAAGACGCTCGACCTGTTTGACGATCCCCCGGGAAATGCTTGCTGAATTGCCTCCAGACAGGCCCCCGTTCTTTTCCTCATGGCGGAACCACGGCTACCGCAGATCATAATGTCGCGCGGAAGGCCCTCGCCGAAGGTCGTTCCTTTTTTAAGAAAATAATCCTTGACAAGGCACTTCGCTTGATGCAAGGTGTGGTGACAGTGCCCGTTCGGGCCCTCCGCGCGATATGCGCTGGGGAACAACCCGCGAAACGGATAACACGTCCAAGCCATCCCGAAACCTGAACCTAGGCCGCCTCGGCTGCGTTTCTTCTGCGCGCCGCCGGCCACAGAACCGCTGCGCCTTGCCGGCATTCCGGCGCGCGCGAGGAGTGTCATCATGTACCGATTTATGAACACGGACGTGTTCGTTTCCGTTTCCACGCCCCGCCAGGAGAAGGAGCTTCGTCATGGGCGGGTTTGAAGGTGGAACGAAGAATCTCCCGGCACCCGGGTCCGGCAACAGCAGCGGTGGTATCTCGAGCCTCGACGGCGCAAGCCGCCACGAACAACAGGCCGAGACCGACGGTTCAATCTCACGCATACCAAACGCGGGCGGACAGGACGGCTTCGGCGGCTTCGGCCAATCGTTCCTGTCCGGCCCTGTGGGCCGAGGACAGGTGAACAAACCGAATGACGTATGGACAGCGTCCAGCTTCCTTTCTGACAACGGCCTTTTGCCTTCAGCCACGCGCGTGGCGACTGAGAATTTCCACCGGGGCATCGAGGCGGCGCAAACGAAGCTTGGCGAACTTACCGGTGGCGGTCTTCAGGTCGATGGCTTCGCAAAACCCTTCGGCCCAACGGAAGTCTTGGCCCAACGGGCGGTCACCGCGGGCCAGTTCAAGCCGCCGGCTCTATCGCAATCCAATTCATCACCAATCTCCACACAGGCAAAGTCGAAAGGCTCCCAGGCATCTCACATCGACTTGGACACCCCCGGGCGCAGCATGAGCCGCCAGGCGGCCAACGTTCGAAAACTGAATATGAGAGAGGCAGACCAAAGATTAGCGGAAGCGAAAATCTCCGCCCGCCCGCCTCGCCCCTCCCAACAGAAAAATTTGATCGGAAGCCCTCATAGCGCTCTCGGTGGCGTACGCCTCACCGACCCGCGAAACCTAGTCAAGAAGACCACGTTCCCAAAACTGCCCACTGCCCGCCAGTCGGACGATAGAGTATATCGCCCCGACCAACACCCGCCGGCCCAAGTGCAGAACCTGCCCTTTGATCCGACGAAGACGCCCCCTCCTTCAATCCAGAACCTTCCCTACATCCAGGAGGAAAGCCCCCAACCTTCGTTCAATCTGTTGACCCGCGTGGATCCGGTCAAGGCCGCCAGCGAGTTCCGCCACGTCGCCACCTTTAAGCCCGGCAAATTCGAGCGCGACGCCGACGGGAACGCCGACATTCAGGGGGTGAAGGTGGATGCCGTCAACGCGGACCTGCTGGAACAAGCTCTAAAAACCCGCGACCGCGTCGAATTGGAAGAATTCGAGAAAAAACTCCACCGTTTCAACAACGTCCTGACCGGCCCGCAAAAAGACTTCCTTCGCGGTGTCGCCGAAAACCGCTTCGAGGCTATCACAGACGAGGGCTTCGAAGCCATGACCACCGAAGGCCTCAAGACCCTGGGTGAAGCAGAGACCAATGAGGTTACCGGAAACGAAGTCGGACAGGCAGACGAGACCGGGGCCCTAAAATCTGGCTCCATCTCCATCGACGGGAAACAGACCGACCTAGGCGGGTTGTCCAAGAAATTAGAGACCTGGGACAATATCGTCGACGGGGGAATCACGGACGAAGCCGGCGCGTCCTACGTGGATGAGGTGCCGGAGGACGTTCAGCGCGAAGTCGGCGAGGCATTGCTCGGCATTCTGCCCGGTACGGGAGAAGCGATAGAGGCCAAAGAGGCCTATCAGGCCTTCCAGGCCGCTCGTGAAGCGCTCCGCCAAGGCGACCTGTCCGATGCCGGCATCAACGCGGCGCTGGCAGGGGTCAGCGCGGCCGGTACCGTGCCCGTTCTCGGCAAGGCGCCTGCCTATGCGAAGAAAGTCGTTCGCCTGCTGGCACGCGGTATCGACACAGCCACCGACGGAACGTCGCTCGGCAAGGCCGCCGGTGCAGCCGCCATCGGCGCGACGGGGGCCTTGGTGCAGGACACACCCCGCAATGACGAAAAGAACGTGGGTGCGGAACGGGCGATGCTCGACCGGCCGTTCCCCCCGCCGCCGGGGTTTGAACCTCCCGACACGCCGCTTCCTGACCGAACGGAAAGTCTCCCAACGGAAAAGCTCAACGAGCTGAAGGATACCTACCCGGCCTTGGAAGAGATCGACACGATCCTCGAAGGCTTTCCCGATCAGCGGGATGAGTTCACGCAAATTCTAATCTTAATGGCGAGCAGCCGAGGAACGCCAAAAACCCAGAGAAGAACCAACTTCACCCTAAATAGATCCTTGAATAAATTAAAAGAAATGGGAATTCCGAGAAGTCACTCAGGGGGCGGGGAATCCGAAGAATTTGGCTACCAAAAAGAACACCACTTTAAGGAGAAGGAAGGGCTTCGTGCCCGCCGCTCCGATGGCCGGATCGAAGTGCGGCCGACCTTGGAAGATATATTTTTCGAAGAGATTCAAACCGTCGACACCCTTGCAGACGGTGAAACCATGACAAAAAGAGAAGATAACGCACTTCAAGACATCAGGTTGCACAAGGAGATAGAAAATGAACGCGGTGGCGTAAGCACCTACCCGAAACTACCGGACCTACCGGACGAAGAATGGGAGGCAATTATGGGTCCGAGAATTGATGCGTACATTGAAGCGACCTTTGGCCATTTCAGGAAGAAATAGGTCTTGTAGAAGGCCTTCGTTTTTAGTCGCTATTGATTGGAGTGACAAACCCATGAGTATTGGCCTTGGCCGCCGACCTGTCCGCGTCGTCGGGCACACGATCAACATGACTGTGTCCGACTTCGCGGCTTTTTGGGAGGCATTGTTCGAAAAGGTGCCGCATGCGCGCCTGTTCATCCCTCAGGATCTGAGCGATGGGGTTTACCCGGAAATCTCGTTGTCAGAAGCGATCGCAAAATTTCAAGAGCCCTACGGCGTCAGTTTTGTTGTTGTGTTCGAAGGCGATGACTGGCGGCCGGTGTTCGTCCCGGCTCCGGATTATCCCGATACCTTGCGCCTGACGCTTACAAATAAGCCCACTCTTTTGATGAGCTACCATTCGGGAAGGCCTCAGAAGATCGAAAAGCCGTTTCTAAAAGATCCTATATACGTTCACCGTCCCGGCGGACTACATGGCAGCCACTTTGCCGATGACGCGGAGGGCAAGCGGATTATCGACACGGCGTTCCGCATTTTTCGGAAAATGTTCGACAACCAGTTTCGCGTCGTCGATTTAAGGTCGGGTGCCCATGTGCAAGACGAGACCTTTGATGAATGGTATGGCCCAGGCATGGCAACATTCTGTTTGTCGAACCCAGGAAACTTTCTTCGGGTTTTGCTCGACGATAGACGAGAAAATTATTGGGGCTACCTGCCGGCTGCGAAATCCTGACAATGAGTACCGACCCCAAACAATGGCCAGCACGCGCGAAATACATCTTTTAATATAATAATATACATATATACTCTCTATAATATGAGTCATCAGTGGAGCAATTCTTCATGGCGGCACGAGGCGTTCATACTGCAATCACGGCGGAACTACGCGCGGGTCTGGAATCCCAGTCCGACGATGAAGCGCGGATCGATTTCGTCCTGAATGAATTGGAGGAGGCCTGGGACGACGACTACGTGCAGGAAACGGACAAGGCCTGGGACGCCATTCACCGCAGCCTCAGCGAGTGGCCTGAGGACACTCCGTATTTCTATCCGGTGCCGTCCGAACACGGCGCCTTCGCGCTTCCCGAGGAGCACGGCGCCCATCCGTTAAAACTCGCAGTACTCGGTGGCAAACGGCTGCAGGAAAGCGAATACAATTACTTCATCCGCTTGATCGAACCTAGTGAAGTGATCGACCTCGTGCCGGCACTGAAAGCGATCGACGAGGACAATCTCCGCGCCCGCTATTTTAAACATTGCAATGGCGCTTGGCCGGAGTACGGAGAAGAAGATTTCGAGTACACCTGGGAGTACTTCGAGATGCTGCGCGACTTCTTTGAGCGGATGGCCGGCAATGGCCGCGCCGTGATTTTCACGGCCGACCAATAAGTCCGATCGGCAAAGATCGCTCCCTAATCGCGTGTCTAGATTCCCTGATTCATTATCGGGGAAACACCACTGAACAAGCCTAAAGTCCTCCCGCCGGCCCACTTGTTGGTCGTCATACCGACCGGCTTTCCCGGTATTTTCCCTACCGAACAGGGAAACCCACGGGAGACTCCCTCGCCCCGGACTACTTCCTCCGCCATTTCGTCCGCCCGAAAATGCCGGTCCCGGATCGCCCCCAGAGATATCTAAAGAACTCAACGAGATACGAGCCCGCGAGCACCGAACTCGCTGCCTGGGAGACCGATCTCCGCCGATGTTTCTATGAATTAGGCCGAGCGTCTCTCGCGGTCTATTTTTCGGTCCGCCTCAGGATGCTCAGACCATCGACGACGCACCGGAGCAAGCGAAACCCATCCGAGGAAAGAGGCGGCAAGAGCACTCTGCTTCATCGCCGAAAGTCCAGTACTAGCCCTACATAAACGTTTCCAACTGACTTCGGGTCGGAACGGATTCCTCCACGGCCGCCCGGCGCCGGGCCTTGTCGGCAACCACCAATGCCTGGTAAGTGCGGCGTAGATCTTCGTCCATCTTTCCCTCAGGCACCCGCTTCAGCCAATCGTCTTCCAGAAAGGGAATGTCGACCTCTCGTTCGTTTTCCAGATCGTCCATGATCTCCCTCATGTAGGCTTCGTGCCGGACAAAATCCTCCATGCCGCAAAGGTGGCGGCAGCTATAAAATAGGATATCACGCACCCACTGATCGCATTTGCGGGCTCTGTCCAAGGCGATCTCATAATATCCCAAGGCCTCCAAGTCCTCTTCATGAGTATTGTGCCTTTTCGGCGCGCCGACACCGGACCTGGCCATGGCTGTCCAGGCGTAAGGATAGTGATCGAATTCCTTGGTTAGAGTCTCTGCCCAACGCTTACAGTCGGCTTCATCGCCAATTTGAGACAAGTGGACAAGCAGGATAGAAAACAGTTCAAATCGAAACTCGGGATTATTCTCCACAGCGAGCTTTTCGATGATCAGGTCGCAAATATCTTGGTAACGCCGTCGATTCATAAGCGGCGTCAAGATTTCGTCCCGGTACTTTTGGTACTTTTCTTGCGCTTCCTGTTTAATCGCCCGGGCTCCAATTTACCTTTGGTTGAAACTGACAACTTCGTCAGCAGCGCTCCATTCAGGCGGTTCCTGCGGATGAGGTTTCCCACCGTTATTATCGCATAGTGCTCGACGATAAGCAGCCCGCTCACGACATCCATTTATCCACTCCGGGCCCCAGTCGCGGATGGTTTCTTCTTGGGTCAGCTTCCGTATGGAACGATCTGCGCCGGGATGGCCCGACGAACCGGCTGGCGTACGTGTTTGAACAGCCGCCTGCTCCGGAACGTTAATTTCCCTGCACCCTAAGCAGGAAAGCATGGTTGAACGGGCCGGAGCGGCGCCGTTGTTCCGCGACCTGAAGGACGGCGGCGACGACGGCCCCCACCGCCAATTGGCCCGCCCTGAGGTGCCAATCGCCGGCGTCTTGCGGATGAACCGAAAGTTCTGAAGAGACAACGACCGGGTTGCCTTGCGCGAGGCGCGCCGGGAAGCGAACCGCGCCTTGACCGTTAAACCGTCAGACGGTCACCGAACACCAGGTCGGGGGAGACCTCGAACACGGTGGCGACGTTGTCCGGCGTCACAGTTTCGGCGACCGGACCATCGGCGACGGCGCGGCCGTCCTGCATCAGGACCGCGCGGTCGGCATAGCGCCGCACCAGGTTTAGGTCGTGCATGACTAGGCAAACCCCTGCCCCTTCATCCAATGCCAGAGTGCGGACCAGCGCCAGCACTTGGTGCTGGTGCTTGAGGTCCAGTTCCGACGTCGGCTCGTCGAGGAACAAGTAGGCGTCGTCCTGCCGCCAGACCTGGGCCAACACCCGGGCCAGTTGCACGCGCTGGCGTTCGCCGCCGGACAGGGTCGGAAACACGCGGTCGTGCAGGTGCCAGGCATCAACGTCGTCAAGCGCCCGGCGAATGATCGCGACGTCCGCCGCATGGGCATCGCCGGATCGTTTGGCTGGGCCCGCGGCATGAGGATTGCGGCCCATGGCGACGATTTCCGTGACCTTGAAGGGAAAGGTCACGGGCGTCGATTGCGACAGCACGGCACGCCGCCGCGCCAATGCGCCCAATGAGAACGCGTCGAGCGGCCGGCCGTCCAGCGTCACCGCCCCCCGGTCGGGGCGCAGCGCACCGGTCAGACATTTCAGCAACGTCGACTTGCCCGCCCCGTTGGGGCCGACGATCGCCGTGACCTGGCCGGGCCGCACCGCCGTGGTGACGGCGTCGGGTATGTCACGCCCGCCCAGGCGGCGGCTGATTGCTTCGGCCCGGATCATATGCCGAACCGCCCCGAATACTGCTTGAGCAGCAGCCACAGGAAGAACGGCCCGCCAATCAGGCTGGTGACGATCCCGACGGGCATTTCCGCCGGCGCGACGATGGTCCTCGCACAAGTGTCGGCGACAACCAACAGGGCCGCTCCCAACACCGCCGAGGCCGGGATCAGCACTCGGTGATCGGGCCCGATGGTCAAGCGCACCAGATGGGGCACGACCAGGCCGACGAAACCGATGATGCCGCTGACCGCCACGGCGGCCCCGACGGACAGCGCCGCCGAGACGATGACGACGCGTTTCAGGCGGTCCGTATCGACACCGAGGTGACGGGCTTCGTCCTCGCCCAGCAGCAGAATATTGATCTCGCCGGCATGGCGCACCAGCATCACGGTCGCCGGGACGGCCACGGTCGCAACGACAACCACCGCCGGCCAGAGCGCGCCGCCCAGGCTTCCCATGGTCCAGAAGGTCAAGGCACGGAGTTGCTGGTCGTCGCTGAGATAGGTCAGAAAGCCCGTGCCCGCCCCGGCGATGGCGTTGACCGCGATCCCGGCCAGCAACATGTAGGTCACGGAGAACGCCCCCGTCAGCTGCGTGAAGCGGAAGATCAGCACGCAGGTCGCCAGCCCCCCGGCAAAGGCCGCGACCGCAAGGCCGTACAGTCCGAACAGACCGGATAACGGCCCGGCCAGGACGATCACGGCGGCCACGGCCAGGGCTGCGCCACTGGCGATGCCGATCAGGCCCGGATCGGCCAGGGGGTTGCGGAACAGACCCTGCATGGCGGCACCGGACACGGCCAGGGCCGCGCCGACCACGGCGGCCAGCAGTACGCGCGGTAGCCGGATGGCGGCCAGCACGGCTTCCTGTTGATCCGTTAGATCGCCGATCAGCAAGGCGTCCAGCGGGATCGGCACGGCGCCGATGGTGGCAGCACCGGTCAGGGCCGCGGCGAGCAGCAGGATCGGCAGGGCCAACGGCGACCGCCGCAGCAGAGCCCGTGGCCTCGCCCCCGGCGGAGACGAGGTTTCGGCGGACGGCATCATGTCATTCCGCCCGGAGCATGCGGTTGAGGTCCAGCGCCGCCGTCGCCGTTCGCGGCCCAAAGCCCAACAGAAGAAGGGAATCCATGGCGTGAATCCGCCCAGCCTGGGCCGCAGGTGTCAGAGCAACACCGGGGGCCGCCATTAGACCGTCCTTGCCGCCCGCCTGTTTCAAACCCTGGTCGGTGATCAGCATGGCGTCAGGCTGCAGAACCACGGCGGATTCCGGGGTCAACGGCTTGTAACCGCGATATCCGGTCACCGCGTTCTTGCCCCCGGCAAGGCGAATGATGCTGTCCGCCGCCGTCCCCGTGCCCGCGACCATGGGCGCGCCGCCACCGTGCTGCAAGATGAACATGACCTTGGGGTGGGATTCCATGGCGTCGACGGCCGCGACCAAGGCCGCCTCGTCCCGTGCCAGCGCGGTGAGAATGTCCGCCGCCTGCGCCTCGCGCCCAAGCGCCACCGCGACGGTTCGGATATTCTCCCGCACCCCGTCCAATGTGCGGCCCGGCGCCACGCTGATCATGTTCAGCCCGGCGGCCCGCAGCTGTTCGATCACCGCCGGCGGGCCTGCCTCGTCGGTCATCAGCACCAGATCGGGGCGCAACGACAGGATGCCCTCGGCAGAGAGGGCCCGCATATAGCCGATCTTGGGCAACTTCTCCGCCGCCTTGGGGAAATAGCTGGTGGTGTCGCATCCCGCGATCAGCTTTTCCGCGCCAAGGGCATAGATGATTTCCGTCACCGCACCGCCGATACTGACCACGCGGCGGGGTGCCTCGGCCCAAGCAGTCGTCGCGGTGACCGCCACGGCGGCGGCGATAAGAAAAGAAAGGATCGGGCGTTTCATTCACCGGGTTCCTTGCGCATCAGAATGTTGGCCGCAGACACGTTCCGGCTTTGCAGATAGGTCAGGACCTTCAACAGGGTTTCGATGGCGACGTCCTTGTCGCCGGCAATAATCAGTTCGTGGCCGGGCTTTGCCTTCATCGTCTCGGGGATGGCCGCTTTCAGGGTCTCGAAACCCTTGATCTCGCGGCCGTCCAGGGCGAACGAACCGGTTCGGATTTCCAGCAGGATATGGTCTGGCGTATGGGCCAGGGTCAGGTCTTCGGCGACGCTGGACGGCAAAGTCAGATTGAGCGACTGAAACACCGCGCCCGCCGTCAGCATGAAGAACAGCAACAGGATGAACAGGATGTCCAACATCGGCGTCAGGTCCGGCGCCATGTCGGCCAGGGCACTTTCACCCTGGTCCCGGGAACCGACGCGGATCATGCCGCCACCCCCTTGACCCCGCGCCGCCGCCCAGGCGCCGTCTCGGCGGGCTCGGCCAGGCCATGGGCCTCTAATTCAAAAGACAAGGACAAGCAATTCAGACGGTACGCCATATCAGCCAGGCGTCGCTCGCCCAGGTGCTTGAACAGATGCGCCAGCAGCAGTGCCGGAAGGGCGATCATCAACCCGACGGCGGTGGTCAGCATGGCCTCCCACAGGCCCTCGGCGATCATGTTGGGCGACACGGGTCCGGTCTGTGCGGCAATCGACCGAAAGGCCGAAATGATCCCCAGGATGGTGCCCAGCAGGCCCAGCATCGGACTGATCGTGCCGATGATGCGCAGCAGCTTGACCCCGCCGGTGAACGCCCGTTCCAATTCGCCCAGCATCAATTGAGCGACCTCGTCACGGACCAACTTGGGCGCCGTCCGATGCGCGTTCATGGCATCGGCCAGGCGCCCGTAGGCGGCGTCGCGGCCCATCCGACAGCGCAGGGTGAAAACCGTTCGCTCCAAGCAAACGGCCAGGACCACCACCGAACATGCGGCCAGCGGCCAGGCCATCAGGCCCAACTGGGCGAACCAGTCGGGCAACGAGGGCTCAAGCGGCATGAGCGGCCTCCATGGCCGGCACGGCGGAAACGATCTTGCGCCAGAGGTCCAGTTCGGGAATGCCCGGCTTGCGCTTGCCGAAGAAGGTGGCGATCAGCTCGCCTTCATCGTCAAAAACCTCAAGCGCCGTCACGACGCCGTCGCTGGTCGGCTTGCGGGTCACCCAGGTGCGGGCGATACGGTCTTCGCGCAGGTGCAGATTGAACTTGGGGTCGAGCACATTGTACCAGGGGCCGTGTTCGACCAGCTTCCGCACCGGACCGGTATGAATCTGGATGCAGCCCCGGTTGCCGACGAAGACCATGATTTCGCAATCCTCATCGCGCGCCATGTCCAGCACCCGGCGCGCCGCGTCGTTGCCGACCCGATAGGCCAAGTCGGCGCCGACCTTGCGGAAACATTGTTCACGGCCGACCTTGTACTTGCGCAGCATGGGGAAGAAATCGTGGGTGTCCTGCAGGTTTTCCCAGGCGCTGCGCAGGCCGTCCCAATCGATATCGCTGTCCGGACGGTCGCCCTGCGGCGGATCGTACGCCACGACCGCCATGCCCGGCGTCTGGTCGGCGTCGCGGCGTTCGGCGACCAAGGCGTCATAGGCGGCCGTTTCCGATTTGTCGGTCAGATAGATCTTGTGGATCGCGCCGCCGGCCTTGTCGAAAAACTGCAGGCTCTTGCGCGGGCCGATGCGGGTTTCTTCGGTCACGGCAAAGCAATGAGCCCAATGGTTCATGAACAGGCGCAAGTCGATATCCGGATTGACGAACAAGCCCATGGCCATGGCGCCGTGGCGCGAAAACTGACCGCCCATGTAAACACCCTTGCGTTCGTGGACGCAGTTCTCGTTGCGGGTCAGGGCCATGACCTCGCCCAGCGGCTCCAGCGCGCCGAGAACGGCTTCGGCTTCGCCAGCCAGACGGACGACACTGTCGCCGACGGCGGCCGCGACCAATTCGCCTTCCGACACGCTCAGATCCCGGGCGGCATCGCGCACCCGCATCTCCGGCTTCTCGGCCTTCAACGCGGCATAGGCCTCGCGCAGGGCGCGGGCGGCATCGGTCTTCTTAGCGACGGTTTCGGTATCGGTCATGGATCGGTTCCTTTTCTTGCGAGGGGTTATCTTTGGATGACGAATTGGACGGGGACGCGGACCCAACTGGTCACGGCAGCACCGTCGATGTTGCTCGGCTCGAACCGCCAGTCGCGAACCGCCGCCAAAGCAGCGACGTCGAGAAGGCGGTGGCCGGAGGATTCGGCGATCTTCAGGGCACGTGGGCGGCCGTTGGGCAGGATCTCCGCATGCAGAAGAACTTGGCCCTGCTGGCCCATTTCCAGGGCCCGGCGCGGATAGAGCGGCGGTGTGCGGCGGCGGTAATTGGCGTCATGAATAACTGTCGCCGTCTGGCGGCCTTCGTCCGGGGTCACGGCGGCAACCTCGGTCGGCGGCGTGGGATCGGCTTCCGCCGGGGCCGGTTCCGGCGGTGCGCTCCGGGCCGTCTCGACCGGCGGCTCGGTTTTAGGCAGCGGCCGCTGCGGCCGTTTGGCGGGAAGCGGCAGAGGCTCCGGGCGGATAATCGGCGCGGCCTCGACCGGCGGCTCGGACAGGAGTTCCGGCTCCACTTCCCGAGGCGGGATCGGCGCAAGCGTCGGTGCGGCTTCGGCCTTGGGCGCGACGATTTGCCGGGTGATCCGGTTTTGCGCCAGGGACTCCGTTTCGACGGGCAGGATGTCGCGCCGTTCGATCGGCGCAGTCGCCGCAACGGGCGGCGCCGCCTCGGCCGCGGCGGGGCGCGGCGCGGCGACCGCGCTCAACGAAATTTTCAGTACCGGGGGGGCCGCAGGCGGGCTGGGCTCCGGGCCCAGACCGGTGGCATAGGCAGCGTAAGCGTTCACGGCAAGCGACAGGAAGAGGTAGGCGGCCCACCCCTTCCTGCCGGCGCCCAGCGGGAATGCCCGCGTCACCATGTGTAATTGACGCGAGCCACGTAGTTTCGGCCCGTTTCACGCAGCGTGGCGTACCGTTTCGCATAGGACTTATCGAGAAGGTTCTCGATGCCCAGGTCGACGGTCATGCTTTCCATGCCCGGATCGTCCGGGCGCCAGCGATAGTAGATGTCCAGAACGCCGTAGCCGTCGGTCTGGCCGCTGGTGCCGCTCGACCGTTCGTTGGCGTTGGCGAAGCGGCCGCGCAGGCCGAACAGGCTGTCGATGGCCTCGACCTTGTAATTGATGTCGGCGACGACGGTCAGCGGAATGTTGTTGTCCAGATTGGCGCCCGTATCGTCGTTGCGCGACGACACGAAGGTCGCGCCGAGCGTTATGCTGACCGGGTTCAGGCTATAAGTGCCCTCGACTTCCCAACCGTACAGCTTTGCATTCGGCACGTTGATATATTGGGTCGTGGTACCGCTGATCTCCTGCGAGATGAAGTTCTTGCCGTCGCTGGAGAACCAGGATCCTTTGACCCGCGCATGGTCGCCTTGGTCCAGAATGCCCCGGAAATTCAAACCGGCGCCGAATTCGATGGTGGTGACCGTTTCCGGCTTCAGGTCTGTGTTGGCGATGAAATTGTTGCCCGGATAGTGCTGGCCCGAGGGATAGAGCTCGGTCATGTTCGGGGCGCGGAACGCCTTGGCCCAACTGCCGAACACCATGACCTGTTCGATCGGTTTGTAACTGACGGAAATTTTCGGCGAAGCCTTGGAGGCATCCTGCGAGCCGCCGGTGTCGTCCTCGGTCGAATAGGCGTCCCAGCGGACCGCTGGAATGATCGACAAATCGCCGAAACCCGGCTTGAGCGCGATCTCGTCCTGGATATACAGGCCATAGGCCAGGCCCTCGGCATCGGGCACGCCCGACCGGGTTCCGGTCGTGCTGCTGCTGCCCGTCTGTTCATCACTGTAGATCTCGAACCCGTAGGACAGAACGTGTTTGTGCCCCTCGCCCAAAGCCAGCTTGGTCTGGTTATCGGCGGTGAACCCGATCGTTTCGATCGTGCGGTCCTGAACGCGGCCGGCGTTGCTGCCGGTCAGGTCTTTTTCCTCGACCTCGGTCGAATTGCGATAGACGTGGACCTTGGGATTGAACCAGGCGTTGTCCGGGTTCTCATAGGCGTAATTCAGGCTGACCTGCTGGTCGGTCACCATCTTCTGCACGATCGGGTTGGAAGTCGTTATCGTGCCGGCGCCGTTGTTCGGCTCGCGACCGTCGTTGCGGTGGCCTTGATACTGGAACTTAACGGTATTGAAGTCGTCGATCGAGTAGCCGACCTTGATCAAGGCCGAGGTCAGGAAGTCGGCGCTTTCGAGTTCGTTGCCGTCACCCTGCTTGATGTCGCCCGATGCACGGACGGAAGCGCTGCCCAGGATGTCCCAAGCGCCCGTGCGGCCGTAAACCGAATGAATGGCCATCGGCTGGACGCTGGCGGACTGGATGCCGGCGGAAGTCTTCATGCCGAAACTTTCGCCGGGTGCGAGCAGGTCGGCCGCGTCGACCGTATCGAAGGCGATCACCCCGCCGATGGCGCCACCGCCATAGATCGCCGTGGACGCGCCCTTGACGATTTCAACGCTCTTCAGAAGGGACGGGTCCAGGTAGAACCGGCCGTCGTGCGCCGCTTCGAAGTTCTGCCTCCGGCCGTCGATCATGGTGATGATGGCCTCGCCGTCGAACCCGCGAATGGAAACGGTCTGGCCGTTGCGGCGAGGGCCGTTATCGACCTCGACGCCCGGCGTGAATTGCAACAGGTCGGACATGTCGCCGGCCAGCGCATTGCCGGGTGTGTCCATATCGATCTTGGAAACGATCGCAGGCACGTCGAAGGTCGATCGCGGGCTGCGGGTGGCATAGACGGTGACCGGTTCAAGGTCCGTCATGAGGGGCCGCACCTTAGCCGAATTGTCATCTGCGCGGGCAGGTGACAGGACAGTCGTGGACAAAAGCACGGCGGCGCACGCCGGACGCAAGACACGTCGCATGTTGTATACCTCTATTGGGTTGCGGCGGTTACTTGCTGCCTGGCTGCCTACGTCTGGGTGGCTGGGTGGCTAGCTACTGGCCTATTTGGTCAGAATTAATTTGCTGTTCCCGGTTAGTCGCAGTTTGTAGACCTCTTCGTTGTGAACGATGGAAAGCTCCTTGCCCTCCTTGAAGAGATCACTGCTGTGGATCCGGTTGTCGACAAGCGGTATCTGCCGCACGCCGGAACGGTCCTCATCTAGTCGCGTCATACCCTCTTAACCGGTTGTTTTCATAAGAGAACGCCCGAGGCGCCAACCCCGGAAAATCCCTATATTTGATCGCAGAGAAAATAATAATCATTCGCATCAACTGTCAAGAGATTTGTTGCGAACGATTATCATTATATCGGTCACGGCCATTCCGGCTCCGCCTCTTCTCATGGAGTCGGCTGACCTATAAGAGATCGCCTGCGGCCGACTGGCCGGCGAACCTTCGGGCAGGCGCGATCCGATTGGCGTCTCTCACACACGTCGCGGCCCAAGCCCCCATCCGGGGGCTTTTCTCTATCCGGCATCTGCGATCAATCGATCACATCTTTCTATTTGTCCTATCAGTCGGCCCGTGGTGGACTGCGGTGCCGCCGCACGCGGCCATGACGAACAATAAAAATGCCGAACCCGAGAAGGAACATCCATGCCGCCCTCATCCGATGCCCAGCCCACCACCGACAACCCCATCGGCCATGACGTCGATCAGGAGGCCCGCGACGTGCTGGAGGTCCTGGATGGCGGCGGCATCGCGATCATCCCGCTGAACGTGGCCTATGCCATCCTGGCCCGCACCGAGGCCGCCATTCGCCGTATTTTCGAGGTCAAGAAACGCAGCTACGACAAGCCGTCGGGCATGTTCGGCTGCGCCGCCGCCTCGGCCGATCTGCACATCATGGACGACGAGGCCCAAGCCATTCGGAAGGCCCTGATCGAGGAGGCCGACCTGCCCTTTTCCATCGTCGCCGACTACCGCAAGGACCATCCCTTGCTGGCCAAGGTCGAGCCGTTCGTGTTGGAGACCAGCACCAAGGGGCCGACCATGGACATGCTGTTGAACGCGGGGCCGATGCATAACGCGCTGGCCGAGTTGAGTCACGCCCAGGGCACGCCGGTGTTCGGGTCCAGCGCCAATCAATCGCTGTCGGGCTCCAAGTACACGGTGCAGGATATCGAACCCGAGGTGCTGGCCGCCGCCGATATCGTCATCGACCACGGCCGCTGCCGCGACGCCAACGACGCGGGCCTGTCCTCGACGATCATCGATTTCCGCAATTTCAACGTGGTCCGGGCGGGCTGCCGGTTCGATGAGATCTCGGCCTTTCTGAAAGACCGCTTCGACCGCGACCTGGCGGTCTAGATATCCGCCGTCACGCCGCCCGCCGCCGGGCCGGTCATGCCGGGGTCACCGGCATATGGGCCTCGATGAAGGCGCGCGCGGCCCGGAAACTCGTATCCGCCGCCACCGCGTCGTACCCGGGATGGGTGCGGACGGCGAAGCCGTGGGGAATGCCGTCGTAATAGTCGAATTCGATCGGCCGGTTCAGGCTGCGCGCGCGATCCTCCAGGCGGCGCATGCCGTCGATCGGCGCGCGCTCATCCTCTGTCCCATGCATGATCAAGGTCGGAACGGAAATGTCGGCGATCAGGTCATAGGGCTGCAATCCCGGCTGCGCCTCTTCCCGGCGAAAGGCGAAACCATGGAAAATGGCGAGCAGCCGGATATCGGAATGGGCCGCCGCCGCCATCAGCGCATGGACGCCGCCGCGGCAGAACCCGAACACGGCGATGCGGCCGGGGTCGACATCGGGCCGCGCCCGGACATGGTCCATGGCGCCCGCCAGATCGGCCAGCACGGGCCCGTCGGGTGGATCGTCGCCGCGCACCTTCCATCCGTGAAGGACCGCGAGATACCCCCACCCGGCGAGCCGTTCGGCGATTTCCGAATAGCCGTCCTCGGGCCCGGCGACGCCGCGCAGGATCAGGACCGCCGGATGCGGGCCGGGCCCATCGGGGACCGCGACGAGACCGGCGAGGCCGATCCCGCCCTCGGCGCTCGGGTAGGTGATGCGCTCCGTCTTGACCATGATGGCCTCCCCTCGCTCATGCCTTCGCCGCAGACGGCAAACCCGGCTAGGGCTTGAACCCGTCTTCGACGTCCAACGCCTGGGCGACGGCCGGGCGGGCGAGCATGCGGTCGTGGTGGGCTTCCAGTGCCGGATAGGTTCCGGCCGGGGCCTCCAGCGCAATCTTGAATTTCCAGTAAATCCGGAAGACGTGGATGTCCGCGATCGTATAGCGCCCGGTCAGCCAGTCCCGGTCGCCCAATTTCCGGTCGACGACGGAAAAGGCGTGATCCATGAACTCCGCCCCCTTGCCGCGCGAACCGTGCAGGGTCGAGGCGGCGAAGGACAGCCAGGACATCACCTCGGTTTCCGCATTCAGGTCGCCTTCCGGCCAGAGGTTCGCCGCCGGATATTTACGCGCCAGATAATAAAGCGTCGCCGCGACCTCGGTGACGACATGGCCGTCGTCGGTCACCAACACCGGCACCTTGCCGTCCGGGTTGATCGCCTTGAACTCCGGCGTCCGGGTTTCTTCCTTCGTCAGAAAGCGGGGAATGAGTTCGAAATCGGCGCCGCATTCGATCAACGCGATATGCGTTGCAAGGGAGCTGGTGCCGGGAGAGAAATAGAGCTTCATCGTGATTTTTCCTCTTGATGGGCGACGGTCGACGGATCGGCCAACCGGCCCCGGCGCGGTTGATGTGGCCGAGGCAGATCACATCAAGCCCGAAGAAATCGCCCCCCGCAAGGTTTCGGCGGACGTTCAGGCGCCGCGCCGCACCGGCGCCGCGTGTTCGATCTCGTCGATCAGGTCGGCGAGTTCCCGGGCCTGATCCCGGCGCAGAGCGCTGGTCGTTACACGGATCGCGGGCGGAGACGTCAGGCGGAACGTGGCGCCCGGATTGACGATCCACCCCGCCTCCATCAGATGGCGTGTGCTTTTCTGCTCGTCCGCGACCGGCACCCAGACGTTAAACCCATCGGCGCCATGGCCGGAAATCCCCCGGTCCTTGAGGGCCGCCAGGAAGCCTTCGCGCCGCTCCTTGTACAGCCGCGCCACGCGTTTGACCGAAGCGTCGTAATCCGGCGACGTCAGGGTCTGCAGGACGACCCGCTGCAACAGGCCACTGACCCAACGATAAGTACAGGCCCCCAGGACATCGACCTTTCGGCCCAGCGCCGGGCTGCAGTCGACGAAGGCAAGGCGGGCGTCCGGGCCCAGGTATTTGGAGACGGAGCGGATGACGGCCCAATTCTCGCGCCCCTCGTCGGCGAGGGTCTGGGCCGCGAACAGGGACAGTTCGGAAAAATGATCGTCCTCGATCAACAGAACATCCGGGTAGCGGGATAGGATATCCGCCAGATCGGCACGGCGGGTGTCCGACCAGGACCCGCCGAACGGATTGTGGGCGCGCGGCGTCAGGATGACCGCCTCGATCCCGTCGTCCAGCGCCCGCGCCAGACCATCGGGCGTCACCCCGTTGTCGTCCACCGCCATGGGTACGGCCCGGTGGCCGAGGCTGTGCAGCAGGCCCAGAGTGGTCATGAAACAGGGATCCTCGACCCCGACCTTGACCGGCCCGCCGAAGACCGAGCGCAGGATCATGGAAATGGCATCGAAGGTGCCGTTGGCGACCCAGACATGGCCGACCGGCACGCCGTCCTTGCGGAACCGGGCCCGCGCCAGATCCGCAAGCTGCGGGTCCGCCGGGGCGTCTTCGTATCCGCGGTGCGGCCATTCGGGGCCCAACGGCTGGACCTGCAGCGGCGGCAGCAAATCCGCATCGGGATTGCCCGCCGACAGATTGTGGACGGACGCCGCCGCCGATGCACCCGCGCCGGGGTGCAAGGCGATCCGACTGCCTTGCCGGCCACGCCCTTCGGTAACCCCGGCGTCGGACAATTGCCGATAAGCGGACGCCACCGTGTTGCGGTTGACCCCCAGATCGCCGGCCAGGGCGCGGATCGTCGGCAGCGGATCACCGGCGGCCAGACCGCCTTCCGCGACGGCGGATTTGATGCTGTCGGCGATTTCCTCGGCGGTCCGCCCCCGGATCACCATCCGGGTTTCCACGGGGGCCGTCGCGTCGCTTCTAGGGTCCATCATCGGGCTCTCGAAATCGTCATCGTTCTAAGTTCACAGGCTTGCGACCGGCTTGCGGGCCGGTGATCCCTTATGCGCGATCACCGCGCGACCGTAAACGCCGCCCGGCGCCCGTATCCGATGGGGCCCCTTATACGGCAGCCGCCAAGATAGGACAAACATGTTTTTAGATAGGACAAACAAAACGCAATCAGCCCCTCGGCAACCAAATCGCATGACCCGAGATGCGGAGAAACCCTAAAGATCATTGATAATACGGGGATTTTTTGAGACTAGCGACCAAAGATGGAGTCAGCGCCTTGATCCGGGGGCACATTAAAATCATCTTTGTCCTATTTTTGTCTTGTTTTTTGTCTTTTTCGCTGGCTAGGCTGAATGCACCGCACAACGCAAAGGAAGGAACCGCCATGCTGCCGCCGGAACACCACATTCAGATCGGTTCGATTCTGTTCGACGGTCTCGACCAGATCGACCTGACCGGGCCTTACGAGGTCCTGGCGACCATCCCTAATGCGACCTTCACGGTGGCGGCAAAGTCGCTGGAGCCGATGCGGGACTTTCGCGGCATGCGCCTTATGGCCGACACGACCTTTGGCGACGCCCCGCAATTCGACGTGCTGCATATTCCGGGCGGCCCGGGACAGCAGGCCCTGATGGAGGATGAAGAGGTTCTCTCCTTCATCCGGACGCAAGCCGCATCGGCGGACTATGTTCTGTCCGTCTGTACCGGGGCCCTGGTCTGCGGGGCGGCGGGCTTGTTGGTCGGCCGCAAGGCAACCACGCATTGGTCGGCCCATCATCTGCTGCCCTATTTCGGCGCCGAGGCGGTGAACGAACGGGTCGTCATTGACGGCAATTGGATTTTCGCCGCCGGGGTGACCTCCGGGATCGACGGCGCTTTGCACCTGGCGGCCATGCTGCGCGGCCAGAAAGTCGCCGAACAGATCCAGCTTTATATGCAGTACCAGCCGGAGCCGCCGTTCGATGCGGGCACGCCGGAACGCGCCCCGGCCGAGGTCCTGGAGGCGGCGCGGGCGAAAGCCGGTCAACTCACCGCCGACCGGCTGGCGACCGCCAAGAAGATCGCCGCGAAGTTGAACATCGACCCGGGCGCCGCCGCCGGCTGACGGCTTTGCCGCGCGATCCAGGGGGCGGTCGCGCGTGCTGTGCAAAAATAAACAACGATGTGCATTTTTTTGAAATTGCCGATCATAAAAATTCACATCACACTGATCTGAACGACATCAAAATGTAACGGCCACGGGGGGCCGTCGGGCCATGGAACTCGTTATCGCGCTGGGAATGAACGGCATCGTTTGGGGCCTGATCATCGCTTTGATCGCCCTGGGCCTGTCGATCATCTTCGGCCTTCTCGACATTATCAACATCGCGCACGGCGACTTCTTCATGGTCGGCACGGTGCTGGCCTGGGCCGTGTTCGAAGGGACCGGCAACTACTGGCTGGCCTTCGCCATCGTGCCGATCATCGGTTTCGGGCTGGGCGCGCTGATCGAATACGCGGTGATCCAGCCGATCAAGAACGCGGCGGCCTTGTCCATCGTCGCGACCTTCGGCCTGTCGATCATCCTGCAGGAAAGCGTGCGCGCGACCTACGGCGCCGCCCCTTCGCGCCTGACCGCCCCGATCGAGACGACGATCCCGCTGTTCGGCCTGGAATATGAGGTTTACCGCCTGTTCGCGGCGTTCATTTCCGTGGTCGCCATCATCGCCTTCTTCATCTTCCTGCACCGCACGAAGATGGGCACCTGGATGCGGGCCGTGCGCTACGATCCGGAAACGGCGACGGCCATGGGCATCCCGGCGCGCCGCGTTTATCAGATCACCTTCGCCATCGGCTTCGCCATGGCCGCGCTGGGCGGCGTCGTCGCCGGGCCGATCACCACGGTCGATTTCCAGGCCGGGGTCGATGTCCTGCCGTTCTGCTTCATGGCCGTCATTATCGGCGGCCTGGGCAATCTGGAAGGCACGGTCGCCGCCGCCGTCATGCTGGCCTTCTTCGAAGGCGTGATGGCCAGCTTCGCCGACCCGACCATGGCGCGCATCGGCTCGCTCTGCCTGATGAGCCTGGTCCTGTTGATCCGTCCCCATGGCATCTTTTCCGGAGCGACGCGATGACGGCCCAACAGATCAACAAATGGGGCCTGGTGCTGTTCGCGCTGTTCACCTTGGCGGCCCCCCTCATCCTGCCGCTGTTCATCGATGCCTTCTGGGTCGACATCTATTCCGAGATGCTGATCTGGTCGCTGTTGGCGGCCAGCGTCAACCTGCTGTTCGGTTACGTCGGCCTGCTGTCCTTCGGCCAGGCGCTGTTCTTCGGCATGGGCATGTACGGCGTCGCCATCGGCGTCGCCAAGCTGGGCCTGGGATTCTGGCCGGCGCTGGGCCTGGGCATCGTCCTTTCAACGGCGATGTCGGCGTTCGCCGGCGCGCTCGCCGTGCGCCTGACCTGGCATTACTTCGCGATCATCACCGTGGTGTTCTCGCTGATCTTCTATTTCACGGCGCTGTCGTGGAAACCGCTGACCGGCGGCGACGACGGCCTGTCGTTCTCCATGCCGCCGATGCTGACCTGGGGTGAGGACGGTGAGCTGTCCCTGACCGATCCGACGGTGCAATACTACTTCATCATCACCATGGTCGGGCTGTGCTACGTGCTGATGGGCGTGATCCTGAAAAGCCCCCTCGGTTGGGCCTTCCGCACGGTGCGGGAAAACGCCATGCGGGCGTCGCTGATCGGGCTCAACGTCTACCTGATTCGCCTGACGGCCTTCATCGTCGCGGGTTTCATCGCCGGGATGGCGGGCGCCCTGTTCGCCTTCTTCGGACGATACGCGTCGGCGTCCTACATGTTCTATCACGTCTCGGGCGAGGCCGTGGTCTGGGCGATCATCGGCGGGGCGGGCACGCTGCTCGGCCCCGTGGTCGGGACCAGCCTGCTGATCATGCTGCGCGAAGAGCTTTCGACGCTCTGGGAACATTACCTATTGCTGGTCGGCGTCATCGTGATCCTGGTCGTCGTCTTCGCGCCCAAGGGCATCGGCGGCCTGTGGCACGGCCTTGTCAACAAGGTCGCCAAACCGGCACCCGATGCCGTTGACGCCAAGGACGGGGAGGACCGCTCATGAGCGACGCAACCACCCCCATTCTGCAAATCGACGGCGTCGAAAAGCATTTCGGCGGCCTCGCGGCCCTGGGCGGCGTCAACGCCCAGGTCGACAGCGGCAAGCTGACCGCCATCATCGGCCCCAACGGGGCGGGCAAGACGACCCTGTTCAACGTCGTCACTGGCATCCTGCCGCCGTCCACCGGGTCCATTCGCTTCATGGGCAAGGACATCACCAAATCCTCAGTCCACGAGATCAGCCGACTTGGCCTCGCCCGCACGCTGCAGATCAAAAGCGTGTTCCACGGCATGACCGTGCGCGAGAACCTGTGGATCGCGGCGCAGTCCCGCGAAGGCGTGTTCAAGCCGTTCAAGAGCGCCAAATCCTGCCGCGCCGCCAACGACCGGGCCGACGGGCTGCTGGAAGAGTTGGAACTGACCCATCTCGCCAACCAGGAGGCCGCCAACCTGTCCTACGGCGACGTGGCCTTGTTGGAAATCGGCATCGCGCTGGCGACCGAACCGAAGCTTCTTTTGCTGGACGAGCCGATCTGCGGCATGGGTCCGGCGGAAACGGAACGGACGGTCGCCAAGATCAAGGAACTGGCCCAGCGCATCGACATCGTCATCATCGAACACGACATCGAAGTCGTCTTCGACATTTCCGACGACATCATCGTGATGGCCCTGGGCACCGTTCTGGCCCGCGGCACGCCGGAAGAGATTTCCCGGAACGCCGAAGTCCGCAGCGCCTACCTGGGAGACGACGATGCTTGAATTGAACGGCGTCCACGCCCACTACGGCAAGGTTCACGTGCTCCAGGGCACCTCTCTCGAGGTCCACAACGGCGAGGCTGTGGGTCTGTTGGGCCGCAACGGCGTCGGCAAGACGACGACGTTGAAAACCATCATGGGCCTGGTCCCCGCGACCGGCGGCGAAATCGTCTTCGACGGCCGCGGCCTGACCGATCTGGCGCCGCACCGCATCCCGGACACGGGCATCGGCTACGTGCCGCAGGGGCGTGGCATCTTCCCGACCCTCTCGGTGAAGGAAAACCTGGAAATCGCGCTGACCAAGGCGCCGCCGTCGCAGGTCACGGATTATGTCTTCGACCGCTTCCCGCGCCTCAAGGAACGGCTGAGCCAGCCGGGCGGCACGCTGTCCGGCGGCGAACAGCAGATGCTGGCCATCGCCCGCTGCCTGGTCATGCAGCCGAAGCTGATCATCCTGGACGAACCGACGGAAGGCATCATGCCGATCCTGGTTCAGGACATCCGCCGCGAGATCAAGGCCGTCAACGACACGGGCGTGTCGATCCTGCTGGTCGAACAGAACATCAAGACGGCGCTGCGCCTGTGTTCGCGCATTTACATCATGGAAAAAGGCACGGTCGTCCACGAAGCGACGGCCGAGGACCTGAAGAACGACACGGAGACCCTGCACCGATATCTGGGGGTCACCGTCTAACCAAGAAATAACCGTCGACGAAGGCGGGGCTTCACGAACATCCGAACGCAACCCAGTTGGAGACAGCAACATGACCAAAGAAGCCAAATCGAAACCGGTCCCGGCCGCGAGCGCCGGACATAGCCGCCGGTCCTTCCTGCAAACCGCCCTGGCCGGCGGCGCCGCCGCCACCGGCGCCTATTTCGGCATCATCCACCGCGCCAACGCGGCCGGCCCCATCGTGATCGGCCATCAGTGCGAACTGACCGGCGGCTTTTCGTCCTGGGGCTATTGGCACGACAAATGCGCCAAGGCGGCCGTCAAGGTCATCAACGAAGGCGGCGGCATCGCCGGGCGCAAGGTCGAACTGGCCATCGAAGACACGGAATCGAACCCGGCCGCGGGTGCCCGCAAGCTGCGGTCCCTGATCCAGCGGCGCAAGGCGTCGTTCGTCGTCGGCTCGGTCCATTCCGGCATCATGCTGGCCTCGATCCCGATCGCCACGGAATTGAAGACGCCCTATTTCTCGGCCGGTGAAGCGACGGAAGCCACGGGCTCCAAGGGCTCGCGTTATTCCTTCCGCACGGGTACGGACACCTACGCCCTGGCCGCCGCCGGTGTGCCTTGGGCCATGGAAAACCTGGGCAAGAACTGGACGATGATCTTCCCCGATTACGCCTGGGGCCATTCGCACCATCAGGAGCACCGCAAGCTGATCGAAGCCGCCGGCGGCAAGGTCAACGACCCCATCGCCGTGCCCCTGGGCACTAAGGACCTGGTTCCGTACCTGGCGCGCATCCCGGAAGAAACCGAAGTTCTGTTCTCGGTCTTCTTCGGCGCCCTGTCGGTCGCCTTCTACACCCAGTCCAAGTCCATGAAACTGGACGAGAAGATGAAGATGTATTCCGTGTCGGGCACCATCGAAGCCATCGATCCGCGCGACATCGACGGTGCGACGGAAGGCGTCTACTTCCTGGAAAACTTCCCGCGTCCGCTGGAATACAAGAACGACGAATACCACAAGGCCTTCATCGAAATGATGGGCGTCGATCCGGTCTACGCGAAGGAAGAAAGCACCGGCAAGGTCATGGCCAAGAGCCACGCCTGGCAGAGCTATGAGAACTTCTTCGCCCTCAAATCGGCGATCGAGGCCTCAGGCTGGAAATCCAACAAGGACACGCCCGGCGTCGTCGAAGCCCTGGAAGGTCTCGAGATGAAGAACTCAATGGCCCATCCGCAAGGCACCAAGCTGCTACGCGCCGAGGATCACAGCGGCATGGTCGACTGCTACATGAGCCGCGTCGAGGATTCCAAGTTCGTCATCAAGAAACGCATTCCCCGCGAAGACCTGATGGCGAAGCTGCCGCCGCGCTACGACTTCCGCAAAGAAAAACTGTAAAGCCTCCATACCCGAAGGGACCGGCCGGTCCGCTGCGTTGCACCTCTCCCACTCAGGGCGGCCGGTCCCACCCCTTTTCTCCACAACACGAGACCGAACATGGACAAGAAAATCACGGTCGCGGCGGCCCATATCGCGCCGGTCTACCTGGATGCCCGGGCGACCGCCGACAAGGTCTG
The DNA here is from genome assembly GCA_913030825.1 of uncultured Rhodospirillaceae bacterium. Classification (GTDB taxonomy): domain Bacteria; phylum Pseudomonadota; class Alphaproteobacteria; order Rhodospirillales; family Casp-alpha2; genus UBA1479. The sequence continues at coordinate 203,911 of CAJWCU010000002.1, read as the reverse complement.
CGACTACATCCGCAAAGCCGCGGACGCGGGCGTGCAACTGGTCGCCTTTCCGGAATCCTTCATCCCCGGATTCCCGATCTGGCCGGCGATTTCAGCACCCATCCACAATCACGACCTGTTCAAACGGTTCGCGGCCCAGTCCATTCGCGTCCCCGGTCCGGAAATCCTGAGCATCTGCGCCACCGCCCGCGATTGCGGGGTCATGGTCTCCATCGGCATCAGCGAAGCGACGGAGCGCAGCGTCGGCTGTATCTGGAACACCAATCTTCTGATCGGCGACGATGGCTCGATTCTCAATCATCACCGCAAGCTGGTCCCGACCTTTTATGAAAAGCTGATCTGGGCCAACGGCGACGGTGCGGGTCTGCGCGTGGTCGACACGCCGGTCGGGCGCGTCGGCGCGCTGATCTGCGGCGAGAACACCAATCCGCTGGCCCGCTACAGCCTGATGGCACAGGGCGAGCAGCTGCACGTGTCCAGCTATCCGCCGGTCTGGCCGACCCACGACCCCTCGGCCAACGACCGCTACGACCTGGCCTCGGCCATCCGCATCCGGGCCGGCGCCCATTCGTTCGAGGCCAAGGTCTTCAACATCGTCGCCGCCGCCCGCCTGGGCGACGACGTCTATGACGTCCTGGCGCCGCTGGGTGAGGATGCGCTCCGCGTCGTCCGGGAATCGCCCGCCGGGGTCTCCATGATCCTGGGGCCCAACGGCACGCCGATCGCCGAAACCACGAAGGACGAAGACCAGTTGCTGATCGAACGGATCGACTTGTCCGACTGCGTCGTGCCGAAACAGTTCCACGACGTCGTCGGCTACTACAATCGGTTCGATATTTTCGGGCTCAGCGTGCGGCGCCGCGAACAGGCACCGGCCGAGTTCATGGACATCGACGACGGTCCCGGACGAACGATGGATTTCGCGGCCATCGAGGCCATGGCCTTGGAGGACGGCGCCGCAACGGGGTAACATCGCGGCTCCGACAGAAAGGGGCCGTTCCGTTGAGCACGTCAGAACAGATACCGCGCAGCCTGGCCCCTGAATTGTCACGTTTCGATTGGGATGATATCGCGCTGTTCCTGGCGCTGGTTCGACACCGTTCGCTCAGCCAGGCGGCGAAGTCTCTCGCCCTCACCCATTCCACGGTCGGGCGGCGGATCAAGGCGCTGGAAGCGGCGCTGGGCACCAAACTGTTCGAACGCACACCCAGCGGCTTTCTCCTGACCGACCGGGGCGAAGTCCTCCTGCGCGAGGCCGAAGGCATCGAGGCCCATATCGGCCAGATCGCCCAGATGTTCAGCGGCGAAGCGGCACAGGTCAGCGGCACCATCCGCGTCGCGACCATGGAAGCCTTCGGCAGCCTCTACCTCGCCCCGCGCCTGGCCGAGTTGTATGAGCGCCATCCCTCCGTGCGCGTCGAACTGGTCACCGCGTCCCATTGGGTAAACCTGTCCAAACGCGAAGCCGACGTGCTGATCAGCTTTCCCAAGCCGCGCGGCCACCGCATCACGGCGGAAAAGACAGGCGAGTTCGCGCTGTTCCTCTATGCCTCTCACGACTACGTTGCCCGCTTCGGCATGCCGCAGACGATCGCCGATCTCAAGGACCACCGGTTCATCGACTATATCGACGAGTTGGTCGTCATCCCGGCCGTGCGCTGGCTTTCCGACGTACTGCGCGATCAGGAAACCGTGTTCAGGTCGACCAGCTTGGTCGCCCAGTACAATGCCGCGCTCGGCGGCATGGGCATCACCATGCAGCCGACCTTCGTTGCCGCCGACGACGACCGCCTGGTGCCGATCTTACCGGACCAGATCAACGTCAAACGTGATTTCTGGCTGAGCGTCCACGACGACCTGGCGCATATTCCGCGCGTCCGGCTGGTGCTCGATTTCTTGCGGAACCTGTTTGCCGAAAACGAGGAATTCCTCAACAACGCCTGAGCTTCCGGCGCGGTGAACCGGTGAATCTTTCCGGTCCCGGCCCCGCATCATTTCCATGCTCGCGACCGGACGCAGGGCATCACGCCCCGACCGGGCAGTGGCCCCGGCGGATACGGCCCCGTACCCGCCGGTGGCGAAAACCGAAGCCTCGTCGGTCAGACCGGCGACAGGGAGAAGGTCAACTTCGTGCTTTCCGTGAAGATGCCGCCGCGATTGCCCGGCGTCAGCTTGCCGTAGCGCGGTTCGAACACCGGCGGCAGGGGCCGACCGTTTTCAGGCGCCAGCCAGAGACGCAGGAGATGGCGGCGCTGTTCGATGTCGGACCAGTCCTCGTAATCCGTGCGGGAATGCAGGATCTGGTGGTTGTGCAGCAGCTGGATATCGCCCGGCAGGAAATCCATGCTCAGGTAGTATTCCGGATCGTTGCAAAGGGTATCCAGGTAGTCCATGGCTTCGACCTCGAGATCGGTCAGGCGGCGGGCCTCCGGGAACAATTCCTGGGCCGAACGAATGTACTGGCCGACGTAGATCGTCGTCAGCTTGCCTTCATACCAGTTGAACACCGGCACATCGAACCAGGGCTTCATGCCCGGCGGGATTTCGCCCCGGCGGTCGGTCGGGTAGGCGTTGAACAGGGCCCGCCAGAGATCCGGGCGCTTCTCGTACATCACGTCGTGCAGGGTCACCGAGCTGACGATGCGGCTGGCCCCACCGGACTTGGCCGTCTTGAGGCAGAGCAGGCCGACGATATCGACGCTGTCCGTATGGAATTCCAGGCCCCGGTTGGTCTGATAATAGCGGGTCGTCGGCTGTTTGATGTCCAGGCCGATGTCCTTGACGTGGCCCAGCAGGTGGCCCTTGGCGTTGCTGGGGCGGAAGGCGCCGCAGTAAGAGCCGAGGCCCAGGTAGCCGATCGCCGCCTCGGTCACCGAATAACGGTCCACCGGGAAGCCGCGCAGCAGCACGAAGCCGCGGCCTTCGACGACGTCGTTCAGGATTTTCTTGAGGCGCGGGCCCAGGGTCGGCAGGGGAAAGGTCTCGGGCCGGATATCGGCCATGCTGAGGTCCGCCGCGACATGGGCGCGGATGGCGGCGTCGATTTCGGCGATTTCGGTTTCGGTCAGGTGTTCGATCCAAGCATCGGACTTCTGCAGCTCGCTGCCGCGCCAGGCGCCGGGACCGCCGATCTTGCCGGGCGACAGCACCGGTTCCGCGTCGAATTCGTCGTTATAGGCCAGGTTGCTCATGTTCCACTCCCATGCAAATTGGTTGGCCGTAGCATCCCGTCGGATCAATTATTTGTCTATTTTATTTTTTCAATTGATTTATAAATTTATTCTATGAACCCGAATATCACCCTGCGCCAGCTTCGCGCCTTTCTCGCCGTTACCGAACACGGCAGTTTCACCAAAGCCGCCGCCGTTCTGAACATCACGCAATCGGCGCTGACCACGGCGGTGAAGAATCTGGAGACCGAGGTCGGCCTGCGCCTGTTCGACCGCACGACCCGCCAGGTCGAACCGACGGCCTATGGCCGGCAGTTCGCAACCCTCGCCCGCCGTTTCACCGAAGACCTGGAACGCGGGATGGACGACCTGCGCGCCCATGTCGACCGGCAGCAGGGCCTGGTCGTCGTCGGCGCGACGGCGACCATGATAACCTCCGTCCTGGTTCCGGCGCTGAAGGAGATGTCGGAACGCTTCCCCGGCATTCGCGTCCGGATCATCGAGGTCCTGACCGCCGAAGCCATCGAACACGTCCGGCGCGGCGACATGGACATGGCCTTCACCACCGTCGCTCTGCCCGACGCGGATTTCGACGCCGTGCCGGTGATGCGCGATGTCTTCGATCTGGTCTGCCCGCCGTCGCACCGGTTGGCCGATGAAGACGGGCCGCTGTCCTGGGACGTCTTCCGCACCTATCCGACGATCGGCATGTCGGGGGAAAGCGGCCTGCGCGGCATCCTGATGGGCCACGAGGCGGGCCAGGCCGCCGCCGCGCAACTGGCGTATGAGGTCTCTTCCGTCTGGGGCCTGACCCGCATGGTCCGCGAGAGCCTGGGCATCGCCGCCGTGCCGAGCCTGATCGCCCAGGAAATGGCGACGGAGGGCATCCGCCGCATCCGCCTGTCGCCACCCGTTTACCGCACGGTCTCGCTGATCACCCGGTCCGGACGCTCGCCGACCCCGGCGGCTGCGACCCTGGTCGCCGCCGCCCTGTCGCGTCTGCGCGATCTGGAATGCGACGGCATCGAAATCCCGGTGACCGACGCCCAATTGGCCGAACGCGGCTTCGCGTTGGATTAAGTGCCTTTGCCGATTTCCGCCGCCAAAGCGCGCAGGCGTTTGGCGATTTCGACGTGCTGCGGCAGGACGACGCGGCCGTCGACCTTGCGGGACGCCGTGGCGCCCGCCTCGTCGCCCGAACTGGGGGCCAGCACCTTGTCGGCCCAGGCCAGTTCTTCGGCCGAGGGGGTGAAGACCTCGTTCGCCAGGTCGATGAAGGCTGGGTGGTAGAAATCAATGCCGTCGAAGCCGAGCCAGCGGGCATAGGCGGCATCATCGCGGATCGCCGCCAAGTCGGAGATTTCGCCGGGCCGCATGGCATCCAGCGCCGACAGGCCGTGCGCTCGCGCGACGGCCAGAATGCGCTGTCGCATGTACAGCAGGTCTTCGTCGTGGCGATGGCCGCCGGCGTCCGTTTGGAACGGCAGGATCGACAGGCTGTGCATGCACATGGCGTAGTCGAGCCCGCCCGCGATCAGGCCGTTGGTGCGCGGGCTGGCCTTGACCATTTCAGGCAGGTTCAAGACCGCCGCCGGGGTCTCGATCAGCAGGATCAGGCCGAGGCGCTCCGGCGCCTTCAAGTCGTCGAGTTCGCGTTCGACGCGGACCATGTCCTCCGCATCCTCGACCATCGGCACGACGACGGTCGGAATATCCAGTGTCGTGACGAAGGCAAGGTCGTCCCGGAACCAGGGCGTGCGCGGCCCGTTGATCCGGATGGCGATCTCGCGCGTCGCAAAGGCGTGGCCCCGGATGCAGCGGCCCAGCACATCGCGCGCCTGGGCCTTGGCGTCGTCGGTGCCGGGCACGCCGTCTTCCAGGTCGAGCATCAGCACGTCGACGGGCAGACCCGCCGATTTCAGAACCTTGGCCTCGACGTTGCCCGGCGTCGCCAGCAGCGAGCGGCGCAGCCGGGGGGCCGTATCCGCGCCGGCCGTCATGCCTTGCCCCGGAAATTGGGGGGGCGTTTCTCGCGAAAAGCCTGGCCGCCTTCCTTGGCTTCCTCGGTGTCGTAATAGAGGTCCACCGCCTGGAAGCCCAGGCGCGAGATACCGCGGATACTTTCCGTGTCGGCGTTGAAGGTATGTTTGGCGATGGCGATGGCGGTCGGGCTGCGCTCAAGGATTTCATCGCACCACTTGGCGACTTCGGCGTCCAGTTCGTCGTCGGGCACCACCGTGTTGACCAGACCCATCTGCAGGGCTTCCTGTGCCGAATAACGGCGGCAGAGATACCAGATTTCCCGCGCCTTCTTCTCGCCCACGATGCGCGAGAGATAGGCCGTGCCGAAGCCCGGATCGACGGAGCCGACCTTGGGCCCGACCTGGCCGAACACCGCACTTTCCCCGGCAATGGTCAAATCGCAGAGCGTGGCGATGACGTTGCCGCCGCCGATGGCGTAGCCCTGGACCTTGGCGATCACCGGCTTGGGGATGTCGCGGATCGCGGCGTGGATTCCCTCGACCGGCACGCCGATGGTGCCGCGGCCCTTGCGCTGGTCCTTCTTGTCGCCGGAGTCGCCGCCGACGCCGAAGGCCTTGCCCCCCGCGCCCTGCAACACGACCACACCGATGTCGCGGTTCCACCCCGCGGTCAGCAGGGCGTCGATCACCTCGTCATAAGTGCCCAGGCGAAAGGCGTTGAGCTTTTCCGGCCGGTTGAAGGTGATGGTCGCGACGCCGTCGGTCTCGTCATAAAGGATGTCCTGATAGTCAGCCATGGGGTTCGGTCCTTGTCTCGTCTGTTCGGATTGGGGCGGCGGTCGCGGCCTAGTGGCGGAAAGCGGAGACGCCGGTCAGTTCACGACCCTGGATCAGGGTCAGAATCTGGTTGGTGCCGTCGGGGATCGGCAGCATGCGCACGTCGCGGAACAGTTGTTCCAGCCCCAGTTCGCGGCTGATGCCCATGGAGCCATGGACCTCCATCGCCATGGAGATCGCCCGCTGACAGGCGGCCAGCGCATAGCGCTTGGCCTGGGCCGACAGGCCGTTGGCCCTCTCGCCCGCGTCGATGGCCGCCAAGGCGCGGTAGCAGATCAGGCGGCTGGTCTCGATCGATGTTTCGATATCGGCCAAGAGTTCCTGCACCAGTTGATAGTTGCCGATGGCCTTGCCGAACTGCATGCGGTCGCCGGCGTAGGCGAGCGCCGCGTCCAACGCACGCTGCGCCATGTTGACGGCCATCAGGCCGAACAACGGCCGGTTGGCCAGCCAGGTCAGGGTCAGCACGCGGGCCGCATCGCCGACGCTGCCCAAACGGTTTTCCTTCGGCACCCGGCAGTTGTCGAAATGGACCTCGCCCAAATGGCCCTGGCAGAAACCCAGGCAGGGCGTTTTCGACGAGGTAAACGGCGACTGGTCCCGGTCGACGACGACGCGGACGATCTGGTTACGGCCCTGGTCGTCCTGACCCAGCGTGCCGGTGATGTTGATGACGTCGCAGATGCTGGCGTTGGTGATCCACATCTTGTCGCCGTTGACGACCAGATGGTCGCCGTCCTCGGTAACGCGGGTCTTGATGCCGCGCGCGTCCGATCCGACGTCCGGTTCGGTCGATCCGGTGCAGGCGATCCTTTTGGCCGCGATCAGGTCGGGCAGCAGGCGTTCGCGCTGCTCCGGCGTGCTTTCCAAGGCGATGCGCGCCGCCGTCGCTTCCTGGCCGACGATGGCGAAGGCGACGACGGGTGGAATCTGTTCGAACATCAAGCCGAACAGCAACGTCGGGATGCCTGCCCCGCCCGCACTCTCCGGCACCCGGGCCGAGGTCAGGCCCTGCCCGGCGCAAATCTGCAGCAAGCCTTTCATGGCCTCCTTCGGCAGCGGGGTGTCCGGGTCGTGGGCGTCCAGCACCGGCTGAATGTCGCGCGCCGCCATCTTCTGCGCGGACTCGACGGCCATGCGCTGTTCACTGGTCAGGTTGAAGTCCATCGTGATGTTTCCTGTGGTCTTGGTCGGTTGGCCCGGCGTTCATCGGGCGTTGTTATTATTCCATTTAATGGAATTTTATTTTAACAATGGTCGCCGGGGCGTAAAGCCTTGTCAACCGCGAACTCGCGCGGTGAGGGGGCGTTCCATTGAGTGGGATCGGCGCCGGGGCCACCTTGGGCTGGGCAATCGGCGGGCGGCGGCCACGCCGCCCCCGATCACCGGCCGGTGAACTTGGGCGCCCGCTTTTCCAGAAAAGCCGTGATGCCTTCCTGCTTATCGTCGGTGCCGTAGGCCGTGGTGACGATGGCCAGTTCCAGGTCGAGACCCGTGTCCAGGTCGACCTGCATGCCCCGGTAGACGGCCTTCTTCACGAGACCCAGGCTGAGCGGGGCCCGTTCCGCATGGATCGCCGCCATGCCGAGCGCTTCGTCGAGCGCCCCGCCCTTGGCCGTCCGGCGGTTGATCAGACCGATGCGATGGGCCTCCGCCGTGTCGATGGGCTCCGCCGAGAACAGCATCTCCAGCGCGTTCGCCGTGCCGACGACGCGCGGCAGGCGCTGCGTGCCCCCGGCTCCGGCAACCGTGCCGATGCGCGAACTGGTGATGGCGAAACTGCTGCCCTCGCCCGCGACCCGCAGATCACAGGCCAACGCCAGTTCCAGGCCGCCCGTGAAGCAATAGCCTTCGATCGCCGCGATCACCGGCTTGCCCAGGTTTTCCAAGCAACGGGTCAGGGAATGCCAATTGCGGAAATAATCGCGGCAGCCCTCGACCCCGGTGACCTCGACGGCCTCCGTCAGGTCGGCGCCGGAGGAAAAAAACGTGTCGCCGCCGGTGATGATGACGCTGCGGATATCCCCATCGGCCTCGGCCGTGCGCGTCGCCTCGCTCAGTTCCGCCATCATCTGAAGGCTTACGGCATTGCGCCGGTCGGGACGGTTCAAATGGATGATGCAGGCGGGGCCGTCGGCCGTGACCGTGATGGTTTCATGGGGCATGCTATGTCTCCTTCCCGGCCGTCTTCAGAGTGCTGGCCTGTTCCCTCTTGGCTACAGGACAATCGCCCATTTTAAAATACTATTCTGTTGAACGGAATATTTGGCCTTTCGCGCCTCCCGGCACGAAGGGTATAAGCGGGAACGCCCATCAGGAAAGGCAATCCCCGACGCCATGGCCGACAGCCCCGTCCAGAAAGCCCTCGTGCTGCTGAAATGCCTCGCCGATTACGGCGAGCCCATCGGCGTCAAGCGCCTGGCTGAGGATACGGGCCTGAACATCTCGACCGTGCATCGCCTGCTGCGCCTGTTGGCCGAGGAACGCATGGTGTCGTTCGATCCGCAGACGCGGCTTTACGGCATCGGGACCGACTGCATCCGGTTCGCCATTTCCGTGCTGGGCGGGGATTCCCTGGCCGCCCGAGTCCGCCCGGTGATCGCCGACTTGGCCCATACGCTGCAGGAAACTTGTGCATACAGCGTTTACGAGCCCGACACATTCACCAAGGCCATCGCCGCCGTCGAACGGGGGCCCCATCAATTGGGCTACAACTTCGACGTCGGGCGGCGCGACGGCATCCACGCGGGCGCAAGCGGCAAGGCGATCCTGGCCTTCCTGCCCGACGCCGATATCGAGACCATGTTCAAGACGGTAACCCTGGAGGTCACGGCGGAAAACACCATCGTCGACCCCGACGCCCTGCGCCGCGATATCGCGGAAATCCGTGCACGCGGCTACGCCACGTCCCTGGGCGAACGCGTGCCCGGCGCCGGGTTCGGCATCGGCGCACCCGTCTACGGCCCCGACGGGCGGATCGTCGGCTCGGTCGTCGTCACCGTGCCCCTGTTCCGCTGGAAGAAAAAGAACCTGGGCTGGATGTCCAAGGCGGTGATGGATTGCGGGCGGGTCCTGTCCGGTATCGCCGCCGCCGAAGTCAGCGCCGAAGCGGAAGCCGGCGCATGAGCGAGACCCCCGGCACCACCCACCGCATCCTGGCCGTCCTGCGCCTGCTGGCCGAGACCGCGGGTACGCTGAGCGTCAAGGACGTCTCGCAATCCCTCGCCCTGCCCATGAGCACGTCGCACCGCATGCTGGACATGCTGATGGAGGCCGGTTTCGTCGAAAAGGACACGGCGCGGCGGCGCTACGGCATCGGCATGGAATATTTCCGCATCGCCAATCTGGTGGCGCAGAACCCGGTCGTCGCGGCAACCCTGCAACCGGCATTGGACGAACTGACCCGGCGCACCGGCGAATCCTCGGTGCTTAGCATCTACTTGCCCGCCGACCGGGCAATGACCTTCGTCGCCAAAAGCGACAGCCCGGATTCCCTGCGCTTCGAGATCCCCCTGTTCGGTCAGACGTCCCTGGTCTGGGGGGCGACGGGCCTGGCGATCCTGGCCTTCCTGCCGAAAGCCGCGCAGGACGCGGTGTTCGAACAGGCAGCACCCTCCCCCGTTTCCGGCAAGGCCCTGAGCCGCAAGGAATTCGATGCCCGCATCGCCAAGGTGGCGCGCGACGGCATCGCCGTTTCGGAAAGCGAGAAGCTGTCGGATTCGGTCGGCATCGCGGCCCCGCTGCGCGGCGGGCCGGACCGGGTCATCGGCTCGGTCGGGCTGACCATTCCGCGCTATCGCTACGACCGGACGAAGGCCCCGCTCTACGCCGAACTGCTGGGCCGCGCGGCGACCGGCATCGCGGGCCGGGGGACGTTACTGCGCGCCGCGCCCTGACCCCTACTTTTACTGCCGGGCGGTCAGGAAATCGCCGCTGCGCATGGCGGGATGGGCGCGCTCATACTGCGGCGGAAAAGCAGGCTCCGCCCCCAATTCCAGGGCCGCGTGCCAGGGCCACCGTGGATTGAACAGCATCGCCCGCGCCAAGCAGATCAGGTCGGCCTGCCCCGCGTCCAGAATGTCTTCCGCCTGCCGTGCCTCGGTGATCAGGCCGATGGCCATGGTCGGAATGCCCGTCTCGTGGCGGACCCTTGCGGCCAACGGCACCTGATAGCCGGGACCGATGGGGATTTCCTGCCCCGGCACGGTGCCGCCGCTGGACGCCGTGACGTAATCGCAGCCCCGCGCCTTCAGCCGTTCGGCCAGAACCACGGTGTCTTCCAAGGTCCAGCCGCCGTCGGCCCAATCGGTCGCCGACAGGCGCATGCCCAGGGGCTTTTCCTCGGGCCAGACGGCGCGTACGGCATCGAAGACCTCCAATGCAAAACGCATGCGGTTATCCAGGCTGCCGCCGTAATCGTCGTCACGTTGGTTGCTGAGCGGCGACAGGAAGTTGTGCAGCAGATAGCCGTGCGCCCCGTGCAGTTCGATCAGATCGAAGCCCAGGCGGGCGGCCCGCCGCGCCGACGCGACGAAGTCGTCGATCAGCGATTTGATGTCGGCGACGCTCATCCGTTCCGGCACCGGCTTTCCGGGATAGGGAATGTCGTCGGGGCTTTGGGGGACCCAACCGCCGTCTTCGGGCGACAGCGGCTTCTGCCCGTGCCAGGCGAGACCCGACGAGCCCTTGCGCCCGGCGTGCTGCAACTGGATACCCAGCTTGGCCGATCCGTGGCGGCGGCAGAATTCGACGATGGGGGCGAGCGCTTCCTCGTTGGCGTCCGAATAGAGGCCCAGGTCGCCCGGGCTGAACCGGGCGCGGGCATTGACACTGGTCGCCTCCAGGATCAGCAGCCCCGCCCCGGAGATCGCGAGGTTCCCCAGATGCATCAGATGCCAGGGCGTGGCATTTCCGTCCTCCGCCGAATACTGCGCCATGGGCGAGACGACGATGCGGTTGGCCAGATCGAGGCCGCGCATCCGGAACGGTGAAAACAGTTTCGAGGTCATGGGGGCCTCCCGGCCTGTTTGGATAGGTCAGGGCTCAGTCGGCGCTGTCCGCCGCCGGCGGCACCATGCCGAGTTCCGCCAGGATATCCGCATCGTCCTGGCCCAGTTGCGGCATCGGGCGGCAGACCCGCGGCGGCGTGCGCGTGAGTTGCATGGCGCTTGCCAGCAGCGGCCAATCGACGCCCGCGTCGGGCACCGTGAACCAGAGCTTGCGGCGCTGCGTATGCTTGGCGGCGATCACCTCGTGGACCGGCAGGATCGGCACCGCCGCGAGGCCCGCCCCGGTCAGGCGATCCGCAAGATCGGCACGCGCCAGGGCCGACGCGCCCTGGGCGCCGTCCATCGTCACGTCGCCTCCGGCGGCCTCGGCGACGGCCTCTGGCGATGCCTCGGCCAGGACATGGCCGTCGGCGCAGGCGACGACGGTCAAGGGCACAGCTGGTTCCGTGGCGCCGTTCCAGGCGACCTGGGTCATCCAGGCGGCGATATCCTGCATGGACAGATCGACGAACTGCCCCCGGCCCGTGCGGTCGCGGTATTCCAACGCCGCCAATACAGCGACCAGGGCCGTTTCCGCACCCAGCAGATCGACAATGGAAATTCCGGCCTTCATCGGGGTTCCGTCGTCGCGCACCACGTCCATGATCCCGGACATGGCCTGCACGACGCTGTCGTAGGCGGGCCGCCCGGCATAGAGCGAGTCGTGCCCGAAGCCCGAGACCGCGCAATAGATCAGGCGTGGATTGATCCGCGCGATATCGTCGGCGGAAAAGCCCCGGCGCGCCAGGGCCCCCGGTTTCAGGTTTTCGATCAGCACGTCCGCCGTTTCGATCAGGCGGCGGAAGGCCGCCATCCCGTCGTCCGATGCAAGGTCCAGAACCAGGCTGCGCTTGTCCGAATTGACATAGGCGAAGTAGAAGCTGCGGCCTTCGTGGACCGGCAGCCAGCCGCGCGTCGCTTCGCCGCCCGGCGGTTCGACCTTGATGACGTCGGCACCCAGCGCCCCCATGTGGCGGGTGCTCAGCGGCACGGTGGTGTAATGGCCGACCTCGACCACCCGCAGGCCCGCCAGCGGCGCGGCAGGCTGCGTATTGGACTGGGCGGCGGCAGGTGCGCGCCCGGCGATCAGGCCGGCGACAACCGCGCGGTCGGCGTCGGGAGCGGGCAGGCGGTCTGGCGCGCGACCCGGCGTCGCCGACATGATCATCGGCGATCCCGCCACGAACAGAGTCCGGCCGTCGGCATCCGTCACCTGGCGGATCATGCCGCGGTGCGCCAGGTTCGGTTCGTCCGGGTGCGGGTCCAGGGTGACGATGGCGCCGTTGGAAAGCGAGGCCGCGTTCAATGCCTCCGCGCATTCGGCGACGGTATGCGCCTGGGTCCATTCGGTGATGATGGCGTCGACATCCGCCCGATAGGTGATACGCGCCGCCATACGGGCATAGTCCCCCGCATCATTCACGTCGCCTCGGCCCATGACGGTACAGAGCCGTTCCCATTGCGCGTCGCTGCCGGCGCAGATCAAAATCCAACCGTCGGCGGCCTTGTAGACGTTCCAGGGTGAGATCAATGCGTGGTTGTTGCCCGCCCGCTCGACCGGGTCCTTGCCGCCCAATAACAGCTTGGGAAAAAAGGTCGCGAGCGAGGCGAAGCCGCTGTCGTACAGCGCCATGTCGATGAACTGTCCACCGCCGCCGAGGCGCCGGACGCGCAGCGCCGCGACCACGGCGGCGGCGGCATAGACGCCGGTCATGTATTCGACCACCGGCAGGGGCGCCGGCACCGGCGGGCCGTCCTTGCGCCCCGTGGTGTCGGCGACGCCGGTTTCCGCCTGCAGCCGCCAGTCGGAGGCCGGGCCCCTGCGGCCGTCCTTCGGCGCGCCCGCGCCGTATGCCGTGATATCGCAGACGACGGCGCCGTCGCCGGCGGCCTCGGTCGCTTCGGCGGCAAGCGGCGGATCGACGTCGCCGGACAGGATCACCACGTCGGCGGCGGCGACGAGACGGCGCAGCAGATCGACGTCGTCGGGATTGTCCGCATCGGGCCGGAACGAGAGCTTTCCGGCGGCGAATTGATCGCGCCACCGGGCCTTGCCGCCCGCGAAAGCCCCGGCGGGCGGCATTTCGACCAAGACGGTCTCCGCCCCCAGTTGCGCCAGCATGCCGCCGCAAACCCCGGCGCCGACGCGGCCGCCGATCTCGACGACCAGAATGTCCGCAAGGGCCGTATCGTTCGCTCGGGTCGTCATGGCCGTTCAGTCCTCGCCGCCGCCGGAAATCTCGCGGCGGATTTCTTCGTCGTGTTCGCCCAGGCGCGGCGACGGCCGCCGTTCCGGATCGGCCAGTCCCGCCCGGATCAGCGGATCGACCAGATAGGCGACCTTGCCGCCGGTCGGATGATCGACGATGCGAAGCATGTCGCGTTCCTTGGCATGAGGTGAATGCAGGGCCTCGTCCGGCGTGTAGACGGGGGTGATGGAAATGCCCGCCGCCTTCATTTCCTCGGCCAGGTCGTCTCGGGAGCGGGACATACAGAACCCCGCGATGGCCTGGCGGAATTCGTCGGCAAGGTCGCCGTGGGGCGTGTGGCGGTGTTCCCAATCCTCGTCGTAGATCAGGTCTTCGCGGCCGATATGGCGACAGAACTTGTGCCAGGCCCGCATCTCCAACAGGCAAACGGCGGCGGACTTCCCGTCCTTGGTCATGTACAGGCTGTAGCGCGGATTGGCGCCCCAGGTTTCCATCTCCGGCGTACCGGGATATCCGGCGGCGCGGGCCAGCGGCCCGGTCATGGCGACGTTGGAACTGCAGATCAGGCTGTCGTACATGGGCGTTTCCAGGTAACAGCCCTTGCCCGTCTTCTGACGCCGGATGTGCGCGCCCAGAATGCCGATGGCGGCATAGACGGCGGCAGTGAAGTCACCCGCCTGGAACGACGGCATGGGCGGCGCTTCGCCGTCCGTCAGGTTCTTGCCAAGCGCCCCGGCGACGGCCTGCACCGAAAGGTCGTGTCCCGGCACCCGGCCCATGGCCGACGGATTGCCCAGGCCCGTCACCGAACAGTAAATCAGCGAGGGATGGTCGGCGGAGACGGTGTCGTAATCGATTTTCAGGTTTTCCGTCACCCCGGCGCGAAAGGATTCGACGACCACGTCGGCCTCGGCGATCAGACGGCGGGCCAGGGCATAGTCGTCGTCCTGGGTCAGGTCCAAGGCGATCGACCGCTTGTTCCGGTTGACGGCGTTAAAGTAAGCGCCGACCTCTTCATACGTCGGCGGGTTGAACCGGCTGTAATCGCCGATATCCGGCTGTTCGATCTTAATCACGTCGGCGCCCATGTCGGCCAGGGTCTGGGTGCACCAGGGCCCCGGCAGGAGGCGGCTGAAATCAATGATGCGCAGGCCCGCGAGCGGTAGGTCCGCCGGATCCCCGGCGGCGGGTTTGGTCTGGTCGGTCATTCTTCTTTCTGTTCTCGGTTCGGAAATCAGTCGGCGGCACCGGCGGCGGAGACAACCGCCCCATCGGCGCTGAGCACGGCATCCAGGGCGTTGCAATTGGGTGCGGCGCGGAGGCCCCGCACCGCCGATTGCAGACCGTCCATGTCCAGGCCCGGCTGGATCGCCTCGGCCAGGGACGACGCCTTTTCGGCGATTTGCTCCCAGGACAGCGGCAGGGCGGGTGTGCCCCGGCTGTCCAGGATGCGTTCGGTCGCGGCGGTGCCGTCGTCGAAAGTTACCTCGGCCTCGGTGCCGAAATGTTCGGGAAAGACGGATTGCAGGTCCTCGTCGTATTCGATCTTAACAATGTCCGCCCAGTCCAGGATCGCCCGGTCCTGCAGGTTCTCGACGGCGAAGGCATCGTGGCGCGACGGCCCGTAGGCCAGGGTCGCGCCGACCACGTAGGGCAGGCTGTATTGCGCGGCCATGGAGGATTCCGGTCGCATCAGCATGTGCTGATCCTTGAGGATGCGCGGCCCCCGGATGGTGATGCCCTGGATCTTCGCGACCTTGGAGAAATCGGCGGTCGTCTCGCGCAGCGCATCGATCGCCGAATGGAACTGCCGGCAGCAGGCATAGGGCTTCATGCTGATCTCGTGGATCGCCAGGGTCGGTGCCGGTTGATCGAGCACCTCGGGCCGGGCGTCGCGGCCGTGCAGGTGGATGAAGCCGTATTTGCCGTCGATGGCGCGGCGCGGCGCCTCGACCCCGTTCAGCGCGAATTCGACGGCCAGCACGCCCTGGTGGGCGGCATAACCCGCGTGGGTGCGCTTGGTGTCCGTGCCCTTGGCTTCGTCGGCGAACTGGGTCGAGCCGCTGGTGAGCGACAGGCAATGGCCCCAGGCGCAAAGCAGCTTGTCTTCGTCGAGGCCGTGCAGCTTGGCCGCCGCCGCCGCCGCGCCGAAACAGCCGAACAGGGCCGTCGGATGAAAACCGAATTCGATGACGTTCAGGGGATTGGCGGCGGCGCCGATGCGGGTCATCGCCTCGTACCCGGCGGCGACGGCGGCCATCGTCTCGGCCCCGCTGCTGCCCGTTTCGGCCGCCACGGCAAGCGCCGCCGATATGACCACGGCACCCGGATGGCTGAGCGTCGCGTCGTGGGTGTCGTCCAATTCATAACAATGGCCCGCCGTGCCGTTGACCAGGGCCGCGACGGCCGGCGGCACCCGCCCGCCGGCGGCCAGCAGACCCGCCTGCCCGGCCCCGGCATAGGTCTTGGCCCAGGCGCGCATGCCGCGCCCGGCGGGCTGGGCCGTGCCGCTATAGGCGCAGCCCGCGTAATCGAAAATCAAACGCGCGAGTTGTTCGTAATCGGCATCGCTCAGGCTGTCGGGCGTGATGCCCAACACCCGTCCGGCGACGGCTTGCGATCTGTTCATCGGATGCTCCCTGCGTTAATTCCATTGAATGGAATTATTTCTCTTTAGATGATCTTAGCAGATGAAAGCCCGGCGGCCTAGCCGCGGAATTCGATGGCCGACCCGACGGGAAACAAGGCGTTCACAGGGCGCCTGGGAACGTTAGTCTGCGCCCGGCCCGACGGACAGGCGGTCGAGAAACAGCGGGCCGTAGTCCGCCAGCTTCTTCGGGCCGACGCCGTTGACCTGGGCCATCTGGTCCAGGGTCGCCGGGCGGGTCAGGCACATTTCCCGCAAGGTCGCGTCGGAAAAAACCACATAGGCGGGCACGCCCCGATCCTTCGCCAATTCCTGGCGTAGTTTCTTGAGATCGCCGAGCAGGTCGGCGAGTTCGGACGGGAACGCGGCCTCGGCCTCGCGCCCGGCCCGCGACCGCGCCTTCGCCGGTTTGCCCGCCGCCGGCTCGCGGATCATGAACTCGGCCTGTCCCTTGACCACGGCCTCGGCTTTTTCGGTCAGCTTCAAACTTCCGTACCCGGCGATATCGACCGACAGGTATCCGCCGGCGACGGCCTGGCGGATCATGCTCTGCCAATAGGTTTTGGGATGGTCCGCGCCGACGCCGAAGGTCGGCAATTGGTCGTGTCCGCGTTCCCTGATCTTCTGGGTGTCGGCACCGCGCAGAACGTCGATCAGATGCGCGCCACCGAAAAACTGGCCGGTACGCAGTGCCGCGGAAAACAACATCTGCGCTTCGACCGTCGCATCGATCAGTTTCGGCGGGTCCAGGCAGACGTCGCAGTTTCCGCAGGGTTCCGTCGCCTCGTCGAAATAGGACAGCAACGTCACCCGGCGGCAGGCCGTCGCCTCGCAATAGGCGAGCAAGGCATCCAGGCGTTTGTGTTCGCGGCGTTGATGGTCGGCGTTCTCGCCGTCCTGGTCGATGAACTGGCGGCGCAGGCGGATATCGTCCAGGCCGTAGATCAATTTCACATCCGACGGCCCGCCGTCGCGCCCGGCGCGGCCGATCTCCTGGTAATAGGCTTCCATACTGCCCGGCAGGTTCAGGTGAAAGACGTAGCGGATGTCCGGTTTGTCGATGCCCATGCCGAAGGCAATGGTCGCGACCATGATGACGCCGTCCTCGGCCATGAAGATTTCCTGGTTGTCGCGGCGGATCTCCGGCGCCAGTCCGGCGTGATAGGGCAGCGCGCGACACCCCTTGCCGGACAGAAACTCGCTGACCTCTTCCGTCAGGCGGCGGGACAAACAATAGACGATGCCCGACTGGCCCTTCCGTTCGCCGACGAAATCCGACAATTGCCGCCGCCAGTCCGTTTTCGGTTCGACCGCGAGATGCAGGTTCGGACGATCGAAGCCGTGGACGACGATCTCACCTCGCCCGTCGAATAATTTTCCCGCGATGTCTTCGCGGGTCGCCGCGTCGGCCGTCGCGGTAAAGGCCGAGAAGACGGCATCGGGAAAGGTTTCCTTCAGCGCCGTCAGTTCTTCATATTCCGGGCGAAAGTTGACGCCCCATTTGGAAATGCAATGGGCCTCGTCGACGACGAACATCTCCGGCCCGATCTTGCGCAGGGCGGCCAGCATGCGATCCGTCATCAGGCGTTCCGGTGACATATAAAGTATCTTGCAGGCGCCGCTCTGCACCCGTTTCCAATCGGCCACATTGGCATCGCGGCCGCGCCCGGAATGGATACAGGCGGCATCGACGCCGAGTGCGCGAAGCGCCGCGACCTGATCGTCCATCAAGGCAACCAGGGGCGAGATGACAATCGTCAGACCGTCGAAGACCAGCGCCGGAATCTGATAACAAAGCGACTTGCCCGCCCCCGTCGGCATGACCACCAGGGTGTTGCCGCGATCCAACAAACGGCCGACGATCTCGGTCTGCCCCGGGCGAAACGCCTGCAGCCCGAATACGGAATGCAGCAGGTCTTCGGCCCGTCTCTGGTTAATCTCGGTGTCCATCTGCCTCGGCGCATTCCGTCAAAATCGATCAATCCGGCCCGGCAGCATGGTGCCCGGCCCATGGTTCCGGGATAAAGCCCAACGCCGATAATGTCAGGTGTTTTCCGCGATCGGGGCCGTCACGTTTGCCGCCCCGGTCATCGCAGGTGCGCAGCCGACCCCCGGTCCATGCACACGTCGGCATGTTGACATGCGTAAATACGAATGAGACGATGACTATACGGATCGGCACTGGGAGGGGCGATTTACCGTGCAAACTAGGAATCGTCAGGCCGGGGTGCCTCTGTACACCCAGATCGCAAGTACGTTGCGTGCCAAGGTCGATTCCGGTCAGTGGGAAGTCGGCGACCAATTGGCCTCCATCGAACAGTTGTCGCGCGAATACGGCGTCGGCATTTCGACGGTCCGCCAAGCCATCGGCACTCTTGAAGAACAGGGGCTATTGGAACGCGTCCACGGGCGCGGGACATTCGTGCGCGCGGTCCCCCGGGACATGCGCTGGCTGCCATTGGGCGCCGATTGGGATTCCCTGGCTCGCAATATCGAGGAACTGACGCCGCGCCAAGTGCTGGAAGAATCGTCCGGCGAACAACCCCGGCTGAACGCCGGCGACGGCGATCCGGCCCCTTGCTATCACTATATCCGCCGCGTCCACGAGCGGAACGGAAACCCGTTCTCGGTCGTCCGCCTGTATCTCGACAGCCGCCTGTTTCGACGCGCCCCCCATCGGTTTCGCGAGGAGTTGGTGATGCAGGTGTTGAAGGATATGCCCGACGTCGAAATGGCCGGCGTGCGCCAGACCTTGCTGGTCGACGGCGCCGACCGCGAACAGGCCGAAAACCTGCAGATCGGCTTCGGCGCACCGGTGGCGTTGCTCCATCGCGCCATCCAGGACGGCGCGGGCACGGCGATCTATGTCGCCGATTTCGTTTACCGGGGAGACGTCGTACGTCTTGACATTGATTTGCCCCCGGAACCAAATCGGGACCAACAAACACAAACAGACCTAAAACCACTCAGCGACAAGGAGGAAATACGATGAGAGGTATTACACTGAAGGCAACGGGATGGGCACTCGCCCTGACGGCGGCTTTCGCAGTTTCGTCGACGGCGGCCGTCGCCGACGGCTATCCGAAAAAGCCGGTGACGATTGTTGCCCCCTATGGCCCGGGCGGTGCGTCCGACATGGCGACGCGTACGCTTGCGGCCTCGGCCCCGAACTACCTGCAGCAGGGCGTCCTGTCCATCAACAAGGCCGGTGCCGGCGGCACGGTCGGCTCGACCTTTGTCTACAAGACTCGCCCAGACGGCTACACCCTGCTGCTGGCGCGCGTCGCCACGCACGCGGTCTCGCCGGCGATGAAGAACCTGCCCTACAAGCCGATGGAATTCACAATCCTCGGCCTGTTGGAAAAGAACCCCTTCGTTTGCGCCACGTCGATGGAAAAGCCTTACAAGTCGCTCAAGGACCTGCTTGACGCGATCAAGGCCAATCCCGGCAAGGTCACCTATTCCTCGGCCGGCGTCGGCACGCTGCTGCAGGTCGCGGGGGTCATGCTGATCGACGAAGCGGGTATCCCGAACGCCAACAAAGCGGCCACCCACGTCCCGTATAAGGGCGGCGGCCCGGCCGCTTTGGCCGCGCTGAAAGGCGAAGTCGATTTCGTCTGCACCAACCTGTCGGCCTTGATCGGTCACATCCAGGCCGGCAAGCTGCGCGCCCTGATGACGACAATGCCGGAACGTGTAGCGTCGATCCCCGATGTGCCGACGGCCCGTGAACTGGGCTACCCTGGCCTTGAAGTCGCGGTCGGCTGGAGCGCCCTGGTGGGCCCGCCCAAAATGGACGAAGAAGCCACCAAGAAGTGGGTCGACGTCCTGGCCAAGCTGAAGGAAGACAAGAGCTGGAACCGGATGACCCAGAAGCTGGGCTCCATCCCGACCATCATGTCGCCGGAAGAGACCCGGAAATTCATCGAACACTCCTACTCCAAGATGAATGCCCTGGTCGAAAAGCTCGGCATGAAGATCAAGTAAGCACAGCAGACTAACGACCGATCGGGACGGGAGCTTCGGCTCCCGTCCCAAATTGGGTGGGAACAATGAAATTCGAAAAATATGGTGACATCGCCGCCGGCGGTGTCGTTGCGGCCTTCTCCATCCTGGGATTGGCCTATCTGGTGCCGATCGGCGTGAAATCGCCGCCCAACGTGTCTGTGGCGCCGCTGGCGCCGCCGTTCTGGCCAAGCATCATTCTATGGATGATGCTCGGGTTCGCCGCGCTGATCGTCCTCAAGGGAATATACGGAATGAGTCGGGCCGATTCGGCCGGCGACGCGCCGAGCGACGCCGAGGCCCCGGCCGACAAAGACACCGACAGCACCATGAACGCGCGGGTGACGCGCACAGCCATCGCCGTTGTGCTGCTGTTCATTTATCAAGCCGCCATCGAGCCGATCGGCATGGTTTTGGCGTCGATCATCGCGGGCCTTGCGTTCACCTTCCTGGCCGGGGAGCGACGCTATCGCTTTTTCGTGCCCGTCGCCGTCCTGCTGCCAATCGTTCTCTACTACTTCTTTACGAAGATCGCCGCGATTCCAATTCCGCTTGGCTTCTTCGAATTCATAGAATTTTAGACGGAGCCCGCTTTCTGTCATGGACATCATCCAAGAAGCCTTCCTGCACGTCGCCACCTGGCAGACCATCCTTGCCCTGTTCTGCGGCGTCGCCATCGGCACAATCATCGGCGCCATCCCCGGGATGACCGTCAGCATGGGCGTGGCGCTGACCCTGCCCTTCACTTTCACGCTCGATCCGGTAACCGGGATTTTGTTGCTGCTGGGCGTCTACAAAGGCGGGATTTACGGGGGCTCCATCACGGCCATTGTGATCCGCGCGCCCGGCACGCCGGCGGCCTCCTGCACCGTCCTCGACGGGTTCCCCATGGCCCAGAAGGGCGAAGCCCGCAAAGCGCTGGAAATGGCGCTTTACGCGTCGTGCATTGCCGACTTCATCTCGAATCTGGCGTTGATCTTCTTCGCCGGATTCCTGGCCAGCCTGGCGCTGAAGTTCGGCGCGCCCGAATTCTTCACGCTGATCGTGTTCTCGCTGACCATCATCGCCGGTGTCTCCGGCGACGACCTGATTAAGGGGCTGGCCAGTGCCATGCTCGGTCTGATCGGCGCGACCGTCGGCCTGGACCTGGTCTACGGCACCGACCGGTTCGTGTTCGGCGTCTACGAATTGATGGGCGGGCTGAGCTTCATTCCCGTCCTTATCGGCCTGTTCGCCCTGCCCGAAATCATCAACCACTACACCCACAAAGACCGGGGCATCGGCGACATCAACAAGATCGGCAGCGCCCGCCTGTCCCTCGCCGAATTGAAAGGTTCGCTCAAGTCGATCCTGCGCGGCAGCCTCATCGGCGTCGTGTTGGGTGCGATTCCGGGCATCGGGGGCGCGCCGGCCGCCTTCCTGTCCTACAGCGAAGCCAAACGCACCTCGCCCAACGGCAAGAATTTCGGCAAAGGCGAAGTCGAAGGCGTCGCCGCGGCGGAATCCGGCAACAATGGTGTCGCCGGGGCGACCATGATTCCGCTGCTGGCACTCGGCGTACCGGGCGATGTGATCACGGCGGTCATTCTGGGGGCCTTCATGGTCCATGGTCTGCGGCCCGGCCCGATCCTGTTCCAACAGAATCTGGACATCATCTACGCGCTGTTCATGGGCATTATGATGAGTTCCGTGTTCCTGTTCATCATCGGCAAATCGTCGATCCGGATGTTCAGCCGCATCGCCGAAATCCCCAACAGCATCCTCTATCCGGCAGTGCTGATCCTCTGCGTGTTCGGTGCCTATGCCATCAACAACACGATCTTCGACATCCTGGTGATGATGGCGGTCGGCGTGCTCGGCTTCGGCATGCTCAAATTCGGGTTCCCCACGGCGCCGTTCCTGATCGCCTTCGTCCTCGGCCCCTTGCTGGAAGACAATTTCCGCCAAGCCTTGCTGATATCACAGGGCGACTACGGTATTTTCGTACGAGGGCCGATCTGCTGGTTCTTCTGGGCTCTGACCGTGCTGTCCGTGGTCATCGTCCTGAACCGGACGACGGGGTTCCTGAAGTTCATGAAACGACAACCCAAGGCCGGAACATAACCCGGCTGGGCGGCGCGCCGATACCGGGCGCGCCGCCGTAACGCGGGAAGGTTCGAATGGTGAAGGTCGAATGCCTGGTCGAGGCCGGGGATATTCTGGGCGAAGGCGCCATTTGGAACCCGTCGGATCGCGCGCTTTACTGGTGCGACAATCTGAAATCCAATATCCAACGATATACCCCGGCGACCGGCGAACACCGTGTCTGGCCGATGCCCGAAGAAGTCGGCAGCTTCGTCTTCCGGGAAAAGGGCGGCATCTGCGCCGCCATGAAATCGGGCTATGCCTTCATCGACGACCTCGACAATCTTTCCATCGATTATATCGTCGACCCGGAACCCAACAGCCCCCGGACCCGCATGAACGACGGCAAGTGCGACCGCCGGGGCCGGTTCTGGTGCGGCTCCATGGACGCCGAATTGAAGGACCCGCTGGCCTCGCTCTACAAACTGGAGCCGGGGGACCTGAGTTGCCACAAGATGGATACGGACATCATCTGTTCCAACGGCATCGCCTGGAGCCCCGATGACCGCGTTATGTATTTCGCCGATACCCGGGCCGAAAGCGTCTATGCCTACGACTACGACATCGAGACCGGGACCATCGCCAACAAACGCGTCTTCATTTCGACCGAAGGCATGCCGGGCCGGGCCGACGGCGCCACCGTCGATACGGAAGGCAACTACTGGTTCGCCCATATCCACGGATCTAAAATCCTGAAATACGATCCCAACGGCAAATGCGTTCTGGAAGTCGATGTGCCGGTGATCCAGCCGACCATGTGTTCCTTCGGCGGCGACGACCTGGACGTGCTGTACGTCGTCTCGGCGACCCGCTTTATGCAGCCCGGCGACGAAACCCGCCAGCCGCTGGCCGGATCGCTCTTCGCGATTACCGGCCTGGGCGCGCAGGGCATCCCCGAACCCCTGTTCGCGGGATAACCGGGCGTGACCGGCGACGGCACCTGGTGGCGGCAATCGGCGGGCGAGCTTTCCACGGCCCTTGCCGCCGGAGAAACCACGGCGGCAGCACTTCTCGACGGCGTCCTCGACCGGATCAACCGTCTCAACCCCGACATCAATGCGATCGTCCTGATTGACGAAACGGGTGCGCGGAGAGCCGCCGAGGCATCGGACGCCCGCCGCCGGGCGGGCGCGGCGCTGGGCCCGCTCGACGGTCTGCCGCTGACGATCAAGGACAACATCTACGTCGGCGGCCTGCCCGCGACCTGGGGCAGCGCCCTGTACGGCGATTTCACCCCGCCGGGCGACGATCTGCCGGTCGCCCGCCTGCGGGCCGCCGGGGCGGTGATCGTCGGCAAGACCAACACCCCCGAATTCGCCATGCTGCCGGTCACGGAAAACAAGCTGTTCGGCGTCACCCGCAACCCCTGGGATCTGTCGCTGACGCCGGGCGGATCCAGCGGCGGCGCGGTGGCCTCGGTCGCCGCCGGGTTGACGCCGCTCGCCATCGGCACGGACGCCGGCGGATCGATCCGCCGGCCCGCCAGCTACGCCGGGGTGGCGGGCATCCGCCCGACCACGGGGCGCGTCGCCCGCGATCTGGGCTTTCCCGCCATCGCCCAGGATTTTCAGGCCATCGGCCCCATGGCCCGCAGTGTCGGCGACCTGATCCTGGCCCTATCCTGTATCGCGCGGCCGTCGGCGTCGGACCGCCTGTCCCTCGCCTTTCCACCGTTCGACATGAACCGGGCAGCCTTTTCAGGGCCAAACGGCAAGGCCGTTATCCGTTTCGTCCCGCGCGCCGGTTCGGGCCCGGTCGAGGCCGCCGTCGGCGACAGCATGCGCCGCGCCGCCGATACCTTCGCCGATCTGGGTCATGACGTAGCCGAGGCCGACGCCCCTTACGATCCCGAGGAAATCGACCGCATCTGGGCCTTGATGATCGGCGTCGGCATGGGCCGCGTCGTCCAAGATGTCGAAGATTGGGAAACCAAGGTCGATGACGGCATCCGGGGCGTGATCGAACGGGCGAGCGAGGTCTCCGCCGGGGACTACCTTCGGACCCTGGACCGCATTCAGGAATTGCGGGCCGATTTCGCCCGCTGGATGACCGGGGTCGACGCCATGCTGACCCCGGCCTCCGCCACCCTGCCCTGGCCGATCGAACGCCGGTTCCCCGAAACCGTCGACGGGGCGCCGGCCGGCCCTCGCGCGGCGGCGGCCTTCGCCACCTTCGTCAATGCGGTCGGCCATCCGGCGATCAGCATCCCGGGCGACCCTTCGCCGACGGCCCTGCCCATCGGGGTGCAATTGGTCGGGCGGTTCGGGCATGACGAGGATTTGCTGGCCTTGGCGCTGGAATTCGAAGCGGCGAAACCCTGGCACGACCGTTGGCCGACGCTGGCCCTCGCATGACGTCTGCCGCGCCCCGACAAAGCATTTAATTTCTTCCAATCAATACCTTATGGTGGGCGCCCAGGGGCGAGGTCTCCCGGCGAACACGGAGTAAATCCGAACGCCGGGCACACACGACGGGGAATTGATGCCACAGGACGCGGTCGAACTACTGGCGAAAACTGACCTTTTGGCCGGCGTGCCGGAAGACCGCCTGCGCGGCCTCGACCCGGCGCCGAAATGGCTGAGCGTCAAGGCGGGTGAGACCCTGATCGAACAGGGACAGCGGGGCGAAGCCTTCTATCTTCTGGTCCACGGGCGCCTGCGGGTGTTCGTCACGAACCCCGACGGCACGGCGAAACGGGTCGGCGAGGTTCTGCCCGGCGAGGGCGTCGGTGAAATGGCGCTGCTGACCGACGAAACGACCTCGGCCACCGTGCGCGCCATGCACGATTGCGACCTGATCCGGTTTTCCCGCGAGTCCTACAAACAGCTTATGGAAACCTCGCCCGAGGCGGCCCTGCAGGTCACCCGGACGGTGATCAAGCGCCTGCGCTCGGGCCTGGGCGGCGGCGGCGGCAAATTGCTCTATGGCGCCATCGCCATCCTACCTATCGGCGATCACGCGGATATCGCGACCTTCGTCGAAATGCTGCGGGTCCAGCTTTCCGCCTTCGCCGCCACACGGGCCGTCACCGTCGACGACCTGGGCGCCCAGCGGGCCACTCAAATCCGTGGTCAGGGCACCATGAGCGCCGATACCCGGCGCGACATTCACGGCGCGTTCACGGCGATCGAGGATGAAAACGACCTCACGATCTACCTCGCCGACCCCACGCCCACGGCATGGACGGCGCTTTGCCTGAACCAAGCCGACCTGGTGCTTTCCGTCGGCGCCGTCGGGGACGCCCCGAACCTCAGCGAGGCCGAGGCGAGCCTGCTCGGCCGGGTCGACCCGGACCTGGCACCGCGCAGCGAGTTGGTCCTGGTTCATGCCCGCGACTGGCAGGACGATTGCGGCACCGCGGACTGGCTGGCGCCGCGCAACACCGCCGATTTCCACCACGTCCGTGCCTGGGTCGAGGGCGATTTCGCGCGCCTGGCGCGCATCCTGACCGGCAACGCCATCAATCTGGTCCTGGGTGGCGGCGGCGCGCGGGGCTTCGCGCAGATCGGCGTGCTGCGGGCATTCAAGCAAGCCGGCGTCCCCATCGACCGCGTCGCGGGCACCAGCATGGGCTCCCTGGTCGGGGCGCTCTACGCATTGGGCATGGGGATCGACGACATCACGGAGATCAACCGGGAAATCTGGATCGACGGCAAACCGCTGTCCGACTACACCTTCCCGGCGATCGCCATCGTCCGGGGCCGGCGCCTGCACAATCTGGTCAAGCACACCCTGCATGGGCGCAAGATCGAAGACATGCCGATCCGGTTTTTCTGCGTGTCCGGCGATTTGACGGCGACGGACCTGATGATGCACGACCACGGAACCCTGTGGGAAGGTATCCGGGCCAGCGGCTCGATCCCCGGTGCCGGGCCGCCCATGTTCCTGAACGGCCACATCCTGGTCGACGGTGGGGTGCTGAACAATCTGCCCGGCGACCTGATGATGGACCGCTACACCGGCGCCGTCGTCGCCGTCGACGTCAATCCCATGGCGTCCATGACCGTCCCCGCCGATATCGACGAGGTACCGTCCGGCTGGGGTGTGTTGTGGAACCGGATCAATCCCTTCGCGAACCCGTTGAAGGTGCCGGGCATCTTCGAAATCCTCTACCGCACGGCGACGCTGTCGAGCGACCGTCTGGCCAAGCGAACGCACGGGCGGACCGATTTTCTGCTGACTCCGCCGGTCAGCCATTTCCGGGTGTTGGAATTCGATGCCCTGGAGGAAATCGCCGAGATCGGTTACCGCGATGCCGTCACCGCGCTGAAGGGCGATCTGGACCCGCGCATCGCGCGCTATGCCCAGATCGACCGCCTGCCGGACCTGCCACCGATCCCCGGGCCCGATCCGAAAAAAGCGGCAAAGGCCGACGCGGCCAAGGACGGCGCCCGCCGCTCGGTCCGGCGCCGGATCGCTGCCGCGGCGGCGGTTCTCGCCGTTATCGGCGGCGCTTGGTCCTATATGACCGGGGGCAGCGCGCCCGAACGGTCCGACGTACCCGTGACGGCGACCGTCGAGGGCCCCCAGGTCGAAAAACACGACGGCGCCAACATCCTGCCGGTCGGGGTCGTCGTTGCCCGCCATTCGGATGGATACGACGTCAGCAACCGCTATGCCGGGCGCATCGTCAGCCGCCGCGAGACGGGCCTGGGGTTCGAGCGCACGGGCACGGTCGTCGAGATGACCGCCGACGAAGGCGACAAGGTCACCGAAGGGCAGGTTCTCGCCCGCCTCGACACCCGCATCCTGGAAGCCCGCCGCACGGAACTGCAGGCCGACCTGGCCGTCAGCAAGGCTAGCCGGGCGGAAACCCAATCGCGCCTCGACCTGGCACGGGCGACCATGAAACGGCGCGGCGAACTTCTGAAGCGCAACAACGTCTCGCAGCAGGCCTATGACGAGGCCAAGTTCGAGGTCGTCGGCCTGCGCTCGGCCCTGGCGGCCAACGCGGCCGAGATCGCCCGCGCCGAAGCTTTGTTGAATTCGCTTGAGGTCGATATCGAAAAATCGGCGATCCAGGCACCCTTCGACGGCACGATCATCGACCGCACGGTCGACGAAGGGGCCGCCGTGCCGGGCGGCACGGTCGTCCTGCAACTCAGCGAGGACGCCATCAAAGAGGTCCGCGTCGGCCTGCCGGTTCAGGTCGCCCGCCACCTGACCCCCGGCAAGACCTATGAGATCGAGGTCGACGGCCAGGCCCATCCGGCCCGGCTCAAGGCGCTGCTGACGTCGCTGAACCCGCAGACCCGGACCCTGCCCGCGATACTCGAGGTCGAGGATGCGGAACGCCGCCTGCGGTCCGGCGAACTGGCGGAACTGAAGGTCGCCTACCGCATCAAGGCCGACGGCTTCTGGCTGCCGATGACGGCCATCGTCGGCGGGCGGCGGGGCCTGTGGAACGCCTATGCCCTGACCGACAGCGAGGTTCCCGGCCTGGCCAAGGCGACCCGCCGTGAACTGCAGATGCTGTACAGCGATTCCACCCGCGCCTATGTGCGCGGCACCCTGAAAGACGGCGAACGGGTCGTCTCCGGCGGCCTGCACCGGCTCGTCCCCGGCCAGTTGGTCAAACCGACCGCCCCTGCGGAATAGGGAGACCGGGCGTCATGGTCTACGACCTGTGTTTCCGCAAGCCACGTCTGACCGTTCTCGTCCTGGGCCTGATCCTGGTCGCCGGGCTGACCGCGCTGAACAGCCTGCCGCGCCAGGAAGACCCGGCGCTGACCGAACGCTACGGCTCCGTCACCGTGACCCTGCCGGGGGCCAGCGCCGAACGCGTCGAGGCGTTGATCACCGAGAAACTGGAAAACGCCCTGCAGGAGGTCGAAGAGGTCAAACACCTCAATTCCCGTTCGCAGACCGGCTTTTCCATCGTTTCCATCGAACTGGAAGACCATGTCTTCGACGTCGATCCCGTATGGTCGCGCATTCGCGACAAGGTGGCCGATGCCGAAGCGATCTTCCCGGCCGACGCCCGAGTGCTGGAGGTCAAACGCAACACCACGGCGGCCTTTACCTTGTTGGTCGGGCTCACCTGGGTACAGGACGACACGCTTCAGATCGACTTGCTGCACCGCCTGGCCAAGGATCTGCGCCAGGAATTGGTCGCCTTGCAGTACACCAAGGAGGTCGAACTTTACGGCGAGCCGGAAGAAGAGGTTCTGGTCACGCTGGATTCCGCGACCCTGGCGTCCCGCAACCTGACCGCGACCGAAATCGCCCAGCGGATTTCCCAGGCCGATGCCAAGATCCCCGCCGGGCGCCTGCAAAGCGACCGCAACGATTTGATCATCGAGGTCGCGGGTGAGTTGGATTCCGTCGACCGGGTACGCAGCGTGCCGATCCTAAAAGACGATACCGGCCAGATGATCCGCGTCGGCGACATCGCCCAGGTCAGCAAGACGCCCCGCGACCCGCCCGAGACCATGGCCATTATCCACGGCCACCGGGGCATCGTCATCGCCGCCAAGATGGAGACCAACCGCCGGGTCGACCGCTGGGCGGCGTCGGCGCGGACCATCGTCGACGATTTCACGCGGCTGCTGCCGCCGGGCGTCAAGGCGGAGATCATTTTCGATCAGAGCATCCATACGGACGAACGTCTGGGCGGTCTGGTCGACAATCTGTTGATCGGGGCGGCCATCGTCGTCGTCGTCCTGTTCTTCATGATGGGGCTGCGCGCCGCGATCATCGTCGCCTCGGCCCTGCCGCTGACGGTCCTGCTGATCCTGCCCAGCCTCAATGCGCTGGACGTGCCGCTGCATCAGATTTCCCTGACCGGCCTGATCATCGCGCTGGGCCTGCTGATCGACAACGCCATCGTCGCCTATGACGATTACGTCAAGGCGCGGCTCGCCGGCCACGACCGGGCGGAGGCGATCACCGTCACCGTGCGTCATCTGCTGGTGCCGCTGGCGGCTTCGACCGTGACGACGGCGCTGACCTTCATGCCGCTGGTCATCATGCCGGGCAACGCCGGTGAATTCGTCAGTGCGCTCGGCACGGCGGTGATCCTGTCCATCGTCTATTCCCTGGTGATCTCGCTGACCCTGATCCCGGCCTTGGCCGCGTTCACCGACCGGCGCGACCGCATCCTGCCGGGGCAGGGCTTCATGGCCCGGGGAATCAGCAGCGAGACCCTGCTCAAGGGCTACCGCTGGACGCTGGACAAGACCCTGGCCCGGCCCTGGATCGGCATCGCGATCTCGCTGGTCATCCCGGTCTCCGGCTTCGTCCTGGCGTCGCAATTGATCGAACAGTTCTTCCCGCCCGTCGACCGCAATCAATTTCAGGTGCAATTGAAGCTGCCGGATCAGACCGCGATTACCGAGACCGAACGCCAGGTCCACCGCGCGCGCGACATCATGCTGCGCCATCCCGAGGTCGAAAACAGCGTCTGGTTCATTGGCGAAACGCCGCCCCGCGTGTTCTACAACGTGACGATCCTGGAGGACGCCAACCCGAGCTTCGCCGGCGGCTTCGTGAATACCCGGTCGTCCGAAGGCACCCATGCCCTGGTCCCGGTGTTGCAGAAGGAATTGATGCAGGCGTTCCCCGAAGCCTCCCTGCTGGCCCTGCCCTACGAACAGGGCCCGCCCATCGAGGCGCCGCTGGAGGTCCGCATCTACGGCCCGGACATTCACGAATTGCAGCGCCTGGGCGAGGAAGTCCGGCTGATCCTGTCGCAGACCCTGAACGTCACCTATACGCGGGCGACGATCACCGGCGGGCGGCCGAAACTGGACCTGATCGCCGACGAGGACCAGGCCAGCCTGGCCGGTTTCAACCTGGTAGACCTGGCGCGCGAGTTGAATGCCTCGCTCGACGGCGTGGTCGGCGGCAGCGTCCTGGAAGGCACCGAGGAATTGCCCGTGCGGGTCCGCGTCGGCCAGGCCGACCGCGCCGATCTGGAACGCATCGTCGCCAATACCGTGCGCCCGCCCGTGCGCGACGCCGATACAGCGCGCGAGGCGGTCTCGGGCGTGCCCTTGAACGCGCTCGGGCGGATCGCCCTGGCGCCGCAGATCAACCTGATCACCCGGCGCGACGGCGAACGCTACAACAAGATCCAGGCCTATGTGGATCCCTTCACCCTGCCGGGCAAGGCGCTGATCGATTTCGAAAAACGCATGGCCGAACGAAATTTGCGGATGCCCGCGGGGTACCGTTTGCAGCTGGGCGGTGAAAAGGAGGGCAGCGGCGAGGCCCGGGCCAACCTCATGGGCGTCTTCGCGCCGTTGATCGTGCTGATGATCTCGACGGTCGTGCTGGCCTTCAATTCGTTCCGCTACGCCGGGCTGATCGGTATGGTCGCCGTGTTCAGCATCGGCGGGGCGCTATTCACGCTCTGGCTGTTCGGCTTCCCCATGGGCTTCATGGCCGTGATCGGCACGATGGGGCTGATCGGCCTGGCGATCAACGACAGCATCGTCGTCCTGTCGGCGTTGATCGCCAATGAGAAGGCCCGCGCCGCCGATCAGGACGCGATCCGCGAGGTCGTCGTGGTCGGCAGCCGGCATATCATTTCGACGACGCTGACGACGATCGGCGGGTTCCTGCCGCTGATCATCTGGGGCGGTATCTTCTGGCCGCCGCTGGCCATCGCCGTGGCCGGCGGAATGATCGGTGCGACCTTGTTGGCATTGTTCTTCGTGCCGCCGGTCTTTACCATATTCGTTCGTCGGGACAAGCGGCGGAACGACAAAAAACGATTGCAAAACATTGTATTAGGAAAAGAAAAGGCAACCGCCGCGTGACCCAGCCCGAAAAAATCGAATACGACGAGAATCAGGTCGATATCGCCGAGCTGCGGGAACTGGTCAAACAGAACACCCTGTTCAGCCTGATGTCGGACGAACAGCTCCATCACCTGATGGAGATCATCACCGGCATGTGGCATCTGGACACAGGCGACTACGTCGTCCACGAAGGGGACGAAGCCGACAACATCTACATCATCCGTTCCGGCGCCTACGAAGTCCTGAAAAAGGAATTCGATTCCGATACGGTCTATCCCATCGCCAAACTGGGCCCGGGGATGAGCATCGGCGAGGTCGCGTTGCTGGATTCCGGCACACGGTCGGCCTCCGTACGGGCGTTGGAGCCCGGCACATTGCTGGTCATCCCCATCGCGAAACTGAACGCCCTGTCGCAGGCCGAGGAATCGGTCGATATCCGCATGAAGATGAACCTGGCCTACGAAATGGGCCGGCGCCTGCGCGATACCAACGAATCTTCCGTCCGCTACCTGCAGGAACGCCTGTCCGAGGCGGAAAAACGGGTCGAGATGGGCAAGTTTCTGACCCGGGTGTTGATCGGCCTGGCGCTTTATATGTTCACCATGGGCTTCACCGCGGCCCTGGCCAAGGTCATCGACACGACCTGGGTGACCATTCCGATCCTCGCGGGCTTCGCCTTCGGCGTCTACCGCACGGTGGTGACCAGCCCCTATCCGAAAGCCAACTACGGCTTCACCCTGGCCAACTGGCGGCACAACATCGTCGATTCCGTGCTGTGGACGTTGCCGATGCTAGGCGCGATCGCGCTGCTCAAGTTCCTCGCCGTCACCTTCCTTCCCGATCTCGCCGGGACGACGGTGTTCGAGCTGTCCCGCAACACGGGGCTGAGCCTGACCGATATCCTGATCCTGTCCGGCGCCTATGCGGCGTTCTGCCCGGTGCAGGAAATGATCGCGCGCAGCGGCATCCAATGTTCCTGTCAGATGTTCCTGACGGGCAAGTACCGGATTTTTCAGTCCATCGTCCTGTCCAACCTGCTGTTCTCCGCGACGCATCTGCATGTCGGGCTCAGCATGGCGCTGTTCGTGCTGCCGGCCGGGTTCTTCTGGGGCTGGCTGTTCTCGCGTCAGGGCTCGATCCTGGGCACCAGCATTTCCCATGCGATGATCGGCATCTACGCCTTCTTCATCGTCGGGTTCGATTTCATCATCGGCTGACGGCGCCGGAAAGGGTGCCGGTTTCAGGGGCAACACCAAGGGGATGACGACATGACGGACCAACCGGCCTGGATCGGCGCCTATCCGCCGGGGGTTTCGGCGACCTTGCCGCCGCTGCCCCATCCCCATATCCCCGCCATGCTGCGGGCCGCGGCGGCGGCTTACCACAACCAGACCGCGTTCAGCGTCTGCCTGCCCAACGGCGCCCATGCGGCCATGAGCTTTGCAGAGGTCGACCGCCTGTCCGACGCCTTTGCCGCCTACCTGCGCGAGGACCTGGGATTGCAGCCGGGCGACCGCGTCGCGATCCAAATGCCCAACAGCTTCGGCTACGCCGTCGCCGCCTTCGGCGTGCTCAAGGCCGGGTGCACCGTGGCCAACGTCAATCCGCTCTACACGGCGGAGGAAACCCTGCATCAGGTCCACGATTCCGGCGCCAGAACGCTGGTCCTGATCGACATGTTCGCGGGCCGCATGACGCTGGAGATCCTCGGCCATCTGGATAATGTGATCCTGGCCAGCGTCGTCGATTTCTTTCCGTCGGTGAAACGCAAGCTGGTGCAGTTCGTCCTGAAGCGCGTCAAGAAACAAGTGCCGACGCCGACGTTCCCCCATGCCCGCCTGATGGACGCCGTCGCCGCCGGGGCGCGGCACCTCGCCGCCGGGCCGGACGCCGTCCTGGCCTATACCGACGGGCTCGGCCACGACACCACCGCCGCCCTGCAATACACGGGCGGCACGACCGGCGTCGCCAAGGGCGCGATGCTGAGCCACGGCAACCTGATGGCCAATGTGGAACAAAGCTACGGCATGCTGGGCGACCGGGTCATTCCGGGCCGTGAGGTCTGCCTGACGGTACTGCCGCTCTATCACATCTTTGCCTTCACCATTAACCTTCTGGGCATGTTCCAGGTCGGCGGGCATAACGTGCTGATCCCCTCGCCGCGCCCTCTTTCGAACCTGAAACCGGCCCTGGAGACTTTCCCCGTCACCTGGACGTCCGGGGTCAATACCCTGTTCAACGCGCTCTGCAACGAGGACTGGTTCGCCCAACAGCCGCCGAAGCACCTGAAAGCCTCCGTCTCGGCGGGCATGGCCCTGCACGAGGACGTCGCCAAGCGGTGGGAAGAGATCACCCAAAGCCCGGTCGTCGAGGGCTATGGCCTGACCGAAGCCTCGCCGACCCTGACCGTCACCCCGTTCAGCGCCAGCGGGCGGCGCAACACCATCGGCATCCCCCTGCCGGGCACCGTCGTGGCGCTGTTGGACGACGACGGCAATCCGGCCCCCCAGGGCCAGCCCGGCGAGCTTTGCGCCAAGGGCCCGCAGGTCATGCAGGGCTATTGGAACCGGCCCGAGGATACGGCGGCGACCTTCCGCGACGGCTGGCTCGCGACCGGCGACGTGGCGGTAATGGACGAAACCGGATTCTTCCGTATCGTCGACCGCAAGAAGGACGTGGTCATCGTCTCCGGCTTCAACGTCTATCCGAACGAGGTCGAAGAATGTATCGCCAAGATGCCGGGCGTCACCGAGGCCGCGGTTATCGGCGTTGCCGACGAAGCCACCGGCGAGGCGGTGAAGGCATTCGTGGTCAAGACGGACCCCGCCATCGACCAAGACGCCGTCCGCGCCCATTGCCGGGAATTGCTGACCGCCTACAAGGTTCCCAAGACCGTGGAATTCCGCGACGACCTGCCGAAAAGCCCGGTCGGCAAGATCCTCCGCAAGGACCTGAAACCGGCAGCATCTTGATCGCCCTCTCGGCGGGAGCCATCCTTTGCATCCCAAGCTGACCAAACAGGTGGTCGATTTTACCCGCGCCGCGCCGCCGGTCCGCGCGGCCTGCCTGGACGAGCTCTTTACCTTCAGCAGCGGCATTTTCGAGAACGAAACCCGCGAAGGGTTCGAGAGAATGCTGACGGCGGAGGGCCTGCGGGAGGCGCGCATTCTGTTTTTCCGTGACGGCGACGGCCAAGTTCGGGGCTACAACATGGTCCGCCGGTTCGCACCCATTATCGACGGCCGTCCCGTCGATCTGTTCCGCGCCGTCGCCGCCATGGCGCTGGAATATCGGGGCGGCGGCTCGACCCTTGGGTTCGGCATATTGCTTGCGGTGAAGCGCAAGCTCCGGCATCCCTTGCGCCCCTGCTATTACATCGGCGCCCTGGTCCATCCGTCGTCCTATTACCTGTTCGCCAAGAACGCGGTCGAAATCTGGCCCCGCCACGACCGCGACGCGCCGCCGGACATCCGTGCCCTGATCGCCAAGCTGGCCGAGACCACCGGCATCGAGATCACTGGCCCAACCCAACCCTTCGTCACCTTCGACGGCGTGCCGACCCGTCAGGACGCAGGCGAGGCCGCCTTCTGGCGCGATCACCCGCGGCCCGAGGTTCAGCTATTCCTGAAATTGAACCCCCGTTACAGTGAAGGCTACGGCTTGGTGACCCTGGTGCCGCTGACCTGGAAGAACCTCGCCGTGGGGGCATTCCGCGCGGCGACCGCCGGTCTACGGCGGCGACGGAATTAGGAGGGGAAATGGAAAACAAGAACGACGCGGGGACGGCGGGCTCGAAGCTGCTGCTCGCCATCCTCATCGCGATCACGGCCATCGGCCCGGCCTCGACGCAGTTTCTGCTGCCCGCCATGCCCGCGATTCAGGCGGATTTCGGCACGACCACGGCGACGGTTCAGATCGCGTTGTCCGGCGCCTTCTTCGCCCTCGCCTTTTCCGAACTGGCCTACGGCCCCTGGTCGGACCGTTCGGGCCGGCGGCCGGTGGTGATCTTCGGCCTGGCGCTTTATCTGATCGGCAATGCGGTCTGCATCGTCGCCCCCAACGTCGAAGTTCTGATCGCCGGACGGGTCGTGCAAGCCTGCGGCGGGGCCGTCGGCCTTGTGCTGTCGCGGGCCATCGCGGTCGATGTCTATGGCGCGGACAAGGCGGCCTCGGTCGTCGCCCTGACGACCGCCGCCATGGCCCTGGCGCCGCTGCTGGCGCCGACGGCGGGCGGCCTGCTGACCGACCATCTGGGCTGGCGGTCGACCTTCGTCTTTCAGGTCGCCATCGGCGCGGTGGTCCTTCTGGCCGTCGTCCTGCGCATGAGCGAGACCAACACATCGCCCAGCAAGAACATGGACTTCTTCGCCATGTTCCGATGGTTCGGGAAGATGATGGGCGACCGGGCCTTCGCCAGCTATTCCCTGAACGCGGCCTTCACTATGGGCGTGTTCTTTTCCTTCATTTCCGGCGCCCCCCATGTGACGCAGAAATTGATGGGCCGCGACGCCACGGAATTCGGCCTGTGGTTCATGATCGTCGCGGCGGGGTACGTGGTCGGCAATTTAACCTCCGCCAAGATCGCCGACCGGGTCGGCGCCCGGCGCATGGTATTGATCGGCAGCTCCCTGGGCCTCACCGCCATCGCCACAATGGCGGGCGGATTGAAATTCGGCGGGTGGGAGCCGCTGGCCATGTTCCTTCCCGGCGGTTTCACCGCACTGGCCGCCGGGCTGGCCCTGCCCAGCGCCCAGGTCAAGGCCATCGGCCGCTTCCCCGAGGTCGCGGGCACGGCATCGGCGCTGATCGGGTTTCTCGTCCTGATGGGCGGCGCCGTCATGTCGCAAATCGTCGGGATGATCCAGAACGCGACGCCCTACCCCATGGTCGCGGCCATGGGCGGGCTCAGCTTCCTGGCGCTCGCCGTGCTGGTCCTCCGCCCGGCCGACGACGGCGCGGCATGACCGGGGCCTTGCGGACGGAATTGGTCGTGGTCGAAGACCTGGCCCCCGCCGACCGCGAGGCATTCCTCGACGAGTTGGGGGCGCTGGTCTCGACCATCTTCGTCAATTACGGCCGCGACTACCTGGCCAAAGACATGGCCGCCCCGCACCTGGCCTCGGCCCGGGTGCTGATGATGCGGGATGGGGACGGGCAGCTGGTCGGCTACAACCAGGTCCGCCGCTTCGCCTATCAGATCGACGGGCGGACCGTGCATATGTTCCGCGCCATGGCCGGTCTGCTGCCGGAATACCGGGGGCGCGGATCGACCCTGACTTTCGGGCTCGCCCAGGCGTTCCGGTTTAAGCTCGCCCATCCCTTGGCCGAGGTCTATTTCCTGCCGATCCTGCTGCATCCCACGTCCTATACCCTGTTCGCCAGATACGGCCATGCCTTCTGGCCGACACCGAAAGCGCCGACCCCGGCGGACAAGTTCGAATTGCTGAAAAAGCTCTGCGAGACCGCGGGGTTTCCGCTCGACGATCCGGACCACCCTTATGTCTGCAAACCGGACGTGATGACCCGCCAGGACGAGGCCGAAGCCGCCGATTGGGCCGCCGATCCGCGCCCCGAGGTACAATTCTTCCTGAAGACCAATCCGCGCTACCGCGAAGGCCGCGCCCTGGTCGGAATCGCCCCCCTGACCTTTGCCAACCTGTTCATCACCGGGGCGAAATTCGCCGCTACCATGCTGGCCCGCCGATTGGGCATGGCCAAGAGACGAAGATAGAGAACGATGGTCAAGCTCATCAAATCGCAGGTCGATATCCTGGCCCTCTCCGGGGCGGAACGGACCCGGTTTTTCGACGAATGGTTCGATCTCTACGATGAAATCTTCGACGGCTTCGACCGGCCCGGGCTGGAAGCCTATTACGGCGATCCCAACAGCAGCCAAACCCGCATGCAGGTGATGCGCACGGCCGACGGCAAGATGGTCGGCTTCAACGCGGTGCGCCTTTATCCCGTTGAAATCGACGGCAAGGAACGCGATGCCTTCCGCTCGACCGCCGGGATGAAACGCGAATACCGGGGCGGCAGTTCGACCATCGCCTTCGGCCTGCAACTGGCCGTCGCTTATAAGATCAAACATCCTTTCCGCGCGGTCTATTACTTCGGCTCCATGCTGCATCCCTCCAGCTATTACGTGCTGTCGAAGTACGCCTATGAAATGTGGCCCCGCCACGACCGCGAGCCCCCACCGATTATCGATCGCCTGATCGCGACCCTGGCCGAGATGCGCGACTACGAATTCGACGATCCACCCTCACCCTACGTGCGCCTCGCCAACGAACGCACCCGCGAGGCCGAGGACGAACCGGAATTCTGGCGCACCTCGGACAATCCGATTATCCGCTATTACGTCGAAACCAACCCCCGCTATGCCGAGGGCCGGGGCCTGATCACCCTGGTTCCCCTGACTTGGACCAATCTGATCCTGTCGTCGGTGAAATTCGGCACGGCCATGCTGGGCCGCAAGCTGGGCCTGACCAAGAAACGGCGCTGATCCTCAGTCCTCGCCCTTGGCCCTAAACCAATCGGCCAGCCCGGCCAGCCAGTCCCGATCCGGCAGACCGTCCGCCAGGGCGTCCCCGCGCCGCAGCGCCTCGATCACGCCCTTCACGCGGTCGCCCGTCTCAGGATCGCGTTCCAGGGCCAACAGGACCGAGGCCCGCGCGGCGGGCAGCCCCAGATCGCTGACGAGCCGCTCCACCCCGGCCGCGAAATCCGCATCGCCCGGGTTGGGGGTCTCCTCCGACGCCTCCGGTCCCAGGCCGTTCAAGGCGGCTAGCACCCGGTCCCGGCGAGGGCCCAGCGGCAGGTCCGCCAGTTCCGCCGGATCGACGGGCGTGCCCAAATAGATATCCTGCGCCCCATGGCCCAGCGGGAATTCCAGGCGGTCGGCCAGCGGCTCGCGCGGCAGGCCGCCCGCGAAGCGCACCGGCACGATAGGCAGGCGCGCCTTCACCGCCAGATCCAGGATCACGCCGCTGACCTTGGTCACCGGCGCACCGCAGTGGAGCGAGCGCGTGCCCTCGGCATGGACCATCAACGACAGCCCCTCGTCGCCCAGGGCCGATTGCATCTCCGCCATCATGGTCAGCATGCTGGCCTGATCGTCGCGGTCGAAGAACATCAGCGCCCGCGGCAGGCGCGCCCCCGGATGGGCGCGGCAATGGGCGATCAAACGGCCGAGCCAGGTTTCCCGGTGCTCGCCCTTGGCGATGGTGACGACGGGACGCTGCCCCAAAGCCGCTGCGATCACGGCGAAGGTCAGAGATTCGATGCCGACCTGATGGTTGGCGAGGAACAGCGCAGGCCGCCCGCGAAGGCCCGCCATCGCCGACGGATCTTCAAGGCGGACCGAGCGGACGAAGCGCCGTACCAGGGCGAAATAGATATCTTCCACCGGCCAGTCGCGGAAGCCCAACCGCCGCCGCCAATAGTCCCGGAAAGGGGTCGGGTCGAAGACCGGCGGTTCTTCGTCTTTCACAGATACCGCCCCGGCCTCGACCATGACCGTCACCGGGAACCGCGTGCCCGGCAGCACGGCGCAGGTCGCCGCGTCGCCCTCGACCGTGACGGCCTCCGGATGCACCCCGGCGCGGGCGGCGACATGCTCCTTGATCGCAATGGCTCGGGTCATCTCCGCTGCTGTGCCGGAGGCGCCGTAAACGGCCTCCAGCGTACCGGGCAGCCAGTTGCTCGCCAGAACCGCCGCCTCGGTCAGATGCGTTTCGTCGCCCTTCTTGTCGGACAGACGCGCGCCCGGCACGACGGCGCGGTCCCGCAGGAAGGCGCGCCGCCCGGCCCCGGAGAGTTTTCCGAGCGGCCCCTTGGGCAGCAGGACTTCGTCCAACTCGAACGCGCACCAGACGGCCCCCGCGGCCAAAATCTGCACCTCGACCCGCAGGCTCTTGCCGTCGCCGTGAATCGGGTGCGCCCTGACTTCGAGGGTCTCCGCCGCCGGACGCGGGCCGAAGAACTCCAGCCGCCGAAGATTTGCCGGATAGGCGACCTGGCCTTCGGCGTCGTCCCCCGCCCAAAGCGCCGGGTCGTCATGAGGGATGCCGTGCAGCGCCCCGTCGAGCACGACCGTCAGGTCGGGGCCGTTCGCCAGGCCGTGGACCGCGCCGCGTTCGTCCCGCCGCAAGCCGTCGATGACGTGGAAGGCCGGGCCGTGGAACAAGGCGCCGCCGGCGTAAGGATCGTCCACGGACGGAAGGCCGCCCGGCAGGTCCAGGGGCAGCGGTGCGGCGGCATAGGCGGCGGCGAGCGTCACCTGTCCGGTGGCCACGGGAGCCGGACCGTCGGTCACGCGAACGGAAACCCCATCCGCCGCGTCGTCCATGTGAATGCGAAGGTCCGTCTCCCCCGTCACCCAACGGGACAGGCGGAAGTCCTTTATCCCCGTCACCACCTCGCTGGGCCGGGCGGCGCGGGCGGCATCCAGGACCATATGGACCTCGGCCATCATCGGCAGGGCAGGCAGCGTATAGGTCGGGCAATGATCGGCCAACCAGGGCATCGCCGCCTCGGATACGGCGACGTCCACGAACCGTGCCCCGGGCGCGGCGGACACAATGCGCAGCGCCAGATTCTCGACCTCGTAGATGCGCAGGCCGTCGACCCAGAGGCTGCCCTTGGCCGCGACCTTGACCGATCCATCGGTCTCAGTCTCGACCGCCGTGACCTCCAATTCCGTCACCACCTCGCGGTTGGTCGGCACGACCTGGCCCCGGTATTTCCAGACCAGGGCCTCGTTCAAGGCGACCGGCTCGAACCGGGAATGGGCGATCGCCGATCCCAGGCCCGACAGGCGGGCGAAGGCCCGCAGCAACTGCACCAGCGCCTCGATCCCCAGCGATCCG
The DNA here is from genome assembly GCA_913030825.1 of uncultured Rhodospirillaceae bacterium. Classification (GTDB taxonomy): domain Bacteria; phylum Pseudomonadota; class Alphaproteobacteria; order Rhodospirillales; family Casp-alpha2; genus UBA1479. Next base: position 164,274 of record CAJWCU010000002.1, on the reverse strand, counting down.
GCCTGCACCGGGTCCTGATAGAAATGCGCCTTGAAATACCAGGCCTCGGCATCGATCTCCTGCCGCCCGCGAATGCGGCCCAGGCCCGCATCGCCGCCCGTCGGCCAAAACCCCGTGATCTCGTCCAGCATGCGCAGCCGCCTGCTCGCGAGGCGGGGCTGGGTATGGAAAAGGTCAGCGGGTTCGTCCCGCAGGTCGATATGGGTATCCGACGGCGCGCTCAGGCGCGCCCGGTCGCCGTCGGTCGCGGGCAGGCCGACCTGATTGGCCAGCGCCCCCGGCGAGAAGAAGCCGAAGGAGGTGTCAAAGGAATAGACCGGCCCTTCCGCCCCGTCGCAGTCGACGCGGAAGAACACGATGGTCATCTCGCCGACGCGGGAATAGCGGGTCAGGCGCGTGCGGACCGTCAGCGTTCCGGCATCGGGTCCGACCGTGGCGGTCGGCACGGCCCAGTCGCCGTCCAGGTTGCGGAAGGCGAGATCGCCGTCGGTCAGCGCGAAACCCATGTAGGACGCCAGCCAGCCGCAGGGCTGCAGCATGACCTCCATCAGGACGCTGATCGGCATGGCCGCCGCGCCGTTGTCGCGGAAATACCAGGCGTCCGGCGGCACGTCGTATTCGGCGGCGAGCCCCCCGCCTTCCGTCGCCTCACCCGCCGGGCAGTCGCAGGCGACGACCCGCGACATGAAATGATAGGGTGGGCCCGGCAGGCGCGGCACCGTGCGGCCATGGTCGAACCGTTCGTACATCGCGCCGAAGGCCGCCGACGGCGCGCCCCAGGCACAGGCCAGCAGCGCCGCGTAATCGCCGCGCACGTCCGATCCCTCGGCCACCAGGTGGGGCGTGAGGTCCGCCGGGATTGCCCCGGGCCGCGTGCCGAGCGGCCAATCGGGCGTCAGTTGCAGGCCGAAACGGCGGCACTGGAAGACCTTGAAGCCGTCCGACGAACAGAGCAGCGCCGCGTAAACGCGGGGCCGCCCGGCCTCGTCGATGATTTCCTCGATAAAGATTTCATAGGTCAGGTCGTGGGGCCGATCGGGCACCACCTGCCCCCGGCAGACGAACTGGAAGGGTTCTTCCGGCACCGGCTCGAACCGCCAGCCATCGCGGTCCACGGTGAATCCCATGGCCGCCATGGCGACCGACAGGCTCTGTACCGCCGCGTCGGCCATCAAGGTGCCGGGCATGCAGGGGTCGTTCAGGAAATGCCCGCCGTAGAACCAGGCGTCCGGCGGAACGTGGGCCTCGGCCCGCAGGTACCCCCGCCCCCAGGGCCCGCCTTTCGGATCGAATTCCGCGACACTGTCGATCAACGCCATACGCCCCGTCGGGATGGTTGGCGTGCGTTGATGGGCGGCGGCCCGTTCGAACCCCTCGCCGAAACAGGCATAGGCATTGCCCGCCGCGAAATCCGCCAATTCGCCGCCCGAGAACGCCCGCTTGGCTGTCGGATTGGGCGGCGGATCGAGGCGCGCCGCCGGGTCGGGCGTGTCGTCCTCCGGCGACCAGAGCACGCCGCCCGAACCATCCAATTCCGCGTCGGTGAAGAACCCGGCCTGACCCTCGCGCACGCTGAGCAAGCGGCGGTCGCCGATGTGGCAGTCGTAATGGAAGAAGAACAGCCGCACGTCGCCGGTCTTGGCGTGCCCGTCGACGTGAATGTCGTAGGCCAGGGTATCCCCCGGCTTGGGCAGGCCGCCTTCGTGGAAGGTCAGCTCGCAACCCAGCAGACGGTAAACGCGTTCGCCCTTGTTCAGGAAATCCGCGCCCAGCCAGGAAATCAGCAGCAGGTCCGCCTGCCCGGATTCGATGACGATACCGGGCGGCATATGGCCCTGATGCAGGTACCAGGCATCCGCGTCCACGTCCGTTTCCGTCCAGATCGTGCCCTTGGTCATGGAACCCGGCGCGCCGGTGATGCCGGTCACCCGGTCGGCCAGCAGCATGGGCGGCGTCGGCATGCGGACCTGGCGCAGATAACCCGCCTGTTGCTCGAACTCCGCGCCAAAAACGTCGGCGATGCGGCCCGAGGCCAGGCGTTCCAGATCGGCCCGGTCGAAGGCCGGGCCGGAAGGCGCCGGTCTATCCGGGGCCGCCTCGGGCGTGCGGACGGCCGCCGGGACAGGCGGCGCGGGTTGTTTCACCTCGACCGGCGGCGCGGGAGGCATCGGCGGTTCGGGGGCTACCGGGACGGGCGCCGGGACCGCGACCGCGACGGACGCCTCACCGCCCCGAAAGCGCAGCCAGGCCGCTTCCTGCAAGGCGACATAATCCTGGTAGAGCCGCGCCTGGCGTTCCAGATGTTCGCGATGCACCTCTGCCGCCTGAGCCAGCAGACGCGCCGCCCCTTCCGAGCCCCCGCCCGTCGGAACAGGAGCGGCCGGCGGTGCGGCGACGGCGGGTTCCAACGGCACGACAGGAGCCAGATCGGCGACGGGCGGCAGGCTTGGCGCCGGGGCCATGACCTGGCCGATGGCCGGTTGCGGGCCGGGCATGCCTTCGGCGGGCGGCGGGCCCAGGCGCACCGGAGGGAAATGGGCGGGCAGGTTCAGGCTTTTGCCCGGGTCCCGCGCCTCGGGGACCGAGGCCACCGCACCCGGGCGAACCTCCAGATCGACGGACATCTCCCGGCCGCTGAAGCTGGTAACGGAAACGCGGCGGCCCGCGCCGTCCGAGCCCGGCGCCACCATGGCCCAGGCCAGATGCAACAGACCCGAAGCCGCATGGGCATGGCCGAAGCGATGAGTCACCGGGCTTTCTCCGGCGGCGGGGTCCAGGCACAGTTCCTCGGCGCCCTCCTCGCCCGCGCCCTCATCACCGATCTCGGCGAGGATGCGCTCCCCGTCCCGTTCGGCATCGTCCAGGCGCTTCAGGACCACCGCGACGGCGGCGTCGCCGGGCCGCTTGCGGTCGGCGGGGAACAGGGCCTCCGCCGCCGCCATATGGACGGGCTCGACCGACAGGTCCACGGCACCGACCAGGGCTGCGTCAATCTCGCCCGCCGCCAGGGCGCGGGCGGCGGTCTTCAGCGCGGCGAGGCCCGACAATTCCTCAGACGACAGGGTGAAGCCGAAGGCCGTGCAATCGAACTGAGCGTTCAGACGGTTGGCCGGAATGTTGGGCATGGTGCCGACCACAGCGGCGGCGTCCAGGGCGGGCATCAGATCGTCCCGCGCCGCCGCCAACCAGTCCGCCGGGACCTCGACCCCGACATCATCCAGAATATCGGCCAGCCGCCAGCGCAGGCCGTAGCGCGCGATTTCCGCGTCGCAGCCCATGCCGATCAGCACGCCCGTGCGTTCGGCGGGCAGGCTCGTCATTTGACCGACGGCTTCCAGCGCCGCTTCGATCATCAACGGCTGTTGCGGCAGGCTGCGTTGCAGGTCCTTGGGCGGAAAGCGCAACCCGGAGAGCGGCAATTCCACCCCGTCGACGGCCGTGCGCGCGGGCGGGCCGCCCGGGGTGGCGATGGCGTCGGCGAAGGCGGTAAGCCCCCGGCAGTTCCCCGCGACCACACCGAGGGCGCAGATCGCGACGGGCGTCGGAGCCACCCGCTTGGCCAAAGTTGCCTCGGCAGCGCGGTCCGGATCGAAGGCTTCGACCAGCAGATGGGCGTTGTTGCCGCCGAACCCGAAGCTGTTGACGGCAGCGCGGCGCGGCGCGTCCTTCACGTCGGGCCACGGCGCCGTCTCCCGCTGCGGGCGGAACCCGGCCCCATCGAAAGCGGCGATGGGGGACTCCAGGTTGAGCGTCGGCGGCACTTGGCCGTGTTCCATCATCCCCAGGACCTTCAACAGGCCCGCCGCGCCCGAGGCCGTGATGAGATGGCCCAGGTTGGATTTCAGGGAACCCACGGGCAGCCCCGCATCCGCACCGAAGACCTCCGCCATCGCCGCGATCTCGACGCCGTCGCCGACGGGCGTGCCCGTGGCATGGCATTCGACGTAGCCGATATCGGCGGGGTCGAGCCCCGATTGCGCATAGGCCGCCCGCATGGCGCGGACCTGGCCCTGGCCGTCAGGGGCGAGGAAGCCCCGCTGCCGTCCGTCGTTGGAAAGCCCCACGCCCCGGATTACACCGAACACGCGGTCGCCGTCGCGCACCGCGTCGTCCAGGCGTTTGAGCGCGACCAGGGCGGCGCCCTCTGCGGGCAGCAGGCCGTCGGCGGCGCGGTCGAAGGGGCGGCTGCGCCCACTCGGGCTGAGGGCCTGGAGCGAGGTGAATCCGACATGCAGGAACAGATCGTCCGCCCGGTTTACGGCCCCGGCCAGCATCAGATCGGCGTCACCGTCGTGCAGCCGGTCACAGGCGAGCTTGATGGCGTAAAGCGACGAGGCACAGGCGGCGTCGAGCATCAACGCCTCGCCGCCGAGCCCCAGAGCTTCGGCCAGGACATGGGCGGGGTAGCCGGAGGAGAAGCGGTTTTCCGGATTGCCGATGCGTTCCCGGTCGAGCACGTCCGCCAGCCAGACGCCTTCGGCGAAATCCGCATGGCCGCGCGGCGGATAGGAGAGATTGCCGAGGATCGCGCCCGCCCGCGTCAGATCGCCATCCCTGGTCGAGACACCGGCTTCGCGCAACGCTTCCCGCCCGCAATGCAGCAGCCATTGGAACAGAGGGTCCAGGGTGCGAATACGATCCGCCGGGCGGGCGAAGCCTTCGGGATCGAAGACGGCATCGAAGCCGTCGACATAACCGCCCATGCGGCTGCAGGCCGTTTCCGGCCCCGTGACGCCGGGGGCTGAAATTCTGTCCGCGTTCAGGCCCCAATAGCCATCCGGCGGCGGGCCGACGAGGTTGCGGCCCTCGGCGACATTGCGCCAGAGGTCGTCCGGCGTCAGCGCGCCCGGAAGGACGCAGGCCCGGCCGACGATGGCGATGGGGCTGAACATCGGCGGGCTCAGTCGGCTGCCTCGGTATCGCCCGGGCCGCTCTCGATGGAATACATCTCGACCCCCCGCATTTCGGCGACCACGCGGCCGTCCAGGGTGGCGAAGGTCAGATCGCTCTCCGTGCGCGAGCCGCCGACCAACTTGCTGTGGAAGGCGCAACGCAGCGCCTCGCCCTCGGGCGGTGCGCCATGGGGAATGAAGGCACCGATACGGATCGGCAGGAACACCCGCCCGGCCTTGCTGAGCCCCCAAAGCAACGCCAGCTGCATGCCGCCGTCCAACGCCGCCGGATCAGCCATCCACGGCCCGCCGGGCCAGGCTTTGCTGCCGGTGCCGTCGAATACGCCGACGCCGCCGTCCTCGCCCATGCCTTCCAGGTCGCGGATGACCTGGAAATCGGGGCCGTGGAACAGCTTGCCGTCATAGACTTCGCCCGCGGCCCAGGGCCAGGCGGCAAGACCACCCGGCGCCCGCGTGGCGGGAACGGCCGCCGAGTCGTGACCGGCGCCGGTCCGCGCCAGATCGACCGTACCCTTGTAGCGTTCCCGCCCATCGGCAGAGACCAGGCGCAGGTCGATGGACCCCGTGCCGTTGGTGACCGACGGCCGGGCGACGATCTCGAACGCCTCGGCCTCGGGATAGTTCTCCAGCACCACGCCCTTCAGCACATGCAGATCGCGCAACGCCGTCGGCGTCATGTCGGGCAGCACGGCCCGGGCCGCGCGCATGAACCATTCGATGACCAGCACGACCGGCAGGACCGCGCGGCCCTTGATGACGTGGTTGGCGAGATAAGGCTGTGCCGCACCGTCGACCACGACCTCCATGCGCAGGTCCGGCACCTTCATGCGGAGCGCCGCACCGGCCAGAACCTCGACCGCGCTTTCATCCGCGCCCGGCGCCGGCGACAGCTCGCGCAGCAGGAAATCCGCCCCGCCATCCAGCGGAATCAGGTCGATCCCCGCCTTCTCGAAATGCGCCTTCAGCCCGGTATCGACCATGCCGCCGTCCCAAGGCCCCCAGTTGACCGACTTGACGATGCAGCCGTCGCCGCGCCGGCGGGCCTCGGCCTGTGCGACCTTGTTCAGAACCTCGTTGGCCATGGCGTAATCGCATTGCCCCGGATTGCCGCTGCGCGCGGCGGCCGAGGAAAACAGGCAGAGCGCCTTCAACGGATCGTCCGCCGTCGCCGCCAGCAGGGCCGCCAGACCGTCCACCTTGGTCCGGAAGACGCGGGCGAACTGATCGTCCGTCTTATCGGCAACCGCCTTGTCGGCCAGCACGCCCGCCCCGTGGACGACCGCCGCGACGGGCCCCCAATCGGCGCGGACCTTGTCCAACGCCCCGGCCAGGGCCGCCCGGTCGGTGATGTCGACGGCGAGATAGCGTGCCTCCGATCCCAGATCGTTCAGACCCGCAAGGGTCGCCTTAATCTCGCGCGCCGCCAGGATGCGCCCGGCCTCGCGGTTGATCTCCGGCGGGGTCGGAATTTGCCCGGCGGCCTTGGCCGCCGCGAATAGGGCCGCCTTCAGGGCCGGTTCATCCGCCGCCTCGGGATGCGGATCGCCGCTGTCGATGGCCGTCCGGCCGAGCAGCAGGAATTTCAGCCGCCGCGCCCGGGCCAGGCGCCGGGCGGCATGGGCCGTGACCCCGCGCCCGCCGCCGGAAATCACGACGACGTCGCCGTCGGCCAGGACGGGATCGCCGCCTTCCGCCGCGGGTTCGTGCAGTAACGCGACCAGGACGCGCCGCCCTTTCGGACCCAGGCCGACCTCGACCTCGGGCCCACCGGCCAGGATTTCGTCGGCGATCTCCGCCGCCAGGGTCTTGGCCGCGCGCTTGCCGCAGCGGATATCGACCGCCTTGACCGCCGTGGCGGGCAATTCCTGGGCCATGGTCTTGACCAGCCCGGCGAAGCCGCCGAGCCAGCCGCCCGCTCCCGGGTCCGTCTCGAACCCGAAGTCGCCGCCCGTGTCCTGAACCGTGACGAAGACGCCGCCCGCCCCCGCGTTGGCGATCACCCGCGCCGCCTGGAAGGCGCCGAGATGGGCGCCGTAGGAGGCGTCCGGCCCTGGGGCCTCGGCAAGACCATGCAGGCTGATCGCTGCGCGCGCCCCTTCGGGAAGCCGGTCCGCGACCTCGGCGGTCATCCCCCGGCGTTTGAATTCATCGGCCAGGGCGGCGCTGCGCCCGCCCAGGTCCGGCACGATCCAGACCGTGCCCGCCCCACGCAGGCCGGGCATGGCGAAGCCCGAGGCCGGTGCCTCGGTCAGCATCGGCACGAAACGTCCGACCGGCTTGGCCGGGGACGATACCGCCGTTTCCGGGATCGCCGCCGGCGCCACCGCATTCGCGCCATCCAAGTAGTCCAGAATTCGGCTGAGGGTCGTCAATTGCGCCATCTGGCCGGGATCGATCTCCGGCAGGTCGGGGAAGCGGTCGCGCAGGGACGACAGGATTTCCACCTGCTTGATGGAATCGATGCCGAGGCCGGCCTCCAGTTCCATATCCAGGTCCAACATCTCGACGGGGTAGCCCGTCTTCTCGGCGACGATATCCAGCAGCGCCACCTCGGCGGCACCGGACGTTCCCGGCTCCGCCGCCGCCACGTCTGGCGCCGGGACTGCCGGGCCATCAGCGCCCAAGGCGGTTTCGATAAAGGCCGCGATCCGGCCCGGCGTGGTCATCTCCGCCAACTGGCCCGGATCGAATTCGGGCAGGCCCGGCATCCGGTCACGGAGCGCCGAAAGGATTTCCACCTGTTTGATGGAATCGATCCCGAGACCGCCCTCCAGTTCCATGTCCATGTCGAGCATTTCCGGCGGATAGCCGGTTTTCACGGCGATCACGGACAGCAACACGCCGCGCACGTCGATGGCGGGGGCGATGGGCGCAGTGGCGGCAGCGGGCGCCGCCGCCGGTTGGCTCGGCGCGGGTGCGGCGACGGGGCCGATAAAGTCGGCGATCTGGCCCAAGGTCTTTAGGCTGGCCAATTGACCGGGGTCGAGTTCGGGCAGGCCCGGCATCCGGTCGCGAAGCGCCGAGAGGATCTCCACCTGCTTGATGGAATCGATGCCGAGACCGGCTTCCAATTCCATATCCATATCCAACATTTCCGTCGGGTAGCCGGTTTTCTCGGCGACGACGGCGAGCAACACCGCCGTCCCATCCTGGGTCGGGGCCATCGGCACGGTGGCGGGCGCGGGCGTGGCAATCGGAACGGCCTCGGCGACCGGGCCGATGAAGTCGGCGATCTGACCCAGGGTCTTGAGGCTCGCCAATTGGCCGGGGTCGAGTTCCGGCAGGCCCGGCATCTGATCCCGGAGCGCCGAGAGGATTTCCACCTGCTTGATGGAATCGATGCCGAGACCGGCCTCCAATTCCATATCCATATCGAGCATTTCCGTCGGGTAGCCGGTCTTCTCGGAGACGACGGCGAGCAGCACGGCCTGCAAATCCTGCGCGGGCGCGGCGACAGATGCGGGTTCAGGTTTCGGAGCCGTCGCCGCAGGCGGCGCGGGCATCGCAGGCGGCGGCGCCATGACCGGCGCGGCCGGAGCGATCGGCGCGGCAGGCATAACCGGCGCGGCGGGGGCGACCGCCTCACCCGGCGCGGGCATGGGCTGCAGGCCCGAGGGGGCGGCGGGAAGCGGCGCGACGATGCCCGGCGACGCCGGACCGCCGGTCATCGCCGCGAGCGCCTGTTCGGTCATGCGCAGGAACGCCTGATGGCTGTCGGCCATGGATTGTTGGAACTGGCGGTGTGTTTCCGCCGTCTGGCGCTGGAACTGTTCCAACGCCGTCATCCAGGCCGCATCGCCCGCAGGAGCGGCAGGCATGGACGGCGCGGCGGGCGCGGGCTGCGCCGCCGGTTCGGCGGCGGCCTGAGGTGCCGGGACGGGCCGTTCCGGGTTGGGCGGCGGCAGGTCGGCAGCCCCGCCTGCCGGGGGATAGGGCTTGCCGTAATTGGCGCCGGTGATCGGGATGGCGTGCTTGGCCGGGGCCTTGGCCGCCTCGGTGCGGGCGGGCAGGTCCGCCCAAAGAGATGCGAAATCGAGCGCCACACCCATCGCCGACACCTGCGCCAGGGCGCGCCACAGGCCGGTCACCCCGTCTTGGCCCTTGCGGTCCAGGGCGACCGCCGCATGGGGCTTGTCCTTCAGGCATTGGCCGACCAGGCCTGTCAGCACGGCGCCGGGGCCGACCTCGACGAACAGGCGCACGCCGTCGGCATGCAGGGCTTCGACGATTTCGCGGAACCGCACCGGCTGGGCCAACTGGCCCGCCAAGTGATCGCGGATTGCCGCCGCCGTCGCCGGATAGGGTTCCGCCGTGGCGTCGGCATAAACCGGCAGGGCCGGGGCCGTGACCGGCAATTTCTTCAAGGCCTGGGCGAAAGGCTCGGCACTGTCCGAAACCACCGGCGAATGGAAGGCCGTCGCCACGGGCAGGCGGCGGAAGGCCATGCCCGCACCCGCAAGCACCTGTTCCGCCCGTTCGATTTCTGCCGTACGGCCCGACAGGATCACCTGTTTCGGGCTGTTGTCGTTGGCGAGGACGAGGTCGAGGCTTTCGTCTACGACCAATTGGGCGACCGCATCCTTGGCCGCCGAGACGGCGGTCATGGCGCCGTCGGTTCCATGGGCGGCATCGCGCATCAACAGGCCGCGCGTGCGGGCGATGGCCAGGGTTTCATCGCGCCCGAAAACCCCCGCCGCATGCAGGGCCGTGACTTCGCCGAAACTATGCCCGGCAACGGCGTCGGGCTTCAGGCCGAGACCGTTCAGCAGCGCCAATTGCGACAGGCTGACGGCGGCGATGCCCGGCTGGGCGACTTCCATGGCGGTGACGGCGGCCTGCTGCGCGGCGCGACCGGCGTCGGTGAAGACGGTCGGCGGAAAAACGGTCTTATGGAGGGGGGCGTCCGCGAATTCGTCCAGGTCCGCCGCCGCGTCCCAGACTTGGCGCGCGGCGTCGAAGGCAACGGCCAGGTCGGCGCCCATGTCCACGTATTGGCTGCCCTGCCCCGGGAACAGGAAAGCGACCTTGCCGGTCTCGGGGGCACCCGCGCCATGGACCGTGTCAGGGCCGCTGGGATCGTTTCCGGCGGCCAGAGCCTCGCCGGCGGCGGTCAGTTTGGCGGCCAGATCGGCGCCGCCCGAAGCGACGACGGCAAGGCGCTGGGCCGCACCGGCGTCGAAGCTGCGCTGGCTGGTCTCGGCCAGGGCGCGGAAGGTGGAATCGTCGGCGGCCGCTGAAGCCTCGCCCGCCAACTCTCGGCAACGCGCAACCAGGGCCGCTTCGTCCGCCGCCGACAGGACGACCAGTTCCGAAGGTAGGGCGCGGGTCCGCGCCGGGCGGGTACCGGGGCCGCTATATTCCTCGATCGTGACGTGGAAGTTGGAGCCGCCGAAGCCGAAGGAACTGACCGAGGCGCGGCGCGGATGGTCGCCACCACGGATCCACGGGCGCGGGCGGGTCGGCAGGTAGAAGGGGCTGTCGTCGATGTTCAATTCCGGATTGGGGGCCGCGACCTTGATGGTCGGCGGCAGCACCTTGTGATGCAGCGCCATCACCGCCTTGAACAGGCCCGCCGCGCCGGCAGCGGCCTTGGTATGGCCGATCTGCGACTTGACGGAGCCGAGGGCGCACCATTGCTTGCGCCCTTCGCCCGCCGGTTCGAACACGCTGCGCAGGCCGGAGAATTCCGCCGCGTCGCCGGCTTTGGTCGCGGTGCCGTGGGCTTCCATCAGCTCGACCGTCGCCGGGGAATATCCGGCGGCGTCATAGGCGCGCGTGAGGGCCCGCGCCTGACCTTCCGGGCGGGGGGCGTAAACGCTGGTCGATTTGCCGTCTGACGACGACCCCAGGCCCCGGACCACGGCGTAGATTTCGTTGCCGTCGCGTTCGGCGTCCTCCAATCGACGCAGGGCCAGCATGCCGATGCCTTCGCCGATGATCGTGCCGTCGGCCTGGTCCGAGAACGGCCGGCAGTCGCCCGTCGGTGAAAACGCCGGGGTCTTGGAGAAGCACATGTACATGAGGATTTCGTTCAGCGCATCGACGCCGCCCGCGATCACCGTGTCGGACTGGCCCAGGTACAACTCGTTCAAGGCGACCTGCAGGGCCGAAAGCGACCCCGCGCAGGCGGCATCGGTGACGTAGTTGCTGCCGCCCAGGTCCAGGCGGTTGGCGATCCGCCCGGCGACCACGTTGCCGAGCATGCCGGGGAAGGAGCTTTCCTGCCAAGGCACGTAATTGGCGGCGATGCGATCGCAGATCGCCTGCGCCTCGCCTTCCGGCACGCCCGCCTCGCGCAGACCCTTGAGCCAGGCCGGGCGTTGCAGCCGCCCGCCCAGGTGCACCACCAGTTCCGTCGCCGAAGCAACGCCCAGGACGACGCTGGTCCGCGATTTGTCGATGCCTGACCCGGCCTTGCCGGCGGCTTGCTCCAACACCTGTTTGGCGACGACCAGGGCCAGCAGCTGCGCCGTGTCCGTCGACGGCAGGGCGGTCGGCGGAATGCCGAATTCCATGGGGTCGAAATCGACCGGCGAGACGAACCCGCCGCGCCGGCAATAGGTCTTGTCCGGCGCCGTGGGATCGGCGTCGTAATAGTCGTCGATCAGCCAATGGGTCGGCGGCACGTCGGAAATGTTGTCGCGCCCGGCCATGATGTCGCGCCAGAACCCGTCGCGGCCCAGATGTCCCGGATAGACGGCGCCCACGCCGACAACGGCGATGGGCGATGCGGATTTTTGTTTTTTCGTCTCGGTCATGTCTCGGGTCTCGGTATGCGTCTGGTCGGTCGGGTCGATGGTCGGTCGGTCTGCCTTGGTCATCCGAGCGGCCGGGGTCGATAGCCGCAGGATGCCGGGGGCATGGCGACCCCGAAGGTTCGAAGCTGCTGGGCGCGTGTGACGACGGCCGCACCCTCCATTAAATTGCGGGCGATCTGCGCGACGGTGCGGTTTTCCGGCGGCTCGAGGAACGATCCCCGGGACCAATCGTTGAAGGCACCCATGGCCGGGCCGCACCAGATCTGATAATCGGCGCGGCGCTCGGCCACGCCCTCGCGGGCCCATTGCGCGCCCATGAACAGGTACCAGCGGAAGACCAGCGCCATGCGGTATTTGGGATCGGCTGTGCCGCGTTCGGCCTCGGCCGGATTGCGCTTCTCGAAATAGGCCCGGGTATTGGCCCAGACCTCGTCCAGGGGGGCGCGGAACACGTCTTTCTCCAGGCGCGTGCGTTCGTCCCCCGTGATGTCGTCCAGCCCGGCGCGGGATTTGTAGAGGTCATAAAGCTTCTGGCCGCGCACGGCGAACATGGTGCCGCGTTTCAGAACCTGGACCTTCACGCCCATCTCGAACATGTCGGCGGCGGGGGCCATGGCGACGTCGTCCATCGCCGCCTGGGCCAGCATCGCCCGGGCATCCGCCGCCAGGCCCGATTCCACCGCCGCCTGATTGACCGATCCGGTCAGCACGTAGGCAGCCCCCAGACCGAAAGCCGCCGCCACCGCCGACGGCGTGCCCAGCCCCCCGGCGGCGCCGATGCGGATCGCCCGGTCATAGCCATGTTCGACGATCAGATCGTCGCGCAGGCGGGCGATCACGGGAAACAGCGAGGTCAGCGTGCGGTTGTCCGTATGGCCGCCGGAATCGGCCTCGACCGTGATGTCTTCGGCGACCGGTAGGGTCGCGGCGAGGCCGGCCTCTTCCTGCGTCAGGCGGCCTGCGGCGACCAGGGCCTGCAGCATTTCGGCCGGTGGCGGCGCCATGAAGGCCCGCGCCACACTGGGGTGGGATATCTTGGCGAAGACATGATTGCGGCGGCGGATGCGCCCGCCCGCGTCCCGGGCAAGGCCGCTGGCCGCGTAATGGACGACCGACGGCGCCAAAGCCATGAAGGCCGAGGCCGAGACGCAGCGCACGTCTTTTTCCAGGAACAGATCGACGGTCGCCTGTTCGGCCTCCGGCTCCTGCGGACTATGGATCAGATTTGCGCCCCAATGGCGGATGCCGGGGCCGAGGGCGGCCTGAATGCGGTCGATGTTCTCGGCGATCGTCTCGACCCGCAGACCCGCACTGCCGAAAAAGGCCATGAACCCGGCCTGGGCGGCGGCCACGACCATCTCCGCCGTGGCGATGCCGCGGGCCATTTCGCCGACGACATAAGGAAAACGGCAGCCATGGGTTTCCCCGAAACCCCGGTCGCCCAACCATTCCGGATAGACCGGCGGCAGCATGCCGATCAGCGGCAGGTCACGGTCGGCCCGGCCCTCGGGGGCGGCATAAACGGCGCCGCCAAAGGCGACGGCGACGCCGCCGTCTTCGTCCCGGACCAGATAAGCGGTCTCGCGCAGGCGTTCGGCCGCGGCCAGAAGCTCCGGCTGCGTCCGGCAGGTGGCCGAGGACGTGCCCGGCCCCCACCAATCGCGGATATTCGGCTCGGGTGAGGTCATTCGGGCAAACGCGCCCCGTCCGGGACGTCCGCCCGGCCCTCGTTCCGCCGATCATTCATGACGCTCTCCTGCCTGTATTCTTCATCCTGTTATTATCCGCTTTCGTGCCTTTTCGGCGCCCGGCCCGTTCGACGAACCGGCGAGAAGCGGCGGCTGGAGACTTGCACTGAAGGTCCACCTTTCCCTCAGGTGAAAAATTAAACGAAATCATCCATCTCCGCCAACATTGATTCCGTCTCCCGGCGCAATCGGGTGGTGATTTCCTTGGCCGACAAGCCGGTCATTTCAGCCGCAAGAAGCGGCGGGCCGATACGTACCGTCACGCAGCCCGGACGAATGGCGAAACCGTGCGCCGCCCAGAACCGGCCCGTGTCGTGCACCACCGGAACGATCGGCACGCCCGCGCCGGACGCCAGGGCGGCGGCGCTGGAGCGAAACGCCCCCGGCCGGCCCGGCGGATAACGGGTGCCTTCGGGAAAGATCAGCACGCCGATGCCTTGGTCGAGCTTCGCCGCCCCCTGTTCGAGAACCTGGCGCAGGGCCACCCGCGCATCGCCCCGATCGATGGCGACGGGCTCCAACCGGGCCAGGGCCGGACCCAGAAGGGGAACGCCGACCAGGCTTTTTTTCAGAACCCAGACGAACGGCGGGAGAAACGCCGGAAAGATCAGGGTTTCAAAAGCCGATTGATGCAGGGAGAAGATGACAAAGGGGGCCGGCGGCAGGTTCTCCGCCCCCTCGACCCGGCAACGCAGGCCGCAAACGGTGGCCAGGATCGCCCGGTTGCGCCCCGCCATCCGCCGTTGCAGAAGGAGCCGGCGGGCCAGCGGCGCCTTGCGCGCCGTCAGGCACATCCACCCCGCCGACAGGACGGCGTTGGATAGCATCAGGATATAGGCCAGCGTGGACCGCAGGATCGTCATGACGAACGGACTTTCCGGACCGATCCGCCGATTCAGCCGGCCTGCCGGGCGGCGAGCGGCGGCGCGCCCCGGCCCGACAGGTAAATGAACACGATCGCCACGCCCTGAACCACGTGATAGAGCGCGTTGTGATCGAAATAGACCGGATGAATGCCGACCCCGGCAGTCTGGATCCCCGCCGCGACGAAGGTCAGGACCAGGCCGATGGTGCCGTGCAGGGCCGGTTTGGCCCGCGTTCGCGCGAAGGTCACCGCGAAGGCGATCAGCACGAAGACCGTCGCCGGCAGATAATGGATCACCGCGACCAGGAAGGTCTGGGCGACGAACAAAATCACCGCCGCGTAGACCACGAAGGCGGCCAGGGCCAGCAGGGTCACGACCCGCGCCGCGCCGCCCGAAAGAACCAGGGACGAGCCCATCCACCAGCCGGCAAGCGCCGTGAAGCCCAGCGCCAACAATGTCGCCCGCCAGAGAACCTGGTAGGCCAAGGCGTTTTCGTCCGGGAAAAATCCGTGCACCGTGCCGCCCAGAAAGGCGGTCAAGGCGAAGCCGACCAGGAACAGGCCGAGGGCGCGGCGAAACGGATCGGGCGGGACCAGGGCGCGGGAGGTCAGAACCGCGAACAGCACGCCTTCGATGAACAGGATATAGTCGGTGATGGTCGTCGCGGGCTCGTGAATGGTCGCCTCCCTTGGTTCCTAAACGTCGCGCGCCGGGCATCAAACGTGACTTCGCCCCGGACCGCAAGCCCCCCGATATCGCGGATGGCCCTCACCCTGTGGATGGCGTGCCGCCGCCCGGTCAATTCTCCCAGGTCAGGCGCTTGATCAGGTAATCGGCGAGATGCCCGGACGTGCTGTCCTGGCGGTCCGTGTCGCAATAAAGCACCAGATCGACCGAGGGAAGTTCCGGCATGCCGTCGAATCCGGTGCAGGTACGGAGCCCCGGCCCGACTGCCGGTTCGGTCAAAACGGTCACCGCCAGCCCCGCCTGCACCGCCGCCAGAAGACCGGAAATGCTCTCGCTTTCACAGGCGATGCGCCAGGGCCGCCCATGGCTTTCCAAGGCCTGCAAGGCATGATCGCGATAGAGATTGCCGGGGGGCAGCATGGCCAGCGGCAGAGGCGTCTTCTTATGGGCGTCGCTGTTTTCGCCCGTGACGAAATGCAGCGGCTCCGACCGGATGAAGCGGCCTTCGATATTGCCCGGCATTTGCGTCGCCATGACGAGATCGATCCGTCCCGCTTCGAAATCCTTCAACAGCGGCAGGCTGAGCGCACAGCGCAGATCGATCTGCACCGTCGGATAGGCGCGGCCGAAATCGGCCAGGATGTCGGGCAGAAAGAATTCGGCGTACAGGTCCGGCGTGCCGAGCACGACCCGCCCCGAAACCTCGGGCCGCGAAAGCCGGGTCAATGCCTCGTCATGAAGGCGCAGCATGGCCTTGGTGTAGCCGTGCAGCAACTCGCCCTCGTCGGTCAGGGTCTTGGGCCGCTGGCGCGGCTCGAACAATGCTTTCTGAAGACGGTCTTCCAGGCGGCCGATCTGTTGGCTGACCGCCGGTTGCGTCAGGTTCAGACGCGCCGCCGCACGCGTGATGCTGCCCGTTTCGGCGACCACCGAAAACGTCCGCAGCAAGCCCAGGTCAATGTCACGGTAAGCCATGAGAATAACGATGCATTATGTTTTTGATAATGACAATTAATTAGATTTATGGACAGCAGGCCGTAGAGTGATCTTCATCGCGCCCCGCACCACCGCCCGGGACACGAGACCGAAATGCCCCGGCCGAGGGATCGGCCGCACGAAACGGAGAGATGACTTTGCCCGACGCGCCCCATTCCGAACCCCTCAGCGGCCCCCTCGTGTGGCAGGCGCGGGACCTGAACGAAAGCGATTGGCGCTATGTCATCGACGATACCTGCCTGGCGGAAATCGACGCCGCCGTCGCTGAGTTGCGCAAGGCTCCGGTACCGGCCCAGGACCTGAGCGCCGACGATTTCGACATGCCCGCCTGCCGCGCCCTGATGGCGCGGGTCAAGGAAGGACTGGCCGATGGTTGCGGCTTCGCCCTGGTCGACCGTCTGCCGATCGACCGGCTTAGCAAGGACGAAGCGACGACGATCTATTGGCTGATGTCGCAGATGGTCTGCCGCCCGGTTGCCCAGAAATTGGACGGCACGCTGATCTACGACGTGCATGACACGGGCCAGAAAGCCTTGGCCGGATCGGGCGTGCGCCCCGACAAGACCAACATCGACCTGACCTTTCACAACGACAATTCCTACAACAACCCGATGCCTGATTTCGTCGGCCTGCTGTGCTTGCGGCCCGCGAAAAGCGGCGGCGTCAGCCGAGTCATGAGCTTCGAGACGGCATACAACGCTTTGCTGGAACGCAATCCGGACGTTCTCGGGCGGCTCTATGCGCCATTCGTTTTCGACCGCCAACGTGAACACCCGGAAGGCGATGCTGAAACCATCACCGCGCCTGTGTTCGAGAACGCGGGCGGCCTGCAGGCACGGCTCGGCATTCATCAGGTGCGCAACGGCTACGAAATGATCGGCACGCCTATGGACGACGAAACGCGCGGTGCGCTGGCGGCGTTGGAAGACGTCTTCGCCGACGACACCCTGCAATTCCGCTTCACCATGGAGGCGGGACAGTTTCAATATGTGAACAACAAGGTGATCGGCCATAGCCGGACCGAGTTCGAGGATTTCGACGAACCGGACGCCCGCCGCCACCTGGTCCGCATCTGGATGCGGGCCGAAGGGGATAAAGCCTACTCGGGCTAACCGAGAGGCGAACGAAGGGCCGGATCAACCGGCCGAAACAGCATCCAGCGGCGCAACGGCGCGCCGCCACCGGGAAGAAGCATCTCTGACATTTCAGGTGTTTGCGGCCGCCAACCGCGACATCGCCACTTGGGGTATGTGAGGGATCGGCTTAGTGCTGGCCATAAGAGAATTGCGTAAAATGTACGGCGGCGTCGCTGCGCTCGACGGGTGCAGCCTGGACATCCCGGAACATTGCATCACCGCCGTGATCGGGCCCAACGGGGCCGGCAAGTCGACCTTGTTGAACTGCGTCGCCGGTGCCGCGGCACCGGACGGCGGCACGGTCTTGTTCCAGGGCACGGACGTCACCGGCGCCAAGCCCCATACCCTGGCCCGCATGGGCCTGGCGCGGACGTTCCAGATTTCCCGCGAGTTGACCAGCCTGACCCTGCTGGAAAACGTCATGCTGGCGGGCCGCGGGGAGTATGACGAAAGCTTCCTGGCCCCCCTGTTGTTCCCCGGCCGCGTGCGCCGGGCCGAGGCCGAAGCCACGGACCGCGCCATGGCGCTGCTGACCCGGGTCGGGCTCGCCCGCCTGGCCGACGCGACGGCAAGCGACCTTTCCGGCGGGCAGAAGAAATTGTTGGAACTGGCCCGCGCGTTGATGCTCAAGCCGCGCGTGGTGCTGTTGGACGAACCCGCCGCCGGCGTCGCCCCGCCCATGGTCGAGGTCCTGATCGAGGTCATCCGCGACCTGCGGGACGACGGCGTGACCTTCGCCCTGGTCGAACACAACATGGATATGGTTTCCGCGCTGAGCGATCAGGTCGTCGTCATGACCGAGGGCCGGACCCTGGTCAGCGGCCGGTTCGAAGACGTCACCGCCGACCCCCGGGTCGCCGAAGCCTACCTGGGTGGCGTGCTATGAGCGTGCAGCCCGTCACCATCAGCAATCTGCGCGCCGGATACGGCGGCGACGACATCGTCAACGACGTTTCCTTCGACGTCCGCCCCGGCGAGGTCTTCACCATCATCGGGCCCAACGGATCCGGCAAGTCGACCTTGATCAAGGTCCTGGCCGGGATCGTTCCCGCCCGCAAGGGGACCATTTCCCTGTTCGACAAGGACGTGACGGCGATGAAGGCGGCCCAGCGGATCGCCGCCGGAATGGCCTATGTGCCGCAGGAATTCAACGTCTTCCGCAACATGACCATCGCCGAGAACCTGCGCCTGTCGACGGAATTCATCGGCCTGCGCGGGCGCCGGGGCCTGGCCGAACGGGACCGCGTTCTGGCCATGTTTCCGGATATCGCCGGGCGCCAGAGCATCCTGGCGGGCAACCTGTCGGGCGGCCAGCGGCAGATGCTGGCGTTCGCCTGCGCACTGATTTCCGGACCCGAGGTGCTGTTGCTGGACGAGCCGTCGGCGGGCCTGTCGCCGCGCCTGGTCGGCGAGATTTTTCAAAAGGTCCGCGCCGTCAACGCCGCCGGGACGACGGTCGTCATGGTCGAACAGAACGTCGCCCAGGCATTGCCGATTTCCGACCGCGTGCTGGTCCTGGTTAACGGCGCGATCCGCCATCAATCGACGGCGGAGGAAATCCGCGCCCGCGACGATCTTCACGAACTCTTTCTGGGGGAAGCCTGATTTCATGGCACAACTCATTCTCAATGGTGTGGTGACCGGCCTGATCGTGGCTCTGCCCGCGATCGCCCTATCGCTGACCTTCGCCATTCTCAAGTTTCCCAATTTCGCCATCGGCGCCATGCTGACCTTCGCCGCCTATATCGCCTGGGCGCTGAACACCCTGGCGGGCGTGCCCCTGGTCGCGGCAGCGGCATTGACCCTGGTGTTGTTTCCGGCGGTGACCCTGATCTGCGACAGCGGCGTGTTCCGGCCGCTGCGCAATCGCGGGCCGATCACCCTGATGGTCGCGAGCATGGGATTGTCCTTCGTTCTCGAGAACGTCTGCCGCCTGGTGTTCGGCAACGACGCGCGCAATTTCGACATCCCCCTGTCGCGGCCGCTGCGCTATGCGGGCCTGCGCATCAATTACGAACAGATCGTCGCCGCCGGCGTCGCCGTGGCGGCGTTGATCCTGGTCTATCTGATCCTGCTGCGCTCGCCCTTGGGCCGCGCCATGCGGGCCGTCGCCGACAACCCGGACCTGGCCGCCGCGCGCGGCATCGACGACGGGCGGGTGATCAAGGCAACCTGGATCCTGGCGGGTGTCCTGATCGCGGCCTCCAGCGTGCTGGTCGGCATGGACCGCGCGATCGACCCGCAGATGGGCTGGAACTACATCATCGTCTGCTTCGCCGCCGCCGTGGTCGGCGGCATGGGCAGCCCCGCCGGGGCGGTCGTCGGCGCGCTCGGCATGGGAATCATCGGCGAACTCGCGACCCTGGTGGTCGACCCCAATTACCGCGCCGGCGTCGCCTTCCTGGCGATCGCCCTGGTTCTGTTGATCCGGCCGCACGGATTGTTCGGCCGCCGGGAGATCAAGAAATGATCGGCTATCTGACAACCATCCTGGCGCTGGTCAGCATCGCCGCCTTGATCGCCTTCGCCCTGAACGTGCAATGGGGCATGTGCGGCATGGTCAACTTCGGTCTCGCCGGCTTCGTCGCACTTGGCGCCTACGTCACCGCGCTGATCACCCTGCAGGGTTGGGGCACCATCCCCGCCGTCGCCGCCGCCGTGGTCGCCTGCGCCGTCATGGGGGCGCTGGTCTCCCTGATATCCGTCCGATTATCGGAGGATTATCTCGCCATCGTGACCCTAGGCTTCGGCGAGGTCATCCGCCTGGTTACCCTGAACGAAGCCTGGCTGACCGGCGGCGCCATGGGCCTGCCCGGCATTCCCCGCCCGCTGATCGACGTGATCGGCGACGACCAGTATGAAACCTTCTACCTGGTCGGCTGCATTGCCGTCGTCGCCTGCGTCTTCGCGGTTTTGGAAATCACCACCCGGGCCCCCTTCGGCCGGGCACTGCGCGCCGTGCGCGACGACGATCTGGTCGCCTCCAGCCTGGGCAAGGACGTCCTGATCCTGCGCATCAAGGCCTTTGCCCTGGGCGGCGCCATCACCGGCCTGGCCGGGGCCATGCAGGCGTTCCAATTCAGCTATATCGACCCCAGCCAATTCACCCCGATCATGACGGCCTATGCCTTCATGGCGGTGATCGCGGGCGGGCGCGGGTCGCACCGCGGCCTGATCCTGGGGGCCTGTTCGATCATGTTCCTGTTGGAGGCGACGCGTTTCCTGAAGGACGTCATCGACGTTCTGGACAACGCCCAGATCGCGGCGATCCGTCTGATCCTGATCGGTGCCGGCTTGATCGCGTTGCTGATCTACCGGCCGCAGGGGCTGATCCCCGAATACCGCATGCGGGCCCCCGCCGGGCCGCGCGGCGGCGGCGACCCGGCGCCCGATGCCCGCCGCACAGGCGCGGATACAGCGAAAGAAACGACCCACCCCGACTATCAAATGACCCCCTCACCCAAGGAGTAAGTGATATGGCCAAGAAAACGAACATGCCCAGCAACGCCGGTCGTCGGCGGGTGCTCAAGACCGGGGCCGCGGCAGGCGCCCTGGCCCTTTCCGCGCCGTTCATCCGGCCGTCCTGGGCGGCCACGGGACCGATCAAGATCGGCATGGTGATTCCGTTCACGGGGGCGACTGGCGCCTATGGCCCGGAAATGGAGAAAGCCGCCAAGCTGGTGGTCAAGGCGATCAACGACGGCGGCGGCCTGCTCGGCGGGCGGCCGGTCGAATTGATCATCGAGGATTCGGAAACCAACCCGACGGCGGGTGCGGCGGCGACCAAGAAGCTGCTCGACCTGAACGACGTATCCTGCATCATCGGCTATTGGGGCAGCCCCATCGCCATGGCGTCCAAGCAGCTGCTGATCGACGCCAAGAAGGTGATGATGGTGAGCTGCGCCGCCAACCCGGTGACCGAACAGCCGCACAACGGCCTGATCTGGCGGTTCCAGGCCAAGTCGACCCAATGGGGCCCGGCCGGCGCCAAGATCATGAAACAGCGGGGCTACAAGAACATCGCGGTCCTGGCGCAGCAGAACCCCTTCATCCTGCCGATGATCGATCCGTTCATCGAAGAGTTCGAAAAAGGCGGGGGCAAGGTAACCCAGAACCTCACCTATCTGCCGGAACAGCCGTCCTACCGGGCGGAGGTCGAGAAAGTCTTCGGGCCGGAACCGGACGCCGTGTTCATCCCGGGCCTGCTCACCGACTTCACCTCGATCGTCAAGGAAGTCTACCGCGGCGGTTTCGACAGCAAGATCTGCACCCTGTCGATCGCCGGTGACGCCAACGGCCGGTTCCTCAAGAACGTCGGTGCCGAGGTTGCCGAAGGCATCGACCACTATCAACCGGCGCCGCCCCTCACCAGCCCGAACTATAAGAAGTTCATCCAGATGATGGGCGAGCCGGAAGGCACCGTGTTCCTGTTCGCGGGCAATGCCTTCGATCAGATGTGGGTCGCGGCCCTGGCCATGGAAAAGGCCGGGACGGACGTCAGCGCCGATTGGACCAAGATGGTGCCGGAAGTCTCCAATCCGCCGGGAGCCATGACCGGCGACGGCATGGAAGCCCTCAAAATGATCCGCGCAGGCGAGAAAGTCGCCTATGTCGGCGCCGGCGCCGATTGCGATTTCAACGACATGGGAGACCAGTTGAACCGCAGCTTCCTGCACCGCGTCATCAAGGACGGCAAGAACGAATACGTCCAGACCATTTCCTGATCCCGAACCTGCCATTCCCGGCGGCGGCGCCCCTTGCGCGTACTGCCGCCGGGAAAATTTTTGGATGCGGGGCCCGGGCGATCCCTCCTATGTTGGGGGAAATCCCAGCCCGGCATTCAACGCCATTCATACGCGCCGGGAAACGATCAGGCAGGACCATCCCCGTGACCGACATTCCCGACACCACAGCCCCCTATGCCATCGTGCCTTTCGACGCCTGCCTGGGCGCCGAGATCGAAGGCATGGACCTACGCCGATTGGATGATGCGGCTGTTGCATTCGTCGCCGACGCGCTGGAGGCGCATCACGTCATCCGCCTGCGCGGTCAGTCGCTGACCGATCCGGACCTGATCGCCTTCGCGTCGAAATTCGGCGATCTCGATCCGCCGAACCCCAGTCCCTATGGACGGCCGATCCACCCGACCCACCCGGAATTGAACATCATCACCAACCTGAAGGACGACGCGGGTATCCCGCTCGGCAATCTTTCGAACGGCGAGGCCGTCTGGCACGCCGACATCACCTGCCGGGCGATACCGCCGAAGGCATCGGCCCTTTATGCCATCGAAGTCCCGCCGGAAGGCGGCGATACCTATTTCGCCGACATGTTTGCCGCCTACGACGCCCTGGACGATGCGATGAAGCGGCGGATCGAGGGCCTGAAGGCCATCCACGACGAGGCCCACAACAGCGTCGGCATGCTGCGCCACGGGTTCGAGGAAGTCACCGACGTGCGCGACACGCCGGGGGCGCGCCATCCGCTGGTCCGCCGCCATCCCAAGACAGGAGCCAAAAGCCTTTTCCTGGGCCGTCGGCCCTATAGCTATATCGTCGGGCTGGAATTGGACGAAAGCGAGGATCTGCTCGACGAACTTTGGGCCCATGCGACCCAGCCGCAGTTCACCTGCGGCGTGCAATGGCGACCGGGCGATCTGGTGATGTGGGACAACCTCGCCGTCCTCCACCGCCGCGATTCCTTCGACGACAGCTACCGCCGGGTCATGCACCGCGCCCAGATCAAGGGCACGGAAGCCATCGCCTGATGGAGTTCGGCGGCCGGCCGCCGTCGCCCCCGTTCAAGACGGCGGCGGATCACGCCGGCCGGCCGCCCTTTCCGCCGCCAAGGACCGAGGCGATCCTCGCCGCGTTTTCCTCCCCCCAGCCGCATAGGGGGACCATCGCCGCGACCAGACTGTCGCCGAACGGCGTCAACGAGTAATCCACGCGGGGTGGGATTTCCTTGTAGTCCCTGCGCAACACGACGCCATGCGCTTCCAACTCCTTCAGTTGCTGGATCAACATCTTGTCGCTGACGCCGCGGACCTCGCGCTTCAGCTCACCGTACCGCTTTGGCCCACGAGCCAGAAAGAACAGGATCAACGGCTTCCATTTGCCGCCGACAATGCGCAGCGTCGCGTCGAGGCCACAGATAAAAGGCGATGTGTTTCCGGGTTTAGGGTTCATACTCATGCGCATCACATCCAATATTACAATGACTTAAGTACTTACTAAAAGGTGCATACTTGCCTAAATTATATTGCACTCCTAGGTTCTGGCCAACCCCCAGATCAAGGAGACAGACTCATGGGAAGACTTGAAGGTAAGACCGCCGTCATCACCGGCGGCGCAAGCGGCATCGGATTGGCGGCGGCAAAACGGTTCGTCGATGACGGTGCCTTCGTTTACATCTTCGGGCGCCGTCAGGACGCCCTGGATACGGCCTTGGCCGACCTCGGCCAGAACGCCCGCGGTGTCCGTGGCGACATCACGGATCCTACGGATCTCGATCGCCTGTTCGAAGCCGTTAAGGATGGAAAAGGCGGCATCGACGTCCTGTTGGCCAATGCCGGTGTCGGCGAATTTGCCCCGCTGGGAGAGATCACGCCGGAACATTATGCCTGGACCTTCGACATCAACGTGAAAGGCACGCTGTTCACCGTGCAGAAGGCCCTGCCACTGCTCAAATCCGGCGCCTCGGTCATTCTCACCGGATCGACCGTTGGCGTGATGGGGACCGAAGCGATGAGCGTCTATAGCGCGTCCAAGGCGGCGGTCCGCAATTTCGCTCGGTCCTGGGCGCTCGACCTCAAGGGAACGGGCATTCGGGTCAACGTGTTGTCGCCCGGCGCAACGGAGACCGAAAAGTTGAAGGACATTTTCGAATCGACCGGCATGGAAGACGCGATCGTCGCGGGCTTCCGGGAAAATACCCCCCTGGGACGGCTCGGCGATCCGGCGGAAACGGCGGCCGTCGCGGCCTTCCTTGCCTCCGACGACAGTCGCTTCATGACCGGCAGCGAGGTTTTCGTCGACGGCGGCTACGCCCAGGTCTGACCGTCCGCCCGGACAAGGTGAACCCGGTCGGCCGGAGCCGACCGGGTCAAGTCGGGTCGTGGAGACAATGGGTGGTTCGGGCCAAGGCCCGGACCGTCAGATCGCCAGGTACTGCTGGCGCAATTCCGAATTATCGAGAACTTCCTGGGCCGTGCCGTCGAACACCACCTGGCCCATGTCCAGGATGATCGCCCGGTCCGCCAGATGCAGGGCGGCGATGGCGTTCTGTTCCACGATGATGGTCGTCATGCCGTGGGATTTGATCTCTTCCAGGGTGCGTTCGATCTCTTGCACGATGACCGGGGCGAGGCCCTCATAAGGCTCGTCCAGCAGCAGCAGTTTGACGTCCCGGGCGAGCGCCCGGCTGATCGCCAGCATCTGCTGCTCGCCGCCCGACAAGGTCGTGCCTTCCTGGGTCCGGCGTTCGCCAAGGCGCGGGAACAATTCGTAAATGCGTTCGATCGACCAGCCGATGGGCGGCGCGATCTGGGCAAGCTGCAAATTCTCCTCGACCGTCAGACCCTGAATGATGCGGCGATCCTCGGGCACCAGGCCGATGCCACTCTGCGCCGCATCGTGCGACTTCATGGTGTGCAAGGGCTTGTGGTCGAGCCAGATTTCGCCATGCGTCAGGTTGGGATCGTCGAGCCGCGCAATGGCCCGCAGGGTCGATGTCTTACCCGCCCCGTTGCGGCCCAGGAGCGCCACGATTTCGCCTTCGCGAATATCGAAGCTGACCCCCTGCACGATATAGCTTTCGCCGTAATAGGCGTGAATATCCCAGCAGGAAAAATAGGCCGGCTGCCCACCCTTGCCGGTCACCGGCGCCACGCCGGGCGCGCTGGTTTCGGAAAACCCGCCGTTCTTCAAAAGGGTCGACTGTTCATCCGCCGCGTTGCTCATCCGAGACTCCCGTTCGTCTATCTGGTTCATAGATGCGCACCCCCCAGGTAGGCTTCCTGAACCTTTGGGTTCCCCTTGATGTTCGCCGGGGTGTCTTCCGCGATCACCGTTCCCTGGGCGAGGACCGAAATCTTCTCGGCCAGGGAGAACACGACGTGCATGTCGTGTTCGATCACGACCATGGTCACGCCACGTTGGGCAATCGTTTTCATCAGGTCAATCGTGTTGTTGGTATCGGCCCGCGCCATGCCGGCGGTGGGTTCGTCCAACAACAACAGCTTCGGGTCCTGGACCAGGCACATCGCCAACTCCAGGCGCCGCTTGTCGCCGCGCGACAGGTGGCCCGCCGTCTCGTCGGCCTTCGCCGCGAGACCGACGTCCTCCAGCATCGACATCGCCTTTTCGGCCATCGGACCGTTGCGCCGGACCGGGGTCCAGGCATTGATCTTGAAGGCCCCATCGCGGCGCGCGAAGCTCGGGATCATGACGTTGTCGATCAGGCTCAAGTCGCCGAAGATTTCCGGCGTCTGGAACACCCGGCTGACCCCCGCCTGATTGATTTCGTGCGGCGCCATGCCCAACAGCGACTGGCCGTTGAAGGTGACGCTGCCGGTGTCCGGCTCGAGCCGGCCGATGAAGCAGTTCAGCAGCGTCGATTTCCCCGCTCCGTTGGGGCCGATGATGGCATGCACGGTGCCGCCGTCGATCTCCAGGTTGACGTTGTCCAGGGCCTTCAGGCCGCCGAACCGCTTGTTGACGTTCTTTACGGAAAGAGCGCTCATCTCTCGATCCTCCCTATTCCGCCGGCGCCGGATGCGGCGTACCGCCGGCCCGGTCGTCCGGTGGTTGCTTTCGGAATAGATTGCTCAGGCGCGTGACGCCTTCCATCAGGCCGCCCGGCAGGAAGATGACGATGACCATGAACAGAGCGCCCAGCGTCAGGTGCCAACCTTCGCCGACGAACAGCGAACTGATCGAAACGGCCAGATGCTGCAACACTTCCGGCAGGAACGAGAAGATCTTCATCAGGATGCCGTCGTTGAAGGCGGAGAAGATGTTTTCGAAATACTTGATGGCACCCGCCCCAATCACCGGGCCGAGCAGCGTGCCCGCCCCGCCCAGGATGGTCATCAACACGACCTCGCCGGAGGCTGTCCACTGCATGCGCTCGGCACCCGCCAGCGGATCGGTGACCGCCAGCAGACCGCCCGCCAGCCCGGCGTACATGCCGGAGATGATGAAGGCCGTCAGGGCATAGGGCCGCGTGTGCACACCCGTGAAATTCAGGCGATTCTGGTTCGACTTCACGGCCCGCAGCATCATCCCGAAAGGCGACCGGTAGATGCGCATGGAGATGAAGAAACAGACGATCAGCATGACCGCGCAGAAATAGAACCCGGGATAACCCTGCATTTCCATGCCGAACAGGTCGGAGACCGGCAGCACCGCGCCGTAGTCCCGCCCGAAGGCGACGTCGAGTGCGCGCGGATCGGACTGCGTCAGCTGCAGGCCCGTCTCGCCGTTGGTGATCGGCGTCAGGACCGAATAGGCGAGGTTGTAGCTCATCTGCGCGAAGGCCAGCGTCAGGATCGAGAAATAGATGCCCGACCGGCGCAACGAGATGAACCCGATCAGGGCCGAGAACAGCCCGCCCGCGATGGTCGCCAGGATGATTGCCGGAATCGGGTTCATGCTGAGCAGCTTGAAGGTCCAGACCGCCGTGTAGGAACCGACGCCGAGAAAGGCCGCATGACCGAACGAGAGATACCCGGTCAGGCCGAACAGGATGTTGAAACCCAGGGCGAAGATGCCGTAGATCGCGAACTTCTGCAGAAGGTCCGGATATCCCGCACCGATCGGCTTGAGAATGATCGGCCCCGCCAGCACGGCGGCGGTGAAGACAGCCAGCAACGCTAAGTCTTTTTTGCTGATGGTGTTTGCGAACATTTTTTATTGCTCCATCACGCCGCGCCGGCCCATCAGGCCGCGCGGACGGACCAGAAGAACGACCACCGCGATCAGGTAGATGATGATCTGGTCGATGCCGGGGAGGATCGCCTTGACCTCGTTCATCGAGGCGAAGCTTTGCAGAACCCCCAGGAGGAAGCCGGCCGCGACGGCGCCGCCGAGCGACCCCATCCCGCCGACCACGACGACCACGAAGCTGAGGACCAGGAAGTCCATGCCCATGTGGTAGTCGGGGCTGAGAATCGGCGTGTACATGGTACCGGCCAGGCCCGCGACCACGGCGGCGATGCCGAACACGATGGTGAACCGCCGATCGATGTCGATGCCCAGAAGGCCGACCGTCTCGCGGTCCGCCATGCCGGCGCGCACGACCATCCCGAATGTCGTGAATTGCAGAAAGGCGAAGACCGCGGCGATCACGCCGACGGAAAACAGGAAATAGATCAGACGCCAGGCCGGGTAGACCACGTTGCCCGCGTCGAAGCCCAAGGCCACGCCGAAATCGATCATGCCGTTGAACATGTCGGGGGCGGGCTGCGGAATCGGGTTGGCGCCGAAATTCGATTTGACGATTTCCTGGATGACGATGGCCAGGCCGAAGGTCACCAGGATCTGTTCCGCATGGGGGCGTTTATAGAAGAATCGGATCAGGCCCCGTTCCATGACGATGCCGATCAACAACATGATCGGGATGGCGACCAGGATCGAGACAGGTACGGAATAATCCAGAAGCGTCGTGCCGAAATCGCCAAACCAGACCTCGACATAGGGCTGGCGGATTTCCATCGGCGCCCCCCAGGGTGTCGTCTGGGTCGGGTCGAGCGTGACTTTGGTGATGCCGAGCAGCGCCTTGACCGTAACGGCGCAGAACGCGCCCAGCATGAACAAGGCGCCATGGGCGAAATTGACCACGCCGAGGGTACCGAAAATGATCGTCAGGCCCAGCGCGATCAGGGCGTAAGCCCCGCCTTTGTCGAGGCCGTTTAGAACCTGCAGCAGAATTGCATCCATGGATTGTTACCCGTACCGAATAGGTGGTCGCCCCCGGAGTTACCCCTCCGGGGGCGACCGGTCGTCCCTCAGATAGGAGGACTGATTAGCCGTTGTTGTACGGACCCAGTTCCCCGCCCAGCATGGAGGCGGGATATTCGACCTGAGCACGCGGGGTCACTTCGACGACTTCCAGAACGTCGAACTTCGAGGTCGGGTTTTCCTTACCCTTCACCACGAGAACGTCCTTGAAGCACTGGTGATCCTCGGCACGGTATTCGGTCGGGCCGTTGCCCAGGCCGTCGAACTTGAAGCCTTCGAGGGCGGCACCCACGCCGGACGGCATGAAGGTACCGGCGCGCTGGCAGGCATCGGCATAGAGGATGGCCTGGCAGTAGGTGGTGTGCGCGGCCTGCGACGGCGGGAAGCCGTACTTCTTGCCGAAGGATTTGACGAACGCCTTGGAGCCTTCGTCCTGCAGGGACCAGTGCCAGTTGGTGGAACCGAAGATGCCCTTGACGTTTTCGCCGGCACCCTGGGCCATCAGACGCGAGTACAGCGGAACGACGATGGCGAAGTCCTTACCGTTGACCTGCTTGTCGCGCAGACCGAACTGCACCGCCTGGGTCAGCGAGTTGACCATGTCGCGGCCATAGTGGTTCAGCACCAGCACGTCGGCGCCGGAGTTGAGCACCGGCGTGATGTACTGCGAGAAGTCACCGGCGCCGAGCGGCGTGCGGACGGCGGAGGCCGTCTTCCAGCCGAGCTTTTCGGTGTACTTCTTGATCGAACCTTCCTGCGACCAACCCCAGGTGTAATCGGCGGTCAGGTGATAGGCCGTGCGGTCCGTGCCGAAGCTGTTCTTCAGCACCGGAGCCAGGGCGGCGCCGGTCATTTCCGTGTTGAAGAAGTGACGGAAGCCGTTGGCGCGCTTGTCCTTGCCGGTGGTGTCGTTGGAGTGGGTGAGACCCGCCATGAAGATGACGCCCGCTTCCTGGCACAGGCCCTGGACGGCGATGGCGACGCCCGAAGACGAACCGCCGGTGATCATGATGGCGCCGTCTTTTTCGATCATGCGCTTGGCGCTGGCGCGCGCGGCGTCGGACTTGGTCTGCGTGTCGCCGGTGACGAACACGACCTTCTTGCCGTTGACGCCGTTACCCTTCAGCGCCTTCGAGGAGAAGGTGTTCAGCATGCCGCCGTCGCCTTCGCCGTTGATGTGCTCGACGGCCAGCTGATAGGCGCGCAGCTCATCCGCACCTTCGTCGGCATAGGCGCCGGTCTGCGGCACGTTGAAGCCGAAGGTCACGGTCTTGCCCTTCGGCTCGTTCAGATAGCCGGCGGCAAAGGACTTGGAGGAAAAGATGGTCGGCGTGGCGAGCGCGACGCCGGCCGCGGCGGTGCTTTTCAGCAGCCCACGGCGCGTAACTTTGAAGTCACTCATAACTTTGAAGTCTCCCAAAACTTTATTCACGTGGTGGCGGACCGGAGTGGCCGGGCCGCGGATTTCGTTTCCAGCCTAGGTCCGGCGGGATTCATGCCTGGACAGATTGCGCCGATGGTTGTTAATGAATCAATAGCTCATTGATTTTATTGTTTATTTTGGTAAATATTGTAGATTATTTTGCGCCTGCGTAGTAAATCATTGACTGAACCCACGCCGAAATCGGCGGAAAGAACAGGATTTCCAGATGGTTAGCGACATTCCGGGCACCCGGATCCGGCAGTACCGGCGCGACATGGGGGTGACCCAGGCGGCGCTTGCCCGCAAGGTCGGGATCTCGCCCAGCTACCTCAATTTGATCGAATGGAACAAACGGCCGATCGCCGGGACCTTGCTGCGCAAGATCGCCGAGGCGCTGGACCTGACCCTGGACGATCTTGGTAGCGTCGCCGAGGAACGCCTGCGCGCCGAACTGGTCGAGATCGCCCATCTGCCGGCGCTGGAAAGCGCCGACGTCGAGGCCGACCGGTCGAGCGAACTGATCGGCCGCTTCCCCGGTTGGGCCCGCGGCGTCGCGGCCCTGGCCCGCACGGAACGGGAAGCCACGACACGCGCCCAGGTGCTGTCGGACCGGCTGTCGAACGACCCGTTCCTGGGCGAGGAAATCCACAAGATGCTGAACCGCATGGCGGTGATCCGCTCGGCCGCCGACATCCTGGTCGAATACGGCGACCTGACGGACGAACGGCGCGACCGCTTCATCGAGATCATCCACGAGGAAATCCGCGTGCTGTCCGACAACGGCGAGGCGCTGGCGACCTATCTGGACAAGGCCGAACATTCCGAACGGCACCTGACCCCGGTTGACGAAGTCGAGGCCCTGTTCGACGCCCGCGAAGGCCGGTTCGACGAGATCGAGGACCAAGCCCATGCCATGACCCGCCAGTTGGACGACACCCGCCCGGTGCCGCGCCGGGCCAAGGCCCGCGCCTTGGTCGAGGAACGCCTGGGCGACGCGATCGAACAGATCATCGCCGGCAGCCCCCATGTCGAAACCGAGGCCGCCGCCGCCCGCGCCCGGCGCATGCTGGCCGACTACGCCGTCGGCGCGATCATGATGCCGATGCCCGCCTTCGTCGAACAGGCGCGGGAGTTGCGCTTCGACATCGAAGCCCTGGCCGATACCTTCTCGGCCGAGGTCGATACGGTCTGTCACCGGCTGATCTCGCTGCCGCGTCAGGACGACCTGCCCCGGTTCGGCTACCTCAAGGCGAACGCGTCGGGCGTCATCATCGAGAAATTGGGGTTCGAACGGCTGATCATCCCCCGCTACGCCGCCGCCTGCCCGCTTTGGGTGCTGTTCCGCGCCCAGCAATCGCCCGAAGCGGTGATCCGCCAGCGCGCCTTGTTTCCCTCGGGCGACCGGTTCGTGTTCATCGCCCGCGCCCAGAACACCGGCATGACCGGATTTGGCAAACCGCGCCATTACGTGACCGACATGCTGGTCACCACCGAGGTCCATTCGGCGATGACCGTCTATGCCCCGGACCTGTCGTCGGTGGTCGAGGAAGTCGGCCCCGGCTGCCGGCTCTGCACCCGGCAATCCTGCGCCCACCGGGTGGAGGACCCGTTCACCGGATAACGGCTTGGCCATTGCAGGGGGGCCGCAAACAGGTTCTAATTCCACTTCAGGCGAAAACAACTAATCAAACAAATCAATTTGGGAGGTTTCGCCAAACCATGACGAAGCGCGTGCTACTCGCCGAGGATGAGCCGAACATCGTCGAATCCCTGACCTTCATTCTTGAAAGGTCGGGCTTCGACGTGAGCGTCACGACCACGGGCCGCGAGGCCCTGGAAGAAGCGCAATCGACGACCCCGGATATTCTGATCCTCGATGTGATGCTGCCCGAAATGGACGGCTACGAGGTCCTGCGCCGCCTGCGGGCGGACAATCGGACGACGGCGCTGCCGGTTCTGATGCTGACCGCCAAGGGTCAGCGCGAGGACCGGGAAACGGCCATCGCCTGCGGCGCCGACATGTTCATCACCAAACCGTTCGTCAATTCGGAACTGATCGCCGCGGTCCAGGAATTGGCCGCGGGCGAACCGGCCTAGGTCGCCGAAGGACCCCGCCCGGTGCCCGATCAGGACATGACGCAGACCCCGGGCCGCCGGGCCCGGGATCGGGCGATGGCGATCCTGCTGGTCGGGATCGCGTTGCTGATGCCCCCCGTGGCGCAGGTCTTCCTGGTCGACGACCACATCCTCGGCCTGCCGATTCCGGTGCTCTACATCTTCGTCGTCTGGGGTGCGCTGATCCTGGGGGCGATGATGATTTCCGGACCGTTGAAGAAATCCGAAGCACGCGGCCCGGGCGCGGGCGCGGGCGGTAACGGCGCTCCCGATCCTCAAGAGCGGCCGCCGGGGGACTAATGCTTTCCGTCAATCTCCTGCTCGGCGTCTGTCTCGGCTATGTGATCCTGCTGTTCGCCGTCGCCTTTTTCGTCGATCGGCGGAGCGAACGGCGGCCCGCCGGCTGGCTGCATTCGCCGGTCGTCTACACGCTGTCGATCTCCGTCTACTGCACGTCCTGGACGTTTTACGGCGCCGTCGGTTCGGCGGCGCGCAACGGGCTGGAGTTCGTGACCATCTATCTCGGGCCGACCCTGGTCTTCGTCGGCTGGTGGTGGCTGCTGCGCAAGCTGGTGCGCATCGGGCGCGCCCACCGGGTGACCTCGATCGCCGATTTGATCTCGTCCCGCTACGGCAAAAGCTCGTCGCTCGCCGTGCTGATCACCCTGATCGCGGTGATCGCCGTGACGCCCTATATCGCCCTGCAACTGCAATCGGTGACCCGCAGTTATCAGGTCATCGCCGGCGATGCCGACGCCATGACCACGGCCTTCTGGGTCGCCGCCGGGATGGCCCTGTTCACCATTCTGTTCGGGACCCGAAACCTGGATGCCAACGAACGGCATCACGGCGTCGTCGCGGCCATCGCGCTGGAGGCCATCGTCAAGCTGCTGGCGCTGATCGCCGTCGGCGTCTTCGTCACCTACGGCATCGCGGACGGCGTCGCCGACGTGTTCGAGAACGTCCATCCGGACACCATCCGCGGCACCACCGATATCTTCGGCCCCCGCTGGATCACCCTGACCTTCCTGTCGGCGACGGCGATCATCTGCCTGCCGCGCCAATTCCAGGTAACGGTGGTGGAAAACGTCGAGGAACGCCATCTGGCGACGGCCTCCTGGCTGTTTCCGCTCTACCTGTTCGGGATGACGATCTTCATCATGCCGATTGCCTTGGTCGGGTTGCAGGTCATGCCGACGGACGCCAACCCGGACCTGTTCGTGCTGTCCATTCCGTTGGCCCATGAACGCCATGAACTGGCGTTGTTCGCCTTCCTCGGCGGGTTTTCATCGGCGACCTCGATGGTCATCGTCGCGGCCATCGCCGTTTCCACAATGGTCTCCAACCATATCGTCATGCCGATGGCTCTGCGCCTGCTGCACGGCACCCACGCCGTGATCGGCGACGTGCGCAATCTGCTGCTGATTTCCCGGCGGATTTCCATCGGCATCATTCTCTGCCTGGGCTTTCTCTATTTCCATGCCAGCGGTGGGTCGGACGCATTGGCCGCCATCGGCCTGATCGCCTTCGTCGGGGTCGCGCAATTCCTGCCGTCGTTGCTGGGCGGTATCTTCTGGCGGGGGGCGACCTGCACGGGTGCGCTGGCGGGCTTGGGCGTCGGCTTCGCCCTTTGGGCCTATACCCTGTTCCTGCCCAGTTTCGGGGGCGACGTCGTGTTCTCGACCGCGACCCTGACACAGGGTCCCTGGGGCATCTCCCTGTTGCGGCCGCAGGCGCTGCTCGGCCTTGCCGGGACGGATCCGTTGGTACATGCGGTGATCTGGAGCGTCGGGGGCAACGCCCTGACCTTCCTCATCGTTTCCTGCCTAACGCAAGCGAGCAACCTGGAACGCTTCCAGGCGGCGATGTTCGTCAACGTGTTCCGGGCGTCGGGCGGCGCGCCGTCGACCATCGCCACGGGGTCACACGACACGGAAGATCTTTTCATCCTGGCGCAGCGCATTCTGGGCAGCGAACCCGCGCGCAAGCTGTTCGACGAATTGGCCGAGGAACAAGGCACCACCGGCCTGCCGCTGGCCAGCGACGCCGTCTTCGCGCGGCTGGAGAGAGAACTGGCGGGCTCCATCGGCGCCGCCTCGGCCCATGCCATGGTGTCGCGCATCGCCGGGCGGGAAACCGTCGGCATGACAGACCTGATCGACATCGCCGACGAAACCCAACAATTGATCGAGACCTCGCGCCAGCTTTCCGACAAATCGGCGGAATTGGAACAGACGGCCCAGCAACTGCGCGAGGTCAACGAACGCCTGCGCACCCTGGATGCCCAGAAGGATGAATTCCTCAGCCAGATCAGCCACGAGCTGCGCACGCCGATGACGGCGATCCAGTCGTTTTCGGAAACCTTGATCACGACCGACGACATCGCCCCCGGCGACCGCGAACGCTTCGTCTCGATCATTCACGACGAAAGCCGGCGGCTCACCCGGTTGCTCGATGAATTGCTGGACATCAGCCGCCTGGAATCGGGCACCATGGAACTGCAGCTCACGAAGATCGAACCGCAGGCCGCGATCCGCCAGGCGCTGGACGCCATGTCGACCATGCCGCAGGTCGCCAAGGTCGCGGTCCGGATCGACGGCCCGGCCGACGACGTGTTCGTCCGCGCCAACGGCGACCGCATCCATCAGGTCCTGCTGAACATTCTCTCGAACGCGGTTAAGTACAATGATTCCGAAACCCCCGAGATCGCCATCAGCACGAAGCGGCACGGTCGCCATGTCATGATCGACGTGCGCGACAACGGCGGCGGCGTCTCGCGGGACGAAGCGGCGGTGATCTTCGAAAAATTCTCACGCGGGTCGAAATCGGGACGCGGGGCCGGGGCCGGGCTGGGCCTGCCGATCAGCCGCTCGATCATGCGCGCCATGGACGGCGATCTGACCGTCGAATTCGACGCCGACGGATCCAGTTGCTTCCGGTTGAAACTGCTCGCGGCTTAATCCGAAACCGTCAGGCGACCGCCGGTTCGGTCACGCAGGCATCCAGATCGCCCGTCACCTTGCCACGCGTCAGCGGCAGGAAATCGGGGTGGAACGCTTGCTGGAATTCCCCACCCGCCTCGCGGACCAAGTCGATGAAACGTGGCAGATGCGCCATCGCCCCCGTCGGCAGGTCATGAATGACGACCAATGATTGGTCCTGCGGCGCCATGATCTGCATGGCCGTCTCGACCCAGCCGTCGGCATCCACCCAATCGCGCGCGATGACGTTCCACAACACGCAGGTATAATCCCCGGCGGTCAGGAAATCGGCGACCGGACGGCTCAACAGATGCGGCCCCAGCGCCCCACCACCGCCGAACGGGCGGAAGAACTTGTCGGGATGGGAAAGATCGCCGATCAATTCCTGGGTTCGGCCGATTTCATCTTCCGGCACGTTCGGCCCCTCGACCCGGCCCAGAGGCGTGTCGTGGTTAAAAGTGTGGTTGCCGATCCAATGGCCTTCCGCATGGGCGCGTTCGGCCAATTTGCGGCGGTCGGGCTCGGCGATCTTGTGGCCCAGGACGAAGAACGTCGCCGGGACGTTCTCTTTCGCCAGGATATCGAGAACCCCCGGTGTAACATCCGGCTCGGGCCCGTTGTCGAAGGTCAGGGTGACGTGTTTCATGGGTCAAATCCTACTGGATTCGGGTGCCGGATGGAAACGCCGAAGCCGCCTTGCAAATCGGGGAATCCGCCCTCATCTCTTTATGTAACGCGCCGCCAACCCTTGGGGAGAAGTTTCATGACGTTTCATCGACGCCAGTTCACCGCGGGCCTTGTGACCGGTCTGCTCGCCGCCTTCGTCCTGGCCGCGGCATTCACATCCGGCCCCGCCGCCGCCCATCACGGCTGGCGCTGGGCAGAGGACGGCAATTTCGAAGTCACCGGCATCATCAAGGGCGCTCAGTTGGGGAACCCCCACGGCATTCTGACGTTGGACGTCGACGGCGAAGACTGGCTGATCGAGGTCGGCCAGCCCTGGCGCAACGAACGGGCGGGCCTGACCGACGAAATGCTCAGCCCCGGCAAGGAAGTCACCATTTCCGGCGCCAGGTCCAAGAAACCGGAGGAAAAACGGGTCAAGGCGGAGCGCGTGATCATCGACGGCACCGTCCATGACCTGTACCCCGGCCGCGACTGACGCGCCGTCCCGGGCGTGCCAGCCATGGAATTCTTGGACCTGATCGCGGCCTCCCCCCCGGCCCATGCGCTGAAAGGATCCTTCTGGGCCTACCCCCTGGTCAACGCGGGGCACATTCTGGGCGTCGCGCTGCTGATCGGCGCGATCTGCGTCCTCGACCTGCGCCTGCTGGGCGTTTTCCCGAACCTCCCCGCCCCCGTGCTGGCGGCCGCGACGGTGCCGGTCGCGGCAACGGGTTTGGCGCTGGCCGTCCTGACCGGCCTGTTGCTGTTCACGGTGAAACCCGCCGCCTATGCGGGCTCGGACCTGTTCCTGGGAAAGATGGCGCTGCTCGCCCTGGGGCTGACCAACGTCGCCCTGGTCCGCCGCACCACGTATTGGCGCGCCATTGCCGGGGGCACGGCCCCCGCCGAACCGCCCACCTTTCTCAAAGCCGCTGCTCTGGGCTCCCTCGGCCTATGGATCGGCACGCTCCTGCTCGGCCGCCTGATCGGCTATTTCATATGAACGGCGGCGCCTGACGCGTCGGACCTAATACCTTTCCGGCGGCTCGAAGCCCGGAAATTCCGCACGGCGCACGGCGCCGTCCAGGTAGCACCTAAGCGCGACGTAGGGCCCGCTGTCCCATTCCGGCAGCGGTAGGATCAACAAAACCGTCAAGAGCTGCGCCTCCCCTTCCTCGAAAACCATGTAGCGCCAAACGCGGTTTCGGTATCCCTGAAATACTCCTCCATTCCCATCCGACTCCCCGATTCCTTCGGTATCTTCGTAGGTATCGACGGCGACAACCCCAGCGGGCATTCGCCGGTATCGATCCTCGCCGCCCGGCTCGCCGACGACATCATCCAGAACCTCACGGTACATTTCCGCCGGCAGGTTGACCGGATCGCCGTCTTCGTCCCTCAACGCCATTTTCTGGCAATCGACGAACATCGCCGCATGGGAATATTCCGTCTCCAGCCGGCCATACCATCTCGGACGTTGCTCATCCGCTTCCTCATCGATCGAGAAGCCGATCGCCTTAGGCAATGAAACCTTCACCCAGTCGGCGAAATTACAGAGGTGCATTGGCCCCAGGGCCTCCTCCGCCGCATCCCAGTCGTCCGATTTGAACGGGTCGAGAAAGGCATTGGCAATCTCTCGCTCGATGATCTCCCGCAGTTCGACAAACTCCGGATCGTCCATTTGGGCATGGGTGAGGACCAGATTGAAACTTATCACTGCGACATGTCTTTCCCGGCCAAGGAAGAAGTGGGAAAACCAGAATCGCAGCGGTTCGCCGTCTTCCTCAACATCGTAGGAGCGAAACCAGCGCAGACCGTCCTCGACTTCGGTCAACTGGTCCGCCAAAAGCGGCGCTATCGCCTGTCTTGTTCTCGCCGCGGCCTGTTCCGCATGAGATTTCACGTCGAAACCGGGAGGCGGCGCCCCCTCCCCTCGCCAGATGTAATGATCAACGCTAATCCACAACGTACCCGTATCCGGGTCCACGCCGTCGACCTCTTCCTCGTAACAGCCCCAGCGCCCTTCGTCCGATTCATGGGGCACTACCTCCCAGCGCCGGGGAATGCGCAACGTGACCTCATCATTGGCCAGGGAAACTGTCTTCAAATCGTGAAAATCGAACGGCATGGTCACCTCGACATTTTACAAAAACGATATTTAATATATTTTTTATATCGCAATACGTGTTTTAATGACCAGCCTCAATCAAGGAATCCCGACACGAAATGCAGAGCTATCGACTGACAGCCCGCGCCCGAGCGCAGGACGGTACCATCACCCCTTTCTCATTGGAGATCATGGCCCCGAAGGAATATCCGGAAGGCGAATACGGCTGCGTCGTCCATTGCCCGACCGTCGGATTCCACGGCAAACCCATCTTCGGCGTGGATGGCCGCCAGGCCATGGCGTTGGCCCTTTGGATCGTCGAACATCTATTGACGCACGAAGAATTGACCCTGATCGACGACGACGGCGTCGAGATCACCCTGCCCGTCGACCGGGAAGGCGGCATCCCCGGTGGGCCCGACCGGACCGACCTGTAATCACCGGATAGGCAGGCTCGGCGTCAGGCCAGCGGCGCCGTTTCGGCGGCGGAGGCCCGTTGGGCGAAGGTCTCGTACTTGGCCCAGTCCAGGGGTTCTTCGCGGACCGTGTCCGGGTCCCACATGCTGCGCTCCAGGCCCAACACGTCGCCGCCGTAGACGTGCAGGCCGAAGACATCGCCGTCCCCGCTGCATTCCGCCACATGCACGGCGTCGGTCGGCAGGTAGATGATATCGCCCGGGCCCAGGTCGACTTTTCGCTCCAGCGTCAGCGTGCCGTCATCGCCGCGCCGATAAACATGGTTCCGCTCGCCCCCCGACAGCACCAGGATCGCCGCCCAGCAGCCGTGGTTGTGCGGCGGTGTGCGGCGGCCGTTGGGGAAGCGGACCTTGAGCAGGCTGAGATCGGGCGCGCGGTAGAAGATCTGCTTGGCGTTGCCGCCGGTGCCCGCGATATAGGCCAAGGCCTCGGCGACGCCGTCCAGATCATCCTTCAATTCCTTGAGAACGCGGACGATCCCCTTATGGGGCTCGGCCTCGGCATTCGCGGCGGCTAGGCGGGCGACGAGATCGGCGACCAGCATGATAAAGCCATCCACCTTAGCGCAGGGCCGCGCAGGCGCGTTGGATGCGCTCGCAAGCCTGGATCAGTTCGCTTTCCGCCGCCGCGTAGGAAATCCGGAAATAGGGCGAAACGCCATAGGCCGCCCCGTGCACGGTCGCAACGTTTTCCGTTTCCAGCAGGTACATGACGAAATCGCGATCGTTTTCGATCACCTGGCCGGACGGCGTGGTCTTGCCGATCACCCCGGCGCAGCTTGGGTAAACGTAGAACGCGCCCTTCGGCACGGGGCAGGAAACACCCTGCGCCTGATTGAGCATGGAGACCACCAGATCGCGCCGGTCCTCGAACGATTTGGAGCGCTCCGCGACATAGTCCTGCGGTCCGTTCAGGGCGGCGACGGCGGCGGCCTGGCTGACCGAGGACGCGGCGACGGTGACCAGCGACTGCAGCTTCGTCATCTGGGCGATCACGTCCTTATGCGCGCCCGCGTAGCCGACGCGCCAGCCGGTCATGGCGAAGGCTTTCGACACGCCGTTGACCGTGACCGTGCGGTCGAACAGCTTCGGTTCCACCTTGGCGATGGTCGCGAACTTCAGCCCGTCGAACGCGATGTGTTCATAGATATCGTCGGCGATGATGCCGATGCGCGGATGGTCCAGCAATACGTCGGCCAGGGCCCGCAGGTCGGATTCTTCATAGACGGCCCCCGTCGGGTTGTTGGGTGAATTCAGCAGCAGCCAGCGCGTCTTCGGCGTGATCGCCTTGGCCAACTGGTCGGCGGTCAGCTTGAAATCCTGTTCCTCGGCGCAGGGCACGATGACCGGCTCGCCGCCCGCGAACTTGATCATGTCGATATAGGCGACGTAGTAGGGAGCCGGCAGGATGACTTCGTCCCCGTCGTTGGTCCCGGCGGTGAAGGCGTTGAAAATGACCTGCTTGGCGCCGTTGCCGACGATGATCTGATCCCGCGCGTACTCAAGGCCGTTCTCGCGCTTGAACTTGGCGATGATCGCGTCCTTCAGTTCGTTGGTCCCGGTGATCGGGGTATAGGTCGTCTGCCCGGCGAGGGCCGCCTGATGGGCCGCTTCCAAAACGTGGTCGGGCGTCGGGAAATCTGGCTGACCGGAGGACAGGGAGATGACGTCGCGTCCCTGTTCCTTCATTTCCCGGGCGCGTTGCGTCATCACGGCGGAGGGCGAGGTTTCGATGCGGTCCATGCGGGCCGCGAATTCAAATTCGGTCATGGAGGATCCTCGGGCAGGCGGTCTTCATAGCTGTGGGACAAATACGGCTGCCCATCGTCGCCTTTTTGGGACACGGGTCAAGAGGCGGAACGCCCCGGGGGCCGACAGCATGCCCCCCGGAGTCCCGCGCGCGATACTATTTGCAGGCCTGTTGCGACGTTTTCCAGTTCTTCCCGGATTTGCATTTCTGCGGGTTGCCGCCCTTGGTTCCGGGTGCCGCTTTCCCGCCCCAGGAACTGTAGTAGTCGGCAGGCGAATTGTATAAGCAGCTTTCCTGGCTGGTGCTGCCGGTGACGGTGGAGGTCCCGGGCGAACAGGATGTGCAGGATGCCGTCTTGGTGCCGGCGGCATAGGTTCCGGCGGGGCATTTGATCTGCACGGTGGCCCCGGTCGACGAAACGTAGTACCCCGCGTCGGCCGGCGTACAGGCCGTGCTTTTCGCGCTTTTCGAATAGGTCCCGGCGGGGCACGGCGTTTGCGCGGCTAAGCCGCTTTCAGCGACGAAATTACCGGCGGTCGCGGACGTGCAGGATTGATTGCCTTCGCCTGATGCATAGGTTCCGGCAGGGCACGGCGTACAGGCCTTGCTTTTCACGCCTTTCGAATAAGTCCCGGCGGGGCACGGCGTTTGCGCGGATGAGCCGCTTTCGGCGACGAAATTCCCGGCGGTCGCAGAGGTGCAGGACTTGCTGCCTTCGCCGGTTGCATAGGTTCCGGCGGGGCACGGCGTCTGTGCTTTCTGCCCGGTTCCGGACACATAGTTACCGGAAGACGCGATGGTGCAGGGGCCATATCCCGCGGCGGAGAAATAGCCCTTCTTGCAAAGACATTTCGTAACGCTTGTCTGTCCCTTGGCGAGGGCCGCGGAGCCGTCCGGGCACGGCGTCTGTTCCGAGGCGCCGACCGTGTCGACGTAATATCCCTTGCCGGCCTGGGCGCAGGTCTGATTGCGGCTGGCGTCGTCGCGGGTTTGCGTTCCGGCTTTCCAGTTACCCTTGGTGCATTCCGTGCACTGATAAACGTTATGCCCCGACTGAACCCAAGTATGGACCCAGGTCCCCGGCGGACATTGCATATTTGTCGCCGCCAGATAACCCAAAACGGGATAGTCGGTCGCGTGAGCGGTTTGGAATCCGAAAAACGAAGCGATGAAAAAAGCGAAAAGGAACGTCACACTGACGAGGGCGCTGCGGACCTTCTGGAGCATAAAAACCTTCCTTGGTTTTCTGAGACAATCCAGATTGACGCAGGGGCCCCGGGCAATCAAGAACTTGCGCGCGGCAGATCGCGCCCGCCGTCAGGCGCCGATCACGGCCTCGAATCCTTCGAACTGGGGATGGCCCAGGTAGATGCCCTTGGTATCGCCCGCGTTGGCGTGGGCCTTGCGGAAGTTTTCCGACTTGGTCCAAGCGACGAAATCGGCCTCCGACTTCCAGATCGTATGCGAGGCGTAAAGGGTATGGTCCTCGTGGCTGGGCCCCTTCAAGAGATGGAATTCGACGAATCCCGGCACTTCGTCCAAATGGCGGTCGCGGGTCTTCCAGACGGTCTCGAAATCCTCTTCCCGGCCGGGGGCGATCTTGAAGCGGTTCATGGCGATGTACATGGGCGGCGGGCCTTTCATTTACAGAAGCGTGTTTTCTTATGTCGGCGCGTCGGCGGCCGGGATCAAGAACCAACCTGACCCAGATCAAGGACAGGGCGTCGAAACGGCCCGATGATAGGCGGAGTTAGATCACAAACGGAGCGCCCGATATGGCACATACCCCCCATGAACTCGCCGATGAATTTCCAGAGCACGCAGATCGTATTCACGACCTGAAACTATCGAACGCACACTTTGCCAAGCTTTGTGACAGCCACCACGAAGTTAACCGCGATATCCATCGGGGAGAGACGAATATCGAACCCATGGACGACAGTCATCTTGAGGATCTCAAGAAACGACGTCTCGCCATCCTCGATGAAATTTCGGGCTTCTTGAAATAACGGATGGCCTGAATCACGAAGGCTCGAAGCGGCTCATCGCGATGTCCATGGGAGCGAGCCTTTCACTTCCTGAAGCGGCCATTCATACGTCGGTTCGTCTACGGCCGGGGTCTAAAACCGGCTCGATGGGAGTGTCCGCTTATAGCCATTTGCTGTCCAACCGCAGGCGCCTCCGCCAAGCCCGCATTCTGATCAGAAGACCGAAACAGATGCTCTAACCGACGTTCCCTCTTGCGATAGCTCGAAAGAATGCACGGCGTATCCAGGGCTTTGCAGGTGTCAGCCGTTAAAAAGCGGCCGGACTATCGTCGCCGGGCAACCATATCGAATGTTCGTATATGGGCGGAAACTTGAAAATAACATCTAATATAGCCGGTTCGATTTGCGGCAACCTGTCACACGTCAGAAATGTTTAAAAAACCGGAGAATTGTTTCGATGCCAAAAGAGCAGATCAACACCGATCGTCTGCGTGAACCCAGTGGCCATTTTTCTCAAGCGACAACGATCGAGGCGCAAGGCAAGCTTGTGTTCATTTCCGGGATGACCGCACGGCGTCCTGACGGCTCAATCGCCGGCCTGGGTGATATCGAAGAACAAACGCGTCAGGTCATCGAAAACGTGAAAAGCGCTGTCGAAGAAGCGGGCGGTACC
This sequence comes from uncultured Rhodospirillaceae bacterium, assembly GCA_913030825.1. Classification (GTDB taxonomy): domain Bacteria; phylum Pseudomonadota; class Alphaproteobacteria; order Rhodospirillales; family Casp-alpha2; genus UBA1479. The sequence goes on along the minus strand of CAJWCU010000002.1, from coordinate 122,030 downwards.
TTGGACGATGTATGCCGTGTCGATGTTTACATTCGAAATATGGAGCACTTCGACGCAATCCACAAAATACGCCGCCAGTATTTCAAGCCACCGCTTCCCGCTTCGACGATGGTCGAGGTGACGAAAATGACATCCCCTGACTACCTGATTGAAATCAACGCGATAGCCGTTCTGCCGAACGGCTGAACGAAGGATAGGTCAACGTCGAGGAGTGGACAAATACGGGGACAGTGACCAATTTGGATTTGGCAAATGGCCGCCTTGGGTCAAAAGCAGACATCCGGAAACGCGCCATCCCGTCAGTCCCCGACCCCCTGGGCCGCGCCGGTGGCAAGCCCGCCCAGGTCACGGACCAGGGCCGCGATCTCGGCAACGCCCTCGCCCGTTTTCATATTGGCGAAGACGAAGGGCCGGTCGCCGCGCATGCGCTTGGCGTCACGGTCCATGACGTCCAGGTCCGCGCCGACATGGGGGGCGAGGTCCGTCTTATTGATGACCAGCAGGTCCGATCGGGTGATGCCCGGCCCGCCCTTCCTGGGGATTTCCTCGCCGGCCGAGACGTCGATGACGTAGATCGTGATGTCGGCCAGTTCCGGCGAGAACGTGGCGGCCAGATTATCCCCACCGCTTTCGATCAGGATCAGGTCGAGGCCCGGAAAGGTCTCGCGCATCGCCGCCACGGCGGCCAGGTTGATGGAGGCATCCTCGCGGATCGCCGTATGGGGGCAGCCGCCCGTTTCCACCCCCATGATGCGTTCCGGCGGCAAGGCACCGCGCCGGGTCAGCGCCTCGGCGTCTTCCTTGGTATAGATGTCGTTGGTGATGGCGCAGATATCGTGCGTCTCGCGAAAGGACTGGCAGAGCCGTTCCATCAGCGCCGTCTTACCCGAGCCGACGGGCCCGCCGATGCCGACCCGCAAAGGGCCATGGGGGGAGGTCGAAGAAGAAGTCGTCATGATCTGAACAGCCTCGTGTATTGGGTTTCGTGGCGCATGGCGGCCACGTCGGAAAGAAAGGCGCAGCCGCCGACTTGGGATATGTCTGCCGCCAGGGCAGTCTCGGCCGCGCGGGCGACGTCACCTTCGAGCGCGCTGAGCGCCCGCTGGCCGTCGGTCTGGCCCAAGGGCACCAGGCGCAGCCCGGCGGAAATCAGGTTGGCCGCCACGGCATGGATGAAGGCATGCAGGGCGGGCTCCAGCCCCACGCCGTGCCCCGCCGTCGCCGCCGCGACGGCGACCGGATAGGCGACGTCGCCGGAAAGCGGCTCGGGCCCTTCGTCCCAGGGCCAGCTTGCCCGGGTCGCCATCAGGAAAGCGTTGCCTTGGGCCGTGGTTTCCAGCCGCCGTTCCAGGGAAGGACAAAGCGCCACGGCGAGATCGTTGATTTCCGACAAGGTCGCCGCATCCCCCGCCTGCGCCGCGCGCCAGGCCTGGGCGAACAAGACAGCATCGGACCAGGCCCCGCCGTGCGCCAACAGGTCGCGCAGCCAGCGTTCCAGCCCGTCGCGGTCCGAAACCGCCCCCGTCTCGACCGCCCATTCGATGCCGTGGGAATAGGCGAAGGCGCCGACCGGATAGCTCGGCGACAGCCAGGCCAGCAGGCGGTAAAGGCCCCCGGAATTCAACGGCACGTTATCCATGTCTATGACCGTGGGAATGATCATGGTCGTGCGAATGACCATGATCGTGGCCATGGGTCCGGCCATGGCCGTAGGCGCCGCCTTCCGGGTTGAAGGGGGCCATGATCTCGGCGACTTCCGCGCCCAACTTGACCAGCATGTCGGCGATGACGTGGTCGCGGCGGATGCGCAACCGATCGCCCAACAGCTCCGTCGGCAGGTGCCGGTTGCCCAGGTGCCAGGCGACGCGGACCAGATGATCAACGTCGGCGCAGGTGACCTCCAACAAGGGTTCCTCCGCCGCGCGGACGGCGACCAGGCGGCCGTCCTCCAGGACCAGGCCGTCGCCGTCGGCCAGCGCCTCGGCCTCGGCCAGATCGAGCAGGAAAGCCAGGCCGCCCTCGCCGGTCATCGCCATGCGGCGGCGGTGGCGGCCATCGAAATCCAGCACCACCCAATCGGCGGCGGCACCGTTCCACAGGCCAGCCTGTTTTACGGAAGTAGCACGAAGCATCGTTGCCTCCTTACGTTCCCAACCCGCCGACGCCGAACGCCTCGACGGGAAGCGGCTAAAACAAAAAGTACCGCTGCGCCATGGGCAGAACGTCCGCCGGCTCGCAGGTCAGCAGGTCGCCGTCGGCCCGGACTTCGTAGGTTTCCGGGTCGACCTCGATCTTCGGCGTCGCGTCGTTGAGGATCATCGCCGCCTTGCCGATGCCGCCGCGGGTGTTCTCGACGGCCAGCAGTTCCTTATCCACGCCCAGGTGATGGCCGACCCCGGCGTCGAGCGCCGCGCCCGAAACGAAGGTCGCGCCCGAGGCCGCGATGGATTTACCGAACCCGCCGAACATGGGCCGGTAATGCACCGGCTGCGGCGTCGGGATCGAGGCATTGGGATCGCCCATGGCCGCGGCCGCGATGGTCCCGCCGATCAGCACCATGTCCGGCTTGACCCCGAAGAAGGCGGGCGACCACAGCGCCAGGTCGGCGCGCTTGCCGACCTCGATGGAGCCGACGTGCTTCGACAGGCCGTGGGCGATGGCCGGATTGATGGTGTACTTGGCGATATAGCGGCGGACGCGCAGGTTATCGTTGTCGCCGGTCTCTTCCGAAAGACGGCCGCGCTGACGCTTCATCTTGTCCGCCGTCTGCCAGGTGCGGATCAGCACCTCGCCGACCCGGCCCATGGCCTGGCTGTCCGACGCGATGATCGAAAAGGCGCCCATGTCGTGCAGGATGTCTTCCGCCGCGATGGTTTCCTTGCGGATGCGGCTTTCGGCGAAGGCGACGTCTTCGGGAATGTTGCTGTCCAGGTGATGGCAGACCATCAGCATGTCCAGGTGTTCTTCCAGCGTGTTCACGGTGTAGGGCCGCGTCGGGTTGGTCGAGGACGGGATGACGTTCGGCTCGCCACAGACCTTGATGATGTCGGGGGCATGGCCGCCGCCGGCGCCCTCGGTATGGAAGGCGTGGATCGTCCGGCCCTTGAACGCCGCCACGGTGTTTTCGACGAAGCCCGACTCGTTGAGGGTGTCCGTATGGATCATCACCTGCACGTCCATGTCGTCCGCCACACTCAGGCAGCAATCGATGGCGCCGGGGGTGGTGCCCCAGTCTTCGTGCAGCTTCAGGGCCGAGGCCCCGGCCCGTACCTGTTCGACCAGACCGGCGGGCAGCGAAGCGTTGCCCTTCCCCGCGAAAGCCAGGTTCATGGGCAGGCCGTCCGCCGCCTGGATCATCCGGCCGATATGCCAGGGGCCGGGGGTGCAGGTCGTGGCGTTGGTGCCCGTGGCCGGGCCCGTACCGCCGCCCAACATGGTCGTCACGCCCGACATAAGCGCGTCGTCGATCTGTTGCGGGCAGATGAAATGGATATGCACGTCGAGGCCGCCGGCGGTCAGGATCTTGCCCTCGCCCGCGATGGCTTCGGTGCCGGGGCCGACGATGATGTCGACGTCGGGCTGGGTGTCCGGGTTGCCGGCCTTGCCGATGGCGACGATGCGCCCGTCCTTGAGGCCGACATCCGCCTTGACGATGCCCCAGTGATCGACGATCAGCGCGTTGGTGACGACCGTGTCGACGGCGCCGTCGGCGCGGGTCGTCTGGGCCTGGCCCATGCCGTCACGGATCACCTTGCCGCCGCCGAATTTGACCTCTTCGCCGTAGGTGGTGAAGTCGCGTTCGACCTCGATGAAAAGCTCCGTATCGGCCAGGCGAACCTTGTCGCCGACCGTGGGCCCGAACATGTCCGCATAGGCGGCGCGATTAATCTTGGCTGGCATCTCTCGTCCTCCCTTGCGCCCCTAAAGGTCGCCCATGACCTTCTGATTGAAACCGTAGACCTTGCGCGCCCCCAGCAGCGGCACAAGCGTCACCTCGCGTGACTGGCCGGGTTCGAACCGCACGGCGGTGCCGGATGCGATATCCAGGCGCATGCCCTTCGTCTTCTCGCGGTCGAAGTCGAGGGCCGAATTGGTCTCGTAGAAATGATAGTGGCTTCCAACCTGGACCGGGCGGTCGCCCGTATTGGCGACGGTGACGGTGACGGTCGGCTGGCCCGCGTTCAATTCGATCTCGCCGGGGGCGGCGATGATTTCACCTGGGATCATGTCGTCCTCCCTCAACGGATCGGGTTGTGGACGGTGACCAGCTTGGTACCGTCGGGAAAGGTCGCTTCGACCTGCACGTCGTGGATCATTTCCGGGATGCCTTCCATGACCTGGTCGCGGGTGATGACCTTGGCCCCCGCCTCCATCAGGTCGGCGACGCTGCGCCCGTCGCGCGCCCCTTCGACGACGAAGTCGGTGATCAGGGCGATGGCCTCGGGATGGTTCAGCTTAACCCCCCGGTCCAGCCGCCGCCGGGCGACCATGGCCGCCATGGAGACCAGCAGCTTGTCTTTTTCTCTGGGTGTCAGGTTCATGGATCCTCCCTCTTCGATCTTCTTTGATGTCTACAGGTGCCAGACGCGGGGCAAATCCCGCCCGGCCAGCGCCGCCAGCAGCGGCACCAGGGTTTTCCGGAGCGTCTGTGTATCGGGCGCGACCAGACGGCAGACCAGAACGCCGGGCAAGGCACTCGCCCCCGCCGTCGCCAGATCGTCGAGAACCGCCCGCGCATTGTCCAGGCGCGCCTCGGCCTCGGGTGCCGCGAAGGCCACCGTCGCCATGGCGTTCATGCCCGCCAGGGTCGCCGGACCCGCCGCGATGCCGTCGATATCACCCACGAGCCGCGCCGCGTCGGCGTAGATCAGTTTGCCGCCCCGGCGGACGCGCCAGGTATCCTGGAACGTCCCCGCCGTCACCGTCTCACCGGAGGCAAGGCGGCCCAGGGCCAGGGCCTCGACGGCCAGAAATGAAGCATCCTCGGCGAGATCGACATGCAGGGCACGGTCCAGCGCCCCGCCGTCGAACAGAATGGTTTCCTGCGGCAGCCAATTGAGGCACGCCCCCGGCCCGGCGCTCAGGCGGGTTTCGACCCGCGCGATGCCGGAGGCCGCACGGTAGACCCGTTCGCAGGCTTGGGTGGTCAGGGTCAGGTGGCTGCCGTCGCCGGCTTCGGCCTCGGTCGCGTATACGTCGCCGCCCGTCAACCCACCCGCCGTGTTAAGCAAGACCGCCTCGACGCCGGGGTCCCGCCCCTCCGGCCCATACACCTTGGGCAGGCGCACCTTGGCGCAGCCGTCCTGATAGAGATCGTCCAGGCGCGTCTTGCCGCCCGTGGCCCCGACGGTGATCCGGGCCCGCCCTTTGGCACGCTGTAAAGAGGGGGCGCGTTGAAGGGGATTGTTCTCGCCGGGCCGGTCAGACGGTGAGGTGCCGTCGTACATCGTCCGCGTCCAACTCGCTCTTGTTTCCGGCGACGATGACTTCGCCGCGGTCCATGACCGTGATGGCGTCGGCCAATTCATGGGCGAAATCAAAGTACTGTTCGACCAGCAGGATCGCCATTTCGCCCTTGTCGCGCAAGTGGGAAACGGCATCCTTGATCTGCTTGTTTGTTTCGCCGTTGGTCGTGCCGGGCTGTTCGTCGTAGACGCGCAGGGAAGACGGCTCGTCGGTCTTGTTCGACCGGTCGCGCAGGAATTTGATGGCGCTGCCGATGTCCTTGATGATCGACGGCTGAATGCCTTCCGTCGGCTCGTCCAGCACCAGCAGGCGCGGCCGTGTGACCAGGGCGCGGCCGATGGCCAGTTGCTGTTGCTGGCCGCCGGACAGGTCGCCGCCGCGCCGTTTCAGCATGCTTTTCAGGACGGGGAACAGTTCGAACACCTCGTCCGGAATGAACCGCAGCTTCGACGGCAGACCGGCGAACCCGGTCTCCAGGTTTTCCTGCACGCTCAACAGCGGGAAGATTTCCCGTCCCTGCGGCACATAGGCAATGCCCCGCCGCGCCCGATCAAAGGTCGCGAGCGAATTGATCGAATCCCCATCCCAGAGAATCTCGCCCTTGGTGATCGGGTGATGGCCGACGATGGCCCGCAACAGCGAGGTCTTGCCGACCCCGTTACGGCCCAGCAGGCAGGTCACCTTGCCGATCTCGGCAGACATGGAGACCCCGCGAAGGGCCTGGGCGGCGCCGTAGAAAAGGTCGACGTCTTTGACGGTCAGCATGTCGTGTCTGCTCCTTTTCCTAGCGGCCCAGATAGACTTCGATGACGCGCTCGTCGGCGCTGACGTAGTCCAGGGTGCCTTCAGCGATGGCCGAGCCTTCATGCAGCACCGTGACCTGGACGTCCAGATCACGGACGAAGGCCATGTCGTGTTCGACGACGACGACCGAATGGCGTTGTGCGATGTCCCGCAGAAGGCGCGCCGTTTCTTCCGTTTCGGCGTCGGTCATGCCCGCGACGGGCTCGTCCACCAGCAACAGTTTCGGGTCCTGCGCCAGCAGCATGCCGATCTCCAGCCATTGTTTCTGGCCGTGCGACAAGTTGGCCGAGATCTCATCCCGCACCTGGCCCAGACGGATGATCTCAAGGATATCTTCGATCTCCTGTTTGTCCTTGGCCGACATCCGGTAGAACAACGTGTCCCAGGCCCGCCGGCCCGCCTTGAGCGCCAGCAGAAGGTTGTCCCAAACCGTTTGGTTTTCGAACACGGTCGGTTTCTGGAACTTGCGGCCGATGCCCAGGGACGCGATCTCCGCCTCGTCCATGCGGGTCAGGTTGACGGTTTCGTCGAACAACACGCGGCCGTTGTCGGGCCGGGTCTTGCCGGTGATGACGTCCATCATGGTCGTCTTGCCTGCCCCGTTGGGGCCGATGATCGCCCGCATCTCGCCGGGCTTCACGGTCAGCGACAGGTTGTTGAGGGCGCGGAACCCGTCGAAGGAGACGTTGACGTTTTCCAGATACAGGATCGAGGCTTTACTCGTCGGCATGGCGATCAATCCCCTTCCTGCGGCTGCGCTTCGGGGCCGCTGTCCTTGGCCGCCTTGCGCTTGGCCATGTAGCCGTCGATCGCCCCCATGATGCCCTTGGGCAGGAACAGGGTGACCGCGATGAACAAACCGCCCAGCGCGAACAGCCAGAATTCCGGCAGGATGCCCGTGAACAGGGTCTTGCCGAAGTTGACCAGAACCGCGCCGATGGTCGCCCCCACCAGCGTCCCCCGGCCGCCGACGGCGACCCAGATGACGGCCTCGATGGAGTTGGCCGGGGTGAATTCGGACGGGTTGATGATGCCGACCTGGGGCACGTAAAGCGCCCCCGCGACACCCGCCATCATGGCCGACAGCGTCCAGACCAGAAGCTTATAGTTCTCCGGCCGATAGCCCAGGAACCGGGTCCGGCTTTCGGCGTCGCGCACGGCGATCAGCACCTTGCCGAACTTGGAATTGACCAAGGCCTTGCAGATGATGAAACCGATGGCCAGCGCCACCGCCGAGGCGATCAGAAGACCCACGCGGGTCGAATCCGCCTGCACGTCGAAGCCCAGGATATCCTTGAAATCGGTCAGGCCGTTGTTGCCGCCGAACCCCATGTCGTTGCGGAAGAAGGCCAGCATCAGGGCGAAGGTCAGGGCCTGGGTGATGATCGAGAGATAGACCCCGGTAACCCGCGAGCGGAAGGCGAACCAGCCGAACACGAAGGCCAGCACCCCCGGCACCGCCAAGACCATCAAGGCCGCGAACCAGAACTGGTCGAAGCCATACCAGAACCAGGGCAGTTCCTTCCAGTTCAGGAAGACCATGAAGTCCGGCAGCACCGGATCGCCGTAGACGCCGCGCGTGCCGATCTGGCGCATCAGGTACATGCCCATGGCGTAACCGCCGAGCGCGAAGAACGCCGCATGGCCGAGGCTCAGCACGCCGCAGAAACCCCAGACCAGATCGACCGAGAGCGCCAGCAGGGCATAGCAGAGATACTTGCCTATCAACGCCACCGTATAGGACGAAACGTGGAAGGTGCTGCCCGGTTCCATCGCGAGATTGAGGAAGGAGACGACGGCGGCGATCAGGAACAGAAGCCCCAGAAAGACGACCGCGCGGCGGTCGAAGCCGCCCTGGATGAATTTCATGGTCATCATGATTCGATCGCCCGGCCCTTCAGCGCGAACAATCCGCGCGGGCGCTTCTGAATGAACAGGATGATGAACACCAGGACCAGGACCTTACCCAGCACCGCGCCGGCGTAGGGTTCCAGGAACTTGTTGGCGACGCCCAGCGTCATCGCGCCGACCAGCGTGCCCCACAGGTTCCCGACCCCGCCGAACACCACGACCATGAAGCTGTCGATGATGTAGCTTTGGCCCAGGTTGGGGGAGACGTTGTCGATCTGCGAAAGCGCCACCCCGGCGATCCCGGCGATGCCGGAGCCGAGGCCGAAGGTCACCGCGTCGACCCAATTGGTGCGGATGCCCATGGCGCCCGCCATGCGGCGGTTCTGCGTCACGGCGCGCATCTGCAGGCCCAGCGGCGTCTTTTTCAGCACCGCCATCAAGGCGAACAGCACGACCAGCGAGAACACGATGATCCAGAGCCGGTTGTAGGTGATGGTCAGATGGCCCAGTTCGAAAGCGCCGGACATGTAATCCGGGGTGCCGACCTCACGGTTGGAGGGCCCGAAGATCGTCCGCACCGCCTGCTGCAGGGCCAACGATAGCCCCCAGGTGGCGAGCAGCGTTTCCAGCGGACGGCCGTAGAGGAAGCGAATGATGCAGCGTTCCACCGCCATACCGATGGCGCCGGCGACCAGAAAGGCCAGCGGCACGGAGATCAGCAGGGAATACTCGAACAGCCCCGGCATGGAGGTGCGGATCACTTCCTGCACCATGAAGGTCACATAGGCGCCGATCATCACCATCTCGCCATGCGCCATGTTGATGACCCCCATGACGCCGAAGGTGATGGCCAAGCCGATGGCGGCCAGCAGCAGGACGGAACCGAGCGACAGGCCGTACCAGATATTCTGCGCAGCACCCCAAAGTTCCAGATTCTGGCGGATCGAGGTCGCGGTCTTCTCGGCGGCGGCCTTCAAGGCTCCCTCCGCCTGGGCGGCGGTGGCGATGACCACGGAGAGGGCGTCGCGGTCGCCACGGTCCTCGATCACGGCAAGGGCCGCGATCTTGTCGGCCTCAGCCGCGTCGGTCTTGAGCAGAACCGCCGCATGGGCCTGTTCCAGGACCTTCTTGACGCCGTCGTCGGTTTCCTTGGAAATCGCCGAGACGAGGGCCTCCAAGGTATCCGGGTCCTGGGATTTGAACACGGCTTCGGCCGCCTTGAGGCGCACCGCCGTGACCTTGGAGAGAAGCGTCAAATTACCGAGGGCCGCCTTCAATTCGCGGCGCAGGCGGTTGTTGACGCGGATTTTCTTGAGCGCGCCGCGCGCCAAAGTGCCGGCGCTTTCACCAGTCAGCGGATCGGTCAGGGCATAGCCGCCCGAAGCTTTCTCGGTGATGAAGACCTGCTTGCCGGCTTTCTTGAAATAAAGCTTGCCGGCGAGGAGGGCCTGAAGGGCGGGAACAACCCGGTCGTCGCCGGTTGCGGCGAGGTCCTGAATTTGCTTGGCCGTCTGCGAAAATCCGCCAGAGGCCAATGCGTCGATCTTGGCCCGGAGATCGTCGTCGGCCGCGTGCGCCGGGGCCGCGAGGCCCGGGATCAGCCAGATAAGGGCCAGAAAAAGAACAAATGAATGAAGATATCGCGCCATGGACCTGTCGCCGTTGCCAGGTTGCTGGTTGCGGGAAACTTGGGAGGAGTGGGGGGCGGGGCGTTTGCCCCGCCCGCCCGTGTGCGTTGTCTGCGTCACGTTCGTGACCGGGCCCCGATGATCAGGAGCCCTTACCGCTGCACTTGCCGGTCTTCACATTGAAGTTCCCGCAAGCGAGCGGCTTACGCCAGTCGGAGATCAGGTCCTTGGAGCCCGGCAGGAAGTCGGACCAGGCATCGCCCGGAACCAGGCCCGGCGTTTCGGACACGGTTTCGAACTGGCCGTTGGCCTGGATCTCGCCGATCAGGACCGGCTTGGTGATGTGGTGGTTCGGCATCATCGCGGAATAGCCGCCCGTCAGGTTCGGCACGGTCACGCCGGTGATGGCGTCGATGACCGCGTCGGCTTCGGTGGTGCCGGCGATTTCGGCGGCCTTAACCCACATGTTGAAGCCGATGTAGTGGGCTTCCATGGGGTCGTTGGTCACGCGCTTGTCGTTCTTGATGAACGACTTCCACTTCTTGATGAAGTCGGCGTTTTCCGGCGTATCGGCGGACATGAAGTAGTTCCACGCGGCCAGGTGACCGACCAGCGGCCCGGTGTCCAGACCGGCGAGTTCTTCTTCACCGACCGAGAACGCGACGACCGGAATGTCTTCGGCCTTGATGCCCTGGTTGGCCAGTTCCTTATAGAACGGCACGTTGGCATCGCCGTTGATGGTCGAAACCACGGCCGTCTTCTTGCCGGCGGAGCCGAACTTCTTGATGTCGGCGACGATGGTCTGCCAATCGGAATGACCGAACGGCGTGTAGTTGATCATGATGTCGTCGGCGGCAACGCCCAGCTGTTCCTTGAGATAGGTCTCGAGGATCTTGTTGGTCGTGCGCGGATAGACATAGTCCGTACCGGCCAGGACCCAGCGCTTCACGCCTTCGGCCTCGGCCAGGTAATCAACGGCCGGGATGGCCTGCTGGTTCGGGGCCGCACCCGTGTAGAACACGTTCTTCTGGCTTTCCTCGCCTTCGTACTGCACCGGGTAGAACAGGATCGAGTTCAGTTCCTCAAAGACCGGCAGGACGGATTTACGGGAAACCGACGTCCAGCAGCCGAACACCACGTCGACCTTCTTGACCTCGATCAGCTCGCGCGCCTTTTCGGCGAACAGCGGCCAGTTGGAGGCCGGATCGACCACGACGGGCTCGAGCTTCTTGCCGAGCACACCGCCTTTTTTGTTCTGTTCCTCGATCAGCATCAACATGACGTCTTTCAGCGTGGTTTCGCTGATCGCCATGGTGCCGGACAGGGAATGGAGAATGCCGACCTTAATGGTGTCGGCGGCCTGGACGACGTTCGACGTCATCACGGCCGCGGTAACGGCAATGGCCGCCACGGCCCCCCGGAAATACGTTTTCATTATATAGCCTCCAAAAAACAGGATGTTGCTGCGTTGCGGCAAAACTAATGGCAATCGCCATGCCAGTTTGCACGCAGCCTTTCACATATAAATTTCATGTTATTTATCAGTCAGTTATTCAATTTTACACATCTCTGAAATGTATATTGATGCGTTTTTTAATGCACATTTTTTTGGCAAAAACCCGGATTTGCTCAAAGGTTAGTCATACAAGTCGGGCACTTGTCCGGTCTCCGGTCTCGCATCCGCCACAGGCCCGATCACGACACTCGAGGCGGCACGACGACGCCCGAAAAAATCGGGACGGACGATTGGCAATGGCATCGCGGCGGGATTATATGTCGCCTTAATATCGCCTCAGACTATACCAGCTATCGATACAGACTATTTAAACTTATCCCCCGGAGACACCATGACCGCGCCCCAACCCCAGACCGCCGCCCCGCAGACCCAGACCAAGGCCCGCCAACTCCGCGAGATGCTTTTGTCGCCCGAACTGGAATTCATCATGGAGGCCCATAACGGCCTCAGCGCCAAGATCGTCGAGGAAGCCGGATTCAAGGGCATCTGGGCATCCGGGCTGTCGATGTCGGCGGCGCTCGGCGTACGCGACAATAACGAAGCCTCCTGGACCCAGGTTCTGGAAGTCCTGGAGTTCATGTCCGACGCCACCTCGATCCCGATCCTGGTCGACGGCGACACGGGCTGGGGCAACTTCAACAACATGCGCCGCGCGGTGACTAAATTCTGTCAGCGCGGCATCGCCGGCATCTGCATCGAGGACAAGCTGTTCCCCAAGACCAACTCTTTCATCGGCGAAGGCCAACCTTTGGCCGACAAGAACGAATTCGCGGGCAAGATCAAGGCCGGCAAGGACAGCCAAACGGACCCGGACTTCAGCATCGTTGCGCGGCTGGAGGCCTTCATCGCCGGGCGCGGGCTAAACGAGGCGCTCGACCGCGCCCATGCCTATGCCGAGGCCGGGGCCGACGCCGTGCTCTGCCACTCCAAGCTGGCGACGGACGCGGAAATCCAGGCCTTCATGGCTGGGTGGGACGGCCGCGTACCGGTCGTCATCGTGCCGACCAAGTATTACTCCGTGCCGACCGACGCCTTCCGCAAGGCCGGGGTGTCGCTGGCGATCTGGGCCAACCACAACCTGCGCGCCTCGATCACCGCGATGCGAGAGACGACCGCCAGAATTCTCCGCGAGGAAAGCCTGGCCGGGGTCGAGCCCGACATCACCACGGTCTCGGAAATCTTCGATATCCAGGGCAATGCTGAATTGAAACAGGCCGAAGCCCGGTATCTGCCCGCGACCAAGGCGCGGGCCTGACCCGGGCGAGGCTGTTTCGATAGGATGCACCGGCCCTCTTGCCGAGGCGCCCGGCGATACGATAAGCCAGCAGGCATAACCCTGCATCGACCGGAAAACACACCATGATCGACGCCGACGACTTCCTGACCCCCCTGCGCGCGCGAGGCTACGACTTCTTCACCGGCGTCCCCTGCTCGTTCCTGACGCCGCTGATCAACAAAGTGGTTGAGGGCTCCATGGGGGGCGGGGCCAATGGGCGACTCGATTACGTCGCGGCAGCCAGCGAGGGCGAGGCCGTGGCCATTGCCTCTGGCGCCTGGCTGGCCGGGCGCGAGACCGTGGTGATGTTCCAGAACTCCGGCCTCGGCAACGCGGTCAATCCGCTGACGTCGTTGAACCATCCGTTCCAGATCCCGACCCTGGTGGTCTGCACCTGGCGCGGCGGGCCGGGATTGAAGGACGAGCCGCAGCACGAGGTCATGGGCCAGATCACCCCGGACCTGCTGGAGGTCATCCGCGTCCCCTACCTGCCGTTCCCGAACGAGGCCGGATCAGTGGAGCAGGCGATCACCGTCGCGACCAGCTATATGGACAAGAGCGGCCTGCCCTTTGCCTTCATCATGGAAAAGGGCGATGTGAAAGACGACGGCCTGGACGCCCCCACCCTGCCCGCGCCCGAGATGGGCCCGGTGCACGAGATGTTCACCGGCGGCGAGCTGCCGGGCCGCATGAAATCGATGGAGGCGATCCTGGAGGTCCTGCCCGACAACGCCGGGATCATCGCCACCACCGGCAAATGCGGGCGCGAGCTGTTCACCATCGAGGACCGCGAGCAGCACCTTTATCAGGTCGGCTCCATGGGCGGGGCCGCGGGCATGGGATTGGGCGCGGCCCTCAATGTCACCTCGCCGATCGTCGTGTTCGACGGCGACGGGGCGGCGCTGATGAAGCTGGGCTCCATGGCGACCATCGGCTCGATGCGGCCGGAAAACCTGATCCATATGGTGCTGGACAACGGCACCTACGATTCCACTGGCGGCCAGCCGACCACGGCCCCCGCCGTCCGCTTCGCCCGCGTCGCCCAGGCATGTGGCTATGCCGCCGGATGGGAGGTCGACGACCTCGCCGGCCTCAAACAGGCGACCGCCGAAGCCCTCAAGACCCCCGGCCCGCACTTGATCCACATGAAGATCGCGCCGGGGTCGATGAAGGAACTCGGCCGCCCGACGGTCACCCCGCCCGACGTCGCGCGGCGGTTCCGCGACTTCCTCGCCCCTTACCGCAAGGCGGGCGCCTAGACCCCCAGGAAGTCGGCGACGAAAGCTGCCATGGTCGAATAGGTCGCCGCCGGCACGGCCAACTCGGCGCCGAAGCCCTTGTGACCCAGGCCACGCCCCGGCCGGTTGATAAAGACCGTGTCGAGCCCCAGCAGGTTGCCCGGCCGCACATCGGCCCGCAGGCTCTGGCCGACATGCAGGACCCGGCCCGGCGGAATGCCCATGGCCGCCAGGTCGGTCAGCCCCAGCACGAAATGGCGCAGCGACGGCTTGTATGCCCCCGCCCGCTCCGCCGTCACCACCACGTCGAAGCAATCTTCCAGCCGCGCATGGCTCGCCGCGAAGGAGGCGTTGTCCATGTTGGTCAGGGCTCCTAAGCGAAACCGTTCCTTGAGCCGGCGCAGGGCCGCGACGCTGTCGTCGTAGGCGGGCCAGGACGGCACCGAGGCCGCGAAACGCTCCCGCACCTCAACATCCACCGCCAGGCCCAGGTCGTTCGCGACATAGGCGAAGGCCGCGCGCAGCACGTCCGGATAGGACCGCGCGGGCGCGAGTTGCTGATAATGGGCGCGGGCCCGGTCGAACATATCGAGCAGATCGGCCCGGCCGCAGGACGCCCCGGCCTTCGCGGTCCAGTCGGCCAGATCGTCGAGGATCGTCGGCTCCCAATCGATCAGGGTGCCGTAAACGTCGAAGGTGACCGCGTCGTAGCGCTCGGGGTCGAGCGGCACGGCGTCCTGCGGCGCGGAATGGGTCATGGGGGTACTCATGGGCTTCGTCCTTGGGGTTTTGGTTGTATAAATTATCGATAATCGATAATATGAGAACACCGATCCGGAGAGTCAACCGCCATGCCGAAACCGTCCACCCGTCCCGCCACCGATGACGCCACGATGCCGCCCGCCGCCAACATGACCACGGCGGAGCGGATCGCGGCCGAATTGCGGCGCGAGATCGTGACGGCGGAGATCGGCCCGGACACGGCGATCCGCCAGAGCCACGTCGCCGCCCGCTTCGGCGTCAGCCAGGCCCCCGTGCGCGAGGCGCTGAGCCTGCTGGCCTCGGAACACCTGGTCGTCTATGCGACCAACCGGGGGGTGCGCACGGCGTCCTTCGACCGGGCGGAGGTGCGGGAAATCACGGACCTGCGCCTGACGTTGGAACCGGACCTGCTGTCCCGCGCCGCGAAGGCGTTCACGCCCGCCGACGCCACCGCCGCCGCCCGCGCCATCGACGAGATATCCCAGGCCGCCGACATCCACGCCCTGATGCGCGCCAACGACCGCTTCCACATGGCGCTTTACCGCCCCGCCGCGCGCCCCCTGACCCTGGCCATGGTCCGCGACCTGCGCGGCCGCCACGGCCGCTACCTGGGTTTCATGTGGAAACATTCGGGCCACGGCCCGGCCTCGCTGCGCGAACACCGCGGGCTGCTGAAACTGATGACCGACGGTGACGCCGCCCAGGCCCGCGACCAATTGCGCGCCCATATCGCGGCCTCGTCCAAGGCGATCCTGGCCGCCCTGGACGAACACGGGATCGACTAGGGCCGCTTTTGACCCGAAGCGGACAATCTCCACCCCTATCGTCAAGCATGCCTTGACCTAAAAAGCGTGGGGTCTAGTCTGCGGTTCTCTTAATCGTTCTTGGAATATGTTCGAACAATGATTTCTGTCCCCAACGAAGCCGATAAATCCGATATCGGCGTTCTGATCTGCGGTCATGGCTCGCGGAGTGATGCGGCGGTGGCGCAATTTTCAAATTTTGTCGGGAAATTGCCTGATTACCTGCCCAACTGGCCGATTGAGTATGGTTATCTTGAGTTCGCCAACCCCGTGATTAGGGAAGCATTGGACCGATTGCGGGATCGTGGCTGCAAACGGATCCTCGCGGTCCCGGGGATGCTGTTCGCGGCGATGCATGCGAAAAATGACATCCCCTCTGTCTTGAACGCGTACGCGCGTAAACACGGTATCGAGATCGGTTACGGGCGGGATCTCGGGATTGATCCGAAAATGATTTCCGCTGCGGCAAGCAGGGTTGAAGATGCGATTGCCGAGGCTGAATGCTCCGGGCACGCCGTGAGCCGAGAGGAAACCTGCCTCGTCGTGATCGGGCGTGGGGCGAGTGATCCCGACGCAAATTCCAACATTTCCAAAGTTGCTCGCCAACTCCAAGAGCAGACAGGGCTTGGCTGGAGCGAGACCGGCTACTCAGGCGTGACGTTTCCCTTGGTCGAACCTTGCTTGGAAAAGGTTTGCAAACTCGGGTTCAAACGGATCGTCGTGTTTCCGTATTTTCTGTTTTCAGGCGTGTTGATCGATCGCATATACGGGTTTTCGGATTTAGTGGCCACGCGCCATCCCGATATCCAGTTCGTGAAAGCCGATTATCTCAATGACCATCCGCTGGTTCTGACCACGATGGCGGAGCGTATTACGGGGATACTAACCGGCGACAACGCGATGGATTGCTCGATGTGCAAATATCGCGAGAAAATTATCGGTTTCGAGGCAGAAGTCGGCATGCCTCAGATGAGCCATCACCATCATGTCGAAGGCCAAGGCGCACAAGCGCCGGGGTCAAATGTTGCTACCTGTACGCTTTGTGAGGCGTTTTGCACGGGTGCTTGTCGGCTTGTGATGGAGCAACACGACCACGACCACGGCGACGGCGCGCATTCGCACCATCATCCGAAATATCCGTTTGCGGATCACCCGCTTGGCCCGGAAAGCGTCCGGAAATACCTGAAAAACTGAGTAAGGGTTGGACGCGCGCCCTCCTTTATCGATTCCTCAGGAACTTACTGCGCGCGGGCGCGCAAGCCGCATTGCGCCAGCGTCGGTTTTCTGTATCTCCGGAATGCGGCATAAAGCCAGTCAAGAAGCCAAATAAAGGGCGGAATGACAGCCAGGCGACCGAATATCCTTAGGTACGGCAATTCGGACCAGATCGCGGCGAAAGCGGCCGCGCCGGTCACGATCTGTCCGTCTGACTTTTGAACATGCAGTTCAGACAGGGCATCTTCTAAAAATATCCCTTCAGGCAAAGTTATAGTGTCATCTGACAGGTCGACCCAATCAACCCGATCAGAACCGGCTAAGCGTCTGTAAAATTTGATTTCGCGCAGACAGATGGGACACGAACCATCATAGAATACTGTTGTGCTCATGGTGCTGCTTACGTTTTGCGACACCCCTTGGATCACAGATTTCTCAAAAGACCGCTATCGTTCTCATCAATGCGCCGACGGACGATCGGTCGGGGATGGGGAGCGATCCGAAAAGCGAGGATCGGAAACCGTTGGTTTAAAATCCGAGATACAGGTACTTCCTCATCGGCGCGTCCGGCTGCGGCGGCTTGGGCTAAACTCATTTTCGCAGCGTGTCAGGTGCCGCAGAAAGTTCTCTTCACTTCTTCATTCGGTTTTGGCGCGCGCACATACTTAGAGTTTTCCGGCCGCTCCGAGAACGGATCGGCCAACTCTGCAAGCAGCTCGTGGAACAACACAAAATCACCCGTCTTTTCGGCCTCTTCAATGGCTTCCTGGACCAGATGATTGCGCGCGACAATCGCCGGATTGGTCGCCCGTAGTCTTTGCCGGGCAGCATCCGCGGTATCATTGTCTTTGATGACGCGCGAACGCCACTCGCCGAGCCATTCATGCACGGCAGCCGGTTTTTCGAATTGTCGCAGAAACAGATCCGCCTCGTCGTCATCCTGCACCGCGTTCGCCAGGTTTCGGAACGTCAAGGTAAAGTCCGCCAATTGATCGGCCATCACCCCCAACAGGTCGAGAGCAATCCGCAATCCCTCGCCCGGGCCGCAATCCAACCCAAGCTTTGATGCGAACGCGCGCCCCAAGTCCTCGGCAAAGATTTCGGGGAACTGATCGATGATGCCTTGCGCTTCGGATACGGCGGTCTCCGTTCGATCATCAATCAAAGGGAGCAGGCATTGCGCAAGCTGTGCGAGGTTCCACTGCAACGCGTTCGGTTGGTTGATGAACGCATACCGCCCGCCATGGTCAATAGAGCTGAAGACCTTATCCGGGCTATAGGTGTCCATGAAGGCACAAGGGCCATAGTCGATCGTTTCGCCCGAGATCGAGGTATTGTCCGTGTTCATCACACCGTGAATAAACCCAACGGACATCCACTTCGCGATCAATGCGGATTGGCGTCTGAGCACCTGCTCCAACAACATCTTGGCTGGCTGCGCATTCCCGACAAGGTCGGGAAAGTGCCGATCAATGGCGAAATCGACCAGGATCTTCAGCGCCTCAATATCTTTACGTGCTGCGAAATATTCAAAGGTGCCAACGCGCAAGTGGCTCTGTGCGACACGCGTCAAAACGGCACCTGGAAGCGCATCTTCCCGATAAACGCTCTCACCCGTCATCGTCACGGCGAGCGCCCGCGTTGTCGGAATGCCCAGCCCATCCATATACTCGCTGACAATATACTCACGCAGCACAGGCCCCAGCGCAGCCCGTCCGTCACCGCCCCTCGAATAGGGTGTACGGCCCGCACCTTTCAGATGAACGTCCTGACGAACCCCATGGCGGTCGACAATTTCGCCAAGAAGGATCGCGCGCCCATCGCCCAATTGCGGAACAAAGCCGCCAAATTGGTGCCCGGCGTAGACCATCGCCAAGGGCTCCGAGCCTGTCGGCACACAGTTTCCGGAAAACACCTCCGCACCCAACTCGCCTCTCAAAGCATCTGGATCCAGCGCCAATGAGTGCGCCAGTTTCTCGTTAACGATGACGAGTTGGGGTGCCGTCACCTTGGTCGGTGGAAGACGGGTATAAAACCGCTCGGGCAGTTGTGCGTAGCTGTTATCAAACTGAAATTCTATGTTTTCCATTGGGCCCTCATAATCATGATGCGGGCAAAAGTCATCAGTCGCGCTTCGAGTTAATTGGCCGAACGATTGCGGTGGACCCGGCAGGATCATGTCCGCTTCTGGCTGTTAGCAGAAAGTGCCCGAACGCCTCTAAGGCCGCCCCGCCCGACGTCGCGCGGCGGTTCCGGGAGTTCCTGGCACCCTACCACAAGGCGGGCATATAGCCCGTTTCGCCCGGCCGTCGGCGGCGCCCGGCAGACCGGGCCGCAAGGTCAGGCAGCCCGTACCTTGCCGACCAATTCTACGACCTGGCGCTCCAGCTCTTCGGTGTTCTGATCCAACTCGTTCGAGGCCGACAGGAGTTCCGACGCCTGCC
The DNA here is from genome assembly GCA_913030825.1 of uncultured Rhodospirillaceae bacterium. GTDB lineage: Bacteria > Pseudomonadota > Alphaproteobacteria > Rhodospirillales > Casp-alpha2 > UBA1479. The sequence continues at coordinate 103,027 of CAJWCU010000002.1, read as the reverse complement.
GGCCCGTGCTCTCCGCCGCCACGGCAACCTCGGAAATATTGGCGCTGACTTCCCGGGTCCCCTCGGAGGCCTGATCGATGTTTCGCGCAATTTCCTGGGTTGCCGCACCCTGCTCCTCGATGGCGGCGGCAATGCTGTTCGTGACGTCGCTGATCTCGTTGATGACTTTGCCGATCTCAAGGATGGCGACGACGGCGTCTTCCGTGGCGGTTTGAATCCCGGAAACCTGGCTCTCGATATCGTCCGTCGCCTTGGCGGTTTGATTGGCGAGGTTCTTGACCTCGGATGCGACGACGGCAAAGCCCTTCCCGGCGTCACCGGCGCGCGCGGCCTCGATCGTCGCGTTCAGCGCCAACAGATTCGTCTGCTCCGCGATGTCGCTGATAAGCGAGACGACTTCGCCGATCTTGCTCGCCGCTTCGCTGAGACCCTGGACCTTTTCATTGGTCTGCCGCACGTCCTCGACGGCGCGGGCGGTGATCGACGTGGAGCGGGTGACCTGTGCGCCGATTTCGGACACGGACGAAGAAAGCTCATCCGTCGCCGCGGCAACGGTTTGCACATTCGCCGCAGCCTGTTCGGATGCGCTGGCGACGGCGCTCGATTGGCTGGAGGATTGTTCGGCGTTGCTGGTCAACATCTCCGCCGACGATTTGACACGCTCGGACGCGGTGGCTAGGCGCCGGGCGATCGCGCCGATCAAATCCTCGATTTGCGCGGCGACGCCCTGCAACAGGTTCTTCCGGTCCTCGGCGGCCTTTCGGTCCGCTTCCTCCTGCGCCGCCCGAAGACGTTTCACTTCGATCGCATTCTGTTTGAACCGCTCGACGGCGCGCGCCATGTCGCCGACTTCGTCCTTGTTGGCGGTGTAGCCGACGGTGACGTCCAAGTTGTCTCTCATCAGTTCGGCCATGACCCCGGTAATGTGCTGGACCGGGTTGGTGATGGAGCGGCCGATAACGAAGGTCGCCAGGACGCCGAACGCAAAACCCGCGACCACCGCGCCGATGAGAAGCTGAATGCCCAGGATTTCATCCTGTTCCGCCTTCTTCGCCGAATTCTCCGTAAAGGCGGCCAATTCCCTGAGGGCGCCGATCAACGCCTTATCGATCTGTTTCTGCTCCGCTTCCGTGACGGTGAAAAGCTGCCGGGCGCCGTCGTTGTCGCCCGCCTTCAGCAGGGTCAGAACCTGCTCCCCGTGCTCTTCATAGGAACGGTGCTCCGCCGCGACCTTTCGAACGATGGCCGCCAACTTCTCGAACTGCTGTCGCGTTTCGGGCTTGTTGGCGGAAACGACGGCACGATCGATCAATTCGACGATCGTCGCGAGCTTCAAATCGACCTGCTGACCCAATCCCTTGAACTGCGTCTTGATGCTCTCCGGATCGTCGCCGGCAAGAAAGCCCGCGCCTTTTTCAAGCAGGACGGCTTGCTCCAGTTGGAGGACCGTAATGTCCGTCAGCGCCGTGGTCAGGGGGATGTCCTGCTCCGCGATGTCCGCGATCTCCAAGCCGATCTTGTTCATTTTCCAAATGCCGATCAGGGACACAATCAGCAGGATCGCCATGAGGCTCCCCCCCATGATCGCAAGACGCTTGGATATCGAGAGGTTGGAAAGTCGCATTTTTTTCTTCTCCGGAAGCGGGCTGGTGGACAGGTCTGAAAATTCCTTGATGACGCGGCGCAGCATAATTATTTCGTATAAGTTTGCAACGAAATATTATACACTTCGATAAATGCCGCCTTGAGACCCACCGCGATCCGGAGTCAGCCGTTTGTATTCAATCAAGGAGATCTCGAGCATCACGGGCTTCACACCCGTATGCCTGCGGCAGTGGGAAAACAGGTATGGACTGTGCTGCCGGGCGCGGTCCCATGGCGGCCACCGGCGATACAGCGAGGCAGATCTTTCACGCCTGCTCGTGATCAAGTCGTTGTTGGCCGCGGGGCATAAAATCGGCCAAATCGCCCGCCTGTCCGACGAAGAGCGCCATGGCCTCGCTGGCGGCCCATCCGCGGACGACGGCCTGAGCCCGACCTCGATGCAGGCGGCCGACATCTTTGAAGCCCTGCGGCAACATCAGCCCGAACGGATGGAAGTGCTTTTGGGGGCCACGTTCTCGGCCCTGCCCCCGGTCGAATTCATGAGCGAGATCGTCGTCCCGGTGATGGACAAGGTCGGCCGCGGCTGGGCCGATGGGTCAATTTCGATCGGGCAAGAACATCTGTTCACCAGCGCCCTTTCCCGTCTGATGATCGCCGCCGCCCACGCTAATCTCCGCCTCAAGAAGACCACGGACATGGTCGTCACGACGGCCCCCCGGGAAACCCACGAGATCGGCGCCCTCGGCGCCGCCTATGTCGCCGCTGGGGCAAAGGCCAACGTGACCTATATCGGCCCGAACCTGCCCGCCCGGGACGCCGGACAGATCGCCGGGGAACTCAACGCGAAAGCCATCGCGACAAGCGCCTCCCTGTCCAGAGCCGACGACGATCTCGGCAGTTATTTATGGGAATTGGACGAAGCCGCGCCCGCCGGCTGCGAAATCTGGCTCGGCGGCAGCGGCTTGAGGCCCGACATATTGAACGACGCGCCGCCCTCGGTGCGCGTTTTCGAGGGATACGCCGCATTTGAATCGGCGGCCTTCGAATTGCACCGCCGCTAGCCGGCAGGAAGACACTGCACAAGCCTCCTTACGGCCGCCCCGCCAGCCGCCAGGCGATGCGCTTGCGGGCGTAGTCCAGGCCGAAGATCAGCGGCACGCCGAGCCAAGCCACGGCGTAGATTTGCGGGTCGACCGGGCCAGTGCCGAGCAGCTTGCCGATGGCCGGGACGTAGAGGAGCGCCCAGGAAAACACGATCTCGAAGATCACGCCGAAGACCAAAAGGCCGTTCTTGAAGACTTGCGCGTCGAGGCCCGTGCCGTAGCGCGAACGGCGGCCGAACAAGTTGCCGATCTGCATCAGGAGGATCGAGGCGAGGGCGATGCCGGTCGCCGAGTGGTAGAGCGGATCGTCGCCAGCCAGCTCCGCACCCCAGGTCCAGCCGCCCGCATAGAGCACCCAGAAGAACAGCGACATCGAGAACGCGGCCTCGATGAGCCCCAGGAACCCGTAACTATGGGCGATCATGCGGACGTTCAGCAGGCCGCCCTTCCGGGGGCGCGGCGGCTGGCGCATGGTGTCCTTGTCGGGCGGCTCCTGGCCGAGCGCCATGGAGGGGATGATGTCGGTGCCGAGGTCGATGGACAAAATCTGGATGACCGTCAGCGCCAGCGGCACCGGGAACAGCATGTAGATCAGGTAGGGCACGATTTCCGGGCCGTTGGAGACCAGCACGTAGTTGGTGAACTTGCGGATGTTGCCGAAGATGGTGCGGCCTTCCTCGATCCCGGCGACGATGGAGGCGAAATTGTCGTCCAGCAAAATGACCTGCGCCGCCTCGCGGGCGACGTCCGTGCCGCCCTTGCCCATGGCGATGCCGACGTCGGCGGATTTCAACGCGGGCGCGTCGTTGACGCCGTCGCCGGTCACCGCCACCACCCGGCCCATGCGGTGCAGGGCATGGACGATCTTCATTTTCTGTTCGGGCGTCGTGCGGGCGAAGACCGTGGTCCCGCGTTCCAGGCATTCGACGACCTCTTCATCCGACATACGGGCGAGGTCCGCGCCGGTCACCGCCGCCGATCCTTCCGGCACGCCGTCAGCCACCATGCCCGCTTGACGGGCGATGGCCTCCGCCGTCGCCGGATGGTCGCCGGTGATCATCACCGTGGTGATCCCGGCAGTCCGGCATTTGGCGACGGCATCCGGCACGGCGGCGCGCAAGGGGTCTTCCAGGCCGAGGAAGCCGAGCAGGGTGAGGCCGTGTTCCAACGTGCCCTGATCCGACGCCACCTCGCCGTCGGCCAGGTCCCGCGCGGCGACGGCGATCACGCGCTGCCCCTTCCGCGCCATGTCGAGCACTGCCGCGTCGGCGGCCCGCAAGGCGGCTTCGTCGCCGTCGACCAGCGGGCGCAGCGCTTCCCAGGCCCCCTTGACCGCGAAGCGCCCCGCCCCGTCGATCCCGGCGGCGCGGCGCTTTTCCGTATCGAAAGCGAAGCGGCGCGCGACACCCGCCATGATCTTGACCGCGTCGCCACCCGCACCATCCAGACGCAGGGCGACGGCGCGGTCCAGAGGATCGCCCGACCAGCCGTCCTCGCCCTGCTCCAGGTCCGACGCGATCAAGGCGGCCGTCAGGCAAGGGGCCGGTTCGGTCAACTCGGCCCCGTCCGGCCCGGCGACGCGGGTCACGGCCAGGCGGTTTTCCGTCAGCGTCCCGGTCTTGTCCGTGCAGATGACGTGGACGGCCCCCAGGGCTTCGACCGCGTTCAGGCTTTTGACCAGGACGTTGCGCCGGGCCATGCGCAGGCTGCCCATGGCCAGGGACAGGGTGAAGGTCGGCAACAGGCCCTCGGGCACGTTGGCGACGATGATGCCCATCATGAACACCAGGTTCACCCAAAGCGACCGGCCGCTGGCGACGCCGTAGGCGAAGAAGACCAGTCCCATGGTCACGGCGATGATCGTCAGGACACGGACCATATGGCCGGTTTCGGCCTCCAGCGGCGAGACGGTGCGCGGAATGTCGCGGGACAGCAGGGCGATGCGCCCGAACTGGCTGCGGAAGCCGGTCGCGAAGACGACCGCCCGGCCCGATCCACGCAGCACCGTGCAGCCGGCGAAGACTAGGTTGTTGGCCTCGGTCAAATCTTTGTCCGACGGCCCGGCCTGCAGCGACAGCGGCACGGCCTCGCCGGTCAACGGCGCGTTGTCGACCATCAGGTCGTGGCAATCGATCAGGCGCGCATCGGCGGGCACGCGGTCGCCTTCGCGCAGGACGATGACGTCGCCGGGCACGAGGTCTTCGGCATCGACCTCCGTTTCCACCCCGTCGCGCATGGCGGCGACGCGGCGGGGCAGGAACTTCTTCAATTCCTCCATCGCCTTTTCAGCGCGGAATTCCTGAAAGAAGCTGAACATCGCATTGAGGATCGACACGCCCAACAAGGCCCAACCCAGCAGCGCCATGCCCTCGCCCGGCTGGATATGGTCGGCGACGAAACAGATGGCGGCTGAGATATCCAACAGCAGGGTGAAAAAATTGGTGAACTGGCGGATCAGGCTGCCGAGCCACCACAGACGTTTGGGCGCTTCCAGGCTGTTGGCGCCGACTTCGTGGCGGCGGGCCAGAACCTCGTCCGGCGTCAATCCGACAGCGCGGGAATTCAGATCGTCGTAGACCTCGTCGGCCCGGATGCTTTGAACCTTGCCCGACACTCAAAGAGCTCCTTCGCCGCCGTCGGGCCCGCGATAGACGGCGACGTCGCAAGGCGCATCGCGCAGGATCACTTCCAACGGATCGCCGAAGGTGATGCGCCGCGCCAAGCTGGCCCGCGGCGCTTCCAGGGCGATCAGATCGGCACGCAATCGGGCCGCGTCGATCAGAACTTCGCGCACCCAATCGTCGGAAACCTTGACCGCCGCCTCCCGGCGGACATGGGCGAGGTCGATCCCGGCGGTGATTTCCGCGGCCTCCCGGTCGAGGTGCACCTGCCCGGCATGACGCAAGGCCCCGGCCCGTTCCGCATCCAGGCGGCGGAAGGCCGCCGTGCTGACCTCGACCACATGCAACAGATGCAGGTCACTCAACCCCGGCGCCAGAAGGTTCAGAAGCCGATGGCCCGACCGGCGGCCCGGCAGCTTTCCGGCGACGGGCAGCAACAACCGGCGGACCACGCCGAGCAGGCCCGGCTGGACCACACGAAGCGCCACCACCGTGCCTTGCCCGGCATTCAACAGCCGTTCCGACACCGTGCCGTGCAAAAACCCGCGCCGCCCGCCCTTGGCCCGCAAGCCGCAGACGACCAGGGTCTCCGGATCGCCCGGCAGGGCCGCCCGCAGGCCGCCGAACACACCGTCCCGCATGGGCAGGATTTCGATTTCCGCCTCGATCCCGGCGCGGGCGCAGAGCCTGCGGATGTTGTCGAACTTGGCCGCCAGGGGCGGGCCGGAAATGTCCGTGGTCTCGACATGCAGAACGCGCAGACGGCGGCCGGACGCCGCATCGGCGGCGGCAAGTGCCACGGCATAATGGGCGATCCAATCGCCGTTCACGGATCCGTCATAGGTAAGGCAAATGGTCATGGCGTCGTCCCGGGCATCCCTGAAAACGGAATGCCGCAATCGCCCATCAGCCTAACGTGCCGGGGAACGGCGGGCCATGACCTGGCTCAAATTTTCACGCAAATACATTGCGCCCCCGCCGGGGTGGTCAGAAAAATCAGGTTCCGGCAGGCGGACAATTCCCCGCCGGCACGGTGCCGCCTTGCGGTGTCATGGTGACGTCGACCCGTTCAATGACGTTCTCGCCGGCCACCGAATCGAAGCGCCGCTGCAACGCGCGGTCAAGATCGCCGGTCCGGCGGCCCTTCGCACCCAGAGCGGCGAATTCGCGGGTGATCGCCGTCTGCAGACGCCGAACCTGAGAACAAAGAATGTCGCGCTCGCGGGGGCCGCTGACGGTCAACCGGACGGACATCAGACGAACCTCGTCCTCGAGTGTTACGGCCACGGGAGGAAGAATAACGGTCAACGGGGCCAATGGGGATTGGCTGCCGTCCGTATCCGTCAGGCGGACATCCATTACCTGGCCGACGATCGATACCGTCGCCAGGATCGCGCCTGCCGTACCGCAGGCAATCATCACACCTTTGGTAAAGGTCATTTCCATACCCCTGTCCAAGGCACGAGCCCTGGAGCCGGTTTGGACCGTCGCCCGAAATTCTATCGCTTCGGGTCATGTGAGCCAAAACCAATACCCATAAGGACTCTTTAGCCCCACGGGGTCAACGCCTTTAAGAGTGAAAATCTCTTCTTATACAACCAAAGTGACCCGATCATGCCCCGCTCTCCACCCCGCTCTCCACCCCGCTCTGGCCGATTTTTGGACATTCCCGGAGGGCGTGTTAGGGTGCCGCCCATCGTTCAATTGAAAATTTAGACTGGAGAATGCGCCTCATGGATGGACGCTTGGTGGAAACGGCTGAGGAAGTGTCACAGATTGCCTTCGGCTTTATGGCTTCGAAGGCTCTGTTCGCGGGCCTGCACGTGGATGTCTTCACGGTGCTGGCCGACGGCCCGAAAAAATCACCAGAAATTTCCCAAAAAACCGGCATTCCGACAAACCGGATCACCACCCTGATGACGGCGTTGACCAGCATTGGCCTGATCGACCGGTCAGACGACGAGGTCTATTCCAATTCGCCCGGCGCCGAGGCGTTCCTGTCACGGACGGCGAAATACGATTTCGGCGATTATCTGCGCTATCAGATCGACAAGCAGATGTATCCCTTCCTGCAGCAGCTGAACGAAGTCATCGACGGCTCGCTCGATCCGGACGCCGTCGACAGCTATCAGCACTGGATGGCCGATCCGGAACAGGCGGCGATCTATTCCGACGCCCAGCACGCGGGCTCGCTCGGCCCGGGCAAGACGCTGGCCCGGCTGGTCGACCTTTCCGGGGCGAAACAGATGCTCGACGTCGCCGGCGGCACCGGCGCCATGACCATTCGCCTGCTGGAAGCCAACCCGGAATTGTCCTCGACGATCATCGACTTCCCCAACGTTTCCGAACTGGGCTGGCGGTTCATCACCGAGGCCGGGATGATCGACCGGGTCCGCTACATCCCCGGCAACGCGTTGCAGATCGAATGGCCGACGGGCCAGGACGCCATTTTGATGTCCTACCTGTTTTCCGGCATCCCCGGCGAGGAACTGCCGCGCATGGTCGCCCAGGCCTTCGATTGCATGGCGCCCGGCGGCAAGCTGATGGTCCACGACTTCATGGTCGACGACGACCGTCAGGGCCCGGCTCTGGCCGCGCTTTGGCAGCTCCAGCACATGGCCTTCACGCCGGACGCCCGGTCGGTCGCGCCCGGCTGGCTCACCCAGCAGATGGAAAAGGCCGGCTTCACCGGTATCGAGGACCACGAAATGGTCCCCGGCATGACGCGCCTGGTGGTCGGCAGCAAACCGTCCTAAGCCGCTAAAGCCGCTTTACGCCCCGAAAGGCCGCGGCCTCAGGCCGCGGCCGAACGGGTCGCCTGCTCGCTCGTCGGCGCATCGCCGGCAAAGGTGATGCGGTGCAGAACGCGCTTGTGCCCGTGATAATCGTTGATCGGGTTATGCAAGGCGCAGCGGTTGTCCCATAGCGCGATCGAGCCCGGCTCCCACCGGAAACGGCAGGTGAATTCCGGCTGCACCTGGTGTTCGAACAGATAGTCGAGCAGCGGCTGGCTCTCCGCCTCGCTCCACCCCTTGAAATTGGTCGTATGGGCCAGGCTCACGTATAGGCATTTGCGCCCGGTTTCCGGATGCACGCGGATGATCGGGTGCTCGGCGACCTTGGGCACCTTGACGTCCTCCTTGGGCGCGTCGGCGACGCGGTTGGCCCGCGTGTCGGACACCCGTTTCTTGTCGGAGCGGAACACACCGATCAACGGCTCCAGAGTTTCCTTCAGCCCGTCGGAAAGCGTCTCGTAGGCGAGATACATGTTGGCGAACAACGTATCGCCGCCGTAGGGCGGGAGTTCCAAACCGTAGAGCATCGTCGCCATGGGCGGGCGCTGCTGATAGGTCGTGTCCGTATGCCAGAGGCCGCCGAAGTTCACGGTCTCGTCGGGCAGCTTGACGATCGGCGTGATGACGGGGAAATCGGGCAGGCCCTGAACGAAGGGATATTCCACCGGCTCGCCGAACCGTTTGGCGACGGCCAGTTGCTGTGCCGGGGTGATGTGCTGATCGCGGAAGAACACGACACAGTTGTCGAGCCAAGCCCGGCGGATTTCCGCCACGACCTCGTCCGTGAGGTCCTTGGAAAAATCGACGCCGAAGATTTCCGCGCCCAGCGCACCCGAAATCGGGCGCACGTCGATGTGGGAATAAGACATTTGGATGTTCCGGTTTTCTTTGTATTTCCTGGAAATTCTAATGCTTGCATTGATCGCGCGGCAACAAAATCCGACGCCCCATCTTGGCGCCCGCCGCCCCTGGCGGGTAAGCTTGCCGCCCGCGACACCTCAATCCAGCCGGAGATCCATGCCATGCGCGCCGTCATCGCCATGATGAAGCACGAAACCAATACCTTCTCGCCCGTGCCGACCCCGATCGAGCGGTTCGCCCGCTCCAGCCCCCTGCCTTACGAAGGCGACGCGGCCTATAAGGCGTTCAAGGGCACCGGCTCGGGCATCGGCGGGTTCATCGATCTGGCCGAGGACGCCGGGGCGGAAATCGTCATCCCCATCGCGGCCAATGCCTGGCCTTCGGGGCCGGTCGCCGACGGCGCCTTCGACTACATGGCCGAGCGCATCGTGAATGCGGTCAAGGCCGGCTGCGACGCGCTGTTCCTGGACCTGCACGGCGCCATGGTGACGGACAGCCGCGAAGACGGCGAAGGCAGCCTGATCAGCCAGATTCGCGCCATCGCACCCGACCTGCCGATCGCCGTGGCGCTGGATATGCACACCAACATGTACCCCGAGATCGCCGAACAGGTGACCAGCCTAGCGGGATACCAGACCTATCCGCACATCGACTTGTACGAGACCGCGCAGCGCGCCGGGCGGCCCGTCTACGCCATGATGCGGGGCGAGGCACAGCCTGTCGTCGCCTGGGGCAACCGGCCCATGCTGCCGCATATCATGCGCCAGGGCTCCGGCGATTTCCCCAACAAGGAATTGCAGGAAATGACACGGCGGATGGAGGCCGAGGGCGCGCTTTCCGCCTCTCTGTTCACCGGCTTTCCACATGCCGATATCTCGCTCGCGGGCCTGTCGGCGGTGGTCGTGACCGACGGCGACCGGGCGCTTGCCGAAAAAATGCGGGACGAGCTTCTGGATTTCGCCTGGGGCGAACGCGAGGCCTTCGTCTACCAAATCGAGCCGCTGGAAGAATCCATTGCACGCGCCAAGCAGATCACCGACGGCCCGGTGGTCCTGCTGGACCATTACGACAACGCGTCGTCGGGCGGCACGCAGGACACGACGACGGTGCTCAAGGCGATCCTGGATGCCGGGCTGGAGGACGTCGCCGCCTTCGCGATCTGCGATCCGGACGCAGCCCGGCAAATGGCCGCCGCCGGGATCGGCGCGGAAGTCACCTTGTCGCTCGGCGGCAAGGTCGACATGCCCGCCGTCAATCAGCCGGGGGAGCCGATCACCGTGACCGGGCGCGTCAAGGCGCTGACCGACGGCATCTATCAGAACAAGGGCCCGGCGAGCCGCGGCGTGACCATGGACATGGGGCTTTCCGGCGTACTGGATACCGGCAAGGTTCAGATCTGCGTCATCTCCCGCCAGCAGGAACCCAACGACACGGCGTGCTTCACCTCGCTGGGCATCGACCCGGAGGAAAAAACCTTCCTGATGCTGAAAAGCCGCATTCATTACCGCGCCGGCTTCGGCAAATTGGCCAAGCAGGTCATCGAATGCGCCGGCACCGGGGTCTGCGGGTCGGACTATTCGCAGATGGATTTCAAGAACGTGCGGCGGCCGATTTATCCGCTGGACAACATAAACGATCCCAACCCCTGAATCCTTGAAGCGCAAAGCGGCGAAATCTGCTTTAATACGCACGAGTGCTCTTTAGCTCAGCCGGACCTCCCCATTAGAAGGATGCCGAATGCTGTTGCTGCCTACACTTGAAATGGACCTGGCCCCCTACAAGCCCCTGATCTCCCACGAGATCGAGGCATTGGAGGGTGACAGCACGGTTGCGCTCTATCGCTATTGGCAGGAAAAGCGCGCAGGCGACGAAGCACCGGACTGGGCCGACTTCAAATTCATCGATCTATACCGGATCGCACCGGTGATGTTCGTGATGGACGTCGTCGATCCCGATGACGTGAACAAGCTGCGTTACCGCCATATGGGGACCCGCATCGTCGAATACCGGAGCCTGCGCCTGAACCCCGATCTGACGGGAAAGACCTTTGGCGAGGGCGACCGATCCTACGATACCGCCCCCATGGCCGCCGCCTATTGGACGGCCTACAAGGAAGCGGTGCCTGTCGTCATGCGCGGCGATTACCGGACCGAGAACGCCTTCGGGCGCCACGAACGGCTGATCCTTCCCTGGATGATCGACGGCAAGGTCGCGCGCCTGACCGGCTGCCTCGACCGCTTCCCGCCCGACCCTAAATAAAGCCCTCGGGCTTCCGGTCTTTGTCCGTGTCCGCGTCCTGATACGCGGCGGCCAGGGTGAACAGGATTTCCTCGCCCAAGGGACCGGCGACCATTTGCAATCCGGTGGGCAGACCCGCCGCCGTGAACCCGGCATTGATGCTGCTCGCCGGATGGCCGGTCAGATTGAAGGGGTAGGTATAGAACACCCAATCGACCGGCGAGCGATCCTCCAGCCCCTCCGGCACGTCCCGGCCGACGGGCACGCCGGTGACCGGCAGGGTCGGACTGGCGATCACATCGAAATCATCGAACAGGCCCCTGATCCGGTCGCGGAAAGCATAGCGTTCGAAGACCTTTGTCATATACGCGTCCAGGTCCTGGGCGAGCGCGATGTCCAGCATCGCGGCGACACCGGGATCGATCTCGCCCCGGCGCGTCGCCATGGCGTCTTTCAGGCGTGTGCCGACCCCGGCATAGAATTCCGATGCCCAGAGATCGACCGGGTCGTCGAACAAGTGGTCCCGTTCCTCGATCTCGCAGCCGAGGGCGGCCAGCCGCTCGACCGCCTTTCGGCAGAGGCCCGCAACCGCCGGGTCCGGGCGTGCATAGCCGAAGGTTTCGGAATAGAGAATTTTCAGACCCTTGGGATCGCGCTCGCAGGCCGCCAGGAAATCGGGCACCGGTTCGGCCACCGCGTATGGATCGCGGAAATCGAAGCCGGAGATCACGTTCATCATCAACGCAGAGTCCCGCACGTCCCGCGACAACGGCCCGACATGGGCCAGGGTCGCGGTCGCCGAGACGGGCCAGACCGGCACCCGGCCGAAATGCCCCTTCATGCCGAACAGGCCGCAGAGGCTCGCCGGGATTCGCACCGACCCACCCCCGTCCGTGCCGATGGTCACCGGCACGATGCCCGCCGCCGCCAACGCCCCCGCCCCGGCGGAGGACCCGCCCGGCGTGACGTCCGGGTTCCACGGATTGCGGGTGATGCCGGTCAGCGGGCTGTCACCCACGGCCTTGCAGCCGAATTCGCTGGTCGTCGATTTGCCCAGCATCACCGCCCCGGCGGCCCGGATGCGCGCGGTCGCCGGCGCATCCGCGTCGATCACGTTGCCCGCCATCAGGCGCGAACCGAAGGCCGTCGGCGCCCCCCGCATGGCGATCAAATCCTTGATCGGCACGGGCAGACCGGCAAGCGGGCCTGGGTCCTCACTCTTTGCAATCCGGTCGTCGAGGGCCCGCGCCTGCGCCATTACATCGGCCGGGTCCAGATGCGCGAAACAATTCAGGTTGGGTTCGAGCGCCGCAATATCGGCCAGGACCGCCCCGGCGATATCGCTGGGCGCGGCGTGGCCGGCCGAAACCTCGGCGACCAAGTCGCGGGCGGTGCGATAGGCGGTTGCGCTGCGCATGGCTTTACGATACGGCCATGGGACCAATCGAGGAAGCATCATAATGAACGAAACGAAATGCAATATCGCCGTCATCCGGGGTGACGGTATCGGCGTCGACGTGACGGACGCGGCACTGGCCGTGATCGAGGCGGCGCGGGGACGGACCGGCGGCTTCCGCCTGGACTGCGACGATCTGGATGCGGGCGCCGGGTATTTCAAGGAAACGGGCCAGGACATAGCACCGGGGGCCGAAGATGCCTGCGACACCGCCGACGCCATCCTGCTGGGGGCCATCGGCCTGCCGGACGTGCGCCATGCGGACGGCACGGAGATTTCTCCCCACCTCAGGCTGCGCGACCGCTTCGGTCTCTATGCCGGGGTGCGGCCCGTAAAAGCCTATCCCAACGCGCCGCAGCGCCTGGCCGATCCGCGCGCGGCGGGGATCGACCTGATCATCCTGCGGGAAAGCACCGAGGGGCTGTTCTACACCGCCGCCGCCACGGGCCGCGAGATCGTCGCCAACGACGACGAGGTTCAAGATATCCTGCGGATCACCCGCGCAACCTCGGAGAAGCTGTTCGATTTCGCCTTCCGCCTGGCCGAGAAACGCAAGGCACGCGGTAAAAAGGGCATGGTCACCTGCGTCGACAAGGCCAACGTGTTCCGGTCCATGGCCTTCTTCCGCAAGATCTTCGACGAACGCAAGGCGGCCTTCCCCGACGTGCCGGTTTCCTACAACTACGTCGACGCCCAGGCGTTGGATTTGATCCGCCGGCCCTGGGATTTCGACGTGCTGGTCATGGAAAACATGTTCGGCGACATCCTGTCGGACCTGGCCGGCGGCCTGGTCGGCGGCATGGGCATGGCGTCCTGCGCCGAAGTCGGCGACGAACACGCCCTGTTCCAACCGGCCCACGGATCGGCCCCCGACATCATGGGTCAGGACAAAGCCAACCCGCTGGCGGCGATCCTGTCGGGTGCGTTGATGCTTGATTATCTTTCCGACCGCACGGGCGGCCATACGGGCCTGGCCGATGCGGCCCAGGTGATCGAGGACGCTGTGGAGAAAGGCTTCGCCGCAAACCGCCTGCGGCCCATGGAATTCGGTGGCGACATGGGGACCAAAGCGGTGACCAAGGAATTGATCGATTTGATCGGCGGCGCCTGAGCCCCGGCTACTCCCGGTTGGAGCCGCTTATCCCGGCCCTCTCCGCCGCGTCGGGCCAGGCCGTTCCCGCTGGACCCTGACCCCCCTTAGCCCGAGGGCGAAGAGAACCGGGATAAGCGGCCCCGAACCGAATTCGGGGCCATGATACGACGGCCCGTTAGGCCGCCAAGGCGCCGGCGCTTTCCTCGGCCAGGCGATGGGGGTCGGGAATTTCCACCCGACGGCCCGAGAAATGCGCCAATCCTTCGTCTTCGATACCGCGGATCACCCGCGACATGGTTTCCGACCGCACCCCGATCAACGAGGCGATATCCTGGCGCGACACGGGAAGTTCCAGAAGACCCGCGTCTTCGCCGCCGCCCAACGCCATCAGCAGACGCAGGAAGCGCACCCGGCAGGACGCCGAAACCGTTTCCATGACCTTGACCTCGGCCGCCGCCATGTCGTCCGCCAAGTGGCGGAAGAACGCCATCAACAAGCCCGGCTCCTCGGCCAGCGCCTTGCGGACCGTCGCCGCCGGGATGTGACAGACCCGTACATCTTTCAGCGCTTCGGCGCTCACACCATGGGGCGCGCCCGTCAATGCCGATCGATACCCAAACGTCTGCCCCGGGCGGACCAGGCGCAACAGCATGGAATCGCCTTCCGCATCGACCTTGCGGATACCGATCAGGCCCGAGGATACACAGTATATCCCCGACGGCTCGTCGCCTTCGTGGTAGACCGGCTCGCCCGGCAGGAAATGGCGCGACCGGCGCGCGCAATCCAAACCCTTGGCGTTGCAACCGCCCAGAACAGCCCATTCACTGTCCTTGAAGTGGGCGCAATTTTGGCATGAATCCGACATCTCAATTCCCCAAGTTCCGGCGCCGTCATCGACGCCGGGCAGTGGAAGTGTCCTGCATCCATCGACCCTTGAAATTGATCTGCATCAATACGGGCCATTTTGCGACCGGATAGGCTCGCGGGAAGACGAAGAATCAAGGCGCCGGCCGTCGAAAACCCGAGGCAACGGCGCCGTCAAAGGGCGGATGGGGCCCAGCGATCCCTTGGGAGACATTGGTGAATGCCCGAACACGATGCGACGACCAACCTGGACGAGACGGTCCGCCGCTTCATCATACGCTATGGCGACGACGCCCTGGGCGAGGCCCAACGCCGCATGCATGAGCTTGTGGATGCGGGCGACACGGACGGCGCCGAAACCTGGCGCCGGGTTGTCGCCGCCATCGCCGCCGTCCATACCGGGGCCGGACGGCGCGGCAAGAAGCTGCACTGAGCCACCGCCGCCGCGCCGCCGAAACCGCCGGGTTCTATTTCGCCGCCGTCACCATGATTTCGACCTGGGTGCCCATTTCCAATTGCGCACCGACGCAGGCCCGGGCCGGACGGTTGAGATCACCCAACCATTCCTTCCACACCTCGTTCATCGCCGGTTTGCGGCGCAGGTCGTCCAGATAGATGACCGCCGACAGGATCTTCGACTTGTCCGTGCCGAAGTGCGCCAGACAGGTATCGATCTTGGCCAGGGTGTCGCGGGTCTGCCCGGCGACGTCCTTGGAATTGTCGCCGCCCGTCAGGCCGCACAGATAGACGGTCGTTTCCGTCGCCGTGCCCTGGCTGAGGATTTCGCCGGAATTCAGATGTTCGATAGTCATATGGATATCTCCTCCATGGATTGGTTTTATGTGGCGCCATTGTCGGCCCGCCCCGGCCCGCCAGGCAATTGAAATAACGGTGATATCGCGGGAAAG
The DNA here is from genome assembly GCA_913030825.1 of uncultured Rhodospirillaceae bacterium. Taxonomy (GTDB): domain Bacteria; phylum Pseudomonadota; class Alphaproteobacteria; order Rhodospirillales; family Casp-alpha2; genus UBA1479. The sequence goes on along the minus strand of CAJWCU010000002.1, from coordinate 87,483 downwards.
GCCCGATCACCCACCTTCCCCTACGTCAACGCCCGGGCCTTGTGCCGGACCGCCGCGACCGGGATAATCGGGCGCGTTTTTGGGAGGATCTGGGATGTTCACGACCGGCATGACCTTTGCCTTGGGCGATGAGATCGAAGCCCTGCGCGAGACGGTGTTCCGTTTCGCCCAGGACAAGATCGCGCCGCGCGCCGCCGAAATCGACGAAACCAATACCTTCCCCCGCGACCTTTGGCCGGAGATGGGCAAGCTCGGCTTGCTCGGCATCACCGCCGACGAAGCCCACGGCGGGGCGGCCATGGGCTACCTCGCCCATTGCGTGGCGATGGAGGAAATCTCCCGCGCCTCCGCCTCGGTAGCACTCTCCTACGGCGCCCATTCGAATCTCTGCGTCAACCAGATCAACCGAAACGGCAATCCCGAGCAGAAGGAACGCTACCTGCCCAAGCTGATCTCCGGCGAGCACCTGGGGGCGCTGGCAATGAGCGAGCCCGGGGCCGGATCGGACGTGGTCGGCATGAAGCTTCGGGCCGAGCGGCGCAACGACCGCTATATCCTCAACGGCAGCAAGATGTGGATCACCAACGGGCCCACGGCCGACGTCCTGGTCGTCTACGCCAAGACCCAGCCCGACGCCGGATCGAAAGGCATCACCGCCTTCCTGGTCGAAAAAGGCATGGCCGGGTTCTCGACCGCGCAGAAGCTGGACAAGCTGGGCATGCGCGGATCGGACACCTGTGAATTGGTATTCCAGGATTGCGAGATCCCGGCGGAAAACGTGTTGGGCGAGGTCGACGGCGGCGTGAAGGTTTTGATGTCCGGCCTGGATTACGAACGCCTGGTCCTGGCCGCCGGGCCGGTCGGCATCATGCAGGCCTGCCTAGACGTCGTGGTGCCTTACGTACATGAGCGCGAACAATTCGGCCAGGCGATCGGCGAGTTTCAGTTGATGCAGGGTAAGCTCGCCGACATGTACACGGACATGAACGCCTGCCGCGCCTATGTCTATGCCGTGGCCCAGGCCGCCGACCGGGGCCGCACGACGCGCAAGGACGCCGCCGGCTGCATCCTCTACGCCGCCGAAAAGGCGACCCAGGTCGCGTTGCAGGCCGTGCAGACCCTGGGCGGCATGGGCTATATCAACGAAAGCCCGACCGGGCGGCTGCTGCGCGACGCCAAGCTTTATGAGATCGGCGCCGGCACATCGGAAATCCGCCGCATGCTGATCGGCCGCGAACTGTTTCAGGAGAGCGCCTGAGCGCGCCGCCAAGGGAGAATTCCATGCCCACCTTCGAGTCCAAACTCGACACCAAGACCCCCGCCTATAAGAAGAACAAGGAACGCATGGACGGCCTTGTGAAGGCGCTGCAATCCAGTCGTGCCACCGTCGAAAAAGGCGGCAGCGACAAATCGCGGGAACGCCATTTGTCGCGCGGCAAGCTGCTGCCCCGCGACCGGGTCAAGGGCCTGCTCGATCCCGGCAGCCCGTTCCTCGAGGTCGGCCAGTTGGCGGCCTGGGACATGTACGGCGGCGACGTCCCGGGGGCTGGGATGATCGCCGGGATCGGCAAGGTGTCGGGCACGGACTGCATGGTCGTCTGCAACGACGCCACGGTGAAGGGGGGAACCTACTACCCCGTGACCGTGAAGAAGCACCTGCGGGCCCAGGAAATCGCCATGGAGAATGGCCTGCCCTGCGTCTATCTGGTCGATAGTGGCGGCGCGAACCTGCCGAACCAGGATCAGGTCTTTCCCGACCGCGATCATTTCGGGCGCATCTTCTTCAACCAGGCCAACATGTCGGCGGCCAACATTCCGCAGATCGCCGTGGTCATGGGGTCCTGCACGGCGGGCGGCGCCTACGTCCCCGCGATGTGCGACGAAAGCGTCATCGTCAAGGAACAGGGCACGATCTTCCTCGGCGGCCCACCCCTGGTGAAGGCCGCGACCGGCGAGGAAGTGACGGCGGAAGATTTGGGCGGCGCCGACGTTCATTGCCGCAAATCGGGCGTCGCCGATCATTACGCCAACGACGACGTCCATGCCCTGGACATCGCCAGGGCCGCCATCTCGCACCTCAACCGCACGGAAAGTGCCGCCGACCGATTGGACCTGCGCACGCCGCAGGACCCGAAATACGATCCCGCCGAAATCAACGGCCTGATCCCGGCCGACCCGCGCATGCCCTATGACGTGCGCGAGGTCATCGCGCGCATCGTCGACGGATCGAAATTCGACGAATTCAAACGCCTGTATGGAGAGACCATCGTCTGTGCCTTCGCCCATATCGACGGCGTGCCCGTGGGCATCGTCGCCAACAACGGGATTCTGTTCTCGGCGTCAGCGCTCAAGGCGACCCATTTCATCGAGCTTTGCGACCAGCGGGGCATTCCCCTGATCTTCCTGCAGAACATCGCGGGCTTCATCGTCGGCCGCCGGTTCGAGGCCGAAGGCATCACCAAGGACGGCGCCAAGATGGTGACCGCCGTCGCGACCGCGCGGGTGCCCAAGATCACCCTGTTCATCGGCGCATCCTACGGCGGCGGCAATTACGGCATGTGCGGGCGGGCCTATTCGCCGCGTTTCCTTTGGACCTGGCCCAATTCGCGCATCGCCGTGATGGGCGGCGAACAGGCGGCGGGCGTGCTGGCGACGGTCAAGCGCGACGGCATCGAGCGCGCCGGCGGCGACTGGACCAAGGAAGACGAGGCCGCCTTCAAACAGCCGATCATCGACCAGTTCAACGAACAGGCCGACCCCATGTACGCCACGGCGCGGCTCTGGGACGACGGCATCATCACGCCCGCGGAAACGCGGGACGTGCTGGCGCGCTCGCTCCGCGTCGCCATCAACCGGCCGACCCCGGCGGGGCGGCTCGGCGTGTTCAGGATGTAATCGGGCGGGCCCTTTGGGGGCCGACGTTCCGGGCGCTAGCTGGTCTGCTTGGAATGCGAACAACCCTGGTAGTCGTTGACTTCGCCCATGGGCTGGGAGCTCTCCGCCTCGCCCGCCGACGACGACGGCTTCGCATTGTCGGCCCAGGATGCGGTCGAAAATCCAAGCACCAGGGCAAGGGCGATAAGAATACGCATGACCACGTCACTCCTTCAGATTTATCTAATAGAGAGGCTACGCCTGAACCGCCCGGGCGGCAAGGGTGATGTGGGGTCCCACGCCCTCCGCGACCGACGGCAACAGGGGAGCGGGCAGACGGTTTTCAAACGCGGTGGGGATGGCGGGTTTTGCCCCTAAGCGGACATTGATGAGCCCTCTAACGCTTGGTGGCTTTTTTTTGCACCGAGATTAGGCAATGGCTCGATTGTTGATGATTGCTGGGGAGATGCGCCGTTGAACTCGACCGGAAATGTATCGTCTCAGCATGGCCAAGCGAAATCGCCTGCCCGTTCTGATTGATGATCGTGCGCCTTCCCATTCCTGACATTACGCAGGAACTGATTCCGTCCCGCGTTTCGAGGACGGCGCGATAACCCGGTACGAAATTTTTCCCCGGCTTGGGTGGGACGTGCGTGTCGAACCGGGCATATCCGTCCAGTTTTTGCACGTGGACGAACTTGTACCCAAGCCCGCCGGTTTTCCCGAAAGTATTCCCCCCGGTGTGGTCAAACCCGGATACGGGCGCGCCGTATTGGCCTTGCCGTATGTCGGTCGGTGGAATGGTGGGAATGTCAGAGGGCAAACTGGACCCGGAATTACCGCCGCTCCCTGAATCCGATCCAGCGTTCAAACTTGGTACTAAATTCGGCACATAAAGTGGGTCCTTGGGGACGATGTTCGGATTGTAATTATCAAGCTTTTGCCCGTGGTCGTGATCAGGCACGGCCCCTGTACCACCTGCCGGATTTGCCGTTGAGGCGGGTGATGCCGTTGTCGCGGCGCCACTAGATGAGCTTGGTGTCGTTGGGGCACCCGCCGGCGCGATAGAGGTTGCCGTGACCGCTCCGCCGCTGGCTGGTTGCGCAGTGCTTGGCGTCGGAACCGCTAAGATCGCACCGCCCGCATTGCCGACCGGCTTATTGTTGCCCTGGTTACCGAGTGCGCCGGAAATCGTGTTGAGATTGGTATTGCTGGCGCCGGCGCCGGCTGCTTGCGGGGTGGACGTGATTGTCGGCGCGCTGCCGCCACCGCTATTCATGTGTGTCGTGGTATCGACGTTGACCGGCGGCTTGTCCGGTGTGGCTGGCACATGGGTCCCCGATCCCCCCGAACAGTTGGGGTTGTGGGCCGTCGGGCCGGAGTTCTTGCAGCCGGGCGGGTTCTGTGACTTCGCCATGGCCGGTTCTATTGGGAAGACCCAGATCACCGACGCCAGAATGATCAGCTTGAACTTTTCCATGGCCGGTTATCTCCTTATCACCACGTGTACTGCGCCTGGACATAAAACTCGACATTCCGGGACATGTCCGGCCGTTCACCGTCGTAAAGCGGCACGGCCAGCCAGCCGTCGAGCGACACGCCGTTGAAAAAGGTCATCTTGGAACCGATCCCGGCGCTGAATAGGAGATTGTTTCGTGGTCGGGACGAAGACACGACAGATTTATAGTTCGCCATGAAAGTCGTATCGGCGAAGGCGTAGGGCGTGAGAATGGGCGCACCGGGTGCCCAAGGCTGGAACTGCTCTGCGACTTCAATGGTAAGATCAGCCCCGTGGTTCCCGGCGTATTCGAACGCCGAAAAACCCCGCTGTTTTTGCTTGCCACCAAAACTGAACAACTCGAACCCCGGTGTATCCGACGTGCCGAACTGCGCGGAGCCTTCAATACGCACTTCCGCCGTGTCGTGAAGTTTCGGCAGCCAGAAAATGAGACCGCCCCCGGCTCTTATAAGCGCGTAGGTGGAGTTTGTTTCGGAAAGCTCCTGACCAACGGATCCGGATACCGTCCAGGAATACGTGCTGCCGTCGTCTTTGTGATGGCTCTCGAAAAAGGCTGCCCGGAAAGTAGCGTAATCGGAAGACCCCGATCCGTTGGTGTCTTCTGTTCTGAGATCAAACTCTCCGTAGGCATAATCGGCGACCTCGACATCGCGGGAGAACGCGTGACCGACCACAAGGGCGCCGCTTGTCGATTTGGAATTGGCGGACTGCCCCGCTTCATACTGGTTGTCACCGATAGATGAATAATGGGAAAATCGGGTCTCGGCAAAGGTGCCCAGCGCATTGACCGGGAACTCGTGGGACACTTGGACCCCGTAGCCTTTGTCCTTGGTATTGGTGGTGACCGCGCTGCCATCAAGCCGTAAAACGTCGCCGCCGATGAAGGCCGAGTAGAACTCCTGATGCACGGCGATTTCCCGGCTTTCAAGCCGTTCGGTCGGCGTGTTGCGGATGGATGCCACGCCTGCCTGCCGTCGCTGGCTGCCCCGAACGATCGCCTTGTAATGCCCCAGGTCGTCCAGCCGCTTGAACGAGATGGAGGCCGTCACGCCCGGAATATCATCGATCAGCGCAATGGCGTGGCTGAGTTGATCGGTCGTCGGGGAGGTCCCGACAATGTGATCCACGTATCCGCGGATCAGCGAAACCACCTTCTTGTCGAACCCTTCGACGTTGACCTTGACCGCTTCGCCGTAGGAATAGCCGACAACCTCGACCTCGACGACCTCGCCGTAGGTCACGACAAGTTTGTCGCCGACGACCCGAACCTCGGCCAGGGGATAGCCCTGGTTCTCGATCTTATGCAAAAGCACGTTCGCCGCGTCGGTTGCGTTGACCGGCAATCGGACGGCCGTCACGCCGTTCAAGTTCGCCGGCAACCCTTGGACGGCCCATTCTTTCAGGCCCTCAGCCACCGTCGCATGAGCCTGGAAACAGGCCATGAAAAATGCGGCTCGCATTGAGTTTTTCAGCAACGACATTTTCGTAAGCCCCAGATGGATCACCGGATCAATCAGCCTTGAACCTTGGCGCAGCGCATTTGCCGCAGACCCAGGGATATGTCCAATTTGCTGTAAGAGGCGCACTTTCCGGCAGGAAGTCGGACCAGGCGTCGCCGGCAACCTCGCCCTCGGTCTGCCAAACGACTTTGAACTGACCGTCGGCTTGAATGGCGCCGATCAAAACCGGTTTGGACAGGTGGTGATTGGCGTTCATCACGGCCGTGCCGCCCGACAGGTTTTTGAACTTCTGCCCATACATGGCTTGTCGCACGGCATTTACATTGGTCGTGCCGGCTTGCTCAACCGCCTGAACCCACATGTTGAAAGCGACATTGGTTGCCGCCATGGGGGCACTGGTGACCCGGCTTTCATCTTTCGTGAAAGACCGCCATTTTTTGATGAAAGCCGCGTTTCGCGGGTTCTCGACGCTCATGAAGTAGTTCCATGCCGCCATGTGCCCAACCAGTGAGGGCGCATCGAGACGCGCGAGTTCGACCTCGTTCACCGAAAACGCCATCACGGGGATTTCAGAAGCGTTGAAGCCCTGTTTGGCGAGCTCTTTGTAGAACGGGAAATTGGCGTCACCGTTGATCGTCGAAACAATCGCGGTCTTCTTGCCGGAGGTGGCGAATTTTTTGATGTCCGCCAAAATGCCTGCCCAGTCGGAATGTCCGAAGGGCGTGTAGTGTTCCATAATGTCGGCGTTCGAAATGCCGCGTGAGTTCAGATAAAAGCGCAAAATCCTGTTGGAAGTCCGCGGGTAGACATAATCGGTCCCCAGCAGGACGAAGCGCTCGGCCCCGGCGCCGTCTTTACTCATCAGATAATCCACGGCGGGGATGGCCTGCTGGTTCGGCGCGGAGCCGAGATAAAAGATGTTGCGGGAGCTCTCCTGGCCTTCGTACTGCACCGGATAGAACAGCAACCCGTTCAGCTCCTCGACGACAGGCAGAACCGACTTGCGCGAAGCCGATGTCCAGCACCCGAAAATGGCTGCGACTTTGTGTTTCTCAAGAAGTTCGCGAGCTTGCGCAGCAAACTTGGGCCAGTCGGATGCGGGATCAAGAACGACAGCTTCGATCTTCCTGCCCAACAGGCCGCCTTTTTTGTTCTGCTCCTCAACCAGCATCAGGACCGTGTCCTTCAAAGGGGTCTCGGAGACGGCCATCGTGCCGGAGAGGGAGTGGAGCACACCGATTTTTATGGTTTCGTCAGCTTGGGCAAACGCACCGAAACCAAATGCCAAAATCCCGCCGATTGCAGCGAATAATCGCAGTTTGACTTTCATCCAAGACCTCCGAGCCCAATCAAACCCTTGGGACATAAAAAATCGCCAAAACCCCGATACGTCATCGAAATGCAATTGGATCACTAATTAGACCAAACTTCAAAAAAACGAATTTCAAGAGAAAAGCTTAAGTGTTCGCTTCTGGCCATGAGCCGCCGACCTATGCGTTCATTGTTTCCGACCGCTTTCGGGTGAACTTGGGCCCGCCGGAAGGCTATGATCGACGCCATGACCGAGACCGTCACCATCTTCGAAGTCGGGCCGCGCGACGGCCTGCAGAACGAGAAGCGCCACATCCCGGCGGCGGACAAGGTGCGCCTGATCGACCTGTTGTCGGAGACCGGCCTGACGCGGATCGAGGCGACCAGTTTCGTTTCGCCCAAATGGGTGCCGCAGATGGCCGACGCGGCCGAGGTCATGGCCGCCATCGCCCGCAAGCCGGGCGTCGTCTATTCGGCCCTGACCCCCAACCTTCGGGGATACGAGGCCGCCCGCGCGGCCCGCATCGACGAGGTCGCCGTGTTCGCCGCCGCCTCCGAAGACTTCAGCCGGAAGAACATCAACTGTTCCATCGCCGACAGCCTGGCGCGCTTCCGCCCCGTGATGGACGCCGCCCGGGCCGACGGTATGCCGGTGCGGGGCTACGTTTCCTGCGTCACCGACTGCCCCTATTCGGGTGCTATCGAACCGGACGCCGTCGCGCGGGTGACGGCGGCGTTGTTGGAGATGGGGTGTTACGAGGTCTCGCTGGGCGACACCATCGGCAAGGCCACGCCGGAGACCACGGCGCGGATGCTGGCCGGCGTCCTGAAGGTCGCCGACGCCGGGCGTCTGGCCGGGCATTTCCACGACACCGGCGGGCGGGCGTTGGACAATATCGGGGTCAGCCTGGAACACGGGCTTCGGACCTTCGACAGCGCCGTCGGCGGGCTCGGCGGCTGCCCCTATGCGCCGGGGGCCAAGGGCAACGTGGCGACCGGCCGGGTTGCGGCCTATCTGGCGGCGAACGGCTATGCGACGGGCATCGCCCCATCGGCGCTGGGCCGGGCGGAGGCCTTCGTCGCCGGGCTGTCCCTGGGTGACGGCGGACGGGCGTAAAGGACCGCACGGGCCCGTAGGACTGGACCGGCGGACCGTCCCGGTATATGCGGTAAGGTGCAGATATCGACCAATGCCCGACCCGACGAAGGGGGGGCAGACAAAGCCGCACGCAAGAACGCGGCACGCCAATAACGAGACCACCGCTCTCGAAGGAACCCGCCGTTGACCAACCGCCAACTGTTCGCGTTGTACGGACTGACATTGGCCGCCGTGTTCGGGCTCGCCTGCTTATGGGTGTTCGGGCTGGAGGATGCCGTCAATGCATCCCTGTTTTCGGACGCGCCGCAGGAGCACGTGGGTGGGCATTGGTACCACGTCGTTACCGCGACGGCCTTCGCCGCCGTCGCGCTGGTCGTCCCGGCCATCTTCATCGGTATGATCATGAAAAAGCTACGCGCGGCGGAATCGGTCCATCGCCGCTCCGAGGGCATCCTGCGCGCCTTCATCGACCACGCGCCGGCTCTGGTCGCCCTGAAAAACGCCGACGGCCGCTACCTGTTGATGAACAAGGAATACACCGACCAGCTCGGCTTCGATCCCAGCGATACGGAGGGCAAAAGTGCGAGCAGCGTCTTTCCACCGGAATTGGCCGACCAATTCGCCGCCCAGGAACGCAAGGCCATCGAAACCGGCACCGACGTCACCGAAGAACACATCGTCCCCCACAAGGACGGCGACCATGTCCACCTGTGCACCAAGTTTCCGGTTATGGGGCCGGACGGCACCGTCATCGGCATCGGTACGTTTTCCACGGACATCACCGGTCAGAAAGATACGGAAACGCGGGTCAACGAGGCGTTGTTGGACGCCGAACAGGCCAACCGGGCGAAATCCCAATTCCTCGCCAACATGAGCCACGAACTGCGCACGCCGTTGAATTCCATCATCGGCTTTTCCCAGGTCCTGACGATCCCGCAACCGATGGGCCCGGCGCCGGAAAAACAGATCGAGTACGCCCGCGATATCCAGGGCTCGGCGGAACATCTTTTGAAACTGATCAACGACCTGCTCGATCTCAGCAAGATCGAAGCCGGTCAGGTCACGTTGAACGAGACCCGCGTCGATCTGGACGATCTGTTGGAGCAGTCCTGCCGCCTGATCGGGCCCCAGGCGGAACCCAAAGGCGTCACCGTGACCTTCACGAAAGACGGCACCTTGCCGCCGTTTCTGGCGGATTCCCGCCATTTGACACAGGTCTTCCTGAACCTCCTGTCCAACGCCGTGAAATTCAATCGGCCCGGCGGCAGCGTCACGGTCACGGCCGGGTGCGACGACGCCGGCGCCATCGTCGTCGCCATCGCCGATACCGGGATCGGCATCGCGCCGGAGGACCTCGACCTGGTCCTGGAGCCCTTCGGTCAGGCCGGCACGGGACCCCAGCGCGCCCATTCGGGCGGTACCGGCCTGGGGCTGTCGGTGTCCAAGCAATTGATCGAACTTCACGGCGGGACTCTCACCCTGGACAGCACGCCGGGCGTGGGCACGACGGTGACCGTCGCCTTCCCACCGGCACGCACCGTCGCGGCCGGGTCCGCCGCCTCGGCTTGACCTCGCGGCGTCAGGCCTTAGTCTGACCGGCAATCACATCCAATCATCCAGGTCCGGTGATCCACCGGAGGGGAGGAACCATGACGCAGATCAACATTCAGTTCACGCTGTTCTCGGCGTTCTATTCGCCGCTGATTTCCACCATGTCCGGCGGCTTTCTCGAGGCCGAGGGGCTCGAGCCCAATTGGTCCGTCTCGCCCCCGGGCAAATCGGCGATCGAGGCCTTGATGGACGGCTCGGCCCATGTCGTGCAGTCGGCGCTTAGCCAGGGCTTCACCGTGCTCGGCAAGGGCGAGACGCCCAAGGTCAAGCATTTCGCCCAGATCAACGAAATGGACGGCTTCTTCATCACGGCCCGCGAACCGGACCCGAACTTCACCTGGGACAAGTTGGAAGGATCGGACCTGGTCTGCTTCGCCGGCGGCCAGCCGCGCGCCATGTTCGTCTATGCCTGCCACAAGGCCGGCATCGATTTCGACAAGATCAACGCCATCTGCCCGGGCGGCGCCGCCGATATCGACAAGGCCTTCCGCGACGGCCAGGGCCAATACGTGCAGCAGCAGGGCCCCTTCCCGCAGCAATTGGAAAAGGACGGCGTCGGCCATGTCGTCGCCCAGGTCGGCCCGATGATCGGCCCGAACGGGTTTTCGTCGCTCTGCGCGACGCCGGAATGGCTGGAAACGGACATGGCGAAGGCCTTCATGCGGGCCTACAAGAAGACTCGCATCTACATGAATGAAACGCCCGCCGCTGAAATCGCCAAGGCGGAAAAACCTTATTTCCCGAACATCGACGAAGACGTCCTGGCCGATACCATCGCGACTTATCAGAAGCTCGGCACCTGGACGCCGCATGTCGAGATCACCAAGGAAGCCTATGAGGTGACCATGGACGTGTTCGAACATTTCGGCACGCTGAAGGAACGCTATCCCTATGAAGCGGTCTGCTGCTTGCCGCCGTCGACGGACTAATTGCGACGGATTGACAGCGGAGCTTCGGCGGCCACGCGCGATTGCCCGCGCCGCCGAAATAGGACACAACTTCGGATCAGGGGCCGTGGCGCCGCCGCGGCCCCTTTTTCATGCCGAACTCCAAGCCGAACGGTGAAGGCACTTCCATGCTTCTGAACATCGCCATCCTGATCACCCTGCTTTGCGTGCTGATGATCCTGTGGTCGCGCCGCGTGCACGGGCATCGGACCTGGCGGGCGATGACGACACCGCTGGCCTCGATCATCGGCTCGGGCTTTCTGGTGCTCGGCCCGATCCTGGAAAACGCCTACGGCGAATACGCGCCGTTGGCCATGGCCGGGCTGTGTCTGCTCGCCTATCTGTTCGGCGGCGCGATCCGCTACAACATGGCGGCGATCGAGCGCACGGGCGGCGACCGGGGAACGACGGTCAAAGGGCTGGAGACCACGGCGTCCTGGGCGCTCGGCTTCGCCTATATCATTTCCGTCGCCTATTACCTGAACCTGTTCGGCGCCTTCGGCGTCAGCATGGCGCCAACGCACGTACCCAACGACGCCAAGCTGCTGACCACGGCGATCTTCGGAATCATCCTGTTCGTCGGTTGGACCCGCGGCTTCCGCATGCTGGAGAACCTGGAATACGTCTCGGTCGCGGCCAAGCTGGCGATCATCGCGGGCTTCCTGCTGGGGCTCGGTTTCTTCGTGTTCGGGCGCCTGACCGACGGCGGCCTGACGTTCACCGCCCCCAGCGTCGGCGCCTGGGAAGGCTTGGTCCTGGGCTTCGGCCTGATCGTCACGGTCCAGGGGTTCGAGACCTCGCGCTACCTGGGCGGCGAGTACGATACCCGCACCCGCATCCGGTCGATGCAATGGGCGCAATGGCTGTCGGCGGCGATCTACGTCGTCTATATCGTGCTGCTGGCCTACAGCTTCGGGGACACCAAGGTCCCGTTCAGCGAAACCGCGATCATCGACATGATGCATCTGGTGGCGCCGATCCTGCCGGCGCTTCTGGTGGCGGCCGCCCTGGCCGCCCAGTTCAGCGCCGCCGTCGCCGATACCAGCGGCTCCGGCGGCCTGTTCGAGGATTTGACCAAGGGCCGTGTGTCGCCCCGCCAGGCCTATGCCTTATTGACCGTGATCGGCCTGGGCCTGACCTGGACCGTCAACGTGTTCGAAATCATCTCCTACGCGTCGCGCGCCTTCGCCGCCTATTACGCCCTGCAGGCGGCGATCGCCGCCGTCACGGCCTGGCGGGCGGGGGAGCGGAGCTGGCGCCCGGCGCTGTTCGCCGCCCTGACGGTGCTCGGCCTCGCGATCGTGCTATTCGGGCAGCCGGTGGAAGGCTAGCAAAACCCGAGCGCTCCGATCAGCGGCGGCTCAGGGCCGCAGGCAGACGTTCTGCCGCCGCATCAGGGGCGGGTCGCATTCCCAATCGTTGCCCGTGCGGTCGAGATGCGCGTTGGCCGGCATTCGGACGGCTACGCAGGCGTTGTTTTCGGCGCGGTAGCCACGTTCGCATTTCCAGCCCTCGCCGTAGGACGAGTCGACGAAATAGGCGTTTTCGGGCACCACCACCGCGACGCAGGCGCCGTCGACCGCTCGGTACCCCCGTTCGCATTCCCAGCCGGTGCCGAGGTCAGAGCGCGTCAGATACCCGTTCTTGGGCACCTTGATGGCGACGCATTTGTCGTCCATCCGTTGAAAGGTGCGGGCGCAATGCCAGGTGTCGCCATAGGCGCTGAGGAAGGCGTTCGGCGGCACGATCACCGCAACGCAGGTCTCGTTCTTATCGACAAAACCCCGCTTGCATTCCCAGCCCTTGCCATAAGTGACGTCGGTCGTGAAGGCGTTCGCGGGCGCGGTCATTGCGACACAAGCGTCCCCGGTTTTGCGGAAGCCCTTGTCGCATTCCCAACGCCCGCCGAAGCCGTCGCCATGGGCATTGGGCGGGATGGCCCGCGCCGAGGTTCCGGCCGCCGTCTGGGCCGACAGGTCCGACGGCAGAGTGAGCCAGGCGGCAAGAACGATCGCCGCCGCGGCTAGGCGCCCGGCAACGGAAAATACGGATGTCATGGATGTATCGCTTTCATTCAGGCGCGCCGGATAGGCCCGGCGCGTTCCAGAACCGGCGCGGCAGAACTACCTGTCGTCCGGTTTCGTCAGGGTCAAAAGGATATCGGCGTACCAGGCGCAGTTGAGGCCCAGGGCCTCGTCCAGCTGCAGGTCGCGCGTCCCGATGTCGAGGCGCGCCGAATGCACGCCCAAAAGCTTCCAGGGCAGGTCGTCCAACCCGCCCGCACCGTCGTTCACGCGCATAACCACGGGGGCGCCGCTGGTCCCGCGATGGGTTCGGGCGTCGGTCAGGAAATAGCCCTCGCCCTGGAACCGCAGCCCGAAGGACGAGGCGACGACCGCCTGGCGCACCACGGGCAGGTGGTGAAGGGTGTCGTGAAAGCCCAGCGGAAAGCCGACGACCAGCAGGCTGCTGCCGATCTCGACCGGGTCGCCAGGCGTGATCAAATGATCGGGCGTGAACGCCCGGAACACGGCGGTTTCGGGCAGGGCGGCGCGATCGATCTCGATGACCGCGATGTCGACCACGCCGGAGCCGTCGGCACCGTCATGCCAGACGCTCTTTCCGTCTTCGTACAACAGGATCGACAACCCGGTGGACTCCGCCAGGTTCTCGGCGTTGGTATGGATCTCGATTTCGATCCGGTCAGGGTAATGCTCGCTCGCCTCATCGTGCACGACATGGCGGCTGGTGATCAGGAACAGGCGCTCGCCGATCGAAAAGAAGAAACCGCTGGCGTTGGTCAGGTGGCGCTGCCCGTCGAAGGTGAACAGGCGCGGCGCCGTGAACAGAAGAGGATCGATCATCGTCACGCCTCCGCAGCCGGGGCGTTGATCCCATTGATTTTCGCCGTGCTCATATTTCGCCCTCACTGAGAACGTGAACGTCTGACCATGTTCTGCTTGCACCATAAACCTTGCGCGCGGCCGCGTGAATGCGTTCGATCCGGGCGTCGAAGGCGGCCAGGACCGAATCCTCGTCCGGCGGCGCGCCATCGTTCGAAGCGGCGAGTGCGCCGATGTCTAGGAAAAAGGTGATCTCGCGCGCGCTGTCGTATCCCCAGAAGCGTACGCGGTTCTGACGGGCCTCATAGCTGCGGCTTAGATTGGGGAAATTCAGGGTCATCCGTGGTCCCATTGATTTTGGAAGTCGCCAGCGCTGCCTCGAACCCCGCCGCGTCGGTGGCGACGCAACGGGACCGCCGGGGCGCTTTGCTGTCCGCAGGCAGATGAACGATCACCCGCACCCGGCGATAGACCGGGAATGACAGCCCCTGCACGAGGTCTTCGTCGAATTCGACCCGGTAATCGCCGGCGGGCAGGTCTTCGTTTAGACCGGCCAGACGGAACGGCCCCACGAAGGTTACCGTTTCCTCAATCGTGCGTGACGTCATTTTCGGCCTTTCGGCGGCGCGTCGGCTCCTGGCGGAGCGACAGCGGCCCGGGTCATTTGGCCGGAGGGACCTCGGCGGCGGGTTTCCCCTCGGGCTTGGCGGGCTGAACCGCGGGCTTATCTGTTGAAACACCGGGTTTCGATGCTTTCTTTGACGTCGAGAAATCCTTGAAGGACATTTCATAACTTTCCATTTAATAGTGAAAATACATCCGCATAAAGAATATAGTATTCGATATATTTAATAGCAATGGATGGTGACTTTTATTTTTTATTTAGTTTTTCTTTTTTGTATTTTATAGCCGCTCTCACCACTCGCCATGTCCGTTCGCCATCCACATCGCGCTTGCCCTTGCCTCCTCCCGGATGTTCCGTAACACTCCCCAACCATGACCGAATACATGACCACCAAGGAACTGGCCGATTTCCTGCGCATCAAACAGCGCAAGGTCTACGACCTCGCAGCCTCGGGTAACATTCCCTGCTCCCGCGCCATGGGAAAATTGCTGTTTCCCCGCGCCGAGATCGAGGCCTGGGTCGCCCGCGGCATGACCGCCGGCGGCATGGCGGAAAGCGTCCCGGCGGGCTTTGCCGCCCCCGCCCGCAATCGGCCGGGCGTCTTCCTGGGCTCTCACGATCCCCTGCTCGACTGGGCGCTGCGGCAATCTCGCTGCGGCCTCGCGACCTTCTTCGACGGCTCGCTCGACGGGCTCGACCGCTACGCCGCGGGCGAAGGTCTGGCGACGGGCCTGCACATCTTCGACACCGAAGCGGCGGACGCCGCGGCCTGGAACGTCGGCGCCGTCGCCGGCCGGTTTTCCGACGAGCCTTGCGTCCTGGTTGAATTCGCCACGCGGGAACGGGGCCTGATCCTGGCCCCGGACCGGGCCGGGGCGATCAACGGCATCGGCGACCTGCGCGGTCGGTTGATCGTGCCGCGCCAGGCCGAGGCCGGATCGCAGGCCCTGCTCGATCATCTGCTGGCCGCGGCCGGATTGGGCGACGGCGACTACGTCCTGGCCGAAGCCGCCCGCACGGAAACCGACGCCGCCCAGGTCATCGCCGACGGTCTGGGCGAGGTCGCGCTTGGCCTGCGCGTCGCGGCGGATCAGTTCAAGCTGGCCTTCAAGCCGGTGATGCGCGAACGCTTCGACTTGCTGGTCGACCGCAAGGCATGGTTCGAACCGCCGATGCAGACGCTGCTCGCGTTCTGCCGCTCCGGCGCCTTCCGGTCAAAAGCCGAAGCCATGGGCGGCTATGACGTTTCCGGCCTGGGCACGGTTCACTTCAACGGCACCTGATCCGCCACGCTCTGGCGGCTTCCCCAACCGTGCCATCGGCACCGTTTTGCGCAATACTGATCCCGCCAATCACGTTCGGGAGGGACCAATGGCTCAACAATACCATCTCGTCAGTTCCGTCACCTGCCCCTGGGTGCAGCGCTCCGTCATCGTCATGCGCGCCAAGGGGGTCGATTTCGACGTCACCTATATCAACCTGCGGGAAAAGCCCGACTGGTTCCTGAAAATCTCGCCCCACGGCAAGGTGCCGGTGCTGAAATTGGCCGACGGCACGGCGTTGTTCGAATCCAACGCCATCGCCGAATACCTGGACGAGGTCATCGCCCCGCAACTGCATCCCACCGACCCGGTCCTGCGCGCCAAGAACCGCGCCTGGACCGATTTCCTGCCGACCTTCGCCTGGGGCCCGGGGATCAACAACGTCTCCTACGCCAAGGACCGGGAGGCGCTGGACGCCGCGATGGAAACTGCCAAGGGCCGCGTCAAACCGCTGGAAGACGCGCTCGCCCAGCGCGGCAATGACGGCCCCTATTTCAACGGCCCGGACCTCAGCCTGGTCGATTGCGCCTACGGCCCCTTCTTCCAGCGGTTCATGATCGCCGAACGCCATCTGCAATCGGGCCTGCTCGACGGCTTCCCCTTGGTCAAGGCCTGGGCCGAGACACTCCTCGCCGACGACCGCATCACCGGCGCGGTGCCCGACAACTTCGCCGAAGAATTCGATAAGAACCTGGAACGCCGGGGAACGCTCGCCTACGAGATTATGTCGAAGGCGGCGGCGGAGTAGTAACTTCTTTAATACTACTCAGCGGCGGTCTTAACGGCCTTATAATTTGCATCGAGCTCGGGAGATAAAAGCAGAATTGCCGCAATTCGGCGGATCATATTTGTGACCTCCTGCACTTCCTCCAATTTGAGAGAGCGGCCGAGAATGTCCTTTTCCCGATAACTGAGCCATTTCTTGATCACTTGATATCCACCCAATTTGTAGGTCCACACCTTCGCGGGCACGTTCCGCCAATAAGCATCTGCATTTAGGTAGATATCCAAGGTGTCGCTGCCCAAGAGTTCAGTAATCTGCGACGGCGTCATGCTAAGCGGCCCACTACCTGCCCCGAAAGCTGCGATCTCTTCCGGCGTATAATCGCGTGAGATTGATTTGCCCCGGCCCGGCATGACAACACCACCTTTTTGCGTACTCCCCCATCCCGCCGCCAAAGCGAAGTCGTTGGCCATAAGGTCGCCGCCAGCGACTTTTGACGGCACGCCCAGCGTCTTCAATTCAGCACGCACGCTAGTCGTGACACCGCTCACCGGTTTCTCCGGGTCCATCAAGGCCGCCAACTGATGACCAAGCACTGCTGATACTTTCAAGACTTCCGCATTCTCGACAAATGGCACTCGTGGCCAGTCCATCCGCAATGCGCCCGCGTTCTCCTCACGATATTTGGGACTGTGCAAGATAGAGACGATATGATGAAACAGGTCATCGACACCCAAGCCCAACCCGGTCAATTTGTCTTCAACAGACTTCAGAAGATTAGGGCGCTTCTCAATAGGGACGTTTTCGCCGTTGGAATGAGTCTCACGAATGTAGGCAGGAAAATAGGTCGAAAGCCCGCTTCCAAAATTGTCAGCCAACACCGACGTCACAGTCCCACGATTGAAATCTTCTTTGCTCTGTTTCTCTCGCGCTTCGATCCAGATATTCCCCTCAAAAATATGTGGAAAGTATCCAGACCTTTTCTCATCGAGCAATTTAGTATCAGGTTCCCAATACAGCCAACGGACATCTAAAGGACGATATAGATAGCGAACGAACTTCCCAGGAGAGATTCCGCGCGCCTTTAATTTCATTCGGGTTGCTGGGCCATCAAACCGACCCAAATTATTTAAAATTGAAGGGTATCTCTCCTTTATGAGGTCATCAGGTATCGAAGTGTTAAAATAATCAGCAATTCTGTCGTGCAGCGCTTGCTCATCAACGTCGATAAGAAATTCATCACGACTAGTTTTCACACCAGCAAAAGACGCAGGCAATAACTCGGACAGACTCGGCCAATCAAAATACGTAGTTGAAACTGCCGTAGCCAAGTAAGGGAGCCCTAGCGCCATAATCGGCTCCAACTCCTCATATAATTTCTCGGAAGAGATGCCAGTGCTATCTAGAAGCGCCTGATGTTTATTCTGTCCCCACAGGTTTCTCACCTCGACTTGATTGCTTGGCATAGACTGCTGCTTACGAACTAAAGTCGTAATGGCGGTGCCAACCTGAATACCCTCGCGGTTATGCTCGGTGGAAAAGATGCTGGGGTCAGGCGAGCCATCAGGCGCGACCTTTCCAGTCCGGTATGCATCCCCGTTCAGATTATCGATGCGGATGGCGTCAAAGACATCCAAGTAGCGTTCTCGCATACCCGTGAAAGACAGACCGTCAAGCCAAGAATAGTTGCTGATAAAGCAGATAATTCCTTGGCCTGTCTTTTCCGTGATGCGCCGCTCTGCCATGCGGAAGAAGCGGACATACAAGTCATTCAATCCTTGGCCATCCGGCTTACGAACATTCTTCACCGTCCGATAGGCATCGGAGAGATTGCGCTCCTCATCCATCGCCATGCCCGCGAATCCGTTGTACGGCGGGTTGCCCAGTATCACGAGGATGGGCTTTTCCCGCTTCACTTCATTGGCACGGTCGCGCTCTTCCTCCATTTCTGGAAAAGCCACATGCTGTTTTTCCTTGTCCGTCGGCTCCCACCCGGTGAGCGCATTGGTCAAGTACACGCTAGCGCGTTCAGATCCATCGTCGGCCAATGGTGCCTGAAGGGACTGCAAAACTAGTCCGATCTGCAAATGGGCGACAACGAAAGGAGCAGGCATGATCTCGAACCCGAATACCCGTTCCGTTGCCGCCTTCTTAACCATCGACCCCTTTAAGCCGCCGAGTCCTTTATCCTCTAGGTTTTCAGATATTTTTCGTAGCGTTTCCGCGAGGTAGGAGCCCGTCCCGGTACAAGGATCAAGAATGTAGACATTGTCGGCAGCAAGGCCGTCTTCGATACCGAGATCCTCTTTTAGCGCTTTATCGACGCGGGCAACCATGTAGGTCACGACTTCCGGAGGCGTATACCAGACACCCAATTCCTTGCGTAGTGCCGGATCAAACGCATCAAGGAACGGTTCGTAAAAATATTGAACAGCTTCCGCATCTTTGAACCTGGAAAAGAACTCTTTCCGGTCGATACGATTCAGGGCGGCCCCTGCCCAATCCAATAATTCGACAAGGTCGAGGGCCTTAAGTTTTGTCGGGTCCGATACTTGTTGAAAGAGCGCCTGAAGCATCGGGACGCGAAGGTGCCATACGGCAGACCTCCAATCGAATGCCCCTGTCGGCGGCGGCAATTGCCGCGACCAAAGAACCCAAGCCGAGAAGACGCCATAGAAAAGCGTTTGCACCAAAGTGGATTGAAAAAAGTGCTCCCCCTTGTCTCCGCTGAAACGCACACCCAGCGCATCCTCTAGGGCTGTGCGAACAGATTGCAAGGCGGGAACATCGCCTTTCTCCTCCACCCTGTTCAATGCATCTCGCGCATAGGAGGCAAGGAACCACGCAACATCCCGAGGCTCCCGCAAGGACACACTTTGGGTCAACGCTCGCTTCAAATATTCCCCGAAACTCTGGCCAACTTCCTGCGCATACTTACGTGGCGTCAGAGTGCGGCTCCAGAATTCGGGCTCCGTGTTGGCCAGCCTGAAGGATTCCAGTTTCGTTGCATGCCCGGCGGCATTCTCACCGACAAGTAAAAAGTCGCGATAATTCGTTACAAGGACCAATCGGTATGCGGACCAATACTTGCTGACCTGATTGGTCTCTGCCGTGAGCAAGGTTTCATCGGAAGTCCCCTTGACCTCTATGACACCTCGTTCAGGTTTCTGGCCAGGCTTCGGTTCGCCTTTCTGGCATTGATTCGCGGTATACAATCCAAAGTCTGGGTGCCCCGCCCCTTGGTCCGCCAATTGCGAGACACAAAAAACTTTCGGCTTCAGGCTCTTTCCAATCGCGTTGAGAAGCCCTTCAAGTGCCGAATAGTAGGACGTCTCCGACGTAGCTCCGCCCGTCGATTTAAGAGTTTGGAGTTTGGTGAAATACTCCTCCACCGCTTGTTCGAGTTTATTCACGAATACTCCCTGCCAATGTCCCGTGACGGTTTCAGCCGTTTCTAATGGTTACAAGAACAAATCCTTTTTCAAACAACAAACGAATTCGAACATAAAAAAGGGGCGGCCTCTTGGGACCGCCCCTTCGACATTTCGGCTTTCGCCGGAATTACATCATCTTGCCGTTCGGGAAGAACAGCTGCAGACCTTTGAGCTTGTAGGACGCAATCGTTTCCTGGCCGTCCTTGGACAGCAGCCAGTCGATGAAGGCCTGGCCTTCCTTGACCTTCACCTTGGGGCATTTCTTCGGATTGACGAGGATCACGCCGTACTGGTTGAACAGCTGCTTGTCGCCTTCGACCTGGATCTTGTAGTCGCCCTTGTTCTTGAAGCTGATCCAGGTGGCGCGGTCGGTCATCACGTAGGCACCCATGCCGACGCCGGCGTTAAGCGTGGCGCCCATTCCCGAGCCGGTCTCGCGGTACCATTTGCCGCTGGCCTTGACCGGGTCGATCCCGGCGGCCTTCCACAGGTGCTTTTCCTTTTTATGCGTGCCGGAATTGTCGCCGCGCGATGCGAAAATCGCTTCGGATTTGGCGATCATGGAAAGCGCCTTGGGCCCGTCCTTCATGCCGCCGACCTTGGCCGGATCGGCGGGCGGCCCGACGATGATGAAATCGTTGTACATCAGGTCCGACCGCTTCACGCCGTAGCCGTCGGCAACGAACTTTTCTTCGGCCGGCTTGGCGTGCACCAGCAGCACGTCGCCGTCGCAGTTTCTGGCGTTCTTGATCGCCTGGCCCGTGCCGACGGCGACCACGTTGACCTTGTTGCCGGTCTTCTTCTCGTAGATCGGCAGCATGTAGTCATAGAGGCCCGAGTTCTGGGTCGAGGTCGTCGACTGCACGATGATGGCGTCGGCCTGGGCCGTGCCGGGCACCGCGACGGCGGCGCCCAGGATCAGGCCTGCGGCGGCGCCGAGGGTCAGGGTCTTGAGGTGTTTCATGGGGTCTCTCCCGTGGGTTGGTTTCTGGTCGGTTCGTTGATTGCTGGTCAGTCGGCCGGTCACAGAATGATTTTTCCGGCCATGTAGTCGCCGGCCTCGGTCGAGGCCGGTTGGGTGAAGAAGGTCTCCGCCGGGCTGTGCTCCAGCACCTTGCCCTTGTGGACGAAGACCACGTCGTCGGCCAGGCGGCGAGCCTGGCCCATGTCGTGGGTGATGAAGATGATCTTGGTGCCCCGGTCGCGGGCGGCCTTGGCGATCTCTTCGATCACCAGGGTCGAGGCCGGGTCCAGGTTCGAGGTCGGCTCGTCCATGAACAGAACGTCCGGTTCCGTCGCCAATGCGCGGGCCATCGCCAACCGCTGTTGCTCGCCGCCGGACAGCAGGCGCGCGGGCTGATCCGCATGGGCCGCGAGCCCGGCGTGGTCCAGGATTTCCCGGCGGCGGCCCGGGTCGGCGCGGCCCCGCAGACGCAGGACGAAATCGATATTGGCGGCGACCGAGCGGCGCAGCAGCACCGGGCGCTGGAAGACCATGGCCTGGCGTTTGCGCACGGCCTCGCCCAGGGGCATGCCGCCCCAGGTGACGGTGCCGCCCGACGGCGCGATCAGGCCGTGCATGAGACGCAGCAATAGACTTTTGCCCGCGCCGTTCGGCCCCATGATGACCGTCGCCCCCTGGGCAGGAAGGGTCAGATCGACCCCCTTGATCAACACGGTGCCGCCGGCCTGGAACGAGACGTCGTCGAGAACCAGGGGAAACAAGTCCGCCCCGGCGCCGGGCGCCGACGCATCGGAGGCCGCATCGCCGCGTAGGTCGACGACATTGGCCGGACGCATGCCGGCCTCCCCGCCGGCGGACGGATTGGGGCGGGGCTCAGGCATAGGCTTGCCTTTTGGCCGTCGCGTTCAACGCCATGACGCCCGCGTTGATGGCGATGGCGATGGACAGCAGAACGATGCCGAGCCCCAGCGCAAGGGCGAGATCGCCCTTCGAAGTTTCCAGGGCGATGGTCGTGGTCATCACCCGGGTCAGATGGTTGATGTTGCCGCCGACGATGATCACAGCACCGACCTCGGCCATGGCCCGGCCGAGCCCGGCCAGCATGACGGTCAGCAGCGAATACCGGGCGTCCCACAGAAGCTCCACCATCATTCGGCCCGTGGGCACGCAGAACGACCGGAATTGTTCGGCGTACTCGGCGTGCAGGTCTTCGATCAATTGCCGCGACAGGGCCGCGATGATCGGCAGGATCAGGATCGCCTGGGCGATGATCATGGCTTCCGGGGTATAGAGCAGGCCGAGAAAGCCGAGCGGTCCCGCATTCGACAGCAGCATGTAGACGACCAGGCCGACGACGACCGGCGGCAGGCCCATCATGGAATTGACGATGACCAAAATGAAGCCGCGCCCGGGAAACCGTGTGACGGCGAGCGCCGCGCCGAGGCTCAGCCCGATCAGCCCCGCCGCCAGCAGAGCCGTAATGCTGACGCGCAACGATAGACCGATGATTTCCAGCAAAGCCGCATCGGCGCCGATCAACAGATCGAACGCCGTTAGGAAAGCTGCCCCGAAATCCTGCATGTGCCGAATGTCCACCCATTTCCGAAAGCCGGTCCGGCGCACCCTGCCGGCACCCCATCGGATTACCGCCATCTCGCCGGGGCCCCTAGCCGGCCCCCGGTGCGCACCTTGTTCCGGCTCCTGCCCCGGCTCCGGCGATTGTCTGACAGCCGGTTACCGAACGCGTTTCCGTAATTTTTGCATAATTAATCGCAATAGGTGAAATCTTGCATAGTTTACGGCCCCAGGCAAGCAATCGCCCACAAATCACCTTCGGCCTTCCAGGATGCGGAAAATCGCCGCCACACACCGATGTTCAGGCGACCCGGGCGGCGGGCGGACGCATCTGCAATTCACATCATTCACGAATTGACGCTTAAAAATACACTTTCGTTGACGCAATTTATTATTCGAAATCAATAGGTAAATTGACGACCGAACAAATCGGTGTATCATTTACAACAATCGGGCCTCCGATCTTTCCGAAGACGGCGGACAAAAACAAGACCCCCGAAAGCCGGGTCCGGAACATGACCGTTCCGTCATTCAAAGATTCGAACTGGGAGTTTCGTCATGGACAAGATCAACAAGGCATTTTTCATTCTGCCGGCAGTGTTCGCCGTCCTGATCGCGATCGGCATCCTGACCAGCTAGATACACGCGGGCCCGATCCGGGCCCCGACGAGATAACGCGCGGCGACGGCCGCGCACAGCCGAATGCTCATCTTTCCTCTAGGATGACATCTCAGCGCGGGCCTTCGGGTCCGCGCTTTTTTTTGCCCGCACTTCGCCCATCGGACTCACGCACCGCCGCCGACCGATCGAGCCCAGGCCGGAGAGCATCGACCGAACCGGGCAAGGCAATCAGGTCCAATGAGGGGGCGGAAGAGTCAGGTGGCAGGCTACCCGTCCGGGGGCGCTACTTGCGGTCGGTCTTGGGCGCCGGCTTGGCCGCCGCCGCCGGGGGCCGTTCGGCGCCGTGGATCAGGGTCGGGTGAGCACGCTGGCCGCAATCCGTGCGCTCGCACAAGCGGCAGGTCACGCCGACCGGCAGGAAGGTCTCGGACCGGGTCAGGTCGAGCCCCGCCGAATAGACGAGGTCGCCCGCGTCCTCGATCCGGCAGCCCAGCGCCAGGGCGAAGCCGCCGTCCGGCGCGTTGAAGCCCGCCCCCGCGCGGCGCTGCCCGAAGGCGACGGAGAGATAGGCGCTGCCGTCGGCCAGTTGCAGGACCTGGGCATCGACGCTGCCCGGGCTGCCGCTGGCGGCGTGGACGTTCCAACGCGGACAGATTCCGGCGAACCGGGGGATCGGCAGGCCGGAGCCGGAAAACCGTTTGAACACGTTGCCGGCGCGATCGATGCGCAGGAAATGGAACCGCACTCCTTCCTGCCCCGGACGGCGCAGGGTGGCCAGGCGGTGACACGCCTGCTCCAGACTGACGCCGAAGGTCTGGGCCAGGCGTTCGACGTCGTAGCGGAACGCCTGGGCGCGGTCGAGGAACAGGTCGTAGGGCATGAGGAACGCCCCGGCGAAATAGGCGGCCAGAAAATCCGCGGCCAGCGGCTGCGCGGCCTCGCTGAGGCCGGCCTCGTCGATCAGGTCGGCGATATGCCCCGCGGCGGCGCGCCGCCCGATTTCCCGGGCCAGGGCGAAGCGTAAGGACGACGGCGCCAGATCGTCGCGTAAAATCAGCGTCTCCGCCCCCGCGTCGTCGGCATCGAGGCGATGGGCCGGGCCGCCGTCGGCGGCGGGTTCGGTCGCCACGGCCACCCCGAAGCGCGCCTCCAACAATTCGGTCAGACGCGGGTACAGCGCCACGGCATCGACCCCGATCTCCGCCCGCATGGTTTCCGCCCGGTGATCCAGGTCGTCGAAGAAATTGTCGTTGCGTTCCCAGAAATCGCCGACGTCTTCCCAAGGCGTGCGGCTGTCCAAGAGACCTTCCAGGTTTTCGCCGGTGATGAAGCGGAGCAATTCGTCGACCTGGGTCGTCAGCTTCTCCGTGCCGTCGACGACGATCTCCAGAAACTGCTGCCGCTCGTCGGCGGCGAGGTCGATGTTATCGAGCAGGATTTCCGAGAAAGACCGGACCGAGGTCAGCAGTGTCCGCACGGAATGGCTGGACGCCACCAGATAGGGGCTGGAGGCCAGCTTGTCGGTCAGCGCCTCGACGTCTTCGCGGCTGTTCCGGTACGAACGGTAGAGTCGCAGGAAGGCACGGCAGATATCCGGAACGGCGGTGACGAATTCATCCAGTTCCGCCGCCGACGGCCGGGTCCCGCCGAACAGCGGGTCGGACATCGCCTCTTCCAGATCGCTTTTGATGCGAACCTCGTCGCCGGCGGTGAAATCGCGCAGGTCGACACCCAAGACATCGGACAGCTTCAACAACAGCGACACCGTCAAGGGGCGGTCGTTGTGTTCGATCATGTTCAGGTAACTGGGGGAAATCCCCAGAATTTCGGCCAGTTTGACCTGCGTCAGGCTGCGGTCCTTGCGGAGCCTGCGCAGGCGCGCGCCCAGCATTGGTGATCGCGCCATAATGTCTCCCCCTGAAAACGGGTGTTTGCCACCTCGTTCCGGTGCCGG
The DNA here is from genome assembly GCA_913030825.1 of uncultured Rhodospirillaceae bacterium. Taxonomy (GTDB): domain Bacteria; phylum Pseudomonadota; class Alphaproteobacteria; order Rhodospirillales; family Casp-alpha2; genus UBA1479. The sequence continues at coordinate 62,600 of CAJWCU010000002.1, read as the reverse complement.
ACCGTACCGGCCCGTGCCTTATTTCGTGAAGAATTATCTTAACTTCCCTTCACGAGCCTGTCGCAAATTTTTTTTCCATAGATATCAGTGGCATATGGGAATATGCACAAAATGGGGTGAAACATTCACCTATCACACCCGTCAATTCGGGGTTTGTCACCGCCCGACCCGCATGGCATCTTTTGAGATAATTTTCCGACCCGATTGGACTCGAGCCCGATATGTCCGAACCAAAGACCGACGACGACACCAGCGAAAAACTGAAACAGGACCTGCGCCAGCATCGCGATCTACTCGTCGCCGCCAACGCGGAGATCGAGAAACTGCGCGAACGCCTGGGCAAATGCTCCACGACCATCCTGGAGACGGTAATGTTGGAGCAAAGCCAAGGCGAGGAGCTGGCCTTCCTGCGTGCCCGTGTCACCGAGTTGGAGGCCATCACCGCCAAATCCAAGGAACAGAGCGCCGCCGCCGAAAAGGTCTACACCGCCATGCGGGGTGCGATGGACCGCATGCACGACGGCATCAAGAAAGTCGCGAACCAGGCCAAGGATTCCGCCCCGCCCGACCTGGCCAAGGAATTGGAAGAATTGGAAAAGGCCGCGACGGCGCCGATGCCGGACGACCTGGAACGCCTAATCGGGCCGGACAGATAACGCCGGGCGCGGGGCTTCGCTTTTCGGCTAGACCGGCAGGGTAAAGCGAAACACCGATCCACGCCCTTCCTCCGCCTCGACCCAGATGCGCCCGCCGAAACGGTCGACGATTTCGCGACAAATGGCGAGCCCCAATCCCGTCCCCTTGGGCTTGTTGATCAGACTTTCGCCGGACGATCCCTGTTGGAACCTTTCGAAGATGCGATCACGGTCGATGGCCGCGACGCCGGGGCCGTTGTCGGCGACGCTGACCGTTACGACGCCGTCGCCCGCCTCAGCCGAAATCCGCACACGCCCAACGGCCGGATCGCAGAATTTAACGGCGTTGGAAATCAGATTGACCAGGACCTGAATCAGCCGGTCACGGTCGGCGACGACACCCGGTAGCCCGTCCGACAATTCGGTGTCGAGCCGCACCCCCGCCGCCTGGGCCAGGGGCGAAGACGCGGCCACCGCACCGTCGATGACGCCCGCGAGGTCCAGGGGCATCATGTTCCATTCCAGGTCCCCGGACTCCATCTTCGAGAGATCCAAAAGTTGGTCGATCAGACGGGTCAGACGCTGGGTCTCGGCGACGACGACGCTGTAGAAGCGGTCGCGTTCGGCATCCGGCAGGGCCGGGTTATCGGAAAGGATTTCCCCGGCCGCCCGGATCGAGGTCAGGGGCGTGCGGAATTCGTGCCCGACCGTGGTGATGAAGTTGTCCTTCATCCGGTCCAGTTCCTTGAGCCGTTCGTTGGCGGCGCGCAATTCGGCGGTGGTTTCCTCCAACGCGCGGGATTTCTCTTCCAATTCGTGGGAGTACTCGATGACCTGCGTGGTTTCGTCGATGATCCGCATCAGGTCCTCGGTGCTGACGACCTCGCCCTTGGTCACCGTGGCGACCATGGCCTGGGCCGACGCCGCCCCGATCACCCCGGCCAACTGCCGTTCGGCGAACGCGACCAACGGCGGGGGCGCTTCGGCCAGGGGATGAAGATCGACCGGATTGCGCCGGGCGAAATCGACCAGCGCCGCGTCGGCCCGGCCGTCGCCGAGAAAACGGGCGAGCACCTCACGCAGCTCGCCGACCGAGGCCGATCCCCGCCAGGTCGTCACGGGTTCGGCCCCCGGCGTGTCGAGCTTGCGCACGAATTCACCGGCCTGCAGTTGTTCCAATTCGCTCGGCCGGCTGAGCAGCGAGCCCCAGATGAAACCGCCGATGTTGACCAGCATGGACCAGAACAGGGAATGGGACAGATGATCGACACCGTCCATGCCGAACAGCGCATAGGGCTTGAGGAACTCGATGGCGAAGGGCCCCTGGTCGATGAATTCGATGGGCAGCCAGCCGGACCGCGCGAAGGACGGCAGGACCAGCGTGTAAAGCCAGACCAGCGTCCCCAAAATCAGGCCGGTCATGGCCCCGGCCTTGGTCCCGCCCTTCCAGAAGATGCCGCCCAACAGGGCCGGTGCGAATTGCGCGGCGGCGGCGAAAGACACCAGCCCGATGGTCACCAGCGCATAGGATTCGCCGATCAGCCGCATGTAGGTATAGGCAAGGATCAGCACGAGCAGGATGGCGCTGCGCCGGACGAACAAAAGGAACGCCGTCAGGTCGCCGGTGAAGCGCGCCTGGAACCATTTGAGGCGCAACAGCACCGGCACCACCAGATCGTTGCAGAACATGGTCGACAGCGCGATGGTCGCGACGATCAGCATCCCCGTGGCCGCCGACAGGCCGCCGATATAGGCGAACAGCGCCAGGCCTTCGTTGGCATTGGCCATGGCGACGGTCAGCACGAAGGTATCGGCGTCGACGTTGCGGTCGGGAAATTGCAGTAGCCCCCCGACGGCGATCGGCAGGACGAAAACGTTGATCAGGATCAGATAGAGCGGGAACAGCCAGGCCGCCTTACGCACATGCGCCGGGTTGACGTTCTCGACCACGGCGACCTGGAACTGACGCGGAAGGCAAATGATCGCAAACATCGACAACACCATCAGGGTCGACCATTGCGCGTAGCCGCCGGTCCCGAAATGATGGGTCAGTTGCGAAATATGCGGCACGGCGCCGCCCTGCGCGAACAGGTCCTGAAACCCGTCGTACAGCCCGAAAGTGACGTAGAGCCCGACCGCCAGGAAAGCCGTCAGCTTGACCACGGATTCGAAGGCGATGGCGACCACCATGCCCTCGTGGTGTTCCGACGCGTCGATATGGCGCGTGCCGAACAGGATCGAGAACAGCGCCATGATCAGCGCCACGAAGAACGCCGTGTCCTGGAATAGCGGCACTCGACCCAGGTTCCGGGGCATGACGATTTCCGGATATTGGATCAGCACGGTGAAGCTGGTCGAGACGGCCTTCAGCTGAAGCGCGATATAGGGAAGGATGCCGAAGATCGCGATGACCGTGACCAGGCCGCCGAGATAGAGGCTTTTGCCGTAACGGGACGCGATGAAGTCGGCGATCGAGGTGATGCGGTTCTCGGCTGAAATCCGCACCATCTTCTCCAGAACATAGGGCCAGAGCACCAGGACCAGGGTCGGTCCCAGATAGATCGGCAGGAAATCCAAGCCCGAGGTCGCCGCCCGGCCGACCGACCCGTAGAACGTCCAACTGGTGCAGAACACGGCCATGGACAGCGCGTAGATATAGGGATTGTTGATGACCGACCGCCCCTGATCCGCGCGCTTGTCCCCCCAGAAGGCGATGGCGAACAACAGGCCCAAATAGGCCACCGAGGCGATGAAGATGACCCAGCCCTGCAGCATCTCAGGCGTCCGGGGCGGCGTCTTCGGGGATGGGGGTCGGATCCGGCGCGGGGGCGAACCGTTCGGAAATCAAATAGATCAGCGCGACCACCGCGATCCAGATGGCGAACAGATAAAGATAGATGACCGGTAGGCCGAACAGATTGGCCTCGCCTTCGATCAAGGTAACGATAGGCGGCAACAGCATCAGCGCCGCGAACAGGAACAGAGAGATTGAGAAGGCCCCTGCCCGTCCGGCCTGAGAACCGGTCGATACGTCGCCCGGGGGCTTATTCGTACTCTGGGCCGGTTCGGGCGCCATCACTCCACGGCCAGACCCACGGCGGCCTTGACCCGGGCAACCAGGTCGCGCGTCGAAAACGGCTTGGTCACGAAATCGTCGGCGCCCGCCGCCATGCCCTTGTCGCGGTCGGCGGCGCGGCCCTTGGCCGTCAGCATAATGACATGAACGTCGGACCAGGCGGCATTGCCGCGGATTTCCTCGCAGACGGAATACCCGTCGCGTTCCGGCAGCATGACGTCGAGCAACACCACGTCGGGTTTGGCCGCGCGCATTTCGCCCAAAGCCGAATTTCCGTCGCCGACGACGCGGGTCGCGAACCCGGACTTTTCCAAAAGGAACGTCAGCGACAGGACGATGTTTTCGTCGTCTTCGACCACCAGTACCGAGTGATCCATGAATATCTCCCCTTATGTTCCGGGCGAAAGGCGCCCGGTCGCCGTTTGCGGCGTTGGGCGGAGTATACCCCCGAGACCCTACGGAGCGACAAGGTTTTGAGACCCTGTAGGGGGGGCCGGCGAATTGACAGGCCCGCGCCGGTCTGCGAACCCTGACCCCCATGGAAAAGGACAATCCCGCCGACCGCCCGGACAGCCCCGGCGAGTTCACCGCCCGCGCCGTCGTCACCGGCATGCTGTTGGGAGCGGCGCTGACGCCGTGCAATGTCTATTCCGGGCTGAAGATCGGCTGGTCGTTCAACATGTCCATCGCCGCCGGCTTGTTGGCCGTCGGCGCCTGGCGATTGGCGGAAAAGGGTCTGGGCGCGCGGCCCTTCGGCATGCGCGAAAACAACATCAACCAGACGGCGGCGTCCTCCGCCGCGTCGATCATTTCCGGCGGACTGGTCGCCCCCATTCCGGCGCTGACGCTGTTGACCGGCACGGAACTGGCCTGGCCGGCGCTGGCGGTCTGGGTCTTCGCCGTCTCGATCCTGGGCGTCGTCGTCGCCGCCGGCCTGCGCCGCCAGATGATCGAACACGAGAACCTCGCCTTCCCGGCCGGGCTCGCGACGGCGGAAACGCTGAAACGCATTCACGGCAAGGGCCGGGAACAGGGGGCGCGCCTACGGGCATTGCTGGCCGCCGCAGGGGTATCCGGCGGGCTCAAGCTGGTCATGGACCTGGCCGTGACGGTCCCGCGCCTGGCCCTGCCGGGGTCGCTGCCCGGAACACTGCCGAGCCTGAAGAACCTAGGGCTCGCGTTGGACCCGTCGCTGCTGATGATCGGCTTCGGGGCGCTGATCGGATTGCGCGCCGGGCTGTCGCTGCTGCTGGGCGCGGTGATCGCCTGGGGCATCCTGGGTCCCTGGGCGGTGGCCCGGGGCTGGGCCGAGGCCGGCACCGCGGACGAAGTGTGGTTTTCCGAACTGGTGACCTGGCTGTTGTGGCCGGGGGTGACCTTGACCGTCGTCGCAGCCCTGACGTCCTTCGTGCTGTCGGTCTTGAAAGTGCGGCGCGGGCTTGCCGCCGAAGCCCGAATGGGCGGCGGGCTCCGGGGCGGATATGCCTTGGCGCTGGCCGCCGTGACGGCGCTGATCTGCGTGGTCGCCGGATCGCTGTTCGGTCTGCCGGTCTGGGTCGCGGTCCTGGCCGTCGCCTTGTCCTACGTTCTGGCGGTGATCGCCGCGCGGGTCTCCGGCGAGACCGGGGTGACGCCGGTGGGGGCGCTGGGCAAGGTGACGCAGCTGACCTACGGCGTCGTCACGCCGGGCGACATGGCGGCCAACCTGATGACCGCCAACATCACCGGCGGGGCCGCCGGGCAATGCGCCGACATGATGCACGATTTGAAGACCGGCTGGATCATCGGCGCGAAACCGCAGTTACAAATCTACGCTCAGGCGCTGGGGGTGCTGACCGGGTCGCTCGCCGGGACGGCGGTCTATCTGGTCCTGGTCCCGGATCCGGCCGGGATGCTGATGACGCCGGAATGGCCGGCCCCGGCGGTCGCGACCTGGAAGGCCGTGGCGGAGGTTTTGTCGGCCGGGCTGGGGGCGATTCCCGACGGCACCGGGGCGGCCATGGCCGTGGCGGCGGTGCTGGGCCTGGTCCTGGGGGCGGCCGACCGGATGCTGCCGGAACATCTCTCCCGGCTACTGCCCAGCGCGCCTGCGGCGGGCGTGGCCTTCGTCATTCCGGCATGGAATTCGATGTCGCTTTGCCTGGGCGCGGTGATCGCCGCGATGGCGGCGCGGCGCTGGCCGGACTTGACCGAACGCTACGGCACCGCGGTCGCCGCCGGGCTCGTTGCAGGGGAAAGCCTGATCGGCGTAGCGCTCGCCTTCCGCACCATGGCGGGATAGACGCGCGGAAACCTTAGTGAAGAAGCAATTGGCCGCCGACCAGGCGGAATTCCGCGGGCTTGACCAGGGCCGCCGAGGCGACGCGCACGGAATGCAGCGGGCCTTCGATGTTGCGTTCCCAGAAATCGAGGAATTTGCGGAGTTGCGGGAAGTCCGGCGCGATGTCCAGTTCCTGCCAGATGAAGTCCTGCAGCAGGTGCAGGTGGTCCGGCCGGCGATAAACGATTTCGGCCGTGGTCAGGCGGTAGCCCGCCAGCTGCTCTTCCAATGACATATCGTAACCCTCCGTTTCGGTTGCGTGGCTTGCATGTCCTCCCGGGGCGACGCTTCTTTGGCGCAATCGAATTGTCACCCAGGATTTTCCGTTCGGTCAAGAATGTTTCAACAAAAACAGAGGATTAGCAGCCTCCGGGGGAGAGTGCTGCCAATCCCGGAGCACGGGTCTCGACGGCATCGGGTGGCTGTCGAAAAATTTTTCCGATCAAAGGACTTGAAGCGCGTTTCCGGCGGCCTAAATCTTTCCGCGAAAATGGGGGAAAACGCCAAGAACCCGCGGGTTTTCTCCCGGCATTTGCTTGCTCAACCAAGGAATGTTCAAGAGGAGTCATCACATGTTCAAACCGCTTCACGACCGCGTTCTCGTCCGCCGCGTCGAACAAGACGAAAAGACCAAAGGCGGGATCATCATCCCCGACACGGCCAAGGAAAAACCCATGGAAGGCGAAATCATTGCCGTCGGCTCGGGCCACAAGGCCGAGGACGGGACGGCGACGCCGTTGGACGTCAAGGCCGGCGACCGGGTCCTTTTCGGCAAATGGTCGGGCACGGAAGTCACGATCGATGGCGAAGAACTTCTGATCATGAAGGAATCCGACATCCTGGGCGTCATCGAGGACACCGCGACCGTCAAGAAGGCCGCCTGACCTCGGGCGGGCTTTTTCCGCGCCGGCGCAACTTGACCGGCGCGATCAACGTCAACCGCATCAACCTCAGCAATTTGATAGCTGCCTCAACTCATAGGAGTGATCGAAAATGGCTGCGAAAGAAGTGAAGTTTCATGGCGACGCGCGGGCGCGTCTGCTGAAAGGCGTGGATACCCTGGCCAATGCCGTCAAGGTGACCTTGGGCCCCAAGGGCCGCAACGTCGTCATCGACAAGGCCTTCGGCGCGCCGCGCATCACCAAGGACGGCGTCACCGTCGCCAAGGATATCGAACTGACCGACAAGTTCGAAAACATGGGTGCGCAGATGGTCAAGGAAGTTGCATCCAAGACCAACGATCTGGCCGGTGACGGCACCACGACCGCCACGGTTCTGGCCCAATCCATCGTCCGCGAGGGCGCCAAGGCCGTTGCCGCCGGCATGAACCCGATGGACCTGAAGCGCGGTATCGATCTCGCCGTCGAGGCCGTCGTCGCCGACGTCAAGAAGCGCTCGAACGCCGTCAAGACAAACGAGGAAGTCGCTCAGGTCGGCACCATCTCGGCCAACGGCGACCGCACCATCGGCGACATCATCGCCCAGGCGATGGCCAAGGTCGGCAACGAGGGCGTGATCACGGTCGAAGAAGCCAAAAGCCTGGAGACCGAATTGGACGTGGTCGAGGGCATGCAGTTCGATCGCGGCTATTCGTCGCCCTACTTCGTGACCAACGCGGACAAGATGTCCTGCGAACTGGAAAACCCCTACATCCTTATTCACGAGAAGAAGCTGACCAACCTGCAGCCTTTGCTGCCGCTGCTGGAAGCCGTGGTGCAATCGGGCAAACCGCTGTTGATCATCGCCGAAGATATCGAGGGCGAGGCGCTCGCCACCCTGGTGGTCAACAAGCTGCGCGGCGGCCTCAAGGTGGCCTCGGTCAAGGCACCGGGCTTCGGCGACCGCCGCAAGGCCATGCTGGAAGACATCGCCATCCTGACCAACGGCCAGGTGATTTCCGAAGACCTGGGCATCAAGCTCGAGAACGTGACCCTCGACATGCTGGGCACGGCCAAAAAGGTCGCCATCACCAAGGACGACACCACCGTCGTCGACGGGACCGGCGCGAAGAAGGACATCGAGGCCCGTTGCAACCAGATCCGCGCGCAGATCGAGGAGACGACCTCCGACTATGACCGCGAAAAGCTGCAGGAACGTCTGGCCAAGCTGGCCGGCGGTGTTGCAGTCATTCGTGTCGGCGGCGCCACCGAAGTCGAGGTCAAGGAGAAGAAGGACCGCGTCGACGACGCGCTCCACGCCACCCGCGCGGCGGTCGAAGAAGGCATTGTCGCCGGCGGCGGCACGGCTTTGCTTTACGCCACGCGGGCGCTCGACGCCCTGTCGCCGGACAATCACGACCAGCAGGTGGGCATCGACATCGTTCGCCGCGCCCTGCAGTCCCCGGTCCGTCAGATCGCCGAAAACGCAGGCTTCGACGGTGCGGTGGTCGCCGGCAAGTTGTTTGATCAGAAGGACACGAACTGGGGCTTCAACGCCCAGACCGGGGCCTACGAGAACCTTGTCAAAAACGGCATCGTCGACCCGACCAAGGTCGTACGCACCGCCCTGCAGGACGCATCCTCTGTGGCCGGCCTGCTGATCACCACGGAAGCCATGATCGCCGACAAACCCGAGCCCAAGAAGGACGCGGGCGCCGGGGCCGGCATGCCCGACATGGGCGGCATGGACTTCTAGCCGCGCAGGCACCGTTTTCTGCCGCCGTCACAAGTTTTGTTGTGGCGGCGGCAGGAACAAGACTCCTACCGCTCCGATCTATGCCCATTTCTCGCCGGTGAGTGTTGGATGCACCGGGGAGGCTCCTGAGGCCGTCGGCGGCAACGCCGGCGGCTTTTTTTATCTGGGTTCCGCCCGTCTCGCGCCGCCACTACTGGCGCGCCGGCCCCAGGGCCGCTATGAATCGCGAAACACCATACTCAGCACGGGACGACCATCATGGACAGCAACACCGGAGACGCCCAAGGCGGCGAAAAGGTCTGGCTCGACTACGACCAGGCGGAACTCGACCTTCAGTACGAGCAGCGCTCGCTGGTCCCCGACGGCGACCGTTACGTCGCCGAGAACGAAGCGGCCAGCGCCCAGGCGCGGGCCGACCTGGAATGCCGCATCGATTTCCCTTATGGCGACGGGCCGGACGAAGTTCTCGACATCTTTCCGGCGACGGCGCCGGGATCGCCGGTCCTGGTGTTCTTCCACGGCGGGGCCTGGGTCCGGGGGAAGAAAACCAACGAAAGTTTCATCGCCGTGCCGCTGGTCGCCGCCGGGGCCGCCGTGGTGATGGTCGAGTTCACGCTCTGTCCGGCTGGCACGCTCGACAACATGGTCGACCAATGCCGCCGGGCCGTCGCCTGGGTCCATGCCAACGCGGACACCTTCAACGGCGACGCCGGGCGGATCGTGATCGCCGGGCATTCGTCGGGCTCGCACCTGGGCGGCATGCTGGCGGTCACCGATTGGGCCGATCACGGCCTGCCGGCGGACGTGATCAAGGGGGCTGTCCTGACCAGCGGGATTTACGAGCTGACCCCGGCGCGGCTCAGCCACCGCAACACCTATCTGTTCCTGGACGAAGAGGGCGTGACGCGCCTGAGCCCGATGCGCCATCTGCGCCCGGACCTGCCGCCCTTCGCGATCCTCTACGGCGGCGGCGAACTGCCTGAGTTCCGCCGCCAGAGCCGGGCCTTCGCCCAGGCCCTGGCCGACGCGGGCGTGAGGGTCACCGAGGCCGACATCCCCGAGCTCAACCATTTCGAGATGAGCCGCCGCCTCGCCGACACGGACGGCCCGGCCTACAAGGCGGCGGTGGAGATGCTGGGGCTGGTCGGTTAGGCCCGGAGCCTAGCCCGGGCGGCGCGACTGCGGCGTTTCCCAGACCTCGGGATTGACGGGATAGGGCGGCATCTCGCCCTTGAGCGCCGTGGTGATCTGCTGGGCCGCCGAAAGGGCGAGCGCCTTCGAGGCCTCCTTGGTCACCCCCGCCGTATGGGGCGTGAAGACGACCTTGGGGTTCTGAAGAAGCGGATGATCCTCGGGCAGCGGCTCGGGAAACACCACGTCCAGGCCGGCGCCCCGGATATGGCCGCTTTCAAGGGCCGTCTGCAGGGCGTCGAGATCGATCAGGCGCCCGCGTGCCGCGTTGACCACGACCGCCCCTTGGGGCAGGGCCGCCAATTCGGCCGCGCCGATGATTTCCCGCGTTTCCTCGGTCAATTCCGCCGCCATGGCGAGGCAATCGCACTGCCCGAGCATGTCCTTTAGATCGGCGCAGAGTTCGACCCCCGAGGCATGCACCAAGCGCGGATCGACATAAGGGTCGTAGGCCAGAACCCGGCAGTTGAACGCGAGGCGGAGTTTCTTGGCCAATTCCGAGCCGATATAGCCCAGGCCGACGATACCGACCGTGCGGCCCTCCAGTTCGAAGACCTCCAGACCCTGGCGTTCGGACCAGGCGGTGCCGTCGCGCGCGCCCCGGTCGCCCCAGGTCAGTTGCTTCAGACAGGCGAGGAGCAGCATCACCGTATGTTCGGCGACGGGCGTGCGCCCGAAGCCCAGATGATTGACGACCAGGATGCCGCGCTCGGTCGCCGCCGGGATGTCGATGTTGTCGGTGCCGAAGCCCGAGGTCGAGATGACGACCAGGCCCGGCCCGGCGTCCATGACCTCGGCGGTGACGCGTTCCGGCGTGCGTACCCATAGGGCGTTGGCGTTGCCGAGGGCGGCCTTGACCTGATCGGCGTCGGGGCTGTCGATGACCGCGGGCTCGATCCCGTTTTCGGTCAGAAGGGCATGACCGTCCGGGTCATACATGGGACGCCAGAGTACGGCTTTGGTAGACATGGTGATGTGATCCTCCCAAGGATTGTTTGTTTCTTGTCTTCCCCCCAGCCCCATTAAGAAGCCGCGATGGCGAATTTCCAAGTGAAATCAACGCCCCGGACTTATTGTGCACTGCACAAAAAATCACTTGACGGCAGCCGGCCATGAAAGGCATATTAGCAATGTTGCATCGCAACATGGATGGGCGGTGCCGATCCCGGGCCGCCCGGAACAGCCCTTTTCGCCATATTGGGAAACAGGAGATTTAGACAATGGCTACCACCAAGAAAACCAATCCGATCGACCCCTTCGCCCCCGTTCGGGACACCATTCTCGAAGCGGTGAACACCGCCAAGGCGCAGCAGGAAAAGCTCGCCGGCGCCGCCCAGGTCGAGGCCGACAAGGCCCGTGCCGCGGCCACCGAAGGGTTTGAACAGGCGATCGACGCCTACCGCGAGAATTTCGAAGCCGCCGTCGGCGCCACCAAGGCCGCCGCGGAGAACCTTTCCAAGATCGAGGAAATGACCCGCGCCCAGACCACGGAACTCGCCGAGGACCGTGTCGCCGTCATCCTCAAGGCGATGTCGATCACCGATCCGTCCGAGCTGATGAAGCTGCAGGCCGATCTGATCGCCGCCGAGCAGAAAAAAGCCCAGGCCATGGTCAAGGAAGCGACCACCCTTTACCAGGGCGTCGCCAAGGACCTGTTCGCGCCGATCCAGGCGCAGATGACCAAGGCTTTCGAGCAGGCTTCCAAGTTCAAAGCCGTCTAACGCCTTAGATCACTCAAATCCACTTGCTGAAATTGGCCCCGCGGCGACGCGGGGCCTTTTTTTGCGCGCGCCGGCCGCGGCTCCGCCAAGCGCGGCCCGCACCGTACTCCCGGTTTCCGTCATTTCCTTGAATCTACATGCAACTCTGGTAATTTTGCCGTCGGCACGGCTTTCCCGCGCCACGTCCGGAATGGGGCCGGATGACGACAGGGCGTTCCGCCGCCCGTAAAGGGGCCCGTAATGGGTATGGACGAGTTGACTTAGGTCAATATCGAAACCGCGGTTTTTCTGTAGGTAAGGGGAGGAAACGTGACGACGCCGCCGGAAGGTTCCGGACGGCGAGCAGGCAATGTGCAATCGATAGAGGCATCTCATGAATTTCCTCGCTTATCTGCCGTTGGGCCTGGCCGGCCTGTTGGGTCTCAGCCTCGCCGCCGGCGCGGCCGACACCCCCATGTACGCGCATGGACTTTTGTTGTTCGGATTCGCCGTCGCCGGTGTGTTCTGGGTGATTTCCCGGGACGGCGACACGGGCGGGCCCGCCGTGGTCCGCGAAGGCGGCATCAATTATAACGACGCGATCATCCGCGCGGGTGTCGTCGCCTCGACCTTCTGGGGCGTGGTCGGCTTCACCGTCGGCCTGGTGATCGCGCTACAGCTCGCTTTTCCGGTGCTCAACTTCGATTTGCCCTGGACCAACTTCGGCCGCCTGCGCCCGCTGCACACCTCGGCGGTGATTTTCGCCTTCGGCGGCAACGTCCTGATGATGACCTCGTTCCACGTGGTCCAGCGGACCTGCCAGGCCCGCCTGGCAGGTGGTTGGGCGCCCTGGTTCGTGTTCTGGGGCTACCAATTGTTCCTGCTGATGGCCGCCACCGGCTACGTCACCGGCGTCACGCAATCCAAGGAATACGCCGAACCGGAATGGTACGTCGATCTTTGGCTGACCGTCGTCTGGGTGGTCTACCTGCTGGTTTTCCTGGGCACCCTGTGGCGCCGCAAGGAACCGCATATCTACGTCGCCAACTGGTTCTATCTGGCCTTCATCGTGACCATCGCGATGCTGCACATCGTCAACAACCTGGCCGTGCCGGTGGATCTGACCTCGTCGAAGAGCTATTCCCTGTTCTCCGGCGTACAGGACGCCCTGACCCAGTGGTGGTACGGCCATAACGCGGTCGGCTTCTTCCTGACCGCCGGCTTCCTGGGCATCATGTACTACTACGTGCCGAAGCAGGCCGACCGGCCGGTCTATTCCTACCGGCTGTCGATCGTGCACTTCTGGTCGCTGATCTTCCTCTACATCTGGGCCGGTCCGCACCACCTGCATTACACGGCCCTGCCCGATTGGGCGCAGACGCTGGGCATGACCTTCTCGATCATGCTTTGGATGCCCAGCTGGGGCGGCATGATCAACGGCCTGATGACCCTGTCGGGCGCTTGGGACAAGCTGCGCACGGACCCGATCCTGCGCCTGCTGGCGATCTCGGTCGCGTTCTACGGCATGTCCACGTTCGAAGGCCCGCTGATGTCGATCAAGGCGGTCAACGGCCTGTCGCACTACACCGACTGGACCATCGGCCACGTGCACTCCGGTGCCTTGGGCTGGGTCGGCATGGTGTCGTTCGGCGCGATCTACTTCCTGGCCCCCCGCATGTGGGCCCGGGAACGGCTCTATTCCCTGCGTCTGGTTTCGGTTCACTTCTGGCTGGCGACCGTGGGCATCGTGCTCTACGCCGCCGCCATGTGGGTGTCCGGCATCATGCAGGGCCTGATGTGGCGTGCCTATGACGCGCTCGGCTTCCTGGAATATTCCTTCGCCGAGACCGTCGAGGCCATGCATCCGTTCTATGTCATCCGCGCACTCGGCGGCGTGCTCTACGTCCTCGGCGGCCTGGTCATGGCTTGGAACGTCTACAAAACCGCACGGGGCGACCTTCGCGACGAACGCCCTTATGAAACCTCGTCGGCCGCGCCCGCCGCGGCTCCCGCCGAATAACGGCACGGCGGAAGGAGACCGAAATGTTCGATCACGGAAAACTCGAAAAGAACTCGATCCTGATGCTGGTCGGCATCCTGATCGTCGTCTCGATCGGCGGGTTGGTGGAAATCGCGCCGCTGTTCTACCTGGAAAGCACCATCGAAAAGGTCAAGGGCATGCGCCCCTACACCCCGCTGGAGCTGGCCGGGCGGAACATCTACGTCCGCGAAGGCTGCTACAACTGCCACAGCCAGATGGTGCGTCCGTTCCGCGACGAAGTGGAACGCTACGGCCACTACTCGCTGGCGGCGGAAAGCATGTACGACCACCCGTTCCAGTGGGGCTCCAAGCGCACGGGCCCCGATCTGGCGCGGGTCGGCGGCAAGTATTCCGACGAATGGCATTCGACCCATCTGATCGATCCGCGCTCGCTGGTGCCGGAATCGGTGATGCCGGGCTATCCGTTCCTGGCGAAAACGCCGCTCAAGTACGCGGACATCACCAAGCACCTGGAAACCAACCGCATGGTCGGCGTGCCTTATGACGACGCGATGATCGAAGCGGCCATGGCCGACCTGGAAGCCCAGGTCAATCCGGACGCCGACGGGGTCGAAGCCATGCAGGAACGCTATCCCGGCGCCCAGGCCCGCAACTTCGACGGCCAGCCGGGCAAGCCGACCGAAATGGACGCCCTGATCTCCTATCTCCAGGTTCTCGGCACGATGGTCGATTTCTCGTCCTACAAAGCCGAAGAAAACTACCGCTAGGAGGGCCGGATGTTCGACAACGTAACCTTTGAAGAGGCCGCCATGTTCGCCGAAACATGGGGTCTGGTTTACCTGGCGGTCATGTTCGCCGCCGTCCTGATCTATGCCTTGCGTCCGTCCGCCAAGAAGAAATTCCAGGACGCCGCGCAAATCCCGTTCAAGGAGGACTGAGCCATGTCTGAACGCCATACCGACGACTTCACCGGCGTCGAGACGACCGGTCACGAATGGGACGGCATCCGCGAGTTGGACAATCCCCTGCCGCGTTGGTGGCAATGGATTTTCTGGGCCTGCGTCATCTGGTCGATCGGATACTGGATCGTCTATCCGGCCTGGCCGCTGGTTTCCGGCTATACCAAAGGCATGTTCGGCTATTCGTCCCGCGGCGAAGTCGCCAAGGAAATCGCCAAGGCCGAAACCGGCATGGAAGGCCAGCTGGAACAGATCCGTCAGGCCTCGCTGGAGCAGATCCGCACCAACGCCAACCTGCGTGAATTCGCCCTGGCCGGGGGCCGGTCCGCCTTCGCCGTCAACTGCTCGCAGTGCCACGGATCCGGCGCCCAGGGCTTCAAGGGCTATCCCAACCTGAACGACGACGAATGGGTCTGGGGCGGCACCATCGACGCCATCGCCTACACCATCACCCACGGCATCCGGAACACGGAAGACGAAGACGCCCGTCAGTCGGACATGCCCGCCTTCGGTCGTGACGGCATCCTGGAAAAGGCCCAGATCAACGACGTCGCCGAATACGTGATGACGTTGTCCGGTCAGTCGGGCGATACCGCGGCCGCCGCACGCGGCAAAACCTTGTTCACCGACAACTGCGCCGCCTGCCACGGCGAGAACGGCGGCGGCAGCCACGAGTTCGGCGCCCCCGCGCTGAACAACAACATCTGGCTGTACGGCGGCGACAAGGCGACCATCGTCGAAACCATCTCCAAGAGCCGCCGCGGCGTGATGCCGGCCTGGGGCAAGCACCTGGACGATGCCACGGTCAAGCAACTCGCCATCTACGTCCACTCGCTGGGCGGCGGTAAGTAACCCGATCAAGGAGGACCATCCCGGCCCGCATGGGGGAGGCCGGTTCTTGGGGTAGGAATACGATGCAGAACATGGGAAGCATGCCGGATACGGCCGTCGGCGCCCCCGAAGTCCGGGAATACGACGTCGACGCCGTCAACCGCAAGGAAACCCGTCCGCCGCTTTATGCGCCGCGCAAGAAGATCCATCCGCGGCGCACCCACGGTTTCTTCCGGTCGTTCAAATGGTGGGTGATGGCGCTGACCCTCGGCGTCTACTACATTACGCCCTGGCTGCGCTGGGACCGGGGGCCGGGGGCGCCGGATCAGGCGGTTCTGGTCGATATTCCGGGCCGGCGCTTCTACTTCTTCTTCATCGAAATCTGGCCCCAGGAATTCTATTACATCGCGGGCCTTCTGATCATGGCCGGGCTGGGCCTGTTCCTGGTCACCTCGGTCGTCGGCCGCGCCTGGTGCGGCTACACCTGCCCGCAGACGGTCTGGACCGACCTGTTCATCTGGGTCGAACGCCTGGTCGAAGGCGACCGGGCCGCCCGCATCCGCCTGGACAAGGCCCCCAATTCGGCAAGCAAGGCCGCCAAGCGGCTGACCAAATACGTCATCTGGCTGCTAATCGCCATGGGCACCGGCGGCGCCTGGGTCTTCTATTTCGCCGACGCGCCGACCCTGTTCACCGACCTGTTCACGGGCCAGGCCGATACGGTCGCCTATGCCACGGTCGGCGTGCTGACCTTCACCACCTTCTCGCTGGGCGGCCTCATGCGCGAACAGGTCTGCACCTATATGTGCCCCTGGCCGCGCATCCAGGCGGCGATGATGGACGAGGAAAGCCTGACCGTCACCTACCGGGCGGACCGGGGCGAGCCGCGCAAACCGTTCGAGAAGAACGCCGACTGGGATCAGCGCGGCGACTGCATCGACTGCAAGGCCTGCGTCGTCGTCTGCCCCATGGGCATCGACATTCGCGACGGCCAGCAGTTGGAATGCATCACCTGCGCGCTGTGTATCGACGCCTGCGACGACGTCATGGGCAAGATCGGCCGTCCGCGCGGCCTGATCGACTACGATTCCATCGCCAACGACGAACGGCGGCGGGCCGGCGAGGAGACCAAGCTGCGCCTGTTCCGGCCACGCACGCTGTTCTATTTCGGGCTCTGGGGCCTGATCGGGCTGGGCATGCTTTATGTGCTGCTGACCCGCGCCGATCTCGACATCAACGTGATCCACGACCGCAACCCGCTCTATACGACGCTGTCGGACGGCTCGCTCCGCAACGGCTATACCTTCAAGATTCTCAACAAGGCGCGTGAACAGCGCACCTTGATGCTGCATGCCTCGGGCCTGCCCGGGATCAAATTGAAGGTCGTCGGATCGGAAGACATGGGCGACAGCCCCGATCCCTATTTCACGGTCAAGCCGGACCGCCTGCAGTCCTTCCGCCTGCTGGTCACGGTGCCGCCGGGCACTTTGAAGGACGACGCCGCCGACCTGCGCTTCGTGCTGAAGGAAATCAACACCGGCCAGACCGCGTCCTACAACGGCCTGTTCCGGGGGCCCGGCCAATGACCGAAGCCGTGCAAAAGGCGCCGCGCCGGATTACCGGCTGGACCGTCTTTTACGGCATGGTCGCCTTTTTCGGCGTGATCATCGCCGTCAATCTGACCTTCGTCTACTTCGCCCTGGACAGCTGGCCCGGCCTGACGACCCAGCATGCCTATGAAGAAGGCATCGCCTATAACAAGACCCTGGAACAGGCGGCGGCGCAGAACGAAATGGGCTGGACCTCGCGGGTCGGTCTAGGCGCCCCCATGCCCAAGGGCGGGCGGGTGCTCGGCGTAATCATGCAGGGCCCGGACGGCCCGCTGACCGGCCTTGATATCCACGCCAAGTTGAGCCGCCCGGTCGGCGAGGGCTTGGTCGTCGAAACCGGATTGAACGAGGAACAGGCCGGGCGCTACGGCGGGCTGGTCAAACTTCCGGCCCTCGGGCGCTGGGAAGTCGAGATCACCGCCAAGGATGGCACCGGCCGAGCCTATCGCATGATCCATGAGATTCAGGCAGGGAATTAATCCGTGAACCAGGTGCAGACGATCCCGCCCGCCGGACCGCCGGCCATGGATTTCTCGGCCGACCCGGGCGA
This sequence comes from uncultured Rhodospirillaceae bacterium, assembly GCA_913030825.1. Taxonomy (GTDB): domain Bacteria; phylum Pseudomonadota; class Alphaproteobacteria; order Rhodospirillales; family Casp-alpha2; genus UBA1479. Next base: position 45,092 of record CAJWCU010000002.1, on the reverse strand, counting down.
ATTGTCCGACGGGCCGCAGACCCTGCATCTGATGGTCGAGAACGTTCATTGCGGCGGCTGCATCAAGAAGATCGAAAGCACGCTGGCGGAAACCCCGGGCGTCGCGAACTCCCGGGTCAACCTGTCGACCAAGCGTCTGCGCGTCGATTGGCGGCCCGGTGAGACGACGCCCGAAGACATCACCCGCACGGTCAGCGACCTGGGCTTTCCGGCCCGCGCCTTCGACCCCGAAGCCTTGAAGGACGGCGGCGAGGCCGAGGACAAACGCCTGTTGAAGGCGATGGCCGTGGCCGGGTTCGCCGCCGCCAACGTGATGCTGTTGTCGGTTTCCGTGTGGTCCGGTCATGCCGGGGCCATGGGCGAGGCGACGCGCACCCTGTTCCATTGGGTCTCGGCGCTGATCGCCCTGCCCGCCGTGGTCTATGCGGGCATGCCGTTCTTCCGCTCGGCCGCCGGCGCCCTCGCCGCGCGGCGTCTCAACATGGACGTGCCGATTTCCCTGGCCGTCGTGCTGGCCGCCGCGATGAGTTTGCAGCAGACCATGAAGGGCGCCGAACACGCCTATTTCGACGCCTCGGTCTCGTTGCTGTTCTTCCTGTTGATCGGCCGTTACCTGGACCGCCGGGCGCGGAACAAGGCGCGGTCGGCGGCGACACGCCTTTTGGGCCTGCGCGCCGCCACGGCAATGGTCGTCCGCAAAGGCGGCCATCAGGAGGCTATCGCCACGACGGACCTCGCCCCCGGCATGGTTTTGGCCGTCGCCGCCGGTGAACGGTTCGCCGCCGACGGCGAAATCGTCGGCGGAACCACGGATTTGGATACCTCGCTGGTAACCGGGGAAAGCGTGCCGCGCGCGGCGAAACCGGGCGACGCGGTCTTCGCCGGGACGCTCAACCTGTCCGGCCCGGTCGAGGTCCGCATCGACGCGGCCGGAGAAGACACCTTGCTGGCCGAGATCGTGCGCCTGATGGAGGCCGCCGAACAGGGCCGCGCCAAATACGTACGCCTGGCCGACCGGGCGGCGGGCATCTATGCCCCGGCGGTTCATCTTCTGGCCGCCGCCACCTTCATCGGCTGGTTCATCGCGACCGGCGATTGGGAACGCTCGCTGCTGACCTGCGTCGCGGTGTTGATCATCACCTGCCCCTGCGCGCTGGGCCTCGCCGTGCCGGCGGTGCAGGTCGTCGCCTCGGGCCGCCTGATGACCAAGGGCATTTTGCTGAAGGCCGCCGACGGCCTGGAGCGCCTGGCCCAGGCCGACCATGTGGTCTTCGACAAGACGGGCACCCTGACCCTGGGCGAACCGGTCCTGGTCAACGCCGGGGACTTCACCCCCGACACCTTGCGCCTGGCCGCCGCGTTGGCCCAGCACAGCCGCCATCCCCTCGCCCGCGCCATGGTCAAGGCGGCGGAACGGGAAGGCATCGATATCGCGATGGAGGTCGAATTGGCCGACATCCAGGAAATGCCCGGCCAGGGCCTCGCCGCGACCTGCTGCGACCGGCCGCTGCGCCTGGGCAGCCGCACCTGGTGCCGGGTCGAAAGCACCAGCAACGAAACCGGCCCCGCCGGGCCGGAATTCTGGTTCTGCCAGGGCGGCGACAAAGCGCGGCGCTTCGCCTTCACCGACCAATTGCGCGACGATGCCCGGACGACCGTCGACACTCTGAAATCCATGGGTCTGACCGTGGAGTTGCTGTCGGGCGACCGCGAGGATGTCGTCCGCGGGGTGGCGAACGACCTGGGCATCGACGAATGGCGCGCCGAATGCCCGCCCGACGGCAAGGCGCAGCACCTGAAGGACCTGGCCAAGGCCGGGCGCAAGGTTCTGATGGTCGGCGATGGCCTGAACGACGCGCCGGCCCTGGCGGCGGGTCATGTCTCCCTGTCGCCGTCCGGCGCCGCCGACATCAGCCAGACCGCCGCCGACCTGGTGTTCCAGGGCCGCTCGCTCGCGCCCGTCGCCGAGGCCGTCAAGGTCGCCCGTGCCGCCACCCGGCATGTGAAGGAAAACTTCGGCCTGGCGCTGGGCTACAACATGATCGCCGTGCCGATCGCCGTCGCCGGGTTCGCGACGCCGCTGGTCGCCGCCATCGCCATGTCGTCGTCGTCGATCCTGGTCACGCTGAATGCGCTTCGCCTGAAATTGGTGAAATAAGCCCTGCCGACCCCACGCCTATAGGAGACCGCCATGGACGTCCTGATCTATCTTATTCCCGCCGCGCTGTTTCTCGGCCTGATCGGTTTGGGGGCGTTCTTCTGGTCGCTGAAATCGGGGCAGTTCGACGACCTGGACGGGGCGGCCGAACGTATCCTGACGAACGACGACGACCTGCCCCCCGGGCCCGGAACGGGCGGCACGACACGCCACGAAGCCGCGGATAAATCCACCGACGACAAGGCGTTCCAGGCGTTCCCCATTCCCTGTCACTGAGGCCCCCGCGCCGCCCCGGCCTCCCGTCTCTTCGGGGTTTGCCATAATTCCCCGTTGAACCGCCCCGCGCTTGCATCCTATCCTAGTCACCGGCCGGGCCCGTTCCGCGGGGTCGGCCCAAGCAGGGGATCTCTCGAGGGGACCGGGACCAATGAGTCCAACCGATTCCACCAAGCCGGCCAAGGGTCTGAGCGGCATTCCGTTGCTCGGTTGCTTGGCGCCGGACGAAGTTCAGGGCCTGGAACGCCAGTGCCGCTGGATGACCTTCGGCTCCGGCGAGAAGATCATCGAGCGGGGCGAGGAATATTCCAGCGTCTATTTCCTGATCTCCGGCACCGCCCATGTCCTGAACTATTCCGAATCCGGGCGCGCCGTATCCTACGCGGCGCTAAAGGACGGTGACGTGTTCGGCGAACTGGCCGCGATCGACGGCCTGCCGCGTTCGGCCTGGGTCTGCACCATCACGCCCTGCGTCGTCGGCGCCGTGCCGGGCCCGGCGTTCCTGGATTTGGTGACCGCCAATCGCGACATGGCCATGGCCTTGCTCAAACGTCTTGCCGCCGTCATCCGCCTGGGTGACGAGCGCCTCGCCGACGTCAGTCTGCTGGGCGCGGAACAGCGGGTTTGCATGGAATTGATCCGCATGGCCGAACCGGACCCGAACGACCCCAGCCGCTACGTCGTCTTCCCGGTGCCGACCCAGACCAACTTCGCCAATATGATCGGCGCCTCGCGCGAGACCGTGTCCCGCATCCTGGGCCGCCTGCGCGAAGACGATATCGTGCAGCGCACGGATAAGGGCTTGGCGATCCCCGACCGCGCGCGCCTGGAACAGCGCGCCTTGATGTAGGCCGCCGGGCCGGGCCTAACCGCCTTCTTTTTCCCAGAGCATCCGCCAAACCTCCGCCAATCGCCGGCGCGCATCGCCACGGTGCGTTTCGAACCGGGCATGAGCATCCGGTCCGCCATCCGGGTCGAGCCGGATCGACCAGAGCGCCGCGATCTGGTTGGGGGACAGGGAATAGCGCAGGTCGATGATGCGGTCGGATCGGTCCGGGTCGCGGGCGATGAAGCCGTCGCTGAAATGGCGGAACCGTTCGATATCGCGGGCCTGCGCCCAGGCCGGGTCGAGCCAGGGAAAATCGCGCGCCAGGACCAACCGGGCGATCGAGGCGCCAGGATAAACGCGCGGTTCATACCCGGCACGCACGGCGTCCACGTAATAGCGGTCCGGCGTCGCGTAAATCACCTTCCAGACCAGCAAATTGCCGAAGCTGGGTTTGACCTCCATCCGCAGGGGCGTGTGCCCGCGCGATGCCGCCAGGTCCGCGCCCATGGCCCGGGCGTTCTGATGCTGCCAGACGCCGAGACTGAGATAGACCGCCGCCCAGGCCAGCGCCGCCACGGCCCAGCGACCGTTCCGCCGGATCATCCCGGTGACGGCCAGCGCCAGCACCGGCAAGGTGAACAAGGGATCGATGATGGAAATGATGCTCCAGGCGACGCGGGTGTCGCTGAACGGCCAGAACAGAACCGTGCCGTAGGAGGTCGCCGCGTCGAGCAGGCCGTGGGTCCCGTATCCCAGGGCGCAGAACAGCCAAGCAGTGAGAAACGAAATCCCCATCCAGCGGCGAAACGGCAGGTAAAGGACCGCCGCCGTGATCAGGGCGCCGACGGGAATGAAGATCAGGGAATGGGTGAACTGGCGATGGTACTGCAGATAAAGCAACGTATCCAAATCGGAGCGGATCAGCACATCCAGGTCCGCCGCCATCCCGGCGACGAAACCCAGCGCTCCGGCGGCGACCGCGCCGGCGCGGCGGCGGGTGGCGAGCGGCAAGGCGGCGCCCAATGCGCCTTGGGTCAAAGGATCCATGGCGCTGGCGAAGTCCTAGTCCGTACCGTCCGTGTCCGCGAGGCAGGCTTCCACCGCCTCGAACGGCAACAGCACGCAGTCATGGCGGTGCTTGTGCCCCTGCACGGGCGTGAAAGCGTTCAGCCCTTCCCAATCGCCGGTCGCCGGGGTGCCGTCGGCCAGCAGGGCCCGGGCCTGGGTGATGCCCTCGGCCAGGACCGCGCGGTCCTTGCCCGGCGCCGCGCCGTGGATCACCGCCGCCGCCGCCTGGACCAGCATGCAGCCGCGCACCTTGCCGCCGATGTTTTCAATGGCGTCGCCGTTGAGCGCGACCTCGACCGTCACCCGGTCGCCACAGAGAAAATTATCGGCGTCGTGGCTGCAATCGGCGTCTTCGATCCGGCCCATGTTGCGGGCCCGCGCGGCCAAATCCTTGATCGCCGCGTCGTAGATGTCGTCGGCCGCACTCACGACAGCACCTTGAGCATACGGGTGATCGCCTTGTCGAAGGCCTCGATATCCGTTTCGTCGTTGTACAGCGCCAGGCTCGCCCGCGTCGTCGCATCGACGCCGAAGGCGCTCATCAGGGGCTGGGCGCAGTGATGGCCGCCGCGAAGGGCCACGCCCTCGCCGCCCATGACTTCGCAGATGTCGTGGGGATGGGCGCCCTCGACCGTGAAGGACAGGATCGGCAGCCGCGGCACCTTGCCGGCAGCGACCCCCATGGGGTCCCAAACCGTAATGCGTTTATGTTGGTTGAGAACGTCGAGCAGAGATTGGGTCAATTCCCGTTCGGCCGTGGTGATCTCCGCCCAATCCAGGCCCATCATCCAATCAGCGGCGGCACCCAGGCCGATCGCCTGGGTCACCGGCGGGGTGCCGGCCTCGAACCGGTGCGGCGGCGGGGCATAGTCGGTACCGTCGAAGGAGACGCGGGTGATCATCTCGCCGCCGCCCAGGAACGGCGGCAGGTCTTGGAGAATTTCCGGACGGGCCCAAAGGGCGCCGATGCCGGTCGGCCCGAACATCTTATGTCCCGACAACACATAGAAATCGCAGCCAATGGAGGCCACGTCGACCGGCCCGTGGCCGGCCCGCTGGGCGCCGTCGATCAGGACGGGGATGCCCCGCTTGCGCGCCATGTTGGAGATAATGCGCACATCCGTTACCGCGCCGGTGACGTTGGAACCGTGGGTCACGGCGATCAAACGCGTGCGGTCGGATATCAGATCGACCATCTTTTCGATTTGCAAATGCCCGTCGCCGTCGACGGGCAGCACGACCAGTTCCAGGCCCTTGCGCTCGCACAGCATCTGCCAGGGCACGATATTGGCGTGATGTTCGCCTTCGCCGACCATGATTTCGTCGCCGGATTTCAGCCCCGCCCCATAGGCATGGGCGACCAGATTGATCGCCGCCGTGGCGCCCGAGGTGAAAATCACCTCGTCCTTGTCCTTGGCCCCCATGAACGCGGCGACCGACGCGCGCGCGGCTTCGAACGATTCGTTGGCGCGGGTCGCCAGCGGATAGATGCCGCGCTTCACGTTGGACCGCCCATCGGCTTCGAATTCGGCCATGCGGTCGGTCACGGGCTTGGCGATCTGGGTCATCGCGGCGTTGTCCAGATAGGTTCGGGCCCGCCCGGAGGCAATGGCCGGAAACAGGTTCCGGAAGCTGTTCATGGTCGTGTTTCCTAGTTTTTCGTTCAGGCCGGGTCGCGGCGCATGACGCCGATGATCTCGCCCAGGATACTAACCGCGATTTCCGCCGGTGACTGGGCGGAAATATCCAGGCCGATGGGCCCGTGAATGCGGCCGATGGCGGCTTCGTCGAAACCGGCGGCGGTCAGACGGTCGACGCGCTTCGCCTGGGTCCGTGTGCTGCCCAACGCGCCGATATAAAACGCCTTCGACCGCAGGGCCTTTTCCAGGGCCGGATCGTCCAGTTTCGGATCGTGGGTCAGGGTCACGATGGCGGTGCGCATGTCGGGCTGCAATTCGTCCATGGCTTCGTCCGGCCAGTCCGTGCGCACATCGACGCCGGGAAACCGAGCGTCCGAGGCGAAAGCCCGGCGCGGATCGACGACGGTCACCTTGAAGCCGCACATGGCGGCCATCGGCACCAGAGTCTGGGCGATATGCACGGCGCCGACGACGATCATCCGCCGGGCCGGGGCGACGACCTCGACGAAATAATCGCCGTCCTCGCCTTCGACCTTGCGCGACCGGTCGTCGCGCAGCGCCGCCTTGGCCGCGTCGGTCAACACCCCGGAAAGATCACCGTCGCCGAGCAACGTCGTCTCGCCGTCGGCCAACCGGGTGATCAATGCCGAGGGCGTTCCGGTCAGCAGCGCGGCGCGGGCCTTCTCATAAAGCGGCGCCGAGGCCGCCATGTCGCGGACCAGGACCTTGACCGATCCGCCGCAGGCCAGGCCCACGTCCCAAGCCTGTTCGTCGGACACGCCGAAATCGAGCAGCTTGGCAGGGGCCCCGCCCAACACGTCGAGGGCTTCCTTGACGACCGCACCTTCGATACAGCCGCCCGAGACCGATCCCGCCATTTCGCCCTGGGCCGTGATGCCCAGATGGCTGCCCGGCGGACGCGGCGACGATCCCCAGGTCGAGACGACGGTCGCCAGCGCCACGGGCTTTCCCGAGGCCATCCAGTCGAAGGCCGTGTCGATCACGTCCTGAGTGGGTTGGATCTGATCCGTGGGCAGGGACATGGCGGGCGTTTCCCAGGCCGGGTGTCAGCCGCCGACCAAGTTCATGGTCGACAGGAAATAGGCGGCGGCGGCGAAGGCCGCGACGACGATGGGAATCCAGATGCCCTTGCCGATGCCGCCGGACGACGGCGCGGACGCAGCCGGTTCGCCCGTGGCGGGGGCCGGGGGCGCGGTGTCCACACCGGATTCGGGGGCGGGTTCGGGGGCCGCGTCGGCGGCGGGCGCACCACCCGCCTGCTTTTCGATCACCAGGGTCTCGAAGGTTTCGAAGAATTCACCGGCCAGTTTTTTGGAGGTGCCTTCGATCAGGCGGCCGCCGAGCTGCGCCAGCTTGCCGCCGACGTCGGCCTTGACCTCGTAATTCAAAAGCGTGCCGCCTTGGCCGTCTTCTTCCAGGTTGATGACCGCACCGCCCTTGGCGAAGCCGGCGGCCCCGCCCTTGCCTTCGCCCGAGATGGTGTAGCTTTCCGGCGGGTTGAGGTCGGACAGGGTGACCTGGCCTTTGAACTTGGCGCGCACGGGGCCGACCTTGGCCGTCACGGTGGCGGCGAATTCGGTGTCCGAGACCTTATCCAGGCTTTCGCAGCCGGGAATGGCGCGGGCCAGGATGTCCGGATCGTTGAGTGCTTCGAAAACGGCTTCCCGAGGAGCGGCGATCTGGCGTTGGTCCTTTAAGTCCATGGGTCGTTCTATTCCTTTTATATTCCGAGGCCCGCTTTACCGGCGCGGGCCGTGGTTGGTCTTCGGGCCTTTATGCCTCGATATGTTCCAAATGTCATGTCGGACGCACTCAAGCGCGTTAATTCGGGCCCAAATCCCCTGGCTCGTCGATATCCATATGGATTGCCGAGGAGCCCACGTCCACCCCCAGGATGTCCTGATTGAACCGTTTCAACAGCGGTTTGGCCCCGATATCGCCGGAAAGCTCGGCGAAGGAGGGGAACAGGCGGCGCGGCCAAAGGATCGGGTTTCCAGGCTTTCCATCGTATCGGGGCTGGCAAATCTTGTCACCGCCGGCCGCCTCGAAAGCGCCGATCAACGCGTCGATCACGGCGGGCGATATGCCCGGCATGTCGCCCAGAAGGATCACCGCGCCGGTCATGCCGGGGGCAACGGCGGCGATCCCGGCCTTGACCGAGGTCGACAGCCCGGCCTTGAAATCCGGGTTGTCGATCATCCGCAGGTCCAGCCCGGCAAGGACGCCACGCACGGCATCCGCCTGATGCCCGGTGACGACGACGACCTCGCCCGCGCGGGATGCCAGGGCCGCCTCGGCCGCGTGGCGGACCAGGGCGCGGCCGCCGTAGTCCGCCGTCAGCTTGTTGATCTCGCCCATGCGGGTCGAACGCCCGGCGGCCAGGACCACCGCCGCGACGGCAGACGGGCGCGCGGACGATGATGGGTCCGAAACGGGCGGTTTATCTGGGCTGACACTCATGTTTCACGCTTACCGGGTTTTCCTGACCGTGGAGTCCTGTTATATAATTTGTATACAATTTATGGGCGGAATCACGCCTGTCATCCGAAAAACATCCAGGACAAGCCCAGACATGGGGTTTGAAGGGGCCATGCCAGAAATTTCCCTATCGATTAACGGCGCGCAGGTCACGGGGACCGTCGAGGGCCGCACTCTACTCGTCGAATTCATCCGCGAGACCATGAAACTGACCGGCACGCATACCGGTTGCGACACCAGCCAATGCGGCGCCTGTACGGTGCACCTGGACGGCAAGGCCGTCAAAAGCTGCACCATGCTGGCGGTTCAGGCCGACGGCGCGGAAGTCACCACCATCGAGGGCCTGGCCCCCGAAGGCGAGATGAACCCCATGCAGCAGGCGTTCAACGACCATCACGGCCTGCAATGCGGATTCTGTACGCCGGGCATGGTGATGCGCGCCATGGCGCTGGTCGCCGAGAACCCGGACCCGACCGAGGCCGAGGTACGCCACGGTCTGGAAGGCAACATCTGCCGTTGCACCGGTTATCAAAACATCGTCGCCGCCGTCCTGGACGGCGCCAAGGCGTTACGCGGCTGATCGGGGGAAAGACAGATGGAAGAATTCACCTATACCCGCCCCGCCACGGCGGACGACGCCACCGGGGCCCATAGTGCGGCCGAAGACGCCATGTACATGGCCGGCGGCCAGACGCTGATCCCGGTCCTCAAGCAGGGCCTGGCCATGCCGACGGACGTGGTCGACCTGAACCGGGTCGACGACCTGGCCGGGATCCAGGTCACCGGCGACGCCGTGACCATCGGCGCCATGACCCGCCATGCGGTCGTCGCAGCTTCGGCAGAGGTCAAAGGCGCCATTCCGGCGTTGACCGTGCTGGCCGGCGGCATCGGCGACGCCCAGGTCCGCAACCGCGGCACCATGGGCGGCTCGCTCGCCAATAACGACCCCTCGGCCGATTATCCCTCGGCCGTGTTGGGCCTGGGCGCGACCGTGACCACCAATCAGCGCGAAATCCCCGCCGACGAATTCTTCGACGGCATGTTCGCGACCAACCTGGAAGACGGCGAGCTGATCAAATCGGTGACCTATCCGATTCCTGAAAAAGCCGGTTACGCCAAGTTCCCGAACCCGGCCTCACGCTATGCCCTGGTCGGCGTGTTCGTCGCCAAGACGGCAGGCGGCGTCCGCGTCGCGGTGACCGGCGCCGGACAGGACGGCGTGTTCCGTCCGGCCGAGGTCGAGGCGGCGCTGTCCGCCGATTTCTCGGCCGCCGCGTTGGACGGCGTCACCGTCCCGGCGGACGATTTGATGACCGACATGCATGCCGCCGCCGACTACCGCGCGCATCTGATCGTCGTGATGGCGAAACGCGCCGTCAATCAAGCCAACGGCCAGGGTTGAGGGGAGACAAACCATGAGCAACGTCAAAATCGGTGAATCCCTGCGGCGGGTCGAGGACCTGCGGTTCCTTACGGGCCACGGACGCTATATCGACGATATCAATCTGGACGGTCAGGCCCGCGCGGTCGTCGTCCGCTCGCCTTATGCCCATGCCACCATCAATTCCATCGACACCTCGTCGGTGGCGGACATGGACGGCGTGCTGCTGGTCGTCACCCGCGACGATTGGCAACGCGAAGGCTTCAAGCCCATGCCGACCAAATCGGGCGTGAAGAACAACAAGGACGGCACGCCGCTTTCCCAGCCGGACCGCCATGCCCTGGCCATCGACCGGGTGCGCTACGTCGGCGAGCCGGTGGCGCTGGTCGTCGCCGAAACCCTGCAGCAGGCCCAGGACGCGGCCGAGGCCCTGGACGTCGATTACGACGAACTGGACGCCGTCACCGATCCGGTGAAGGCGCTGGCCCCGGGGGCGCCCCAGCTTTGGGACGACATCCCGAACAACCTCTGCCTGGATTTCGAACTGGGCGACAAGGACGGCACGGAAAAAGCCTTTGCCGAGGCCGACCACGTGGTCTCGCTGGACGTGCTGAACAACCGCGTCACCGCCGTGCCGATCGAACCGCGCGGCTGCATTGCCTCTTATGACGCGGCGGAAGACAAGTACACGCTCTATAACGCGTCGCAGAACGTCCACGCCAACCGCGACACCTTCGCGGAAGTGCTGAACATCGATCCCGCCAAGCTGGACCATATCGCGCCGGACGTCGGCGGCGGCTTCGGCGCCAAGAACTCGGGCTATCCCGAACCGCCCCTTTGCCTTTATGCGGCGAAGCGGCTGGGACGTCCGGTGAAGTGGATCAATTCGCGGTCGGAAAGTTTCCTGTCGGACACGCACGGCCGCGGCCAGTCGTCGCGCGTCGAACTGGCGCTGAAAGCGGACGGCACGTTCATGGCGCTGCGCACCACCACGATCGGCGGCATCGGTGCCTATGCCTGGACCGTCGGCCCGTTCACGCCGACCGGCGGATCGGCCCGAACCCAGGGCGGGCCCTACAATTTCCCGGCCATGTACTATTCGGGCAAGGCGGTGCTGACCAATACCGCACCGATGGACCCCTACCGGGGCGCCGGGCGGCCCGAGGCGACGTTCCAGACCGAACGCATCGTCGAGTACGCGGCGCGCAAGCTGGGCTTCGATCCCATCGAACTGCGCCGCAAGAACCTGATGCCCAAGGAAATGCTGCCCCACAAGACGCCCATGGGCCTCGATGTGGATTCCGGCGATTTCCCCAAGCTGTTCGAGATGACCATGGACATGGTCGCCAAGGCCGATCAGGCCGCCCTCAAGGCCAAGGCCGAGGCGGCCGGCAAGAAGTACGGTTTCGCCATCGCCCCCTATCTTGAATGCACGGGCGGCGGGCCGAAAGAGCACGCCGGCGTGACCTTCAACAAGGACGGCTCGGTCGAGTTGGCCGTCGGCACCTCGTCGACAGGCATGGGTCATGAAACCTCGCTGGCGCAGATTCTGGCGGCGGCGCTGGGCCTCGAAATGGGTCGGGTCAAGTTCGTGCAATCCGACACCACGGCAACGCCCTTGGGCGGCGGCCATGGCGGGTCGCGCGGAATGGAGGTCGGCGGCAACGCCGTCAAGCAGGCCGCCGACGAGATCATCGAACTGGCCAAGCCCATCGCCGCCCGGCTGCTGCAGTCGGAGACGGAAGAGGTCGATTTCGAGGACGGCACGTTCAAGGCCGGCGCCTCATCGGTTTCCATGAGCGACGTGATCGAAGCCTCGCAGGACGCCGACAAGTTGCCGGAAGGCATGGAGCCCGGCTGCCTGAACCATTCGTCGGTGTTCGAACGCGGCATCATTTCGATCCCCAACGGCGTCCACGCGGCCGCCGTTGCGGTCGATACCGATACGGGCACGGTCGAATTCCTGGGCTACTGGGTGATGGACGACTTCGGCACCATCATCAATCCCATGCTGGCCGACGGCCAGGTCATGGGCGGCGTCGCCCAGGGCATCGGCCAGGCCTTCCTGGAAAACATCGTCTATGACGCGGACACGGGCCAGCTGGTGACCGGCTCGCTGATGGATTACGGCCTGCCGCACGCCGACGAGATCCCCAATATGGAGATCGGCTATTACGAAGGCGAGCCGACCAAGAAGAACCCCTTGGGCGTCAAGGGCGCGGGCGAAGCCGGCTGCGTCGGGGCCTGCCCGGCGGTGGTCAACGCCGTTCTGGACGCGTTGAAGGATGACGGCGTGACCCATATCGACATGCCGCTGACGCCCCAGAAGGTCTGGAAAGCGATCCGCGACAAGGGGGCCCACGACCCGAAAGCCCTGCTGGGCGACGCGGCGTAATACACGCCGCCGTCTAGAGACGAAAAAGCCGCCGCATCGGGAAACCGGTGCGGCGGCTTTTCTTTAAGCCAAGCTGTCTCAGGCCCGGTTGATCGCCCCTGCGGCGCGCATGGCGGCGATCTCGTCCGCGCCGTAGCCGAGTTCGCCCAGGATTTCGTCGGTCTGTGCACCGACCGGCTGCGGCGGCAGGGTGACCTGGGACGGGCTCTCGGCCATGTGGAAGGCGATGACGGGAATAGTCAGGCCGTGGGCCGGGCTGTCCGGCGCGATCAGCTTGTGCAGGACCTGGCGCGAGGCGACCTGCGGATCGGCCAGGGCCTCTTCCAGGCGGCGGATGCGCTGGGCGGGGATGCGCCGTGCGTTGAGGAAGTCTTCCCAGTAGTCCGCGGGCTTCTGCGCGATGATCTCGCGGAGTGCCGCCTCTTCCTCGGCATGCCCCGCCAGGCGCTGGTTGTTGTCGGTCTTGACCATGTCCGGCCGCCCCAGGGCCTCCCACAGGCGTTTCTGCTGATGCAAGTTCGAGGCGGCGATCATCATCGGCGCGTCCGAGGCTTCGTAACAGCCGATGGTCGCGAAGGGGAAACGGTTGCCCTTGGGCTCCGGGTGTTTGCCGTTCCAGGTATAGCCCGTGATGTGGGAGGCGCAGAGGACCAGAGCGACGTCGAGCATCGAGACGTCGACGAACTGGCCCTTGCCGCCGTTGCGTTCACGCTGCAACAGGGCCGCCGTGATGGCGAACGCCGCCGTCGTCCCGGTGGCGTAGTCGACCACCGGCGCGCCGGTCTTCAGGGGCCGCCCGTCGTCGGCATGGGAGGTCATCGCCATCATGCCCGAGAACCCCTGCAGGATATTGTCGTAGCCCGTCAGGTGCGCACGCGGTCCGGTCGAGCCGAAGGCCGAGATCGAGCAATAGATCAGGCCCGGATTGATCTTGGCCATTTCCTCGTAGCCGAGCCCCAGATCCTCGAACGCGCCGGGGCGGTAATTCTCGACGAACACGTCGGCGGTCGCGATCAGGCGCTTGAGCGCTTCCCGCCCCTGTTCGGTCTTCAGGTCCAGGGCCAGCGCCTTCTTGTTCGCCGCCTGGGCCATGAAGGCGGTGCCCATGCCCGCGTCGCTCATGGCGGCATCGGAGCCCTGCCAGCGCGCCTGATCCGGGTCTTCCGGCGCCTCGACCTTGATGACCTCGGCGCCCAGCACGCCCAACTGGTAACTGGCGAAGGGCCCCGCCAGAACATGGGTCGTATCGATCACGCGAAAACCGTCGAATGCCTGCGGCATGTCTATTCACCTTTGCTTGGATGGATTGTTTGTCGGTCGGTGCTGATGGGGATATTCCGGATTGCGAAGGCGGGCACCTTCATGGTTGGTCGGCGGATATCGTCAGCCGAAATGATAAGCGGCCACTCCGTTGGTCACGGCCTCGCCGTCCTCGGACAGCGGCAGGCGCAGGATCGTCGATACGTATTTAATGGATTTTCGGGACAGCCAAACCGTGCGCGAGGCGACCGGCCGTCGGCTTTCGATCATCGTCGGGAAGGTCTGCGCGTTCGCGAACCCGAAGCCTTCGACATGATCCGCGTTGTACCATTTCCCGGTCAGTTCCATACCCGAGGCCTCGACCAGCTTGGTGCCGTAAAAGCGGAACCGGTAATCGAACGGCTGTGCCTGAAAATCGACCACAGAGACGAAGGGGATAACGTTGGCGGACAGCCCGGTCAGATTGAAACCCGCCAGCGAGGGCGCGAATTTTTCCCCGCGCACCGTCTCCCAATAGGCGTGGACAGCCAACAGGTCGGGTGATTCGATCCCGGAAATTTCGATGCGCTTGTCCTCAAGGGTCTTCGCGCCCCTAAGATTGTCGTCGTGCTCAAAGATAGCGCCCGCCATTGGACTCCTTATCCCCCGCAAACGTCCTCACCGAATCCGATATCGGCGCAGACAGTGATCTTTATCACGATCATCGGGCGAACGCCTATACGGCGATGACACCGGAACCGCAGCGTACCGGCGCGTCTAGAACCCGTCGAGTTCGACGGAGAAATCCTCCGCCGTCAATGACGTGGCGCCGAGCCAGTCCAACGCCGGGGCCAAATCGTCGAACGATTGGTGATCGACGATCAGGCCGTTGATCTCCATCACCGCCCGAAGCAGACGAAAAATCGAACCGCCGGCCGATGGGCGCGTCACGGTCGCGGCACGAAACAACGGGGCGCCGCCAATGTTGGGTACCCCGGCCCCGAAGTACTCGGTCATGAATTTGTCCTTCATGGCGAGGATCGTGTCGAATTCGGCGTCGGAGATGTAGAGATCCCGGTGTAGGAAGATCAAGCGATCCAGGTCCGGCCGAAAATCGGGATCGGCGGCGTTCTTTTGAATTCTCTCGACGAAATCGGCGATCGTGACCGTGCCACGCAGACTCGCCACGAACATCGGCGGAATCGTCAAAACGCGTGCGTGAACAGCCATTCCCCCCCTACCCTTGTTCGTTTGATTGAAACCGGGTCTCCGCAAATACCATCGTATGACAGAGGAGGCCGGCAATCACCCCGCTAGAGCATTTTCCCTTCGAACGGATGCCAACCGTCCTTGTGCTCGATCTCGACGACCCAAAGATCTCGGTCGCGGGAAACCTGGCGGTCGATATAGGCGTCGGCGTCGGCCTCCGGCACCCAGTCGCCGCCCAGCGCCGCCAGCCAGCCCAGCGCCCCGTCCATGCCGGTCGCCTGGGTCAGCACGCGGCAGGTGCCGTCCAAGCGGTTGAGCTTCAGGATCAGGGCCCCGCCCCGGTCGTCGCCATGGCGCAAGACCATCGCCGGGACGCCTTCGGAATTGCAGCGCCGGACGTGGGCCATGATCCAGACATCGGATGTCAATCGGTCGTTGGGCATTTGGGTTTCCCGTCGTGGTGTCGCGTTGATAGTATCGCGCAACACCTGACAAGGGGAGCACGCCATGGCCGGTCCGGCCATCAAATTGGAAAACGTTACCAAGGCCTTCGCCGACAACCGCGTTTTGCGCGGCATCGATCTGGACGTTCCGGCGGGCGGCTCGGTCGTCGTCATCGGGCCGTCGGGCACGGGTAAGACGGTCCTGTTGAAAACGCTGATCGGCGTCCACACACCCGACAGCGGCAACATGTCCGTCGACGGCACGGAGGTCTCGGCGCTGGACGCCGCCGAAAGGCGCACCCTGTACGGCCGGTTCGGGATGCTGTTCCAGAAATCGGGGCTGTTCGATTCCCTGCCCGTCTGGGAGAACGTCGCCTTCCGCCTGTTGCAGCAGGACCGCATGAGCCGCCGCGAGGCCCGCGACCGCGCCATCGAGAAACTGGGCCTGGTCGGCCTGGCGCCCGGCGAGGCGGATTTGTTCCCGTCGGAGCTGTCGGGCGGCATGCAGAAACGCGTCGGCATCGCCCGCGCCATGGCGGCCGACCCGGACGTGCTGCTTCTGGACGAGCCGACGGCGGGCCTGGACCCGATCATGTCGAACATCATCAACGATCTGATCCTGGAGGTCATGGAAAAGACCGGGGCGACGGTGGTTTCGGTCAATTCGGACATGAAGGGGGCCGCCCGCACGGCCCAGACGGCGGCGATGATCTACGACGGGCGGATCATCTGGTCCGGCCCCACGGCGGACATGCGCGCGAGCGGCAATCCTTACGTCGATCAGTTCGTTAATTCCCGCGCCGAAGGACCGATCCCGACGGTGGTCGATCCCGCGGCTTAGTCCGCTTCCTCGTTCACGGGCACGCGCGACGGCTTGGTCAGGATGAACCAGGCGCCATAGGCCATGAACAGGGCCGCGGTAGCGATCAGATAAGGCGGCGATTCAACGACGAAGGTGATATAGGAAAGGCTCAGGGTCATCGCCGAAACGGCAAAAATCTTGGCGCCCCGTGGGATGACCCGGTGACGGTCCCATCTTTGCAGCGACGGGCCGAACAAACGGTGGTGATAAAGCCAATCGTGAAACCGCTCGCTCGACCGGGCGAAGCACCATAAAGCGACCAGCATGAACGGCGTCGTCGGCAGCACGGGCAGCACGACGCCAAGCACGCCCAAGGCCACGAAGGCCCAACCGAGGATGATCAGAACGACTTTCCGTGTGGCTTCGGTCATCGGCGTCCCAGCGGCCCGGCATGGCGCCCAATCGGGCGGCTTCGGGGCGGTTCAAAAATCAAAGGCATCTTGGCCTGTTTGTCGAAAGGTCCAAATATTACCAAAGGCTAAGGTGATTTCCCCCTGCCCGCGTACTATTGTAGCGCGATTCCGGGTAGAGAAAGAATTTGGATGAAGGGTCGGGAAAGCACGGTGCCATACCTCGAGTCGACCGCGGATGACGCGTTGCTCTCGGGTCTCGACCATCTGGACCAGGGTGTGCTGTTCATCGGGCCCGATCTATGCGTGCGCGTAGCCAACAAAGTTCTGCATTCCATATACGGTTTTCCCGACGACATCATGGTCGTGGGGCAGCATATGTCCGAGGTCTTTCGTTTTCTCGCCGAACGGGGCGATTACGGGCCGGGCGACCCGGACGCCATCGTCGAAGACCTTCTCGATTCCATTCGCAAGGGCCGGCGCAGCCAGGTTGATACCCGCCTGGGCAACGGCAAAATGGTGGAAATCCGCCGAACCCCCTTACCCGACGGCGGCATGATCGCCGTGACCACGGACATGACGGACCGCCAAAACGCCGCGGAAGCCCTGCGCCAAAGCGAACAACGGTTTCGCGATATCGCCGAAATCGCCTCGGACTGGTTCTGGGAGACCGACGCGGATATGCGGTTTTCCTATTTCTCCGACCGGAACCGCGAACTACTCGGCTTCGATATGTCGACGATCATCGGCAAGAAGCGTACGGACATCACGCCGGAGAATATCGACGATGCGAAATGGCAGGCCCATCTGGCCCAATTGGCCGCGCATCGGCCGTTCAAGGATTTCCGCTACGATATCAAAACACCGGACGGCACCATCGTTCATGTCTCGATCAGCGGCAAACCCGTGTTCGACTATGACGGCACCTTCACGGGTTATCGCGGGGTCGGGCGGGACCTGACCCGGGACACCGAATCGGAAGCGGCTCTGCATAAATCCGTCTCCGTCCTGCAGGCGACCCTGGATGCCACGGCAGAGGGCATCGTGGTGGTGGACCTGACCACCCGGGCCGTGCAGGCCTACAACCGCCGTTTCGTGGAAATCTTCGACGTGCCCGAGGAATTGATGGCCGAACGGGACGGATGGAAATTGCGCGAGTGGGTCGGGGAATTGGCCGTCGACCCGGAAACCTATTACGCGGACGTCGATATGTTGTTCGCGCAACCCGAAAAAGAAGCCCGCAACACTATGATCATGCGGGACGGCCGGATCATCGACCGGTTCTCCCGCCCGCAATTCCTCGACGACGAGATCGTCGGCCGGGTCATCAGTTTTCGTGACGTCACGGAGCAACGGCGGACGGCGGCGGAACTTCAATCCCAGAAGACCCTTTTGGAACTGGTCTTCCGCGACGTGCCGGACACCATGGTCCTTGCCGACTCCGACCGCCGCGTGCGGATGTGCAACCCCGCCTTCTCCCGATCGTTCGGATACGGCACGGACGAAGTGATCGGCCGCACGGCGGACTTCCTCTACGAGGATCAGGAAACCTATGAACGCGACGGCTGTTCGCGGATCGCCGCCGCGGGCGATGCCGTACAGGCGCCCTATATCGTCAACTACCGCCGCAAAGACGGCGAAGTCTTCCCGGGCGAGACCGTGGGATCGACCCTGCGCGCACCGAACGGCGATATTCTGGGTTTCATCGCCGTGATCCGCGACGTCGGCTCCCGCCTGAAGGCGGAACAGGAACGGCTGGACGCCTTGGAAATGGCCGAGGAAGCCAACCGCGCCAAGTCCGCCTTCCTGGCCAACGTCAGCCACGATCTGCGCACGCCGTTGAACGCGGTTCTGGGTTTCGCCGAGATCATCAAACAGGAACTGCTCGGCCCCGTGGGCCACGATAAATACCTGGAATACGCGGAAGACATCCGCGAAAGCGGCGCCTACCTTTTGGACTTGGTCAACGATCTTCTCGACATCTCGACCATCGAGGCGGGACAGCGGCAGGTTCGGCCGGAACCCATCGACATCAACCAGTTCATTCCCGAATGCGTGAAGGCGGCGACCATCCGGGCGGCCGGTGGCGCCGAGGTCACGACCGACCTGGGGGACAACCCACCTGCCCTGCATGCCGATCGCCGAGCCATGAAGCAGGTGATCCTGAACCTGTTGGCCAATTCCTTGAAGTTCACGCCGACGCAGGGCAGCATCATCATCCGCGCACACCATACCGGGGACCATTTCGAGATCACCATCGAAGATACCGGCAAGGGGATCCCAAAAGAAAATCTGAAGAACATCGCCCGGGCCTTCGAACGGGGCCAGTCCAACGCCTATGCCACCGCCGACGGAACGGGCCTGGGCTTGGCGATCGCGCGGTCCTTGGTCGAACTGCACGGCGGTACTTTCACCATCGAAAGCGAAGTCGGCCAAGGCACGACCGTCACCTTTACCATGCCCGACAATATGCCCTCCCCCTCCTGAACGCCGCCATCGCGGCACGGGGGCCAGCCTATCCAGCCGCGCCATATCCCTTGGCGCGGCGGCGTTTTTTTGGCACAACCGGGGCGGCGTCATTCCTTCAACCGGAGCATCCTACCCTCATGACCGAGACCACCCCCCAGACGGCCTCACAAGCAGCCGAAGCCGAGGCCGACGGACCGCGTGATTTCATCCGCGACATCATCAAGGGCGACCTGGCATCGGGCAAGGTTTCGGGCATCGTCACGCGGTTTCCGCCGGAACCCAACGGCTACCTGCATATCGGCCACGCCAAATCGATCTGCCTGAACTTCGGCGTCGCCGGTGAATTCGGCGGCCAGTGCAACCTGCGCTTCGACGACACCAACCCGGCCAAGGAAGAACAGGAGTTCATCGACGCCATCATGGAAGACGTGCGCTGGCTCGGCTTCGACTGGGGCGACAACCTGTTCCATGCGTCGGACTATTTCGACACGCTCTACGGCTACGCCTGCCACCTGATCGAAAACGGCCTGGCTTATGTCGACGATCTGAACGGCGAGGAAATCCGCGAATATCGCGGCACCCTGACCGAGCCGGGCCGCAACAGCCCGCACCGCGACCGCACACCCGAGGAGAACCTGGACCTGTTCCAGCGCATGAAGGCGGGCGAGTTCAAGGACGGTGAGCGGGTGCTGCGCGCCAAGATCGACATGGCCCACGGCAACATGAACATGCGCGACCCGGTGATCTACCGCATCGTCAACAAGCCCCATCCGCGCACCGGCGACGCCTGGAAAATCTACCCGACCTACGATTTCGCCCATGGCCAGTCGGACGCGTTGGAGAAAGTCACCCATTCGCTCTGCACCCTGGAATTCGAAGACCACCGCCCGCTCTACGACTGGCTGGTCGAACATCTGCCGGTCCCGGCCAGGCCGCGTCAGTACGAATTTTCGCGCCTCAACCTGGGCTATACGGTGCTGTCCAAGCGCCGCCTGACCCAACTGGTGACCGAAGGCCATGTCTCGGGCTGGGACGATCCGCGCATGCCGACCCTGACCGGCCTGCGCCGGCGCGGCATTCCGCCGGAAACCATCCGCGAATTCATTTCCCGCCTGGGCGTGACCAAGCAGGACAGCGTCGTCGAATTCTCGCTGTTCGAACATTGCGTCCGCGAACACCTGAACAAGGCCGCCGAACGGCGGATGGCCGTGCTGCGTCCCCTGAAGGTGGTGATCGAAAACTTCCCCGAAGGCGAGGTCGACAACCTGGACGCCATCGACAACCCGGAAGACCCCGACGGCGGCAGCCATACCGTGCCCTTCACCCGTGAGATCTATATCGAACAAGACGATTTCATGGAGGACGCCCCGAAGAAGTTCTTCCGTCTCAGCCTCGGCCGCGAGGTGCGCCTGCGCTATGCCTTCTTCATCACCTGCACGGACGTCATCAAGGACGACGCGGGCAATATCGTCGAGCTGCGCGCGACCTACGATCCGGAAACCCGCGGCGGCGACGCGCCCGACGGCCGCAAGGTCAAGGGCACCCTGCATTGGGTCTCGGCCAGCCATGCCGTGAAGGCCCAGGTGCGGCTCTATGATCATCTGTTCCAGGAAGAAGCCCCGGGGACCGGCGGCCGCGATTATCTGGAGGACCTCAACCCGGGCTCCCTGGAAGTCATCGAGGACGCCATGCTGGAACCGTCCTTGGCCGGATGGCCCACGGGCAAGACATTGCAGTTCGAACGGCTGGGCTACTTCTGCGCCGACCGGGACGGCACCGCCGACACGCCCGTCTTCAACCGGACGATGACGCTCCGCGACAGTTGGGCCAAGGCCCAGAAAAAGGGATAGCCCCATGGCACCGGTGAAACGCAAGGCCCATTGGTATTTCGATTACATCTCGCCATACGCCTATTTGCAGTTTCACCAGATGGCGCGGTTCCGCGAGCGGCTGGACATCTCGCTGGAACCGGTGCTGTTCGCCGGGCTGCTGAACGCCTGGGGTCAGTTGGGCCCGGCGGAGATTCCGGAAAAGCGCCTTGCGACCTATAAGTTCTGCACCTGGCGGGCCCAGCAAATGGGCCTGCCGTTCCGCACGCCGGTCCATCATCCCTACAATCCCCTGCCGACCCTGCGCCTGACCCTGGCACGCGGATCGCGCGCGGCGGATATCGACAAAATTTTCGACGCCATCTGGGGCCGTGGCCTGGACATGGCCGATCCGGCGGTCTTCGAGGACCTCAAGGCGTCGCTGGGCCCGGCCGACGCACCGGAACTGGACGCCGAAGCGGCCAAGGCCGCCCTTCACGCCAATACGGACAGCGCCGTCGCCAAGGGCGTCTACGGCGTGCCGACTTTCGCCGTCGAGGACGCCACCGCGGAAAACGGGTGGCGCCTGTTCTGGGGATTCGACGCGGGCGACTGGATGCTCGACTGGTTGGACGACCCGGACATGTTCGAAAGCCCCGCCATGCGCACCGCCGACGAATGTCTGGTCGGCGCCCGGCGCCGACGGCCGGAAGAAAAATAATTCACCCACCCTACCCAACCGGCACGGCGCCGGACCATAATCGCCGATCTTAAAAAACATCCATCCAGGAGAGGAAACACCACCATGCGACGCCTACCCGCCGTCACCCAAGACGCCATGACCGACGAACAAAAGGACGTCTTCGGCAAGATCACCTCCGGCCCCCGGTCCAAGGGCCGCAACGCCATGGATTTTCTCGACGCGGACGGCGGCCTGATCGGGCCGTTCAACGCCTATCTCTACAGCCCCAAGATCGGCAACGCGGCGCAGACGCTTGCCGGGCTGCTGCGCTTCGACAGCGTCATCCCGGGGGACCTGCGCGAGATCGCGATCATGGCCGTCGGCCAGAACTGGGGGGCGGATTATGAGTTCTACGCCCATGCCAAGGTGGCGCGGAACGAAGGCGTCGACGAAGACACCATCGAGGCGATCCGCCTCGGCAAGTCCCCGGCTGACCCGAAACACGCCGCGATCCACGGCTTCGTCATCGAACTTCTGGAAAACAAGAAGGTCTCGGACGAAACCTACGCCGCCGCCCATGCGATCCTGGGCGACCAGGGCATGGTCGAACTGGTCCTGTTGGCCGGCTGCTACTGCATGGTCTCGGCCAATCTGAACGCATTTCAGACCCCCATGCCCGAAGGCGTGGCCCGCCCGTTCGGCGGCGACTGACCCTATCGAACGGGGAAGGGCCGGTGATATAACGGCCCTTCCTTTTTCGGCCCCACCCGGGGCCCATCCAACGGAGAGAAAGCATGTCTCGTACGGTCTACGTCAATGGTGAGTACGTCGCGGAAGAGGACGCCAAGGTCTCGGTCTTCGATCGCGGGTTCCTGTTCGCCGACGGGATTTACGAAGTCTCCTCCGTGCTCGACGGCAAGCTGATCGATAATCCGGGGCATATGGCGCGCCTGGAACGTTCGTTGAACGAACTGAAAATGGCGCGGCCCTGTTCGAACGACGAACTGCTGGCCATCCAGAAGGAACTGATCAAGCGCAACGACCTGACCGAAGGCGTCGTCTACATGCAGGTTACGCGCGGTGCGGCCGATCGCGATTTCAACTTCCCGAAGGACGCGACGCCGTCGCTGGTCATGTTCACCCAGGAAAAGAACATTCTGGCCAACCCGGCCGCCGACAAGGGCATCGCCATCGTCACCCTGCCCGATATCCGCTGGCAGCGCCGCGACATCAAGACGGTGCAGTTGCTGGCATCGTCCCTGGCCAAACAGACGGCCAAGGACATGGGCGTCGACGACGCCTGGCTGGTCGAGGACGGCATGATCACCGAAGGCACCTCGAACAACGCATTCATCGTCACCGAGGACGGCACCATCGTCACGCGCGGCCTGTCCAATTCGATCCTGCACGGGATCACGCGCAAGGCCGTCCTGAAAGTGGCGAACGAGCTGGGCCTGACCCTGGTCGAACGGTCCTTCACGCCGGAAGAAGCCTATGACGCCGTCGAGGCCTTTTCGACCAGTGCGTCCAGCTTCGTCATGCCGATCATCAAGATCGACGACCATATCCTGGGCAACGGCGTGCCCGGCCCGGTGAGCCAGAAGCTCCGCGCCGCCTATATCGCCGAAGCCAAGGCGAACGCCGAATAGAACCCCGGCGGGTATCCGCATGACCACCAAAGCCTTCAAAAGCGCCGGATATTCCTGGCGGCTGTTCTGCGGCGCCGACGTCATCGAACGGAACCTGAAGGCCGTCGTCACGCGCGCGGGGGCGGCGCGGGCGATGATCGTCTGTTCGCCCTCCATCGCCGCGAAGACGGATCTGCCTGGCCGGATCGAAGAAGCGCTCGGCGACCGCTTCGCGGGCACCTTCGACGGCATCGAAAAGGATTCCAGCTACGCCAGCGTCTCCGCCGCGACGGCGCGGGCCCGCGAATTGAAGGCCGACCTGCTGATCGCCGTCGGCGGCGGCAGCGTCGTCGTCGCGACGCGGGCCGTCTCGATCTTCCTGTCCGAAAGCGGCGATCCCTTCGACCTGATGACCCAATACCCGGAAGGCGGCCGCCCAGTCAGCCCGCGCCTGGAGGCACCGAAGGTGCCGATCGTCAACATCCCGACAACCCCGACCAGCGCCATGAACCGGGCGGGCACGGGCCTGAAAAACCCGGGCCTGGATCACCGGATGGAATTTTTCGACCCCAAGACCCGACCCCTGGCGATCTTGATCGACGACGGCGCGCTGATGACCGCGCCCGACGGCTTGATCCTGTCGACGGCGACGACGGTTTTCGCCTGGGCCGTCGGCGCCATGTCCCTGGATGTGGTCAATCCCCTGGTCGCGGGCGACCATGCCCAGGCGTTCCGCCTGGCGCTCGACGCCTACCGCCGTCTGCCCGGCGCCCTGGACGATCCGGCGCCGCGCCGCGATCTCTGCCTCGCGGCTTTCCTGCAGAACCGGGCGGAAGACGACGGCCAGACCTTCGTCGTGCGCGGCCCCTTCGCCGGCGACTACGCCTGCGCGACCGCCCTGCACTTGGAGTATCCGAACCTGAAACAGGGCGAATCCACGGCGGTCGTCCACGCGGCGACCATCCGCCTCGCGGACGGCGTGACATCGGCCCAGGCGCAGGGCCCGGCGTCGGCCCTGGGTGTCTGGCGGGACGGCATGGACGTTTCCGCCGCCGCCGAAGCCGTGGCCGGGGAACTGGAAGCGATCTATCAGAAAGCCGGGATGCCGGTGCGCCTGCGCGATCTGGAGATTTCCCGGGGCGCCCTGCCCGCCGTCGCGGCGCGGACGGTCAAGATATTCAACGCCAGCGGCGACCTGACGACGCCGGAAGACCGGATCGCCCGGTCCTTGGCGATCCTGGAACGCGCCTGGTAGGGCGATCGAAAGTGGCCTCAAGAGCGAATTTGCCATGAACGTACTCGAGCTTCAGGACCTGAACCTGGCCTATCACCGCACCGGCGCCGGCGCCCCCTTGGTGTTCCTGCATGGCTGGCCCGAATGGTCCGGCATCTGGCGAAAGGTTCTGCCCGGTCTCGAGACGCGGTTCGACGTGATCGCCCCGGACCTGCGGAACTTCGGCGACAGCCGGGGGGACGAAGCCCGCAACGTTGACCATTTCGTCTCGGACCTGGAAGCCCTGGTCGACCATCTGGGCCTGGACCGCTTCGGCATCGTCAGCCACGACGTCGGCGGTTTTCTCGCCCTGGATTACGCCAGGCGCCATCCGGACCGCCTGGCGGGCCTGTTCTTCTTCGACTGCCCGCATTTCGGCATCGGGCCCCGCTGGCTGCAGGGCGGGCAGGTGCGGGAAATCTGGTACCAATCGTTCCATCAACTTCCCCTGGCGGTCGATCTGGTCGGCGCATCCAGGGAAAGCTGCCGCGCCTATTTCAGCCACTTCCTCCGCCATTGGGCCGGCCGGCCCGACGCCTTCGATGATGCGGCGGTAGAAGAATGGACGGACAACTTCATGAAGCCCGGCAATCTGGCGGGCGGGTTCCGCTGGTACGCCTGCGCCAATGAACGGCGGCTCAAGGCCATGGAGGACGGCGGGGAAACGGCCCCGGCCATCGACGTGCCCGCCTATTCCCTTTGGGGTGGGGCGGACCCGATCCTGCGCCCCGAATGGCAAGAGACGTTGACGGACGTGTTCAGCGATATCCGACTGGAACAGGCCCCGGGGGCCGGGCATTTCGTCGCCTGGGAAGCGCCGGAGCTGACGGTCGAGCGGATCGGGAGTTTCTTCGATCCCTTATTCAGGCCGCCTGGCTGAAGCCCTTGGCCGTACGCCGCATCAGGTCGCGAAACGCTTGCGCGGCGGGGGTCAGGGTCCTGTCCCGGGCCTGAATGACCGAGACGCGGCGTGTCAGGTCCACATCGGCGACGGGCAACAGTTTCAATCCGCGCATGTCGAGGACCCGGGCAACCAGCCCGGCGACCAGGCCGACCCCCACCCCTTCTTTGACCAGATTGACCAGGGTCAGTGCATAGCGCGTCATCAGCACCGGCGCATAGTCGACCCCGGCACCTTCGAACGCCCGGCGGGTATAGGCCCAGGCCGCGGATTCGGGCGGCATGGAGATCAGGCGTTCCGCCCCGATCTCAGTCAGCGTGACGAAATCCCTTGCCGCCAAGGGATGATCCTCCCGCACGGCCAGCATGACCGTATCGGTCAACAGCGGTTCGACGACGAAGGGCGTTTCGTCGCCGTCGAAGGGGGAGACCGCCATATCGACGTCGCCGCGGATCACCCGGTCCATGACCTGGCCGAAAAAGTCGTCCAAAAGGACGACCTCGATCTCCGGATGGCGCCTTTGGAATTCGCCCAGTACGCCGGGCAGGAACGCCGCCGCCGCCGAGGGCGAGGCCCCGACCACGACCCGGCCCCGGCTCAGGTGGGCTTCCTCGCGGAATTCGCGGACCAGGGCGCGGGTTTCCAGGATCATGCGTTCGACCCGCCCGCGCAGGCGTTCGCCCGCTTCGGTGATGACGACGCGCCGTGTGGTTCGGTGGAACAGGCTGACACCCAGGACGGTTTCGAGATGGCGGATGCGGGCGGAAATGGTCGGTTGCGACACGCCGAGGTCGCGCGCCGCCTGCCGGAAGCTGCCGCTTTCGGCGACGGAGACGAAGGCGTCCAAATCCGCCGGAGATAAATTCATCAGCATTATCTATCAATTTATATAATCATCGTATTTTTCTTTCAATGAAAGGATTGATAGGGTGCGCATCTCGCCGCCGAAAGCGGCCCGGATTTTTCTCCCGGTCTCCTTCCGAGGAACCTGGGGAACGACGTGAACGCAGTGACATACATCCAAGGACAGCGACCCATGACCCTTCATCCCGTCGACAGCCCCGCCGCCTGGCACGTTTCCGAAATCGAAAACGACGACCGCTGGATTTTCCGTCTCGACGACGCCCAACGCCGGCAGATGGCCGAGGCCGTCAAGGCCGCCTACGTCGCAGACAAGGAATTGTTCGACTACCAGGGGGCGGACTTCGACCTGGGCCCGGGCATGGGCGTGATCGCCGCCGCCGCGCAGGAAGCCAAGACCGGCCGCGGCCTTGCAGTGCTCAAGGGCCTGCCCCGCGACGAAGTGACCGAGGATGAGTTCCGCATCATGAACTGGGCGATCGGCCTGCATCTGGGCGTTGCCCGGCCGCAGGGCATCAAGTCGCAGTATATGTCCCAGGTCCGCGCCGTCGGCCATACCTACCGGGCGGCGAACGGGCGGGGCTACAACTCCAACGCCAGCCTGGATTTTCACACCGACGGCTGCGATATCGTGACGCTGGCCTGCTACAACAAGGCCAAGTCGGGCGGCCAGAGCATGGTGTCGTCCAGCCTCACGGCCTGGAACACGTTGCTCGCCGAACGCCCGGATTTGGCCGAAGCCGCCCGCACGCCGTTCTATTTCTCGCGCAACACGGAAGAGGCCCCGGACGAAGGCCCTTATTACAGCCAGCCCCTGTTCGATGAAGCCGAGGGCCATATGTTCGGCAAGTGGAACCGCAACCGCGTGCGCACGGCCCAGGAAATCGCCGGCGTGCCGCCCCTGACCCAGGCCCAGGTCGAATGTACGGACCTGTTGGACGATATCCTGCGCCGCCCGAACGTCATGTACACCATGTGGCTGGAACCCGGCGATCTGCAGTTCATGAACAACCACGTCATGCTGCACTCGCGGACGACCTTCGAAGATTACGAAGAAGAAGAACGCAAACGCCTGCTCTATCGCCTGTGGCTGGCGACCCCGGACTCCCTTCGCCTGCCGGACAGCTGGGGCGGGTATTTCCGGTCGGTCGAACCGGGCACGGTGCGCGGCGGTATCCGCGGCCATCAATACGATGATGCCTGCTTCGCCTTCGAATCCCGTCAGGCGGCGGCACTCGGCATGCCGGCACCGGAACGCGAACGCTTCATCCCGATGGGCCTCGCGTCCTAGGGCATCGCCCTAGGGAATGACGACCCCGGCCTGGCGGCGGGCCTTACCCCGCCGTTCACCGCCGACTTCCCGGAACGTTTCGGCCCGCGCCTTCGACCAACGGGTCAGTTGTTCCGCATCGCAGGTGCCGTCGATCAGGCCGCCCACCGGCCATTCCGGATAGGCGATATCGCCGGCGACCGTCTCGCCGCTGTTCTGGCGCACATTGAAATGTTTGGGATGCAATTCGGCCGGGTCGTTCAGGCCCGCCGCGCCCACCATGTCGGCCACGGCGCGCAGCGTATTCTGATGAAAACGGTAAACCCGGTGAGATTTGTCGTCGACGTTGAGGGCGCGTTGGCGGAGCGGGTCCTGCGTCGCCACCCCGGTCGGGCAGGCGTTGGTATGGCAGGCCTGGGCCTGAATGCAGCCGACGGAGAACATGAAGCCGCGCGCCGAATTGCACCAATCGGCACCCAGTGCCAAGGCGCGTGAAATCTCGAACGCGGTGACCAGCTTGCTGGCGGCGCCCAAACGGATCTTGTCGCGGACACCGGCGCCGCGCAGGGTGTTGTGAACGAAGGTCAGGCCCTCGATCATCGGGGTGCCGATATGGTTCGTGAATTCCAAGGGGGCGGCACCCGTGCCGCCTTCCTTGCCGTCGACGACGATGAAATCGGGAATGATACCGGTTTCCAGCATGCCCTTGACCATGCACATGAATTCGCGCCGGTGCCCGATACACAGCTTGAACCCGACCGGCTTGCCGCCCGACAGTTCGCGCAGCTGGCCCAGGAATTCCATGAACTCGATGGGCGTGGAAAAGGCCGAATGCCCGGCCGGCGAGACGCAGTCGACACCCATAGGCACGCCCCGCGCCTCGGCGATTTCCGGCGTGATCTTGGCCGCCGGCAGGACGCCGCCGTGGCCGGGCTTGGCGCCCTGGGACAGTTTCACCTCGATCATCTTGATCTGCGGATCGGCGGCCTGTTCGGCGAAGCGTTCGGGCGAGAAATTGCCCTTCTCGTCGCGGCAGCCGAAATAACCCGTGCCGATCTCGTAGATCAGGTCGCCGCCGCCCTGGCGGTGATAGCGGCTGATCCCGCCCTCACCCGTGTCATGGGCGAAGCCGCCCATCTTGGCGCCGGTGTTCAGCGCCAGGATGGCGTTGGCGCTGAGCGCGCCGAAACTCATGGCCGAGATGTTGTAGAGCGAAATGTCATAGGGCTGTTTGCAATCGGGCCCGCCGATCTTGACCCGGAAATCGTGGTCGTCGATGTGCTTGGCGCTGACCGAATGGGTCAGCCAGCTGTACCCGGGGGCGTAGACGTCTTCGCGCGTGCCGAACGGCCGCTTGTCCTCGACCCCTTTGGCGCGCTGATAGACCAGGGAGCGTTGCTCGCGCGAGAACGGTTGTTCGTCCTGATCGCTTTCGATCAGATACTGGCGGATTTCCGGGCGGATGCCTTCGAACAACCAGCGCATATGCCCGATCACCGGGTAGTTGCGCATGATCGCATGGCGCGTCTGGAACATGTCCCAGACACCCAGCGCCGTCAGCGCACCGGCGATCACCGCAAAGGGGATCAGCCAGGAAATGGAGACGGAAAAACCGGCAAGCAGAACCGTAGCGAGCGCGCAGAGCGCGAAAATGATGTAACGCTGCATGAGGGGACCCCGGAAATGGATCGTCGGGCCGGAATCGGCCCGCGACGGTGAAACAGCTTCGATCCGAGTACTTTAGCACCCACCGGGGAGCCGTCCATATGTTGCTATTGTGACGCGCTATGGTCCTCCCGTGCGTGCGGTTGGGCGCCGGCATATAGATTTCGTCCGTCGCTCTTGAGAAAAAATCGCTGCGCCGCCGCCGCCCGTATTGCCTAGACTGAGGGACGAAAACGACGCGGCGATGCGAAATGCCGCGCGGGAGGAACCCATGTCGGACACGCAGACGATGTCCGTGACGCCGCTGGACGCCCCGGCGGGCGCCAGAGTCACGGGCGTGGATTTATCGCAGCCCCTTAGCCATGAAAACGGCGAAGGTATCCTGGATGCCCTCGCCGAACATGGGGTCTTGGTCTTTCCGGACCAGAACCTGACCCCGGCGCAACAGGTCGAGTTCAGCCGCCTGTTCGGCGAGGTCGAAATCAACCACAACGCCGCCCGCTTCGGGATCGAAGGCAGCCCCGAGATCTACATCATTTCCAACGTCACCAAGGACGGCAAACCCATCGGCTCCAGCCGCGCCGGCGAGGAATGGCACAGCGACATGTGCTACGCCAAGCGCCCGGCCCGGGCGACCATGCTCTATGCCGTCGAGGTGCCGACCCTGCACGGCATGACCCTGGGCGATACGGCCTTCGCCAACGCGGCGGCGGCCTGGGACGACCTGCCCTTGGAAACGCAACGGCGCATCCGCGACTTGCGCGCGGTGTTCGATTTCACCAAACGCAAACGCCCCTACGTGCCCGATGCGGAAACGATCGCCAAATATCCGCCGGTCGATCACCCCATGGTCCGCCGCCATCCGCGTACGGGGCGCCTCGGCCTTTACGTCATGAAGGTCGACAGCACTTCCGTCGTCGGCATGGAACAGGAAGACGCCCGCCGCCTGATCGACGCCCTGTCCGATCACATCATCAAGCCGCGCTTCGTCTACCGCCACCAATGGACGCCACGCGATTTGGTGATCTGGGACAACTGCACGGTCCAGCACAAGGCGATTGTCGATTACGACCACCCGCAACGCCGCTTGATGTGGCGCACGACCATCCGCGGCGACGTGCCGGTCTGACCCGGGCCGCCGGCGCGCCCAAGGGAAAACCGGTCAGTGCAGGCGAAACGCCTCGTGACAGCCGGTGCAATTGGCGGTGATGTCGCGGAACGCGGCATAAAGATCGCGTTGCGATTTGGCCGAAGGTTCGATGTCCGCCGTCTCCACGGCGCGGGCGAAGCGGCTGGCTGCACGATGCATGCCTGTGCCGAAATTGCGCATGGCTTCCGGCATGAAAGGCCCCATGTGCCCGGCACCATGGGCCCGCATGGAACTCATGCCCAGGCGGCCTTCGGCGATTTTCGCCGCGTCACCGGCGCGGTCCTGGGCCAGAGCGTCGAAGATTTCATCCAACGCCTTCAAATGGTCGCGCATGTTGGCCAGCATATGGGCCTTCATCCGGTCGGGCATCTCGATCAATTGGCGTTGATCCATGCCCGGCCCCATGGCCGGTGCGGGTGACGTCAGGGTGAAAAAGAAAAAAACGGGGAGCAGGACAAGGATACGCGGCATTCAGTCATCGCCTCCGGCCGCGCGCGTGCGCGGCGTCGTTGGTGGTCCCCATCGGGAATACTTTGGAAGGATTGCCGCCCCGGCGCAAGCCCGGCGGCGTCAGGCGCCGCCGCGAATGACGACCTTCAGCGCATCCTTGGCGATCATCGCCCGGAGGGCGGCTTCGGTCTCGGCGACCGGCATTTCGGCCGACAGCAACAAGTCCGCCCGGAAGGCCGGATTGGCCAGCATCTCCAGCGCCCGGCGGATGGTGTCTGGCCGATGGTGGTAGACACCCTTGATCGTCAGTTCGCTGTAGTGCACCGCGTGGGTGTCCAACGGGATCGACGTGCCGGGCGCGCAGCCGCCGAACAGGTTGACCAGGCCACCCGGCCGCACGACCGAAATCGCGTCCAACCAGACCTCGGGCACACCCGAGGCGTCGACACCGACCCAGGCCCCGTCGCCGCCGCTGGTCATCGCCTTGACCTTCTCCGCCTGGCCGCCGCCGCGTTCGATCTGCACGGTCTTCCAGGCTCCCAGTTCCTTGCCCACGGCCAGGCGCGGCGGATTGGGGTCGGCCAAGATCACCTTGTGTCCGGCCCGCGCCAGGGCGCCGACGAACAACAACCCGATGGGCCCGGCGCCGAACAGCACGACTTCCGTGCCGGGGCCGTATTTGTCCAATTCGCAGGCGTCCATGCCGTGCAGGACGCAGGCCAGCGGTTCGGTCAGCGCCGCCTTGCCGAATTCCAGCCCGACGGGGATCTTGTAGGTATTTCGGTCGACGAAGCGCGCCGGCACGCGGACATACTCGGCGAAGGCGCCGTTCAGGTATTGCAGGTCGGTGCAGAGATTTTCCCGCCCGCGTTTACAGTAGTCGCATTCGCCGCAGGGTGCCGAATTGGCAACAACCACGGGCGCACCTTCCGTGAATTTGGTCACCCCCTTGCCCCGCGCCGCGACGCGGCCCGCCATTTCATGGCCGAACAGGGTCGGCACCTTGAGCATGCGGGGATGGCCGCCGCGTTTGAAGACCTTCACATCGGTGCCGCAGGTCGTCGCCGCCTCAACCGCCAGGATGATCTCGCCGTCGTCGGGCTCCGGCACGGGCAGGTCGCGAACCTCGATTTCCTCGGGCCCCAATAACATGGCCCCCTTCATCGTACGTGCCATGGCCGTCAGGCCTCCGTGCCTTGCGCCGCGCGGGACGGCGTAAACAGAACCTTCAGCGCCTTGCGTCGGCGCACTAGGTCCAGACCCGTCTGAAAGTCGTCCAACGGCATCTTATGGGTGACCAGCGGCGTCGGATCGAGAGCACCCGACGCGATCAGATCGAACACCGCGCCCTGTTCCTTCAACGCGCCGGAATAGGTGCCGAGGATGCGGCGTTCGTACTTGAACAGATCGTTGAGGTCGAAATCGGCGGCCTGGCCATCCGGCGCATGGGCGAACAGCACGACCGAGCCTCCCTGACGCGTCAGCGCCAGCGCCGCGCGGAGCGGCCCCGCCCCGCCGACCGTGTCGAATACGGCGTCGGCCCCGGCGCCGCCGCTGAGGTTGCCGACGGCGGCCAAGGCGGCCTCGCCCGGTTCCGCCGCCGCATCGGCGCCCAACTTGAGGGCCAGGTCGCGGCGGTCTTCTTGGGGATCGACGACGGCAACTCGGCAACCCGGCAAGGCGGCCTTGAGAACCAGCAGATGGAGAAGCCCCATGCTGCCGCCACCCTGAACCACGGCGACGGCGTCGCCGCTGCCCTGGGCGTCGATTTCCGCCCGATTGACCCCGCGCAGGACGCAGGCGGCGGGTTCGACGAAGACGGCGGCTTCGTCCGAAACACCGTCGGGCACCTTGTGGGCCGCCTGGGCCGTCGCCCGCGCCTTGATCAGCACCGCGTCGGCGAAGCCGCCCGGCGCCATCAGGTTTTCGCGGAATGTCTCGCACATCGTCTCGTTGCCGCGTCGGCAGACCAGGCATTCACCGCAGGGCACATGGTGCGGAACGGCGACGCGGTCGCCCGGCTTGAAATCCGTCACGCCGCCGCCGACGGCCGCGACCTCGCCGACCAGTTCGTGGCCCAGCACCGTGCCCGGCCCGGCCGCGCCCGTATCCAGTTTGAACAAGTCCGTTCCGCAGAAGCCGACGACCCGCAGGTCGAGCAGCAACTCGCCCGGCCCGACGTCCGGCAAGGGGCGGGTTTCCAGGGCGGTCTTGTCGCCGCCCAGGCAGGCGACGACGTGATTGGTCTGCATGTTCATGGGCACCTTATATCCCCGGCTGGCGCGGATAGCAGCCCCAAAGAGTGGGGGTCACAGCAGACTTTCATGAAACAGTTCTTCCGGTTCAACGCGGCGGGGGGCCAGATGCTGGGCCTGGGACCAGCGGCACATGGCGTCCAGTTCCGCCCGGTTGTCCGAAAACCCGTAGGACCAGAAATCCGGGCCCATGATGCTGCGGGTTTCCTCCATGTCGGCATGGAAAAACGGCAGGCTCAACCGGTTGGCGGACCCCCGCCAGACGGCGTCCAGGTGGGCCAGGGCGCTGTCGCGCGCCGCGGTAAAGGCATCAAACAGGGCCTTCGGCAGCCAGGGGTGGGCCTCCGCCAAGGTCCGGCGGACGCCGATGGCATGCATGATCGGGAAAAATCCGGTCTTGGCATGATAGGCGCGCTCGACCGCGCCGAAATCGGGGAACAGTCGGCGGACACGCGGATCGCCTTCGATCAGAGCGTTCAGCGGTTTCGGCGAGAAGACGGCATCCAATTCACCGGCCAGCAACAAACCCTGCAGGCTTTCGCCCGCGGCAATCGGAGCAAGCGACATATGGGGCGGCAGATCGAGGCTCAGGCGGTCTTCGCGCTGCCCTTCTTCCAGCGCACCGGTGCGCCATTGGAAGGTATCCGTATCGACGCCGTATTCGTCCGTCAGGATACCGCGCATCCATAAGGCCGCCGTCATCTGGTATTCGGGCACGCCGACGCGTTTGCCTTCCAGATCCTTCGGTGTCTCGATCCCGGCATCGGCGCGCACGACGAAGCCGTTGTGGCGGAAGGCGCGGGACAGAAACACGGGGATGGCGATATACGCCGCCTCTCCCTGCGCGACCTGCAGGATGTAGGACGACATCGACATTTCCGTAACGTCGAAACGGGCTTCGTTGACCGCCAGCGGGAATAGGGTCGAGGGCGGGTGGGCTTCGGCACGAATGTCGCACCCGGGCACGGCAATCGTGCCGTCGAGGACGCCCAGGGCGCGGTCGTAGTCCCAACAGGCCAGGGAGATTGAGAGGTCTTGATCGGTCATGAGGTGTGGTCTCGTCGTCGTTGGCGAAGGACCCCAGTGGATCGCCGATTGTCTTCGCCGTCAATATATCCAAGACTACAAGGGTCGGGCCGGGCCACACGCCCGAAATCGGAACCTCAGCAGGTAAAGACGAAAACCCATGATGACACTGGATCTGGCCGTCGCCATCGTCGACGGCGCGCTCGCTAAGGGGGCGGCCATCGATTGCGATCCGCTGACCGTCGCCGTGCTGGACGCGGGCGGCCATCTGGTCGCGCTTAAGCGACAGGACGAAAGCGGCATCCTCCGGGTCGAGATCGCCGTGGGCAAAGCCTACGGCGCGCTCGGCTTCGGCGTCGGCGGGCGGGAATTGCGCGAAAAGAACCCGAAGTTCATGGCGGGGGTGATCTCGACCGCGCCCAACGGCATGGTCCCGGCCCCCGGCGGCGTGCTGATCCGCGATCCGGAAACCAAACGCATCATCGGCGCCTGCGGCATTTCCGGCGACACGGGCGAACGGGACGAAGAATGCGCCGTCGCCGGAATCGAAGCCGAAGGCTTCACCGCCGATCCCGGCAACGACAAGGCACACTAACGGGCGTGCCGTCCACCGGAACCTGAAACCTAGAGCGTATTCAGCCAGTCCGCGACTTGGCTTTTGGCCTTGATCGGGGTCACCTTATGACCGCCCGGGACGACGATATACGCACTCTTGTCGTTCGCCGGGATGGCGTCGAAGATCAATTCCTTGCCGACCGGCAGCAAGCGGTCCTTCTGGCCGATGGCGAACAGCACAGGCGTGCCGGGCCGTACCTTGGGTGCTGCGTTCTGCATAACTGCCAGCCCGTCCGGGTCGAACCAACTGAGCGCGACATCCGCCTGCAGAACGCGGGGAATGTCCTTGCCCTGGTTCCGATCGGAAATCTCGACGTCATCGTCCGGCTTTCCGGCCTCGACCAGTTCCTTGGCTTTGGATATGGCGGCGAAATTATCGTCGGCCCGCAAATCCGGCCGGTGCCCCGGCGCCAGCATCACGACTCCAGCCAAACCGTCCGTCCGCGTCGCATAGGCAAGCGCCGCCGCCGCCCCCATGCTGTGGCCGCCGACGACGACCTTGGTCGCACCCGCGGCTTTCATTTCGGCGACGGCCGTGTCGATCTCGGCGAAGGTCTCCTCAAGCGTTTTCTCCCAGCCCCTGTCCCGGGACCACGCCATGGTCAGCGCCGTCACCTTGAAGTCGCCTTCCAGAAAGCCGGTCAGCTTGCCGATCGGAGATTTCGGCCGTGACGTACCGTCCTTGCCATGCATCAGGATCACCCCGACATCACCTGCAAACACGGGCGTTGAAAGGGTCAAAAAAGCGGCCACAAAGGCGCTGAGGCAGAATGCTTTTCGAAGAATGGACACGATGGTTCCTTTTGCTTTTTTTCATGCGGCTCGCCACTTCAGGCTCGATAACACATTCCATAACCCGCATGTGTTGTCCAGCCCGGCGCGCCGCAGGCATGCCGGTTTTCGATTTTCAACCGCCGATCAAAGGTGCCCGGGACGGCGTTAGGGCAAATCGGATTCCAGGCGCTCGCAGACCGTCCGAATGATCTTGAGCCGCGCATGGCGTTTGTCGTTGGCTTCGACCAGCGTCCAGGGGGCGGTCGAGGTGCTGGTGCGCTCGATCATGTCGTTGACCGCAGCCTCGTATTCATCCCACTTGTCGCGGTTGCGCCAGTCCTCATCGGTCAGCTTCCAGGCCTTGTAAGGGATCGCCTTGCGCGCCAGGAACCGTTGTTCCTGTTCGTCCTTGTCGATATGCAGCCAGAATTTCATGACATGCGTGCCGTGGGCCGCGAGTTCGGATTCGAATTCGTTGATTTCACGGTAGGCGCGGCGCCATTCACGGGGGGTGATCAGATTCTCCACCCGCTCGACCAGAACGCGTCCGTACCAGCTTCGGTCATAGATGGTGAACCGCCCGGCCCGCGAGATATGGCGCCAGAACCGCCAGAGGTAGTGCTGGGCCTGTTCCTCGTCCGTCGGGGCGGCGATGGGAATGACCGAGACGTAACGCGCGTCGAGCGCCGCCGTCAGCCGCCGGATCGCCCCGCCCTTGCCCGCCGCGTCCCATCCTTCGAAGACCAGGACGCTGGAGGTGCCGTCGGCGCGGGCCTTGCGGGCGGCTTCGTTCAGGCGCGCGCGGAGTTTGCGCAGCTGGGTCGCGTAGGTCTTGCGCCCGATCTGTTTCGTCAGGTCGAGGCTGCCCAGGATACCGGCGGTCTCATAGGCTTCCGGGTCGGGGCCGATGCCGTTGCCGAACACCGACGCGATTGCCGTATCCTCGGCCGCGTTCTCGGCCCGCAGGTCGTCGCTGATCTGGCCTTCGGCCTGACGGCGGCGAAGGTGTTCGCGCACGACGTCGCGGATCGTCGTCAATACGGTCAGGGACCGGTGGCGATGATCGCTGCCGTCGACGATCTTCCAGGGGGCGGAGGCCGTGCTGGTCCGCATGATCAGGCGTTCCGCCGTTTCGATGAAACGGTCGTAGCGTTTGTAATTCTTCCAATCCCGGTCGGTGATCCGCCAATGCAGGTCCGGGTGCTTTTCCAGGGACTTCAATCGGCGCTTCTGTGATTTCTTGTCCAGGTGCATCCAGAACTTCAGGATCAGGGCGCCGTCGTCGGCAAGTGTGCGCTCGAACTGGATGATCCGTTGCAGGCGGGCGTCCAACTTGGTCCAGCCGATGCGGCGATAGACCCGGTCGAGCAGGGCATCGGAATACCACGCACTCTGGAACAGGCCGATCCGCCCCTTGGGCGGCAGGTCCCGCCAGTACCGCCAGAACACGGGGCGTTCCTGTTCCTCGTCCGACGGCCGGTCGTAGGCGCGGGTAACCAGCCAGCGCGGGTCCATCCATTCGTTCAGCAGATTGGCGCTTTCGCTTTTGCCCGCGCCGTCGACCCCGGCGAACAGGATGATCACCGGGAAATCCGCCGTACGCAGCGCCTGTTGCAGTTCGACCATTTCCAGGCGCAATTGGTCGGCGGCGGCATCGAAAACCTGCTTGCTGACCTTGTGGCCCGTTTCGGCGGCGGTGAACATGGCTCGGCGGCTCCCGGGATCAAACGGCGTTCATGGAGCCCGGCGCCATCACGCGGTCCGCCGGGAAATGCAGGGTCACGACGGTCCCATCGCCGGGTTCACTGGCGAGGTCCAGGCTACCGTCGTGCAGCCCCATGATCGCATCGACGATGGACAAGCCCAAACCGACGCCGTCATGCCCACGCACATTGACCCTGCCCGCCTGTTCGAAGGGCCGGACGACGCGTTGCAGATCGTCCGACGGAATGCCGACACCGGTATCCGAAACGACGACGTCGAGGCCGCCGTCCGCCGTTGTCCGGCTGGCGATCCGGATACGCCCGCCCTTGGGCGTGAATTTCACCGCGTTACCCAGAACGTTGAGAAAAGCCTGGCTGATCCGCCGGCCGTCGCAACGCAGCGCCACATCGCCGTCACCCAAGGCCGTCTCCACCACAAGGTCCCGTCCCGTCAGGTTGGCACCGACCATTTCGACGGCATCGCCGACCAAGGTCTCCACGGTGTGAATGTCCTCTTCCAGGAAAATGCGCCCGGCCTCGATCGCGGATACGTCCAGGACATCGTTGATCAGGCTCAAAAGGTGGCGGCCCGCGGCCTGGACATGGCCGGCGAACTCCCGGACCTTGGCATCGTCCAGTTTGCGCTCCGCATCCGTTGCGATAACCTCGGAAAAGCCGATGATCGCGTTCAGCGGCGTGCGAAGCTCATGGCTCATCTGGGCAAGGAATTCGGTTTTGGCCCGGCTGGCGACCTCGGCCTGATCCTTGGCCTTGGTCAATTCGCCCTCCACCTTTTTGAGGTCCGAGATATCCGTGAAGCTGGAGACATATCCGCCGTCCCCGGTCGGGTTGCGGCGGATATCGATGACCCGGCCATCTGCGTAGCTGCGTTCTTCATGGGTGGCCGCACCACGGCGGAAATAATATTCCTCACGCTCCCGGGCGATGCGCTCCAAATCCGCATCGCCGAACACCCCCTTGTCGGCGAGGGCCCGGATCATATCGATGGCGGGGCGTCCTTCGACGACGCCGTCGCGGGGCTGCCCCGTCAATTCGATATAGCGCTCGTTCCACAGCGCCATGCGCAGGTCCTTGTCATAGACGCAGATGCCCTGGTCGATACTGTCCAGGGTGATTTCAAGAAGACGCGCCTTTCTCTCCAATTCCCGGGCGAGGTCGTCGCGCTCGCGGGCTGCCGACTTGAGTATGAAACTCAACGCCGCCGCGACCGAGGCGGCGGTGACCACGGCGAACAGAACTTCCAGCCATTTTTCCAGGTTCGATTCATCGTCGGCCGCTTCGGTCAACGCGGAATCGAAGCGGTGTTCGATATGGAATTCCCACAACGCCACCGAGCAAAATACGGCAAGCGAGATCAACGCGACATAGATCGCCAGAATGCGTGAGGTCATGGGCGCAACTCCGGGTCGTTCGGTATGTCGAACGCGCGGCCCGTCACGGCCGGGCAAGCCCAGGACGCGGCGCCCGGGAACGGTGCCGCAGTCCGAATTTGAAGTTGGGACACACTCCCACCATACGTTTTTATTATTTCAATCCGCGTTGAAACTTGGTGCCTTCCCCATGCCGTCATGACACCAGACCCGCGCGCATATTAGAAGTATTTTTTATATCCAATCCGCCGGGTCTTTGCCCGGGCCGGACGAAGGTGGTAGCAAGAAAGCCCACCACAATATCAAGCGAGTCCATTCCATGCCCGATACCGACGCCGCCACCATTTCCGACGACCTGCGCGCGGAAATCGTCGAAACCGCCGTGACCTCCCGCGCCTCGGTCCGCGCCTTCCTGCCGACCGCCGTG
Organism: uncultured Rhodospirillaceae bacterium; assembly: GCA_913030825.1. Lineage (GTDB taxonomy): Bacteria > Pseudomonadota > Alphaproteobacteria > Rhodospirillales > Casp-alpha2 > UBA1479. The sequence continues at coordinate 6,395 of CAJWCU010000002.1, read as the reverse complement.
CCCAAGGAGACCATCGCGCGGATTCTCGAAGCCGCCAGCTACGCGCCCTCGGGTTCGAACATGCAGCCCTGGAAGGTGCGGGTCGTGACCGGCGCGGTGAAGGACCGGCTGGTCGCGGCGGTGAGCGCGGAACACGACGCCGGACGCATGCAGGAACGCGATTTCAAATACTACCCGACGCCCTTCCCCGAGCCGTACCTGACGCGCCGCCGGGCGACCGGCTGGGGCCTCTACGGCGCACTGAACATCGAAAAGGGCGACAAGGAAGCCATGCACCGCCAACACGGGCGCAACTTTCTGTTCTTCGATGCGCCCGTCGGCCTGATCTTCACCATCGACAACACCTTGGAAATGGGCAGTTGGCTGGACTACGGAACCTTCCTGCAGAACATCATGGTGATGGCCCGGGGACTGGGACTCGCAACCTGCCCGCAGGCCGCCTGGTGTTCCTTCCATTCAACGGTGAAGGATGTGTTGGAGATCCCCGACGACGAGATCGTCGTCTGCGGCATGGCCTTGGGGCATGCCGACACATCGGAGGTCGTCAACGACTATCGCCCGGTCCGCGAGCCGGTCGACGGGTTCACCCAGTTCCTCGGGTTCGACGACTAGACATCGGGCGCGGGCCGTCCGCCCGCGTCTCCATTTTCTCAACTCTCAATCGGAACGCCCACCCGTCCGGCACCCCGCCGGCGCGGGCGATCTGCGGCCGAAATGTGGCCGACCGGTCCCCGGCCCGCGACACGGGCGTGACCCCGCCGTGATCGCGGGCCGTCACCAAGCACCGTCATTTTTCTAATATGGGCGTTTTTTCAATCGGTTGACCGCTCACGTTCCATTGATCCCCTGTTATTAGCCAGGATCGGTCGGCGCGCGCATCTTCTCCTCACCGAAGCGGCCCGGATGGACCGGGACCGCACAACCCTTCGAAAAGGAGACTACCAATGACCAACCGTATTTCCCTCGCCGTTCTGCCCGCCGCCCTGTTCGCCCTGGGTCTGACCTTCGCTCAGGCGCCGGTCCAGGCCAACGAAACGGCGATGGTTACCGATGCCCCGGCCTCTGTCTCGACCGGCCAGGTCGAAGACGCCCACCGCTGGGGTGACTAATCGTTCCTCCCTGCCCGGCCGGGCCCCTACCCCCGCCCGGCCCGCCGCGCCGGCGCCTCCCCTTACCCCCGGGAGGCGTCGGCACGGTCTTTTTCGGATCAAACCATCAATCCCACAACTTCGATAATTTCGATATTATCGTTTATTTATATTCGTTATGCGGCGACATAATTTTCGCCTAAAGTTCCTTTCGCCGGTTTGGTCCGGCGCAGCCGCCGACTGTATCCGGCGAATTAACGGGCTGTCCCTCCCCCGCATCCCCGATCCGGAAGCGTCAGCCCAAGGAGCCATTCACGTGTTTACCTTCCCCCGCACCGTCGTCGTCCCCGCCTTCGTCTTCGGTCTTGCGATCGCCACCGTTCAGGGCCAGGCCCTGGCGGCCAATCCGACCGACACCATGTCGGCCGAAGAGCTTGCCGACCATCAGTCGCAGCAGATCGTCCAACAGGAAGGCCAGATCGTTCAGCCGCAGCCGGTTGACGAAACCCAGCTTGCCAGCGCCGCCCGGACCCTGTCGGCCGAGGAATTCGCCGATTACCGGGACAGCCTGAACGCGGTGACCATCGTCACCCAGACGCCCGCGGGCTCCGACGACTAACGACTTCATCGCCGGTGGCGCGGCCCAGCAAGCCGCGCCCCGCGATCGACCATAAAACGTCAGCCGAGACGGAACCGGCGCCCCTCAGCAAAGGGCGCCGGTTTCTGTTTGTGCTTCCTGGATCAGGAAAGGAATCAGGATTTCTGTTCGCGGCGGTTCCGCAGCAAGGCCGCATAGCGGTAGATCGCATGCACGAACTTGCCGTAGGGCAGGGTCAGGAACAGGGCCAGCACCGTGCCCAGGTGGATCGCCAGCAGCGTCCCCATGTAGCCGGTTTCCCGCCAGGCCAACAGCGCCAGGCCGGTCAGGCTGACCAGGAACAGCAAGGCGAGGAAGCCCGTGTCCATGCCCCGCTGGGCGCCGACCTGGGTGTTCGGGTCGGCGACGTGCTTCAGATAGATCAATCCCACCGGCCCGATCAGCAGGCCGATCCCGCCGACCGTGCCCAGCAGCACGGGCAGCGAGTTGTAATCGTAGGGCGCTTCCCAACCGAAAACGTAGTGGTAGATCGTCGCGACCGAGGTCGCGGCGAAGCACAAAAGGAAGCCCCAGAAGGTCAGCTGGTGGAACACCCGGCGGATCTGCGAGAAGCTTTCGTCCGGATAGTTGCAGCCGTCCATCTTTCCGCCGACGCCGCCACCGCCCATGTATTTCATAACCATGGCGTCGTGGGTCGCGCCCGCGACGGACAGCGGCGTTTCCGGCTTCCCGGGCGCCGTATCGCGGCGGAACCGCCAGAACCCGAACAGCAGCACCCCGACGGCGTACATAAAGACCCCGCCGAACGACCAGGCCATGACGTTGTGCGGAATGACGGCGTAGAAATTACCGGCGTGTTCGCCGTGCACGACCTCGGGCGGGTTGAACAGATTGACCAGGACCAGCAACAGGCCGATGCCCAAGGCCAACAGGACCGAAACCAGCGTTCCGTTCTTCTGGAACAAACCGGAAAGACAGCTGGGCCAGGTATAGCGCCGGTAGGTATCGGCGCGCAGGCGGGCGAAGGTCTGCGGGATGTTGACCGCGAATTCGTGCGGCGGCGCGTATTGGCAGGCGTAATAGCAGCCGTTGCAGCCGTGGCAGAGGTTCGCCAGGTAATCCAGGTCCTGATCGGTGAAGGTCTTTTGCCGCATCATCGCCGGGAACACGCCGCAGAAACCTTCGCAATACCGGCAAGCGTTGCAGATGGTCATCAGGCGGCGGGATTCGTCATGCAGGTCCGGCATCTGGTCGCCCTGCAATTCGTAATCGACGGGCGGTTGCGGATTAGTTTGAGACATGGCGCGCGGCTCCTTCTCCGGCGACGCGGCCGAACACGTTTCCGATGGCCATGCCGACACCGCCGGCATAGCCCTGGCCCAGGATGTTGCCGGACATGACCTCGCCGGCGGCGAAGATGTTGGCGGCGGGCACGCTGCGCCCGCCCTGGCCTTCGAACTGGACGCGGGCTTCCTTGTCCACTTTGACGCCCAGATAGGTGAAGGTGATGCCGGTCTTCAGCGGATAGCCGTAATAAGGCGGGGTATCGATGGGTTGCGCCCAGTTGGTCTTGGCGGGCTCCAGTCCTTCGGTCGACAGGCCGTCGAGCACGCCCGGGGTGAATTCCTTGTCCTTGTTGTCGCCCTGACGGCAGGCCGCGTTGTAATCCGCAACGGTCTTTTCCAAGGCCTCGGGGTCCAGCTCCAATTGTTCGGCCAGGCCCCGGATGGTGTCGGACTTCAGCGGCGGATACATGGACGGCATGAACAGGTCGTTGACCTTGGCGTCCACGATGCCATAGGCGATCTGGTCTTCCTGCTTGGCCAGCAAGCGGCCCCAGATGGCGTAGCGCTTGGGCCAGATGTCCTCGCCCTCGTCATAGAAACGCTGGGCCTGACGGTTGACCATGATCGAATAGATCACGCAGTCGACGCGGGTCGCGATGCCGCCGTCGCATTTCGGGCTGCGGGCGTCGATGGCGATGGCGTGGCACTGGTCGGCGTCGGCCGCCGTCTGCGCCCCATGGTCCATCAGGACGCGCAGCATGCGGCCCTTGTTGTAGCCGGTGCCGCGGATGAGAAAGCCCTCGGCCGCCTCGCCCCAGCCTTCCTTCAGCCATTCCGTATCGGCCTGGAAGCCGCCGGCGGCGATGACGATGGCGCGGGCCTCGACGATATGTTCGGCCCCCTGATACTTGACCCGGGCGGCGGTGAACACGCCGTCCTCGATCTTCATGTCGACGACTTCGGCCTCGTAGCGGCAGTCGATGCCCAAATCGTCGGCGACCGTGTAATAGGCATTCAGCAGCTGCTTGCCGCCGCCCTTGAAGAAGGCGTTGGTGCGGTCGAGCCCGATGGTGCCGGACAACGGCGGCTGAAACTTCACGCCGTGCGCCTGCATCCAATCGGCGGAGTCCTCGGACTTCTCGATCAGGAAGCGCGACAGCTCCTTGTCCGTGTTGCCCTGGGTCACGCGCAGAAGGTCGTCGTAATATTCATCGACCGGATAGGCCCCGGTGACGAAATCCGTCGCCGCCGGATGGGCGTAGCGAATATTGCGCACATGGCGCGTGTTGCCGCCGCGAAAATCCTTAGGCGCCGCTTCCAGCACCAGAACCTTCACGCCTCGCTCACGCGCGGTGATAGCGGCCGCCATGGCGGCCCCGCCGCCACCGACCACAATTACATCTGTTTTTTCAGGAAGCCCCGTCATGGCCGCGTTTTTATGATTGTATACAATCGGCGTCAAGCAGAGTTGCGCAGGCCGATATCCGGCGGGGGATGAAAGATCACGCCTCGATGCGGACGTAGACGCCGCCGCCGGTCACCACGAAATCGATCCGGTCGTCGACCAGGGCCTTGCGGCATTCATCGGGCGTATTGATGATCGGCTCTTCATGGGCGTTGAAAGAGGTGTTGATCAGGACCGGCAGGCCCGTCTTCGCCTTGAACGCGGTCAGGATATCCGCATAGAGCGGATTGTCCTTGCGGCGGATGATCTGCGGCCGGGCCGTGCCGTCGACATGGACGACGGCGGGGATGCGATCGCGCCATTCCTCTTTGACCGCCGTGGTAATGGTCATGAAACCCGCGGCATAGCGGTTGGCGTCGGTGATCTCGAACACCTCGGCCGCGTCTTCTTCCAACACATAAGGCGCGAAAGGCATGAATTCCGTGCGCTGCAACCGCGCATTCAGCGACGCATTGATCGCCGCGTCCGCCGGATTGGCGAGGATCGAGCGGGCGCCTAAGGCCCTGGGCCCGAATTCCATGCGCCCCTGATAGATCGCGCCCGCCTTGCCGGAGGATATCAGGCCCGCCGCAACCTCGACCGGGTCACCGTCCAGTTTGGTCACGCCACCGCCCGAAATCATATCGGCATCGACGTCGCCCGAATAATCGCGGCCCAGATAGACGGTGGAGAGCCGCCGCCGATGGGTGAGCCAAGCCTCCAGCCCATCGCGTTCCAGCATGTATTGCAGGGCGCCGCCGACGGTGATGCCTTCGTCGCCCATGCCGGGAAAGACGAAGATCTCGTCCGTGTCCGTTTCCTCGCAAAGCAGCCGGTTGAGCCGCACGTTGGCGAACACGCCCCCCGCCAGGCCGATGCGCCGCACCGGATGGTTTTCCAAAATTTTACGGACGGAGGAAAGGATGGTGTCTTCCAACACCTTCTGGATCGAAGCCGCCATGTCGGCGGGCTCGACCCCCTTGGCCATGCGGGCGATGGCCTTGCGCATGGCGTCGTCGCTTTCGAAATCGGACCAGATCACGCCCTTGGCGTCGACGTTGAAGTGCGCGCCCAGGGCCTCGGCGACCGACGGCTCACCGAAGGCCGCCAGGCCCGTCAGCTTGCCTTCGTGGCGGTTCATCCGATAGCCCAGCGCCTGGGTCGTGAAACCATAGGCAAGGCCCAGGCTATCGACCCGCCTGGGCTGCAAGGTCATGTTTTCGCCGCCGAACAGGCACTCCAGCTTGCCGTTCTTCAAAATCCGGTGGGAGTAATGGACGTTGTCGCCGCAACCGTCGGCGGTATAGAGCAAGGCTTCGTCCCAATCCGTGTAGAACAGGGCCGACAGCGCATGCGCCATGTGGTGGTTGGAATAGACGATTTGAACGCCTTCCTTGAAGCCGAAATCGGCGCGGAACATTTCCTCGCGGAACAGCATCGCCGGCTCGCTTTCGCCGCGCTGCTGCATCTGGGAGCACATGTCCTTCAGCTTTTCGTGGCCGATGATCTTGTGAAAGGCGTATTCCGCCTGCTTCAACGTGCCGGCCTTGAAATAGCGCGCCGGGAAGGACGCGCGCGACAGCACGACGACGTCCACGTCCTTGCGCGTCAGGCCGGCGATCGCCAGCACCTCGTCCATCGCCGGCTCGGGAATGCCGCCGCCGTCGCCCTTCTTACGGGTCAGGCGTTCCAGCTGCACCGCGGCCAACAGGTTGTACCCGTCGAACAACGCCGCCGTGCCGTCGTGATAGCCGGTATGGAGGGAGAGGATGATCATCGCCGTCTTCTACCCCAAAGGGCGGGCGGAGGGACAGGTTTTTAGCGGAAAACCGGTCCGTTCCGGCCACAAAAAACGCCCCGGGCGGGGCGGTCTTTATAACTTGGTGGATGGTGGGCGCGGCTGGGATTGAACCAGCGACCCCTACGATGTCAACGTAGTGCTCTCCCGCTGAGCTACGCGCCCTTTCTCATCCCTGCCC
>CAJWCU010000001.1 GCA_913030825.1 uncultured Rhodospirillaceae bacterium | reverse complement strand
ACGCACAAAACGCCGCCCGCGTATCCCTTCCATAAACCACAATGTCAAACAGCCGTCACGGACAGGTCCGTGAGAAAGTGCCGTGGGCCGAAGCCCGCGTTCCACCGAGGCAAACTTTAGGGGCGCCGGTATTCACCGCCGCCCCCGTCTTGGTGGAGGCGGGGTTATACGCAGGCTGCCGCGCCCTGTCAAACCCCTTTTGTCATTTTCTTGCAATGATGAAAAAAGCCCGGAAATCCGCCACCGAAACCCCTAACAGAGGATTAAATCCCACGGCTTCATTCGAATCGCGGTGATTTTTTTTCGCAAAGATCGACGAACCGGCGCGTAAGAGAGTCTTTCACCCACCTTCGATCCGGAATGAATATTGGATTCCGGTGATATAAGAGGCTTATATCAAACGATATATCAGAGTCTCGCTGTATTATGTTGATTCCTATAAAGGAATTCCCCATGGGCGCTTGACAACCCCAGGGCTCCCGCACATTGTTACGCAAATACGCGGAAAGTGAGGCAGTGGACAGATCGGTCCGGCCCTTTCCGGGGAGTGATGAGACGACATACGGGCGCCGCCATGCCTTTCGGGTATGCCGCGGTGCGGTTCCAGGCAAAGAGGCCAGCCGGGACCGGCCCGTATAACAGGAACTGGGCAAACGGGGCCAACGCCGCCGAGGCGCATCGGCCCCCTGGGGTAAGACGGGGTAGCAGACATTATCATGCGTATGCGGACACTCCTTGCGGCGGGAGCGTTTTTCGGTGTGGTCCTGGGTTCGGCCGGACTGGTTTTGAAGACTCCCGACAATCTGGATCGGCTGCTTGGCGGCCATGGTCAGCCGACCTTCGGCTTGGCGCCCTTGAGCCTGGGCCATCCGGCGGCAGCGGCCGGCCTGGCGACGCATCGCATCAATCATCCCGGCAGCATCGCCGATGACGAAGACGCGCGCGCGGCGGCGGTGATCCGCACGGCGGAGACCATCGGCCGGGGCGAAACCCTGGCCGGGGTGCTGGCCCGTGCCGGCGTGAACGGCCGCGAAGCCGATGCGGCAATCCGCGCCTTCGCCGAAGTCTATGATCCGCGCCGTCTGCTGCCCGGCCAGAAACTGGCCATCCGCTTTCGTGCCCAGGCGACGAACGATAAAAGTGCCCGCGCCGAGACGGGCGCGTTCCTGGGCTTCGGGTTCGAACCCGATTTCCGTCACGAGATCGCCGTCACCCGCCATGCCGACGGGCGCTTCACCGCCGACAAGAAGGCCAAGAAGCTGAAACGCTCGCTGGCCCGCGTCGCGGCCCGCATCGACAGCTCCCTTTATCTCGCCGGCCAAGGTCAGGGCCTGCCCGCCAACGTGCTTGCCGAACTGATCCGGATCTATTCCTGGGACGTCGATTTCCAACGCGACATCCGCCAGGGCGACTCCTTCGAAGTCACATATGAAGAATTGCGCGACGAGGACGGCAAGCTTGTCCATACGGGCACCGTGCATTTCGCGGCCCTGACCCTGTCAGGCCAGCGCAAACCGCTTTACCGGTTCGTTACCGGCGAAGGCAACGTCGATTACTTCGACGACGAAGGCCGGGGGGCCCGCAAGGCGCTGATGCGCACGCCGATCGACGGCGCGCGTCTGTCGTCGGGCTTCGGCAAGCGCCGCCACCCGATCCTGGGCTATACCCGCATGCACCGGGGCGTCGATTTCGCGGCCCCGCGCGGCACGCCGATCTACGCCGCCGGCGACGGTGTCATTTCCTACGCCGGACGCAAAGGCGGCTACGGCAACTACATCGCGATCCGCCACAACGGCCGCTATTCCACGGCCTATGCCCATATGAAGGGCTTTGCCCGGGGCATGGGCAAGGGCAAGCGCGTCCGTCAGGGCCAGGTCATCGGCTATGTCGGCACCACGGGCCGGTCGACCGGACCGCACCTGCACTACGAGATCATGGTCGACGGCGGCCAGGTCAACCCGCTGCGCGTGCGCATGCCGTCGGGCCGCAATCTCAAGGGCAAGGAACTCGACCGCTTCATGGCCGCCAAGTCCCAGATAGACTTGCAGTTCGCCCGCCGGGACGATAACCAGAAGACCACGACCCGCGACGAAATGGCGGACGCCCGCTGATCCCCTTGGCATCGGGACGCCGCCCCGCACGGAAGGCAGCGCTCCGATGACCGACCCCAAACCTGTTTCCCTTTCCCACACGGACGCTGGCGCCGGTGCGCCGTTGTTGATCCTGCACGGCCTGTTCGGGTCGAAACGCAACTGGGGTGCGATCGCCAAGCATCTAAGCGCCCATCGCCGGGTGATCTGTCTGGACCTGCGCAATCACGGCGAAAGCCCCTGGGACGACGAAATGACCTATCCGGCGCTGGCCGGCGACGTCGCCCGATTCATCCATGACCACGGCCTGGGCAAGGCCGACGTAATCGGCCATTCCATGGGCGGCAAGGCGGCGATGGCATTGGCCCTCGCCCATCCCGAACTGGTCGGCAAACTGGCCGTCGTCGATATCGCCCCCGCCCCTTCGCCCGGGACCTTCATTCATTATGTCGAGGCGTTGAACGCCATGGACCTTTCCCAAGTCACGTCGCGCAAGGAGGCCGATGCCCTGCTCGCCCCCACGGAAGCCAACCCGGGAATCCGCGCCTTCCTCTTGCAGAACCTGGAAAGCGGCAATAACGGGTTTTCCTGGCGGGTCAATCTCTCGGCCCTGGCCGGGGCCATGGAAGACCTGCTGGACTGGCCCGAGATGCCCCATGGCCACAGCTACGTCGGGCCGACCCTGTTCCTGGCGGGGGGGGCGTCCGACTACATCGCCCCCCATCACCACGGCGAGATCAAGCGCCTGTTCCCCGCCGCCCATATCGAAGTCATGCCGGGTATCGGCCATTGGGCCCATGCCGAAGCGCCGGAACTGTTTTTGAACCACGTCACCCGGTTCCTGGGCATCTGAGTATCGGATCGCCGGGGACAGAAAGGAGAGCCGCCATGTACGCCGTGATTTTCGAAGTCACCCCAGACCCGGCGCGGGCCGACGAATATTTCGACCTGGCCGCCGAGCTTCGCCCCGAACTGCAGAACATCGACGGGTTCATTTCCATTGAGCGGTTCCAGAGCATGGCCGACGAAACCCGCTATGTCTCGCTGTCGTTCTGGCGCGACGAAGACGCCATCGCCCAATGGCGCGGCCATCTGGGCCACGCCGCCGCCCAAGAAAAGGGCAAGGCCGGGATATTCAAGGATTTCAGAATTCGCGTCGCCAAGGTAGAGCGGGACTATTCCCTGGCCGACCGCGTCTAACCGAAAGGCAGGGCAACCCGGCGATTACGACGGCCGCCCGAACATCCCGGCGGCCAGGCTGGAGTTGATCGCAATCATGGTGTCCAGACGCGGCGCCTGGGCGGCCAAGGCATCGGCGGTCGCCTGATCCATGAACCGGGCCAGCGACATCATGTCGCCGCGCACGTCTTCAGGGGCCGGATGGCCCGTATCGGAAATCTCCGCCTGAATGATCGTCCAGAGCTTCTGATTGAATCCGAGGGCCCGGGCCAGCAACACGCGGTCGGCGGGCCGGGTCCGCGCATCGCGCAGATAGGCCGCCGCCATGGCGAAGGCTTCGGCCTCGGCGGCACGGCCGCGGATCGAAGCGTGTTGCGTCCGGCCATAGGCCGACGCCGCCCGGCCATGGTCGCGCAGCGCGCTCATCGTCCACCCCCGCCCGAGCCGAGAAGATTGGCAACCAGGCTTTCCGTGCGGACGGCGAACCGCGTACCGGCCATGGCGAAGCGGTCCTGCAACTCCAAAGCGACCCGGCGCGCGGCCTCTTCATTCAGGTCGGCGCCTGCCAACTTGGTTTCCGCCGCCTGCAATGTTTGAGACAGATTGTCGGTAAAGGTTTCGCGGGTGTTCAGGGCCGCGATGTCCGACCCGAACCGCCCACCCGACGAGCGGACCTGGGCCGTTGCGCCCGCAAGATCGTTCAATGCGGCGTCGATATCCGCATCCGAGGCGAAACCGTTGTAATCGCCCGCGGCCGATCCGATGCCCAAGGCCCCGGCCGAGGATGCCGTATCACCCAAAACGATCTCGGCATCCGATACATCGCCGACGGGCACCGATTGGCTGTCCACCGGATCGTTGATCAGGGCATTTCCGCCATAAGACGCATCGGCGGCAAGGCTGTCGATCTGCGCCCGGATCTGGTCGAACTGTTCGGCGGCGGCCTGGCGCTGTTCGGCTGTGCCGCCGCGGGCCGCCGTCGCGATGCCCTGAAGCTGACGCGTGAGGTCGCCGACCGCGTCGAGCCCGACCTGGGCCGTCTCGGCAGAGGACAGAGCCTGACTAATGCCGGACTTGATATCGAACAGGTCGCCGACCCGATTGGCCGCGGCACGGGCGGCATAAAAATCCTGGGGATCGTCGGCGACGCGGTTGACCCGCCGACCCGTGGCCAAGCGTTCAGTCACCTGATTGCGCAAAGCCTCGCTGCGCTGAAGCTGCAGCAGGTTTGCCCGTACCCCTTTGCTTAGGCTCACGTCGCCCATGGCGGCGCCCTTTCGAGAATTGCACTCGAAATCAGACTATTTTTGTTTCGAAATCGATACAGTGACGGGCGTCACAAGGTTTTTTGTGCGCCGAAACCCGACTTTCCGTCAGCAGGGAGACAGAAACAAACACCTGTCCCGGCTCCGCCGCGATCGCCGCGAGTGATGCCGGGACAGGGTCATCGTTTGGTTACGCGGCTTCGGCCTCGACGGCTTTGCCGTTGATCGTGAGGTTCCCGCCCTCGGCGGAAATGGTGATCTTGGAGCCGTCTTCGATGGCGCCTTCCAGGATCATGCTGGCCAGCGGGTTCTGCAATTCCTTCTGGATCACCCGCTTCAGGGGGCGGGCGCCATAGACCGGGTCATAGCCTTTTTCGGCCAGCCAGTCCTTAGCCGCCTGGTCTAGATCAATGCCGATATTCCGGTCTGCCAGCAGCTTGTGCAGGCGGCCCAACTGGATATCGACGATGCCCCCCATGTGTTCGGGGAACAGGCGGTGGAACAGGATGATCTCATCCAGGCGGTTGAGGAATTCCGGCCGGAAGGAGGCGCGCACGATCTCCATGACCGGACCGCGGACCTGCGAGGAATCCTGGCCTTTCTCCTGGCTGGCGAGAATCTCGCCGCCAAGGTTGGAGGTCATGATGATGATGGTGTTGCGGAAATCGACCGTGCGCCCCTGGCCATCGGTCAGGCGACCGTCGTCCAACACCTGCAACAGTACGTTGAAGACGTCCGGATGGGCTTTCTCGACCTCGTCGAACAGCACCACCTGATAAGGCCGGCGGCGCACAGCCTCGGTCAACGCGCCGCCTTCGTCATAACCGACGTAGCCCGGCGGGGCCCCGATCAGCCGCGAGACGGCATGCTTTTCCATGTATTCGGACATATCCATGCGAATCATGGCCTGATCGTCGTCGAACAGGAATTCGGCGAGCGCCTTGGTCAACTCGGTCTTGCCCACGCCCGTGGGTCCCAGGAACAGGAACGAGCCCATGGGCCGGTTACCGTCCTGTAGCCCGGCCCGCGAGCGGCGCACGGCATTGGCTACGGCCGTCACGGCTTCGGCTTGGCCGACCACCCGCTTGCCCAAGTTCTCTTCCATATGAAGCAGCTTGTCCCGTTCTCCCTGGAGCATCTTGTCCACGGGGATGCCGGTCCAACGACTGACCACCTGGGCGATGGTTTCGTCGGTTACCGCTTCCTCGACCACGGCGGAGCCGTCGGATTCCTCGGCCAGCCGCAGTTTTTCCTGTAACCGGGGAATCAGGTCGTATTGCAGTTCACCGGCCTTTTCATAGTTACCGGCGCGCAGCGCCTGATCTTGCGCCACATGGGCCTTGTCCAATTCTTCCTTCAGCTTGGTCGTATCGGCCAGGGCGGCTTTGCCCTGTTCCCATTCGGCCGTCATGGCGCCGGCTTTTTCCTCCAGCTCCTTGAGCTCGTCGTCAAGCTTGGCCAACCGGTCCTTGGACGCCTTGTCGGCCTCCTTCTTCAAGGCCTCGCGTTCGATCTTCATTTGGATGACACGGCGATCCAATTCATCCAGATCCTCGGGCTTCGAATCGACGGCCATGCGGACACGGGAACCCGCTTCGTCCATCAGGTCGATGGCCTTGTCCGGCAGGAACCGGTCGGTGATGTACCGGTTCGATAGGGTCGCCGCGGCGACCAGGGCGCTATCGTAGATTTTCACGCCGTGGTGCAGCTCGTACTTTTCCTTGATCCCGCGCAGGATCGAGATCGTGTCCTCGACCGTCGGTTCGCCGACGAACACGGGTTGGAACCGGCGGGCGAGCGCCGCGTCCTTTTCCACATGCTTGCGGTATTCGTCCAAGGTCGTGGCGCCGACGCAGTGCAATTCACCGCGGGCCAAGGCCGGTTTCAACAGGTTCGAAGCATCCATCGACCCCTCGGCCTTGCCGGCGCCGATCAGGGTGTGCATCTCGTCGATGAAAAGGATGAGAGAGCCGGCGGCGGCGGTAACCTCGCTGAGCACGGCCTTGAGCCGCTCCTCGAACTCGCCGCGGAATTTGGCCCCGGCGACAAGCGCGCCCAGGTCCAACACCATCAGGCGTTTCTGTTTCAGGTTTTCCGGCACGTCGCCGTTGACGATGCGGAGCGCCAAGCCCTCGACGATGGCGGTCTTGCCGACGCCGGGCTCACCGATCAGCACGGGATTGTTCTTGGTCCGACGCGACAGCACCTGGATCGTCCGGCGGATTTCGTCGTCCCGGCCGATGACCGGGTCGAGCTTGCCTTCCTCCGCCGCGGCCGTCAGGTCGCGGGCGTATTTCTTCAGGGCGTCGTAGCCGTCCTCGGCATTGGCCGAATTGGCGGCGCGGCCCTTGCGGAAATCCTTGATCGCGGCGTTCAGGTCCTGCGGCGTGACGGCCGCTTCCTTCAGGATCTTGCAGGCTTCCGTGCCCTCGGCCATGGCCATGGACAGCAGCATCATTTCGACGGTGACGAAGCTATCGCCGGCCTTGTCGGCGATTTCCTGGGCCTGGTCGAACAGCTTGGCCGTTTCCGATGCCAAGTAGATCTGCACCGTCTCGCTTTCGACCTTGGGCAGGCGCTTCAATTCGCCTTCGGTCAATCGAAGGGCGCGCTGGGCGTTGCCGCCGGCGGCCTCGATCAGCGAGGCGGCGAGGCCTTCCTTATCGTCGAGCAGCACCTTCAGAAGATGCAGCGGGGTGAACTGTTGGTGGGTTTCGCGAATGGCGAGCGATTGGGCGCTTTGGATAAAGCCGCGCGCACGCTCAGTGAACTTTTCAAATTCCATCTGTCCCTCACTTTGGCGACAGAGCGACCGGTTCCCGATAATCGGCGAACAAGGCGCCCCTCTCAAGGGTTAGTATAGACCCGACCGGGCACCATTGCCCGCGCCGGCATGTGATCGGAAACAGTGCGCCTATTTCCAGAATTGAAATAGGGTTATTGCAGCCCCGCCGCAATCGCCCGGAGAAAATAAGTATTTGGACTCGGGCGCCTTGGCAGCCTATCTAACCGGGGCGCCGTCCGTTCGGCGGCAATCAATTGAAACCGTCAGGAAATTCAGCGGCACGCATGAAACGCAAATCCCCCATCCGGACCCTGCTCCTCGTGTTCGTCATGCTGGCGGTAACCTTCGGGCTGCTCGCCTATATCGCGGACCCGACACCGCCCAAGCCCAAGGAACAGGCCGACCCGGTCGACCGCCGCCCCTTGGCGGAAGTTCTCGCCCGCATGTCCGAAGACAAGATCAAGGATCCGATGATGGCCGGCGCCAGCATCGCCGGACAGGTCAAAAAAATGCAGGCCGCAGACGCAGAGCCGGATTTCCTCCTGGGCCCTTTCTCCATCGGCATGAGTTATGACAACGCGTTGGGCGCGACGACCGGATTCAACAAGATCCTCGCCGTCGATGATGGCGTGATGATCGTCTACAACGTCCTGCCGGACCGCTTCAACGCCTTCTTCCGGACGCATCAACACGACGCCCCGGCGTTCCGCATCAGCTATCACCGCAGCCTGGAACAACGGACCGAAGCCGAGATGCTCGGCCACCTGCGGGCGATCTGGGGCGAGGAAACGGAATCGGAATGCAATGACCGGGTCGAACAGCCGGGCCGCGTCTGTTCCCTGACCTGGTGGCCGGTGAACGGTGTGCGCCTTGTCGCCGTCGTCACGATCACCGACCACAACGCCGACGGCGTGACCGACATCGATCTTCAGGTCGATGCCTATGACGACCAGGCCGAAACGCGCGACCGCTGACCCCGGTGGGTCTCAACCCCATCGTTGACAGATCGTCCTGAAAAGCCGAGCCTCGGCCTCCCATGAATGCCGAGATCAAACATATTTACCGCTACCCGGTCAAAGGCCTGTCGCCCCAAGCGATGGACGCGGTCGACCTCGCGGCGGGCGATTACCTGCCCGGCGACCGCCGCTTCGCCGTCGCGCTCGGCTCGACCCCGGTCACCGGCGGCCATCACCTGGAATGGATGCCCAAGAGGAATTTTCTGGCCCTGGTGAAGAACGAAAAGCTGGCGACCCTGGAAACCGAATTCGACGACGCGACCGGCGTTCTCACGATCAAGCGCCAGGGCCGCCAGGTCGCGCGCGGTAAGATCACCGATCGCATCGGGCGCACCATGATCGAGGAATTCTTCACCGCCTACATGAAGGCCGAGGCCAATGGCCGCCCGCGCCTGGTCGAGGCCAATCCGGGCAACCATCTGACCGATCAGCCGGACCCGGTCGTCTCGGTCATCAATCTGGCGTCGATCCGTGATTTGGAACGGGTCGTCAAACAACCGGTCGATCACCGGCGGTTCCGCGCCAACATCTATATCGACGGGATCGAGCCGTGGTCGGAATTCGAATGGATCGGAAAGACCGTCGCCATCGGCAATGCGGAAGCCGAGGTGACCGAACGCATCGATCGATGCGCGGCGATCAACGTCAATCCCGAGACGGCGGAACGCGACCTGAACATCGTCAAGTTCCTGCAGGCCGGGTTCGGCCATATCGACATGGGCGTGTTCGTGCGGATGACCAAGGCCGGATCGGCTGCCCTTGGGGAGTTCCTCTCGTCTCGTTGATCTTTAAGACGGCGCGGTAAGGATCAGGTGTCGCGCTTGAGGAATTCGGGCAGTCAATCGGCGGCGTCGTTCTCCACCGGAGTGTCCGCCTTGGGTTCCGAGAGAAGATCCGGCTGAGCGTCCGCGCCGCCTTCTCCCTCTGCCGCCGGTTTCTTGCGGCGGCCTCGGGGACGTGATGGCGGTGCCTGTTCAGCGTCGCCGTTGTCGCCGCCGCTGTTCCGGGCGTTCCGGCTGCGGCCGCGGCCTTTCGCTTCGCCACCCGAAGAAGCGTTCCGGGAATTCCCCCGATCGCCCCTTTTGTCGCCGGCATCGTCAGCATTATCGCCATTATCGCCATCGGCGCCGTCGTTCTGCGCCTGCGGCCGGTCGGTACGGATCACCTCGGCGCCATTGTCGCCGGAAGAATCGTCGCCATCCGACTCTTCGTCGTTATCATAGCCGCCGCCACTCATCTGATCGTCGGGGCCGCCTTCGGCACTGCCCGGCGTGTTCGCGCGGTCGCGGTCGTTGCCGCGGCCCCGGTTGGCGCCGTTGCGGTCGGCATTACGCTGCTCGTCGGTGTTGAGCAGACGAAAGTAATGTTCCGCGAACTGGAAATAGCTCTCGGCCATGATCCGGTCGCCCGAGGACGATGCATCACGGGCCAGCGCCAGATACTTATCGAGCACCTGCTGAGCCGATCCACGGACCTTTACGCCGGGTCCGTTGCTTTCGAAGGTTTGGTTCCGAACGTTGCCGTGGCGCTTATTGCCGCCGCGACCGCGCGACCGTCTGTTATTGGAATTCTTGTTCATTTTCCTTGCAACACGTTTGTTGGCGGGCTGCTGGGTAAGCTTCCCAGAAACACCGGGCGATTTACGGCCCGGCCACACCCGTCACGGAAACGGACAAACCTCGCCCGCTCGCCGTACCGGCTGTTCAAAGAACGACCGCCTCGTTTGCAACGGAGACGCGCGTAACTTTGCTCAGGGAAATCCCGGGGGCCTGTCCCGTTCCGCGACCCTACTCCGAACATTGACCGTTAGGTCGTAACGTCGAATTTTTCGGAGGTCGAAGAGGCGTCACATGGGACGATCCGCCCAAGTGGCCTTACAGCCACCATCGGCACCCTAGACCGGTTCACCCCTATTTCCAACATTTTTTTGCGGGAATTACGGGCTTGGCGCACGCCCGGAAAGGGCACGGGGAATCCCCGCGAGGTCGGCGCGCGATTCGATCCCTTCAAACCCGTTCGCGCGGAGGATTTCCGCAACGGCGGCGTCCTGTCCCTGGCCGATTTCAAAACCGATCAGCCCTCCTGGGGCGAGCAACTTCGCCGCCTGGGGCGCGATGATGCGATAGGCGTCCAGCCCCTCGGCCCCGGCGAACAAAGCACCCGGTGGGTCGAAGTCCCTGACTTCAGGGGCTAATTCCGCCCGCATCCCGTCCGCGATATAGGGCGGGTTGCTGACGATCACGTCGAACGGTCCATCCAGGCCGTCGGCCCAATCGCCGACGCGAAAATCCGCGCGCGTGCCAAGCCCGAGACGCCGGGCGTTTTCTTCTGCGACGGCGGCAGCGTCGGCGTTGACGTCGACGCCCAGGCCCGTCGCCACCGGAAGCTCCGACAGCAGCGCCAGCAAGAGGCATCCCGTGCCCGTACCCAAATCAAGCAACCGCAATTCGTCGTTTTCCCGACCGGATTCGCGGAGATGGCCCAACGCCTGTTCGACCAGGGTTTCCGTATCCGGGCGCGGCGTCAGGGTCGCTTCGGTGACCTTGAAGGTCATCGACCAGAATTCCTTTTCGCCCAGAATTCGCGAGACCGGCTCATGCGCCGCGCGCCGCGCGATCAAGGCATCGATCACCGCACCCTCTTCGGCGCTCAGAACGTGCTCCGGATGGGTCAGAATGAACGACGCCTCGCGCCCCAATACATGGGCGGCAAGTACCCGTGCATCCAATCGGGCCGTCTCGATGCCCGCCGACCGCAGATGCGCTGACGCCCGATCCACGGCATGACCCAGGGTGCCCGGGGCATGGCGGCTTTCGACCGGCGGCGGCGCCCCGTCCGTCACGCGATCTCGGCCAGACGCTGTGCCTGGTCGTCGGTGATCAGGGCATCCATCAGTTCGTCCAGATCGCCTTCCATCACCCGATCCAGCTTGTGCAAGGTCAGGTTGATGCGGTGGTCGGTGACCCGGCCTTGGGGAAAGTTGTAGGTACGGATGCGTTCCGACCGGTCGCCGGAGCCGACCTGGCCTTTGCGCTGGGCCGCCCGTTCGGCGTCGCGCATCTGGCGTTCGCGTTCGTAGATGCGCGCGCGCAGCACCTTCATCGCCTTGGCGCGGTTCTTATGCTGCGATTTCTCATCCTGCTGACTGACGACAATGCCGGTCGGCAGGTGGGTGATGCGCACGGCCGAGTCCGTCGTGTTGACGGACTGTCCGCCGGGGCCGGAAGCGCGGAAGACGTCGATGCGAAGGTCCTTTTCCTCAATCGCCACGTCCACTTCCTCTGCCTCGGGCATCACCGCGACGGTCGCCGCCGAGGTATGGATGCGCCCACCGGACTCCGTAACAGGTATCCGCTGCACCCGGTGGACACCGGATTCGAACTTCAGACGCGCGAACACGTCGGTGCCGGAAATTTCCGCGACCGCTTCCTTGTAGCCGCCGATCCCCGTTTCGTTGACGCCCATGATCTGGAACCGCCAGCCGTGGGTTTCGGCATATCGCTGATACATCCGGAACAGGTCGGCGGCGAACAGTCCCGCCTCGTCCCCGCCGGTGCCGGCGCGGACTTCCAGGATCGCGTTCTTCTCGTCCGCTTCGTCCTTGGGCAGGAGCATCAATTCGACCTCGCGCTCCAACCCCGGCAGGGTGTCCTTCAACTCCTTGAATTCTTCCTCGGCCAGTTCGCGCATGTCCGCATCCGTCGCCGGATCGGCCAGCAGGTCGGCCATGCCCTGGGCATCCGCCTGGGCCTTGCGGTAGGCGTTGACGGCCTCGACCACGGGCCCCAGGTCCGAATATTCCTTACCCAGCTTGGCGATCTCTTCGCCGCTGGCGCCGCCTTCGGACATCAGGGCTTCCAGTTCCTTGTAGCGCGTCAGGACCCGGTCCAGGTTTTCATTCAGGCTCACGTATCGTTCTCCTCGCCACCCGGGGTGTCCGGTTGAAACAGATGGGCCAGCAGGCGTTCCGCCGCCGCCAGGTCCAGATCGGCCTCCGCCGCCGCGCGGCGCAGGCGCGTCGACGGCCCATGCAAAAGACGGCCGACCAGCAGATGCGTCGCTTTATCCGCATCGCCCCCGGCCTCGGCCAGGGCCTGGGCGCGTTGCTGTTCGAAATATTGACGCAGGTCCGCGACCAAAGGCACGGCGTCCCGTTCGCGCCGGCCGCTGAGATAGGCCCGCACTTCCTCGTCGACGATGCGCTGCGCCGCTTCGGCCTCGGTCCCGCGTCCGACCAGGCCCTCCATGGCGATGCGTTCCAGATCGCCGAAGTCGTAGACATAGGCGTCGTCCAAATCATGGACCGCCGGATCGACGTCGCCGGGCACCGCCGTATCGACGACCAGGATCGGCCGCCGCCGCCGGGCCTTCAGCGCCGCCGCAACGAGATCCTTGCCGACGATCCGCCCACCGCCACCCAGGGCCGCGATGATGACGTCGGTCTTGGGCACCAGGGCGTCCAAGTTTTCGAAACTGTCGCAGGTGCAGCCCAGAACCTTGGCCGTGCGCCGGGCGCGGCGTTCGCGCGGATGGATCACGGTCAGGTTGGTCAACCCCTCGCCGATCATGTCCTCGGCAACCATTTCGCCCATATCACCGGCCCCGATCAACAGGGCCGAAACTTTTCCCAGATCCCCGTGCAGATCGCCGACCAACATGGTCGCCACCGCGGCGATGGAAACGGGCCCTTCGCCAACGCCTGTTTCCGTACGCACCCGTTTGGCCGCGACATAGGCCGCCTGGAACAGGCTTTCCAAAACGCCGGTAGGCATCCCGCCCTCGCGCGCCATCCTGTGCCCGGCCTTGACCTGACCCAGAACCTGCGGCTCGCCGATGACGAGGCTGGCGAGCGAGGCCGCGATATTGAACAGATGCAGGACGGCCGGCTCGTCAAAGAGGACGTTGGCTTGCGCTTTCAGATCGGCAAGCGGCACCTGGACCTGATCGGCGAGCACGGCAAGCGCCGTTTCCGCCGCCGCCTGGGGGTCGGGGTGGGCGCCGACGACCTCGACCCGATCGCAGGTCGAGAGCAGCACCGCTTCATCCAATCCCTTCTCGCGCAGCACGGCCAGGACGCTCGGCACGGCCTCGTCCTCGATGAACAACTGATCGCGCAGGCCGAGGGAGCTTGTCCGGTGATTGACTCCGGCCACGAAGGGCCGGGCGGTTTGCGCGCGGTCTTCGGGCATGGGGGCGGACTCGCTAAAAGTGGAGCTTCAGGGTCTCGACGAGATTATCAAGCGGGATATCGGCCTGGGTACCGGATTCCATGTTGCGCAGCGTCGCCGCACCCTTGGCCAGTTCGTCGGAGCCCAGGATCAGCACGGCTTTCGCATTGGCCTTGTCGGCCCGGGCCATACGTTTCTTTAGATTGCCGGAATAACCCATGTCGACCACATGACCGGCACGGCGCAGATCGAAAGCGATTTTCAAGGCGGGGCCCTGGGCCTCGTCGCCAAGCGGCACAATCACGATGGGGCGATCGGCTTGCGGTGCCTCGCCCAACATCATGGACAGGCGCTCGACCCCCGCGGCCCAGCCGATACCGGGCGTCGGGCGGCCGCCCATCATTTCCATCAAGCCGTCATACCGTCCCCCGGCCAGCACCGTGCCCTGGGCGCCCAGGGTATCGGTGACGAATTCAAAGGCCGTATGGGTGTAGTAATCCAGGCCGCGCACCAGACGGGGTTTGATTTCATAGGAAATCCCCAGAGCGTCGAGCCCGGCCAGAACCTCGGCGAAGAAGGTCTGCGAGGTTTCGTTCAGGTGATCTCGCAGCAAGGGCGCATCGGCCATGATTTCCTGATCGCCCGCATCCTTGGAATCGAAGATGCGCATGGGGTTCTTGTCCATGCGCGTCCGGCTGTCCTCGGACAGATCGCCCCGGTATTTCCCGAGATAGTCCAGCAGCACGCCGCGATAGGCCTGGCGGCTTTCCGGATCGCCCAGGGTGTTCAACTCCAGATGCACGTCCTTGGCGACGCCCAGGTCTTCCAACAGGTTCCAGGCCAGGGCGATGACTTCGATATCCGCCTGCGCGCCCAGCACCCCCAGGATTTCCACGTCGATCTGATGGAACTGGCGGAGGCGCCCTTTCTGTGGACGTTCGTGGCGGAACACGGGGCCGCGCGCGAAGAACTTGAGCGGGGCCTCCTGGGCCAGGCCGTTCGACATGAAGGCCCGGGCGATCCCGGCGGTGAACTCCGGGCGCAGGGTGATTGAATCGCCGCCCCGGTCGTCGAAGGTATACATCTCCTTCGTCACCACGTCCGACGTTTCGCCCAGGGTGCGCGAGAAGACGTCGGTGAATTCGAAGACCGGCGGCGTCATTTCACGGAACCCATGGCGCGCCGCCAAGTTGGCGGCCATATCACCGATGTGGCGGTGCAGGCGAAAATCGTCGGGCAGGATGTCGTGGGTCCCGCGAACGGGCTGAAGATCGGCCATGAGGAACGCTTCTTTATTCGGCCGCGTCGGCGCCGGCGCCGGACTTGCGGGGATATTTATTGGCGATGTAATCGTCGACGATCTTTTTGAAATCCTCGGCGATGCTTTCACCGCGCAGGGTCGCGGCCTTCTCACCGTCGATGAAGACCGGGGCCGTCGGCGCCTCGCCCGTGCCGGGCAGGGAAATGCCGATGTCCGCATGCTTGCTTTCGCCGGGGCCGTTGACGATGCAGCCCATGACGGCGAGGGACAGATTTTCGACCCCGTCGTATTGTTCGCGCCAGACCGGCATCTGGCCGCGCACGTAGCCCTGCACCGTATCCGCCAGTTCCTGGAAGAAGGTCGAGGTCGTCCGCCCGCACCCGGGGCAGGCCGTGACCAACGGCGTGAAGGCGCGCAGACCCATGGTCTGCAGCATCTCCTGGGCGACGATAACTTCTTTCGTCCGGTCGCCGCCGGGCTCCGGCGTCAACGACACGCGGATCGTATCGCCGATGCCTTCCTGCATCAGGACGGCCATGGCGGCGGTCGAGGCGACGATGCCTTTCGATCCCATACCGGCCTCGGTCAGGCCCAGGTGAAGGGCCCAATCGCCCCGCCGCGCCAATTCGCGGTAGACCCGGATCAGGCTTTGCACTTCCGAGACCTTGCAGCTCAACACGATGCGATCGCGCGGCATGCCCAATTCCTCGGCCCGAAGCGCGTTGGACACGGCGGACTGGACCAGAGCTTCCTGGGTCACGGCCTCGGCCGAGAGCGGATTGGCGGACTTGGCGTTCTCGTCCATCAGGCGGATCACCAGATCCTGGTCGAGAGAGCCCCAGTTGACGCCGATGCGCACCGGCTTGGAATACTCCAGGGCCTTTTCGATCATCGACGAAAACTGCGTGTCGCGCTTTTCCTTGAACCCGACGTTGCCGGGGTTGATGCGGTATTTGTCCAGCGCCTCGGCACAGCCGGGATATTTCTCCAAAAGCTTATGACCGATGTAATGGAAATCGCCGACGATGGGCGTATCGACGCCGCGGGCCAGCAGCTTTTCCTTAATATGCGGAACGGCCGCGGCGGCGCGTTCCGTATCGACGGTCACGCGGACGATTTCCGATCCGGCCTGGGACAGAGCGTGGATTTGTTCGACCGTGCCGTCGATATCGGCGGTGTCCGTATTGGTCATGGACTGCACGACGATGGGGTTCATTCCCCCCATGGCGACCTTGCCGATCTGCACGGGCACGCTGACGCGGCGCGCCATGGGCCCGAAAGCGGCGGCGGGACCGGTGGGAAGCGGGGCTTCCTGAGACATGAAACGGATCCTCTTAAAGGCTCAACGGCGATTTAAATGGGCCCGGAACCGGCAGCACACAAGCAGCGATCGCGCCCATCCGGCCCATGGGTGATCCCAAGGACCTTCCCGTGGGCCATGTTTTGCCCGACCCCCGCCCCGGGGTCAACGGTCGAGACGAGCCAGCGGTGGCGCATGGTAGCGTCGGAGATTTATCGAGAACCTGCGGCGTCGCGGCGTCTGCCGACCGTATCCGCCCAAAGTCGCGACACGGTTTAGCGGGAAGCAGCCGTCCCGGCCTTGAGACGATCGGGATCGAGCAGCACGTTACGCACGACTTCACCGCTTTCGCCGACGGGCGGCACGTCCGTTCCGTCCACCGCGATCGTCAGGCCGCCGGCGTTGCCGGTCTTCAATTTCAGATTGGGACGGTCCGGCACAGGATAGCTTTCGCCGGCCCGCAGCAACTTGCCCCAAACCCAGGTATCCGTGACCGTTTCGCGGACCTCGACCCAGCTGTCGCTGATCGCGGTCAGGACGATGCGGGTGCCTTCCGGGATCGCCGGAACATTGGCGACTTCGGTTGCGGCCGTACCGGCGGCGGTCGCCTGATCCGCGACCTCGGCGGCCGGGGCCGTATCATTCGGCGTTTCGGAGGACGGGCTTTCGGCCACGGCGGTTTCCGGCGCGGCGGCGGCGGCATTGTCGGATGCCGATGGTTCGGCGGCCGGCGCCGGCAACTCGGCTGTTTCAACCGGTTGCGCAATGGATTGCGGCGGACGCGCGGGCTCCGGCGCCGCCTCGGTCGCCGACGTTTCCGTCGCGGGCTCTGGCACGGGCGCGGCGGCCGTTTCCGGCGCAGGCGTCGCGTCCGGCGTTTCGGCGGCCGATTCGGTTGCCGTGGCGGCGGCGGTCGGCGCCGTGGCGGTCACCTCGGATGCGCCGGAGGCCGTATCGGCGGCCGGCGCGTTGGACGAGGCCGTATCGGTCGGGATCGTATCGGGCGAGGTCGCCACAATCGACGGGGCATCGGTCGCAGGCGTGTCCGTCGCAGGCTCCGTCGCCGTGTCGGCGATTTCAGGCTCGGCCATTTCGGGCTTTGGCGTCGTCACCGGCGTCGGGTCCACCGCTTCGACCGGTTTGTCGGCGGCGACGGCCTGGCTGCGGTCCGGCTCGGCGGGGCTGCCCCCGCCGGAGACCATGTCCGCCAGGCGCTGCGGCACCGGCTCGATCCAGTTCTTGAAGAAATCGTTGTCGACGGTCGATGAATACCAACCGCCGTAGGCAATGACCCCGATCAGCACGCCCAGGAAGACCACGGCCCCCCGGGGAATGCCCGATTCGGACATCGGCGACGGGAATACCAGTTCGGCCTTGGGCGGGCGCCCCGGCTGCAGGGTGTTTTCTTCCTTGAAGCGGCGCACGACCTCGTCGGAATCGAGGCCCAGGTAATCGGCATAGGCGCGAATAAAGCCGACCGCGTAGGTCGTTCCGGGCAATTCA
This sequence comes from uncultured Rhodospirillaceae bacterium, assembly GCA_913030825.1. Classification (GTDB taxonomy): domain Bacteria; phylum Pseudomonadota; class Alphaproteobacteria; order Rhodospirillales; family Casp-alpha2; genus UBA1479. Next base: position 296,107 of record CAJWCU010000001.1, on the reverse strand, counting down.
TCGAACCGACCGTCCTCGATCGCCTCCAGATGGCGGCGGCGGATGCGCAAGGACTGGGCGATATCCTCCAATTCCTCGCCGCACCGCAGGCGCGATGCGCGCAGGAGGCTGCCGGTGCCGGTCTTGCGTTCGGCCGCGTCGCCGATGGGCGTGGTTCTGGAAATGGGATCGTGGTTCACGTTCACTTCGCCCCTATACCCCAAACAAATCCCCCGAGTCCCCTAGGCCGGCGACCCCACGTCGGGCCCCGGCGTCCGGGTGGCCGCAGCAAAAAATCCCCCCGGACTTCCGGCAACGGCGCGTTTTCAAGAGCGATTCGTTTCGTCTTAATTCCGCAGACCAAATAATCCCATGAAAAGTCATGTAGATTCAAGAAGAAAACCGGCTGCCTTAAACCATTACACCATGATCTGCCGCAAACGACCTTAATTTCTCCCGCAAGGAGTGGTCGGCGGACTGGCCGAGCCCGGCGAGATAGCTTTCCAACGCCCCCGCATCCAGCGAGCGGACCATCGCCTTGACCGGTCCGACGGAGGGTGCGGACATGGAAAGATTGCGGAATCCCAAGCCGATAAGGGTCATCGCCGCCAGCGGCTCGCCGGCCATCTCGCCGCAAAGGCTGAGTTCCGTATCGTTCTCGCGGCAGGCCGCCGCGACTTGGCCCAGGAAATTCACAACCGCCGGCGCCAGATCGTCGTAACGGGCGGCGACCTGGGGGTTGCCGCGATCGGCGGCGAACAGGAACTGCAGCATGTCGTTGGAGCCGACGGAGATGAAATCGACCCGCTTGGTCAGCGCCGCCATCTGGAAGATCAGACCCGGCACCTCGAGCATCACCCCCGCCTTGACCGCCGAGGGCAGCAACCGACCGCGCCTGCGCGCGCGGGTCATTTCGGCGTCCAGCAGCTTCTTGGCGGCGTCGAATTCGGCGACCTCGGTGACCATCGGGAACATGACGCGCAGCGTCTTGCCCGCGGCCGCCCGGATCAAGGAGCGCAACTGATCGCGCATCAACGCCGGCCGGTCGAGCGAGACGCGGATCGCCCGCCAACCCATGGCGGGGTTTTCCTCGTCGCCGTCGATATCCCAATAGGGCAGCACCTTGTCGCCGCCGGCGTCCAAGGTGCGGAAAGTCACGGGCCGGTCGCCGGCGCGCTCGTACACGGTTTTATAGATCTCTTCCTGCCGATCGACCGTCGGCGTTTCGGATTCGACCATGAATGGGATTTCCGTGCGGAACAGGCCGATGCCCCCCGCCCCCGTGTCGTCCAAATGCATAAGATCGACGCGCAGCCCGGCGTTAAGCAGCAAATTCACCGTCACGCCGTCCTTGGTGACCGCGGGCAGGTCCTTCAATTCGGCATATTGCGCGCGTTGTTCGGCACGCAGGCGCAGGCTGTCTTCGAAAGTCACACGGATGTCGTCGCCGGGCCGCAGGTAGACTTGGCCGTGGTCGCCGTCGACGATCAGCGGATCGCCTTCTTCGACCCGGTCCAGGATATTGTCCATGCGGCCGACCACCGGCAGGTCGAGCGCCCGCGCGACAATGGCGACATGAGCATTGGGCGAGCCTTCGGCCAGAACCAGGCCGCGCAGGCGGTCGGGGTCGTAATCCAGCAACTGCGCCGGGCCCATATTGCGCGCGATCAGGATCGCATTGTCGGGCATCTCGCGCGGCCCCGGTTCCGCCCCCAACAAATGCTGGGTCAGGCGGTAGCCCAGGTCGTCCAGATCATGGGCGCGTTCGCGCAGGTAGGGATCGTCGATCCCGGCCATGCGCGCGCGCAAATCGTTCTGCACACGCTGCACGGCGGCTTCGGCGGACAGCCCGGAATCGATGGCGTCTTCGATCCGCGCCAGCCAGCCGGCGTCCTGGGCGATCAGGCGGTAGGTCTCCAGGATATCCCGGTGCTCGCCGCCCTTGGCCATGTTGTCCGATGCCAACATATCGTCGAGAGCGCCGTGCATGGTCTTGAAGGCCTCGTGCAGGCGGTCGCGTTCCGCCCCCGGGTCGTCGGCAACGATGGTTTCGATGAACAGATGCGGGCGGTGCAGGACAGCCGTGCCGATGCCGATGCCACCGTTGAGCTTAAGCCCTTCGATGCGCAGCGGCTTGAGCGCGATACCGTCGACCGGCAGCAATTCGTCCGCCGAGACCAGATCGCCCCCCGCGACCAGTTCGGCCAGCACCATGGCGACGGTCTGCAGGGTTTCGACTTCTTCGTCTTCGTAGGCCCGGCGGGTGCGGTTCTGCACGGCGACGACGCCGGTCACCCGGCCGCCGCGCAGGATCGGCACGCCCATCAGGGAATGGAACAATTCTTCCCCGGTTTCCGGGCGGTAGGCGAAGCTGGGATGGGTCTGCGCGTCTTCCAATGCAAACGGCAACGCATGGGCGGCGATCTCACCGACGAGGCCTTCGCCGATACGCAGGCGCGTCTTGTGCACGGCGTCCTTGCGCAAGCCCTGCGTGGCGAACAGTTCCAACACGTCGCCCGCACGCCTGAGATAAATCGAGCAAACTTCCGCGACCATTTCCAAGGCGATGATGCGAACGATCTGATCCAACCGTTCCTGGGCCGTCGCCGCCGAAGCCATGACCTGGCGGACCTTGCCCAACATGCGGCGGGGGACGGGCGAAATCACCCCACGGCGCGGCGCACCTCGGTCGCCGCCGGACTTGCCTTTCGGCTTGTCCTTTGACGGATCCGGGGATACGCCGGCAGTGGACTGACTGGGTCCCGCCTTGGCGTCCGTATCCTTGGGTTTCGACGTGTCGTTCACTGAATAAAGGGCCCCCGCCCCCGGTCTGCACGCGCGACAAAAACCGGGTCTGCTCCCCCCGGCATCGCTTACATATAGGATCGAACCGTTAAGAAGACGACCGCCCTGTCGTCTCAATTTCATTACCCGGTCCGAATTCCCGGGCCACCGTCCGTCCGGCGGCCCGCTTGGTCACCACGATTTTCGCGGCGCGGCCTTGCGGCCCGGGTGATGGTCGCGGGTCTAGTCCGCGTCCAGCCCGTAGGCCGTATGCAACGCGCGCACCGCCAGTTCGGTATATTCCTCGGAAACCAGAACGCTGACCTTGATCTCCGACGTGGAAATCACCTGGATGTTGATGCCTTTTTCGGCCAGCGTCTTGAACATGGTCTGCGCAACGCCTGTGTGCGATCGCATGCCGACGCCGATGATGGAGATCTTCACCACGCCGTCGTTGGCAATCATCGATTGGTAACCGATCTCGTCCTTGTTGGCCTCGATGATCGTCTTGGTGCGTTCCAGATCGGATTTGGTGACCGTGAAGGTCATGTCCGTCGCCTGGTCGTCGGCGGAGACGTTCTGCACGATCATGTCGACGTTGACGCTGGCGTCGGCCAGGGGGCCGAAGATACCGGCGGCCACGCCGGGCCGGTCGGCGACGCGGACCAGGGTGATCTTGGCCTCGTCCCGGGAGTAGGCGATTCCGCTGACGATTTGCTTTTCCACGATTTCTTCCTCGTTCACGACCAGGGTACCGCGATCGGGCGTGAAGCTCGACCGCACTTCCGTGCGCACCCCATGGTTCATGGCCATTTCGACGGCGCGGGTCTGCAGGACCTTCGCACCTTGGGAGGCCATCTCCAGCATTTCTTCGTAAGTGATCTTATCCAGCTTGCGGGCTTTGGAAACGATCCGGGGGTCGCAGGTATAGACTCCATCGACGTCCGTATAGATGTCGCAGCGATGCGCCTTGAGCGCCGCCGCCAAAGCCACCGCCGAAGTGTCCGACCCGCCACGGCCCAGCGTCGTCACCCGGCCGTCATCGGCGACGCCCTGGAACCCGGGCACAACCACGACCTCGCCCTGTTCCAGGCGCGGCAGGATGTTGTCGGTGTCGATCGTGGCGATGCGCGCCTTGGCATGGACGTTATCGGTACGGATGGGGATCTGCCAGCCCTGCCAGGAGCGCGCCGGAATACCCAGCGTCTGCAGCTCGAGGGCAAGAAGGCCCGAGGTCACCTGTTCGCCGGACGACACGACCACGTCGTATTCGCGCGCGTCGTACAGTTTCGAGACCGCATCGACGTAGCCGACCAGCTGATTGGTCACGCCGGCCATGGCCGAAACGACCACCGCGACCTGATTGCCCGCATCGACCTCGGTCTTGACCCGCTGGGCGACCGCTTTGATGCGGTCGATGTCGGCCACCGAAGTGCCGCCGAATTTCTGCACGATCAACGCCATGGAACCGGTTCGTCTCCGTCCCTTGAAAAATGCCCGAAAACCTGTTGCTTTCGCCGCTGTGACTTGCCCTTGTCCATTGGGCGGCGCCTTCTTACTCTTAAACCGCCCGGCGGGCAAGGTGCCCGCCCGTGAATTATCAATCCGGGCAAGGCATTCCCCCCTCTTTTTACGCCAAAGGCCGATCATGACCGAAGCCACCGCATCCGCCGATCCTTCGCCCGCAACCCCGCAGGCCGCCGCGCCGCGCACGACGCTGGACCAGGACGAAGTCGCCCGATTTCAGGCGATCGCCGACGAATGGTGGGACCCCAAGGGAAAATTCCGGCCGCTGCATCGGATCAATCCGGTCCGCATCGCCTATATCCGCGACCGCGCCTGCGCGCATTTCGGACTGGACGCTTCGGCGGACAGGCCGCTCGACGGGCTGACGTTGCTCGATATCGGCTGCGGCGGCGGTCTGTTGGCGGAACCGCTGACCCGCCTGGGGGCGTCGGTCACGGCCATCGACGCGGGTGAAAAGAACGTCGCGGTCGCGCGCCTGCATGCCGAACAGGCGGGACTGGAGATCGATTACCGCCATGTCCTGCCCGAGGACATGGCCGGGCTGGGGCAGCCCTTCGACATCGTCCTCAACATGGAGGTCGTCGAGCACGTCGCCGACCTGGATGCCTTCCTGGGGGCATCGGCGGATCTCATCCGGCCCGGCGGCTGTACCGTGGTGACGACGTTGAACCGCACGCTCAAGTCGCTCGCCATGGCCAAGATCGGCGCCGAATACATCCTGCGCTGGTTGCCCGTCGGCACCCACGACTGGCGCAAGTTCGTGCGCCCGTCGGAACTGGTCCGGGGCCTCGCGGCGCACGACGTTTCCGTCACCGGCCTGGACGGCATGGTGTTCAACCCGTTCAACGACAGCTGGCGCCTGGACGACCGGGACCTTGCCGTGAACTACCTGGCCTTCGGCGTGAAGAACGCCTGACCCACCCCCCTTTCCGCCGAAACACGATTGTCACATGGCCTCGTTACGATAACGGGTCGGCGCATTTCCGGTGCCGGATGGATGGGGCCTGGAATGACCGAATTGGCGGCCGTAAAGAGCCTGCGCTTTCGCTATGTCCTGGGACTGAGCGCGATCGCCCTGTTGGTGACGGCCTCGTTCTTCACCATGCATGTCATCATCGCGAAACAGGCGGGGTACGCGCATCTGATCTTCGTCGCCGGCGGCCAAAACGGTCAGGCCAACCGGATCGCCCATTTCGCCGGACAGATGATCCTGGCCCAGGACGAAGACGAATACGCCGTTTCACGCGCGCAGTTGGGCCGCGCGGTCAACGCCATGAAGCGCGCCCATCTCCGGCTTTTGACCGGCGACCAGGACAGCGGCATTCCCCAGGTCATGACCAAGGACCTGGAAATCATTTATTTCGATTCCACCGTGGGTCTGGACCTTGCGGTCAACCGCTTCCTCGGCCATGCGCGGGATATTTACGCCCTGGACTATGGGGACCTGACGCTCAACACCTCATCTTACGTCTATCTGATCAATTACGGCCCGCATGTGCTCGAGCCGATGCTGAATTCGGCGGTCGAGGCGTATGAAACCTTTTCACGTAACGCCATCGCCCGCATCGAACGGGTCGAGACCATGCTTTGGCTGCTCGCCCTGACGGCACTCGTCCTGGAAGCGTTTTTCATCTACCGGCCTTTGGAATCGACCGTCCGTTCGACGGTCCAGAAGCTAGAGAGCAAGAACGGCGAATTGCAGCGAACCATCGACGAGATCGCCTTGGCGCAGGCCGATACGGAACGCCAAAAAAATCTGGCCGAGCGCGCCAACCGGGCGAAAACTGAGTTCCTATCCAACATGAGCCACGAGCTGCGCACGCCGCTCAACGCGATCATCGGCTTTTCCGGATCGCTGAAATCCGGCGTCTACGGCCCGATGGCCAACGTGCGGCAGGAGGAATGCCTGCGCGATATCAATGCCTCGGGAAGCCATCTGCTGTCCCTGATCAACGATATTCTCGACATCTCCGCCGCCGAGGCCCGCCGCCTGCAATTGGAAGAATGCGAGATCGACCTGGGCCGTCTGGTCGCCGATACGCTGCGCATGGTCGATGCGGATATCAATCGCAAAGGCATCCAATTGAACGCCCGGGCGGAACCCGGGCTTCCCGCGCTTCGAGCCGACGAGCGGCGGATCAAACAAATACTCCTCAACCTGCTGTCGAACGCCGTCAAGTTCACCGGCTCGGGCGGTAGGGTCGATATCGAAGCGGGTCTGCTGGACAGTGGCGAGCTCCGTATCCTTATTTCGGACACCGGCATCGGCATGGACGACCGCGAACTGGAAATCGCGCTCTCCCGGTTCGGCCAGGTCGGCAACCATATGACCCGGGAACACCAAGGCACCGGCCTGGGCCTGCCGCTTGCCGTCGAGCTGGCGAAAATTCACGGTGCATCGGTCCATGTAACGAGTGAGAAAAACGCCGGCACGCGGGTCGCGGTCAACTTTCCCGAGGCCCGGGTGATCAATGCCGATCAGGCCTTGGCGACGCGCAGGACCGATCGCCAAAAAGCGACGGCCTAGCGCCTTTCAACTCCGTCCCGAGAGACCCCGCCGCCTGCGCCCGGTCGTGGGCGGCGCCCCTCAGGCTTCTCAAATCGTCGATTTCTCCCCTATCATCGCCCGCATCAAAACAGCCGGCCGCAAAAGGCCGCGTCATTTTTCCAGGAGACACCAAGACCATGAACCTCGGTTACATCGGATTAGGCATGATGGGCGGGCCGCTGGCGCGGCGCATCGTTCGTGAACATAAATTGCGGGTCTACGACCTCAGCCCGGACGCCACCGCGGCCCTTGTCGCCGACGGCGCGCAGCCGGCCCAGGACCTGACGTCGCTGGCCCGGGAAAGCGATATCGTGATGACTTGCCTGCCAACCTCGGGCCATGTCCGCGAAGCGATCTTCGGCGACGGCGGCCTGATCGAAGGGCTGGAGCCCGGCAACCTGATCGTCGATCAGACGACGGGTGATCCGACGGAAACCAAGGCCATGGCGGCGGAGCTTGCCGAACGCGGCATCGACATGATCGACGCGCCGGTGTCCGGCGGCCCGGGCGGGGCCAACGCGGGAACCATCGCGATCATGATCGGCGGCCCGGAACATCTATATGAAAAGGCCCGCACCTATCTGCAGGCGATCAGCCCCAATATCTTTCACTGCGGCGACATCGGTGCCGGGCATACGATGAAGCTGATCAACAACGTGACCGCCGCCTCCATCCGCATCGCGACCTATGAAGGCGTCGCCATGGGGATCAAGAACGGGCTGACCCTGGACAAGATGATCGAGGTTCTCGACAAAAGTTCGGCGCAAAGTTCGGCGACCAAGATCACCCTGCCGCGCATGCGCGACGGCCTGCCGGGAACCTTTGCCCTGGAGCTTCTGTTCAAGGACGTGCGTCTGGCCTGCCAGTTGGGCGTCGATAGCGGCGCGCCGCTGATGTATTCCGGGCTGACCCGCGAGGTCCTGCAGACCGCGCGTCAGATGCTCGGCCCCGACGCGTTCAGCGACGACGTCATCAAGGTCATCGAACGCAACGCGGGCGTGGAGGTAATCGATTAAGGGCTAGTTGTCGCGCCGCTGGCCACGGCCGGGAAGGCGGATGAAATCGATGCCTTCTTCTTCCAGCTCATGGGCTTCGTCATCCGTCGCCTCGCCGTAAATGCCCCGCTCCTCGGCGTCGCCGTAATGGATGGCGCGGGCTTCGTCGGCGAATTCGTCGCCGACGTATTCGCAGTCCTGTTCGACCTCGTCGCGCAGCTTGCCGACGGCCGAAAGGATGCGGCGCGCGACCTCGTGGGCTTTGGCCTCTGCGAATTTATCGGAATTGGCCGATGACGCGATGCCGGGAGCCATGACCGCCTTGGTCACATCCACGTCGCCGCAATGGGGACAGGAGACCTGTTGGCGTTTGACCTGGCCGTCGTAGGCGGCGCTGTCACGGAACCAGGCTTCGAATTCATGGTCTTGGCTGCAGATCAGGCGGTATCGAATCATCGTTCGAACTCTTTCCGTGCGACCGGGCCCGTGACTGAAAAAACTGAGTATCAGGGATGTATTCGGGCCCGAAGGCGCCAGTTATAGGCGTTTTGACCCGTGAAACATAGTATGAAACGTTTAACAAAAGCCGAATCGACTGCACGACCAAACCGACCAGAGAACGCCATATGACCCCGCCGCCGACCGATCCCGACACCACCGCCAAGCCGAATCTGCATCATCACCAGAAACTCGCCGAGCCGTCGTCCTGGATCACGCGGTTTGCGCCCTTGGCCCCGCGCGGCGGGGCCAGCCACGGTCGGGTGTTGGACCTGGCCGCCGGCGGCGGCCGCCATGCCCGCTATTTCCTGGGCCTGGGGCATCCGGTGACGGCGGTAGACCGGGACGTGTCGGCGATGGCCGATTTGGCAGAGGAAGACAATGCCGAGGTCACGGAGATCGACTTGGAGGACGGCAAGGAGTGGCCCTTCAAACGGGCCGGCTTCGCCGCCATCGTCGTCAGCAACTATCTCTACCGGCCGCATTTCGACGGCCTGATCGCCTCGTTGGAACCGGCCGGGGTGCTGCTCTACGAGACCTTCGCGCGGGGCAACGAGGTCTTCGGCCGACCGCGCAATCCGGACCATCTCCTTGCCGGCGAAGAGCTTCTCGATCTTGCGCGCGGCCGGTTGCAGATCGTCGCCTACGAGCACGGCATCATTGGCGAAAGCCCGCCCGGCGTGAAACAACGTCTCTGCGCCGTCAACGACCTGGATCTGACCATCAGGGAAGACGGCGAGCCCGGGCCCCATCCACTCGCCCCGGAACCCCATTTGCCCCCCGGACCGGATGGCGAGGATGAGACATGCTGATCCTGAAACCGAACTGCGAATGCTGCGACAAGGACCTTGCGCCGGACGCCCCGGACGCGATGATCTGTTCCTTCGAATGCACGTTCTGCCGTACCTGCGTCGATGAGATCCTGAACAACGTCTGTCCCAATTGCGGCGGCGGGTTCGAAGCCAGGCCCGTACGACCGAGGACGGAACATCGCCCAGGTGTCAGCCTGACGCAGCGGCCGGCGTCGAACGAACGTAAACACCTCAAGTTCACCCGGGACGACGTGGCGGCGTTCGCCGAACGGGTGAAGGATATTCCGCCGGGCGACCGCTAAGCCCCGAAATCCTCGAGGTAGCGGTGGAGCATATCCGCGAAGGCGGTCTCGCGTTCTCCACGCGGTCGGGCGGCCGGAAACAGGACTTTCAACTCATAGGTCACGGCCGGACGAAACGGCCTAAGAACAACGCCGCGCCCGGCATGGGCGCGGGCCGTCAAGGGATCGAGGACCCCGATCCCCGCCCCTTCGGCGATCAACGGGCAGAGCGAGGCGGAAAACGAGGATTCGAAAACGACATCGGGCGCGACCCCGGCGGCCTCAAGTTGGGCCGTAAACTGCTGCTGCAAATGGCTGTAGTCGGATAGGACGAGCAACGGCAGCCCCTCCAGGTCCGCCGCGGTCACCGCGTCTTTGGCCGCCAAAGCGTGGCCCTCGGGCAGGACGCAGACGGCCTCATGCGCGGGCAGCGCCTGGACCGCTACCCCGGGCGCGTCGGGCGCCACGACGGCGACACCCAGATCGCATTGCTGCATGGCCACCAGATCGAGGATTTCCGGCGACGTGCCCGTCTTCAACGACAGCGCGACCCCCGGCCAAGCGATCTGAAATTGACGGATCACCGCCGGCAGGCAGAAGAACGACGGCGCCACCGACGCCGCGATACGCAGCGCCCCCTCGCGCCGATGGCGCAATTCGGCGGCGGCGCGGGCGACCCGGTCGAGGCCGTGGAAGCTGCGTTCGACCTCTCGGATCAAGGCGACCGCGTCCGGCGTCGCGATGACCCGCCCGCCCGCGCGTTCGAACAACGGCAGCCCGGTTTCGGCCTCCAGGTCGCGGATCAGGCGGCTGACCGCGGGCTGGGAGCCCCCCATCAATTCACCCGCCGCGGTCATGCTGCCGGTCTGGAAAACGGCGCGAAAGGCTTCGACCTGGCGCAGGTTGAGGCGCATGCGCAACCCTTTCCGGTTCATAATATTTTGTTATGAAGTCCCAATATTTTGAATTCGACATTATCCAGCGGGCGATGTCAAATTCATCCAACCGTCTTGGGCCGATAAACGACGCCCGGGTCGTTGGGGAAACGCCAAATCCAAGGAATTCAAACGATGTCCATCACCGTGAAACAACTGCATCCCGATTTCATCGGCGAAATCGGGGGCATCGATCCGTCGCAGCCGATCGACGACGCGACCTTCGCCGAAATCCAGAACGCCATCGACCGGAATGCGGTCCTGGTGTTCCACGGCCCCAAGTTGTCGGAAGACGAACAGGCGGCCTTCGCCGAACGGTTCGGCCCACTTTACGCCGACAACCGGTTGCTGAAGAAAGACAACAAGGATCGCATCGGCCCGAAACTGGTCGATATTTCCAACCTCAACGAAAACAACGAGAAGATGGCGCGCGACGATCGCCGCCGCATGTTCGGCCTGGCCAATCAGCTGTGGCACACGGACGCCTCGTTCAAGGCCGTTTCCGCCAAATATTCCCTGCTGCATGCCCATACGGTCGTGCCCGAGGGCGGCGAGACCCAGTTCGCCGACATGCGCGCGGCCTACGACGCCCTGCCGCAGAAAATGAAGGACAAGATCGACGGCCTGGAGGCCGAACATTGCATCGCGACCTCGCGGGCCAAGCTGGGCTTCACCGAATTTTCCGACGAGGAGCGCAAGGCCTTGCCGCCGGTCATCCACAGTCTGGTACGGACCCATCCGGCGACCGGGCGAAAGGCGCTCTACCTTGCCTCCCATGCGTCCCACATCGTCGGCTGGCCGGTGCCCGAAGGCCGCATGCTGATCCGCGAGCTGATGGAACACGCGACGCAACCGGAATTCGTCCACAGCCACACCTGGCAGGTCGGCGACGTCGTGATCTGGGACAACCGCTGCACCATGCACCGGGCCCGTCCGTTCGATCAGGACGCCTATCGGCGCGACATGCGCCGGGCCACGGTGATGGACCCCGACTACATGGAAAAGCCGGCCCGGCTTTCCGCCTGAGCAACTGAATTTTCGAGGCCCCCGGGAGGCCGCCGGATCCGCCCCTGCCGTCGGCAGGAAAGGCGCGGTCGGGCGGCCTCCCTTCTATTATTAACCGGTCCCATGCCAATCATTCGGGCCGCGATTTTGCGTAGCGTCGGGCGCCCACGTTTATTGCGCGTTAACCGGCAACATGGCATAGTCGGGGCAATTAAGGTTTTTTGGGGAACAGACAGGGGTTTCCGGGGTTTTGACGGTATCCAGAACCAAGACTTGGCATCGGTGCCTTGCCGCGGCGGTCAGCCTCGGCGCGCTGGCGGTCGTCGCGTTCCAGCCGACGACGGCCCAGGCCGCCTGCGTCAAAGCCAAGGACCTGGGCGATATCCGCCTGCCGGCGACATGTCTGTCTGCGGAAGAAGGCCGCGCCGTGCGCATGCGTATGTTCCGCGCCGACCTTGCCGTCGCCGCGCTGAGCTGCGGACAGCAAACCCAATACAACAATCTGGTCACCCGGCATCAGGATGAATTGGTTCGCCAGGGCCGTGCCCTTCGCGCCATCTTCCAGCGCGTCAATCCGCGCAACGCCGAACGCGAGCTGAACCGCTTCATTACCCACCTGGCCAATAAGGCATCGCTGCGCCGCCTCGGTGCGCCGGAGTATTGCCGGGGCATGGCCCGTGTCTTCGCCGATGCCCAGGCCCAACCGCGCCAGGGACTGACCGGTTTCATCGGCCATCGCCCGGTGATCACCGCCCTGCTCGGCCCGCAGGAAACCGAAACCGTCGCCGCGACGGATATGCACGCCATGGCCACCATGGAAACCGCCGCCGGCAATTCGGCCGCCGAATAGGCCGCAGCCACGGGCGATCCCGCTCCTTCCGACATCCCTTATGCCACGAGCCGTCCGCCATGCCTGGTCCACAGCCACCGGTTTCGCGCGCGGCCTAAGAACACCCCCATTCCCCGGCACATGACCCGACACATGACCCGACACATGAAAAGACCGCCGAAACGAGCGCTTCGGCGGTCTTTTCAAATCGTTTGATACGGTCCGGCCGGGCGAACCGCCCCGACCCGTTATCTATTTCGCGAGGATGATCTCCACGCGCCGGTTCTGCGGCTCACGGGCGCCGTCGGGCGTTTGGACCAGCGGTTCGCGTTCACCTTTCCAGCGGGTCAAGATCTCGCCGGACGGAATGCCCAGACGGTTCAGTTCCGCCTTCACGCTTTCGGCGCGGCGTTGCGACAGGCGCAGGTTATAGGCATCGGTTCCCGAACGGTCGGCGTGGCCCGTCGTTTCGATCCGTGTCACCGCCATGGTCTTGGAATTGGCGGCGGCGGCCTGGATGATCGCCTTGGCGTCGTCCGTCAGAACCGATCTGTCCCAATCGAAGAAGACCAGATAGTTGCGCGGCGCTTCCGGCTTGGGCGCGGGCTTGGCGGCCGGTTTGGGCGCGGGCGCGGGCGCGGGCGCCGCGACCGGCACCGGTTTCGGAGCCGGCGTCGGCGCGCCGAACGACCAACGCAGGCCGACCATGATGCGATGCTCGCCGCCTTCACCGGACAAGCCGACGTTGGAATCTGTCCACATGTCGCGGTCGGCGGTGTTGACGTAACGGTATTCCGTGAAAACGCCCATCTGATCGTCGATCTGATAGGTCACGCCGGCGATGCCCTGATAGGCGAAGACGTGATCGGCGTCGGTCACGCGCGATCCACCGACCGGCGACAGATCGCCGAAATCGACGACGGCGCCACCGATACCGGCACCGATATAGGGCGTCCATTGCGTGCCCGTGGGCAGATCGAGAAAGGCATTCAGCATCAGGCCGTACATCGTCGTATCGCCCGAGCCGGAAGTGCCCGAGAAATTATCCGCGTCGGCATTGCTGTAGGAAAACTCGGCCTCGGCCCGCCAGTTGGGCGAGAGCTTCGTGCCCAGCGCGATGGCGCCGGCGAAGCCCATGTCCGATTCCTGTTCCGTACTGATGGTGCCGCCGGTCAGTTCCCAATCGCTCGGCTGGGTCACGCCCAACGCGCCGGAGATGTAAGGTCCTGTCGGCTGCGTCTGAGCCTGGGCCGCGGTCGGGGCCGTTACGGCAAAAGCCGCGAGCGCCACGGCGCAAGCGGCCAGGAAATTTTTGTTAATTTGCACGTCAATCACCAATGGTTTGGTTGTCAGGCACGTCTATCGGCCGGAGTATAGCCGATCCCGCTTTGCCGCGCCGCAACATTTCCGAAATTTTTTTACTTCGGGCTGCCAAAAATCGCCTTAAATCACCAGGCGATAGACCACGATTTCCTCTTCCCGGCCCTTCACGTCGAAATTGCCGATATGGACGAAGGGCATGCTGGACGGCAATTGCTGAGCGACGGCGTCAGTAATCAAGATCGTCGTGGTGTTGCGCGGCACATCGACCTCGCGGCCCAGGCTTTCGACCCGCTGGCAGATGTTCACGTTGTCGCCGATGACCGTATAGTTGACCCGCCCTTCGGCGCCGATGTTGCCGACCAGCGCCGACCCGGCATGCAGGCCGATGCGGACGTACACCGGCGGTAGACCTTCCTGACGCCGCTTGGCATTGTCGCGTTCCAGCGCGTCGGCGATCGCCATCGCGCAATAACAGGCGCGTACAGGCGCGTCCTCCATATCCTCTGGCGCCCCCCAAAAGGCCATCAAGGCATCACCGATGTATTTGTCGATGGTCCCGGAGCTGTTATCGACACAGCGGCCGAGAATCTGAAAATGGTCGTTCAGGAATTCCGCGACCTCGGCGGCGCCTTTTCCTTCGGAAAAGGTCGTGAAGCCGACGATGTCGGTGAACATGATGGCCACCTCTCGTTCCGAAGATTCGATCTGCTCGCCTTCCGCTGCGACCATACGCTTGACCAGGGAGCGCGGCACGTAGGTGCCGAACAGGCGCAGCGCACCACGCATTGAATTGAATGCCGTCGCCAGATCGTCCAATTCGCGAATGGAACTACGCGGCAACTGGCTGACCGTATCGAGATCCATTTGGCCAAGCCCCTTGACCGCTAAGGCAGTCTCGCGGATCGGTTCGGCAATGAGATTTCCGGCGATCCACGACATGGCCAGGGCCGCGGCGATCAGCGACAAGCCGATCCAAGCGGACGCAATGACGCGCTGCCGCTGGCCCAACATATCGGTGGACAGGAACCAAACCCCCAGGGCCCAGGCATTCTCTCCCACCGGTCGTATGGGGCGTAGAAAACCGACGTAATCCGTTCCGTCCAAAATCGCCTCGATCGTCGTCAGGCCGCCGCCGGAAGGCCGGCCGGAGGACGACCTTTCGATCAGCCCCTGAAGCACCAAGTCACCCGATCGTTCCAGGCCGATGACGGTCGTACCCTTGGCGTAATCGGGATGCGTCGAGGTCAGGTTTGGATGGGCGAGCACTCCACCCGCCCCGTCAAGCAAGAAGGCCGTGCCATTGAACCGGCTGCTGACGTCGGAGACGGCTTCGGATATGCCGGCAAAAGAGACACCGGCATAGACAGCGCCGAGAAACTTTCCGTCACGGCGGACCGCCCGCCACAAGCGCACGACCGGGGCGGCGGCCTGGGCGTCGAAGGCAGGCCGGCTCCAGATCGCGGCGGCGTCCCCAACTTCCGCGATGCCAGGCGGCATCGTCGCCCGGGCAGCGCCCGCGTTCGCGTCGGCGACGGTTCGACCGTCGGACGTACGGACGATCCCCACTGTCGGCCCATCCGCGGGCACGACGCCCGCGCCAACGATCTGGGGCAGCGCGGCGACGGAAGCCGCCAACAGATTCCTCACTGAATCTGCATTACCCACACCCAGGTCCTCACGGCCGGCCGCAAGGTCGGCGATCCAATCCACGTAGTCCGTGAGCGGATCAAGGTAATGGGAAAGATGGCCTTCGACCTGATCAACGACCAATTGGGCATTGCGGCGGGTCAGTTCGTCCGTCGCCTCTCGGGCGATCGACCATTGCTGCCACGCGGTCAGGCCGATCCCGGCGACGACGATGACCATGATGCAGGCCGTCACCGTCGGCTTGATGCCGATGCGCGGAAAGCGTCGTGGACCGGCGGCCGGCGACGACGCGTCGGCGGGCAATGGGTCGGTGAGTTGCCCGGTCACGGGAATGACGGCCCGGAAAATGAATGGATGCGCATGCCAAATAACCACAGGATGAATGTGGTATTTGTATGCGTCTTTTCTGGTTTACGCAATCACCATCGCTCGCATAAACCGATAGGCATCAAGGCATTATACAGATGCCGTCAGTCGTCGGCGGCACCTTCGAACGGTCGGTCATGGGTCAGCGACGGCACCTTGCCCCGCGCCTTCGCGACCTGGGCCATATCGATTTCCGCCAGCACGATGCCCGGCTCCTCGCCGCCGTCGGCGATCACCGCGCCCCAGGGGTCGACGGCCAACGAATGGCCGTAGGTCTTGCGCCCGTCCATATGCTCGCCGGTCTGTGCCGGGGCAAGCACGACACATTGCGTTTCGACCGCCCGCGCACGCAACAGCACGTGCCAATGGGCCCGCCCTGTCGGCCGGGTAAAGGCGGCGGGCACGGCGATGATCTCAGCCCCGGCATGGGCCAGAGCCCGATAAAGATGGGGGAAACGGATATCGTAGCAGATGGTCATCCCGAGCTTGCCCCAAGGCGTCTCGGCGACAACGGCCCGGGTCCCCGGCTCATAGCTCTTGCTTTCACGGTAGCTTTCGCCGTTTTCCAAATCGACGTCGAACATATGGATCTTGTCATAGGTGGCGACCACCTCGCCCGCGTCGGAAATCAAAACTGACCGGTTGGCGAACTTACGATCCAGGGTCTCGTGTTCGACGACCATCGAGCCGATCAGCACCCAGACGCCGGCCGCCTTCGCGGCCTCGCGGAAACGCGGCAGATGCGGATCCGCGTCGAACCCGGTGACTTTCGGTGCGACGTTCTTTGCGCCCGTTTCGACCAAGGTGACGACTTCGGGGAACAGCACGAAATCCGCGCCCTTTTGGGCGGCCTCGGCGATCCGCGCGACGATCATGTCGGCGTTGGCGGCGGGATCGTTCCCCGAATTGGTCTGGACCAGGCCAGCGGTGAAGGTCGCGCTCATCGGACCGGCTCAGCCGAGGCCCAGCAGATTGTCCAGCGCGCCTTTGGCGTCCAACGCATGGATGCCGTCGCAATCGCCGATATGGTCGCCGTCGGCGAAAACCTGCGGCACGGAGGTCGCCCCCCCTGCGCGGGACGTCATTTCCTTGCGCTTGGCAGGCGCCATCATCACGTCGATCTCTTCAAACTCGACGCCCTTCGCGCTCAGCAGCCGTTTGGCCGCATGGCAATAGGGGCAGAAGGGGCTGGTGTAGATTTCGATCTTCTTGGTCACGTTGCTGCGTCCGTCGGTTGCCTGTGAATGGGGATCGGTCGGACCAGTTATATAGGGGCCAAGGGCCCATAGAAAAGGTGTCCCGTGATCAGAATGTCCACCGCGTCAATCCGTGCGGGTTTTCACGACGCGCGCCAGGGTCAGCACGTCGACCGCCCCGGCACCCGCCCGCAGCAAGACCCGGGCGCAGGCCTCGGCCGTGGCACCGGTCGTATAGACGTCGTCGACGATCAATATCCGCGCGCCGCGTAACCGTGTCTGAAACCGCGGGTTGATGCGGAATGCGCCGCGCACGTTGCGGGTCCGGCCGGCGGGACCCAGGCCGCCTTGGGACGCCGTGCGGCGGTGGCGGATCAACAGATCGGGGATCACCGCCGGTGGCGCCGTATCCGGCAAAATCTCGGCCCGGGCGCGGACGAAGGCATGGGCCAGCAGCGCCGATTGATTGTAGCGCCGCCGCCAGAACCGGATCCAATGCAGCGGCACGGGCATGACGATATCGGCTTCCGCCGCCAGGTCCGCCCCGGCACGGGCCAGCCACCGCCCGAAGGCGGGCGCGGCCTCGGTCCGGTCGGCATGCTTGAAGGAAAGAATCAGGTCCCGGCTGGCATCGTCATAGACGAAGACGGCGCGGGCCCGCTCATACACCGGCGGGCGGCGAATGCAGGCCGCGCACAAGGCATCCGCTCCCACATCGAAATCGAACGGCAGACCGCATCTTGCGCAATGGGGCGGCGACAGGAAAGTCACCGCTTCCCAACATTGCGGACAGAGGCTACCCGGCTCGTCCACGCCGACGCCGCATTTCAGGCAATGGGGCGGCAGGATCACGTCGAGCATCCGCCGCGCCGCCCGGCGCAAGCCCGTCGGCAGGGCGAAGGACGCCCCGGTCTTCGCCGAAGACGCGTCTGGGGACAAGCCGTCATTTAAGCCGGGGATGCGATATGTCATACAGGCACGATGACCGAATCGATCCATGTGTTCAATCGCGCCAAGGTGCGCGCCCACCGCGAGCGCGCCGCCGGCGCCCTCGACGTCCACGGCTTTCTGTTCGAGGAAACCGCCGACCGCCTCGCCGACCGGCTGGACGACATCACCCACCGCTTCCCCCTGGCACTCGACCTAGGCTGTCACGGCGGCGATATGGGGCGCCAGATTTTCGGCCCGCAAACCATGGGGCGTGGCGGCATCGAACGCCTGATCCAGGCCGACCTGTCCCCCGCCATGGCCGCGCAAGCACGCACGACCGGCGTTTCGGGCATGCCTGTCCTGGCCGCGGACGAGGAGTTCCTGCCGTTCGGGGAGGCGACCTTCGACGCCGTGCTGTCGAACCTGTCGCTGCATTGGGTCAACGACCTTCCCGGTGCCTTGCTGCAGATCAGAAAGGCGTTGAAGCCGGACGGCCTGTTCCTGGCCTCCATGTTGGGCGGCGAGACCCTGGCCGAATTGCGCGAATGCATGGCCGAGGCCGAGATCGAATTGACCGGCGGCCTAAGCCCCCGGGTCTCCCCTTTCGCCGATGTGCGCGACCTGGGCGGACTGCTGCAGCGGGCGGGCTTCGCCTTGCCCGTGGTCGACGCCGATGTCGTCACGGTCAGCTATGAAACGCCGATGAAGTTGCTGTACGACCTGCGCGGCATGGGCGAGAGCAACGCTGTCGCCGAAGCCAAACCGGGCCTGGCGCGGCGCGACCTGCTGGCCAAGGCCATGGCGATTTATGAAGACCGGCATCTCGACGCGGACGGCCGCTTTCCCGCGACATTCCGCATCCTCACCCTGACCGCCTGGGCCCCCGCGCCGAGCCAGCAGAAACCCCTGTCTCCCGGCAGCGCCGAAACCCGTCTGGCGGATATCCTGGATGCGGAAGAGATCAGCCTGGGCGAGAAGGCCCGGCCGAAAGACTAAGCCCGGCCCCCTCAAGCATAGCGGAAACGCGGGCAGGCAGGCCCCGAGTTATTCGGCGGCGCGGCCCGCGTCACCGGAAATCGCGCGCTTGGCGGGGAACACCAACGTCGCCGTCGTCCCGACGCCCGGCGCGCTGTCGATCTCCAGTGTCCCGTCATGAAGTTCGGCCAAGGCTTTGGCGATTGCCAGGCCCAGGCCGGTCCCGGCGCGCCGGCGGCCCGGCGCCTGCTGGGCACGCCCGAACGGCTCCAGCACGATATCCAACTCCGCCATATCGAAGCCGGCCCCCGTATCGGCGACCGCAAGGCACAGACCGTTTCCATCAAGGTTCGCCGACACCGCGATACGGCCGCCCGCATCCGTGAATTTGACCGCGTTCGACACCAGGTTCATCAAAGCCTGCAATACGGCCTTGCGGTCGCCCCGCATGTCGGAAATTTCCTCGGCCGTCTCGACGTGCAACGTAACCTCGACCGCCTCGGCCTGGCCACGGAACAACATGCCGATATCGTCCATTAGCGGCGCGATGCCGAAGATCTCCTCGTCGAGGTCCAACTTGCCTGCCTCGATCCGAGACAGGTCGAGAATGTCGGAAATGAGCGCGGACAAAATCTCGCCGCTGGTCCGGATGTTGCGCGCGTAGTCGAGGTATTTAGACCCCGGCGCACCGCCCAGCAGTTCCATTTCCATGACCTGGGCGAACCCCAGGATCGCGTTCAACGGCGTGCTCAGGTCATGGCCGATCCGCGCCAGGAAATCCGATTTCGCATGCATCAGGGATTCCGCGCGTTCGCGTTGTTCGGTGATTTCGCGTTCGGCCTCGATCATCTGGGTGATATCGCGGCCAACCCCCCGGTAGCCGCGAAACGCCCCTGTCTCATCGAACACCGGGATACCGCTGATCGACAGATGCACCAACGAGCCGTCGGGCCGGGTGCGATCGAAGCGGAAATCGGTGAACGGCTCATGGGCCTCGATCAGGGCTTCGTGGGCGGCCAGTTCCTCATCGGTTATGCCGACCGGATTGGTCTCCCGCCGTGTCTTCCCATAATGATCATGGGCCTGCACCCCGGAGATGCCTTCATTCTCGACCGAGACGAAAGTGAAGCGCAGATCTTTGTCCTGTTCCCAGAACCAATCGGCGGCGATCGAGGCGAAATCGCGCAGGCGCTGCTCGCTCTCGCGCAGCGACCGTTCGGCGTTCTTCATCGGCGTGATGTCGGTCGATACGGTCACGCGGCTGCCGTCGGGCAGGCGCTGTTCATTGATCAACAGCCATTGGCCGTCCTGACGAGCCAACTCGAAAGGCCCTCTGGGGTCGTTGTGGCAGGCCAGACGATCGGCCAGCCATTCCTCTTCCCGGCCGACCGCATTGGGGTACAGGCCTTTCGCCAGGACCGCGCGGATATGCTCCTCGAAGGTCACACCCGGCTCGGTCGATCCGGGAACGTCCTTGTTCAGATCGCGATATTTCTGGTTACAGACGACGAGGCGGTCGTCCTTGTCCCACAACACGAATAGCTCCGACAAGCCGTCGACCGCCGCCGACATAAGATCGAGGGCGCGGCGCGCGCGGATTTCCGCCTCCACATGCTGGGTCAAGTCCGCCGCCACACCGCGATACCCGATGAAATTTCCTGCCGGCCCGAAGATCGGCTTGCCGCTGGTTGCGAAGTGCCGGACGCCCCCGTCGGGACCTTGCCGGGCATACCGGAAATCCTTGAACGGCCGATGATTCCTCAGATCGTCCAGATGGTTCTGCCATTTCGGCAGGCTGGCGTCCTCGCCTGCCATTTCCTCTCGCGTCTTGCCGATATGGAATTCGACGGGCACCCCGGTCACCTCCTCGACCCGGGGCGACAGGAAGGAAAAGCGTAGTTCCTTGTCCATCTCCCAATACCAATCGGATGCGGCATCCGCGAAATCGCGGAACCGGGCCTCGCTGTCACGGAGTTCGCCACGGATCTGGCGCAATTCGGCTTCGTGCTCGCGGACCTGCAGGGCCGCAAGACAGAACGGGTAAACGACGCAGACAGCCGCCACGCCGGCCACGAAGGCAGGCACGAGAACTTCGCGGATGTCGGCCGCATAGAGCCCGAAGACCTTCTGTGCCACGAGATCGGCCGCGACGCTGGCGACGAAAACCAGCAGGCCGAAGAGCACTGCCGAAAGCTTGGCACCATAAAGCGAGATGAACCGAGTCAGCCGAGTCAACATCGCGGCAGCCGGTATACCACCACGTGGTTACCCTCCGATGTTATGGGTCCGGTATGAAAAATATCGCAGGCTCGTCCCTTCACCGCAACCTTGCCAAACGTCGAGGCGCCGTCACGTGTCACAATCCTGAAACCCCCTGGGCCTAGGGTCCACGGCAAGCACCGCCGACGCGGCCCGAGGAGGTCCGGATGACCGGAGACACCTTCATTGCGGTCGATGAATACATCGACGAATTATTCGCACCCGAGGATGATGCGCTGAGATCGGCGCAGGCCCGCGCGCGCGCCGCCGGCCTGCCCGAAATTCAGGTTTCCGCCAACCAGGGCAAGCTGTTGTACCTGCTTGCGCGGCTGGTCGGCGCGCGCTCGGTCCTGGAGATTGGAACCCTCGCCGGATACAGCACGATCTGGCTGGCTCGCGGCTTACCCGCCGACGGCCGTCTTGTGACCCTGGAGCGCGATCCGGATTACGCCCGCGTGGCGCGCGAGAATTTTCGCGCGGCGCGCCTGGACCACATGATCACGACGATCACCGGCCCGGCGCTGGATACCCTGCCGACGCTCGAAAGTGCCGGGGCCGCGCCGTTCGATCTGGTGTTCCTGGACGCCGACAAGGTCAACTTCCCGGCCTATCTGGACTGGGCCGTTAAGTTGTCCCGCCCGGGCGGCTTGATCCTGGCGGACAATGTCGTTCGCGAAGGCAAGGTCCTGCATCCCAACGACGACGACCCCTCGGCCCTGGGGGCCGCCGCCTTCAACCGCCGGTTGGCGCGCAACCCGCGCCTGGAATCGGTGGTCCTGCAGCAGGTCGGGATCAAGGGCCACGATGGCCTGGCCATCGCCCGGATCAAGGACTGATCCGATATCCGACCAACGGAACGTTGTGTTTTACGGATCGGGGGGGTAGCTTCCCGCGCCATGAAGTTTCACGCACCCCTGGTCAAGGGCACCCTGGTCAAACGCTACAAGCGGTTCATGGCCGACGTGACCCTGGAAGACGGCTCGACCGTCACCGCGCATTGCGCCAATTCGGGTTCCATGCTGTCGGTCAACGAGCCCGGCGCGGAAGTCTGGATCAGCCCGGCCGCCAACCCCGACCGCAAATTGAAATGGACCTGGGAGCTGATCCGCATCGGCAAGACCCTGGTCGGCATCAACACGGCCCTGCCCAACGCCATCGTCGCCGAAGCCATCGAGAAAGGGAAAATTCCCGAACTCGCCGGATACGAAAGCCTGCGCCGCGAGGTGAAGTACGGCAAGAATTCGCGCATCGACATTCTGCTGGAGGACCCGGAAAAGGGCCTTTGCTATGTCGAGATCAAGAACGTCACCATGCGACGGAACCTGAAGGACGGGCCGCTGGAATTTCCCGACGGCGTGACGTCGCGCGGCGCCAAGCACCTGGTCGAACTGGCGGACATGGTCGCCGAGGGCCACCGCGCGGTGATGCTTTATCTGGTTCAGCGCGGCGACGGAGAGCGCTTCGAGATCGCCGCCGACATCGACCCCGCCTATGCCGAGGGCCTGACCGAAGCGCGCGGCAAGGGCATCGAGGTTCTCTGCTATCGCTGCAAGGTCACATCCAAGGACATCGCGGTCAGCGAGCCTGTGCCGGTGACCGAATAATTCACGCAGGCCAGTCGGGGTCGCACCGGCCCGGAAGGTCTGATAAAACCGAAGTCTGTTTCAACTCAGGGAAGCCCCGTCGTTCCGGGCTTGCCCGCCGGAATTAACCGCCTATCTGATACGCCATGGAAGAAATCGTCAAAACCGTGCCGTCCCGCGACGGACGCCAAATCAAAATCCACGGTCCCGCCGGGTTCGACGGCATGCGCAAGGCCGGCCGCCTGGCGGCGGAGGTGCTCGACATGATCACCCCGCATGTGCAGCCGGGCGTGACGACCGAACGCCTGGATCAGATTTGCCACCAGTACATTCTGGACCATGACGCCATCCCGGCGCCGTTGAATTACCGGGGCTTTCCGAAATCCATCTGCACCTCGGTCAACCACGTGGTCTGCCACGGCATTCCCGGGCCCAAGGTGTTGGAAGACGGCGACGCCATCAACATCGACATCACCGTGATCGTCGACGGCTGGCACGGCGACACCTCGCGCATGTTCCACGTCGGCAAGCCCAAGGTGAAGGCCGAAAAACTGGTCGACGTGACCTTCGAAGCCATGTGGGAAGGCATCAACCTGGTCCGCCCGGGCGCCAAGCTGGGCGACATCGGCCACGCCATTCAGGCCTATGCCGAGGCACGGCGGTATTCCGTGGTCCGCGATTTCTGCGGCCATGGCCTGGGAAAGGTGTTCCACGACGCACCGAACGTCATGCACTTCGGCCGCGCCGGCGACGGCGACACCCTGCACGAAGGCATGTTCTTCACCATCGAGCCGATGATCAACGCCGGACGCTTCGACGTGAAGATCCTGGCCGACGGCTGGACGGCGGTGACCAAGGACCGCAGCCTTTCGGCCCAGTTCGAACATTCCATCGGCGTCACCAAGGACGGCTTCGAGGTCTTCACCCTGTCACCCAAGGGCCTGGACCGGCCGCCTTACAAAGTCTGAGCCGGAGCGGCCCGATGGCGAGCGACGGCGACGGTGCGGGCAAGGACGACGCCCCGGCGAAGCCGCATTTCGCCGGGCACCGCCAGCGCCTCAAGGAACGCTTTCTTAAGACCGGCGGCGATCAGCTTCCCGATTACGAACTTCTCGAATTGCTGCTGTTCCAGGCCCTGCCCCGGCGCGACGTCAAGCCGCTGGCCAAGGACCTGTTGGCGCGGTTCGGCTCTTTCGCCGGGGTCGTTTCGGCGGAACCGGCCCTGATCCGCGGCGTGCCGGGTGCGGGCGAAGCCGTGGTCGTGGCGCTCAAGACCGTCGCGGCGGCGGCCGAACGGATGGCCCGCGACGAGGTGGCCCAGGCCCCGGTGCTGGGCAATTGGGACAAACTGGTGCGCTATTGCCGCACGGCCATGAGCCGCGAAACGACGGAACATTTCCGCGTCCTGTTCCTGAACCGCAAGAACGTTTTGATTTCCGACGAGGTGCAATGGCGCGGCACCATCGACCATACACCGCTCTATCCGCGCGAAGTCGTCAAACGGGCGCTGGAGCTGGGGGCGGCGGCGCTGATCATGGTGCACAACCATCCGTCCGGCGACCCGACCCCGTCGCAGGCCGACATCGACATGACCCAGCAGGTCGCCGACGCGGCGAAAAGCATGGGCATCCTGCTGCACGATCATCTGATCATGGCCAAGTCGGGCCATACGTCATTCCGCGATTTGGGGTATCTGTAGCGGTCCCGCGTCTGTGCTTTGACGCGGATCAAGCCACATACGCGGGACGCGGGATAAGATCGACCCGCAAGAAACCGACAGGGGAAACACGGCGTGGCGACGAAATCCTTCAGACGGCGGATTTATTATCTGATCGAGGCGAGCCACCCCGATCATCGCGGCACCCGTGTCTTCGACACCTTCATGGTGGTCATGATCGTCGCCAACATCCTATCGGTGATCCTGGAAACCGTGCCGTCGCTGGACGCCGAATACGGCCGGGCGTTTCATCTGTTCGACCGAATTTCCGTCGCTCTGTTCACGATCGAATATCTGGCCCGCCTATGGGTCGCGGTCGAACACGCGCCGGTGGCGCGCCACGGCGCGGTATTGGGGCGGCTGCGTTTCGCCATGGGCCCCTACATGGTGATCGACCTGCTGGCCATCGCGCCGTTTTACCTATCGCTGATCATGCCGGCGGCGGACTTGCGCGTCCTTCGGATCTTTCGGCTGCTTCGAATGCTCAAACTGGCGCGTTATTCGCCGGGACTGCACACGCTGATGCGGGTGCTCTCGGAGGAACGCCGGGCGCTGGGCGCCGCGCTGATCGTCATGATGGGCCTGTTGGTGCTTTGCTCGACCCTGGTCTATCACCTGGAACACCCGGTGCAGCCCGACAAGTTCGGCTCCATCCCCGACGCCATGTGGTGGGGATTGGCGACGTTGACCACCGTCGGTTACGGCGACGTCGTGCCGGTCACGCCGCTGGGCAAGATTTTGGGTGGGGCGATGATGATTTTCGGCCTGGGCATGTTCGCGATCCCCATCGGTATCGTCGCCTCGGCCTTTTCCCGCGACATCCACCAGCGCGATTTCGTCATTTCCTTCGGCATGGTGTCCAACGTGCCGGCGTTTTCCCACCTGGGGCCGATCGAGATCGAACGGATCATCCGTGTTCTGCAATCCAGACGCATGCGCGCGGGCAGCCTCGTTTTCGCCAAGGGCGATCCCGCCGATGCCGTCTATTTCATCCTGAGCGGCACCCTGCGGGTCGAGTTCCCGCACCATCCATTTGAATTGGGCAGCGGCGATTTCTTCGGCGAAGGCGCGCTCTACCGCAACACGCCGCGCCTGGCCCGTGTGCGCTGCCTGACCGATTGCCGGTTGCTACGCCTGGCACGCGAGGACTTCGATACCTTGACCGAGGACGACCCGGATTTCCGGGCCAAGATCGAAGCCGCCGTGTCCGAACGCCAACCGGCAGCCGAGGATCTGGACCCCCATAACTGAGAACGCACCCCAGCCCGGGCCGGGTCAGGCGCCGGTTCCGCCGGCCTCTTCCAGCATCGCCCGGCGCAGACGCTTTTTCAGAATGCGTTGGCGCCGCTCGCGGATGATCCGCAGTGAGACCTTGTAGCCGATCCATCCGGAAACCAAGGCCCAAGGCAACCAGCCGACGGCCAGCGGCAGGCCGAACTGTTCCCAGACATAGGCGAAATATTGGGTGATCGTTTCCCAAAACGAATCCCGCTGCCAGGCGGAAAAGGTGAACAGCTTGGCAAAGGTATCGTAGCCCGAGACATGATGCAGCCGCCCCAACATCACCTGCCCGGTGACGTAGAAGCTGTAATACATCGGGACCATGGTGAAGACGTTGGAAATCCACACCCAGGCAAGCCCCTGCAGCAAATGGAAATTGGTCCGGGGGTGCAGGCGGAACAAAAGCCAATGGGCGGTGACGACGGGCATCTGAACGCCGACCAGCGGCGTCATACCCCAGAACACGCCCCAGGCGACGCCGCGCGCCGTGTACTCGGGCGGGTGGGGGCTGCGCTTCATGGGGACCAGCAGCTTGTAGCGCAGGAAGCGCAAGGCGCCCTGCCAGAGCCCCGTCCCATTGCCGTTTTTGATCGTAGCCAGTGTCCGCTCTCCCGGGCCTGCTTTATCAGTGCGCCGAAGGGGGCGCAAACACTTCTTGTTCCTCGGCCACGCCGCGCAGCCGGTACATGCCGAGCGACCGCCAGGGCAGGTCTAAATTGTCCGAAAATCGTGACGAAACGACGACGCGATGGCCGGTTTCCTTTGTCAGCCCCTCCAGGCGCGCGACCTCGTTGGCGGCCGGACCGGTGACCGAGAATTCGACCCGCGCGGGCACGCCGATATTGCCGTACATGACCTCGCCGACGTGCAGGCCGAGCCCGAAATCCAATTCCATCAAGCCGCCATCGTGGCGCAGGGCGTTGGTCTCGACCAGCTTGGTCTCGGCCCGCCAGGCCGCTTCCAACGCCTTGGCGCAGGCTTCCTCGGGGCTGTATCCGCCGTCGCCGATGGGAAAGATGGCAAGGACCGCATCGCCGACGAAACGCAGGACCTCGCCGCCGACCTCCATCACCGCACCGGCGGAACAGGCGAAATACTGGTTCAGCGCCGCCAGGTAATCGGCGTGATCCAGCACTTCGCACAATTCCGTCGAATTGCGCATGTCCGAATACCAGATCACCGAGGGAATGACCTCGCCGTCGCCCAGCTTGATCTGACCGCTGAGCACGCGGCAGCCGGCGTCGCGCCCCATGTAGGCGGTGACGATGTTGAGCGCCGTTTCCTCACGCTTGGCCATCTTGGCCGCCAAGGCCAGACGCGGCACCAAACGCCGCAGGGCCCGCAGATGCTTGGCCGAGAACCCGCCCTCGCGGTCGGTCACCCAGGACGTCATCAGCCCGTCCAGATGCTGCACGCCGTCGGGCAGTTCCTCATCCGACTGAAACGGCGTCAGGATGCCGAGGTAGTCCGTCCCTCCCAGACCTTGCGCCTCCGCCAACAGGGGATAAGGCGCCACCTGCTTCGGGTCGGTCAAATCGTAACGACATTCCGTCATGTCGTTGTCGAACATCGGCTTCAACGGGCTGCGCTGCCAGGCATCCGTGTTATGGGCGCCGTGGGGGATGTCCGAGGTCACATTTCCCTGGCCGCGGACATATGTATAGGTATGCGCGACATACATGGGGTGCAGGGTGCTGAGCGCCGAAATGGCGCGCACGATGGGCAAGCCCGCCGCGTTTAGAGAATCGCAAAACCCGGCCAGCAAAGGGCGCACCTGCACCCGGCCGAGCGCTTCCGTCACCAGCCAGTCACTGATTCCCTGGATGTCGCGTTCCCAATCGCCGTGGGGGAAGCCGCCGCCTGGGCCCATGAACCTATCCCTGTATGTTTCCCGTTCCGGTCGCCGCGCCGGGCGCTTGCTTATGTGGGCCGGATGGCCCAAGGTCGTCGCCCCTCGCCACCCGCCGGTGGTTTTTTCGTCCCTTAATATAGGCCGACCATGATCGTCTTTCAGGTCTTTCTGCCCTTCGGCTTCGCCTATTTCCTGAGCTACCTGTTCAGGGTGGTGAATGCCGTCATCGCACCCAACCTGATTTCCGACCTGGGATTGACGGCCGCCGATCTGGGGCTGCTGACCAGCGCCAACTTCTTTGCCTTCGCGGCCTTCCAATTGCCGCTCGGCATTCTTCTCGACCGCTACGGTCCGCGCAAGACCGAGGCTTGCCTGTTGCTGATCGCGGCGGCGGGGGCGCTGGTGTTCGGCCTCGCCGGCGACACGCCGGGCCTGATCGCCGGGCGGGCAATGATCGGGTTCGGCACCTCGGCCTGCCTGATGGCGGCGCTCAAGGCCTATGCCCACTGGATTCCCAACGATCGACTGCCGCTGATCACCGGGTTCCACATGGCGACCGGCGGAATGGGCGCACTGGTCGCGACCAAACCGGTGGAAATGGCGCTCGGCTTCACCGACTGGCGCGGCGTGTTCTTCCTTTTGGCCGGGCTGACCGTGTTGGCCTCCATCCTTCTGATGATCCTGGTGCCGAAACGCGACCGCGCCGTCTCGACGGAGACCTGGGGCCAGTTGGCGAACGGCATCCGCCAAGTCTTCCGCGATCCGGTTTTCATCCGCATCGCGCCGACCGCCGTGGTCGTGCAGAGCGGGTATCTGGGCGTGCAGTCCCTGTGGTCCGGGCCCTGGCTGCGCGACGTCGCAGGCCTGGATCAGGGCGCCATGGCCGACGGCCTGCTGGGCATCGCCGCCTGCATGGTGATCGGCTTCATTTCCATGGGGGCGCTGACCGACCGGCTGGGCAAGGTCGGCATCCAACCGATGACCGTCGGGATGGTCGGCATGACCCTGTTCACCCTGACCCTGGCACTGATCGGGCTGAACACCCTGCCGGGGACGACCTATCTGTGGTTCGCCTTCGGCCTGTTCGGGACCTTCGGCATCCTGCCCTATACGGCGCTCTCGCAAGCCTTTCCCAGCAATCTGACGGGCCGCGCGGTATCGGGGTTGAACCTGATGGTGTTCTTCGGCGCCTTCGCCGTGCAATGGGGCATCGGCGCGATTATTTCCCTTTGGCCGGAGCCGGCACCCGGCCATTTCGCGCCGGAAGGCTATCAATGGGCGTTTTTGATCCTCGCCGGGCTGCAGACAGCGGGCCTGGTGTGGTATGCCGTCTATAGAAAAAGCCGCGTTTGACGGCCCCACATATTCACCAAGCTTCAAGGATACCCCCATGTTCTACGAGCCCAAGGACGGCCACGGCCTTCCCAAGAACCCCTTCAACAGCCTGGTCATTCCGCGGCCCATCGGCTGGATCACGTCCGTTGACGGCAAGGGGAACGTCAACCTGGCGCCCTACAGCTTCTTCAACGGCGTCGCCTATAACCCGCCGACGGTCATGTTTTCCGCCGGTTACAACCGGTCGGAAGGCAGCGACGGGATGAAGGATTCCCTGCGCAACGTTCTGGAAACCGGCGAGTTCGTGCACAACTTCACGACCTGGGACAATCGCGAGGCGATGAACGAAACCTGCGCCGACGTGCCGCCCGACGTGGACGAACTGTCGATGGCCGGTCTGACGCCGCTGCCGTCGACGATCGTCAAACCGCCGCGCGTCGCCGAATCGCCGATTCATTTCGAATGCAAGGTCGTGCAGACGGTCGAACTGCCGAACACCACCGGCCCGGACACCTATACGGTCGTGTTCGGCGAGGTCGTGGGCGTCCATATCGCCGACGACCTGATCATGGAGAACGGCCAGATCGACGTCGGCAAGCTGCACCCCATCTCACGCATGGGCTATCAGGATTATTCCCAGGTTACCGCCGAAACCGTGTTCACCATGGAACGGCCGGGCTTCCACCCCTACGCAAAGTAACGCATACCGCAAAAGGCAGAAGAGGCACGCCATGCTCCAGGACCAACCGTCGCTGATGACCCGCATCGCCGTGGGCAAGGGGCTCGGCTTTCTGGTCGGGCTGGCGGGCCTCGTCACCTTTCCTTACTTCATGGCCGATGTCGGCTGGCTGGTCCGGATCGGCATCCTGCTGTGGTACACGACGCTGGGCGGCATCATCGGCCTGGCCGGGGTCCTGACCTGGCATCCGGTGCTGCAAATCCCCATGCCCTGGTGGATACGCGGGCCGCTGGTCGGCGGATGGATGAACTTCGTGCTGACCTTCTTCGCCTATGACTTCATGGAAGCGATCCTGATCAACCTGTTCGGCTACGGAAGTCCCCTCGCCTCGCCCTGGTGGTTCGCGGCCGAGGGTGCTGTCGTCGGCTTCGTCATCGGCGGCGCGGCGACCCTGCTGGGCGGCGAAGGCAAGGCCTCCGTCGACGCCTGAGCCGGGCGAATTCTCAACGCTTAAAGAACGAAATCGCGGGTCGCGACGCCCTCGGTCTCGTAGCCCCGCACCTGAAGTGTCCCCGCTGCCGCATTGGCGGTGACGGCCAGGCGCGTCGTCTTGTTGAGGATCGGCGGGACGACCCAATCGAAGCCGTCTTCGACGGCGTCCCGCTGTGCCTCCATCAAGGCGAACCGGCCGGGGCTGTCGTGACCGCGCGTGCGGCCGTGCAGGGGTGCCGCGACCCAATGATTGGCGATCGCCGCGTTGCCGTCCCGGATGAAGGCTTCGGTTTCCGTGCGCTCAATGATGCAAGCCTCGCCCGGCGCCGTCCCCGACAATGAAAAGAACGCGGGCATGGCGATGGCCGTGTCGCGCAGCATCGCCTTGGCGGCGTCGAAAGTCGCGCAGGTTTCGAACACCCGGCGCAACAGATGCGTTGCCGGCAAGGCCCGCCGCCGCCAGACCCGCGTCCGCTCGACCGCCCAGTCGAGCCAGCAGCTGGGCGTCGCCTTTTTCATCGGCGGCTGATTGATCGCCGCCGAGAACCGACCCGGCGCCATGCCCGTGACAGCGCCGACGAAACCCGGCCAGGTGACGTTGAACCAGTCCCCTGCGTTGCCCGCCATGCGCGCGACGACGACGTTGCGGCCCAACCCGTCGAGGGGCCAATCGAGGGTGCGCAGTATGCGGTTGCCCCGGCCCGACGGCGGCACGCCGACCGCCGTGGTGCAGGACCATTCGTAGGAAAGGTTCAGCATATAGACCCCGGCGCCGGCATGAAGCGCGGCGCAGGCGTCCAAATCCGCCCGGTAGGGCGTCGGGCAGGCATCCAGCCATCTTCGCGTCAGGCGATCGCCGATATTCAGAAACAGGGGCCCATAATGATCGCGCCCGGCGCTGAACAATGCCTCCAGCCGGTCGCGTTGAATCACCGCGATGCCGGCACCGCCCGCCGGTCCGGTGTCGACCAGGGGCACGGCAATCGGGTTCGTGGGCCTGTGGGCGTCGTCCATGGCGGGATAATAGCCGGTCCGTGTCGCTTTTTCGGTGGAAAACGAACAGCGGGGCTTTTCAAACGCGTGACAGTTTGGCATGTCACCTTGTCCCGGACGCCGCGCCGTCTATAATCCCCGCCAGAAACGGAGTTTCCATGATCCCGCGCTATTCCCGCCCCCAGATGGCCGCCATCTGGGAGCCCGCCAACAAGTTCCGCATCTGGTTCGAGATCGAGGCCCATGCCTGCGACGCGCAGGCCCAATTGGGCGTGATCCCGAAAGAAGCCGCCGAGACCGTCTGGGCCAAGGGCAACATCCCCTATGACGGCGCGCGGATCGACCGGATCGACGAGATCGAGCGCGAAACCAAACACGACGTCATCGCCTTCACCACGGAGCTGGCGGAACAGGTCGGCGACGACGCGCGCTTCGTCCACCAGGGCATGACGTCGTCGGACGTGCTGGACACCTGCCTGGCCGTGCAGTTGAAGCAGGCGGCGACGATCCTGCTGGACGATATCGACCGGGTGCTGGCGGCGCTGAAGACCCGCGCCATGGAACACAAACTGACGCCCGTGATGGGCCGCAGCCACGGCATCCATGCCGAGCCGACGACGGTGGGCCTGAAGCTCGCCCGGTTCTATGCCGAGTTCCAGCGCGCGCGCTGGCGCCTGGAAAACGCGCGGGACGAAATCGCGACCTGCGCGATCTCCGGCGCGGTCGGCACCTTCGCCAATATCGACCCCTTCGTCGAAGAATACGTCGCCGACAAGATGGGCCTGAGCCCGGAGCCGATATCGACCCAGGTCATCCCGCGTGACCGCCACGCCATGTTCTTCGCGACGCTGGGCGTGGTCGCCGCCTCGATGGAGAACCTGGCGACGGAAATCCGCCATATGCAGCGCACGGAAGTCCGCGAAGCCCAGGAATATTTCGCGCCGGGGCAAAAAGGCTCCTCCGCCATGCCGCACAAACGCAACCCGATCCTGACGGAGAACCTGACGGGTCTGGCGCGTCTGGTCCGCATGGCCGTCGTGCCCGCGCTGGAGAACGTCGCCCTTTGGCACGAACGTGACATTTCCCATTCCTCCGTCGAACGGATGATCGGCCCGGACGCCACGGTGACACTCGACTTTGCGCTCGCCCGCCTGGCCGGCGTGGTCGAAAAACTGGTCATCTATCCGGCCAACATGAAGGAACACATCGACAAATTCGGCGGCATCCACGATGCCCAGCGGGTCTTGTTGTTCCTGACGCAGAAGGGTGTCAGCCGCGAGGACGCCTACAAGATCGTCCAACGCGCCGCCATGCGGGTCTGGAAAAGCTTCGGCATCGACCCGGACGACCCGGACAAGCCGGCACACCTGGACGCCGAGGACGAAGAGGCCCAGTCCTACGACAACCGGCTGATGTTCTTCCTGGAGAAGGACGCCGAGGTGAAGAAGCACCTCAAGCCCGAGGAACTGGAAGCCTTGTTCGAGGTTTCGTCCCTCGACTACCACGCGGCGCAGGTCGAGACCGTCTTTCGGCGCGTGTTTTCGGAATAGGCTGCGGGGCGATCAGGGATGCCGGATTTCGCCGACCGTCCCATGAAATACATCGTGTTCGCCGCGAGCGGCGGCGCGGAAGCCCCGGTCCTGTTCCCCCATTCCTTCACCCATAGCTGGGTCGCGGGCGAACTGCGCCCGCTCAAGGCCGTATCCGCCGGGTTCGTCGAAACCGATACGGCCGGGCAGATCAGATGCTACGGCCATTCAAGCAGCCTGAACCTGCCGTCGCGTCCCGAGGTCGATACGGCGTTGATCCGCGCCCATCTGGGCGGCGGCAAGGACTGAGTTTTTAAGGAAAAAACCGAAAGCGGCGGTTTATTCGCTCTGAAGCTGTTCCGCCGCCGTGTGCAGCAGATCTTCCAGCTTGCGGCGGATGTCGTCTTCGGAGATCTGCAGGCCACGGGCTTCGATATCGGCCATGACCTTGCGGACCACGTCCTCGACGCCCGGCTCGTCCAGATCGGCGAGCACGACTTCCTTGGCATAAGCGTCGGCGTCGGAGCCCTTCAGCCCGAAAGCCTCGGCGAGCCACAGGCCGAGCAGCTTATTCCGGCGGGATTCGGCCTTGAACCGCAGCTCTTCGTCCAACTGGAATTTGGCTTCGTATCCCTTTTCGCGGTCCTTGAAAGCGTCGGACATATCGGCGGCTCCCGTAAATGAGGTGGTGTCGGTTGTTTTCGTAGCGCTTATTTACTTTGGTTGGCGCGCAATCGCAACATCCGCAGCAGCGTTCTGGCCTAATCAGGCTACAGGCTCTATGTAACGATCATGTGCACTCTCGTCATTCTTCGCCGCCCGGGCCACGATTGGCCCCTGATCATCGCCGCCAACCGCGACGAAATGGCGGGCCGCGCTTGGGACGCGCCGGGCCGCCATTGGCCGGACCGCCCGCACGTCACCGCCGGTCTGGACCGTGAAGCGGGGGGCTCCTGGCTCGGCATGAACGACGACCGTCTGGTCGCGGGCGTGCTCAACCGCCAGGGATCCTTGGGCCCCCAGGCCGGCAAACGGTCGCGCGGCGAATTGCCGCTGGATACCCTGGACCACGCCGAAGCCCGCGAAGCCGCCGAAGCGCTGAGCCATCTGGACGGGTCCGCCTACCGGTCGTTCAACCTGATCGTCGCCGACGCCGCCGACGCCTATTGGATCGCCGGCGACGGGGAACGCGGCGTCGTCCGGGTCGAACCCCTGCCCGAAGGCGTTTCCGTCATCACCGCGCATGACCTGAACGACCCCGCCTCGCCCCGGATCGCGCGCTACCGCCCCCTGTTCCAGGCCGCCGATGTGCCCGACCCGGCCAAGGGGGCCGAGGGCTGGTCCGCCTGGGTCGACCTGGTCAGCGACTACAAGGACCGCCAACCTGGCGAAGAACGCGACTCCATGGCTTTTTCCACGGATTTCGGCTTCGAGACCGTGTCCTCCAGCCTGATTGCCCTGCCCCGCCCCCACCAGCCGGAGATGAAACCGCAATGGCTGTTCTGCGCCGGGCGGCCCCGGCCGGGTGGTTTCCAGGCAATTTGATATCGTCCCCGCAATCCCCCGCCTATTCAGTTGAGGAAGCCCGCGGACGCTGCTATATGGTGCCTTTAATCCCCGCCCCCGGCGTTGCAATCGCCCGGGGACGCTCGCGAGGGCCCCATCATGGCAAGACGCAGACAGATTTACGAAGGCAAGGCGAAGGTGCTTTTCGAAGGACCGGAACCCGGCACGATCGTCCAATATTTCAAGGACGACGCCACGGCCTTCAACAACCAGAAAAAAGGCACCATCACCGGCAAGGGGGTGCTGAACAACCGGATTTCCGAATTTCTCATGCTGCGGCTGGGCGAGATGGGGGTTCCGACTCACTTCGTGCGCCGGCTCAACATGCGCGAACAGCTGGTCCGCGAGGTCGAGATCATTCCGGTCGAGATCATCGTGCGCAACGTCGCCGCCGGCACCTTCTCCAAACGCTTCGGCATGGAGGAAGGCACGGCCCTGCCGCGGTCGATCATCGAATATTGCTACAAGTCCGATGAACTGGGCGATCCCCTGATCGCCGAGGAACACGTCACCGCCTTCGGCTGGGCGACGCCGCAGGACCTGGACGAGATCATGGCGCTGAGTCTGCGGATCAACGACTATCTCTCGGGCCTGTTCAGGGGCATCGGCCTGAAACTGGTCGATTTCAAACTGGAATTCGGCCGCCTGTGGGACAACGATCAGCAGATGCGCATCGTCCTGGCCGACGAAATCAGCCCCGACAGCATGCGCCTGTGGGACGTCAAGACCAACGAGAAGATGGACAAGGACCGCTTCCGCCGCGATCTGGGCAACGTCGCCGAGGCCTATCAAGAGGTCGCGCGGCGCCTGGGCATCCTACCGGAATCGGGCCCCGTCGACCTGAAGGAACCGGAGTCGATCCAGTAAGATGAAAGCCAAAGTTCACGTCACCCTGAAATCCGGCGTTCTCGACCCGCAAGGCAAGGCCGTGCAGCATTCGCTGGCCGGTCTCGGCTTCGGCGGCGTCAACGACGTGCGCCAGGGTAAGTACATCGAACTGGACTTGGACGAAAGCGACGCCGACAAGGCCAAGCAGGCCGTAGAAGCCATGTGCGAAAAGCTGCTGGCCAATACAGTGATCGAGAATTATTCCGTGGATATCGCCGAAGGCTGAGCCCGAGCCATGCCGACCAATATCAAAGCCGCCGTCATCGTTTTCCCAGGATCCAACTGCGACCGCGACATGAAAGTCGCGCTGGAAGCCGCCCTGGGTGTTGAAGAGGGGGGCGGCGATGTCCTGATGCATTGGCACCGCGACGCCGAACTGCCCGAGGTCGATCTGATCGCCGTGCCGGGCGGGTTTTCCTACGGCGATTATCTGCGCTCCGGTGCCATGGCGGCGAATTCGCCGGTCATGCGCACGGTGGTCGAACGCGCCAACAAAGGCGTGCCCGTCCTGGGCGTGTGCAACGGGTTTCAGGTTTTGACCGAAGCCGGATTGCTGCCCGGTGCCCTGATGCGGAACGCGGGGCTGAAATTCGTCTGCCGCGACGTGACGCTGAAGGTCGAAAACACCGAAACGCCGT
This sequence comes from uncultured Rhodospirillaceae bacterium, assembly GCA_913030825.1. GTDB lineage: Bacteria > Pseudomonadota > Alphaproteobacteria > Rhodospirillales > Casp-alpha2 > UBA1479. The sequence continues at coordinate 260,665 of CAJWCU010000001.1, read as the reverse complement.
TCACCCGCGACTATTCCGCCGATCAGGTCATCCGCATCCCCGTCGCCCATCACGACGGCAACTATTTCGCCGACGACGACACGCTGGACCGCCTGGAAGGCGAAGGCCGCGTGGCGTTCCGCTATTGCGACGACGCGGGTGCCGCCTCCGACGCCGCCAATCCGAACGGCAGCCGCCGCAACATCGCGGGCATCGTCAACGAAGCTGGCAACGTGCTGGGCATGATGCCGCACCCGGAACGCCTGGCCGAAGCCGCCTTGGGCGGCATCGACGGCAAGCCCATGTTCGACGGCCTGGTCGCCGCCCTGCACTAGGTTTCGGCCCGGCGCCCCGCCGATCCCCGGCGGCGGCTTCCGCCGACCCGGAAAGGAAAGGCCCGAGATGCTCAACATCCGCCCGGTCGTTCACCTTCTGGGTCTGCTCGCCTGTTTCCTGGCGGTGCTGCTCTGCATTCCGGCGCTGACCGACGCCATCTATCACGACAAGGATTGGGAGCCGTTCACGGCAGCCGCCCTGACCACCGGGTTCATCGGGTTCGGCGCGGCGATCGCCGCCTGGCCCAAGGAAGGCATCACCCTGAATTTACGGCAGGCGTTCTTGGTGACCGTGTTCGGCTGGGTCACCGTGGCCGCCGTCGCGGCAATCCCGTTCCTCGGTCTGGGCATCAGCCTGACCGACGCCGTGTTCGAAAGCATGTCGGGCATCACGACGACGGGGTCGACCGTGCTGACCGGCCTGGACCATTTGCCGCCGGGCATTTTGCTGTGGCGGGCGATTTTGCAATGGCTGGGCGGGATTGGGATCATCGCCATGGCGATCCTCATGCTGCCGCTGCTGCGGGTCGGCGGGATGCAGTTGTTCAAAATCGAAAGCTCGGACACCGGCGACAAGTTTGGCGCCAACGCGTTCCAGATGGTGATCTACCTGATGGCGATCTACACGGCGCTGACGGCGCTTTGCGCGCTGCTCTACTATGCCTTCGGCATGCGCCTGTTCGACGCCGTCACCCATGCCATGGCAACCCTGTCGACCGGCGGCTATTCGACCCACGACGCGTCGTTCGGCTATTTCCAGGAACAATCCCTGCATTGGATCGCGACGGTCTTCATGGCCGCCGGCGCGATCCCCTTCTACCTCTACGTCAAGGCCGCGCGCGGCGCCCCGCGCGGGTTGTTCACGGATCAGCAGGTCCGGGGCTTCATCGGGCTTCTCGCCGTCGTCAGCGTCACCCTGGCGGCCTGGATGGTCTGGGAACGTGGCATCGGCTTCATGGACGCCCTGACGTTGACGGCGTTCAACGTGACCTCGGTGGTCACCACCACGGGCTTCGCGACCGACGATTACACGACCTGGGGCCCCGGCGGGGTCGGCGTGTTCCTGGCGCTGATGTACATCGGCGGCTGTTCGGGATCGACCTCGGGCGCGATCAAGATCTACCGCCACCAGATTCTCTACATGGTCGTGCGGGCCCATGTGAAACGGCTGTTCAGCCCCAACCGGGTGATCAAGCTGTCCTATAACGGCGCCCCCGTGCCGGACGACGTGCCCTATTCGATCCTCGCCTTCCTGGCGGTGTTCGTCGCGACCATCGCGGTCTTCACCGTGGCGCTGTCGTTCCTGGAACTGGATATCCTGACCGCCTATTCCGCAACGGTGACGGCGATCACGAACGTCGGCCCGGGCCTGGGCCCGATCATCGGCCCGGCGGGCAATTTCCAGCCCCTGCCCGACGCCGCGAAATGGATTCTGGTGCTGGCCATGCTGGCGGGACGGCTGGAGGTTCTGGCCCTGCTGGTCACCCTGGACCGGGATTTCTGGCGCGACTGAGCCCCCTTGCCCACCGCCCCCTGAAAATCATGACGGCGATACGAAAATGTCCCTGGAAACCTTGAAACTTCTGCATCTGTTGGGCGTGATCCTGTTCCTCGGCAATATCCTGGTCACCGCCTGGTGGAAAATCGCCGCCGACCGGACCCGCAATCCGGCGGTGATCGCCCATGCCCAGCGCCAGGTCATTGTTACCGACGGTCTGTTCACGTCCCTGGGGGCTGCGTTAATCGGCGGGTCGGGTCTGGCCATGGTGAGCCAAATCGGCGGGGATATCCTGGATGCCTATTGGCTGCGCTGGGGGATCGGATTGTTCATCGCCTCCGGCATCGTCTGGATCGCCGTCCTGGTGCCGACCCAAATCGCGCAAATGCGCCTGGCCCGCGGGTTTGCCGCAGGCAGCGACATTCCCGATGCGTATTGGAAACTGGCGCGGCGCTGGAACCTGTTCGGCGCCGTCGCAACGGCGCTGCCGTTCCTCAATCTCTACTGGATGGTGGTCAAGGGCTGAGCCCGTCAGGGCGCGACCGGCCCCGAGGCGTCGAACACCGACTGGATTTCCGCCCGCAGCATTTCCTGTTCCTGATCGTCGATACGAAACTCGACGGCGACGCCCTTGTCCGTGAGTCGTTGGACCGTCGCGGGAATTTCACCCAGCTCGTCGATCATCAAATCGACCGCGTCACCGGCAACGAAGCCATGCTGCACGCGACCCAGGGGGTCGGAGAATTCGACCTGTGCCCCCTGGCGCGAGACATCGCGCAACAACCCGGCCCGGGTTTCCCGGTCGTTGGAAACGAAAATCAATTCGCTGATATCGAAACGCCGTGCGGCGCGACGGTCTTCGGTCATGGCCTGGGCTCCCATTGTTTCAGGTCATCCCTCATGCACAGGCCGAAGATGGTACATCAAATCGGCCCGGCCCGCCATGGCCGGGGCGCAGGCGATCACGTGGTCAGGCGGTCAGGCGGTCAGGCGGTCAGCAGGCACATCAGGGGCCGGAAGTCCTCGGCCTTGTCCAAATTGGCGACAAAGTCCTTCACCTTCGCGACTTTCTCATCGCCCAGGACCGGCCCGGCCAGGGCATCGAACTTGCGCAAAAGGTCCGCTTCCGAGACCGGGTTTTCCGGGCTGCCGCGGCGCACGCTTTCCGTATGCTCCAGGGTCCGGCTGTCGGTCGTCTCGACGGTGATCCGCGCCTTGTGGCGGGACGTCGGGCCCTCGGCTTCGATGGCAGGGTCGATTTCGGCGGAGATGCGTTCAATATAGGACAGAACAGCCGGGTCCTTGATGCGGTCTTCGGTGAACTGGGGCGTGAAGGTTTCGCCGTCCAGGGCGATCATCGCCAGGCCGTAATAGATGTTCATCTGTGCCGCCGTGATACCCTGTGCCTTATAGGGCCAGGCGCAATGAACGTAAGTCGGCTTGCTGACGTGGGCCTTGATGGCGGCGATGTTGCCGGCCTTGAGGCCGTTGTCGTCGATGATCGCCTTCAAGGCGTCCAACGCGCAATGAATGCTGGTGACCATGGCGTGCGGTTTGTAGCCGGTCTCGAGAATTTCCCAGACCATATCGTCGCCGGGCATCAGGCCGCGTGTCGCGCGGGCGAGGTTTTCGTCGGTCCCCGCCAAGGCCGTCAGGAAGCCGCCGTATTCGGCCTCGACCATGTCGGAGATGCCGGTGAAGCCCTTGGCCGCCAGGTCGGCGGCGCGCACGCCGGCTTCGGCCGCGCGCCCCGAATGCAGGCGTTTGACCATGGCCCCTTCCTGGGCCGCCATCAGCCCCGCACCCAGCGACCCGGCGATGCCGAGCGCATGGGCCATCTGGCCCGCGTCCAGGTCCAGCATGCGGCCCGCCGTGGCGGCGGCGACCAACGGGCCGACCGTGCCCTGGGGATGGAAACCCCGCAGCAGCAGGTCCGTCCCGGCGGCAGCCCCCACGCGGCAGGCGACCTCGTACCCGGCGGCCATGGCCGTCAGGACCTGAGCACCCGACACGCATTTGTGGTGGGTGCCCATCAGGCGTTCGCCGACGTTCAAGGCCACCGGCACCGCGATGGAATTGGGGTGGGTGATGGCGTCCTTATGGATATCGTCCATTTCAAAGGCATGGCCCGCCGTGGAATTGACCAGCACCGCGTTGGCCACCGGCACCATGCGCAGCATGCCGATCAAAGACGCCTCGGGCGTGCCGCCGTCGTGATCGACCAGTTCGGCGAGCATCTGGGTCCACGGCAGAGTAGCGCCATTGAGGCAGCAGCCGAGCCCGTCGAGTGCCGCCATCTTCAAGTGGTCGACAACCTCTTTCGGCAGGTCGTCGAATTCCAGCCCGGCGGCGAACTCCGCCAGAATTGCCGTCGCACCCCGGGTCGCCGAGGCGGTCACGCCGTCCTTCATCTCGGTATCCTTGTATTCCGCCGGATCAACCGGTCGCGGCGACGCCGCCGCGCGGGCCGGTATTCAACAGATTGAGCATTTCCGGCGCCACCGGGCGGCCTTCCGGCGTGACCATCCAGATCCGCAGCAATAGCCGCTTGCGGTCGGCTTCTTCGTGATCGTGGAATTCTTCGCGCGCATGCAGGGTCGTCCGGTTGTTGAGAATCTGGAAATCGCCGGGCTGCAGATCCATCACCAGTTTCATGTCCGGGCGCAGGGACAGGTCGCGGAAATAGTCGATGGCTTCCTGCTGCTTGGGCGTCAACGGATGCCCGGCCTTCTCGGCGCCCAGTTCCAGCTGACGCTTGTTATAGCGGCAGGAAATCAGGCCTTCGTGATAGGCGAAGACGGGCACGCGCTGGGTCGTGATATCGGTCATGTTGCCGGTCTTGGCCGAAATATCGACGTGGAACCCATCACAAAGCGGATCGATCAGATCGGGCCGCGTCTTGAGGATTTCATTGTACATCGCCGTCGCCGAGACGACGGAGCTTTCGCCGCCCGTCTTGGCCCGGCGCACGCACATCAGGCCGACCACGTCGCAGCTGTCCGTATGGGGCGGCAGGTCCAGGGACGTGCGATAGAACCGCACGCCGGAGAGATAGGGGTCGGTGCCCTTGGCCGCTTCGCCGTGATCCATGACCGAGCCGATCAACTCGCCCTGCTTGTTCTGGATGATGCCGGTGCCGAGATACTGGCCCAGGCCCCAGAGCATCATTTTCAGATCGTCCAGCGCATAACGGTCCGGCGTCAGGCCGCGAATGACCTGGAAGCCCCGACCGTACTGGATTTCGTCATAGACCTCGTCGAGCACCGGACCCAGGCCGGGCAGTGGAAATTCGTCGCGGGAAAACCCGGGGCCATCCACGCCCTTGGCCTTGATGGTGGCCAGCGCCGTTTCGACTTCGGTGATCTGGCCTGCGGTGAGGGTCAGGGTCCAGGCGTCCGGGTTCGGAAAATCGGCGGGCCGCCAAGCCGAGGCATCGGTCACGGAGGTGCGCAGAATGTCGGGCATCGGTTTGTTTCTCCCAGTTTTCGCGGCCTCTCGGCCTTAGGCGCCCTTCAAAGCGCTTCGGCGGGCCGCGTGAATCGTGCGGCACATTGTATACAATCCTGAGCGCGCCCGGGACAACAGGAATCGGTACGAAAACAATTTGCCTCTCGGGTCGCGGGCCCGCCCCTGGCTCCTCCGCCTGCCTTCCGCCATAATCGCCGAGTAGAAAAGATACGTTCCGACGGCGGCCCGTGCCGATGACGGCGCATCTCATTACATAGACACTGCCTGACCGGCCCCTGCGAGACCCGCCCCATGCTTCTGCCGCTGTACGATTCCAATCCCCGGAACCGCATTCCTTTTCAATACGTGACGGTCGGGATCATCGCGGTCTGCGCCATCGTGTACCTATGGCAGGCATCGCTCGATCCCCAAAGGGCGCAGGAAGCGGTCTTTGCGCTGGGCACCATTCCGGCCGTGGTTTTCGGCGAACGGCAACTGCCGCCGGAGCTGCTCTGGGTCCCGGCCGAGGCGACCTTGCTGACGTCGATGTTCATGCACGGCGGCCCGATGCACCTGATCGGCAACATGCTGTACCTATGGATTCTCGGCGATAACGTCGAGGACGCCATGGGCCATTTGAAGTTCCTGATCTTCTATCTGCTCTGCGGCCTGGCGGCGGTGATGGCCCATATGCTGATCGATACCTCGTCGACGGTGCCGCTGGTCGGCGCGTCGGGCGCGATCTCGGGCGTCATCGGGGCCTACCTGCTGTTGCATCCCAAGGCCTACATCAACGTCCTGATCTGGATATTCGTCTTCGTGAAGATCGTGCCGATCCCGGCCTGGATCGCCTTGGCCTTCTGGATCGGGCTGCAGGTCGTCAACGGCGCGATGGACCCGGGAACCGGCGGCGGCGTCGCCTTTTGGGCCCATGTCGGCGGGGCCGTCGCGGGCATGGTCCTGGTGCCGTTCTTCAAGCACAAGGACGTGCCGCTGTTCAACGGCGTCGGCGGCCGGGGACAAGGTGCCCCTCATCGCCCGCGCCCTGGGCACGCCCGCCAGCCGGGCGGCCGGCCCGCTGCCCCTTGGGGCCGCAAGGATGACGACGATACGAACGGCGGCAGCGACGATACCCCGACCGAAGGCCGCCGCGCGCCGAAAATCAGGTTGCGGCGCCCCGGCCGCGGCGGGGTCAAACGCCCCTGGCACTGACCGGCGGTACCTAAGGGGCCGTTTCCCTGTCCACGACCGGCAAAAACGCCGATAAAACGTTGCCAAACGCCCCGGAAATGCTAAGAAGTGGCCCCATGGACGCACCCGAAAATCCCGCCGCGAAATCCCCGGAAATCACACCTGAGATCGTCGCCGAACATGGCCTCAGCCCCGACGAATACGAAAAGGTGCTGGAAATCCTGGGCCGCGCGCCGAACCTGACGGAACTGGGCATCTTTTCCGTCATGTGGTCGGAGCATTGCTCCTACAAATCGTCGAAGAAATGGCTGAAGACCCTGCCGACCGAAGGCAAGCGCGTGATCTGCGGCCCCGGCGAAAACGCGGGCGTGATCGACATCGACGACGGCCAGGCCGCCGTGTTCAAGATGGAAAGCCACAACCACCCGAGCTTCATCGAACCCTATCAGGGGGCGGCGACCGGCGTCGGCGGCATCCTGCGCGACGTCTTCACCATGGGGGCGCGCCCGGTGGCCAACCTGAACGCGCTGCGCTTCGGCAGCCCCGATCACCCCAAGACCCGCCATCTGGTCAGCGGCGTGGTCGCCGGCGTCGGCGGTTACGGCAACTGCGTCGGCGTCCCGACGGTCGGCGGCGAATGCGAATTCCACGAAGGATACAACGGCAACATCCTGGTCAACGCGATGACCGTGGGCGTCGCCGATCAGGACAAGATTTTCTATTCGGCGGCGACCGGCGTCGGCAATCCCATCGTCTACGTGGGATCGAAGACCGGCCGCGACGGCATCCATGGGGCGACAATGGCGTCCGCCGAATTCACGGACGATTCGGAAGAAAAGCGCCCGACGGTGCAGGTCGGCGACCCGTTCACGGAAAAACTGTTGATCGAAGCCTGCATGGAACTGATGGCGACGGACATGATCGTCGCCATTCAGGACATGGGGGCAGCCGGTTTGACGTCCTCCAGCTTCGAAATGGCGTCCAAGGGCGGCACCGGGGTCGAATTGGACCTCGACCATGTTCCACAGCGCGAGGAAGGCATGACGGCCTACGAGATGATGCTCTCGGAAAGCCAGGAACGCATGCTGATGGTCCTCAAACCCGGCCGCGAGGACGACGCCCGCAAGATCTTCGAGAAATGGGAATTGGACTTCGCCGTGGTCGGCCATCTGACCGACACGGGCCATATGGTCCTGCGCCACAAGGGCGAGATCGTCGCCGACCTGCCGATCGATCCGCTGGCGCTCGCCAGCCCGGAATACGACCGGCCCTGGGTACCGACTCCGAAACAGGCCGAGGTGACCTCCGCCGACCTGAAGAAAAAGGTCGCACCGCTGGACGCGCTGAAGACCCTGATGGGCTGCCCCCATCTGGCGTCCAAACGCTGGATCTGGGAACAGTACGACCACATGGTCATGGGCGACACCATCGGACGGCCCGGCGGCGATGCCGGGGTCGTGCGGGTGCACGGCACCAAGAAGGCACTGGCCGTCACCTCCGACTGCACGCCGCGCTATTGCCAGGCCGATCCGGTCGAAGGCGGCCGTCAGGCCGTCGCCGAGGCCTGGCGCAACCTGACCGCCGTCGGTGCCAGGCCCATCGCCATCACCGACAACATGAATTTCGGCAATCCGGAACGGCCCGAGATCATGGGCCAGTTCGTCGGCTGCATCGACGGCATCCGCGAAGCCTGCTACGCGCTGGATTTCCCCGTCGTCTCGGGCAACGTGTCGCTCTACAACGAAACCAACGGCAAGGGCATCCCGCCGACCCCGACCATCGGCGGCGTCGGCCTGTTGAGCGACGCCGACAAGCGCGTCGGCATGGGGCTGACCGATAAGTTCGACGCCATCGTGCTGATCGGCGAGACCAAGGGCCACCTGGGCCAGTCGCTTTACCTGCGCGAAATCGAAGGCCGGGAAGAGGGCCCGGCGCCGCATGTGAACCTGTCGGCGGAACACAAGAATGGCGATCTCGTGCGCTCTCTGATCCATAGCGGCGCGATCAAGGCCTGCCATGACGTTTCCGACGGCGGCCTGCTGGTCGCCTTGGCGGAAATGGCGCTGGCCGGCAACATGGGGGCGGAGATCACCCTGCCCGAAGGGATCGACCTGATCCCCTTCCTGTTCGGCGAAGATCAGGCCCGCTACATCGTCACCACGGAACATATGACCAGCCTGACCACCGCCGCCCGCGACCTGGGCGTGCCGGCAACCATGCTGGGTATCTGCAATGGCGACAAGCTGGACCTGGTTAATCAGGCCAGCCTCGACCTCGGCGAGTTGCGGGAAATCCACGAATCCTGGATGCCGACCTATATGGCGGCGCCGTAATCGGTCCGGGCGCCGGTTTCCGGGAAAATACAGGCCATACGGACGGTTGACCTTCGGCCCTCGGCGGGCCATATCTTCTTCCAACAACAGCTGAACTTGGGGAATATGCCATGGCTATGGCCGCAGGTGACATCGAAAACCTGATCCGGGAAGGAATTCCCGGCTCGGACGTGACCATCGAAGACCTGCGTGGCGACGGCGACCATTATCTGGCGGTCGTCGTGGCGGAGGCCTTTCGCGGCAAATCCCGGGTCCAGCAACACCAAATGGTCTACCAGGCGCTTCAGGGGCGCATGGGGAACGAACTGCACGCCTTGGCGCTGCAGACCTCGGCCCCCCAGGACTAAGCCCCGGCGTTCAGGCCGACGCGCAGACTGGCCGGGCCGCCAAAGCCCCCCACAAGGACAAGGAAAGCAAAGATGAGCGAGAATCCGGTTTTCGCCCAAATCAAACAGGAAGTGGACGACAACGACGTGGTCCTGTTCATGAAGGGCACGCCCATGTTCCCGCAATGCGGATTCTCCGCCGCGGTGGTCCAGGCGCTCAGCGTCATGGGCGTGAAGTTCAAGGGCGTCAACGTCCTGGACGACATGGACATCCGTGAAGGCATCAAGGCCTACACGAACTGGCCGACGATCCCGCAGCTCTACGTGAAGGGCGAATTCGTCGGCGGCTGCGACATCATCCGGGAAATGTACGAAACCGGTGAACTTAAGCAGCTGCTCGACGAAAAAGGCGTTGAAAACGCCGCCTGAATTTCGTTCTATTTGTCGGGTTTTTCGAAACCCCATAAAAACGAGGCCCCCGAGTTTCCAGGGAGGGGCTTGAGGGAAGGGCCGTCCGCGCGACGGTCCTTTCTCCGTTTAAGGCCCCGTTTCGGGGCCTTTTTCTTTGCCCGCCCCCTGCCTTACCCCGCCCTCTCCCCGGCTTTCCTCAATTGGGACGGCCCTTCGGCACGGATCAGGGCGACCCGGTCATAATTCGATTAAATTTCGACCGAATTCTCGATAAAGCGATTTTATCGATTAAAAGAAATTATTAAATTCATTTTAAGAGTCATTCGCAAATTGGTATCTATGGCTCGTCAACAACCCCACACCAAACAGCAAAAAACGGAGCCGTTATGTCTGTCATCAACACCGAAATGAAACCCTTCAAAGCCGAAGCCTACAAAGACGGCAAGTTCGTCACCGTCACCGAGGCGGACGTGGCCGGCAAATGGGGTGTGTTCTTCTTCTACCCGGCCGACTTCACCTTCGTCTGCCCGACGGAACTGGAAGACCTGGCCGAAAACTACGACGCCTTCCAGGCCATGGGCGTGGAAATCTTCAGCGTATCGACCGACACCCATTTCTCGCACAAGGCTTGGCACGACACCTCGGACGCCATCGGCAAGATCAAGTTCGCCATGGTCGGCGACCCGACCGGCACGATCACGCGCAACTTCGATGTGATGCGCGAAGGCCAGGGCCTCGCCGATCGCGGCACCTTCGTCGTCGACCCGGACGGTGTCATCCAGATCATGGAGATCACCTCTGAAGGCGTCGGCCGGAATGCCGAGGAACTTCTTCGCAAGGTCAAGGCCGCCCAGTACGTGCGCGCCCATCCGGACGAAGTCTGCCCGGCCAAATGGGAAGAAGGCGAAGAAACCCTCGCCCCGTCCCTGCAGCTGGTCGGCAAGATCTAAGCGACCGGACCGATAGCGACGAGCGGGCGCGCTGGCTTACCCCGGCGCGCCCCTCTCGCCCCCCTTCTTTCGCCCTCCCCACGCCGCCCATAAGGAAAAAGACCATGTTGGACGATACCCTGAAGTCGCAATTGAAAGGCTACCTGGAGAACCTCCGCCAGCCCATCGAACTCGTCGCCTCCCTGGACGGCGAAAAAGCGTCGCGCGAGATGGAAAGCCTGCTGGCCGATATCGCCGCCCTTTCCGACAAGGTGACCTGGCGCACGGCGGACGGCGACGAGATCGACGCCCGCGTGCCGTCGTTCACCATCCTGCGGGACGGTGAGGAAACCGGTGCCCGCTTCGCCGGTATCCCGCTGGGCCATGAATTCACCTCGCTGGTGCTGGCGCTGCTGCATTCCGGCGGCCACCCCCCCAAGGTCGAAGACACGGTCCTGGATCAGGTCAAGGCGCTGGACGGCGATTTCCACTTCGAAACCTATTTCTCGCTGTCCTGCCAGAACTGCCCCGACGTGGTGCAGGCCCTCAACATCATGGCCGTGTTCAACCCGAACGTGACCCATACCGCCATCGACGGCTCCCTGTTTAAGGCCGAAGTCGATGAACGCCAGGTCATGGCCGTGCCTTCGGTCTATCTGAACGGTGAGCCCTTCGCCCAAGGCCGCCAGGAACTGGAACAGATCCTGGCCAAGCTGGACACAAACGCCGGGGCCCGCATGGCCGAGGCCATCGCGGAGAAGGACCCGTTCGACATGCTGATCGTCGGCGGCGGCCCCGCCGGTGCGGCGGCGGCAATCTACGCCGCGCGGAAGGGCATCCGCACAGGCATCGCGGCGGAACGCTTCGGCGGCCAGGTGCTCGACACCATGGCCATCGAAAACCTGATCTCCGTGCCTCATACGGAAGGCCCGGAATTGGCTGCCGCCTTGGAGACCCACGTCAAGGAATACGACGTCGACATTATGAACCTGCAGCGCGCCAAGGAATTGGTCCCGGCGACGGCGGCGGGCGGCGATCACACGATCGTTCTGGAAAACGGCGCAACGCTGAAATCCAAGACCCTGGTGATCAGCACCGGTGCCCGCTGGCGGCAGATGAACGTCCCGGGCGAAGACGAATACCGCAATCGCGGCGTCGCCTACTGCCCGCATTGCGACGGCCCCCTGTTCAAGGGCAAGCGCGTCGCGGTCATCGGCGGCGGCAACTCGGGCGTCGAAGCGGCCATCGACCTGGCCGGGATCGTCGGCCATGTCACGCTGATCGAATTCGACGGACAACTGCGGGCCGATGCGGTGCTGCAGAACAAGCTGCGGTCCCTGTCGAACGTCGAAATCATCGTGTCCGCCCAGACCACGGAAGTGATCGGCGACGGCGGCAAGGTGACCGGCCTGGACTACAAGGACCGGAACACCGACGAAATTCATCGCGTCGACCTGGACGGCGTATTCGTGCAGATCGGCCTGGTCCCCAATACGGAATGGCTGAAAGACACGGTCGATCTGACCGAGCGCGGCGAGATCATCGTCAACGACCGGGGCGAAACCTCGATCCCGGGTGTGTTCGCCGCGGGCGATGCCACGACGACGCCGCACAAGCAGATCATCATCGCCATGGGCGACGGCGCCAAGGCCGCCCTTTCGGCCTTCGACCACATGATCCGCCAGGTTCCCGCCAACGACGCGGCGGCCGCCTGACAAACCTATCAAGTCCCCCCGACCCGGCCCGCCACCCCTTTTCGTTTGCTCCTTGGGGTTGGCGGGTCCGGCACGGGAACATCATCGATCTTTCAGGTCCAGGCGCTGTCGGTCAGCCCCAGTTGTCTTTTGAGACCGTCGATATCCCCCAGCACCCAAAGACTTCGAATCTGTCCGCCCGCGATCTCGAAAAACGCGGCGCCCATCCAGCCCAGACGCTTGCCGGTCGCTGGCACGCCGAAGAAGTCTCCCCGGTGCACCCCTTCGAAATACATCTGAGCCGCGACGCGCCCATCTGAGACGACCATGTCCCGGATCGTGCAGGTGTAATCGCCGAGGGCCGCGTGGACGCCCTTGTTGTAATCGATGAAGCCCTCGACCCCCGACCGTTCGTCGTCAAGGGAACCTCGGAATTTGAAGTCTTCCGCGATGATGCGCCGGGCCTGGTCGTAATCGCGGCGGTTCCAGACGTCGGCGTAGAAGCTTTCGACGATTTCAGTCGGGGTCATGGCCGTCTCCGGACAACAAAAAAGGGGCACCGAATGGTGCCCCTTTTCGGCCGCGAAGCAAACCGCGGCAGTGTTCGGTTCGAACGTCCCTTAGCGGGAATAGAATTCGATGACCAGGTTCGGTTCCATCTGCACCGGGTACGGCACGTCGGCCAGTTTCGGCGTACGCAGGAAGGTGCCGGCCATCTGCTTGTGGTTCACGTCCATGTAGTCCGGGATGTCGCGCTCGGCCGATTCGACGGCCAGCAGCACCAGCGGCATTTCACGGGACTTGTCCTTGACCTCGATGACGTCGCCTTCGCGGACCTGATAGGACGGGATGTTGACCTTCTTGCCGTTGACCTTGACGTGGCCGTGGTTGACGAACTGACGGGCGGAGAACACGGTCGGCACGAATTTCATGCGGTAGACGACGGCGTCCAGACGGCGCTCCAGCAGGCCGATCAGGTTTTCCGAGGTATCGCCCTTGCGGCGGGAAGCCTCGGCATAATAACGGCGGAACTGCTTTTCCGAGATGTTGCCGTAATAGCCCTTCAACTTCTGCTTGGCCATCAGCTGAATGCCGAAGTCGGACGGCTTCTTGCGCCGCTGGCCGTGCTGGCCGGGGCCGTATTCGCGGGAGTTGACGGGGCTTTTCGGGCGACCCCAGAGGTTTTCGCCCAGGCGGCGGTTGATCTTGTATTTCGAGGCGATACGCTTCGACATGACTGTACGTCCTTGTTGCTTTGCCGGCGGCCGGTTTTCCGTTGCCGCGGCGGTCTACGTTGTCCCGGTAGGCCTTGGTCCCTCCCTGGCCCCGAAAGGCGTCCGAAGGGGGCGGGATGCGCCCGATAGGCGGCAAACATCCACGTTCCCGGGAATGAAGGGGCGCAATATAGGGATATCCGGGGCTTTGTCAACGCGGAAGCCGCGGATTTCCGGCATTTGTCGGAGTATTCCCGGTGCGGCGGTTGCGGCATCGGGGCCGGTCCTCTACCCTGGCGGAAAGCACGGCAGGCAATAACGTGACCAGGGAACAGGACCGCTCGGATCCATCGTGAATATCCAGCGCGGCAACGAACAGACCTCCGACCATGCCCCCGCCCCCGGCCCTTCGGCCGTTGCGGGCGCTGGCGTTCGCTTTGACAACGTCCAAAAAAGCTACGACGGCGAGACCCTGGTGGTCGACGGCCTGAACCTGGACATCGCGCCGGGCGAATTCCTGACCATGCTGGGCCCGTCGGGATCAGGCAAGACGACGACCCTGATGATGCTGGCCGGGTTCGAACCGGCGACCCACGGCGAAATTTTCCTGAACGATCAGCCGATCAACAACGTGCCGCCGCACAAGCGCGGCATCGGCATGGTCTTTCAGAACTACGCCCTGTTCCCACATATGACCGTGGCCGAGAACCTGGCTTTCCCCTTAAGCGTGCGCAACACGCCCCGGGCCGAGATCGAGGCCAAGGTCGCCCGCGCGCTGGAGATGGTCGAACTCCCCGATTTCGGAAACCGCCGCCCGGCGCAGCTTTCCGGCGGCCAGCAACAGCGCGTCGCCGTCGCCCGCGCCCTGGTCTTCGATCCGGCGCTGATCCTGATGGACGAACCGCTGGGGGCGCTGGACAAGCAGCTGCGCGAGCAGATGCAGTACGAAATCAAACACATCCACGCCAACCTGGGCGTCACCGTGGTCTACGTCACCCATGACCAGTCCGAAGCCCTGACCATGGCCGACCGCATCTGCGTGTTCGACAAGGGCATTGTTCAGCAACTATCGACCCCGGACGAGCTATACGAGAAGCCCGCCAATTCCTTCGTCGCCCAGTTCATCGGCGAGAACAACCGGCTGTCCGGCACCGTCAAAGAGGTATCGGGCGATGAATGCCGCGTCGACCTGGACGGCGGCGGCACGGTCACGGCGCTGGCCGTCAACACGGACGGCCCCGGCAGCCGCGCGACCCTGTCGATCCGCCCGGAGCGGGTGGTCCTGGCGGCCCAGGACGGCGGCAGTGGTCGTGGCGATGTTCCCAACCGCCTGTCCGCCCGGGTCGAGGAACTGATCTATCTGGGCGACCATATCCGCATCCGCATGACTGTCGCCGGGCGCGACGACTTCGTGGTCAAGCTGCGCAACGACGGCACGCGCTGTCCCTTGAAGGCCGGCGACGAGACCGCCGTCGGCTGGCTGGCCGCCGATTGCCGTGCGCTCGACCCCATCGACGACTGACAGACGACATACCGAACCGACCATATAGGAGAGGAAGACCATGACGACCATCAAACCGATCGCCGCCGCCCTTTGCGCGGGCCTTGTGCTGGCGGGTACGACCGCCCAGGCCGGCGAGATCACCGTGGTGTCCTGGGGTGGTGCCTATACCAAGAGTCAGGTCGAGGCCTATCAGAAACCCTGGATGGCCAAGACCGGCCACAAGATCAAATCCGTCGACGCGCCGAACCCGGCCGCCCCCATCAAGGCCCAGGTCAAGGCGGGCAATGTTTCCATCGACGTCGCCGACGTCGAATATTCCGACGCCGTCCGCTATTGCGACGAAGGCTTGCTGGAGCTGATCGACCCCGCCGTTCTGCCGCCGGCCCCCGACGGCACCCCGGCGACGGAAGACTTCATCGACGGCGGCCTGACCGATTGCGCCGTCGCCAATATCGTCTGGTCGACGGTGCTGGCCTATGACGCATCCAAGTTCAAGGGCGCCAAGCCGACCTCCATCTCCGATCTGTTCGACGTTAAGAAATTTCCCGGCAAGCGGGGCCTGCGCAAAGGGGCGAAGCCGAATCTGGAAATGGCGTTGATGGCAGACGGCGTGCCGGCGGCCGAGGTCTACAAGATGCTGGGCACGCCCGCCGGGGTGAAGCGCGCCTTCGCCAAGCTGGACAGCATCAAGGACCACGTCGTCTGGTGGGAAGCGGGCGCCCAGCCGCCGCAGCTGCTGGCCGACGGCGAGGTCATCATGACCACGGCCTACAACGGTCGCATCTTCAACGCCGCCATCGGCGAAGACAAACCCTTCGAAATCGTCTGGGACGGCCAGATTTTGGATTTCGACCTGTTCGTCATCCCGCGGGGGGCGCCCAACAAGGACCTGGCCCTGGACTTCATCAAGTTTGCCACGGGGACCAAGCCGCTCGCCGATCAAGCCAAGTACATCGCCTATGGCCCGGCGCGGAAGTCATCGGGCGAATTGGTCGGCCTCTATCAGGACGGCAAGACCCGCATGGGCCCGCATATGCCGACGGCCGAGGCCAATATGAAGAACGCCCTGGTCAATAATTTCGAATTCTGGGCCGACCGGGATTCCGAATTGAACGAACGGTTCAACGCCTGGATCGCCACCAACTGATCGTGGCGATGGACGGCACCAGCGACGCCCCCGACGGGCTGCTGACCACCGGCGACGGCACGCCGTTGAAAACGGCGCTCGCCCGGGCGACCCGGCGGGCGAAGTTGAAAGCGGTCGTGCTCGTCCTACCGCTCCTGTTGTTCGTGCTGGTGACCTTCGCCGTGCCGATCGGGCAGATGCTGTACCTCAGTGTCTACAGTCCCGTTTTCGCCGACAACATGCCCCGTCTGTCGGCTTATCTGATGGCGAACCCGGTGACGGAGGTGCCGGGGGAAGCGGCCTTCGAGGCACTGGTCCTGGACCTCAAGGACGCGCGGAAGAACCGCACCCATGCCCAGGTCGGCACGCGGGTGAACTATGAGAAAGCCGGCTCGACAAGCCTGTTCAAATCGACGGCACGGCGCCTGCGCAAGATCGACGGACCGCCTTATAAGGAAAAGCTGCTCGCCCTCAAACCCGCTTGGGACGACCTGCATCTCTGGACGGTGATGGAGCGCGCCGCCCACCGGCATACGCTGTCGTTCTACGCCTCGGCCTTGGACCTGGGATACGACGCCAAGGGCGACCTGGTCCGCGCCCCCGAGGAACGCCGCATCTACGGCCTGTTGTTCCAACGCACGCTGTTGCTCTCGGCCCTGATCGCCGGGCTCTGTCTGCTGCTGGGATACCCGGTTGCGCATCTGCTGGCCAACCTGCCGCTGAAATATTCCAACCTGCTGATGGTTCTGGTGCTGCTGCCGTTCTGGACGTCGCTGCTGGTCCGAACGACGTCCTGGATCACGCTGCTGCAGAGCCAGGGGGTGTTGAACGACCTGATGGTCTGGATCGGTATCGTCGGCGACGACGGGCGGATACAGCTGATGTACAACCAGGCGGGCACGGTCATCGCCATGACCCATATCATGCTGCCGTTCATGATCCTGCCGCTCTATTCGGTGATGAAAACCGTGCCCAAGGATTTCGTCCGCGCCGCGCGGTCGCTGGGCGCCGGGCCGGTGACTGCCTTCGTCCGCGTCTATTTCCCTCAGACCGTGCCCGGCATCGGCGCCGGGGTGTTGTTGGTCTTCATCATCAGCGTCGGCTACTACATCACCCCGGCCCTGGTCGGCGGATCGTCCGGACAATTGATTTCCAATCAGATCGCCTTCCACATGCTGCAGTCCCTCAACTGGGGGCTAGCGGCGGCGCTGGGGGCCTTGCTCTTGGGCGGCGTGCTGCTGCTCTATTGGCTATACGACCGGCTGGTCGGAGTCGACAACATGAAGCTCGGCTGAAACGGAAGGGAAGGATACGCACCATGGCCCTGCCCCCGCACGCGACGTTGTTCGAACGCATTTGGCGCCGGTTTTATCTGGTGTTCTGCGCCGCGGTCTTCGTCTTCCTGATCGCGCCGATCATCGTGATCCTGCCGCTGTCGTTCAATGCCGAGCCCTATTTCACCTTCACCCGCGAAATGCTGTCGCTGGACCCAGCGGGATTTTCGCTGCGCTGGTACGATCGCCTGCTGACCTACGGCATGACGGCGCCCGAGGTCGCCCGCGATACGGCCTGGTGGCTGGATGCCTGGGCCAATTCGCAATGGCTGCACGCAGCCAAGAACTCATTCCTGATCGGTATCGCCTCGACCCTGGTGGCGACGACCTTGGGCACACTTGCGGCCCTCGGCCTGTCGCGGCCGGAAATGCCGTTCCGCCGGGCGGTCATGGCGCTGCTGATCTCGCCGATGATCGTACCGATGATCATTTCCGCGACGGGGCTGTTCTTTTTCTATTCGAAGGCGGGATTGGCCCATACCTACATCGGTATCGTTCTGGCCCATGCCATGCTGGGCATTCCCTTCGTCATCATCACGGTGACGGCGACCCTGGTCGGCTTCGACCGGTCGTTGATCCATGCGGCGGCCAGCCTGGGGGCGACCCCCGTCGAGACCTTCCGCAAGGTGATCCTGCCCTTGATCCTGCCGGGGGTGATTTCGGGGGCGCTGTTCGCCTTCGTCACCAGTTTCGACGAGGTCGTGGTGGTGCTGTTCATCGCGTCCTACGACCAGCAGACCATCCCGCTTCAAATGTGGAACGGCATCCGCGAACAGATCTCGCCCGCCATCCTGGCGGCGGCGACGATCTTGATCATATTTTCTATGGCGCTGCTGACGACGTTGGAGCTCCTGCGCCGGCGGACGGAACGCCTACGCGGTCTCGCACCGGACTAAAGACCCGACAACTCTCAGCCGTCTTCGCGGCGAGGCTGTGCACCGAGGGGTAGACGGCGCGCGGCAGCGGCGTCCGGCTCGTCGATCAGGCGGCTGTCGATCAGCGCACCGGCCCGCTCCAGGATCGGATAGGCGACCGAGGTCAGATGGCTGTTCACCCGTTTCAAATCCCGCAGAACGTCCAAGTGCAGAGAGCTTGAATCGAGCGTGTCGGGGCGGCGTTCGCCGAGCCGCAGAAAATGGTTTTCTACGTAGCGGCGTTCCAGGTCGCGGATTTCCGTCTTCTCGTGCAGAAGCCGACGGGCCGCGTCCTCGTCGCCGGAAACAAAAACGTGCAGCGCCAAATCGAGGTTCTGCAGGATGCGATCGTGGAAATCTTCCAGTTCCGCCTGGCCTTGCTCGGAAAAGCTGATGTGGCCCTTGATCTTCTTGCCCGCCAATTCCATCAGGTTCTTGTCGATGATGTCGCCGACGTGTTCCAGGTTGGTCGTGAAGCTGAGGATTTCGATGCTGCGCTGGCTTTCCGCCTTGTCCAGTTCTTCCTCGGTCAGGCGGGTAAGGAAGAGCTTGATCGCCTCATGCAGGCGGTCGACCACGTCGTCCTGCGCCTCGACCGTTTTGCGCAGGTTGGCGTCGTTGGCGCGCAGGACATCGCCGGCCGAGGTCAGCATGGATTTCACCGCGTCTCCCATGCGCAATGCCTCTCGAGTCGCGCCGGTCAACGCCACCGACGGTGTATCCAGCGCCCCTTCGTCGAGGTAGCGCGGGCTGCCCGGATCGTCGGATGCCGGGCGGTCGGGAGCGATCATTCGGGCTGCCCGGTCGACCAAGGCCAGAACCGGCAGGAACACCGCGACCAGGGCCAGGTTAAAGCCCGTGTGGAAATTTGCGATCAGGCGTTCCGGCGCATCGCCCAAATGCGCCAGATAGGGCTGCACATAGGGGATCAGCGGCAGCACGGCGAAGACGCCGATCAGGCGCATGATCAGGTTGCCGAGCGGCACTCGGCGCACCGCAGGCAGGGCTTTGGCCGTCAACCCCACCGCCGCCATGGCGCCGCCCAGATTCGCGCCCAGCACCATGGTCAGGGCCAGCTGCGTATTCAAAACCTGCATCCCGGCCAGCGACATGATCAACAAAATCACCGCGACTGAGGAATGGGACGCCCAGGTCAGGACGGCCGCGAAGACGATGGCAAGGAGTGGTTCATGCGTCAGCGGCCCGACCAAGACGGCCATGGCCTCGCTTTCGCGGAAGGGCAGAGAGCCCATGGCGATCAGACGCAAGGACAACAACATCAAGCCGAGCCCGATGAAGGCCCGCGCGATGGCGCGGCGACGACTGTTTTCCGTGGAAAGGAAGAGGAACACTCCGGCTGAGATCAGCACCGGCGACAGCCATTCCAGATCCATCGAAAGCGCCTGCACGATCATCGTCGAGCCGACGTCGGCCCCCAGCATGATGGCCAGGGCCGCAACACCGGCGATCATCCCCTGCCCGGCGAAGGACGAAACGATCAACGCCGTCGCGGTCGAGCTTTGCAGGATAGCAGTGACGCCGAACCCGGCGGTCAGGCCCGTCACGCGGTTGCGCGCAGAAGCGGCCAGGGCATGGCGCAGGCCCGCGCCGAAGGACCGGGTGATGCCGGTCCGCACCATGCGGATGCCCCAAAGCAGGAGCGCCACGCCGCCGACGATATTGATGATGGTTTCCACGTGCTTACACGCCTTTCGAGGTTATCCGATCACGATCCGTCGGCGCGGCGCGGCCTTGCCGCTCTTCGCCGCTGGATAGTCGCCCGCCCCTCAAATACGCACTGAGTGCGCTTATACAGAAGTCCGAGGCCGCTTGCAAATGGATGACCCGAAGGAAAGGTCGGGCCGGGCATGATGACGTCGGCCCGGCCCTATCCCGCCTAGCTCAGCCAGGGCATGGAGAAGGTCTTCACGTTGGTGAAGCTCTTCATCGCTTCGATGACGCCTTCCTTGTAGCCCAGGCCCGAATCCTTGATCCCGCCGAAGGGCGACATTTCGATGCGGAAGCCCGGCACCTCCCAGACGTTCACCGTGCCGACCTTCAGGCCGTCGATGAAGCGGGTGATGTATTCCATGTTGTTGGTGCAGACACCGGACGACAGGCCGAAGGCGGTCGAGTTGGAAATCTTTATGACCTCTTCGATATCGTTGGGGCAGCGGATTACCGGCACCACGGGGCCGAAGGTTTCTTCCCGCACCAGTTCGCAATCGAAGGGCACCCGGTCGACCAGGGTCGGCGAGTAGACGGCGCCTTCGCGATGGTTGCCGTAGAGCAGATCCGCTCCGGCGGCGACGGCGTCGTTGACCCGCCGTTCGAACATCATGGCGGCCTGCTCGTCGATCACCGTGCCGACGTCGGTATCCGGGTCCATCGGAT
This sequence comes from uncultured Rhodospirillaceae bacterium, assembly GCA_913030825.1. Lineage (GTDB taxonomy): Bacteria > Pseudomonadota > Alphaproteobacteria > Rhodospirillales > Casp-alpha2 > UBA1479. Next base: position 240,036 of record CAJWCU010000001.1, on the reverse strand, counting down.
CGCCGTACTTGATGGCTTCGACCTTGCCCTTGAGGATTTCGACGAAGGCGTCGGCGACGGCTTCAACGACCAGGATGCGTTTGACCGCCGTGCAGCGCTGGCCCGAATTCTTCGTCGCCCCGGCAGCGGCCAGGGTCGCGGCTTTTTCCAGGTCGGCGTCTTCCATGACGATCAAGGGATCGTTGCCGCCCAGTTCCAGGACCGTCCGCTTGTAGCCGGCCTTCTCGGCAATGTACTTGCCGATCGGCACGCCGCCGGTGAAGGTCACCAGTTCGGCATGTTCGTTGGTGATGAATTCATCCGCGATTTCCGCCGGGTCGCCGGTGATGATCTGCAGCATCTCCATCGGCAGGCCCGCTTCATACAGCACGTCGGCCAGCAGCAGCGCCGTCAGCGGCGTTTTCTCCGTCGGCTTCAGGACCATGCAGTTGTTGGTCGCGACCGACGGCGCGATCTTGTGCGCGACCTGGTTCAGCGGGTGGTTGAACGGGGTGATGGCGCTGATCGCCGTCAGCGGATTGCGCGTGGTAAAGATCTTGCGCTTGGGCCCCGAAGGCGAGACGTCGCAGGAAAAGACCTCGCCGTCGTCCATCAGGGTCAAGGCGGCGGCCAGGCTGAAGACGCTGTTCGACCGGCCGGCTTCGTAAAGCGAGTCCTTCTTGGAAATCCCGCATTCGGCGGTGATCAGGTCGGAAACCTCATTGCGGCGGGAATACAGGATTTCACCGGTCTTCTTCAGGATCTCCGCGCGCTCATGCCGGGTCAGGGTCGGCTGATAATCGGCCGCCGTCTGAAACGCCTTCCGCACATCGGCGACCGACGCCTTCGGCACCGTGCCGACGACGGCACCCGAATAGGGGTTCAGGACCTCGATGCGTTCATCGCGGTTGCCATCGTCACCGACGATGCGCAGGCGTTCGTGAATGACTTCGTCGTTGAGAACGGCGGCGGCAGTATCCATGGGGTTTATCCTCCCGAAAGACAGGTTGTTTGGGTCAGGCAGCGTTGGCGGCGAGCGCCGTATGATTCAAGGCGACGTCGAAAACGTCGAAATTGCGCAGCCGCTTGCCGGCCTCGATATCGGCATGGCGGGTAACGATCAGCGGCACCTTCTGTTCGGTGACGCCGCCGTGGGAGCGCAGGGGCTCCTTCAACTGGCTCAAGTCGTGGCGGTCGGCCGAGGTGCCCAGCACTTTCGATTTCTCCGACACCACGATCAGGTCGCCCAGGCGGTCTTCCGGCAGCTCGAATTCGGCGCAGCCGTGTTTCTTGTCATAGACCTTCTGGATGCCCGGCACGGCCGCCAGCTTGCTGACCACGGACGATTGGTCCACACCGTCGGGCAGATAGACTGTGGCGAAGGAGCCGAGGGCCCCGTGATGCACCACATAGGGGTCGGTGATCGGCAGGATCACCCGCGCCGCACCCGCGCCGACGATGCCATCCATAACATCCTGCAGGTAGATGACGTCGGGCGCGCCCGCGTCGTTGAACTTGGCGTTCATGCCGTGGTCGGCGGTCATCGCCAGAACGGCACCCAGCGCATCGAGCTTCGCCCAGTAGCTATCCATCATGGCGTAGAACTGGTTGGCAACCGGCGTGCCGGGGGCATGCTTGTGCTGGATGTAGTCGGTGGTCGACAGGTACATCAGGTCGGGGCGCATGGTTTCCATGAGCTTGACCCCGGCGTCGAAAATGAATTCCGACAAGTCCGCCGAATAGACGTCGGGGATGGGACGGCCGACCATGGCCTGGGCATCGGCGATGCCGTTTTCGCCCAGCGTCGTCTCATCCGCCTTTTCCGACGAGAACGCGACGGCGCGGCCCGAGGTGAAATCGAGGCCGTGACCCAGAAGCCGGCGCAGCTTGTCCTTCGCCGTAACGATGGCGACCTTGGCCCCGGCGTCGTGGAAGGCCTTGAAGATGGTGTCCGTGCGCAGGAACTTGGGGTCGTTCATCATCACTTCCTCGCCCGTGTCGGGATCAAGGAAGAAGTTGCCAGAAATGCCGTGCACCTTCGGCGGCACGCCGGTGACGATGGACAGGTTGTTCGGGTTGGTGAAGCTGGGGACGACGCAATCGGCCCGCAGGTCCGATCCACCCTTCAGCGCGTTCTCCAGGAACGGCATATGGCCGCCGGCGATGGCCTGTTCGATGTAATCGGGCTCGGACCCGTCGATGCAGACGACGACCAGCGGCTGGCTCGGCCAGGCATAGGTGCGTCCGTTGACGGAGACGGTGCTGGGATGCGATTGCGACTGATCCATGATGCTTAACCTCTGAGTTCCTTGCGGGGCCTGAAGGCCGCCTAGCCTGTTGGCGGAAATTCTCGTTGAGAGGCCAAGGATATGTCAAATCGCTAATAGCTATGTGATTGATAGGTTAAATCAATATGAAAACGGGCCCGGCGCCCTGGCGGCCGGACCCGTTCATCTTATTGATTTAATTGAGGGAATATTTGAAAAAGCCTACTCGGCGGCCTGCGGCGCGCCGGTCTTGACGCCCATTTCGTCGAGAACCTCCGACATCGCCTTCAGCGCCGCCTTCATCTCGTCCGCGCCCAGGTGGCCGATGCAGCCGACGCGGAAACTGGGGGCAACGGTCAGCTTGCCGGGATAGAGCACGAAACCCCGATCCTTGACCTTGTCGTAGAACACCTGGAAATCGAAGGCCGGGTCCGACGGCATGTGGAAAGTCACGATGATCGGCGCCTGCAACCCTTGCGGCAACAGGGTGCGGAATCCGAGCTCGGCCATGCCGTCGACCAGAATCTTGCAGTTGTTGGAATAGCGGGCGAAGCGGCCCGGCTGACCTCCTTCGGCCTCGAACTGTTCGATCGCCTTGGCGAAGGCGAAGATGACATGGGTCGGCGGCGTGAAGCGCCACTGACCGTTGCCTTCCATGGCCTTCCATTGATCGTAGAGATCGAGGGCGAGCGAATGGGCGTTGCCTTTGCAGCCTTCCAACACGCTCTCGCGGATCAGGGCGAACCCCATGCCCGGCACGCCTTCCAAACATTTGTTGGAGGATGCCATGACGGCGTCGAAGGTGACCTTGTCGGCGTCCAATTCGATGGCGCCGAAGGCGCTCATGGCGTCGATGATCAGCGACCGGCCCGCCTCGGCGACGACGCGGGAGATATCCTCGATGGGATTGAGAATGCCCGAGGTCGTCTCGCAATGAACGACCAGAACATGGGTGATGGCGCCGTCGGCCAGCGCGTCGGCCACGGCGGCGGGGTCCGGCGGCGTGTCTTCCGGCGTTTCCAGGATCGTATAGGCGCGGCCGGCGTAATCCAAAATCTTGCCCATGCGGGTGCCGTAGGCGCCGTTGATCAGGATCAACGCCTTGCCGTCCTTGGGGATGAGGGTGCCCAATGTCGCCTCGACCACGAAGGTACCGGAGCCCTGCAGCGGCACGCAGACATGGCTGCCTTCCGCATTGGCGATCTTCAACAGCGCGGCGCGCACGGTCGCGTTGGCGTCGATGAAGGACTGATCGCGCGAACCCCAATCGTGCATCATGGCGTCGCGGGTTTCGGCCGCCGTGGTCAGCGGGCCGGGGGTCAGCAGCAGGGGGTCACCGGGGGTCAGGGTCATGGCGGGGCCTTTCAGGTGTCATAAGGTTCATCGGTGCCGGGCCGTCGTCTCGGCACCACGCGGGGCCGGCGATGGGGCGGAGTTTCCGCCCCCGGGAGGCCGCCCGTCAAATCGTTAATTCGGATATCATCCATAGATGACAACTATTCGACAACCCGAACCGATCGGTTCGATTTCCTGTCGGATCAGCGTTTCCGCCAGGCCTGCGTGCGGCCGAGAATGCCGCGCGTCAACCCCGCATGGACGAGACGTACCGCGGCCGCGGTACCGACGATCATCATGCCCATGGCGGCGGCGGGCGCGACGTCCCCGGCGTCGTCCATGTTCAAGATGGCGACCGAGGCCAGCGCCGTATCCGGCGAATAGAGGAACACCACCGCCGAGACCGTCGTCATGGCGTTGACGAACAGATACATCGAGATATCCAGGATCGCCGGCATACAGACGGGCACAGTGATGCGGAAGAAGGTCTTGTAGAACGGCACCTTCAACGACTGCGAGACGCTTTCGAATTCCGCGTCCAGCTGCTTCAGCGCCGTCACCGCCGTCAGGTGCGAGACCGTGTAGAAGTGGGTGACCGTGCAGATCACCAGGATCGGCATGGTGTGATAGAGGAAGCCCAGCGGATTGTCCGGCGCGTTGAAGAAGAACACGTAGGCGAGGCCCAGCACCAACCCCGGCACCGCCATCGGCACCATGCAGAGCAATTGCATGGCCGCCCGGCCGGTGTGAAAGCCTTTGCTCTTCTCGACCAGATAAGCACCCGTGAAAACCATGGCGGTGCCGATCACCGCCGTCCAGGCCGCCATTTCGATGGAGTTGTAGTAGGCATCCCAGCCGCCGCCGTCCATCATCTCGAAGGCGTAGTGCTTCAACGACAGGCTCAGGTTATAGGGCCAGAACGTCGCGAACGACGCATAGGCCGCCATGGCCAGGACCGAGACCAGGATGAAGCCCATTACACCGCAGAAGGCTAACATGCCGTAGTCGACGCCGGCGTTTTTCTTCGGCTGATACGGCACGGCACGGGCGGACAGCAAGGCGACCTGCTTGCGCTGCACCAGGCGGTCGGCGGCGAAGGCGAAGAGCGCGGGCAGCAGCAGCACCATGGAGACCACCGCCCCCATTTCGAAATCCTGGCGGCCGACGACCTGTTTGTAGATGTCTGTCGCCAGCACGTTGTATTTGCCGCCGACGACCTTGGGCACGCCGAAGTCGGTAATGACCAGAGTGAAGCAGACGAAAAAAGCAGAGACCACGCCGTAGCGCACGCTGGGCAGGGTCACCGTGAAGAAGGTCTTGATCTTGGACGCGCCCAAGGCGTCCGACGCCTCATACAATCGCGCATCCGAATTGGCCATGGCGATCAGCATGATCGTCAGGACATGCGGGAAGACATAGAAGCATTCGCCCATGACGATCCCGATGGGACCGTAGATTTCATATCCGAACAGCCATTCCTTGATGATCCCCTGATTGCCGAACAGATAGACCAGCGAGATCGCCGGCAGCAGCGACGGCATCAGGATCGGCAGCAGCGCCACGCCCTTGAACAACCCCTTCAACGGCATGCAAGTCCGCGTCAGGGCATAGGCATAGATAAAAGCCAGGGTGACGACGATGACGCAGCAGATCAGCGTCACCGTCAGGCTGTTTTGGATCGACCAGAACAGGGCCGGGGTCGAGAAGAAATTGACGTAGTTGGCGAGCCCCACGAAGACGCCGTCGGCGTTCTTGAAGCTTTTCGACAGGATCGCATAGAGCGGCAGAACGATGGAGACCAGAAGATAGAGCGCGATGCCCATCAGCACCGCGCGCATGATCCAATCCTCGCTGCTGACCTTGGGTTTGATCAGCGGAGCCGGGTTTGCCGTGGTGGCGGTGCCGTTTGCCATGACCGGTCCCTCAGGCCCCGGCCGCCGGCCGGTAGATGCGCACGAACTCCGATGGCAGGGCGGCCTGCACGGTGACACCTTCCTTGATCGCCAGGGCACGCGCACGGCTGGCCGACAGGTCGATCAGGAATGCCTTGCCGTCCACGTCCGTAGGCTTGACGTGGCAACGGTGGAACGAGCCGAGAAACTCGATATCCGTGATCTCCACCGTGACGCCCGCGCCGCCGTTGCCGCCTTCGGTGATCTTGACGTCCTCGGGCCGGATGCAGACCATCACCTTCTCGCCCGGCGCCATCCCGTCGAGCGCGGCCGCGCAGTCGACGACCATGCCCGCCGCCGTGACGGTGCCGCCGGCCTGGACCTCGCCGTCGATGAAATTGGTCGTGCCGATGAAGTCGGCGACGAAGGGCGAGGCCGGCTCGGCATAGATTTCTTCCGGCGTGCCGACCTGTTCGATGACGCCGTGGTTCATCACGACGATGCGGTCGGCCATGGCCAGGGCCTCTTCCTGATCGTGGGTCACCATGATCGTGGTGATGCCGATCTTCTCCTGCAGTTCCTTGATCTCGTGGCGCAGGTGAATGCGCACCTTGGCGTCCAGCGCCGAGAGCGGCTCGTCCAGAAGCAACAGGCCGGGCGAGGTCGCCAAGGCCCGGGCAAGCGCCACGCGCTGCTGCTGGCCGCCGGACAACTGCGCCGGATACTTGTCCGCTTGATCCTTGAGCCCGACCAAGTCGAGCAATTCGAACACCCGGGTCTGGATCGCCGCGCGGGCCATCTTCCGGTTTTCCAGGCCGTAGGCGATGTTCTTGATCACCGTCAGATTGGGGAACAGGGCGTAGGACTGAAAGACGATGCCAAAATCCCGTTCGTTGGGCGGCAGGGCCGAAATATCGCGCCCGGCCTGCTCCACCGTGCCGGCGGTCTGGATATCCAGCCCGGCGATGGCACGCAGCAACGTCGTCTTGCCGCAGCCCGACGGCCCCAGGAAACAAACGAATTCGCCTTCGGCCACGTCGAGCGAGATATCGTGCAGCGCCGTGAACTCGCCGAATTTCTTGAGAACATTGCGGACCTTCAGATAGGCCCCTTGATCGCTATCGGTCACTTCCCCTGCCCTCCGGGACGGATGGTATCGGATGGGTCGCCCACCGCATTGAAGACGACCGCCCGCCGAATAGAAAGCCCCGGCCCCTTATCGGGAGCCGGGGCCATCCATTCGATTTGATCAGAACGGGCAATTCCGTTACTTGGGCTCGGATTTGCCGTCGTAGCGCTTGCGCCACTCGTCCAGGATGCGGATGCGGTTGGACGCCGCCCACTTGAAGTCGTTCTTGATCATCTTGTCTTCGATGCCCGGGGGGAAGTTCTTCACCGGCTTGGCGATGCCCGGCATGGCGACGACCGCGTATTCTTCGTTGTAGATTTCCTGGGCCTTCTTGGACACGGACCAATCGGCCAGCGCCTGGGCGGCTTTCAGGTTCTTGGTGTTCTTGACGATGCCGAAGGATTCCAGATCCCAGCCGACACCTTCCGACGGGGCGATGACTTCCAGCGGCGCGCCCGCGTTCTTGGACTTCGCACCCCGGTAGGCGAAGGACACACCGATCGGGATTTCACCCTTGGCCGCCAGCTTGCAGGGCTTGGAGCCGGAATGCGTGTAACGCGCGATATTTTCATGCAGCGCGTCCATGTACTTCCAGGCAGCGTCCTCGCCCTTCAACTGAATCCACGAAGAGACGTCCAGGAAGCCCGTGCCCGAGGAGTTCGGGTTCGGCATGATGACATGGCCCTTGTAGACCGGCTTGGTCAGGTCGTCCCAGGAGGTCGGAACCGGCAGCTTGTACTTCTCGCCTTCGACCGTGTTGAAGCAGATCGAGGCGATCCAGGCGCGCTGACCGACCCAGAGCGGCGCGGGGTTGGTGGTGTCGTAATATTTCTTCGACAGCTTATCCAAGCCCTTCGGCGCGTAACCCTGGAAATAATCGTAGTTGGAGAGCAGCAGCAGGCTGGTCGCCGCGACGCCCCAGACGATATCGGCCTTGGGGTTGTCTTTTTCCGCCAGCAGTTTGGAGGTGATGATGCCCGTGGAATCGCGCACCCACTTGATGTTGACGTCCGGATAGTCGCCTTCGAAGGCTTTCTTGAACTTTTTCAGTTCGTCCGCTTCGACGGCCGTGTAGACCAGAAGATCGGTTTTCGCCTTCGCCTGCTGGGCGCCCAGAACGGTTGCCGTGGCGGCCACCGCAAGCCCCATGGCGAGGCCGCTGAACCATTTGAATTTCATCGTGATACTCCCTGTTGGATCGCCGGATTATCGGCACGCGCCGTTACCGGCATGTGACAGTATTAACCATTTCTGTTGTGTGGGAACAGGATTCGTTCGGCACTGCACCAATTCCGCCCCCCTGCCGGCGCCGATGCCGGCGGAAGCCCTCAAACGCCCCGAAACCGGGCGGGCATCGGGCTTCCGTATAGACTCAATCGCATTCCGGAAATATAAGTCAAATCGTCAGTTTATATAGGTCGTATAGGCTTTATCTATGTACTATTCGCAACTGCGGGCGTTCCATGCGGTGGCCACCCAGGGCGGGTTTTCCAAGGCGGCGGAATTCCTCAACCTGACGCAGCCGACCCTGTCGGATCAGGTCCGCAAGCTGGAACGTGATTTCGACGTCCTGCTGTTCAACCGGACCTCGCGTTCGGTCTCCCTGACCGACGCCGGGCGGCACCTGCTGTCGATCACCAACCGCATGTTCGAATGCGAGGCCGAGGCGCTCGAATACCTGAAAGAGTCGCAGGACCTGCTGGTCGGCTCCCTGACGCTGGCCGCCGACGCGCCCTTTCATGTGCTGCGAATCGTCCGCGCCTTCCGCAACACCTATCCGGGCGTGACCGTGAACCTGAAGATCGGCAACTCGGAAGGCATCCTCAACCAGCTGTATGACTTCGACGCCGACGTCGGCGTGTTCTCCCACGTCCCCGACGACGCGCGGCTGAAGGTGCTCAGCCTCCGCGACGACCCCCTGGTCGCCGTGATCTCCCAGGACCACCACTGGGCCGGCCGCCGCGCCGTGAAGTTCCGCGAACTGGCGGGCGAACCCCTGGTGCTGCGCGAACGCGGCTCGACGACGCGCCGGCTGGTCGAACAGGAATTCGCAAGGCTCGATATTCAGATGGGCACGGTGATGGAGGTCGAAGGCCGCGAAAGCATCCGCGAAGCCGTCGCCACCGGCAACGGCATCGGCTTCGTCTCGAAACCCGAATTCGGCCACGACAACCGCCTCGCCATGCTGGAGCTTCAGGACTGCAAACTGCCCATGCACGAATACATGGTCTGCCTGGAAAACCGGGCGGAGACGCGGGTGGTGAGTGCGTTTTGGGAGATGGCGGTGGCGGAGCGGGATTAGGGGGTTCTACGGCCCCTAATCCCGCTTTCAGCCTTGGCCAGGCCCCTAGCCTTGGCGTAGTTTAGGGACCGCATACACAAATCCGTCGATCCGAGCGGAGCGGGAGAAATGGCCGACAAGAAAAGCGGACTCGCAAAGGGCGTTGTTGGGGGATGGCTCCTCCATCACGACCAGAAGCTTTTGAACAGCAAAACCGTTGAATTCGAGAATATCGCGACGGCCGGACGATCGGCACGCCTGCTCTCCGCCATATCAAAGGAAGACCACTGGAGTGTCGAAAATGACAGAATCGTCGAACTGGGTCGTCAACTCGGCATCCGTAAGCACGAACTCCTTGGTCTTCTTGACATTTTGGCATCCGAGGGACTGGTTCAAATCGGCGACGGCGTCGTCACCGTCCTAGGCGTCACACAAGCCCGACTGCTTGATCACGCAGCGAATATCTTTGATGCTCATGAGCCTACCGGCCTTGAATATGCGGCAATTGATCTTGCTGAACGTGGGAGCACTAGCCCTGTACGGCGGACTGATTGCGCGGAGGAACTCTCGGACACGCACCGGCTGTCGCGCGTTGAGCTTGAAGACCTCTTCACGCAGTCAGAACACATCGGGTTCGTAGACTACGAAGGGATGGGCGAAGACCGCCTCTATTTCAACGGCTCCCTCTTTAAACGCGATCATGCGGATAAAGCTCGCCGGATTCTCGACAATCTGACGACGACTGAACAACAAAATCTCCTGGAAGCAGATGAGCGCCTACGCTCGACCGGCTGCCTACCCGCAGCAAGCGTGCACAAAATCCTTGGAGACGTACTATGGAGCAAGCTTCACCAGATCGGATATTTTGAGGTCAGTATTGTCTCCAACGAATATGGCAGCACTGAATTCGTCACCAAGCCTGAGGCACTTACCAAGTTCGTGCCTTCGGGGCTCGCCGATATGCTTGATGATGCAAAGGCACTATCGAGCAGCCTAACTTTCGGAATTCTAGCAAGCCCAACCCACCGTGGCAGAATTAATTCCCCGTCGGTACTGATGGACGCCTTTATCAATAGAGGCTACGTCGAAGGCTGGGCGAGCGCGATTAAGCGGGACTACACCGCGCTTGAGCGCAAGGGGGTTGTCCAGGTGAGTTCATCGTCGAAAGGCCACAGGTTGACCTTGCTCAAACCGGAAGTGGGCAAAATGGCCCGCGAACTGGTCCTGAAAGGCAATGCGGCCAGCATTGCGGCTGAGCTTATCATTGGAAACCGGACTACCGATTTTACAGGCCCTGAAGCGGCGCGCACCGAGGAACGTCGCAAGGAGATACCCGAAGCAAAAGCTTCGGCTGCCCGGTCACTAAATATATTGAGGAAGCGGTGATGGCGAAGAGCTCAAGAGGTATCGATAAAGGTGGTGTGGCAGAAGAAGCTCTTCGGGAATACTTCAAAGGCCTGGGTTCGTTCGTCCTTCGCGGTATTCCGGTCAAGGAAGGCACAGAGACCGTCACAGACATCGATCTATGGGTCTACACACGTTCAAGCCCACTTTCCCGCCATATCACGATCGTTGATATAAAGAACAAGAAGAGAGGAAAGGCTTTCGAGCGGGCTATCTGGTTGAAGGGGTTGCAAGCTGCCATTGGCGCCGACGATGCGGTCGTCGCTACGCAGGGAGCTCGGAATAGTGCCTTCAAGTTCGCAAATAGGCTTCAAATCAAGGTTCTCTCCAGCAGTGTTTTTGACGCAATCGTCAAACGATATTCAACGAATGGCCAGCGTTTATCCTTAGAAGACATTGATAGTCAGTGGAGGAAAGTCGCCCTTGGCACCTCCAACTTAGGGGCCTTGATGGAGGATGCGAGGCTTGAAGTCTCAAAGGGACTCAACTTTGCTACTCTCAATCACTGGCTCGACGATGCTGTGCTTCTTCTTAAGGAAGCAAGGGATCGCGAGCAACCAATGACCGGCCCGATAACGCGAGCCTTTTATTGTTGCTGTGCATTCGTTGCGATCGCAGCAGACTATCTTGGCCGCGAGCATGTTCTTTCTGAGCACGATGCCAGAAAAGAACATTTCCGGTCTGGAATGGTCTTCGGCCAAAACGACGACGACGCAGCGAAAAGATACTTGGACTTTGCCGAAAGCGTCGCGACCGAGTTTGTTGATCAAAGTGGTGCTGCCGCAGCTCAAATTCGCAGCGGATTCGAAAGGGCGGCGTCGGAGTTGCCGGTGGAAGGCTTGGTCGAATTCTTCTCCCGGGCGAATGCCGGTATGGAACTCTTCAAAGCTGCTCAGGCGTTAGAAGAAGCAGCTTTCGACAAATCATGCGAACGTCCTTCCGGCTTAAAAAGTCTCGAAGCAAAGGTCATTGTCGGATTACTCAGCGACTACGGCGGCGTACGGCGCTCCGAAATCCTAGGTAGCTCTGAAGCCCAAAACGAACAAAAACCTGATGGTAGCGCGCCACAAGGCTCGTTACCTATCTAACGGCTTCGAATACAATAATTCATCACCTCATCGAAATTATTTTAAGTTCCATCCACCAATAATTTTATTAAAAAAATAAATTATACAAACGCATCAAATATCAAACGTAAAATAAAATCTAAAAAATACACAACTTATATCCATGTATTTGTAAAATATTATTTATTCATCAAATAATCTCAAAACACCGCGCCATCTCCCAGTCTGTGATGGCGCGGCGGAATTCACGTTCTTCCCGGTCACGGGTCGCGGCGGCGTGGTCGACGCTGGCGTTGCCGTCGAGGGCGCTGGCGGATTTTGAGGCGACGAGGCGGGCGGGCGGACCGCCCGCCTTTAGGCGCGTCCGATCACTTCGCCTTGGCCGCCTTCTTTTCCTGTTCGGCGGCCAGCCGCAGCGCTCTCAGCGATTCGGTTTTCTGCTGCGCTTTTTCGGTGCGCTGGGCTTTGTCCTTGATGAGCTGGACATCCGTGTTCTTGGGCGGTTTCCGGTCTTTGAAATCGTCCTGACTGCCGCGCTCGATCGCCGCGAACATTTTGTCGTCGGCCGTGTTCGGTCGTGTCGATCCTGATCCCATGGGCCTGTCCTTTTCGCTGAATGGCGCGTCCCGCGCGTCTGGGTATCTTATTACCCCAGGTGCGGACCGCCGGACAGAAAAACCGACCGGGCACGAATAATACGGCGCCTCAAACGGACTCGAAATCGCGATGCGGAGCGGGATTTGATTATCGCGGCGCGTCACCGCGCCGCGCTTGGCCGACCTTGGGCATCGACCAAAAACGCTTCCGCAATTCTCATGAATTCGTCGGGATTGTCATCATGCACGTAGTGCCCGGCCCCGGCGATCTCATGCATCTGAAAGTTGGAATTGCGGCGACATACGGCCGTTGCCGTCTCTTTCGACAGGTAGTCCGAGTTTTCACCCCGAAGGATAAGAGCCGGACAACGAACGGCATCGACGCCGGGCCACAAATCCGGCGTGCCACGCCCGGCATCCGGCGAAATCCGGCATTCCGCGATTCCGGCCTGGTCGTGTTTCCACACGATCCGGTCGCCCGTCCGGCGCAGGGAATTCTTCACCCGCGACGAAATCGCCGCCTCGGTGACATTGGGCCGGACCGACCGCCAGAACGCCGCGGCGTCTTCCCATGACGAAAACGCCATCGGCGTCGAATGAAGCTCCGCCTTGATTCGCTCGACACCCGCCGATCCGCCGACCGACGATCCGGGCCCGCTTTCCTCCAAAATGATCGAGGCCAGGCGTTCGGAGTTACGCGACGCGTATAAAAGTGCGTTCGCGCCCCCCATGGAATGGCCCAGAAGATGGAAGCGCCGGCACCCGAGTTCAGCGACCAGCGCTTCCAGATCCCGCACATACTGGTCCGCGAAATAGTTCTTTGCCGGGTCCCAGTCCGTATCTCCCCGTCCTCTTTGATCGAGTGACAGGACATGGAAGCGATCCGCAAGCCGCAGAGCGAAAGGTTCGAACGTTCTCGCGTAGCTTCTCAAACCATGCAGACAGATCAAAAGGGGGAGCGATGGATCGCCCCAGGTCACATAGTGGAAGCGGAGACCTTCGAAGGTGAAAAACCCATCTACGCCGGTATCGCTCGGGCCATCCGAGTTTCGAGACATGTAATCCTCCATCGCCGAGGCCCGACCTTGCTTCTGGCGCAAGCCGCGCGCGACCGCCCCGTCACCTTGTGAATTCGCCTGAAACGCGGCGCGCGCGCCGGCGGCGCTTAGTCTTTGAGGCCTTAAATAATCTCGAAATACCGCTCCATCTCCCAATCGGTGATGGCGCGGCGGAATTCGCGTTCTTCCCAGTCGCGGGTCGCGGCGTAGTGGTCGACGAAGGCATCGCCGAAAAGGGCCCGGGCGGGCTTTGACGCCGTCAGGCGATGGGCCGCCTCGCCGAGCGTGCGGGGCAGGTTCAGTTTCTTCGGCCATTTCTTGTCATAGGCGTTGCCGTCGCAGGGCGCCTCGGGCTCGATCTTGTTCTCGATGCCCCAGAGGCCGGCGCCGACGGCGGCGGCGAGCGCCAGATACGGGTTGGCGTCGGCGGCGGCGACGCGGAATTCGACGCGCTGCGATTTCTCCGACCCCGGAATGACGCGAATGGCGCAGGTCCGGTTGTCGACGCCCCAGGTCGCGTCCGTCGGCGCCCAGAAGCCGGGGACCAGGCGGGTGTAGCTGTTGACCGTGCCGGCGATCATCGAAAGGAATTCCGGCATCAATTTCTGCTGCCCGCCGACGAAATGGCGCATGGTGTCGCTCATCCCGTTGGGCTTTTTCTTGTCCAGGAACAGCGGCTTGCCCGCCTTGGTCTGCAGCGACATATGGATATGGCCGGACTGGCCGGGCCAGTCTTCGGACCAGCGCGCCATGAAGGTCGCCATCAGGCCCCGTTTCTGCGCCATGATCTTGGCGAAGGTCTTGAACAGGGCCGCCTTGTCCGCCGCGTTGAGCGCCGTGTCGACCTGGATGGCGGCCTCCATGCAACCGGGGCCCGTTTCCTCGTGCAGGCCCTCGAGCGCCATGTCCATCTTCACGCAGCCGTCCAGGAGATCGCGGTAGAGGTCGCTGTCGACCGTGTTGCGCAGGACCGAATAGCCGAACCAGCCGGGCTGGATCGGCTTCATGCCGCGGTAGTGCTTTTCGCGCACGCTATGGGGCGTTTCCTCGAACAGGAAGAATTCGTATTCCAGCCCGGCCAGCACCTTGAAGCCCATCTTGTCGGCCTTCGCCAACACCCTTCGCAAGGTCGCGCGGGGACAGACCTCTTCGTGCTTGCCGTCGAATTCGCCCAGGAAGAACAGCATGCCGTCCTCCCAGGCGATTTCCCGGCAGGTTTCCGGAAGGACCCGCACCGGCGCGTCGGGATAGCCCGTGTGCCAGCCGGTGACCGAGACGTTGTCGTACAGCTGATCGTAGGAATCCCAGCCGAGCACGACGTCGCAGAAGCCGAAGCCCTTATCCAGGGAGGAGACGAACTTGTCGGCCTTCATGTATTTGCCGCGCATCACGCCGTCCATGTCGACGACCCCGACCTTGACGTAGTCGAGCCCCCGTTCGGCGACGATCTTCTTGGCGTCGGCCGCCGTCTTGACCTGTTCCGGTTTCATGCCTGGTCCCCCTGCCTGCGCTTTGCCTGTGGTTCGGTCTTCCTAGAATTCCAGACGGCCCCCATGGGCGTCCAGGAACAATGCGGCGTATTGATCCGCCGTGAACGGGATCGGGTTGCCGCCGGCGGTCGGATCCTCGATCGCCATGGCGCCGATCTTGGCCGCGTCGTCGGCCGGAATGTCCATATCCGCCAAAGTATGGGGAATGCCGACTTCCTTGCGGAGGTCGAGAACCCATTGGATCAGCCCTTCCGGCGAATGGCCGGGCACGTCGAGGGCGCGGGCGAGATCCGTCAACTCGCCTTCGATGGCCGAACGGTTGGCGGCGAGCACGTAGGGCATCAGCACGGCGTTCAGCAATCCGTGATGCGCGTCGTAAAGGGCCCCCAATGGATGGGCGAGCGCATGAATGCCGCCGAGGCCCCGTTGAAACGCCGTCGCCCCCGCCATGGCGGCGGCCATGACGTGGGAGCGGGCCTCTAAATTCGAGCCGTCCTTCACCGCCGTCGGCAGCCAATCCTTGACCAGGATCATGCCTTCCAGCGCGACGCCTTTCGCGAACGGATGATAGAACGGCGCGCAATAGGCTTCCAGATTATGGGCCAGCGCGTCCATCCCCGTCGCCGCCGTGACATGCGGCGGCAGGCCGAGGGTCAGGGCCGGGTCGGCGATGGTCACCGTCGGCATCATCTTCGGATGAAAGATCACCTTCTTCACGTGGCGTTCGGCATCGGTGATGACGGCGGCGCGGCCGACGTCCGATCCCGTGCCCGCCGTGGTCGCGACACAGATGTTGGGTGCGATGGCGTCGGCGTCGGCGCGGGCCCAGTTATCGCCCACGTCCTCGAAATCCCAGAGCGGCCGCGTCTGCCCGGCCTGGAAGGCGATGGCCTTTCCGGCGTCCAGCGCACTGCCGCCACCGAAGGCGATCACCCCGTCATGGCCGCCCGCCTTGAAGGCGGCGCACCCGGCCTCGACGTTGTCGGAAGTCGGGTTGCCCTTGATGTCGGAAAACACCTTTATGGTCAGCCCGGCCCCCTCGACCGCCGCAACGGCGTCCGCGACCATGGGCAGCGCCGCCAGGCCCGGATCGGTGACCAGCAGCGGATTGGACATGCCCGCCTGTTTGCAGGCCTCGCCCAATTCGGACAAGCGCCCGGCGCCGAAACGGATGGCGGTGGGATAGTTCCAATTGCCGGTAAGGGACATGGTCATGGCCGTCAAACCTGTGTGCGAAGGTGAAAGGACCTGGGCCGCGTCAAATGATCGTAGCCCAGGGGGGACAGCGTACAGCCGCGCCCGGAATTCTTGACCCCGGTCCAGGCCAAGGCCGGGTCCAGATAGTCGGCCCGGTTCATGAAGAGCGTCCCCGTTTCGATCCGGTCGCCCAATTCGAGCGCCGCCGCTTCGTCCGACGTCCAGATGCTGGCGGTCAGGCCGAAGTCGCTGTCGTTCATCAGGGCGACGGCCTCGTCGTCCGACGCGACCTTCATCACGCCGACCACGGGACCGAAGGATTCTTCCGTCATCACCCGCATCTTATGATCGACGCCGGTCAGGACCTGCGGCGCCATATAGGGGCTGCCCGCCGCGTCGCGGTCGAAGGCCGCCGCGTCGAGATGCGCGGTCGCCCCGCCGGCGACCGCTTCGGCGATCTGGCCGCGCACGAAATCGGCGGCGCGGGCGCGGACCATGGGGCCCAGGGTCGTCGCCTCGTCCAATGGGTCGCCCAGGACGTAGGTCTTGGCCAGGTCCACCATGCCCGCGACGAAATCGTCGTAGACGTCGGCATGGACATAAACCCGTTCAATCCCGCAGCAGCTTTGCCCGGAATTGAAGAACGCGCCATCTGTGACGTTTTCGATGGCATGGGGAAGGTTGGCGTCGGCCCGAACGTAAGCCGGGTCCTTGCCGCCCAGTTCCAGGCCTAAACCGATGAAGCGGCCCGCCGCCGCGCGCTCCATCGCCGCCCCGCCGGGGACCGAGCCGGTGAAGGCGACGAAGCCGATTTCCGGGGATGCCACGACCTCGGCCGTCTGCTCGTGGGTCAGATGCAGAACCTGGAACAGGCCGTTGGGGGCCCCGGCGGCGTGGAAGGCGCGGGCAAGGCGCTCGCCGCACAGCGGCGTCTGCGTCGCGTGTTTCAGGATCACCGCGTTGCCCGCCATGATCGCCGGCACAATGGCGTTGACCGCCGTCAGATAGGGATAATTCCAGGGGGCGACGGCCAGGACCGTGCCCAGGGGCTGGCGCCGGATGAAGCGGGTGAAGCCGGGCTTGTCCGGTGCCGGACGGTCGGCGAGCGACGCCTCGGCGATGGAAATCATATGCCGGGCCCGTTCCTCGAACCCGCCGATCTCTCCCGCGCCATAGCGCACGGGCCGGCCCATCTGCCAGGCGAGCTCTTCCGAAATCGCTTTCTTGTCGGCGATGAAGGCATCGACCATGCGGGCGCAGACCATGGCCCGCTCGGCGACCGGCATGCGCCGCCAGATCGCCTGGCAGGCGGCGGCGCGGTCGAGCGCCGCGCGGATCGTCGCGTCATCGGCGGCGGGGCGCTCGGCATAGGTCGATCCGTCGACGGGGGAAATACAGGTGAGGATTTCGGACATGGCGGCCTTTCTTTCAGGCTCGTTGCGCGGCTGCGATGGAAGACCGAAAGTTAGCCCGCCGTCTTGCGACGCGCCAGCGGATTTCCGCACCTGCTCACGGATCGACGAAGCGCACGCCCTGGGCCTGGGCGCGCAGGCGCGGGTCGGGCGACTTCACGGTGACCGGGCGCCCGTCGAGGATTTCGCGGCAGCGCTCCAAGGTCTCCTCCTCCAGCCGTTCCATGGCCTCGTTCGTAAAGAACGTCATGTGCGGCAGCAGGATCACGTTATCCATGCCGTATAGAGCGCTCATGGGATGACCGTCGAGGGCGAGCGGCTCCTGGCTGTAGACATCCAGCCCCGCCCCGGCGATGCGGCCTTCGACCAGGGCGTCGACCAACGCGACCTCGTCGATCACCGCCCCCCGCGCGACGTTGAGGATGAAGGCCGTCGGCTTCATGGCGGCGAGTTCGGCCCTGCCGATCAGCCCCCGCGTCTCGTCGTTCAGCACGGAATGGACGGAGACCACGTCGCTTTCCGCCATCAGGTCCATCAGGTCCGCGACCGGCTCGATCCCGAGGGCGCGCAGGTCTTCCGGCGGGGTATGGGGGCTGTAGGCGATGACCCGCGCACCGAAGCCCGCCCCCGCCATCTGGGCGAAGGACCGGCCGATCCGCCCGGCACCCACGATGCCCACTGTCTTGCCCGCGATGTCCGATCCGCGCCAGTCGCCGGTCGGCCAGATCCAGCCATCCTTGTGCATCGCGCGGTCCATGGGGATCAGTCGTTTGGCCAGCGCCAGCATCAGGGTGAACGCCCCCTCGGCCACCGTGCGTTCGGCGTATTCCGGCACGTTGACCACGGGGATGCCGCGCGCCCGGGCCGCCGGGATATCGATGGCGTCGATGCCGACACCGTATTTGACGATGCCCTTAAGCTTCGGTGCCGCCTCGATCACCCGCGCGGTGATCGGCGTGTAGCACATCAGGATCAGCTCGGCGTCGGCGACCGCGTCAATCAACACGTTCTCGCCCGCCCCGTCGGGGACCTTGACCAAATCGACGCCCATGGCCTTGAGCCCCGCGTCGATCACCGGACATTCCAATTCGCGGTCCGTGCGGACGGCTTTCACCATGGCGGGCCCCTTTCCGGGTCTTGAAGATTTAGGCGAGACCGGCGGCCTGAGCGGCATCCGCGATGGCGCCTTCCAGAACGTCGAGGGCTTGGACCATCTGTGCCATCGTCACCACCAGGGGCGGCGTCAGGGTCAAGGTGTTGCCCATGGAAATCTTGAACGACAGACCGCCGTCGAGGCAACGGTAGAGAACGTCCTCGGCCAATTCCGGGGCGGGTTCTTTCCCCGCGCGGTCCTTGACCAGTTCGGCGCCGAACAGAAATCCGCGCCCGCGCACGTCGCCGATCACGCCATGTCTGTCTTTCATGTCGTGCAGGCGGGCCAGCGCATGGGCGCCGACCCGGGCCGCGTTTTCGACCAGATCTTCGTCCTCGATGATTTCGATGGTGGTCAGCCCGGCCCGCGTGGTGACCGGGTTTTTCTCATGCGTGTAATGGCCGAAGGCATAGTCGCCCGCGACGTCCAACTCCGGCCGGGCGATCACGGCGGCGATCGGCAGGATGCCGCCGCCAAGGCCCTTACCCATGACCAGGATATCCGGCACCACGCCGTCATGGTCGCAGGCGAACATCCGCCCGGTCTTGCCCAGGCCCGTGGGGATTTCATCGAAGATCAGCAGCGCGCCCACATCGTCGCAGGCCTGGCGCACGGCGGCCCAGAACCCGGGCGGCGGGATATAAGGGACGGCACGGGCGGGTTCGGCGATCACGGCGGCAACGTCGCCTTCCTTTTCCAGCACGTAGCGCAGCATGTTGGCGCAGGTCATCTTGCAGAGGTCCAAGTCCGGCTGACCGTCCCGTTCGGGATAGCCATAAGGGCAGCGGTAGCAGGCGAAGGGGGCAACATGTTCCGTCCCCGCCAGCAAGGGGCCGATCGCGCCGCCTCGGAACAACTGTTCGCCGCCGACCGAGGACGCCCCGAACCCCGCACCGTGGAAAGCATCCCAGAACGACACGGTCTTGAACCGCCCCGTCGCCGCGCGGGCGAGTTTCAGCGCAACCTCGACCGCGTCGGACCCGCCGGTGGTGAACAGCACCTTGGATAGGTCGCCCGGCGCGATATCGGCCAGCTTGCGCGCCAGCGCCGTCGCGGGCTCGCAGGCGAAGCGCCGGGGTGCGAAGGGCAAGGCGTCCATCTGATCGGCGATGGCCTTCTTCAATCGCGGATGTCCGTAGCCGATGTGATGGGCGTTGTTGCCGTGAAAATCGAGGTAGCGGCGGCCCTCGGCGTCCTCGATCCAGGGGCCTTCGGCCTTGGTGATGACGGACAGGCAAGGCGTCGAGACGGACTGATGCAGGAACAGCTTCGCGTCTTCAGCCAGCGCCGCCCGCGAGGCATCGCCCAGCGCCCCCGCCGCCCAATCACGCCGCCGGGACGAGGTATTGCTCTCGCCTTCGGATTGGGCGGGGGGCGTTTCAAAGGGCATGGCCGGGCGCTCGTTCCTGGATGTAGAAAGCGCGAGTGTCGCCATCGGCTTAGCCATACGTCAAATCGCTAATGCCGATGGGATGTATCGGTATGGCCTATGGCGCCTCGAGGCGACATGCGACTACCCTTGACCTTCCAGCGACTGGAACCCTTATGTAAGGCGGGTAACATGAAATTCGGATCCCTGCCATGAGCAATTCCCACGCCCCACACACCCATTCCTCCGACACCGCACCGGCCGCCGGCGGCTGCCACGGCCATAGCCATGGCGGCGCGAAAGGCGATACCGCGAAAGATCCTGTCTGCGGAATGACCGTGCAATTGAACGCGGGGAAACCGACTTTCGACCATGACGGCACGACCTATCATTTCTGCTGCCAGGGCTGTCAAACCAAGTTCTCCGGCGACCCGGAGCATTACCTGTCGGGTGCGCATCGCAAGCAGGCGGAAGATATGCCGGCGGGCACCAAATACACCTGCCCCATGCATCCGGAGATCATCAGCGATAAACCGGCGGATTGCCCAATCTGCGGCATGGCGCTGGAACCCATGGGCATACCGACCGGCGATGAAGGCCCGAACCCGGAACTGGTCGATTTCACACGGCGGTTCTGGGTCGGCGCGGTGCTGAGTTTGCCCCTGCTGGTCCTGACCATGGGGCCGATGCTGGGCCTGGGCATCCGCGACGCCGTCGGCGAAACGGCGGCGCAATGGATCGAACTGGCCCTGGCGACGCCGGTCGTCCTGTGGTGCGGCTGGCCGTTTTTCGAGCGCGGCGTCAAATCCGTGATCAGCGGCAACCTCAACATGTTTACGCTGATCGCCATGGGCGTCGGCGCCTCCTATCTGTTCAGTCTGGTCGCGGTGACCGCGCCCGGCATCTTCCCAGACGGCTTCCGGGGACCGGAAGGTCACGTCGGTGTGTATTTCGAAGCCGGTGCCGTGATCGTCGTCCTGGTCCTGTTGGGCCAGTTGATGGAACTGGGGGCCCGCGACCGCACAGGCGCCGCCCTCCGGGCGCTCCTCGACATGGCGGCCAAGACCGCCCGGCGCATCGGCGCCGACGGCACGGAAGAAGAAGTCCCCTTGGAGGAAATCCAGACCGGCGACCACCTGCGCATTCGCCCGGGCGACAAGGTCCCCGTCGACGGCGTCGTCCTGGAAGGCCGGTCGTCCGTCGATGAATCCATGATCACGGGCGAGCCGGTGCCCGTGGAGAAAACCGCCGGTGATCCGGTCACGGGTGCGACCATCAACGGCACGGGCAACCTGATCATGGAGGCCCAACGCGTCGGCGCCGATACCATGCTGAACCGGATCGTCGAAATGGTCGCCTCGGCCCAGCGGTCCCGCGCGCCAATCCAGAAAGTCGCCGATTCCGTCGCCGGCATCTTCGTCCCGTCGGTCATCGCCGTCGCCGTCCTGGCCTTCGTCGCCTGGACGATCTGGGGCCCGTCGCCGGCCATGGCCTACGGCTTGGTGGCCGCAGTCGCCGTGCTGATCATCGCCTGCCCCTGCGCGCTCGGCCTGGCGACACCCATGTCGGTGATGACGGCGACCGGGCGCGGCGCCGCGGCGGGCGTGTTGATCAAAAATGCCGAGGCGCTGGAGCGCTTCGCCAAGGTCGACACCCTGATCGTCGACAAGACCGGCACCCTGACCTTGGGCAAACCGAAACTGGTCGCCGTCCAGGCGGCGGACGGCCAGGACGAAGACACCGTCCTGCGCCTGGCCGCCGGGCTGGAGCGCGGATCGGAACACCCGCTCGCCGAAGCCGTCGTCGCCGGGGCGGAAGACCGCGGCCTGAATTTGACCGAGGCCGAGGATTTCGAGGCCGTGACCGGCAAGGGCGTCTCCGGCCGCGTCGACGGCCGCAAGGTCGCCTTGGGTAACGCCCGCATGATGGATGACCTGGGGCTCGACCGGGGCAGCCTGGGCAGCGATGCCGACGCCCGGCGGGACAAGGGCGAAACGGTCATGTTCGTCGCCGTCGACGGCGCGCTGGCGGGCCTGATCGCCGTCGCCGATCCGGTCAAGGACACCACGGCGGACGCCATCAAGGCGCTGCATGCTCAGGGCTTCGCCATCGTCATGGCGACCGGCGACAACGAACGGACCGCCCGCGCGGTCGCCGCCGACCTGGGCATCGACGATATCCGCGCCGACGTCCTGCCCGAGGACAAGGCCAAGATCGTCAAGGACTTGCAGGCCCAGGGCCGCAAGGTCGCCATGGCCGGCGACGGCGTCAACGACGCCCCCGCCCTGGCCCAGGCCGATGTCGGCATCGCCATGGGCACGGGGGCCGACGTGGCCATCGAAAGTGCCGGGCTGACATTGGTGAAGGGCGATTTGAACGGTATCGTGCGGGCCCGCAACCTGGCCCGCGCGACCATGCGCAACATCAAACAGAATTTGTTCTTTGCCCTGGTCTACAATGCGCTGGGCGTGCCGGTGGCCGCCGGGGTGCTCTACCCCGTGTTCGGCATTCTGCTGTCGCCCATGGTCGCCGCCGCCGCCATGAGCCTGAGTTCAGTATCCGTCATCACCAACGCGCTGCGCCTGCGCCGCGCCGACATCGGGGAGGTCTGACACCATGAACATCGGCGACGCCGCCAAGCAATCGGGCCTGCCGGCCAAGACGATCCGCTATTACGAGGACATATCGCTGGTCGTCCCGGCGCGGGGCGATAACGGCTATCGCGTCTACGGCCCGGAAGACGTGCACAAGCTGCGCTTCGTGCAGCGGGCCCGTGGGCTGGGCTTTTCCGTCGAGGACTGCCGCGCCCTGTTGTCGCTTTATGAAGACGAAAACCGCGCGAGCGCCGACGTCAAGGCCATCGCCCAGGAACGCCTGGCCGAGATCGCGGACAAGATCGCCGAATTGAAAGCCTTTCAGAAAACGTTGAAACACCTGGTCGACCATTGCCACGGCGATCAACGGCCCAACTGCCCGATCATCGACGGCCTGGCGGGCCCGGACCATTGAGTGGTGGGCGGTCGCGCGGCTTTCTTGTGGGGCACGGAACTCAAATGGTAAAATATCGGCCATGATGAAAATGAACGGGACATCGCGTTCGATATCCGGCATGCGGCGGGTTTGCGCAGCGCTGCTGGCCATCGCTGTCCTGTTTACCGGTGTCGGCATGAGCCATGCGACCATGGCGACCGACCATTCGGCCTCGGTCGCCGCCCACGGTGGCCATCATGCCACCACCGACATGCCCGCACATCACCAGAAGGAATGCGACGGCCCCGCCCATGCGGTGGATGTCGATCCCGCATCGCCCCAGAAACACGGCGCCATGCACGGCTGCTGCGCCAGCGCTTGTTTCCCCAGTTTCACCAATCCGGAAATCACCTTCGTCCCGGTCCGTTCCGTCATAATGGAACGTCTGACGCCGCGCGCCGATCAGGCCGCCGCGTCCCGGTCTTTGGACGCCATGTTCAAGCCGCCCCGGCGCATCCTGTGATTTCCGTGCGCCCCGACCGGGCGGCGCGACACTCGATTCCCCAATTACCGACGACCCTGATCGAGGGCGCGTGATCCCCTGGGAGACGCCGTTATGGCGGCCCCGTCGATCCCACGGAAATCCATTGCCGGGACGGCGGCATCCTTGTCGCCGTCGTTCGAAACACCACCCGTGTATTCAACCGACAACCGAGGATCACAAGATGACCCGTTCATTCACATTCACCATCCGCACCACCTGTGCCGGGCTTGCGGTCGCCGCTGGCCTGACGTTCGCCCCACCCGCCCTGGCCGGCCCCGGACAGGCGGGCCACGGCCATGAAGGCCAGGGCCATATGATGCAAGGCGGCCACATGATGCAGGGCGACCAGATGCCGGGCGGGCACGGCCCCGCCGGCCACCACGGCGCGATGACCGACGCCATCGGAGGACCCGGCAAAGCCGCCGACGTGACCCGCACCATCGATATCGTCATGCAGGACAATTACTACGAACCCGAGGAAATCACCGTGAAGGCGGGCGAGACCGTCCGCTTCAAGATCGTCAACAAGGGAAGCCTGCTGCACGAATTCGGCCTGGGCACCGCCGCCATGCACGCCGCTCATCAGAAGGAAATGATGGTGATGATGGAGCACGGCATGATCGAGGCTGATCGCATCAATCCCGAGCGCATGATGATGGACCACGGCCCCGGCATGGCGCCGATGAACCACCAGCACGGCGCCGAAAGTGGCAGCGTCCTGGTCGAACCCGGCAAATCGGCGGAAATGATCTGGGCCTTCCCCAAGGACGCGACGCTGGAATTCGCGTGCAACGTTCCGGGCCATTACGAGTCCGGGATGATGGGGCCCATCCGCATCAAATGACGGCGACCGGATAAAGGAGAGACCCCATGCGACATCTGTTCCGGGCGGCCCTGGCCGCCGCCCTGACCCTGACCCTGGCCCCGACGGCCTGGGCCGGGACCTACGACCTGACCATCGGCAAGGCGGCCATCAACGTCGCCGGCCGGGACCAGACGGCGATGACCATCAACGGCACCGTGCCGGGTCCGGTCCTGCGCTTCAAGGAAGGCGAGGACCTGGTCATCAACGTCACCAACACCTTGGACGAAGACACCTCGATCCATTGGCACGGACTGATCCTGCCCTACCAACAGGACGGCGTGCCGGGCATCAGCTTCCCCGGCATCAAACCGGGCCAGACCTTTACCTACCGGTTCCCGGCGCAACAGGCCGGGACCTACTGGTACCACAGCCATTCCGGCGGGCAGGAAGCCGTCGGCATGTACGGCGCCCTGGTGATCGACCCGAAGGCCCGCGAACCGTTCCGCTACGACCGGGAATACACGGTCGTGCTATCCGACTGGCATCCGGACGACAGCCCGCGCGACATCCTGATGAACCTCAAGCGATCCGCCGACTATTACAACTACCAGCAACGGACGCTGTCGACCTTCCTGGACGACGCCGAAAAAATGGGCCTCGGACGCGCCCTCGCCGACCGCGCGGATTGGGGCAGCATGCGCATGGTTCCGGCGGACATCGCCGACGTCTCCGGCTACGTCTTTTTGATGAACGGCAAGAACGCGGACCAGAACTGGACGGGCCTGTTCAAACCGGGCGAACGGGTGCGCCTGCGTTTCATCAACGCCGCCGCCATGACCTTCTTCGACGTCCGCATGCCGGGGTTGAAAATGACCGTGGTACAGGCCGACGGCAACAACGTGCGGCCCGTGCCGGTCGACGAATTCCGCATCGCCGTGGCGGAGACCTATGACGTCATCGTCCGCCCCAAGGAAGCCAAGGCGTTCTCCATCCTCGCCGAAAGCATGGCGCGCACGGGCTTTGCCCGCGGCACCCTGGCCCCGGAAATGGGCATGGCCGCGGACCTGCCGCCCAACCGCCCGAAACAGTTCCTGACCATGGCCGACATGGCCGGGCACGGCGGCATGGACCACGGATCGATGGATCACGGGGCCATGACCCAAAAGGGCGCCCCCATGGATCATTCGGCGATGGGCCACGGCCCGACGCATACCATGCCCGACGGCACGACCATGACGGGGACCGACCATCAACCTCACGGCATGACCCACACCATGCCCGACGGCACGGTGATGAAGGGCGAAAGCCACGCCGGGCACGGCGGACATTCCATGTCCGGCATGGATCATTCGGCCCATGGCGCGATGGCGTCCGGCGACAAGGACGATCCATTCTATGCGCCCGGCAGCGGATTGATGCCGAAGGCGGCGGAAGGTGGGAAGTTCCTGTCCTATGCCGACCTTAAGGCGATCAAGCCGCTATACCCCGACCGCCCGGCGGCGCGGGAAATCATCGTCCGCCTGACCGGCAACATGGAACGCTACGTCTGGTCCATCAACGGCGTGAAGTATTCCGACGCCGAACCGATCCGCCTGAAGTTCGGCGAACGGGTGCGCTTCAAGTTCATCAACGAAACCATGATGACCCATCCCATGCATCTGCACGGTATGTGGCAGATCCTGGATACCGGATCGGGCAGGTACAATCCGGCCAAGCACACGATTTCGATCGCGCCGGGCAAGACCGTGGAAGCCGACATCGAGGCCGACGCCGAAGGCCAATGGGCCTTTCATTGCCATCTGATGTACCACATGGCGTCCGGCATGTTCCGCAAGGTCGTGGTCGAACGCGAGACGGCGGAGGTCAGCCGATGAAAACGTCCATCAGAACCGTCACCCTGACCGCCGCCCTGACCGTCGGAGCCATCCTGCAAACCGGCTCCTCGGCCCGAGCCGACGCAATGGATGACGCCATCTACTGGCACGTCCAGGCAGAACAGGTCGAAATGCGCACCGGCGAAGGAACAGATACGCTCGCCTGGGAAGCCGATGGCTGGATCGGCAATGACGACCACCGTCTGGCCTTCAAGACGAAGGGCGAGAACCCCATCGGGAAGCGTCTGGAAAAGGCCGAGGTGCAGGCGCTGTATCGCCGCCCGGTCTCCGACTTCTTCGACATGAACGTCGGCGTTCGGCACAACCTGCGCCCCGACCCGGACCGGACCTATGCCGTACTTGGCATTCAGGGCCTGGCGGAACAGTTCATTGAGACCGACGCCAATCTGTTCGTCAGCGAAACCGGGGACGTCTCCGCCCGTCTGGAGGCCGAAGTCGAATGGCTGCTGACGCAACGCCTGGTCCTGGTCCCGCAGGCAGAGGCCGATCTGTCTTTCAGCGAGGATCGGAAGATTCATTCGGGCGCCGGGATCAACACGGTCGAGTTGGGCTTGCGCCTGAAATACGAAATGCGCCGCGAATTCGCGCCCTATATCGGCGTGCATTACGAGCGCAAGTTCGGCGCCACCGCCAACTTCGCCCGCGACGAGGGCGAGGACACCTCGGCGGTCAAGTTCGTCGCCGGGCTGAGTTTCTGGTTCTAAGGAGAATGCTGACAATGAAATCAATTTCGTTCGGAGGGACCGCGGCGGTTTTCGTCGCGGTCCTGATCCTGCTGCCGCTGCTGCCCACGTCCGTAGCGGCCGCGGACATCACGGTCTACAAATCGCCCTACTGCGGATGCTGTGCCGAATGGGTGACGCATATGCGGTCCCATGGCCATGACATGAAGACGGTCGAGATGGAGGACCTGACGGCGATCAAGAAGATGACCGGCGTCGGCGAGCACCTTCAGTCCTGCCATACGGCGGTCGTCGACGGCTATGTGATCGAAGGACATGTCCCCGCCGCCGACGTCGCCCGCCTTCTGACGGAGAAGCCCAAGGCACGGGGCCTCGCCGTGCCCGGCATGCCGATCGGGTCGCCCGGCATGGAAGGCGCCAACCCGGAGCCGTATGAAGTTCTGCTGTTCCAAGCGGACGGCTCGGCCCGCGTCTACGCGCGCCATTGACCCGCCACGCCGCAACTTGTCGAGCAATATGGGGCGGGCTTGACGGCCCGCCTCTCCGGGGCGACAAGGACCGATGGACGCAAATCGAAAATCGAGAACCCAGGAAGGCTGCCGGTGACACGGGCCGAGATCAAGGGGACGCTCGCCGCCTTGGCCGTGGTCACGCTGGCGCTTGTCGGTGCTGCGCTTTGGGCCTGGTACGACAGCAATCGCGGACCGGCGGAAGTTCAACTGCGCCCCGACGACACGCAGGCCGTCGCGCGCGGCGAGGCTATTTATCAGGAGCAATGCGCCGTCTGTCACGGCGCCAACCGGGAAGGCCAGGCCAATTGGCGCGAACGCCTGCCGACGGGGCGCCTGCCGGCACCACCCCACGACCGGACGGGCCATACCTGGCACCACCCCGACGGCCAGTTGTTCGACATCACCAAGCGCGGCCCGGCCGCCGTGGTCGGCGGTGGCTATGAAAGCGATATGCCCGGGTTCGCGGATGTCCTGAGCGACGACGACATCATCGCCGTGCTGTCTTATATCAAGAGCACCTGGCCGGACGAGGTCCGCCGCCGTCACGACCTGATCAACGGGCCGCAATAACGGAAGGGCCTTGCGGACTGGCGACGGACGGACCGGCGCCCTTAAGGCTCCAGTTCGGTGTCCCAATAGAGAAAGTCGCGCCAGCTTTCGTGAAGATAATTGGGCGGGAAAGCCCGCCCATTTTCCTGCAACAAGAAGTTCGACGGCTGCTCCGGCTCGCGCAGCGGCACCATGCCGCACTGCCTGGGCAGACGATGCCCCTTCTGCAGGTTACAAGGTGAGCAGGCGGTGACCACATTGGCCCAGGACGTCCGCCCGCCACGGGCGCGCGGAATAACGTGGTCGAAGGTCAACTCATCCGCCGGAAAATGGTCGCCGCAATACTGGCAATGGAAGGCGTCACGCAAGAACACGTTGAATCGGGTGAAGGCCGGGCGCCGGCCCATGGAGACGTACTCCTTGAGCGAAATGACGCTGGGCAGGCGGAAATCCAGATTGGGGGAATGCACCACGCGGTCGTATTCGGAGACCACGTTGACCCGGTCGAGAAACACAGCCTTGAGGGCGTCCTGCCAGGACCAAAGGGAAAGGGGGAAATAGCTCAGCGGCCGGAAATCGGCGTTGAGAACAAGAGCGGGACAGCTTTCGGCGGAAGCGCTCACTGGCGTCATCCCTCATGTTTCTTCCTGCTGGATCGAAGAATACTACATATTGTGATTCAGCGCCAAATGTTCCGGCCGTGAAGTTTTTTTGACAAGCAACCGGACGAACGCCTTACAGACGCGTGACCGCCCGCCCGGCCCCGCATGCGGGATCACGGCTCGCGGCAAGGTGACACGGCCCCGGCGAAGAGGTCAAAATTCGATGAGAGATCGGTCCCGTCGCCGGGCCCGAAAGGTTACCTGCCGATTAGGGCGTCATCCCGGCGACGGAGAGCACGTCGACGCCGAACATCTCGGCCAGGAACTCCATGCCCAATTGAATACACATATCGTCCAGGCCATGGCCCAGATTGGGGCAGAGATAGGCCGCCACGGGCACGCCCGCGTTCTTCAACGTATCCTCGGCGTGATGCATCATGTCCGGCGGCACGATAGGGTCCATGTTGCCGTGCATCAGCAGGACCGGCGGCTTCGTCTTGATCTCGTCGGCCAGCAGTTCCCCACCCACAAGGGCACCCGAATAACCGATGATTCCGGCCAGCGGCTTGACCCGGCGCAGCCCGACATGCAGGCCCATCATGGTACCCTGGGAGAAACCGACGATCGCCATCTTGCTTTCGTCCAATTCGAACTCGGCCAAGAGATGGTTGATCAGCGCGTTCAGGATGGGGGCGGCCATCTTGACGCCCTCTAGCTTCTGTTCCTTGGACGGATCGGAAATGGAAAACCATTGAAAGCCCGACGGTGCGCCATCGAACCGGAACGGTGCGTTGGGCGCGATGAACACGGCCTTGGGAAGAACCCGGCCGAAATAGGTCGCCAGATTGATCAGGTCGTCGCCGTCGGCGCCGACACCGTGCAGCAACAGCACGATCTGTTCCGGCTTGGAGCCGTCGGCGGGCATCACCATCGGCCCGGTCAGATGGGGAATGTCGTCTTCCGGCGGCAGGTCGGGTCCGAGATGGTCGGCGGGCTTCTTCGATTTACTCATGGCTCGGGGCTCGTCCAATCAAACGCTCTTTTATTCAAACACGGGGCCGGTTTCATCCTGGATACCGGCATGCCATTGTTATCCGAGAATGGTTAACGATTCGTGCCGCCGACGTCTCTAAGGACTCTATTTCGCCGCCATGCCGACGCCCCCCGCCCCGACCGTCACGCGCTTCGCACCCAGCCCGACGGGCCTGCTGCACCTGGGCCATGCCTATTCGGCCTGGTTCGCCTGGGCCGAGGCCCGGCGGGCCGGAGCCGACGGCCGGTTCCTGATCCGTATCGAAGACATCGACCGGGGCCGCTGCCGCCCCGAATTCGAGATGGCGATCCAGGAAGACCTCGCCTGGCTGGGCTTTACCTGGGAAACGCCGGTCCGCCGCCAGTCCGATCATATGGACGACTACGCCCAGGCCCTCGACGATCTGGACAGCCGGGGCCTGATTTATCCCTGTTTCTGCACCCGCGGCGAGATCGCCCGCGAGATCGAGGCTGCCGGCCACGCGCCCCACGACATTCCGCAGGGGCCCGACGGGCCGCTCTATCCCGGCACCTGCCGCCACCTCGACCCGTCCGAAGCCAAGGAGCGGATCGCGGCGGGCGATGCCCATGCATTGCGCCTTAAAACCGACGTGGCTTCGGCCCAAGCCGGACCGCTGACCTGGACCGATCTGGGCCGGGGCGGGCAAAAAGCCATGCCTGAGATTTTCGGTGATGTGGTGCTGGCCCGAAAGGACACACCGACCAGCTATCACCTTTCGGTCACCTTGGATGATCACCTTCAGGGCGTGACCTGCGTGACCCGGGGCGAGGACCTGTTCGCGGCGAGCCATCTGCATCGCCTGCTGCAGGCCATGCTCGGCCTGGACACGCCTGTCTATCGTCATCACGGGCTGCTGACCGGGCCCGACGGCAAACGCTTCGCCAAGCGGGACAAGTCGGAAACGCTCCGCAGCCTGCGCGAGGCCGGACGCACGCCCGGCGAGGTCTGGGCCCTTGCCGGGATCGCCGCGGGGGATCGGCCATGATCCGGTCCTGCCTTGCCGGTTTGTTCCTGATCCTCGTCCTGCCCTGGCCGGTCGCCGCGCTCGAGGGCCTGGACGCCGGAGAAACGGCGACGGTGATCGAGGTTGTCGATGGCGACACGGTGATCCTCGACCGCGAGATCGCCGGGGCGCGTCAGGTCCGCATGACCGGCATCCAGGCGCCCAAACTGCCGCTCGGCCGAAAGGGCTTCGTCGAATGGCCGCTGGCCAAGGAAGCCAAGGCGGAATTGGAAGCGCTCTGCCTGAACAAGACCGTGCAATTGTTTTACGGCGGGTCGCGGATGGATCGTCACGGCCGGTTGCTTGCCCATCTCGCAACGGGCGAAGGTCTGTGGCTGCAGGGCGAGATGCTGCGACGCGGGCTGGCCCGGGTCTATACCTTTCCCGACAATCGGGAGCGGGCGCCGGAGATGTACGCCTTGGAAGGCGAGGCCCGCACGGCCGGGCGCGGTATCTGGGGGCACCCGTTCTACGCGGTGCGCAGCCCCGCGCCCTCGGCACTCGGCCGCGATACCGGCACCTTTCAAGTCGTCGAGGGCCGGGTGGTCGACGCCGCCAAGGTGCGCGGCACGATCTATCTCAATTTCGGGGCTGATTGGCGGTCGGATTTCACGGTCCGCCTGGCCCCGAAAACGGCGCGCCAGTTCCGCCGCGAGGGCCTGGGGCCCGAAACCTACGGCGGCAAATGGGTGCGGGTACGCGGCTGGCTCAAATCGCGCAACGGCCCGATGATCGAGATCACCCACCCGGAGGCAATCGAGGTCCTGGAAAAGTGACGCCGTTCGTTCTTATATATCCCCCATGAACCGAGACCGTTCCCCCTTCGGCCTTGTGGCCGTATTTGCACTGATCCTGCCGCTGCTTTCCGTTTCAGCCTGTTCGACCAATCCGGCGACCGGCGAGCAAAGCTTCACCGCCTTCATGTCCGAACAGGACGAAATCAGGGTCGGTGCCGAGGAGCACCCCAAGATTCTCAAGGAGATGGGGGGCACCTACAATCATCCGACGATCCAGACCTACGTCGATTGGGTCGGCGAAAAACTGGCCAAGGTCTCGGACCTGCCAAATCTCAAGTTCACCTTCACGGTCCTGAACGAACCCAACATCAATGCCTTCGCCCTGCCCGGCGGCTACGTCTATATCACCCGAGGGTTGATCTCCCTGGCCGAGAACGAGGCTGAAATGGCCGGCGTCCTGGCCCATGAAATCGGCCATGTCACCGCCCGCCATACGGCACAGCGCTACTCGGCGGCCATGGCGACCAATATCGGCCTCTTCGGCGCGAGCATCCTGGGTCAAGTCTTCGGCGTTCCGGGTGAACTCAATCAGATGGCCGGACACTTCGGGCAATTGTATCTGCAGGCCTATTCCCGCGACCAGGAACTGGAAGCCGACATGCTGGCCGTGCGCTATATGTCCCGCGCGGGCTACGACCCGCGTGCCCTGGAAAGCTTCTTCCGCAAACTGCGCCAGGAAGTCTCGATCAGCCAGCGATTGCGCGGCCGCCCCGACGAAGACCCGGCAGACAACATCATGTCGACCCACCCGCGGACCTCGGACCGCATCGCCCAGGCGATCCGCCTGGCCCGCGTGCCGCCCAACGCCGATCCGCGCCTGGGCCGTCAGGACTACCTTGCCCGCATCGACGGGATGCTCTGGGGCGACGCGCCGGAACAGGGTGTGGTACGGGGGCGGGTGTTCGAGCATCCCGATCTCAAGTTCCGCTTCGAAGTCCCTCCCGGATTTTACCTGAGCAATTCACCCTCTCAGGTCGTCGCCTACGGACCGGACGATACGACCATCGTCTTCAACCAATTGAATCAGAAAGACGCGTCCCAGGTCTCGGACGTCCGCGCCTATGTCGCCGCTTGGGGCGGCGGCCGCCTGAAGGGGGTCGAACGCCTGACCGTCAACGGCATCGAGGCCGCGACGGGCAGTGCACGGATCAATACCTCGGAAGGGACGCGGGACGTACGGCTCGTCGCCGCCCGTTTCGCCCGCGACCGCATCTACCGTTTCCTGTTCCTGACGCCGCCGGGCGCGACCGCCAAGCATAGCGAGGACCTGCGCCGCACGACCTATAGCCTGCGCCGCATGACCGATGCGGAAGCAGCGGCAGTCAAGGCATTGAAGCTGCGCGTCATCACCGTCAATCGGGGAGACACGGCGGAAAACCTGGCCGCCGGCATGCCCATGGAATCCTTCAAGATCGATTGGTTCCGGGCGCTGAACGGCATGACGCCGGGGGACGCCCTGACTCCCGGCGAAAAGGTCAAGATCGTCATCCCCTGACGGCGGCTTCCGCCCCGTGAAAACGGCAAAAGAAAACGGCCGCCCCCAAGGGGCCGGCCGCTTTCTTCATCCAATCGAATGCCGGGCGCCGATCAGGCCGCGCGCAGCACCTTTTCCAGCTTCTCGGTGGCCTTTTCCACGTCCGTCTTGTCGACGGCGGCCAGCTCGGCGGCCAGACGGTCGCGGGCGGCTTCGTAGATCTGGCGTTCGGAGAACGACTGATCGGGCTGGCCCACGTTCCGGTGCAGGTCGCGGACGACCTCGGCAATGGACACGGGATTACCCGAATTGATCTTGGCTTCGTATTCCTGGGCCCGGCGGCTCCACATCGTGCGCTTGACGCGCGCCCGGCCTTTCAGGGTGGTCATCGCCTCGTCCATGATCTTGCGCGTCGATAGCTTGCGCAGACCGGAGGTCGGGGCCTTGGACACGGGCACCCGAAGGGTCATCCGGTCCTTGTCGAAGGAAATGACGAACAGGTCGAGCTTGTGGCCCGCGATTTCTTCGGTTTCAACACCAATCACCTTGCCGACGCCATGCGTCGGATAGACGACGTAGTCGCCGGTGCCGATCTGCAGTTCTTCTTGTTTGGACATAGGTTAGGTCAACTCCGATATTACCCATCTTATTGGTTGGGCCGCCCAAGCCCGCCGCGATTCGTCCTCCTCCCCAGGGTTCTCGAACCGGCGGTTGCTCCAAGGAGTAAAAAGACCTCCCTGCGGCGCACGTTCGGCCGCTGACCGGTCCTCTCCTGAAACGGATGGCTGTTTTCCCCGGCAGACGGTTTCCGCCTATCCACAGCCGAATGTTGGCCGCAAAAATCCCCCCGGACGAACGTTTGGGCGAATCCGAGGGGACATAGACCTTTCGGCCAACAATCAGCGATGATAACACAAAAATGGTTATAAAACCAGCCCCACCCTCGCAGGTGCACAAAAACCCCAAAACCCCCAGGGTTTCCGGGGATTTCAGGGTTCTCGCGATGTCTCGATTCGAAAAGGCGTGGAAACGCCCCGCATCGTGAAAGCGGGGCGCAGGGTCAGTTGCCGGCGCCCGGATTGGAGCTCAACAGCTCTTTCTTGCCTTCCTTGCCGTTCCATTCCTCGGCGTCGGGCGGGCTTTCGCCTTTCGTCGTGATATTCGGCCATTGGGCAGCGAACTTGGTGTTGATTTCCAACCAATCCTCGACCCCCGGCTCGGTGTCGGGAACGATCGCTTCGGCCGGGCATTCGGGCTCGCAGACGCCGCAGTCGATGCATTCGTCAGGATGGATGACCAGGAAGTTCTCGCCTTCGTAGAAGCAATCCACGGGGCAGACTTCGACGCAGTCTTGGAATTTACATTTAACGCAGTTCTCGGTGACGATGTAGGTCATTACGGGCTCCGTAAGGTCGATGAGATCGATAAAGTCAAAAAGCGGCCATTGGGAAACAAGCAATAAGTTTGCGAAACCTGTTCAGGGCATCCTAATTACGCGGTATCGCGGGTCTTATCAATGCGCTACCCCGTCTTGTTCCAAGCGGGCAATCGCGCGTTTGCGAGCGGCTCCGGCGTCACGGTCGGTCACGTGCAAGAGCCCTGCGACCCGGCGGGCCAGGTTCGATTCGAAGTCGTGAACCTCGCCATCGGCATAGGCGACGGACCAAATCATCTCGAGAATCCGAACGCGGTCTTCGGGCGGCATGCGGTCCTTGATCGTGCGCGTCACGCTGTAAAGCTCGACCGTCGCGTCGGTGCGTTCGCGGGCGTCGGCAACCAGGGCCGCCGCTTCCGCCGCGTCGATATCGAACTCACCGGTCAACAAACGTTCGATGGCGGCAGCTTCGTCGGCATCGAAATCACCATCGAGAGAAGCCGCTTCGGCCAACAACAATGCCGTCGCGGCGGCCAGTTCGGCGGCGTCGGCGGCGGGTGCATCGGCGATTTCAGGGGCCGAAGAGACCCGCTCCGCCCAGGATTTGAGTTTAGCTAGCATGCAAGTCAGTTAGCATGTGCGGGACGATGCCTCAACCACAGCTAAAATACGGGTTTACCGCCGTGCCATTCATGATCCGCCACCCAGCCTCTGAACGCCGGGTTTTTCTTGCCTCACGCCGACCCAGCCCGTAAAGGACCGTGCATGCCCAACGACACCCCCGACCTGCGCCTGGACTTTCCCGCAACGCGCCGCAATCGCGACGCCATCGCCGAGGTTCTCAGCCGTGTGCTGCCGCCCGCCGGACGGGTGCTGGAGATCGGCTCGGGATCAGGCCAACATATCGTGGGCTTCGCGCGGGCCATGCCGCACCTGGACTGGCAGCCATCCGACATGGAGCCCCGCTACCGTGCCTCGGCCGATGCCTGGGCCGCACATGAGGGCCTGGACCTTTCGCCGGCCATTGCCCTGGACGTGACGGAGCAGCCCTGGCCGATCACACAAGCCGACGCGGTGATTTCATCCAACATGATTCATATCGCACCCTGGGCTGCCTGCTTGGGCCTGCTGGACGGCGCAGCAGGGATTCTGCCCGAGAACGGCCTGCTCTATCTCTACGGCCCCTTCGCCATCGGCGGCCGTCATACGGCGGAAAGCAACGCCCGGTTCGATGCGAACCTGCGCGCGGAAGATTCGTCCTGGGGTGTGCGAAATTTGGACGATGTGGCCATGGAGGCCCGGATGCGCGGCCTGCATCTGGTCGAAACGGTGCAGATGCCCGCCAACAATCTGTCTGTGATTTTCCGCAAACGCGCCGGGATGGCCTGAGTCAAGCCGCCGCCACCAGGCGCAACGGCGCCAGGGCCGCATCCTTGGCCTCGATCAGGGCACTTTCCTCGATCCCCGCCTTGACCAAAACCCGCAAGCCGAGAAACGCCGCGAGCAGCGCCTGCGCCTGGGCGCGGCGGGCATCCGCATCGCGGTCGAAAGGCGGGGTCGCGGCCAAGGCGCCGTCGAAAAGGGTGACAATACGCCCCATCATGGCCTGAACCTTCTGGCCGGTCCCGGCATCGAGCGCCGCCTGATCGACACTGGCGTTGCACAAAAAACAGCCGCGACGGTCGCCATTCACGGTTCGCGCGGTGATGGCATTCGTGAACAGGGTATCGAACCGGTCATAGGCACTGTCGCCGGTATTGACCAAAGGCGCGATGCGCTCGGCGATGATGTTCTTCTCGTAAATGTCCAAGGCCGCCAGATACATCGCCCGTTTGTCGCCGAAGGCACGGTAGAGGCTCTGTTTGTTGAGACCCGTCGCGGCCTCGATATCTTGCAGCGAGGCCCCTTCGTAGCCTTTCTTCCAGAACACGTTCATGACGTCCTGAAGGGCGGTATCCGGGTCGAATGCGCGGGGCCGTGCCATGGAAATCCTCTATGAGAAAATAATTGTTGACTGACTGGTCCGTAACACATATAACCCTCGCCACCAGCCGCTTCAAGCGGCTTTTTCCGGGGCCAGTTTGTTACCGACTGGTCCGTAACATAGATAACGGCGCGGCCGAGAGATCGAGCGCCGACCTCACAGATCCCCGAAAGGAGCCCATCATGTCCCGTTTGAATCAAGTCAATCCCGACCAGGCCGAAGGCAAGGCCAAGGACCTTCTCGATATCGTCAAAAGCAAACTCGGCGCCGCCATCAACCTGACCCAGGTCATGGCCAACCGCCCGGCCGCCCTCGAGGGCTATCTGCAGTTCTCCGGCGCGCTGGCCGGCGGCGCCTTCAGCCCGA
The DNA here is from genome assembly GCA_913030825.1 of uncultured Rhodospirillaceae bacterium. Classification (GTDB taxonomy): domain Bacteria; phylum Pseudomonadota; class Alphaproteobacteria; order Rhodospirillales; family Casp-alpha2; genus UBA1479. The sequence goes on along the minus strand of CAJWCU010000001.1, from coordinate 203,794 downwards.
AGGAACGTGAAGCCATCGCGCTGGCCGTCGCCGGGGTCAATGGCTGTGAATACTGTGCTTCGGCCCATACCTTCATTTCCAAGAACCTGAAGGTCGACGACGCCGAATCCGTCCGCAACCTGCGCGGTGAATCGAATGACGCCCGGACCCAGGCGATCCTGACCCTGGTCCGCCGTGTCGCCGAAAACCGCGGTCATGTTTCCGACGCCGATATCGCGGCCGCCCGTGCGGGCGGTCTGGACGACGGCGATATCACGGAAGCGGTGGCGCAGGTCGCGCTCAATACCTTCACCAACTACCTGAACAACGTCGCGAAAACGGATGTCGATTTCCCGGTGGTTCAGTTGACGGGCCGCGAGGCCGCCTAAGGGTACCGCCCCCCACCCTGAGGCGCCTGAATTAAGCGCCCCGCAAACGGTCCGTTTCCCGCCGTTCGCGCTTGGTCGGCCGACCCGCACCTCTTTCGCGGGCGGCCACCGGGCCGACGGCGGGGGATGGACCGTTTTCTTTTTCCCCGTCCGTCCGCTTCGGCGGCGGCGGCGACATGTCTTCGTAAAGCGCCTGCGCCTCCGGCGCCGGTCCACGCCGCGATCCCAGATCCAGAACCTTCACCACCTTGATGCCCGTGCGCATGGGAAAGGTCAGCACGTCGCCGACGCGCAACGAATAGTGGGGCTTGGCGACGTTGACCGTATTCACCCGCATTTTGCCGCCCTGGACATATTTGGTGGCGAGCGAGCGGGTCTTGAAGAACCGCGCGAACCACAGCCATTTGTCCAGGCGCAGAGTGCCGGCGGGGTCGCTCATCGTCCCGTCCCGATCACGACAGCACCAGGTCCTTCAGCTTGGCAAAGGGCGAATGCGGATCGATTTTCACCTCGGGCGCAGGCTTGCGCCGGGCATCGCCCTTGGCGCGCCGGCCCGTGTTTCCGGGCTTCGCTGTTTTGCCACCCGCACCAGAGAATGCATCGGGCCGCTTGGCCGGGCCGCCCGGGCGGAACCGCAGAACGCCCTCGCCGTCCGGTTTGGCGCGGAATCCCAGCCCCTTGAGAACGCCTTCCACTTCCTTGACCGTGCAACCGGCCAGCGACAGCAGGTCCGGGCCGATCGCAAAACCAGATTTGTCGCCCGCCTTGGCCAGCGACCAAGCCTTGGCCGCGACCCGTTCCACCATATCGACCCGCAGCGCCAACTTGCCGAAACGGCGAAAGCCGACCTGCTCCCAATAGTCGGCGGGCAGCCGCCCGGCGGGGACGGAGACGCGGCCCGGCGGCGGCGGATAGGCCGGTTTGCGGCCCTCGGTCAGGCACCAGAGAAAGCCCCGCATGGCGGCGGGCGCCGGGCGCACCATGGCGGGCAGGAAGACCGTTTCCCGGCCGAGCCGCATGCCCGCCGCCCGCAGATCGCGCCGCGCATCCTTGCCGATCAGATCCAATTGGTCCTCGACCGCGGCGCGGGGTAACGACCCCAAGGCTTCGCGAACCTGGAACGCCAGCCCCTTGGCCGCCCCGGTGACCGGCGCGTTTTCCAGCGCCAGCAAATCACGGAACAGATGCCGGATATGGGCCGCGATCCAGCCTTCCAGACGTTTGGCGACGCGGTCGCGGCCTTGTGCGTCCAACAGGTCGGACGCAATGACCCGCACGGCGGGCTTCAACACGGTATCGCCCTTGACCACGCGGCCGACGGGCAGGCCGTCCCAAAGCATCACCCCGGCATCGGTCCCGTCCAGCGGGGCCAAGGAAATCGCGCTTTCCGGCGCCTGTTCAAGCGCCTTTACCCGGCGGCGGAACTCCCCCTTCAACGCCCGTCCGGCGGCGGCGGCGATGGCCCGCCCGGCGGCGTCCAGTCCGGCCCCCGCACCCGCCCCTTCGAAGCGGAACGCCTTCAGGTGGCCGACCGGGTGGCCTTCGACCACGACGTCGCCGGCATTGGTCACGGCGGCCATCAGGTCCGGCGTGTCCTTCAATTTCTTCATCAGATGCGCCGTCGACTTGTCGACGAAGCGCTGGGTCAGGCGTTCGTGGAGAACATCGGAAAGTTTATCCTCGATGGCCCGGGTTCGGCCCTGCCAATGCAGGGCGTCGGGCAGCCAGGCGCCGTGGAACGACACGTAGGTCCAGGTGCGGATATGGGCGATCCGCTGGGTCAGGGCATCGATATCGCCATCCAGGCGGTCCAGACGTTTGACCTGGGCGGCCATCCAGTCTTCCGGAAGGCGCGCGTCGGTGTCGGTCAGATACTTGTAAATCGTCGCCAGAAGGTTCGCGTGCGCATCGGTCATCACCCCCTGGAAATCGGGGACCTGACAGACCTCCCAGAGCAGCCGCACGGTCTCCGGCGTTTCGGCCCGGTCGCGCACCGTCTCGTCGCGCAGAAGCAGCGACAGGGCCTGCTCGTCCTCGGCCGCGCGGGCACGGATCAGGCCCGGGCGCGGGGCCGGTTTGGCCAGGGTGTGTTTCAGGGCATGGAGCGAGGAGAAATCCAGATTGCCGTTGCGCCAATAGATCTTGGTCAGAGGATCGAACTTGTGGCTTTCGATGGCTTCGGCCAGGTCCGGGTCGAGCGGCCGTTGATCCGCCGTCGTCCCGAAAGTGCCGTCGTTCATCGCCCGTCCGGCGCGCCCGGCGATCTGGGACAGTTCGGCTGGCGTAAGCTGACGCCGGTGGCGGCCGTCGAATTTGGAGATCCCGGCGAAGGCGACATGGTCGATATCCATGTTCAGGCCCATGCCGATGGCGTCCGTGGCGACCAGGTAATCGACCTCGCCGGCCTGATACATGGCGACCTGGGCGTTGCGGGTGCGCGGGCTGAGCGCCCCCAGCACCACGGCGGCCCCGCCCCGCTGACGCCGTACCAGTTCGGCCAGCGCATAGACCCGCGCCCCCGAAAAAGCGACGACGGCGGATCGCGGCGGCAAGCGGGTGACTTTCTTCTGCCCGGAATAACGCAGCACGCTCATCCGCGGGCGGGTCGTGAATTCGGCCTCGGGCACCAATTGTTCGATCAGCGGGCGGATCGTCTCGGCGCCCAGAAACATCGTTTCGAACCGGCCCCGCGCCCTCAACAGGCGCTCGGTGAACATATGGCCCCGGTCCGGATCGGCGCACATCTGGATTTCGTCGATGGCCAGGAAGTCTGCGGGCCGGTCCAGCGGCATGGCTTCGACCGTGCAGAGGAAATAACGCGCCCCTTCGGGCAGAATCTTTTCCTCGCCGGTGATCAGGGCGACCTGGTTCTTGCCCTTTTTCTTGACGGCCCGGTCGTAATTCTCACGCGCCAGCAAGCGCAAGGGGAACCCGATGATGCCGGAGGGATAGGCCAGCATCCGTTCCATGGCCAAGTGCGTCTTGCCCGTGTTGGTCGGGCCGAGTACGGCGACGATTTTGTGGTCGCGGGTCGCGAGTTCCATGACCCTTCGAATGTGGCCTTCTGTGTCGCCCGACGCAAGCCGCAAGGCCGTCAATCGTTCGCTTTCTTCTCCCTGTCATTCGGGCGGGCGGAGACCATGGGAACAAAGGCAACGGACAGAACGGGTTCCGTCCTGACCCTGCCATCCGCTGTCTTGACCACCCGGGTCAGGGTCTGGCGGTCATGGGCCCGCCCGACGGGCAATATCATCCGCCCACCGGGGCGTAATTGGCGAATCAGGGCGTCGGGGATTCGGGCGGGCGCCGCCGTGACGATGATCGCGTCGAAGGGCGCTTCCTCGGGCCAGCCCGCATAACCGTCGCCGATGCGGACATATACGTTGTCGACACCCAGCCGCTTGAACCGGTCTCCGGCGGCGCGGCCCAACTCTTCCACGACCTCGACCGTATGAACGCGGGCCGCAACCCTGGACAGGACCGCCGCCTGATAGCCGCAGCCGGTGCCGATCTCCAGGACCTTTTCCGTGCCGTTCAGGTCCAGAAGGTCGGTCATCAATGCGACGATGAAGGGCTGGGAAATCGTCTGGCCGTGGCCGATCGGCTGCGGGCGGTTGATATAGGCGACGACCTCGTCCCCGGGTTGGACGAATTCGTGGCGCGGCACCGCGGCGATGGCCGCCATGGTGCGCCCGGAGAACGCCTTGCGCCCGGTCCAGAAGGCCGTGTCGCGGGCGTCCTGTTCGATCTCATCCAACAGGCGGCGGCGCTTGTCCGCATAAGGATCGTCTTCGGCCATGGTCCCCCACCCATCGGCATTGCGGCCCCAAAGGGGCTTGCAATGCGGCGTTCACCGTCACATATCTGCCCCGCCAAGAGCAAGAAGCGCCGAAATCGGCGGCCCAGGACGAACCATTGGGGGTTAAATAGGCCATGAGCACCGACACCAAAACCAACCCGAAGACGGAAACCCATGCCTTCCAGGCGGAAGTCGGCAGGCTGTTGGATATCGTCGCCCATTCGCTGTACAGCCAGAAGGAAATCTTCCTTCGCGAATTGATTTCAAACGCCTCGGACGCCTGCGACAAGCTGCGCTACCGCGCGCTGACCGAACCGGCGCTGATCGACGGCGATCCCGGTTTCCGCGTGACCCTGACCATCGACCAGAAGGCCAAGACGCTGACCGTCTCGGACAACGGCTTGGGCATGGACAAGGACGACCTGACCAGCCTGTTGGGCACCATCGCCCGGTCGGGCACCCAGAACTTCGTCGAGGAATTGTCGGACGCCGACAAGAAAGACAAGGACAAGGCCGGCAGCCTGATCGGCCAGTTCGGCGTCGGCTTCTATTCCGCCTTCATGGTGGCGGACAAGGTCGAGGTCGTGACCCGCAAGGCAGGGACCGACGCGGCCTTCAAATGGACGTCCGACGGGCGCGGCGAATTCACCATCGAGCCCACCGAACGGGCGGGCCGCGGCACCGACGTGACCTTGCACCTTAAGAAGGACGACAAGGAATACCTGGAGACGCAGCGCATCGAACACATCGTGCGCACCTATTCGGATCATATCGGCATTCCCATCGTCCTGACCGGTGGCGGCGCGGAGGCCGAGGACAAGACACTGAACACCGCGTCGGCGATCTGGACCCGGGAAAAGAAAGACATCTCGGACGAGCAATACACCGAGTTCTATCATCACACGGCGCATGCCTTCGACGATCCCTGGATGACCATTCACAACAAGGTCGAAGGCGTCGTCAGCTACACGAACCTGTTGTTCATTCCGTCCATGCGGCCTTTCGACCTGTTCCACCCGGACCGCACAGGGCATGTGAAGCTTTACGTCAAACGGGTGTTCATCACCGACAATTGCGAAGGCCTGCTGCCGCCCTACCTGCGGTTCGTGAAGGGTGTCGTGGACTCGGAAGACCTGGCCCTGAACGTCAGCCGCGAAATGATGCAGCACAATCCGGTCGTCGCGAAGATCTCCAAGGGCCTGACCAAGCGGGTGTTCGGCGAATTGAAGAAATCGGCCGAGAAAAAGCCCGAGGAATACGAGAAATTCTGGGACACCTTCGGCCCGGTGCTGAAGGAAGGGCTTTATGAAGACGGCGAGAACCGCGAACGCATTCTGGAACTCGCCCGCTTCCGAAGCTCGACCCGCCCCGGCTGGATCAGCCTCGCCGATTACGTCGCCGAGATGAAGGACGGCCAGGAAACCATCTTCTATATCTCGGGCGAGGACCCGGAGGCGGCCCTTGCCAGCCCGCAGTTGGAAGGCTTCAAGGCCAAGGGCGTCGAGGTCCTGTTGATGACCGACCCGGTCGACGAATTCTGGCTGGGTCATGTCGGCGAATTCGACGGCAAGCCGTTCAAGTCGGCGACCCGCGGCGGCGCCGACCTGTCCAAAATCGCCAAGGCGAAGGACGCGGACAGCACCAAGGACGACGCGGCTGACGACGACTCCGACCAGGACAAGGCCGAGACGACGCCGGAACTGGACATGCTGCTGGCCGCTTTCAAGGTGGCGTTGGGCGACAAGGTCAAGGACGTGCGCAAGTCGGAACGCCTGACCGACAGCCCGGTCTGTCTGGTCGCCGACGACGGCGATCTGGACATGAACCTGGAGCGCCTGTTGAAACAGCACAAGCAACTGGGCGGGCGCGAGACCTCGCCGCGCATCCTGGAAATCAACCCGGACCACAAGCTGATCGCCAAGCTGGCGGACCTGGCCAAGGCCAAGGATGCCAGTGACCCGGCCCTGGACGATGCGGCCTTCCTGCTGCTCGACCAGGCGCGCATCCTGGAAGGCGAGCCGGTGTTGGACGCCGGCGCGTTTTCCAAGCGCCTGTCGAAACTGATGGCGCAGGGCCTGGCCTAAGGCGACCCGTCCCGATCAAACCCAAACGGCCCGGCGATTTATCGCCGGGCCGCTGGGTTGTTCCCAGGGGGCTTTGTCGAAATCTAGAACGAGCTTTCCGCCGCCACCATCTGGCGGAACAGAAGCCGCGACCGCGCCGACGAGACCACGTCGCGCATGTCGTCGAGCGTCACACCGTCGCGCGCCATCACCAGGCGCACGACCGGATCGGCGAGAACCTCTTCAAGCTGGGGCTCGCGCCGGGGGCTCAGGAAATACCGGGACATCAAGGCTACTTCGTTCATGTCGTGTGACTCCTCATTGGCCGCACATGTTCCATCGGATCGCACCGGCATGCGGGCCCGCGTCCCCCTCGGGCCTCGACCGCCATTGCCGCATGGCCGAACAATAGTTTTTCCCCATGAATCGATGATGACAGCCCGGTGAATCTCCGGCGGCAATTCGGCCGGGCAAGTGACCTGGATCACGGCCCGAACATCATGAACATGCTCAAGTGCGCGGGTTCGGTCTGTTTTAAGACCAATCCCAACCCATCCATCCGAACGAGAGGGAACACCAGCAAATGACCCGACGCGATTTCATGGCCCTGCTTGCGGCCGGCACGATCCTGACCCTGGCGCCCGCCGCCCAGGCGAAGAAGGACAAAGACGAAGAAAAGGGCAACAAGGGCGGCAAGTCGGCCGACCACCGCAAGGACGAAGAGAACAAGCACAAAGGCCAAGACAAGGAAAAGAAAGAGAAAAAAGAAAAGAAGGATAAGAAGGACAAATAGCGCCTTCCCTTCCGCGCACGAAAAAGGCCGGCCCCATCGGGGGCCGGCCTTCTGCGTTTGATCTAATGCCGACCTAGGCGGCGAGGCGCTTCAGCACGTACTGCAGGATGCCGCCGGCGAGGAAATAATCGACCTCGTCCAAAGTATCGATACGGCAAAGCACGGGTGTCTCGTCCGTCGAGCCGTCGGCGCGGTGGATCGTCAGGGTCAATTCCATACGCGGCGTGATGCCGCCTTCCAGGCCGGTGACGTCATAGGTTTCCGTGCCATCCAGGTTCAGCGTCTCGCGCGTCACGCCCGACGGAAACTGCAGCGGCAGCACGCCCATGCCGACCAGGTTGGAGCGGTGGATGCGTTCGAAGCTTTCGACGATCACCGCCCGGATGCCCAGAAGGCGCGTGCCCTTGGCCGCCCAGTCGCGGCTTGATCCCGTGCCGTATTCGGCGCCGCCGATAACGACCAACGGAATGCCCATGGCCTTGTAGCCCATGGCGGCTTCATAGATCGACGTGACCTCACCGGTCGGCTGCATCTTGGTCACGCCGCCTTCGGTACCCGGCGCCATTTCGTTCTTGATGCGGATATTAGCGAAGGTGCCGCGCATCATGACTTCGTGGTTGCCGCGGCGCGAGCCGTAGGAATTGAAGTCCCGGGGGCGGACCTGATGTTCCATCAAGTAGGTCCCGGCGGGGCTGTCTTCCTTGATGTTGCCGGCGGGCGAAATATGGTCGGTGGTCACCGACTGGCCCAGCAACGCAACCGGCCGCGCCCCCATGATGTCCTCGGCCTTGCCTTCGTCTTCGATCGAGATGTCTTCGAAGAACGGCGGGTGTTGGACATAGGTGGAGCCGGAGTTCCACGGATAGGTCAGTGACTTCGACGTCTTGATCGCTTTCCAGTTCTCATCACCTTCCAACACGTTGGCATAGCGCGCGCGGAACATGTCGGGCGTCACACATGCGGCCATGGTGTCCTGGACTTCCTTGTTGGACGGCCAAATGTCTTTCAGGAAGACATCGTTACCGTCACTGTCCTGGCCGATCGGATCGTTCAACAGGTCGATGTTCATGTTACCGGCGATCGCATAGGCGACGACCAACGGCGGCGAGGCCAGATAGTTGGCGCGGGTCAGCGGATGAACGCGGCCTTCGAAGTTGCGGTTGCCGGACAGCACGGCGGCGACGCAGAGGTTCTCTTCCTCGATCACGTCCTGGATATCTTCCGGCAGCGGGCCGGAGTTGCCGATGCAACTGCCGCAGCCGTAGCCGACCAGATTGTAGCCGATGGCGTCCAAGTGTTCCGTCAGGCCCGCCTTGTCCAGGTAGTCGGTGACCACCTGCGATCCCGGGGCCAGCGACGTCTTCACCCAGGGCTTCTTGGTCAGGCCGCGTTCCCGCGCCGCCTTGGCGACCAGACCGGCGGCGACCAGCACCGCCGGGTTGGAGGTGTTGGTGCAGCTGGTGATCGCGGCGATCACGATGGCGCCGTCGTCCAGTTTGAAATCGCAGTTCGGCACGTCGACGGTCTTTTGCGTATCCCGGCCGGCGGAGATTTCCTTGAAATTGTCCTTGAAGGCCTTGGCGGCCTCGCTCAGCTTGATGCGGTCCTGCGGCCGTTTCGGACCGGCCAGCGACGGCACGACGGAGCCGATATCCAATTCCAGGGTGTCCGTGTATTCCGGTTCGGGCGTCGAAGCATCGCGCCACATGCCCTGAGCCTTCGCATAGGCTTCGACCAGGGCGACGCGCTCGGAATCGCGGCCGGTGAAGATCAAATAGTCCAACGTCGCCTGGGTGACCGGGAAGAAGCCGCAGGTCGCGCCGTATTCCGGCGCCATGTTGGCGATGGTCGCCTGATCGGCCAGGGACAGGTGATCCAGGCCGTCGCCGTAGAATTCGACGAACTTGCCGACCACGCCCTTCTTGCGCAGCATTTCCGTGACGGTCAGCACAAGGTCCGTCGCCGTGGTGCCTTCGGACAACGCGCCCGTCAGCTTGAAACCCACGACTTCGGGGATCAGCATGGAAACGGGCTGGCCCAGCATCACGGCCTCGGCCTCGATCCCGCCGACGCCCCAGCCCAAGACCGACAGGCCGTTGACCATGGTGGTGTGGCTGTCCGTGCCGACGCAGGTATCGGGATAGGCGACCTGTTTGCCGTCGACTTCCGTCGTCCAGACGACCTGGGCCAAGTATTCCAGATTGACCTGGTGGCAGATGCCGGTGCCCGGCGGCACGACGCGGAAGTTATCGAAGGCCCCCTGACCCCATTTCAGGAACTCATAGCGTTCCTGATTTCGTTCGAACTCGAGATCGACGTTTTCCTTGAACGCCGTCGGCGTGCCGAAATTGTCGATCATCAGCGAATGGTCGATGACCAGATCGACCGGCGACAGCGGATTGATCTTGGACGGATCGCCGCCCAGCGTGTTCATCGCGTCACGCATGGAGGCCAGATCGACCACGGCGGGCACGCCGGTGAAATCCTGCATCAGGACGCGGGCGGGGCCGTAAGCGATTTCATGGCTCGACGTCTTGGTTTCCAGCCATTTGACGACGGCCTTGACGTCGTCGACGGTGACCGTGCGGCCGTCTTCGCGGCGCAGCAGGTTTTCCAGCAGGACCTTGAGAGAGAACGGCAACTTGCCGACCGCACCGATGCCCGCGGCTTCCGCAGCCTCCAGCGAGAAATAATCGTAATCCTTGCCGCCGACCGAAAGGGTCCGCCGCGTGTTCAGGGTATCGTTGCCGGTAATCGCCATGGAAGGGCCTCCGTTTGGGCTTGCAGTGATGGTCCGCAAGCAGGATTCACCACAATGACCCCCTTCATGTCCATACGTATGCAGCCTGTTAGCCGAGATCAACCACGAACCGCCGCTGGCGCCTTGGTCGATCCCCGCAACGGGACCGCGATCCGCGACGTTTCCGTCACGCGAACATTCTTTAAAATATAGGTGCGGTCGATTGGACTGGCACCGTGCCGAACGGGCCCAGCTATCGGTGAATGTGCTCGGCGAAGGTCGGGAACAGATTGAGTTCCCAATCCTTCAACTGACCGATCAGGCCCAATTCCCAATTCAGGTAATCGCGCGACGCCTGGGCATTTCCCGTGTGGCGGTCGTGCACGAAGAACAGGAAATCCAGGCGGTCGGCATCGGTCGGCAGGTCCGGCGTCGCGACGATGTTGTGCCCGGCGGCAGCCCAATCGTCGGGCCCGCCCGCGAGGAGGTGGATCGACGAGACGCCCGCGTCGCGCAGGTCCATGGCAGCCAGTTCCGCCAAGCCCTTCTCAGAAGCGATCAGAACCACCTGGGCGTCGGATGTCAGGTCGAGCGATCCCAGTTTCGGGCGGATCGACCAGATCGCGCCGTCGATATGACCCGCGCGGTAATCGGCGCTGGGCCGCAGGTCGATCAGAACCGCGCCCGCCGGAAGACCGCCCGCGCCGACTTCGTCCAACGTCGCGCCGATGGGCGGGACGGCGGGCTTGCGCAGCGGAAGGGTCAACGAGGTGTCGGAGGCGTCGTCGTCCAGGACATAGGCGTCATGCCCCATGGCGCGCAGCCAATAGGCCGTGTTCGCCGCGCGGATGTTGCTGTCGTCGCAGAGCACGATGCGCGACCCGCGCACCGCGACCTTCTGGTCGGTCGTCTGGACCAGTTGGCCGCCCGGCGCGAACACCGCGCCCGGCAGATGACCGGCGGCGAATTCCTCTTCCGTCCGGACGTCGAACAGGAAGAACGACCGACCCGCGTCAACGGCCCAGCCGGCAGCCGTCGCCAGGTCGATCTTGGGAATGGAATTCTTCTGCATGAAGTCCTCGGCCCGCGCCTTGGCCGCATCGAAAGCTTCGCCGACGGTCTGGGGCAGGGGCTCCGGCGTGCGGCCGTTATCCAATTCGAACCCGGCCAGACGCCAGCCTTGCGTGCCGTGCTTGAGCGCATAGATCGGGTTTTCGAACCCGAAGTTGCGGAGCGTCTGCGCGCCGATCAGGCTGCGGGTCCGCCCGGCGCAGTTGACCACGACCTTGGTCTTCGGGTTATCGACCAGAAGCGGCAGGCGCAGCGGCAATTCCGCGTTCGGGCAGGACCGCCCACCCGGAATGCTCATGGTGTTGAATTCCTTGGGCGTGCGGCCGTCGAGCAGGACGAAATCGTCGCCCTCGTCCAGCATGCGCTTCATTTCCTCGGCATCGACGAAGGGCGTATGCCCGGCCTCCTCCGCCAATTCGCCGAGCGTCTTGGACGGCACGTTGACGCCCTTGAAGATGGTGAAGCCCGCCGCCTCGCTTGCCGCGAGGCCGCCCGCCAGCACCCGCACGTCGGTGTACCCCATGGCTTCCAATCGCCCCGCCCCCTTCGCCGCGACGCCTTCGCCGTCGTCGACCAGGACCACCGGCACATCGGCACGCGGCACCAGGGCCGCGATATCCAATTCCAGGCGGCTATAGGGCAAGGGGATCGAATGCAGGAGATGGCCCTCGCCGAATTGGCCTTCCTCGCGGACGTCGATAAATCCGAATTCCGTCCCGTCGGTCAGCCAGATTTTCAGGTCCTGGGCCGTGATTGTCTTCATGATGTCCTCCCGCGTATGCCGCCGGGCCGCCGCCTTGGGACCGCCCACCGCTTGGTCGTGTTTTCTATGGCTTTATGGAATTGTCGTTCCGGCCGAAATGAGGGGCGAGCCTAGGCCGGATCGCCGGGGGCGGGCAAGGCGGTTTCGTTGCCGCCTAATCCATCGGCGCATGCGCCGTCGCCAGCGCCTGCCAGTCTTTGGGATCGAGAACCGTTACCGTTTCGAACCCCGTGGGGCTGTCGGTCTTGGGGCGGAGAACAACGGCCCCGGCCTCGCCGGTGTATTCACCGATGGCGGCACTCATCAGATTGCCGTGGCCGACGATGATCGTGTTGGCCCCGTCCGGCGGCGGGGTCGCGAAGATGCGCCGCGCGTTCGCCACGGCGGCGTCGCGGCCACCGACGTAGGCGTCGGACCGCAGGTTCATGATGTCGGTGGTCGTTTGCGGATCGCCGAACCCGAACAGTTTCGCCGTCTCGGCCGACCGGCAATATTCCGATGAGATCACCTGCGCGACCGGCACCTTCAGCGCCCGCATCGCCTGGCCGATGGTCCGCGCCAGATCGCGCCCGGCATCGGACAATTGGCGCATGCGGGCCCCGTCGCAACTTTTCCAATCGCCGGCTTGGCGGACCTGATCGTTCTGCGACCAGTCCGTCGATGAATGGCGGAAGTAGATGGTATGTCCGCCGCCCTGCAAAGCCTCGACCAGCGCTTTACCGGGCATGTCGGCGGCCCGGGCGGGAACAGACGCGGCCCAGGGCGCCAAGCCCAGGAACAACAGCGCCAACAACGGCATACGGATCGCGCGGAATAAGGACATGCACAGAAGGATATGCTAATCGAAACCATCGGAAAAGCCCGGATTTCCGGTATTTTCGAAGCACAAGAAATAATCACAATCGGGTCACATTCTCGCCCCAATCCGATGGCTAAATACGAACCATAGACCTCCTCGTCTATTACCAGAGACCCCCCTCTCTGGTCCCCTTAATCGGCAACCAGCCGAACTCGGCCGGGCTCTCCCCAAGAGCCCGGCCTTTTTTCGTACCCCCCTGTATTCCCTGCCCGTTCCGGGCTATCAATGCCGGGCAACGTTTTCATCGGAGCCCCATGGACCAGTTCAAAGGCGCATCCCTGGACTGCCTGCGCAGCACCCGGCCCGTATTCCGGGGACTGGATTTCGACCTGCCCGCCGGCGGCGCCCTGGTTCTGACCGGGCCCAACGGGTCAGGCAAGTCGTCGTTGCTGCGGCTCATGGCGGGCCTGCTGCCGCCCGCGGGCGGCATGCTCACCTGGAACGGCGAGCCGGTCGCCGAAGACCCCGATGCCCACCGCGCGCGGCTCGCCTATCTCGGCCATCTGGACGCCGTGAAACCGGCCCTGACCGCCGCCGAGAACCTGGCCTTCTGGGCGCAATTGGAAGGCGCCGATCCCGCCACGGCCGTCGGCCCGGCGTTGGATGCCCTGGCCATTGGGCATCTGGCCGACCTGCCCGCGCGGTTCCTCTCGGCCGGACAGAAACGGCGCCTCAACCTCGCTCGTCTGGGCCTGGGCAAGGCCGTGCTCTGGTTGCTGGACGAGCCGGCGACGGCACTGGACGTGGAAACCATCGGCCGCCTGTGCGACCTGATCCAACGCCATCGCGACGGCGGCGGCATGGTCGCCGTTTCGACCCATTCGGACCTGGACCTAAAGGACGCCGTCAACCTGGACCTCGGGCAATACACCGTCAGCGCCGCCCGTGCCGCCGCCGAGGAAACCGCCGCATGACCGGCTTTCGCGCCATCCTGGAGCGCGACCTGCGCCTGGCGCTCCGCCAAGGCATGGACAGCGTCATGGTCGTGATGTTCTTCGTCATCGCCGTGGTGCTGTTTCCGCTGGGCGTCGGGCCGGAGCCCAATACCCTGGCCCGCATCGCGCCGGGCGTCCTTTGGGTCGCCGCCCTTCTCTCGGTCCTGCTGTCGCTGGAACGCCTGTTCCACAACGATTTCGAGGACGGCTCCCTGGAACTCATGGCGCTTAGCCCGCCCAGCCTGGAAATCGTCGTGCTGGCCAAGGTGCTGGCCCATTGGCTGGTCACCGGCCTGCCGCTGATCATCGCGGCCCCGGTGCTGGCGATCCTGATGAACATGCCGGCCGACGGCTTCGCGCTGTTGATCCTGGCCCTGTTGCTGGGCACGCCCGCGCTGTCGCTGATCGGCGCGGTGGGGGCGGCGCTTGTCCTGGGATCGCGCCGCGGCGGCGTGTTGCTGGCGCTGCTGATCCTGCCGCTGTTCATTCCGGTCCTGATCTTCGGCGTCGGCGCGGTCGAGGCCGCGATCGGCGGTTTTCCGGCGCGCGCGCCCCTGTTGCTGCTGGGCGCGATCTTCGCGGCGACCCTGGCACTTTGTCCCTGGGGCGCGGCGGCCGGTTTGCGCCAAGCCCTGGAGTAAAGCGGATGCTGGAATATTGGAAATGGAGAGGGTAGGTTCCGCCCCATGCTGAATTATTTCGCCAATCCGCGCCGATTCATGAAGCTGTCGGGCATCCTCACGCCCTGGATGGCGGGGGCGACGTTGATCCTGGCCGGGGCCGGGCTGTACCTGGGCCTGTTCGCCTCGCCCGCCGACTATCAGCAAGGTGAAACCGTGCGCATCATGTACGTCCATGTCCCGGCGGCCTGGATGGCGTTGTTCTGTTACACGGGCCTGGCGATTTCGGCGGCGGTCGGCCTGATCTGGAAGCATCCCGTGGCCGATGTGGCGGCCCGGGCGTCGGCGCCGATTGGGGCGTGTTTCACCTTCCTGGCCTTGTTCACCGGCGCCCTCTGGGGCAAACCCATGTGGGGGACCTGGTGGGTCTGGGATGCGCGCCTGACCTCGATGCTGGTGCTGTTTTTCCTCTATCTCGGCTATATGGCGCTGAACAGTGCCTTCGACGATCCGCAGCGCGGCACGAAGGCGTCCGCGATCCTGGCCATGGTCGGCTTCGTCAACGTGCCGATCATCAAGTTCTCCGTCGATTGGTGGAACACCCTGCATCAGCCGGCATCGATCCTGCGCATGGACGGGCCGACGATCCATCCCGACATGCTCTGGCCTCTGTTCCTGATGATCGGGGCCGCCACCGCCTATTATCTATGGGTCCTGATGCTGCGCATGCGCCGTGAGTTGACCGAAGGCCGCGTCCGGGCGCGCCGCCAAATCCAGGCCGAGGAGGCCGGTGCCTGATCCGGCAGGGGCGAGGGCGCTTGCACTCATATTCAAGAACGATAAACTGATCCGGGTCAAAGACGGCGCCGGTATCTGGTATAGGATACCGGCGTTGCTTTTTCCTGGTGCGATCACCATAAAAACGCCCAAATTCAAAGGTCATCGTCGAACATCATGGACGCCATTAGCAAGTTTCTCGAAATGGGTGGATACGCGGGCTACGTCTGGCCCAGCTATCTTGCCGTGTTCGGCCTGCTCGGGGTTTTGCTGTGGTTGAGCCGGCGGGGCCTCAAGGCCGCCGAGACCGACCTTGCCCAGCTTGAGGGACCGGACGGCAAAGCCACCCGCCGCCAAGCCTCACCCGCCGCTGACGGAGCCCCCGACACGTGAAGCGCAAACACAAACGCCTGACCTTCGCTGGCATCGGCCTGGGCCTGCTCGCGGTCGCCGCGGCCCTGGTGCTGACGGCCTTCGAGGATTCCATCGTCTTCTTCCATTCGCCCACCGACGTCGCCGACGGCAAGGTCGAGATCGACCGGCGCATCCGCCTGGGCGGTCTGGTCGAAACCGGCAGCGTGCAGAAACAGGCCGATGCCGTCACCGCCTTCCGCATCACCGACGGCGCGAATGTGGTCAGCGTCACCTACACGGGCATCCTCCCCGACCTGTTCCGCGAGGGCCAGGGCGTGGTCACCGAGGGCCGCCTGATGGGCGAACAGTTCGTCGCTGAGGAAGTTTTGGCCAAGCATGACGAAAACTACATGCCGCCCGAGGTCGCCGACGCCCTGAAGAAATCCGGCCGCTGGCAGGAAGGATCGGACAAACAACATCCCGCCGATGTCCCGGTGACCACGAAAGACTCCTACAAATGATCGCCGAACTGGGGCATTTCGCGCTGGCGCTGGCGCTGTTCGTCGCCATCGTGCAGGCGACCCTGCCGCTGATCGGAGCCCATCGCGGCGACGCCGCTTGGATGGCGCTGGCCCGGCCCGCGGCGCTTTGCCAATTTCTTCTGGTCGCCGTCGCCTTCGGCTGCCTGACGCATCTTTACATCACGTCGGATTTCTCGGTCCTCAATGTCGCCCAGAACTCCCATACGGATAAGCCGCTGATCTACAAGATCTCCGGCGTCTGGGGGAACCACGAGGGCTCGATGCTGCTCTGGGTGCTGATCCTGGCGCTGTTCGGGTCCGCCGTCGCGGCCTTCGGCGCCAACCTGCCGCCCAGCCTGCGGGCCCGCGTGCTGTCGGTTCAGGCGCTGATCGCCGTCGGCTTCTATCTGTTCATCCTGATGACGTCGAACCCGTTCGACCGGCTGATCCCGGCGCCGCCCAACGGCAACGATCTGAACCCGCTGTTGCAGGACCCGGGCCTGGCGATCCACCCGCCCATGCTCTACCTGGGCTATGTCGGGTTCTCGATGGCCTTTTCCTTCGCCATTGCGGCCTTGATCGAAGGCCGCGTCGACGCCGCCTGGGCCCGTTGGGTGCGGCCCTGGACCCTGGCCGCCTGGGCCTTCCTGACCGCCGGCATCGGGCTCGGCAGCTGGTGGGCCTACTATGAGCTTGGCTGGGGCGGCTGGTGGTATTGGGACCCGGTTGAGAACGCGTCCTTCATGCCCTGGCTGGCGGGCACCGCGCTTCTGCATTCGGCGACGGTCGTGGAAAAACGCGACACGCTCAAGGGCTGGACCATCCTGCTCGCCATCATCACCTTTTCCATGAGCCTTTTGGGCACCTTCCTGGTGCGTTCGGGCGTGCTGACCTCCGTCCACGCCTTCGCGACGGACCCGGCGCGCGGCGTGTTCATCCTGGTCCTGCTGATCATCGTCATCGGCGGCTCGCTGGCCTTGTACGCCTGGCGCGGCCCGCAGCTGGTCTCCACCGGCCTGTTCCAGCCGATCAGCCGCGAAGGCGGCCTGCTGTTCAACAACCTCGTCATGGCGACAGCGACGGCGGTGGTCCTGTTGGGCACGCTCTATCCACTGCTTCTGGACGCCGTCGACGGCGGCAAGGTTTCCGTCGGCCCGCCGTTCTTCAACGCCGTGTTCATTCCGATCATGATCCCGATGATCGTGGTGATGGCGGTCGGTCCCATGCTGAGCTGGAAACGCGGCGATTGGCGCGCCGCCGTTGTCCGCCTGTGGCCCGCCATGATCGCCGCCGCGATCGGTGGCGTCGGCGCCTGGGCCTTGGTCACCGACGGGCCGTTCCTGGGCATCGTCGGGATGGCATTGGCGGCCTGGCTGGCCGTCGGCACGCTGGTCGAATTGGCAGAACGGGTGCGCCTGTTCCGCGAACCCATGGGCCGGTCGCTGTCGCGCCTGACGCGTCAGCCGCGCGCATCCTGGGGCATGACCCTGGCGCATTTCGGCCTGGCCGTGACCATCGCCGGGATGACGGGTGCGGGGGCCTGGGTCAAGGAAAGCATCCAGGTCATGGCGCCCGGCGACACGGTGACGCTGTCCGGTTACGAATTCCGCTTCGACGGCGCCCGCCAGGGCAAGGGCCCCAACTACGCCACGACCCTGGGACATTTCACGGTGTTCAAGAACGGCCGCGAGATCGTGCAGCTGACGCCGGAAAAACGCGTCTATAACGTCTCGGGCACGCCAACGACCGAGGCCGGGATCGAGTCCCTGTTCTCCGGCGACATCTACGCCGTGGTCGGCGACCGGGGCACGGCGCCATCGGGCAAGCCCGGCTTCGTCACGCGTCTTTATTTCAATCCGCTGGTCGCCTGGATGTGGGGCGGCCTGATGATCATGGTCGCCGGCGGGGCGCTCAGCCTGACCGACCGCCGCCACCGCGTCGGCGCGCCGACACGCAGCACCCCTGCCGCCACCGCGGCGGCGGGCGCCGATTAGGCCAGGCCGGGGCTGGGGAAAGAGACGACCATGCGCGGACGCCTTATGTATCTGTTGCCGCTCGTCCTGTTCGCGGTGCTGGCCGTCTACTTCGCGGTCGGCCTGACGAAGGACCCGAAGATCATTCCGTCGGCCCTGATCGACAAACCGGCGCCGACCTTCGACCTGCCGACGATCCCGGGCCGCAAGGGCGACGGCTTTTCCACGGCCGATCTCAAGAAAGGCCAGGTCAGCGTCGTCAACGTCTTCGCCAGCTGGTGCGTGCCCTGCCGTGCCGAACATCCCTACATCAACAAGCTGGCCGAGATGGGGATCGTTCCGGTCTACGGACTGAACTACAAGGACACGCCCGACGCGGCGCTGAACTGGCTCAGCAATCTAGGCGACAATTACACCGCCGTCGGGGCCGATATCAGCGGCCGCGTCGGTATCGATTGGGGGGTTTACGGCGTGCCGGAAACCTTCATCGTCGATGGCAAGGGGCGCATCCGTTACAAACAAACCGGCCCCATCGTCGGCGACATGCTGGAGACCAAGATTTTGCCGCTGATTCGCGCCATTCAGGGAGGCAGCCAATGATCCGCCTGCCGATCCCGGTCCGCGCCGTTCTGCTCGCTGCCGTTCTGGCCCTGGGGTCCCTGGCGGCGCCCGCACCGGCCCTCGCCGTCAACCCGGACGAAATGCTGCCCGATCCCGCATTGGAAGCCCGCGCGCGGGATATTTCCAAACATCTCCGCTGCCTGGTCTGCCAGAACCAGTCGATCGACGATTCCGACGCCGGTCTGGCCAAGGACCTGCGCGTCCTGGTGCGCGAACGCATCAAGGCCGGAGACAGCAACGACGAAGTCATCGCCTTCATCGTCGACCGCTATGGCGATTACGTCCTGTTGAACCCGCCCGTGAAGAAATCGACCATCGTGCTTTGGGCCGGGCCGGGGATCGTCGCCATCCTGGGTCTGCTGGCCCTGTTCCTGTTCTTCCGTAAGCGGCGCGGCATGACCATCGCCTCGGCCCAGGCGCCGCTCAGCGCCGAGGAACGGGCGCGGCTCGCGAAAATTCTCGACGGAGACGAAAAATGACCGGCCTGATCGTCGCCATGGCCATCCTCGGCGCCGCCGTCGGGCTGGCCCTCGCCTGGCCCCTGATCAAACGGCGGGGCGCTCCGGCGACCCGCGCCGACTACGATCTGACCGTGTTCCGCGACCAATTGGCGGAGATCGAGCGGGATGCCGCGGGTGGGCTGCTCGACGACGAAGCCGCCGAGGCGGCACGCCTGGAAGTCCAACGCCGCCTGCTGGCCGCCGACGCGGAACGCGCGGCGACCGCGCCGACCGCCGACACCTCCGCGCCGCGCCCGGCCCGGGTGACGGCGGCCCTGGTCGCCTGCGGCGTGCCTTTGGCTGCGGCGGTGTTCTATCTCTTGCACGGATCGCCGTTTCAGCCGGACCAGCCTTATGCCGGGCGCGATATCGCCGCCGAATCCCACCGGGTCGCCGGTGTCGGCGGCCAGGGCCAGGTCCAAGCCGATCCCGCGCAGCAGGCCGCCGAGGCCGCCCAGAAACGCGACATGGAAGCCGCCGTTGCGCGCCTTGAGAAGAAACTGGAAGAAGACCCCGACGATATCGACGGCTGGCTGTTGCTGGGCCGCAGCTATATCGCCCTCGACCGCAACGACGATGCCATGGCGGCCTATGGCAAGGCCCGCGCGCTGGCCGATGGCCGCCCGGACGTCGAGGTCACCTATGCCGAGGGCCTGATCCTGGCAGGCGGCATGAAGGTCGTCGAACCGGCGGCGGAGATCTTCCGCGCGGTGACGGAAAAGTCACCGTTCGAACCAAAATCCCGATACTACCTAGGGCTTAAGAAAGCACAGGAAGGCGACACCGCCGGCGCGCTGCAGGACTGGGCCGATCTGGTCGCGATTTCCGAAGCCGACGCCCCCTGGGTGCCTATCGTGCGCAACCAGATCATGCGCGCCGCCGAGGAATTGAACATCGACCCGGCCAGCGTGCAGATGTCCGACGCGGCCCGCGAATTGATCGCATCGCAACCGCCGGTCCTGCGCCCCGACACGCCGATCCTGCCGCCCGATGCGGGCACCGCCGCCGCCGAAGGCCCCGGCGCCGCCCCGGGCCCGAGCCGCGAACAGATCGAAGCCGCCCGCGACATGACGCCCGAGGAACGGGAAGAAATGATCCGCGGCATGGTCCAACGTCTGGCCGACCGGATGGCCGAAAACCCCGACGACCTGGCGGGATGGCAGCGCCTTGAACGCGCCTACCGGATGATGGGCGAGACGGAGAAAGCCGACGACGCCCTGACCCAGATCAAGCGTCTTTCGGCCCAGAAATCCGAAGCCCCCGCCACCCAACCGGGCCCGACACAAGAGCAGATGCGCGCCGCCCAGGAGATGTCGCCCGAGGACCGGGCCGAGATGATCCGGGGCATGGTTCAGCGTCTGGCCGACCGGCTTGCGGAAACCCCCGACGATCTGGCGGGCTGGCAGCGGCTGGAGCGCGCCTACCGCGTTTTGGGCGATACGGAAAAAGCCGACGAGGCCGCCGCGCAGGTCAAGCGCCTGACGCCCTAGGTTTCGGGCATCTGCCCTCTTGGCGGCGGCGGCGCTTCCGCCTATAACCCCCGGCAAATCGATGACAAGAAACCGATCCAAGGGGGATCAATCCATCATGCGTCAATTCAAGACCATCGACGACCTGGACCTAGCCGGTAAGACCGTGCTGGTCCGTTGCGACTTCAACGTGCCCATGAAGGACGGCGCCGTGTCCGATGCGACGCGCCTGGAGCGCTCGGCCTTGACCCTGAACGACCTGGCCGCCGCCGGGGCGCGGGTCTGCGTGCTGTCCCACTTCGGCCGCCCGAAAGGCCAGCACGTGCCGGAGATGAGCCTGAAGCCGGTCGCCGAAGCCTTCGCCGAGGTCCTTGGCCGCCCGGTCGCCTTCGCGGCGGATTGCGTCGGCCCCGAAGCCGAAGCCGTGGTCGGCGGTCTCAAGGACGGCGACGTCTGCGTTTTGGAAAATCTGCGCTTCCACGCCGGGGAAGAAAAGAACGACGCCGACTTCGCCGCCAAGCTGGCGGCGCTCGGCGATATCTACGTCAACGACGCCTTTTCGGTCTCGCACCGGGCCCATGCCTCGACCGAGGCCATCGCCCGTATCCTGCCCGCCGCCGCCGGGCGCCTGATGCAGGCCGAACTGGACGCCCTGACCCAGGCCCTGGAAGCGCCCGAACACCCGGTCGCCGCCGTCGTCGGCGGCGCCAAGGTTTCGACCAAGATGGAGGTTCTGGGCAACCTGGTCGCCAAAGTCGATCTGCTGATCATCGGCGGCGGCATGGCCAATACCTTCCTGCACGCCCAGGGGATCAACGTCGGCAAATCATTGTGCGAGCACGACATGGCCGATGCGGCCAAGGATATTCTGGCCCGCGCCGAGGCGGCGGGCTGCGAGGTCGCCCTGCCGGTCGATGCGGTGATCGCACGTGAATTCAAGGAAGGGGCGCCGTCCGACGTGGTCGACGTGCGCGCCGTGCCCGACGACGCGATGATCCTGGATGCCGGGCCGGTCACGGTGAGGCACCTGGCCGAACGCCTGAAGGATTGCCGGACCCTGGTCTGGAACGGCCCGCTGGGTGCCTTCGAGATCAAGCCCTTCGACGACGCGACCAATGAACTGGCCCGCGCCGCCGCGGCATTGACCCAGGGGGGATCCCTGACCTCCGTCGCCGGGGGCGGCGATACGGTCGCGGCCCTGGTCAACGCCGGGGTGCATACGGAATTTTCCTATGTCTCCGCCGCCGGCGGGGCGTTCCTGGAATGGCTGGAAGGCAAAGACCTACCCGGCGTCGCGGTCCTGCGGACGGCCTGACGCCCGGCGGCCGGCCTCGGCCGTGCCGTCGGCGATTGCCTGCGGCGCGTCGCGGTGGGACAGGGTGTCCAGCAACGCTTTCAGATATTCGGACTGGGCGGCCAACTGGTCGGTCGCCAGGCGGGCCTCGTCCGAGGCCGAGGCGGCCAGACGCTGCGCCGTATCCGTGACCTGATCGATTTCATGGGCGCAGGCGCCCAGCGCCCGTTCGGCGCGTTCCACCGCATCGCGGATGGCGGCAAGGCGGGCGCGCGATTCCGGATCCTTGAGGCTGGCCTGACGCATGGCGCCGCCGTTGAGCGCCACGGTCTTGCCGTCGGCGTCCTGGCCCTGGCCGGGCTGACCGGGGCTGCCGAACAGGAACTGATTGAATTCTTCGCGCACGGCGCCGACATGTCCGCCCAGGCCGTCCAATTGATCGCGGGCGGCGCCGATGTTGCGGATCAGGGTATCGGTCAATTCGACGTCGACGATGGCCGAGGACGCCTGACGGCTGACTTGGGACAGATGGTCCGAAACCCGTGCCAGGGCGGCATCGCCGCCGGCGCCGGGCACGCCCGGATGTGAATGGGCCTGCGCCTGGGCCAACGCCTGGGCTTTGGCCAGGGCGGGGACCGGCGGCTGGCCGTTCTGATCTTCTTCCAATTCAGCGAGAATGTTTTCCATCTCGTCCATTTCGCGCCGGTAATCGGCCAGCGTACGGCGCAGAACCTCGGCCTCGTCGACCGCTTCCTGGGCGCGTTCGGCCTCGGCGGTCATGGTCTCGACCGCCTGCTGGGTCTTGGCGCGGGCATGCTCGAGGTCCTGGCGCAGATGTTCTGAGTCAGCCAACGCCCCCATCCAATCGTCGAAGGCGCGGGCCAGATGGCCGATGGCGTCGCGGTTGCCGCGCCCGGGGATCATCACCGTCCGGTCGCCGCGCGCCAGCCGGTCGGCGGCATCGGCCAACGCCTGTACGGGCCGGGTCAGGGACCGCATGACGATCAGACCCAACGTCATGACCCAGAGAATGATCGCCGCCCCGCCGCCGACCAGAGAAGCAGCGGCAAACTTGCGCGCGTCTTCCAGGTTCTGCCAGCGCTCGGCCATCAGTTCCCCGGCGACCGAGGTCAAGGTCCCGAGGGACGGCGCCACATAGGCCTGAATATCGTCGAAACGCTGGGCGTCGTCGTTCAATTGCACCCGCGCGGTGATCAGACCCTTGAGCGCCTCCCGGTGGCGGGTCAACAGATCGGTCATGGCGGCGCGCTCGGTGCGCGGACGCTTGGCCTCGACGATCGTTTGGGCAAGCTGCTTGTAGGCGTTCTGCAGGTCGACCAGATGGAGTGGGTCGCCGGTCAGCACCATTTCGCTGCCCAATTGATTGATCTTGGCCATCAGGTCCGTCGCCGCGCGCCCGCCCAGGGTCGCAAGGCGCGGCGCCAGCGCCTGGTCGGCGTCGCGCAAGGCCGTCCCGGCCGCCGCCGGATTGCCCGGCAGCGTGGCGTCCAATTGCCCCAGGTGCTGATCGTACTGCACCAAGCCGTCCTTCAAGGTCGCGATGGGGCGTTCCAGATCACCCGCGTCGGCATGGGAAGTCAACGCGTCGAGCGCCCGCGACTGGCCGTCGATCAGGCCGCGGATCTCTTTCGCGTCCTCGGAATCCCGGGTCAGGATGTAGCGTTTTTCATGGCTTTGCAGGGCCGCCTGACCGCGCGCGACCTCGGTGACCGTGGCGCTCAGGTCCTGAGCCCGCTGCAGCCCCAGATGCGCCACCGTGACCCGGTCGTTCACATGCACGATCAGCCCCGCATAGACCATGATCGCCAGCAGGCCGACGGTCACGAACAGTCCGGTGCGGGTGGATAGCTTGAGGCCGCCGAGGAAGGTGCGGCTGGCGTAGGTCGGACGCCGAAGAGCCAGATAGGTATGGTCGTAGTCGCGGTCTGCCACGGTGGTTAATGCCTCAACTCGATGAACGTCGGGGAGACGGCTTGTCTGCAAGACTAGTAGATTAAGCAGATTAAGACCAAAAAGCGAAGATACCCTTAAGGCATAGGTCCCGATTTTCGCCGATTTTAAGACCTTCATAGAATTGCAATTCCCGGTTGGTATGCCATCATAGGAAATCGATTCGGGATGGAGGGGATCAACCGAAGATGGTTGAACAAGTTGGCGCGCTCGGTGCCGTCGCAAACCTGTTGGGGCTCAAACGCAGCCTGAAACAGGACCAATTGGCCGCCGACCTGGTCCAGGACGCGCAAAAAAACCTCCAGGAATACAATGGGGGAAATCTGGCGCCGGGCGAAATGCCCGAAATCGACCCCGACGCCCCCGTCCGTCGGGGACAGATCGTCGATATCATCGCCTGACCGCGTCCTTCCGTGAACGCCGACACCCGACCTTTGCCGCCGATACCGGCAATCGGATACAGTCATCGCCATGAGCGACGAAACCGACAAGCCAGGAAGTGACACGGTCGATAAACCGGGCCCGCGTCTTTGGGCCGTGCCGGACGGCGACGACCGCAAGCGCCTGACCTGTCCCGATTGCGGCTTCATCCATTACGACAACCCCAAGGTCATCGCTGGTGTGGTCGCGACCTGGGATGGCCGCTACATCCTGTGCCGCCGCGCCATCGAACCGCGCAAGGGGTTCTGGACCGTCCCGGCGGGTTTTCTTGAACTGGGCGAAACCACGGCCGAAGGCGCCAAACGCGAAGCCTGGGAAGAAGCCCGCGTGGATATCGAAATCACGGGCCTGATCGGCATCTACGAGATTCCCCGGATTTCCCAGATGTACGTCCTGCACGCCGGAAAGATGACCCGCGAGGACCATGCCCCCGGACCGGAAAGCGCCGAGACCATGCTGGTGACCTGGGACGAAATCCCCTGGGACGAATTGGCCTTTCCGTCGATCCGCTGGGCCCTGGAACGCTTCCGAGACGGCCTGCCGCCCGATATCACCCAAGCGCCGCCGCGCCCTGGCCGATAACACGCCCAACCCGGCAAAAATTACCGGGTCTTGAGACTCCGTTAACTTTTGCCCGACTAAGCTCGGGCCATGGAAAGCATCAACAATTCCCCCGCCGGTTCGGCCGGTGTTCCCGCGAAAACCGCGGCCCGGACATCGGTCAGTTACGAGTCGGAATCGGTGCGCGAGGTCAAAGCCCGCGCCAACCACATCCGCCAGGGGGAAACGGCGATCGAACGCCGCGGCATGCGCCGCCTGAACGACGCCATGAGTTCCGGCCACGACCTGCGCCGCGACGTTCCCCGCGGGTTTTACCTGAACATCACGGTTTAGGCCCACGCCCGACCGCATTTCCATCGTCACACCACGGTGACCGCAAAACCGCCGCGCCGGGCTTGATCCCGGGCGACGGCGCCCCTAGCTTTTCCGGGCCTATTCGAAACGTCTTCCGACCCCCGACCAGCCCGAAGGCCCGGCCCGTGCCAAAAACACCCACTCTTTCTGTCCTGTTTCTCGCAGCCGTCTTGTTTCTGCTGCCGGGGGCCGTGCGGGCGGCGAACCTGACGGTCACGGTCACGGGCCTGGAATCGGACGCCGGCAACGTGCATATCGCGCTTTATTCCGATCCCGCGGGCTTCCCGAAAAGCGACGGCATGCTGTCGGAAGTCCGCGCGAAACCGAAAGACCGGCAGGCGACCTGGGTGTTCACGGACCTGACCGCCGGAACCTTCGCGATCGCGGTCTTTCACGACGCCAACGGCAACGGGTCGTTCGATCAAGGAGCGTTCAAGATCCCGTTGGAGGATTACGGATTTTCCATGGGTGCCCGTGCGTTTTTCAGCGCCCCCGCCTTCGACGAAGCGGCCTTCCCCCTGCCGGAGGAAGGCCGAACCATCGTCATCGATCTCGGCAATTAGGCTGCCGGCAGCCGCACCCAAGACGCCCTTAAGCGTCGTTACTTTCAGGGCTGATCGCTGCTGCCGCCCAGTTCATCGGAATAGATTCGCACGAGTTCCAGCGGAAAGGCCGGCAGACCGGCCGTGCCCGTCGGCGCCCCTTTGGTCACGGCCTGGACCAACTGCGGATCGTTCTGCAGTTGCTGGAAGGTCCGCTCCATGACGGCGGCGGGTGCGCGGGACGTGATCCCCGCGATATCCAAGCCGTCGACGGCGGCGATCATGTCCTGCTTCGCCATCTTCGTACCCGTCGGAGCGCAGTAATACCCGAACAGCTGATTATCGTAAGCGCCCTTCGGATCATGGGCGTCCCGATTGAATTCGGTATGGAAGCCGACGCAATTCTGCCCCGTCGCGGCCAGACCGAAGGGCTGCAGGTAGTAGGGCAGCTTGCCGTTGTAAGGGAAGGCATCCCCGGTGAAGGTCACACGCTTGGCGAGCGGCATATTCCACATTTCGACCGTCTGCTTGGTGATCTTGGCAAAGTCCAGCACATGGCGGTCGCCCCCGGCGGCACCGGCGCCGTAGAACGACGCGACGGCGGAGACGACTTCCGCCTGGGCCCCGTCCTTGCCGCGGAATAGGGCGTATTCCTCTTGCTGGTCGTTGTCTTGATATTGGGCCCGAAGGACGCTTTGTTCGTCCAGACCCGGGGCCTTGAACAACACACGTTCGCTGCCCGCCGGTACGGGGGCGATGGCGGGACGGACGTTGAGCGCACCGTTTCCGGCGCAGGCGGTCATCAGCACGGCCACGGCGGTCAAGGCAGCGGCCTTCGTCATCTTCTTCGATGAGGAAATCATTTCAGTCTCTCCGACTTCAACTAAGGGTTCGCCGGAAACCGCCCCTTTCCGGACATGTGTTCATTTCTGCATCCTAAGCTGTGCCCAAATCATGGCGAAATCAAGGACCGGCACGCCCATGGGGCGCCGCAACCGCTTCGTTTAAGCGGCTGCTTAGAACCCCCGGCCTTGTTCGGCCAGAAACGCCGCCTCATCCTTGGTCGTGGGGCGGCCCATAAGGTCGTTCCGATGAGGGAACCGGCCAAAATCGCGAACGATCGCGTGATGGGCCAGCGCCGATTTGACGCATCCTTCGTGCGGGATGGTCGCGAACAACAGGACGGAGCGTTCCTGCGCCTCCAAATCTTCGGCATGCATGAACGGCATATAGAGAAACATCCGCTGCGCCCAATCGAGCTCACGGTCGTGACGGGCCATCAGTGCCTTTCGGGCATGCGTCAGCGCCAGTTCGTCCGTGGCGTAGGCGTCGGGGCTGTCACGGAACAAATTGCGCGGCACCTGATCCAAAAGGATAACCACGGCAAGAACGCCCAGCGGCTTGCGCACCAGACTGTCGTAATGACCGCCCGCCGCCCAATGGTAATGGTCTTCGAACCTGGCCTTGATCTCCGCATCGAAAGAATCGGACGTCTCGAACCAGGCCTCGCGGAACACAGGTTCGCCCGCGTCGTCATATTCGAACCAGAAATCCAAAACCTCGTCGACCACCGCCGCGCGCGACATACCCAATCCTCCGTTCGCTTATCGGCCCAATACCATAACAGGCGGCCGGGCATCCATGGCGAACACTTGTTTCATCCCCCGTGCCGGGCTAGCGTACATGCCTTGCCGCACCAGCGGCGGGTTTTTCCGAAACGCCCCGGCGAAAAGGGTCCAAAGGGCATGGCAACACCGGTTCAACGCACCGATTTCCGCCCGCGCCACGGCGTGGCGAAGGTCTTGAGCCCGCGCCGAGGGGCCGCCTTGGCATTCGTGTTGACGGCATCGCTGGGCCTGGGGGCCTGCGAGCCCAGGGTTCAGGTCGCCGCCCCGGAAAAGCCCATCGTCATCAATCTGAACGTGAAAATCGAACACGAGGTCCGGGTCAAACTGGAAAAAGACGTGGACGAGCTTCTCCAGAAAAACAGCGATTTGTTCTGATGCAGCGGATGATTAAATCAATTGCCATTTCGGCCGTGATGGTGCTCGGCCTCGTCGCCGGGGCCTGGGCCATGGATCTGGACGCGGCGAAAAGCCAAGGCCTGGTTGGTGAACGACCGGACGGGTACCTGGGCGCCGTCGCCGCCGGACGCGCGGACGTGCAGGCCCTGGTCAACGACATCAACACACAGCGCCGCGCCAAGTATGAAGCCATCGCGGCGAAACGCGGCACGCCGCTCGCCAACGTCGAGCGCTTCGTCGGCCAGAAGCTGATCACCCGCGCGGCCACCGGCGAATATGTCATGACGCCCGGCGGCCAATGGGTCCGCAAATAGCCGCCAAACGAAAACCGACGACATGCCCCCCTCCGACACCGACGACATGACCACCGTCCTGGCCTGGCTCGACCAGTTCCAGGACCTGCACCCCAATGGAAACGAACTGGCCGATCCTGCCGCCGCTGCCCGCGCCGCCGCCAAGGCCGGACGCGAAGCCACCCACGACCTGCCGTTCGACGGCGACCCCACGGGATTCACCGCAACGTTGGAAACACTCGCCCGAAAGGACGGCGAATCGTGACCGGCGATCCCGCGTTCATGACCCTGGCCGAGGCCGCCGCCGCGATTTCAACGGGCGCCGTGTCTTCCGTCGAATTGACCAAGGCCTGCCTGGACCGCCTCAAGACCCACGGGCCGACGCTGCACGCCGTCGCGGGCCTGGACGAAGCCGATGCTCTGGCCCAGGCCGAAGCCGCCGACAAGGCCCAGGCGGCGGGCGCCCCCCTGGGCCCGCTGCACGGCGTGCCGCTGGCCCATAAGGACATGTACTACCGTGCCGGGCGGCCGTCGGCCTGCGGCTCGGTCATCCGCAAGGACTTCGTGCCCGACCATACCTCGACGGCGCTGGCCGGGCTGGACGCCGCGGGCGCCCTGGATATCGCACGCCTGAACATGGTCGAATTCGCGCTGGGCGTGACCGGCCATAACGATGTCGTCGGCACGCCGAAGAACCCGTGGAACACGGCCCATATGACCGGCGGCTCGTCGTCTGGCTCCGGCGCCGCCGTCGCCGCGCGGCTCTGCTACGGGGCATTGGGGTCGGACACCGGCGGCTCGATCCGCCTGCCCGCCGCCTGCTGCGGCCTTGTCGGCATGAAACCGACTTACGGCCGGGTCAGCCGGTATGGCGCGATGCCGCTGTCCCATTCCCTGGACACCGTCGGCCCGCTGACCCGCACGGTCCGCGATAACGCCATGATGATGCAGGCAATCGCCGGGCCGGACGCCAACGATCCGGTGACGGCTTCGGCCGTACCCGGCGACTATCTGGCGGAACTGGGCCGGGACGTTTCGGGCCTCAAGATCGGTCTGCCGGAGACCTTCTTCTACGAAAACGTCGCGCCGGAAGTCCGCACCCTGGTCGAAGCCAGCCTGAAGGTCTACGAGGATCGTGGCTGCGAAATCGTGCCGGTAAAGATCCCCGATGCCGTCAGCATCATGAACCGCCTGACCAACCTGATCACGGCGACCGAGGGCGCGGCCAATCACGGCCGTTGGCTTGCCGAACGGCCGGGCGACTACGGCCCGCAGACCCGGGCCCGCATGTCCATCGGCCTGTTCACTCCGGCGAACGTCTATCTTCGCGTGCTGACCCTTCGCAAGCAGCTGGTCCGGGAATTCTGCGATCAGGTCTTCCGCCAAGTCGACGCGCTGCACACGCCGATGATGGTGATGCCCGTACCGACCCTGCAGGAAAGTAATATGGCGGCGCAGCCGGGATTCGCAGACTACCTGTTGAAGATCGGCCAAAACACCCGGCCGGTCAATTTCCTGGGCTTGCCGGGCCTGAACATGCCCTGCGGCTTCACGCCGGACGGCCTGCCCTGCTCGTTCCAACTTGTCGGGCGGCCCTATAGCGAAGGCCTGCTCTACCGCCTGGGCGACGCCTATCAACAGGCGACGGACTGGCACGAAAAAGCTCCCGACCTGGACTGACCCTTCCCGTTCGCATTATTTCAGGAAATCCAGCAGCGGCTCGATCCGCCGGGCGTCCATGACGACCGGGGCACCGCCGTCGCCGGGCGCCATGCCCGCCTGGTTGTGCCAGAACACGTCCATCCCCGCCCGATGCGCGCCCGCGATGTCGAAGGGCGATCCGGCGACGTAGAGGGTCCGTTCCGGCGTCGTGCCGAGCGCCGCCAGACCGGCGGCATAGGCATTGGGGTTGGGTTTGTACCAGCCCGACAACTCGGCGATGGTCACCGCGTCTACATCGACGCCGACGGCCGCCGCGGCCTTCTCGCCCAACGCCACGGAACAGTTGGTGACGATACCCACGGGCAGGCCCATTGCCTGCACGGCGCGTAGCGTTTCCGGCACGCCGGGCCAGGGCTTTAGGTCGCCGTAACCGTCGAACAGGGCCTGCACCGACGCATCCGGGATGTTTTCCATGCGCGCGGCCTCGGCGGCCAGGTCTTCATAGGACACATAGGGGCCCGGCTGGGCGAAGGTCACTTGCAGATAGGCCATGCGCCAGCGGCGGCCGGGCTCGACACCGCCGGCGGCGGCGTCCCAAAGCGTCCAGGAATCCAGAAGACCTGTCAGCAGGTCGCAAAGCACGGCGTCGTATTTTCGGTCGACCATGCGTCCTCCCCCTTCCGTTCCCGTCAGTCCGGCAGCCCCATCAGCGAGCGGGCGAAGGCCCGGCCTTCGAACGGGCGCAGGTCGTCGATGCCTTCGCCGACGCCGACGGCATGGACCGGCAGGCCGAATTTCTCGGCCAGGCCGACGACGACGCCGCCCTTGGCCGTGCCGTCCAGTTTGGTCATCACTAGGCCGGTGATCTCGACGGCTTCCTTGAAGACCTCGACCTGGGCATGGGCGTTCTGGCCGATGGTGGAATCCATGACCAACAGACAGGCATGGGGCGCCGTCTCGTCCTGTTTCTTGATCACGCGAACGACCTTTTCCAATTCGGCCATCAGGTCCTTCTTGTTTTGCAGCCGCCCGGCGGTGTCGATCAGCACGACGTCATGGCCTTGTTCGCGCCCGTCCTTGACGGCGTCGAAGGCAAGGCCCGCCGGATCGGCGCCCTGGGCGCGGGTGAGAACGGGGCAGCCCGTGCGCTCGCCCCAGACCTGCAACTGTTCGATGGCGGCGGCGCGGAAGGTGTCGCCCGCGGCCAGCAGGACCGATTTGCCCTGCGCCTTGAACTGGGCGGCCAGCTTGCCGATGGTCGTCGTCTTGCCCGAGCCGTTGACGCCGCAGACCAGGATGACGAAGGGCTTGGGCCCGGCATCCACGTTCAGCGGCAGGGCCACCGGGTCGAGCAGCCCGGCAATCTCATCGGCCAGGGCCTCGCGCACTTCGTCGTCGGAAACTTCCTTATCGAACCGTTCGCGGGCGATGGCGGCGGAGAGCTTGGCCGCTGTCGTGACCCCCATGTCGCCGGCGATCAGGATTTCCTCAAGCTCGTCCAGCGCCGCCTGGTCCAGCTTGCGCTTGGTGAAGACGCCGGTGATGGCACCGCCAACCCGGTCGGCGGATTTCGACAGCCCCGACCGCAGGCGGGAAAGCCAGCCCGTCTTTTCTTCGGACATCAGACCGCCGTTCCCACAAGGGTTCCGTCGGCGATGCCGGTGATCCGGGCCATGACGACCGTCCCTTCCGCCGCGGAGGCGTCCAGGCGCACCGGCGCGTATTGAGGGCTGTAACCCATGGCATCCCGTTCGATCAGCACCGGCACCGTCTGGCCGACGCAGGCATCCAGGAACCTGGCCCGGTTGGCTTCCCCGGCCGCGCGCAGTTCCGCCGCACGGGCCTTGCGCTCCGGGACGTCCACGGCGGGCATCTTGGCCGCCGGCGTGCCGTCGCGTTCCGAATAAGGAAAAACGTGCAAATGGACCAAATCCAATTCGCGGACGGCGTCCAGGGTGTTCCGGTGCATCGTTTCGTCTTCCGTCGGGAAGCCGGCGATCAGATCGGCGCCCAGGACGACGTCGGGGCGCAGGGCGCGGGCGCGCTCCGCCACCTTATAGGCATCGTCACGGCCGTGGCGCCGCTTCATGCGCTTCAGCACCATGTCGTCCATGGCCTGGAGCGAGAGATGAAGATGCGGCATCAGGCGTTCTTCCTCGGCAAGGGCCCGGAACAATTCGTCGTCCATGGCCGCCGGATCGAGAGACGACAGGCGCAGACGGTCCAATTCCGGCACGGCCTTGAGCAGGCGGCGAACCAACTGGCCGAGCGTCGGGTTGCCCGGCAGATCGGCGCCGTAGGAACAGATATCGACGCCGGTCAGCACGACCTCGCGGTAGCCTGTCGCGGCCAGGGCGCGGACCTGATCGGCGATGGCCCCCATGGCGAGGGAGCGGTTGTTGCCCCGCGCGAAGGGAATGATGCAAAAGGTGCAGCGGTGGTCGCAGCCCTGCTGAACCTGAATGAAGGCGCGGGCACGGCCGTCGAAGCCGTCGATCAGATGGGGCGCCGTCTCCTTGACCGCCATGATGTCGGCGACCTGGACAGCGGGCGTATCGGCATGGCCGAGCGATTGATACGACGCGAGGTCGAGCTTTTCCTCGTTGCCCAGAACCCGGTCGACTTCCGGCATGGCGGCGTACTTCGCCGGGTCCAGTTGCGCGGCGCAACCGGTGACGATGACCTTAGCCCCCGGGCGGTCGCGGCGCGCGCGGCGGATCGCCTGGCGGGCTTGGCGTTCGGCCTCGGCGGTGACGGCGCAGGTATTGACGATGACCGCATCGGCCAACCCGGCCCGCGCGGCGTTGGCGCGCATGACCTCGCTTTCGAAGGCGTTCAGGCGGCAGCCCAGCGTGATGACGTCGGTCGTCATGATATCCGCGCCCGCCATGGCCTCAGGCCCCGCCGCCGTTCAGGAAACGGGGATCGAGCAGACCGGTGTAACTGGTCGCCACCGGGCCGGTCAGGAGGACATTGTTGTCGGGCAGCCATTCGACGGTCAGCGTCCCGCCGTCGACGATGATGTCGGCCTTTCGCCCGTCGATCAGGCCCCGGCGCACGGCGGCGACCAGGGTCGCACAGGCGCCCGAGCCGCAGGCCAGCGTCACGCCGGCACCGCGTTCCCAGACGCGCATGCGGATCGATCCGTCGGCGTTGACCGAGGCGGCCTCGACATTGGTGAATTCGGGAAAGGTCTTATGGGTTTCGACGACGGGCCCGAAGACTTCGATCTGCACGGCTTCGGCGTCGTCGACGAAGAATACGGCATGCGGATTGCCCATGGAGACGCAGACGGCGTCCTCCAACGGCCCCGCGCCGACCGGCACATGCAGGGTATCGACCGCTTCCGAAAGCGGGATTTCCCGCCAATCCAACTTGGCCGGGCCCATGTCCACGGTGACCAGGCCGTCGGCGCCGATTTCGGCGTCGAGTAGGCCCGCCCCCGTTTC
This sequence comes from uncultured Rhodospirillaceae bacterium, assembly GCA_913030825.1. GTDB lineage: Bacteria > Pseudomonadota > Alphaproteobacteria > Rhodospirillales > Casp-alpha2 > UBA1479. Next base: position 170,977 of record CAJWCU010000001.1, on the reverse strand, counting down.
GACGATCAAATGATCAGCCGTGCTTTCCGCCATCAAAAGCGAAGCGATGCAGCGCGTGCCGTTGCCACAGGCGAGCGATTCCCCGCCGTCCGAATTGAGGAAACGGACGAACACGTCGGCGATGTCCGACTTGGCCTTCTCCAGCACGATCAATTGGTCGCAGCCGACACCGAACCGGCGGTCGGCGATCGCGGCGGCCTGATCGCTGGACACGGGGATCGGCGTCTCGCGGGCGTCCAGCACCACGAAATCGTTCCCCAGGCCATGCATCTTTATAAAGGGCACCTGTTCCATAGGGGGCTAAATAGGCTGCCTGTTGCCGGAAGTCCACGGGAAACAGGGGATTTCCGGCGTGGCCTACCCCTCAGCCACCGAAGGTTTTCAGGAAGGCTGCCTGGAGGAAACCCATATGATCCGGTGCATAGGCATGACCGGCCCCGACCGGGCAGGCCCGCCGGGCAAGGCAACCGCCGTCCCGGCATGCTTCACCCATGTCACTTTGCTGATGACCGATGCAGGCGTTCAATGCGAACGCCGCTCCGGCGAAAGCCTCGACCGGACAAGCTGAGAGACAGGGCCGCTCTACGCAGTCGTCACAGGGATGGATCACTGCCGGGGCGCCCGGCAGCGGGATGTCGTCTTCGAACAACAAGGCGCCCCGATAGCTGTGCCAGAGACCGAATTCCGGATGCATCATCGGCCCGACGGGCGACGGCTTCAGTCCCTCGGCCCGCATGGCCCATGTTTGAAACGGCCAATGGGGCGGGCCGTCGAAAGGATAAAGTACGGCCGCCCCTATCTCCGCGGCGAGGACCTCCAGGACCCGGCGCGTCCAGGCATCAAGCGGATCCGCTTCGTCCCTGCGTTCGGATGAAAAACGGGGCCAGAGCGCCCCGCCCAAATCTCCGACCAGGACCAGCGTCCGCGCCGCTCCGGGCAGACCGTCCTCTCCACCGGGGTGGAATCCGCCGCGCGCGGCGAGCCCCGTCGCCGCGATGCGCCGGGCGATTGCGTCATAGGTCGGGTATTCGAGTGTCTCGGCCATGGGCCGTTGTCATACGGCGCCTTGGCATCGGTCAAGAGGCATTGAATCGGCCCGTAGGGGGCTGCAAAGGCGAGGGTCCGTCAACCAGGGTCGTTGACGGCGCGGGCCAGCGCCTTGATCGCATCCGCGACGTCGCGCCGCAGGATCGGGTCGCGGATGCGTTCCAGGTGGTACAGGAATTCCTCCACCTCGGCGGCGCGGCCCGGCTCGCCGTTCGGGACCTGCATGGGATATCCGGCGCCCGGCCAAATATCGCCCGCACCGTCGAATAGAACCGCAGGATCGATGCCCAGAAGATCGGCCAGGATCACCACCTCGAACGCCTTGATCTCCGTCGCTCCCGCTTCGCGGTTCGAATAGGCCTGAACCGACAGACCGATCGCCGCCGCAGCCTTGGCGCGGGACACGCCGCGTCTCTCCCGCAAGGAGCGCAACCGTGCGCCGATATGGTGCAAGAGTTCTTGTTGCTCTCCGTCCAGCCGACGCCGCGACGGATCCTGTTTTTCCTTAGACGCCATGATTATTCGGAAATCCGCCCTTCGCCTGACCCAGATTAAAACCTGTGGTTGTACTCATAATACTTATTAAATTTGTATATCACCTGCGTGTATGTGGGTAAATATTTCTATTTTTGAGATATATCACCCTCACGGTTGACTTCCAGGGGCGCTGTCCATAGATTGCGCGCCAACATTCCACTGGGTGTGCGGAGTTTTCCGTCCCGAGGGGCGCCGCCAGTCCGCGAGTTTCGCGCACTGGCGCGTTTGCCGTTGGGCATTCCACATGGCCGGAACGTGACGTGAATTTGTGTGTTGTGAACGACTGACGACTAAAGGGTAGCTGGCGCATATGTTCGTTTCATTGACCGAACGCCTGTCCGGCATTTTCGACGGCCTGAAGAAACGCGGCGCTTTGAAAGAAGCCGACGTCGAAGCGGCGCTGCGCGAAATCCGCGTCGCCTTGCTGGAGGCCGACGTCGCCCTGCCCGTGGTCAAGGACTTCATCGACGGCGTCAAGGACAAGGCCGTCGGCCAGGAAGTCCTGCGCTCCGTCACGCCGGGCCAGCAGGTCGTCAAGATCGTCCACGACGCGTTGGTCGAAATGCTGGCGCCCGCCGATGCCGGTGGTGCGGGTCTGGCCGTCGACGGCAACCCGCCGCAGGCGATCCTGATGGTCGGCCTGCAGGGTTCCGGTAAGACGACGACCTCGGCCAAGCTGGCCAAGCGCCTGGTGGACCGCGACAAGAAGCGCGTCCTGATGGCCTCGCTGGATGTGTACCGCCCGGCCGCCCAACAGCAATTGCAGGTCCTGGGCGAGCAGACCGGCATCCCGGTGATGACCCCTGTCCTGGGCGAACAGCCGGTCGCCATCGCCAACCGGGCCATGGATACGGGCCGCCGCGAAGGCTACGACGTGGTGATTCTGGATACCGCCGGCCGTCTGGTCCTGGATCAGGACATGATGACCGAGGTCGTCAACGTGCGCATGGCCGCGGGCCCGTCGGAAGTCCTGCTGGTTACCGATGCGATGACCGGTCAGGACGCCGTTACCATCGCCAAGGAATTCAATGAAAAAGTCGGCGTCACCGGCATCGTCCTGACCCGTGTCGACGGCGATGCGCGGGGCGGCGCGGCGCTCAGCATGCGCGCCGTCACCGGCAAGCCGATCAAATTCATGGGCACCGGCGAAGGCGTCGGCGCCATCGACGCCTTCGACGCCAATCGCGTCGCCGGATCGATCCTGGGCATGGGCGACGTCGTCGGCCTGGTCGAGAAGGCCTCGCAGGTCGTCGAACAGGAAGACGCCGAAAAATTGGCCAAGAAGATGCTGAAGGGGCAATTCACCCTGGAAGACATGGCCGATCAGTTCAAACAGATCCGCAAGATGGGCTCGCTCGACGGCATCCTGGGCATGTTGCCCGGCGCCGCCAAGGTCAAGAACGCCTTCGATCAGCACAACGTCGACGACAAGATGATCGCCCGTCAGGAAGCCATCATCCTGTCGATGACCGTCAAGGAACGACGCAATCCCAAAGCGATCAACGGATCGCGCCGCAAACGCATCGCCGCCGGATCGGGCACCACCGTGCCCGAGGTCAACCGGCTGCTGAAGCAATACCGTCAGATGGCCGACATGATGAAGAAAGCCGGCAAGAAAGGCGGGCTCAAGGGCCTCATGGGCGGCATGCCGCCCGGCATGATGCCCCCCGGCATGCCCCGGTAACGGGCGCCGGAGACCGACACCGAACACCAACCGAACACACCAACACGCAACCGAATTTCGAATTCAACTTTCAGACTCTAAGGAACCAATACGATATGTCAGTGAAGATCCGGCTTTCCCGGGGCGGCGCCAAGAAGCGGCCCTACTATCACATCGTCATCGCCGACTCGCGCCGTGCCCGCGACGGCAAGTTCATCGAGCGCGTCGGCTCCTATAACCCGATGCTGCCGAAGGACAATCCCGAGCGCGTCAAGCTGAACGAAGAGCGCATCAAGCATTGGCTCGGCGTCGGCGCCCAGCCGTCCGACCGCGTCCATCGTTTCCTGGGCGCCGCCGGCCTGACCGACACCCGTCCGGTGCCGCAGAATCAGACCAAGCGCGCGGCCCCCAAGGCCAAGACCCTGGAACGCCAGCAGGAGCGTGAAGACAAGCTGAAGGCGGCGGCGGAAGCGGCCGCCGCGGCCGAAGCCGAAGCGGCGGCAGCACCGGCCGAGGAAGAGGCCCCGGCCGAAGAAGCGGCTGCCGAAGCGGAAGCCCCGGCAGAAGAGGCGCCGGCGGAAGAAGCGGCGGCGGAAGAAGCGCCGGCCGAGGAAGCCGAAGAGGAGACCAAGGAGTAATCGGCGGATTCCGTCATAGGTGGCAGGCAGGCCATGCCGAACGATGATCGCAGCACGGGCGAACGCCCCCCGGGAGAAACTCCGGAGCGGGTTTGCCTGGGCGTCATCGTCGGGGCCCGCGGACTGAAGGGCGAGTTGAAGGTCAAGACCTTCACTCAGGTCCCGGAAGACATCGCCGCTTATGGACCGCTCGAGGACGAAACCGGCGGACGCCGGGTCGAGCTGACGGTCACCGGACAGGCGAAGGGCGTGATGATCGCCCGCGTCGAAGGGGTCCAGGACCGCACGGCGGCGGACAAGCTGAAGGGTCTGCGCCTGTATGTCGGGCGCGACAAGCTGCCGCCGCCGGACGAGGACGAATACTATCATTCGGACCTCATCGGCCTCGGCGCCACGGCCCCCCAGGGAGACCTGGGAACGGTCAGGCGGGTTTTCGACTTCGGCGCCGGCGACATCCTGGAGATCGCCGGCGGGGCGTTCGGGACCGTGATGGTCCCCTTCACGCGGGCCTGCGTGCCGGTCGTCGACCTGGCAGAAGGCCGCATTGTGGTGGACCCGCCGGAAGGACTGTTGGAAGACGCGGAAGAAGAGGAAGGACAGAACGAAAACGGGCAGGACCGGCAATGAGCGCATGGACGGCCAAAGTGGTGACGATTTTCCCGGAAATGTTCCCGGGACCACTTGGGCATTCGCTCGCCGGAACGGCGCTTGAAAAGGGCATCTGGGCCCTGGAAACGGTGGACATTCGCGACTTTGCAAGCGATAAACACCGCTCCGTGGACGATGCCCCCTTCGGCGGCGGCCCCGGCATGGTGATGCGGCCCGATGTGGTCGATGCCGCAGTCACTTATGCGAAGGAAGGCCGGAACGCGAAGGCGAGCACCCCGGATCTGCCGTTCATCTATCTGACGCCCAGGGGACGGCCCCTGGATCAGGAACGGGTGACGGAATTGGCGGCTGGGCCGGGCATGATCGTGCTCTGCGGCCGCTTCGAAGGGGTCGACCAGCGGGTGCTGGAGGCCCAGGCGGCGGAAGAAATATCGCTCGGCGATTTCGTCCTTTCGGGCGGCGAGCCGGCGGCGCTGGTGATGTTGGATGCTTGCCTTCGGTTGTTGCCGGGCGTGATGGGCAAGGGGGCATCGCTGGAGGAAGAGAGTTTCGAGCGGGGATTGCTGGAATATCCCCACTACACGCGGCCCCAGGAATGGCAGGGCCGCACGGTGCCGGAGGTTTTGACCTCGGGTCACCACGAGAAGATCGCAGCCTGGCGGAAAAGCCAGGCAGAGGAAATTACCCGCGAACGGCGGCCCGACCTATGGGCCGCGCGGGAGCGGAACTAAAGAAATTGCCGGAGACGGCGAAGCGTTTGTAAGGAAAGGTTTGGAACCATGAACATCATCGAACAACTGGATCAGGAACAGATTGCCCACCTGACCGGCGACAAGAAAGCGCCGACGTTCGCCCCGGGCGATACGATCCGCGTCAACGTCCGCGTCGTCGAAGGCGAGCGGACCCGCCTGCAGGCTTTCGAAGGCGTGTGCATCGCCCGCAAGAACGCCGGCGTCAATTCGGCCTTCACCGTGCGCAAGCTGAGCTACGGCGAAGGTGTGGAACGCGTCTTCCCGCTGTATTCGCCGAACGTCGACAGCATCGAAGTCGTCCGCCGCGGCGATGTCCGCCGGGCCAAGCTCTACTACCTGCGGGGCCGTACCGGTAAGGCCGCCCGTATCGCGGAAAAGACCGACGGTTTCTCGGGCAAGGTGTCCCAGGAAGAAAAACAGGCCGCGCGCGAAGCCAAGGCTCTGCGCGACGAAGCCTCGAAGAAGAAAGCCGCCAAAAAAGCGCAGGCTCAGGCCGAAGCCCCCGCGGAACAAGAAGCCCAAACCGAAGAATAATCTTCGGCCGCACGCCCGCCCCGGTTTGCGAAAACCGGGCGGGCGGGCCAATATAATAACGACTACGATAAAAAGACCGCGCAATCAGAACGCCGTCGGGGGCCGGCGTCATCACGTCGGAGGAAATACCCATGGCTCAACCGAAAACGCTGTTCGAGAAAATCTGGGACGGCCACCTGGTTGAAGTGCAGGAAGACGGTACCTGCCTGATCTACATCGACCGTCATCTCATCCACGAAGTGACCACCCCCCAGGCTTTCGAAGGCCTGCGCATGGCGGGCCGCAAGGTTCACCGCCCTGACCTGACGCTCGGCGTCGCCGACCACAACGTGCCGACGACCGACCGGTCGCACGGCATCGACGATCCGGAATCCCGCCTGCAGGTCGAAACCCTGTCCAAGAACTGCGACGACTTCGGCGTGCCGCTGTTCGATATGAACGACCTGCGCCAGGGCATCGTCCATGTGATCGGCCCGGAACAGGGCTTCACCCTGCCCGGCACCACGATCGTCTGCGGCGACAGCCACACGGCGACCCACGGCGCCTTCGGTTCCTTGGCCTTCGGCATCGGCACGTCCGAGGTCGAACACGTGCTGGCGACCCAGACGCTTTTGCAATCGCCGCTGAAGAACATGCGCATCACGGTCGAGGGCGACCTGCCCTTCGGCTGCACCGGCAAGGACCTGGTCCTCGCCATCATCGGCCAGATCGGCACCGCCGGCGGCACCGGCCATGTCATCGAATACGCCGGCAAGGCGATCCGCGATCTCACGATGGAAGGCCGCATGACGGTCTCCAACATGACGATCGAGGGCGGTGCCCGCGCCGGCCTGATCGCGCCCGACGAGACGACCTTCGAATACCTGAAGGGCCGCCCGATGTCGCCCAAGGGCGCGAATTGGGAAGCCGCCGTCGCCTATTGGAAGACGCTGCCGTCGGACGAGGGCGCGACCTACCAGAAGGAAGTCACCATGGACGCGGCCCATATCGAGCCGCAGGTCACCTGGGGCACCTCGCCCGAGGACGTTGTGCCGATTTCCGCCGTCGTCCCGTCGCCGGAAGACTTCGACAACCCGGACAAGCAGGAAGCGGTCAAGGCGTCGCTCGCCTACATGGGCCTGACCTCGGGCACGCCGATGGAAGAGGTCAAGATCGACTACATGTTCGTCGGCTCCTGCACCAACGGCCGGATCGAAGACATTCGCGCCGTCGCCGAAGTCGCCCGAGGCCGCAAGGTCGCCGATCACGTCACGGCCCTAGTCGTACCGGGGTCCGGCCTGGTCAAGGAACAGGCGGAAGAAGAAGGTCTGGACAAGATCCTGCTGGAAGCCGGTTTCGAATGGCGGGAGCCCGGCTGCTCCATGTGCCTGGGCATGAACGAGGACAAAGTGCCGTCCGGCATGCGTTGCGCCTCGACGTCGAACCGCAACTTCAAAGGCCGCCAGGGTGCCGGTTCGCGCACCCATCTGGTCAGCCCGGCGATGGCCGCCGCCGCCGCCGTGACCGGCCATCTGGCCGACGTGCGCAAGATCTGACCCTGTCCCGGACGCAAGAGGAAACAAGACAATGGAAAAGTTCACCAAGCTGACGGGCGTCGCCGCCCCCCTGGACATGATCAACATCGACACCGACATGATCATTCCGAAACAGTTCCTGAAAACCATCAAGCGCGAGGGCCTGGGCAAGCACCTGTTCCACGACGCACGGTTCAACGAAGACGGTTCGGAAAACGAGGATTTCGTCCTCAACAAGCCCGCCTACCGGGGCGCCGAGATCATCGTCGCCGGCGACAACTTCGGTTGCGGCTCGTCGCGTGAGCACGCGCCCTGGGCGCTCAAGGATTTCGGCATCAAATGCGTGATCTCCACGTCCTTCGCCGACATCTTCTATAACAACAGCTTCAAGAACGGCATGTTGCTGATCAAGGTCTCCAAGGAAGACCTGGAAAAGCTCATGGACGACGCCGAACGCGGCGCCAACGCGACCTTGACCGTCGATCTGGAAAACCAGGTCATCGAGGGCCCGGACGGCGGCACGCTGCATTTCGACATCGACCCGTTCCGCAAGTATTGCCTGTTGAACGGTCTGGACGACATCGGCTTGACCGAACAGAAAGCCGACAAAATCGGCGAGTTCGAACAAAAACGCGAAGCGGCCCAGCCCTGGATCCCCGGGGCGGCGAAGGCCGTCTGATCCGCCTAACGCGGACAACGAAAAAGCCCCCGGGGTCGGTCCGAGACCGGTCCCGGGCGGCATAAAAAAGCACGGGAAGCCAAATCCCATCAGTCGACCGGGGGGCCGACGCAGACGCATCCGCGGGAGGATCACCACCCATGTCGCAACCGAAAACCCTGTTCGAAAAGATCTGGGACAGCCACCTCGTCGATGTCCAGGACGACGGCACCTGCCTGCTCTATATCGACCGTCATCTGGTAAATGAAGTTTCCGCGCCTCAGGCCTTCGAAGGCCTGCGCATGGCGGGGCGCACCGTCCATCGCCCGGACCTGACGCTGGCCGTCTCGGACCACAACACCCCGACGAAGAACCTGGAAAACGGGATCGACGATCCGGAATCCCGCCTGCAGGTTGAAACACAAACCCGCAACTGCACCGATTTCGGCGTTCCCATTTTCGATATCGGCGACGTGCGGCGCGGCATCGTCCATGTGATCGGCCCGGAACAGGGCTTCACCCTGCCCGGCGCCACCATCGTCTGCGGCGACAGCCATACGGCGACGCACGGGGCCTTCGGAGCCCTGGCCTTCGGCATCGGCACGTCCGAGGTCGAACACGTCCTTGCGACCCAAACGCTTTTGCAATCGCCGCTGAAGAACATGCGCATCACGGTCGAGGGCGACCTGCCCTTCGGCTGCACCGGCAAGGACCTGGTCCTCGCCATCATCGGCCAGATCGGCACCGCCGGCGGCACCGGCCATGTCATCGAATACGCCGGCAAGGCGATCCGCGATCTCACGATGGAAGGCCGCATGACGGTCTCCAACATGACGATCGAAGGCGGCGCCCGTGCCGGCTTGATCGCCCCCGACGAGAAGACGTTCGAATATCTCATGGGCCGCCCAATGGCACCGAAGGGGGCCGATTGGGACGCCGCCGTCGCCTATTGGAAGAGCCTGCCGTCAGATGACGGGGCGGTTTATCAAAAAGAAGTCACCATGGACGCCTCAGCGATCGAGCCGCAGGTCACCTGGGGCACCTCGCCCGAAGATGTGGTACCGATTTCCGCCAAGGTGCCGTCGCCCGGCGATTTCGACACCGAAGATCGCCAACAGGCGGCCAAGATGGCGCTCGACTACATGGGCCTGACGCCCGGCACACCGATGGAAGACGTGAAGATCGATTTCATGTTCGTCGGCTCCTGCACCAACGGCCGGATCGAGGATATCCGCGCCGTCGCCGAGGTCGCCCGTGGCCGCAAGGTCGCCGACCACGTCACGGCCCTGGTCGTGCCCGGGTCGGGCCTGGTCAAGGAACAGGCCGAGGAAGAAGGGCTCGACCGCATTCTTCTGGAAGCCGGCTTCGAATGGCGCGAGCCCGGATGCTCCATGTGCATCGCCATGAACGAGGACCAGGTCCCGGCGGGACAGCGCTGTGCCTCGACCTCGAACCGCAACTTCAAGGGACGCCAAGGTGCCGGTGCCCGCACCCATCTGGTCAGCCCGGCGATGGCCGCCGCCGCCGCCGTCTCCGGCCGTCTGGCCGACGTCCGCTCGCTGTAAACGGTCGCCCCGATGGATATGCCCGCCTTCCCATTTGACGTCGTCGATTGGTCCGACGTCGAGCCGGAAAATCACCCCGGAGAAACCGGTTTTGCCACCTGGCGGGTCCGGAAATTCGGTGCGATCCGGGTCAGACAGGTTGAATATTCGCCGGGCTATCGGGCCGATCATTGGTGTTCCAAAGGCCATGTCCTTTACGTTCTAGACGGGCAATTGGACACCGAATTAAAGGACGGGCGGCGCTTCTCGCTGCTGCCCGGGCAAAGTTACCAAGTCGGCGACGACGCCGATGCGCACCTTTCCTCCACGGGAATAGGTGCCAAGCTTTTCATCGTCGATTGAACGAACACGGAGGTTTCCAAATGGCTGCCAACAAAAAACTGCTGATGCTGCCCGGCGACGGGATCGGCCCCGAAGTGATGAAACAGGTGCAGACCATCATCGACTGGATGGACAAGCGCCGCCACGTCTCGTTCGACGTGACCAACGACGTCGTCGGCGGGGCCGCCATCGACAAATACGGCCAACCGCTCGGCGACAACACGCTGGCCGACGCCATGGGCGTCGACGCGGTCTTGCTGGGCGCCGTCGGCGGACCGAAATGGGATAATGTCGAGCGCGACCTGCGCCCGGAAATGGGCCTGTTGACGCTGCGCAAGGAAATGGATCTTTACGCCAACCTGCGCCCGGCGACGGTTCTGCCGGCGATGGCCAAGGCGTCGAGCCTGAAAGAAGAATTGGTCTCCGGCCTGGACATGCTGATCGTCCGCGAACTCACGGGCGGCGTCTATTTCGGCAAGCCACGCGGCATCGAAAAGCTGGCCGACGGCACGCGCAAAGCCGTCGACACCCAGGTCTATTCCGAAGCCGAGATCGAACGGGTCTGCCGTCTGGCCTTCGAATTGGCAGGCAAGCGGTCGGGCAAGGTGCATTCCGTCGAAAAAGCCAACGTCATGGAAACCGGCGTGCTGTGGCGCCAGATCGCGACCGAAATCGGCGCCGATTTCCCCGATATCGACCTGCATCACATGTATGCCGATAACTGCGCCATGCAGCTCGTGCGCCAGCCCAAGCAGTTCGACGTGATCGTCACCGACAACCTGTTCGGCGACATCCTGTCCGATTGCGCGGCCATGCTGACGGGCTCGCTGGGCATGCTGCCCTCGGCGTCCCTGGGGGCCGCCGACAGCGATGGGCGCCGCAAGGCGCTGTACGAGCCGGTCCACGGCTCCGCCCCTGACATCGCCGGACAAGGCATCGCCAACCCGCTGGCTATGATCCAGTCCTTCGCCATGTGCCTGAAATATTCCTTCGACATGGGCGAGGATGCGGACCTGATCGATCAGGCCTGCAAGAACGTGTTGGATGCGGGCCTGCGGACGCCGGATATCCTGGAAGCCGGGATGACCAAGATCTCGACGACCGACATGGGCGACCATGTGACCAAGGAATTGGATAAGCTGTCCGCCTAGGCGGATTGGAAAAAGGGCCGGACGGCCCAATTCCGCAGGTGTCTGTCATCACAGCCCCGGCTATCATGTTTGGCTAGACTATTGGCCGGATAAGATCGGCATCCCTCGCCCCTCGATTTCGGGTGCGGGGGCAGCCGACAAGGGTTGAGCATGCGGGATACAGATGACACGAAGCCCCCCGCCGCCACGCCGGGACCGGTGGGTGGGGCGGTTTCCGACGTACAGACGCCGGACTGGCAGGACATCGTCGACGCGATCGATACCTCGATCAGCGTGTTCGATCTCGACGACCGCCTGGTCGCCTGGAATTGCGCGTTCGCGGAAACCACGGGCCAGCCGGCCCACGAATTCCAGGTCGGCATGAGCCACCTGGCAGTGATCGAGGCTTTCGCCGAGCGCGGCCTGTATGGGCCCGGCGACCCGAAAGAGGTTGCCCGACGGCGCCTAGCCAAAATTCATGAAAACCGCGTTGCCGGCGCACCGGAGGAAATCGCCCTCGGCCACAATATGTATCGGTCGCGCAAGCGTTTCTGGTTGGAGGACGGCAGCATCATCGCCCTGACCCGAAACCGGGACGAGGACGAAGTCGTCGAACACGAACTGGCCTCGAAATCGGCGATCCTGCAAACCGTGTTCGAAACGCTGGGCCAGCCGATCTGCGTCTGGGACGGCAACCAACGCCTGGTTGCCTGCAATGAACAATTCGCCAAGACCCTGGGATTCTCCCCTGGCGACCTGGAGCTCGGCATGCCCGCCAGCGACTTGATCCTGGCCTCCGCCCGCATGGGATACCTGGGCGACGGCGATCCCGAGGGATTGGCGCAATCCCGATATCAAGAAATTTGGTGCGATACGCCGCCGGAGCACGAGGTCATAAGATGGGCCGGCGGACGGACGTTCGACGTCCACCGCGGCCGCCTGCCCGACGGCGGCGTGGTTTCCGTGTTCAACGACGTCACCGACCGCGACCGAACGGCGGCGGAACTGCGCGACGCCAAGGCACAAGCGGAAAACGCCAACGCCGTGAAATCCGATTTTCTGGCCAACATGAGCCACGAGCTGCGCACGCCCTTGAACGCCATCCTGGGCTTCGCCGAAATGATGATGCACAGCCGCTTCGACGATCCCGCCAAATACCAGGAATACGCCGGCGACATCCGGGGCAGCGCGGTCCTGCTGCTGAACATCATCAACGACCTGTTGGACCTGTCGCGCATCGAGGCCGGCAAAACCGAATTCCGCCTGACTACATTAGACCTGAGCGACTGCGTCGAGACCTGCCTGGACCTGATCCGGCGCATGGACGGCGCCGCCGGCCTGACCATCGAAAGCCGAATTCCGGCAGACTTTCCGGAAGTCCAACTGGATGAGAACTTCCTGCGGCAATCCCTGCTCAACCTGTTGTCCAACGCGGTCAAGGCCACGCCCGACGGCGGCCGGATCACCGTCACAGCGAACCGGACCGCGGAGGACCGGTTCGACCTGACCGTGTCCGACACCGGCATCGGGATGCCGCCGGAGATGATCGAGACCGTGTTCAACCCCTACGACGGCAGCGGCAACAGCTACGTCCGCAAGGAAAAAGGCACGGGTCTGGGCCTCAGCATCGTCAAGCGTCTGGTCGAAATGTTGCGCGGCACGGTCGCCATCGAAAGCGTATCGGGCCAGGGCACGACCGTGCACCTGGATCTGCCGATCCGGCATACGGACTGACAAGACGCTGTGCCGGATCGGATCGGCACCGCTATACTGACCCCGAGGCCGGAAAGACGACCGGCAGGATCGAATTGTCTGACCGAGGGACGCAGCGGCCGCAGGGCCGGCGCGCTAGAAGCGATTTATCTGACCAAGCTGATCAAGTTCACGCGGGAAATCCGCACCGCCATGTGGTTTCGGCCGTCGGTCTGCAGCCTGCTCGCGGCGGCGGTCGCCTTGGTGATTGCCGGGGTCGACCAATCGATCCCCGAAGCGGCGGCAAATTTTCTGCCGATCATCGACGGCGAGGCCGCGAAGGACCTCTTACGGCTTGTCGCGGGCGGCATGCTGACGGTGACGACGGTGACCCTGTCGGTCACCATGTTGGTCCTCAACCTTGCGGCCAATCAGGCATCGCCCCGCGCGGTGCCCGAATTGATGGCCGATCCGATCACCCAGAACGCGCTGTCGACCTTTCTCGCCACCTTCGTTTTCGCGGTGGCGGCACTCGGCATGTTCGGGTTCGAAGCCGTTTCCGGCGCCGGGGTGACTCTGATGTTCGGCACGTCCATGCTGCTGGGTATCTGGGCGATCCGCTATCTGCTGCAATGGATGCATCACGTTGCCGCCGCAACGAAGCTGAACCGCATCATCGTGAAAGTTTACGATCAGGCAGGTGATCGTCTGGATACCTATTTCGCCATGGCCAGGACAGACGAAGGCGCCGCATCGTCGCCCGATACGGAAGACGACGACGGCGCGTTGGTGCGGGCCGGTGCGACCGGCTACGTTCAATTGGTCAATGTGGACTCCATGGCCCAGTCGGCGGAATCTCTCGACCTTCGGGTCAAGCTTCATGCCGCCGAAGGCGACTTCGTCTACGGCGCAACGCCGTTGATGACCGTCTGGGGCGAAACGCGACACGACGAAGACGCCCAGGCGCAACTCGCCCGCTCGGTCGCCATCGGCGGCGAACGCACGCCCGAGGACGACCCGCGCCTGGGCATCGAAATCCTGTCCGAGATCGCTTGCCGGGCTCTGTCGCCCAGCATGAACGATCCGCAATCGGCGATCGTCTGCGTCAATTACCTGGCGGCCCTTCTGACCCGTGCGGGGCAAGTGCCCGCATCGGAGTATCCGGTGGCCGTGGTCAAGGGTGGGCGAGTGATCCGCCGGGTCATCGCCTTCGACCAGTTCCTGATCCGTGCCTTCCGACCGGTGGTGCGCGAAGGCGCCGGACAGGTCGAAGTCGTGAAACGCGTTCTGTATGCTCTTGCGGAAATGATCCCGGTGATCTCCGAGGATCATCTGGAAAGCATCGCCGAGGAGGCCGATCGCGCCGCCGAAATGGCCCGCGACCGATTGACCCTGGAAGACGACCGGAACGCCATGGAAGATGCCGCGAAGGCCGTCAAGACGGCAATCCGCGAGAGGGGCTAGACCGAGCCCCTTCGGCGTGAAACCACTTGCCAGCGGAAACGGAAGCGGGTATTCCAGGCGCCATGAACACGCACATGATCATTCCGGCCCGGTCGCTGACGATTAAAGCGACCATTAAAACCGCCACCACGAGGTGACGCGGGCCAGCTTGCTTGTGCAATATTTGCAAACGGCCCGCGGATGCACCCCGCGGGCCGTTTGCGTTATGATAGGCGCAACGTTCCGGGCGGGTCGAGAAATCCAAAGGCCCCTATCGGACGTAAGGAGAGTATGAAGATGGGTTATAAAGTCGCCGTCGTCGGCGCCACCGGCAATGTGGGCCGCGAAGTATTGCAGATCATGGCCGAACGGGAATTCCCGGCGGACGAGGTCGTCGCCCTTGCCTCGGCGCGGTCCGCCGGCCGCGAAATTTCCTATGGCGAGGACGACGTGCTGAAGGTCCAGAACCTGGAAACCTTCGACTTCGCCGGCACCGACATCGTGTTGTCGAGCCCCGGCGCCAAGGTCTCGGCCAAGTTCTCGCCCATCGCCGCCGCCGCCGGCGCCGTCGTGGTCGACAACACCAGCCACTTCCGCATGGACCCGGACGTGCCCCTGGTGGTGCCCGAGGTCAATCCGGAGGCCCTCGCCGGTTACGGCAAGAAGAACATCATCGCCAACCCGAACTGTTCGACGATTCAGATGGTCGCCGCGCTGAAGCCGCTGCACGACCTGCAGCCGATCAAGCGCGTCGTCGTCTCGACCTATCAATCCGTTTCGGGTGGCGGCAAGGAAGCCATGGACGAGCTGTTCAATCAGACGCGCGGCATCTACGCCAACGAGCCGTTCCACAAGTACCAGAGCAAGTTCCCCAAGCAGATCGCCTTCAACGTCATTCCGCACATCGACGTCTTCATGGAAGACGGCTCGACCAAGGAGGAGTGGAAGATGGTGGTCGAGACCAAGAAGATCCTGGACCCGGACATCGCCGTTCACGCGACCTGCGTGCGCGTGCCGGTCTTCGTCGGCCATGCCGAAGCCGTGAACGTGGAATTCGAATATCCGGTGACCGAGGACGAAGCCCGCAACGCCCTGCGCGATGCTCCCGGCATCTCGGTGGTCGATCACCGGGCCGACGAAGGCTACGTCACCCCTGTCGAATGCGCCGGCGAGGATGCGGTCTATGTCTCGCGTATCCGCAAGGACCCGACCGTGGAACACGGCCTGTCGTTCTGGTGCGTGTCGGACAACCTGCGCAAGGGCGCTGCCCTCAACACGGTGCAGATCGCCGAAGAGTTGATCCGTTCCTACATGCGGAAGGCGGCCTGATCAGATGACGTCAGAGGCGATGCAGACAGCCCCCAAACATTCGCGCCTGGGCCTTTGGTTCGGCCTGGGCGTCGTGGCGATCTGCATCGCCACCGTCGGCTTCATCGCGGCCAACCGCCCGGCGGAACAAAGCCTCGCCGCCGTGGAAAACAAGAAGCAGGGCGATCTGGGCCAGCTGACCTATCAGCGGAACTGCATGGCCTGCCACGGCGTGAAGCTGAAAGGCAAACCGACCTGGGAAGTCGAAAACGCCAAGCAGGCGGGCATTCCGTTGTCCGCCGACGGCACGACCTGGCACCTGTCGGATCAGCGCCTGTTCGACGCCATCGCCACGGGCACCCGCATCAAAGGCGGCAAGTCCGAGCGCATCCACGACACGGCCTATGGCGACGCCCAGGGCGGTAAATTGTCGGAACAGGAAATCTGGGCCCTGATCGCCTATTTCAAGACGACCTGGACCGCGCGCCAGTTCGAATCCCAAAAAGAAACCTCGCTGCGCGAACGCCCGGTCGGCAGCACCGCACCGGGGAGCAAGTGACCGGGCCCCGCCCGATCGCACCCCCGATCAGCCGCCGCCGGGTTCTGTCCGGCATGGGCGGCGGTCTCGCCGCTTTTTCCGCCTTCACCGTTTTACCGCCCCTGGCCCGTGCCCGGGGCAACATCCGGGACTACCGCCTGAAAGCGGGACCGGCGACCGTGCCTCTGGTCGGCACGCAGGGGCCCGCGACCGACGTCTGGGCCTATAACGGCGGCATCCCCGGCCCGGTCATTCGGGCGAAACGGGGCGAGCGCCTGCGCATCCATGTCGAAAACGGCCTGCCGCAACCGACCACCGTGCATTGGCACGGCATCCGCCTGCCGGTCGCCATGGACGGCGTGCCCTTCCTGACGCAGCCGCCGATCAAACCAGGCGAGAACTTCGTCTACGAATTCGACGTCGAGGACGCGGGCACCTTCTGGTACCACCCCCATTTCAATTCGTCGGAGCAGGTCGCCCGCGGCCTATCCGGCCCCTTGATCGTCGATGAGGAAACGCCGCCCGACGTCGACCGCGAAATCCTTTGGGTCGTCGACGACTGGCGGCTGACCGAGGACGCCGCCATCGCGTCCTTCGACCGGCCCTTCCACGACATGGTCCACGGCGGGCGGTTCGGCAATACGGTGACGGTCAACGGCCGCATATCCGAAGACCTGGCCGTGACGCCGGGCGAACGCGTGCGCCTGCGGATCGTCAACGTCGCCAATGCGCGCATCTTCCGCCTGACCTTCCCGGGCCACCGGCCCTGGCTCGCGGCGATTGACGGCCATGCCGTGCCGCCCCGGCAATTCGGCGAAGAAGACTGGCTGGTCATCGCGCCGGGGGCGCGGGCCGACCTGATCCTGGACATGGCGGGCAGCCCCGGCGAACGCTTCGCCGTGGTCGACAATTCACCGGAAGGCATTCGCTATCGGCTGGCCGACCTGACCTACGGCGCGGCGCCGTCAGCGCCCGCCTCGGCGCGGCCTGCGCCGGCGGCCTGGGCCGCCAACCCCCTGCCCGAGCCGGACTTGGGCACCGCGACGCGGCTGAGCCTGGACATGGAGGGCGGCGCCATGGGCGGCCTGCAGACGGCGACGTTCAAAGGAGAGACGCTCTCGGGCCGCGACTTGGCGCGCAAGCACGGCATGGTCTGGTCGTTCAACGGCGTCGTCTATCCGCCCATGAAATACGGCGACCACGGCGACCCCATGTTCACCTTCAAGCGCGGCGAAAGCGTCGTCATGACGATCCGCAACAAGACCGCCTTCGCCCATCCGATCCATCTGCACGGCCATACCTTCCGCGTCATCAGCCGCGACGGCAAACCGGAGCCCGATCGGCCCTGGCAGGACACGGTGCTGTTGCCCATCGACGGCGAGGCGGAAATCGCCTTCGTCGCCGACAACCCGGGCGATTGGATGTTCCATTGCCATATCCTGGAACACCAAAAGTCGGGGATGATGGGCTTCGTTCGCGTCGCATAGACGAATGGGAACCGGGCGACACGCCCCCCGCGTTTGCGAACGGTAATAAAAGAAAAGGCCCCCGACACCGAAAGCGCCGGGGGCCTTGTTTTCCGAACGATTAAACCGCCGGGTGATGCAGGCGATTATAGAAGATCGGGCTGGTGGCGTAGCGCGACAGCGTCTTGGCTGCCGCGAGAACGGCCAGATCGGCCAGCGGCTCGACGATGATCACCGTCATATAGGCAGCACCGAAGCTGCCGATGGAGGCCAGGTTTTCCGCACCGAACCCGCCACCGTAAAGCGCCCAGAAGGCGACCCAGCCGACAATGCCGCCTTGATAGGCCGTGGACAGAGCCAGGGCCTGCCAATATTTAACTTGCACATAGGGCGTATCGGCCGGGATGATCCGGCGCGCCAGATGGCTGAGGCCCCAGAGCGGCACCAGCAAGGTCGTTACGTTGATCCCGTATTGCGGCAGGTCAAAGGGCGCAAATAACAGCCCTTGCAGAAGCAGTCCGCCAGCCAAACCAATGGCGGCGGGCCCGGCGCCGAAGATCAGATAGAGCGTCGACCCGAGGATCAAGTGAACCTCCGATACGCCGACCGGATAGTGGGGCAGCACTTCGAAAAAGCAGAAGACCAGGGCGACCGTGGCGACGCTGCGCAGGACCAAAGCCGATACACCGCCGTCGCGGCGAATCGTATCCAGCGCCATCTTCGCAGTCAGCCCGATTGCAGCTGCCGCGGTTGCGTAGCTCAAAACAATCTTCGACGCATCGACGATTCCAGGTTCAATATGCATGAGTTTTTTCTCCTTTCCGCACCCATCCGTGCGGCTCAAAGGGTAAGTGGCGCGAACGCGCCGGACATGATGGCAGGTCTCCTGGCTTGCGGTTCAACGCGATAACCTCGCCTTCCCAACCCGCGACATTGAAGCCCTTGGGTCAGTGGCCAAATGAGGTTGCTCACCGCTGACAGTTGCGGGGGCAGCTACGGATTCGGTCCCTGTTTGGGTCGCCCTCACCGTATTCCCTATTAATCCGCCGCGCGGTCGCTTGGCGGAACCATCGTCTCGGAATATCTCCGATTTGCGGGTGCACCGCAAGATGCGCCCGCAACCGCCTAGGAAAAGGCGACCGCCGCGACCGGCGGCAGGCGCGCGTCCAGCGCCGACCAACTGTCCCCCGCGTCCTCCGAAATCCACACCCCGCCGGAGGTCGAGCCGAAAGCCAGGCGCTCGCCCGTTTCGTCGACTGCCAGCGCGTGGCGATAGACCAGATCGTAGGCGTGTTTCTGCGGCAATCCGCTGGATAGCACGTCGAAGGATCTACCTCCGTCGCGGGTCCGCGAGACGACCAGCTTGCCGTCCTTGGGCACGCGCCGTTCGTCTTTTTCCGCGGGCACGAACCACGCCGTTTCAGGATCGGTCGGATGGGCCTGCACGGCAAAGCCGAAGCCGGTCGGCTGGGCGGCATCGAGCATCACCCAATTCTCGCCGCCGTCGGTGGAGCGGAAGATCGCGCTGTGGTGCTGGCACCAGACCACGTCGGGGTGCGCCGGACATAGCGACAATTGATGAATATCCTGCGGGATCGGATCGCCCTGCTGATCCGGCGGCATGTATTCGTTGACCATGCCCTTGTTGATGACGGCCCAGGTTTCGCCGCCGTCGCGGGTCGACCAGACGCCGCCCGTCGAAACGCCGACGGTGATGTGACCGGCATCGCGCGGATCGACCAGGACTGAACTGATGCCCGGCATTTCGCCGCCCGCGACGCCGAACCATTTCTTGCGGTCCGGGTGCCGCCACAGCGGCTCGACCAGGGACCAGGTTTCGCCCAGATCGTTGGAGCGGAACAGCCCGCCGGGCATCGTCCCCGCATAAATGCGCCCTTCGGCCCCGCCCGGCGTGAAATTCCAGATGCGGCCCAATGTCCAGGGATGCGGATCGTCCTCGGCGTTCTCGGGTTTTTCCGGGAATGTGGGCATTGCCATTTCCGCCCAGGAGCCGGCTTCATCGCGGCGCCAAAGCTTGGGCCCGAAATGCCCGAGGTCGGGGGCAGCCAAGGTCATGCCGCCGATGGTCGCGACGGCGGAGATCGGATCCCCCAGGAAATGCATATCGGCGACGTCCCAACCGCCATCGGTCCGCTTGAGTTCGAACAGGCCCTTGCGGGTCGCCACATGGATCGTATCGGTCATGGTCACAGCCTTTCGGATCAGCCCCCGGAGAGGGCTTGAAAAACATGGATTTCGTCGTCCGGCCCCACGGGGTCGGTCAGGTGCTCGCGGTCCTTCACTTGCCCGCCCGCAACGAACACGGCGACGTGGCGGCGCAACGCCCCCTGATCGTCCAGGATGTAGCCCCGAAGCGCAGGGTGCCCATCGAACACGGCGGCCAATGCGGCCCCCAGGGTCTCCGACCCCGCGCCGACATCGACCGACGGGGCCGGCAGAAAGCGCTCCAGCTGGCTGGTGAAATGGACGGTCGGCATGGCGTCACAGATCGGCAAGAAAGCCGACCAGACGGTCCAGGCTCGCCCCCCAGCCTTCGCCGTGTGAATCGCGATCCTCGACCTTGGTGAAGTTTTCATGGCGCAGGATCACTTCCGTGCCGCCCGAGACCTCCTCGAACGTCACGGTGACCAGGGTGTCGCCGCCGTCGAAACCGGTCTCGCCCGCCCACGACCAGGTAAAGACCAGGCGGTTGGGTTCGTCGGTTTCACGGTATTCGCCCCAGATGCGATGGACCGTGCCGTCGGCCAATTCCATGCGCACGGAAAATGCACCGCCGGGCCGCAGGTCGGATTGGATTTCGTTGTTCGTCGCATCGGCGCAGCCCCACCAACGAACCATATGTTCGGGTTGGGTCCAGACCTTGAACAACAGAGGCTTGGGTGCCGCGAAAACCCGTTTGAGTTCCAGAATGTTTTCGGGCGGCGTGGTTTCAATGACGGTCATCGCTGGCGTCCTTGTTTTGAATTTCGTCCAGATAGGCTTCCAGCCGATCGAAGCTTTGCTCCCAGAACCGGCGGTATTCGGCGACCCAGTCGAAAGCATCCTTGAGGCCCGCCGCGTTCAAACGGCAGGGCCGCCATTGCGCCTGGCGGCCCCGTTCGATCAGGCCCGCCTTCTCCAGAACCTTCAGATGCTTGGAGACGGCCGGCAGGGACATATCGAAAGGCTCGCTCAATTCCGAGACCGTCGCCTCACCTTGGGCAAGACGCGCCAGGATGGCCCGACGGGTCGGGTCGGCCAGGGCCTGAAAGGTGTCGCTCAGGGTATCGGCGGTCACGGGACGCATCGCTCAATTCTTTATTTAACTAATAAGTTAAATACCGAAAAGCTCCCGTCCCGTCAATATGATCTCGTTCATGCGTAGATCACCCATTGAAGCTCTGGTAAATTTCCCGAATGGGTACCATGTTTACCGCGCCACTCGTGGGGTTCCCCGTCATTTCATATTTGATCTGCAGCGTCATTTATCGGGTCCGCGAGATGCTTCGCTGGTCGAAAGGCGAGAACATCGCCAATTCGGAAAATCGACGGCGGGCGAGGCGTTTGGCGTCCGTCATTACGGCGGCAAGTTTCGCGCCGGCGGGCTGTTCGGTATTGCTTGCTTATTTCGCGTCACCGAATTCCTATGCATGGATGATGGCAGGAGGCATAGGACACACCCTTTCTGCAATCATCCTAGCCTTGATTTATATGAGGCCTCCTCCCGAGCAGACAGCAATGCCCTAGAAAGATCAGCGGACGGCTTGTGGTTTAAGCGTGCGTTCCGGCTGAGTCAGCAGATGGCGGTATTTGATCAGCGGCAGGTCCAGATCGAATTCATCGGCGGCCTCCAGCAGACCGTGGACGGACGCCGTCGCCTTGGCCGCCGCCTCGCGCAGGGACAGCCCGGCGAGCAGATGGCCGACCAGCAATCCGGCCAGCACGTCCCCCGCCCCCTTGGCCCGGCGGTTCAGGCGCGGCACCTCGATCAGCCATTCGCCTTCGTCGTCGACGGCCAGGGTGCCGATCAGCATGCCGTCGTCGCCTGCCCCGCCCCGCGATGCCTGATCAGGGACGGAGGTCACGACCACCGCGCCGGTGCCGCGCGCGCGCAGCGCATGGGCCGCCGCCACGGCGGACCCGACGTCGGTGACCTGGTCGCCGGTCAGCAACTCCAACTCGAACGCGTTGGGCAAGGCCAGGTCGGCGCGCGGCAGGGCCTCGCGGCGGAAGAACGGCACCAGGCCTTCGTCGACATAAATGCCTTCCTCGCGGTCGCCCAGGATCGGATCGCAGACATAGATCGCATCCGACCGCTGGGCCTTAACCTGGGCAACGGCGGCCAGTGCCGCACGTCCCGTCTCGACGCCCGTCAGGTAGCCGGTCAGGACGGCGCGGAACGGCGGGGCGGCACCCAGGCCCAGGACCGCTTCGGCGATCGCGCGCACCTCGTCGGGCGGAATACGGCGGCCCGTGACCGTCTTATGGCCGGGGTGATTGGACAGTACCACCGTGTCCACGGCGGCGGTATCGCGGCCCAAGGCCTGCAGCGCCGGGACGGCGGCGCTGTTCCCTACATAGCCGCGGGAAACCCGGGAATGGATCGACAAAACGGACATGCGCGGGAGCTTGCCACCGGTCGCGGGAACTTGCTAGTGTGCGCCGCAACAATCAGCCCGATTTCCGGCCCAATCAAATCCCCAGGAGTGCTCCGCCATGGCTTCCACCATTCGGCCCCGCCGTTCCGTTCTCTATATGCCCGGCTCCAACGCTCGCGCCCTTGAAAAAGGCCGCACGCTGGCCGCCGACGGCCTGATCCTGGATATGGAAGACGCCGTCGCACCGGACGCCAAGCAGACCGCGCGGGAACAGATCACGGCGGCGATCGCCGAAGGCGGTTACGGCATGCGCGAACTGATCGTGCGGACCAACGGTCTGGACGGCCCCTGGGGCGAGGACGATTTGAAGGCCGCAGCCAAGATGGGGGCGCATGCGGTGCTGCTTCCCAAGGTCGAAAGCAAGGCCATGGTCGATGACGCCATCAAGATCCTGGACGCCGCCGGCGCGCCCAAGGACCTGCCGATCTGGGCGATGATGGAAACGCCGCTGGGCATGCTGCACGCGGAAGAAATCGCGTTTTCCAGCCCGCGCCTGCAATGCCTGGTCATGGGCACCTCGGACCTGGCCAAGGATTTGAAGGCGCAGCACACCCCCGACCGCATCCCCTTCATGACCTCGCTGGGGCTTTGCATGCTGGCCGCCCGCGCGGCCAAGATCACGATCCTCGACGGGGTGCATCTGGACCTCGCCGACGACGACGGCTTCAAGGCGTCCTGCGTGCAGGGGCGCGAACTGGGCATGGACGGCAAGACCCTGATCCATCCCAAAACCATCGCCATGGCCAACGAAGCCTTCTCGCCATCGGAAGACGAAGTCGCCTGGGCCAAACGGATCATCGAGGCCCACGCCGAGGCCGAAAAGGAAGGCAAGGGCGTGGTCCTGGTCGACGGCAAATTGATCGAGAACCTGCATGTCGAAGGCGCCAAGCAGGCGGTCGCCCTGGCCGACGCCATCGCCGAGATGGAACAATCCGCCGCCGCCGAATAATCGCCCCACCCCTAACAAGACGAAAGCGACCCAAATGAGCGACAAGACCAACCCGGGCAATTTCTTCGAAGACTTCAAACCCGGCCAGGTCATCCGCCACGCCACGCCGCGCACGGTGACGGAAGGCGAGATCGCGCTTTATACCGGGCTCTACGGCAACCGCTTCGCCTTGCATTCGTCGGACATGTTCGCCATGGCGCTCGGCTATGAAGGCATGCCGGTGGACGACATGCTGGTCTTCCACATCGTGTTCGGAAAGACCGTGCCGGATATCTCGCTGAACGCCGTCGCCAACCTGGGCTATGCCGACGGCCGGTTCCTGGCGCCGGTCTATCCGGGCGACACGCTGGCGTCCGAGTCCGAAGTCATCGGCGTGCGCGAAAATTCCAACGGCAAGACCGGCGTCGTCTGGGTCCGCACCACGGGCACCAACCAGCGGGGCGAGATCGTGCTCAGCTACGTCCGCTGGGTCATGGTCCGCAAACGCGATGAAGCCGCCCCGGCGCCGGAGGCAAGCGCCCCCGACCTGCCCACCGCCGTCGCCGCCGAAGACCTTGTCGTGCCGGACGGCCTGAATCTCGCGGCGTACGACGCGACCGCCGCCGGCAGCCCGTTCTTCTGGGACGACTACGCGGTCGGCGAGAAGATCGATCATGTCGACGGCATGACCTTGGAAGAAGCCGAACACATGCTGGCGACACGGCTTTATCAGAACACCGCCAAGGTGCATTTCGACCTGCATGCGCAAAAAGACGGTCGTTTCGGCAGGCGCCTGATCTACGGCGGACATATCATCTCACTAGCGCGCGGCCTGTCGTTCAACGGCCTGGCCAATGCCTTCCACATTGCCGCCATCAACGGCGGACGGCATGTCGCCCCGTCGTTCGCGGGAGACACGGTCTATGCCTGGTCCGAGGTCCTGGACAAGGCCGAGATCCCGGGCCGCGGCGATGTCGGCGCCCTGCGCCTGCGCCTAGTCGCGGCGAAGGATCATCCCTGCGCCGACTTCCCCTTGAAGGATGCCGAAGGCAAGGACCACCCCGCGGTGGTCCTGGATTTCGACATCTGGGCCCTGATGCCGCGCGCAGGTTGACCGTCAGCCCCTACAAGACCCCTGACAATCCCACGGTGGCTCTCAGCTAAACCCTACAACCCCAGAGGGTTTACCTACGCCTTTGTGTATATTTCCTTCGTTTTGCGTCTATGCCACCTTCCTGATCGAGGAGATTATTTGACCGGCACAAGCTGCCGCGCCTGCCTGGCTTGTTGGCTGAAACGCCGGCGAAGAGGTGGGGCGGCGGTGACCACGCCTTCTTATCAAGGGGTACGTCAGGGGGACGACATGAATTGGACCATTCGCAACAAGATCATCGCCATCGGCGTTGTCTCGGCATTGGCTTTAACCTGCCTGCAAGGCATCGCCTTCCTGACCGGCCATCAAATCGAAGGGTCGGTCAGCAGCAGTGCGGACTACAACGAACAAATCGATCTCGCCACCAGCATGCGCATCGCCAACGTCGAATTGCTGCTGGCCGCCATGGATTCGATCATCGACAAGGATGAAGGCCAGATCCAGCCCGAGCGCAAGGAAGTGATCGCCGCCAGCATCGAGATGCTAAAAAAGAAAGGCGCCCGTCTGCTGGAAGTCACCCAGAACGAAGGCGATAAGGACACGGTCAAGGCGATCCTGGCCAAGATTGACCCGCTCGCCCAGGGCATTCAAGTCGACCTTGCGAGATTGATCGAAACGAATGCCCAGGCCGACGAATTCGCCAAGATCGACGACGTCATCGACGAATTCGGCGAAGGTATGAGCGAGGCCCTGACCGACTATTCGGAAAAACTGAGCATCGCCTTCGAGAAGTCGATTGTCGAGGTCCAAGGGTCCCTGGCAACGGCACGGACCGGTGGCACCGCGGCCTTTCTGGTCGCCGTCGTTGTGCTGAGCACGATCCTATTTGCCGTCGGCAAGGGGATTATCGGCGCCGTCGGCGGGATGACCACCGCCATGCGCGAACTGGCCAGCGGCAACGAGGCCGTCGAAGTGCCGGGCGTGGGCCGGTCGGATGAAATCGGCGAAATGGCCGACGCGGTCCAGGTTTTCAAGGACAACGCCGCCGAAGTTCGCCGATTGAACGCCGAACAGGAAGAGCGAGAACAGCGCGCCGAGGAACAGCGCCACGCCGCCATGAAAAAAATGGCGGATGATTTCGAAGCGCGCATCGGACAGGTCGTCGCAGCCGTCAGCCAGGCGTCGAGCAACATGAACAATTCGTCGTCTACCATGGCGTCCGCCGCCGATCAGGCCCACCGCCAATCGACGGCCGTCGCCGCCGCCGCCGAGGAAGCCGCCGCCAACGTGCAGACTGTTTCCGCGTCCGCAGAGGAATTGTCCTCGTCGATCCAGGAAATCTCGCGCCAGGTCGCCAATTCGAACCAGATCGCGGCAGACGCGGTGACCGAGGTCGAACAGACAACGGAAATGGTCCAGGGCTTGACGGACGCGGCAAGCCGCATCGGCGACGTCATCAATCTGATCACGGATATCGCCGAACAGACGAACCTTCTGGCCCTGAATGCGACGATTGAAGCGGCGCGCGCCGGCGATGCCGGCAAAGGTTTTGCCGTTGTCGCCGCCGAGGTGAAGAACCTGGCGACGCAAACCGCCCGGGCCACCGACGAAATCGGCCAACAGATTTCCGGCATTCAATCGGCAACCCAACAATCGACGGACGCGATCACCAGAATCAGCGCCACGATCGGCAGGATCAGCGAAATTTCATCCTCAATCGCAGCCGCCGTCGAACAACAAGGGGCCGCGACAGGTGAAATTGCGCGCAACGTCGAACAGGCCTCCATCGGGACGCAGGATGTGTCGTCGAATATTCAGGGCGTGACCTCGGCCGTCACGGAAACCACCGAAGTGTCGAAAGGAATTTCGACCTCCGCTGCGGATCTGACAGCCCAAGCCCAGGCGCTACAATCCTCCGTCGATGCATTTTTGAACGAAGTCCGGAGCAGATAAAGCCGGAGCGCCGCCCGAGGAGATTTTTCGACCTGAATATAGGTGAATGCAAGGTTTACGTCATGTTCTGGCGGCATGATTCTTGCTGTAACGAGTGGTGATCGTCACACCTCTTCTTTAACGGAAAATCTCACATGTCATTGTCTATTCGTCAGAAACTGGCCGCCTGCCTGGTCGCAATCCTCGCCCTGTTCATTGCCGCAACTGGATATGAAATTGTCGAATTGAACGGCGAATTGAAAGAAATGCAGCGCGCCGAGACCGAAATCAGCCGTGCGTTCGACAAAGTCGTGCCGCTGAACCTTCTGGTGAAAGACGTGCGTTTCCATGTGGTCCAGGTGCAGCAATGGCTGACCGATATTTCCGCGACCCGGGGGCAGGACGGCCTGAATGACGGGTTCGATGTCGCCAAGGAACATCGTGCCGCATTCGAAGCCGCAGCCACGCAAGCCAAGGCAATGGCGGCCGAACTCGGACTGAAAGACATCGTCGCCGCGATCGAGGCGTCCGAAGCCGCCATGCCGGCCTATTTCGCCCAAGGCGAAACAATGGCCAAAGCCTATATCGACGGGGGTTCCGAAGCGGGCAACAAGTTGATGGGTAACTTCGACGAGGCCGCGGGCACCATGACCGATGCCGTATCGCGGGTCAGCGATCAGATCGAAAAAATCGGCCTGGCAACCTCGGTCGACGCCAAGCGCATGATGGCGGACATCAACCAGCGGACGGCGGATGTTCTGTTCGGGTTTCTCGTTGCGATGGGGGCGGCCGTGCTGTTCGCCGCCCTACTCTGCCTGTATCTCTTCCGAGTGATCCGGGAACCGATCACCAAACTGGTATCGGACCTGGAGATCATCGCCGACCGCACCAATCGCGACTCCTTGGCGTTGACCATCGACCGGGGAGACGAATTCGGGCCTGTCGCGCAATCTCTCCAGGAACTTCGCGCGGGCCTCGACGAGGCGGCGGAAATGGAAGCCCGCCAGAAGCGAATGGAGGAAATGCACAAACGCGAGCGCCAGGAGACGATGGAACGCCTCGCCAAGCAGTTCGAAATGACCGTCGGGGGTGTCGTCAACAGCGTGGGCGATGCCGCCGGCAACCTGACCGCGTCGTCGTCGACCATGTCCGCCGCCGCCGATCAGGCCGGGAACCAGGCCATGGCCGTGGCATCCGCCTCCGAACAGGCCGCCGCCAATGTGCAGACCGTCGCTTCGGCGGCGGAGGAACTGTCATCTTCGATCCAGGAAATCTCCCGTCAGGTCGCGGATTCCACCCGCATCGCGTCCGACGCCGTCGAGGAAATCGAACAGACCACGGCCCGCGTGCAGGGGTTGACCGACGCCGCCAACCGGATCGGCGAGGTCGTGAACCTGATCACCGATATTGCCGAGCAAACGAACCTGCTGGCCCTGAACGCGACCATCGAAGCCGCGCGTGCCGGCGAGGCGGGTAAAGGGTTCGCCGTCGTGGCATCGGAGGTCAAGAACCTCGCCAGTCAGACCGCCAAGGCGACCGAGGAAATCAGCCAGCAGGTCGCGGGCATTCAAACGGCGACCCAGGCATCGGCCACGGCGATCACCGGAATCAGCACGACCATCGGCCGGATGAGCGAGATCACCGCCTCCGTCGCCGCCGCGGTCGAAGAACAAGGCGCCGCCACGGCGGAGATCGCGCGCAATGTCGAACAGGCGTCCGCCGGCACCCAGGACGTGTCGTCGAATATTCAAGGCGTCACGGCAGCCGTCACGGAAACGACCGAAGTGTCTTACACGATCTCGGCGGCGGCTTCGGAACTTTCGACCCAGGCGGATTCACTCCGGAAATCCGTCGATGCCTTCCTCAACGAAGTCCGCGGCGGTTAACGCACAGAGCAGGCCGCGCCGGAGCCTCGTCGATCGTGAAAACAGCACGACCGCACCCGAAGCGTTGACCTCTCGATAGAATATAATGTTATAACATAACATTCACAGCCAAAACCGCGAATGATAATTATTCTTATTTACTCGCGGGAATTCTGTGGTATCAAAAGGCCGAAGGGGCCACCCGCGAAACCGCGGGCGGAACAGACGAAGGGAAAACCCATGACTACGACTAAAAAGACTCTCATTGCCGCGCTGTTGTCGGCGACGGCCATCGTCGGCGGCGTCGCCGCGATGTCGGCGCCGGCCCACGCCGGCTCCATCAAGAACGGCAGCCCCGTCGACCTGACCATCGGCGGTCACGTCAACCGCGCAGTGCTGTTGGTCGACGACGGTAACGAAACCAGCTACCGCCACGTCGATAACGAAAACGATTCGACGATCATCTTCTTCGAAGCCGAAGGCAAGGTGAACGCGGAGATCACAATTGGCGCCGCCTTCGCCGCCAAGATGCGCTCGAACGCGTCGAACGAAGTCAGCGCCACGGCGGAATCCGCCGGCTCCGGCCAGTTCGAACACGATCAGTCGGACATCTATGTCTCGCACGCGCGCTTCGGCACCCTGACCATGGGCGAAGGCTCCATGGCCTCCGACGCGATTTCCGAGGTCGACCTGTCCGGGACCGGTGTCGCCGGGTATTCGTCGATCGGCGACATGGCGGGCGGCTTCGCCTTCGTTAATTCGGCGACCGGCGTTCGCTCCACGGCGACGATCGGCGGCACGGCGGACAACCTGGACGGCCTCGATGCCGGTGACCGGTTGATGTACGAAACGCGTCCTTCAATGGCTTCTCGCTGGCGACAAGCACCACGAGCGGCGCCGTCGACGCGGTCGTCCGCTACGCCGGTGATTTCGGCGGCGTGGCCGTCGAGGCCGCCGCCGGTTGGTACAACAACTCGTCGAACGCCAACAACGACGATGCCTTCGAAGACGGCGTCTCGGGCTCGGTCTCGGCGCTGTTCGGGAACGGCGTCAACGTGACCTTCGCCGCCGGCACCAAGTCCGCCGCGACCCAGGGCCGCGACGATCCGATGTTCTACTACGGCAAGCTCGGCTACATCGCCAAGCTGAACAGCCTGGGCAACACCAACTTCGCCGTCGATTACGGCCGCTACGAAGATGTCGCGCAGAACGGCGACAGCTTCGACACCATCGGCGTGCAGGCGGTGCAGGAAATCGAAAGCATCGGCTCCAGCATGTATGTGTCCTACCGCTATCACAGCCTGGACCGCACGGGCTCGAGCTTCGACGACATCCATGCCGTCATGTCCGGCATGTTGGTCGCTTTCTAAGCAACCAACTGAAATTTAAATGCCTGGGAACGGGCCCCGTCGATCGGGGCCCGTTTCTTTGTTCAGGGATCTCGGTTGTCGCCGCGGGCCGCGGCCCGGCGGGAACTGGCCGCCGCCGCGGCCATCAGCATCACCGCCCCCAGCACCCCGGCCGACATGGTCATGATCAGCACACCGTCATACCCCGCGACCAGCCAGACCAGGCCGGCCAGCCCCGGCGACAGGGCCGTGAACCCGATATAAGACGTCGCCAGCATGCCGGCGATGACGCCGTAGCGCCGCCGGCCCAACAATTCTGCGACGATGACCGGGCGGGTGATGCTCATGACGCCGTTACCCGCGCCTTGGAACAGCACGAAAACGACCAGCAGCCCCGGTACCGATTTCGATCCCAGCAAGGCGGCGGAGGCCAGTGCCATGGCGATCAGACTGACCGCCGTGATCGGCGGGGTCGAGGTAACGTGGCGCTGCACGGCGATGACGCACAGGCGCCCCGCCACCTGCATCGGGCCGATCAGCGACGCCGCCAGGATCGCCGCCTCGTCGCCGACGCCCCGTTCGGCCAACAACGGCAGCATGTGGGAGATGATCGCGAAATGCGCCAGGGCCATCATGGCGTAGGACATGCCGAGCAGCCAAAAGGTCCAGGACCGGGTGATCTGGCTGAGGTCGCCCGTATCCGCGGTTTCGGCTTCCTCATGCGGGATCTGTTTCTCCGGTCCGTGATGGGCCAGGGCATACATCAACAATGGAATGCAGATGAAGACGGCGAGCCCCGCGAAAACCAAAACGACATTTCGCCAGCCGATGATCGCTTCCAGCGTATGAACGGTCGGGAAACAGACGGTTCCGGCAAACCCGGCGACAAGGGTCACGACCGTGATCGCCTGGCGATTCTTGTCGCCCATGACCCGGGTCAGGATGGCGAAGCAGGGCTCGTACAGACAGCCCGCCATGGCGACGCCGAGCACACCCCAAGCGAGGTAGAATTCCCAAAGTTCCGTGACCGTCGAAAGGTACGCCAGGCCGAGCGCGCCCAGGAACGACGCCGCGACGAACTGCGTCCGCCCATGGCCGTGGTCGATGATCCGCCCGGCCACCGGGGCGAGCATGGCCGAGATCAGGAGGGAGACCGTCATCGCACCGACGATTTCCACCTTGGACCAGGGAAACTCTTTTTCCCAGACGGCCAGCAAGGCCGGGAACATGTAATAGAAGCCGGCCCAGAGCAGGGTTTCGGCGACGGCCAGGGGCCAGACGACGCGGCGAAAATCGGCGGATGCGGCCACGGCCGAGGTTACTCCATCGATGGAGCGGGAACGGACACGGGGCCCGGCCCGGATTGGTTGGTCCAAAATTGTATAGACCTATTAGGCGGCGAATGCAAAAGCGCGAAATCGCCCATGGCCGCGAAGCCGCCGGGCACGTCATGGGATTGTCGGGATTTCGGATAAAAAAGAGGCGTCAGGGATGCAGGTCCTGGGACACCTACATCTCGCGCCGACAAGCGACGCACCTGACACCTCTTTTGGAGCCGGCCAGGCTCCACGCTTTTGAAAACCACCTATCCGCCGAAAAAACCGTCCTCCCGTGGCCGCACCCTGGGCAGAGATCGAACCCCGGGACGAAGGTTTCTTTGGGCTTGCGCAGGCCCCCGCGTTCGAAAACGAAGGGGATGCCTGGGCCCGTCGGCGGGATGCCGGACTGCGGCTGTTACCGGCTCCCTCCCTATGGGTCGATGGGGCGACGTCGAAACGAAGATCCATTCCCCCTTCGGGTGGTCCCGAACCGGACGGCCGGGACCATGGCGGCGCCTTTCAAAGCGCCGAACATGATGGTCTCGCGGCAGCATGGCGGGCAACGCGGAAACCTGGGGATTAGCGTCGAAAGTTGTGCATAACTCGGTCGGGTTCCCACAGACCGTCCACACGTTTTCCCCAGGACACCGGGGACATTCGGGCTAAGTCATTGAAAACCTAATAAAGCCGCCCCACCGCCGCCGATACTGCAAAACCCCCGCGCAACGGGGCCTTTACAGCGAATTTTCCGTCAAAATCCGCCCCCGCGGGCACTCCGGCCGGGCATCTTCCGCACCTGCACTGGTATACAAAAGACCATATGCCATAAGTATCTGGAATCGTGAAATAACCATTCGCCATCAGACGTTTGCGCAATTGCGAAATAGGAGGTAGGTTTGCCGCGGGTTTATAAAATTACAGACGAGGTTCCCCCCCATGGCGCGTCGTGAACGGCCCCTGTCGCCACATCTGCAGGTCTATCGACTTCCCCGAACGGCAATCCTTTCCATCACCCACCGCATGACGGGCGTTGCGCTGTCGGGCGGTATCCTGATTCTGACCTTCTGGCTGACCTCGGCGACCTATAGCGCCGAATGCTTCGCCTGGGCCCAGGACATTATGGGATCGTGGATCGGTCAAATCGTCCTCTGGGGCGTTTTGTTCTCGCTTTACTATCATCTGGGCAACGGCATCCGGCACATGATCTGGGATACCGGCGCGGGTTTCGACCTGCCGACGGTTCACCGGTCGGACTATCTCGTCATTGCCTTTTCCATCATCGCGACGGCGGCGACGCTCGGTTGCGTCTATTTCGTGATCGGAGGCTGAGCCATGGAAATGCGATCCCCCCTTGCCCGCGTGCGCGGCCTCGGCGCCGCCCATGAAGGCGCCCACCACTGGTGGGGCCAACGTCTGACCGGTATCGCCCTGGTGCCGCTGACGCTGTGGTTCGTCTGGGCCGCCTCCGGCCTGATCGGCGCCGACCTTGCCACCTTCAAGGCCTGGGTCGGAACCGGCCAGAACGCGGTTCTGCTGATCCTGTTGATCGTTTCCGGCGTGCATCACGCCCAACTCGGCCTTCAGGTCGTGATCGAAGACTATGTCCATTCCGAAGGCGCCAAGACGGTGTCCCTCGTCCTGGTCAAGTTGGGCGCCGTGTTCCTGGGCGTCATCAATGTCTTCGCCATCCTCAAGTTGACCTTCGGGAGCTGAATAAAAAATGTCCAAGGCGTATGAACTGATCGATCACAAATACGATGTCGTGGTGCTGGGCGCCGGCGGCGCCGGCCTGCGCGCGACGCTGGGCATGGCGGCGGCCGGCCTCAAGACCGCCTGCATCACCAAGGTTTTCCCGACCCGCTCCCATACGGTGGCGGCCCAGGGCGGCGTTTCGGCCGCTCTCGGCAACCTGGATGAAGACCACTGGGAATGGCACATGTACGACACGGTGAAGGGCGCCGACTGGCTCGGCGACCAGGACGCCATCGAATACATGTGCCGCGAAGCCGTGCCGGCCGTCATTGAGATGGAACACTTCGGCATGCCGTTCTCGCGGACCGACGACGGGCGCATCTATCAGCGGCCCTTCGGCGGCCACATGCGCAACTTCGGCGAAGCCCCGGTGCGCCGCGCCTGCGCCGCCGCCGACCGTACGGGTCATGCCATGCTGCACACTCTGTATCAGCAGTCTCTGGCCCATAACGCCGAATTCTTCGTCGAATATTTCGCCCTCGACCTGATCATGGGCGACGACGGGACCTGCGAAGGCGTCATCGCCTGGAACCTGGACGACGGCACGATCCATACCTTCCGCGCCCATCAGACCGTGATGGCGACGGGCGGTTATGGCCGGTCCTACTTCTCCTGCACCTCGGCCCATACCTGCACGGGCGACGGCAACGCCATGGTGGCGCGCGCCGGCCTGCCGCTGGAAGACCACGAATTCGTGCAGTTCCACCCGACCGGCATCTACGGCTCCGGCTGTCTGATCACCGAAGGGGCGCGCGGCGAAGGCGGCTACCTGACCAACTCCGAAGGCGAGCGCTTCATGGAACGCTACGCGCCGACGGCCAAGGACCTGGCGTCCCGCGACGTCGTGTCGCGCGCCATGACCATGGAAATTCGCGAAGGCCGCGGTGTCGGCGAGAACAAAGACCACATCATGCTGCACCTGGAACACCTGGGCGCGGACACCTTGATGAAGCGCCTGCCGGGCATCACGGAAACGGCCAAGATCTTCGCCGGCGTCGACGCCACGAAGGAACCGATCCCCGTGCTGCCGACCGTGCACTACAACATGGGCGGCATTCCGACCAACTACATGACCGAAGCCCTGAACCCGACGGACGACGATCCGGACGCGGTCAGCCCCGGCCTGATGGCCGTCGGCGAATGCGCCTGCGCCTCGGTGCACGGCGCCAACCGTCTGGGCACCAACTCGCTGCTCGATCTCATCGTGTTCGGCCGTGCGGCCGGCCTGCGCGCCGCCGAAACGATCAAGCCGGGCATGCCGCTGCGTCCCTACCGTTCGGGGTGCACCGATAAGGCGTTGGAGCGGTTCGACCGCATCCGCCACGCCTCCGGCAGCACCAAGGTCGCCGAAATCCGCGACGCCATGCAGCGCGTGATGCAGAACGACGCCGCCGTCTACCGTACCTCGGCGACGCTGAAAGAAGGCTGCGACAAGATCGACGAGGTCTGGAACACCCAGTCCGACATGCAGGTCTCCGACCGCTCGCTGATTTGGAACTCGGACCTGGTCGAAGCCCTGGAGTTGGAAAACCTTCTGATCTGCGCCAAGGCGACGATCTATTCCGCCGAAGCCCGCCACGAAAGCCGCGGTGCCCAGGCGCACGAGGATTTCCCCGATCGCGACGACGAAAACTGGATGAAGCACACGCTGGCCTGGGTCAACGAGGACGGCTCCGTGAAACTCGACTACCGCCCGGTCCACACCTGGACCCTGACGGACGAAGTCGAATACATCGAGCCCAAGGCTCGCGTTTACTAAGAGAAGGAAGACGCAGATGGTCGAATTCAACCTTCCCGCCAATTCCCGGGTTACCGAGGGCAAGACCGTCAAGGCCGGGCCCGACGCGACCAACATCCGCAAGTTCAAGATCTACCGCTGGGATCCGGATACGGACGACCTGCCGCGCGTCGACACCTATGAAGTCGACCTGGACCGCTGCGGGCCGATGGTTCTGGACGGCCTGATCAAGATCAAGAACGAGATGGATCCGACCCTGACCTTCCGGCGGTCCTGCCGCGAAGGGGTCTGCGGGTCCTGCGCGTTCAACATCGACGGCACCAACACCCTGGCCTGCATCAAGGCCATCGACGACATCAAGGGCGATGTGAAGATCTATCCGCTGCCTCACATGCCGGTGATCAAGGATTTGGTGCCCGACCTCAACGTGCCCTACGCGCAGCTCAAATCCATCGAGCCCTGGCTGCAGGCCGACACCCCCGCCCCGACGCGCGAACGCCTGCAGTCGCCGGAAGAACGGGAAAAGCTCGACGGTCTCTGGGAGTGCATCCTCTGCTTCTGCTGCCAGACGTCCTGCCCCAGCTATTGGTGGAACGGCGACCGCTACATGGGCCCGGCCATCCTGCTGCAGTCCTACCGCTGGATCGCCGACAGCCGCGACGAAGCGACCGGCAAGCGGCTCGACAACCTGAACGACCCGTTCCGGCTGTATCGCTGCCACACGATCATGAATTGCACCAACACCTGCCCGAAGCACCTGAACCCGGGCCTGGCCATCGCCGAAATCAAGAAGGCGATTGCGGCAAGGCAGTAGCTTGCGACGGAATTGAAATGGAAAAGCCCGCCGGTTGGCGGGCTTTTTCTTATGCGCGATGCGTGCCGGCGATCAGTCGCCGTGGCGGTGTTCGTCTTCGATATCCTCGTCCTTCAATTCGATCAGGGCTTCGACCTTGTGGACGGTGCCAAGGGTCGGGATTTCCAGCGTCATGGTCGCCTTGATCGTTGCGTCCTCGGCGATCCGCCCGTCGTAGAGCGCCGAGCGCACGGCCTTTTCGATTTCCGTCTGGCTGGTCACGCCGACCTGCTTCAGGAACTTGCGCATCTGCATGTTGAAGTGTTCTTCGTTCATCTTTTCCTCCGTGCGGGCCCCGACCTCCGGTGGGCGGGCGTCGGCCCGTCGTCTCCTTGAAACCTAGGCAGGCGCGGCCGGCCGGGCAACGGCGATCTTGGCCCTTTTCACGGACCGGAAATGGTTCTTTCATGTCGAGCCGTCCCCGCCTTAAGGCTTAGGCCGTGACGCAGCCCTGCCGCCCCCAATCGAGGACATACCCCCATGTACCGCCCGAAACAGTTCGAAATCGCCAACGACGCCGAGATGCTGGACCTGATCCGCGCCAACGGCTTCGCCGTTCTGGTCACCCACGGCGCCGAGGGCATGGTCGCAAGCCACGTGCCGCTGCACCTGGTTCCGGACGGGGACGGCTGGCTGCTCTGGGGGCACTTGGCCAAGGCCAACACCCAGTGGCAGGCGTTCGATGGCCAGGGCGAGGCGCTTGCCGTGTTCTCCGGACCGCATACCTATATCTCCCCCGATTGGTACGAGACGGAAAAGTCCGTGCCGACCTGGAATTACGAGGCCGTCCATGTCTATGGCGCGCCCCGCGTGATGGACGACCCAAAGGCCGTGGTTGCGCGCCTGTCATCGCTGACCGCGCAGTACGAGGACGGCCGCGAAACGCCTTGGTCCGTCGCGGGGTTGCCCGACGATTTCCTCGCAGCCCAGATTAAGGGCATCGTCGCCTTCGAGATGCCGATCACGCGCCTGGAAGGCAAACGGAAGATGAGCCAGAACCGCAAGCCGGAAGATGTCCGGGGCGCCATGACGGGCCTGAAGAAGACCGGCCGTCCAGATGACGAAACCGTCGCGGGGATTATGGCCGACGCCAACAAGGACAGGATCTAGGCCAGGCGGTTACTCTTTGCCGAATGGCTGGACCAGCAGCCGCGCCAGGCCGAGGCGGTCCGGGTCGCGGAAACCGGACTGACCGATGGTCATGCCGTCGTGGCCGTCGCGGGGTTGGGCGCGGTAGGTTCCAAACAGGCGGTCCCAGACCGAGAAATTGAACCCGAAGTTGCTATCCGTTTCGTCGCGATGGACGGAATGATGGACCCGGTGCATGTCCGGCGTGACGACGACCGTGCGGACGGCGCGGTCGAGCCATAAGGGCAGTTTCAGGTTGGCATGGTTGAACATGGCCGTGCCGTTGAGCAGGACCTCGAACACCACCACGGCGGCGGCGGGCGCGCCGAGCGCCAGAACCAGGCCCGTCTTGATCACGATCGACAGCAGGATTTCCAGCGGATGAAACCGCAGGCCCGAGGTCACGTCGAGACTGAGATCCGTGTGATGGACGCGGTGGAGGCGCCAGAGCACGGGAATATGATGCACGGCGACATGCTGGGCATAGATCGCAAGGTCGAAGACCACCAACGCGACCACGAACGCGCCCCAATCGTAGATACCCAGCACCGGCAGCAGGCCCCAATCCCGTTCCGCCGCATAGGCCGCCGCCGCGACGGGGAGGAGAACCGGCAGGGCCCAGGCGGCGATCCGCACCGCCAACGTATCCAGCAGAACCAGCCCCGCATTGTTGGGCCAACGGCGGCCGCGGGCCGCCCCCGGGCGGCGCGGCCAAAGCGCTTCGGCCCCCGCCATGACGGCGAGCACGGCCAGGAAACAACCCAGGCGCAACGCCGGTTCATGATCCGCGATGAAGTCGTTGAAGGCATCCATATGACGTTCTGGCGTACCCAGCCTGTTTCCCGTTCCGAAAGAGGGTGCCTTTGTAGTATGGTGCCATTTCCCCCGACCGGCCAGTGAGGCCACGGAAACGTGAAGACCGCGCGGGATCGGGGGTCGCGCCGGGCACGGCCGCACCATGGGGCCCGGCCGCCAAACCTAGGGAACGCCCCTTGCGACGACTTGGTGCCTGGGAACGGACCCGCCGGACGGGCCCGGGGAGAGGGAACGGATGAACCTCAATACGCTGCTGCATGCGCGCGCCGACGCGAACGCCCCTGTAAGGGTCGGTGTCATCGGCGCCGGAAAATTCGGCTCGATGTTCCTGAGCCAGGCGCTCCACCATCCCGGTTTCCATGTTGTCGGCGTTGCCGACCTGAACCCGGCGACGGCGGAAAAGGCCCTGTTGAACACGGGCTGGCCGAAGGAACGGATCACCCGCCATTCGGCAGCCAAGGCCCTGGCCCAGGGCACGACCTTCGTCACCGACGATGCCCTTTCGTTGATCGAACACGGCGGCCTGGAAGTCGTGGTCGAGGCGACGGGCCTCCCCGAAATCGGCATCAAGCATGCCCTGGCCGCGTTCGCGCGCGGCCGCCACGTCGTCATGGTCAACGTCGAGGCCGATGTTCTGGCCGGCCCCTTGCTCGCGCGCAAGGCCGCCGAGGCCGGCGTCGTCTATTCCATGGCCTACGGCGATCAGCCGTCGCTGATTTGTCAGCAGGTCGATTGGGCGCGGACCATCGGGCTGGAGGTCGTCGCAGCGGGCAAGGGCACGCTGTACATGCCCGAGTTCCATGAATCGACGCCCGATACCGTCTGGTCCCATTACGGCCTGACCGCCGAACGGGCCAAGGAAAGCGGGATGAACGCCAAAATGTTCAACTCGTTCCTGGACGGCACCAAGTCGGGCATCGAAATGGCCGCCGTCGCCAATGCGACGGACCTGACCCCCGCCCCCCACGGTCTGGACTTCCCGGCCGTACCGGTCGACGCGCTGGCGTCCACCATGATCCCCAAGGACGCGGGCGGTATCCTCCATCACAAAGGCCAGGTCGAGGTCGTCTCGTCCCGCGAACGGTCGGGCGAGGACCTGGAAAACGATCTGCGCTGGGGCGTCTACGTGGTGTTCGAAGCCCCCACGGATTACGTCAAACGCTGTTTCTCCGATTACGGCATGATCACCGATGCGGGCGGCGGGTATTCGGCCTTGTGGCGGCCTTATCACCTGATCGGCCTGGAATTGGGCGTTTCGGTCGCCTATGCGGCGATCCTCAAACAGCCGACGGGATCGGCCACCAAATTCATCGGCGACGTCGTCGCCTGCGCCAAGCGCGACCTGCGCGCGGGCGAGGTGCTCGACGGCGAAGGCGGCTTCACCGTCTGGGGTAAATTGATGCCGGCGACCGAGTCCGTCCGGACCAAGGCCGTGCCCATCGGGCTGGCGCAGAAAATCAAGCTCAAGCGGCCGATCAAACAGGGCGCCATCGTAACCTGGGACGATGTCGAACAGGATCGCACGGATGCGACCTATCTGTTCCGGCGCGAGATGGAAGCCCTGTTCATGCCGCAAGCGAAGACACCGGAAAAACCGCTCCTCGGCGCCGGGTCCGGCCCGGGTCCGGCCGGCGGCAAGTCCGCCCAGCAGGTCGCCTCGAAACCGGTCGCGGGCGCGCCCCGGGGACCGCAACAAGATGCGGGCGCGGCACCTGCAACGGGTGCCTCCGCTGCGTCCGGCAAAACCGGCGGCCAATCGGCTGACCAGCCCCCCGGCAAGGGTGGCGGTCAGGTCACGGCGCCCGGCGACTGAGTCACCGCGCCGCGCGGATGTTTCGCTCCTCTTCCCATTCTTCGACCGGCCGCGGGGGCTGGACCGTCCAGGCGAACATGGTAGAGTGCGACCCATTCGCACCCTGACCATTTCCACCCCATTCCGAAGACAGGAAAGGTGATCTCCGCTTGTCGATCACCACGACGCCCCAGAAAGCCTACGACGCGCTGGTAAACGGCGGCGACGTGCGCCCGGACCCCGCCCAATCCCACGCCATTCAGCGCCTGCAGACGCTGTCGGAAGCGCTCGACGCCTATGGCGCGCGAATGGGCCGCTCGGGTTGGGCCGCGCGCTTGGGCTTAGGCGGCCGCAAACAACCGCCGCCCAAGGGCATCTACATGTGGGGCGGCGTCGGGCGCGGCAAAACAATGCTGATGGACCTGTTCTTCGAGCATTGCCCGGTCGAAGCCAAGAAACACGTTCATTTCCACTCCTTCATGCAGGAAGTCCACCGCCGCATCCATGCCTTCCGCGAGGCCCAGAAGGCCGGCAAGGTGGGCGAGGAAAAAGACCCCCTGCCCGCCCTTGCGCGCATCATCGTCGATCAGGCCTGGCTGCTTTGCTTCGACGAATTTCACGTCACCGACATCGCCGACGCGATGATCCTGGGCCGTCTGTTCGAAACCCTGTTCGAACAGGGCGTGGTGGTCGTCGCGACGTCGAACCGCCATCCGAAGGATTTGTACAAGGACGGCCTGCAGCGCGAACGCTTCCTGCCCTTTATCGATATCTTCGTGGACAAGATGGAGGTCATCGAGCTGGATTCCGGCACCGACTACCGGCTGCAGCGCCTCCAGGAATTGGATATCTACATCACCCCCAATTCCGCCGACGCCGACAAGAAACTGGAAAAAGCCTTTAAGGACCTGACGGTCGGCATGGAGCCGCGCGCGGTGACCCTCAACGTCAACGGCCGCACCATCGAAATCCCCATGGCGGCGGAAGGCGTGGCCTTCACGACCTTTTCCGATCTCTGCGCGCGCCCCATGGGCGCCGGCGACTATCTGGCGATCGCCGAGAAATTCCATTCCCTCGTGATGAACGGCGTGCCCAAATTGGGCCCGGAAAAGCGCGACCAGGCCAAGCGCTTCGTGACCTTGATCGACGCGCTATACGATGCCCGGGTCAATTTCATCTGCGCCGCCGATGCGCCGCCGACCGAGCTGTATACCCAAGGCGACGGGTCCTTTGAATTCGAACGCACGGTGTCGCGATTGATCGAAATGCAGTCGCCGGAATACATCGCCCAACCCCACGGCGGAGAGGATTGAGACCTGTTCCCGGGCGGAACAACAGTTTCCAATGGATAAAAAATCCCGTTGACCGGCGGTGTTATTGTGGTTTTCTTAATTCCAGGCCTTATATTAGGCCTTAGAGACGCCCCTTGAGGCTGGCCCGGAGATGGCTGGCGCGGGGCAGACTTTCGAGGAGCTTTCAGGCAATGGCCGCCGATATGACCCCTTTGATCGTGCCCGATACGGTGATCCCGGCGGGCCCCGAGGCAACCTCGTGGTCGGACGTCGACCCGACGATCGACCTTTGGGCGGAGATTGACCGCCTGCGCAAGGAAAAGAACGCCGTGATCCTGGCGCACTATTACCAGGACCCGGAAATCCAGGACCTCGCCGATTTCGTCGGTGACTCGCTCGACCTGTCGCGCAAGGCGGCGGCGACGGACGCGGACATGATCGTGTTCTGCGGCGTGCGCTTCATGGCCGAGGTCGCCAAGATCCTGAGCCCGACCAAGACCGTGGTTCTGCCCGATCTGGAAGCCGGCTGCTCGCTCGAGGAAAGCTGCCCGCCGGACGACTTCGCCGAGTTCGTGGCCGCCCACCCCGACCACATCGTCGTCACCTACATCAATTCGTCGGCCCGCGTTAAGGCGCTGTCGGACGTCATCGTGACCTCGTCCAACGCCGAACATATCGTGCGCAACCTGCCGGCGGACAAGCCGATCCTGTTCGCGCCCGACAAGCACCTGGGTGCCTATATCCAGCGCCAGACCGGCCGCGACATGATCTTCTGGGAAGGGGCCTGCATCGTGCATGACCGGTTCTCGGAACGCGAACTGGTCAAGCTGAAGGCCCAGCACCCGGACGCCCCCGTGGCCGCCCACCCGGAATGCCACGACGGCATCCTGAAGCATGCGGACCATGTCGGCTCGACCCGCTCGATCCTGGATTACGTGGTCGCCCATCCGGCGGACACGATCATCGTCGCGACGGAACAGCATATCTTCCACCAGATGCAGAAGTCCGCGCCCGGCAAGACCTTCCTGGCCGCGCCCGGCGCCGACGGCACCTGCAACTGCGCCAACTGCCCGTACATGGAGCTCAACACGCTGGAGAAACTCTATCTCTCCATGCTGAACGAAGCGCCGCGGGTGGAAATCGACGAAACACTTCGCGTCGAGGCCTATAAGCCGCTCGAGAAGATGCTGGAAATGTCGCCTCCCGCCAAAGGCAGCAAGGGCGGCAAAGGCAAGGACGGGTCGAAGGCCGCCGCCTGACCCGTCCGGCGCCCCGCCACCCATCCCGCCCACCCCCGAGACAGACCGGCATACCGTCATGACCGCTTTCGCGCCCCCTGAACCGGCCGATATCCAGGCCGCCGTCGAAACCGCGTTGGCCGAGGACATCGGCCAAGGCGACGTGACCACGCGCACGACCGTGCCCGCCGGCCACGTCATGACCTTCGACATGAACACCCGCGACGACATCGTCGTCTGCGGCATCCCGGTTGCCTTGGAGGTCCTGGCCCGCCTGGCGCCGGAAGCGAAGATCGAGGTCTTCGCCCAGGACGGCCAATGGGCGCCCAAGGGCACCCACCTGATGCGCCTGACCGGCACGGCCCAGGGGCTTTTGTCGGCCGAGCGCACGGCCCTCAACTTCCTGCAGAAACTTTCCGGCATCGCGACCCTGACGCGCCGCTTCGTCGACAAGATCGACGGCACGGGTGCGGTCCTGCTGGATACCCGTAAGACCATTCCGGGCCTGCGGGGTCTGTCGAAATACGCCGTGCGCGCCGGCGGCGGCACCAACCACCGCATGCGCCTGGACGACGGCATCCTGATCAAGGACAACCACGTCGCGGTCTGCGGCGGATCGGTCGGCGAGGCGGTCAAGCGCGCCAAGGGCGCGGACACGGGCCTTGAGGTCCGCGCCGAATGCGACACGCTGGACCAGGTCCGTGAAGCGGTCGAGGCGGGGGCGGATTCCCTGCTG
This sequence comes from uncultured Rhodospirillaceae bacterium, assembly GCA_913030825.1. Classification (GTDB taxonomy): domain Bacteria; phylum Pseudomonadota; class Alphaproteobacteria; order Rhodospirillales; family Casp-alpha2; genus UBA1479. The sequence goes on along the minus strand of CAJWCU010000001.1, from coordinate 129,073 downwards.
CTCGACAACATGCCGCCGCCCGTCCTGCGCGAAGCCGTCGACTGGGTCGCCGGGCGCGTGCCGCTGGAGGCCTCGGGCGGCGTCAAACTCGACACCATTCGGGCCATCGCCGAAACCGGGGTGAATTACATTTCGGTCGGCGGCATCACGCAGAGCGCCCCCGCCGTCGACATCGGCCTCGACCTCGCCGAATAAAGGCGTCACCGACACGAGATAAAGAAAGGGCGGCCCCGCAAGGCCGCCCTTTCCGGTTTCGGACCGCGCCGCCGTTACCGGGCGATCAATTCGTCCAGATACTTGAGTACGTCCTGAGAGGCCTCGGCGACCTTGGCGATCTCGTCGAGCGCCCCTTCCAGGTTGCCGTCCTTGTAATACCGGGCGGCCTGGATGCCGTGGTCGTGCACGGCTTTGTGCGGCTCGGCCATGGCCGCATAGGCGGGATGATTGCGGATCTCCGCATCCGCGATCGCGTCATACCACTTGCCGAGACGGCAGGAATGGTGATCGGCCAGTTCGTCGGGATCCAGGCGCGCCCGCCCGACCATCATTTCCGCCAGCTTCTTTTTCCAGATGATGTGGTCCGACTTGGCCCGGTAGATGGTCATGTCAGGGATTTGCTGATTCAGCAGGTCGTCCAGACCGGCGACCAGTTCCTCATCCGTCGCGGCCAGGAAGTCGACGACGGATTCGATCTGCGCGACGTTGTTGGCGGTCATCCCGGCGATGGCGGTGATGCCTTCGGCGACTTCATGGCTGGCCGCCGTCTGCTGGCTGAGGATGCCCGCGATCTCTTCCATCTTCAGGGTGATGCCGATGACCTGTTCGGACATCGACCGCATTTCCTGACCTGCACCTGTGATGACCTCGCGGCCTTCGGCGACGGCGTCCGCACCTTCGCGCATGGAGGTCACGATGCCGTCCATTTCCGAACGCAGGTTGTCGATCCGGCCTCGAATGTCCTCGGTCGCCTTCGACGTCTGATTGGACAGGTTCTTAACCTCGCCGGCGACCACGGCGAAGCCCTTGCCCGCTTCGCCCGCGCGCGCCGCCTCGATGGTGGCGTTGAGGGCCAAAAGGTTGGTCTGCTTGGCGATGTCGTTGATCTGGCCCACGATGTTGCCGATCTGCGACGAGGCCTCGGCCAAGGTTTCGACCCGCGACGACGCGGCCTCGACCGCGGCGGCGATCCGTTCCATGGCGGCGACGGCGCGCCCGGCCGCGTCGACGCCCTGGTCGGCGGTGTCGCGGGCGCATTGCGCGTCGGCGGCTGCGTCTTCCGTGTTGCGGGCGATCTCGGCGACGGAAGCGACCAGTTCCTCGGCCGCCGCGGCGATTGTCTGGGACCGGTTATCGACTTCGCGGGTGTCGCGGATCATCTGGGCCGAGCGGGTGACCGCCTCGTTCAGGTTGACCGACATGGAGACCATGCGGCGCAGGCTTTCCTGGCCTCTGGTCTGGAAGGTCTTGGCCATTTCCTTGATCTTGCCGGTCAAGCCCATTTGGGTTTCGGGGATGTCGTCGTAGGCGCCGGATTGCAATTTCTCCATGGCGTCGTAGGCCACGGATTGCTCCGGGTCGGTCAGGCTGATTTGGTCCACAAAAGGCTCCTCTAAGTACTTCTAATGTCGTACCCGCGACTGGTCGCGCCCCCCGGCGAAGCCGAAACCATACATTCATAACCTTGCAAGTGTTTGACTTGTGGGAAGGTAGTTTGCGATTAGCGGCGCGCGACGGCCGCCTGGGTCTTGTACTGCACGTCGACCAGGCCGTCGGGGTCGGTAAAGCCGCGGGCGAGATCCAGGATCGCGGCCTCCGCGGCGGCGGCGCCGTGGACTTCTTTATAGGGCGTCATCTTGGAGCGCGAGAGCATCAGGCCGGCGAAGGCCTCGGGCGTCAGGCGCCAGACCCAGGGGTGCACGATTTCGGTCACGTCGGCCGGCCAGTCGAGATCGTGAAGTTCCGCCATCAGGTTCCACGACCGGTAGGTCCGCCAATATCCCTCGACCGAGGTTTCGACCTGTTCCTCGAAGGCCGCCATCAAGGGGTCGTTATAGAGTTCCCGGTTATTGAACAGGATCAGCATGACGCCGCCGGGGGCCAGCACCCGTTTCGCCTCGGCATAGAATTTCGGGCGGTCGAACCAATGGGCGGCTTGGGCCGCCATCAACAATCCGATCTCGCCGTCTGCGAAGGGCAGCACTTCTGCCGTGCCTTTGGCGACCGTGACGTCCGGCCGGTCGGCCAACGCCTGTTCCGCCTGGCCGCGCATGTCGTCGTTGGGCTCCACCACTTGGGCAGTCCAGGCACCGCCGCCCATTTCATCGAGCGCGGCCAACATGGCCCGCGCCGAAATGCCGGTGCCGCCGCCGATATCGGCAAGGCGCCGTGGCACACCCGGCACCGCCGCCCAATAGGCGGCGACGGCGGCCAGCGCCTCGGGCGGGTAATCGGGGCGATATTTCTGATAGGATTCGGCAAGGCCGGTGAACCGGGCGGTATTGTCCGGCTGTACGGGCGGGGCGGCCTGCGAAGATGCCGCGGCGTCGGGCGTCTCGTTCATGGCGCGCAGTATACGCCTCGCCCGGGCCCGGCGGAAAGCGGCATCGCACGGTGGCGGCCGCCTCACGGCCCGGTTACTCCCCGGTCGAACGGTGCCCCGGGACGGGCGGCAGACGCCCCGCCCCGCGGCGGCAAAATCACCCCCGACGGGTCGAATTCGCCTTGCTCGGAAAAATCCTCTGTGGGATATTGTATACCACTATTTCTTTCCGCCCGAGGACGGCCACTCCCGGTTGCCCTGGGGATCGTTTCGCGCTACGAACATCCTGAGATTTCTGGCGTTCTTGGAAAGTTCGCGGGGTCACTCCGGGGAAGAGCCCCGCCACCCCGACCGGGAACACGAGATTCACCCACATCATCTGATACGCGGCAAGGGAAACAAATATGGCACGCAACAAGATCGCGCTTATCGGCGCCGGTAACATTGGGGGCACGCTGGCCCATCTGGTCGGCCTCAAGGAACTTGGCGACGTGGTGCTTTTCGACATCGTCGACGGCATTCCGCAGGGCAAGGCTCTGGACATCGCTGAATCCAGCCCCGTCGAAGGCTTCGATTCCAACATGAAGGGCGCCAAGTCCTACAGCGCCATCCGCGGCGCCGATGTCTGCATCGTCACCGCCGGCGTCGCCCGCAAGCCGGGCATGACCCGCGACGACCTGATCGGCATCAACACCAACGTCATGAAGTCGGTCGGCGAAGGCATCAAGAAATATGCCCCGAACGCCTTCGTGATCTGCATCACCAACCCGCTCGACGCCATGGTCCAGGTCCTGCGTGATGCCTCGGGCCTGCCGCACCGAAAGGTCGTCGGCATGGCCGGCGTGCTCGACAGCGCACGCTTCCGCTATTTCCTGGCCGAAGAGTTCAAGGTCTCGGTCGAAGACGTCACGGCCTTCGTTCTGGGCGGGCACGGCGACACCATGGTCCCGTCGATCCGTTATTCCACGGTCGCCGGCATTCCGGTGCCCGACCTGATCAAGATGAAATGGTCGACCCAGGCCAAGATCGACGCCATCGTCGAGCGCACCCGCATGGGCGGCGGCGAGATCGTCAAGCTGCTGAAGACCGGCTCCGCCTTCTACGCGCCGGCGTCTTCCGCCATCCAGATGGCCGACGCCTATCTGAAAGACAAGAAACGCGTTCTGCCCTGCGCCGCCTACCTGAACGGTGAATACGGCGTCAAAGGCATGTACGTCGGCGTGCCGGTGGTGATCGGCGCCAAGGGCGTCGAGAAGATCGTCGAAATTCAGCTCGACGCGTCCGAACGGGCGATGTTCCGCAAGTCCGTCGCCGCCGTTAAAGGCCTGGTCGACGTGACGCAGCGCCTGATGAAGGAAGCCGACGGCAAGCCGGCACCGGCCAAGAAGGCGCCCGCGAAAAAAGCCCCGGCCAAGAAGTCGGCCGCCAAGAAAGCCCCGGCACGCAAGGCGCCGGCCCGCAAGGCGCCGGCGGCCAAACCGGCAGCCAAACCGGCGGCAAGCAAGTAAGTAGTCAGTGACCGCCCGCGCCCACCCCGGGCGCGGGCCGGTTTTTTTTGGAATGCGCTTGAAGGAGCTCAGGGGGACGCCATGAATATTCATGAGTACCAGGGCAAGCAGCTGCTTGCGAAATACGGGGTCTCCGTGCCCCAGGGCAAAGTCGCCTATACCGTCGATGAGGCCGTCGCCGCGGCCAACGAATTGGGTGGCCCGGTGTTCGTGGTCAAATCCCAGATTCACGCAGGCGGGCGCGGCGCCGGTAAATTCAAGGGCAACGAAGACGGCAAGGGCGGCGTGCGCGTCGTCAAATCCGTCGACGAGGTCAAGGAAAACGCCGCCGAGATGCTGGGCCATGTCCTGGTCACCAAACAGACCGGCCCGGCGGGCAAGGAAGTGAAGCGCCTGTACATCGAAGAAGGCTGCGACATCGCCCGCGAATTGTATCTCTCGGTGCTGCTCGACCGCGAAACCTCGCGCATCGTCATCATGGCCTCGACCGAGGGCGGCATGGACATCGAAGACGTCGCCCACGACAGCCCGGAAAAGATCATCAAGGTCTTCATCGATCCGGTCATGGGCATTCAGGCGTTCCACGCCCGTGAGGTCGCCTTCGGCCTGGGCCTGGAAGGCGCGCAGGTCAAATCCGGCGTCAAATTCGTGATGGCGCTGTACAAAGCGTTCCTCGATCTCGACTGCTCGATGGTCGAAATCAACCCCCTGGTGGTCACGGGCTCCGGCGATGTCATCGCCCTGGATTCCAAGGTCAACTTCGATGACAACGCGCTGTACCGTCATAAAGACGTCGAAGCCATGCGCGACGAAGACGAAGAAGACCCGACCGAACTGGAAGCCGCAAAGCACGAACTGAACTACATCAAGCTCGACGGTTCGATCGGCTGCATGGTCAACGGCGCCGGCCTGGCCATGGCCACCATGGACATCATTCAGTTGGAAGGCGGCTCGCCCGCCAACTTCCTGGATGTCGGCGGCGGGGCGACCAAGGAACGCGTCACCGAAGCGTTCAAGATCATCCTGTCCGACCCCAACGTCGAAGGCATCCTGGTCAACATCTTCGGCGGCATCATGCGCTGCGACGTCATCGCCGAAGGCGTGGTCGCGGCGGCCAAGGAAGTATCCTTGAGCGTGCCGCTGGTCGTGCGCCTGGAAGGCACCAACGTCGAGAAGGGCAAGCAAATCCTGGCCGAAAGCGGCCTGCCCATCAAATCGGCCGACGATCTGGGCGATGCCGCCCGCAAAATTGTTCAAGCGGTGAAGGAGGCAGCATAATGGCCGTTCTCGTCGATAAGAATACCCGGGTCATCTGCCAGGGCTTCACCGGTGCCCAGGGCACCTTCCATTCCGAACAGGCGATCGCCTACGGCACCAACATGGTCGGCGGCGTGACGCCGGGCAAAGGCGGCACCAAGCATCTGGACCTACCCGTGTTCGACACGGTCAAGGAAGCCGTCGCCAAGGCCGAAGCCAACGCGAGCGTGATCTACGTGCCGCCGCCCTTCGCGGCCGACGCGATCCTGGAAGCCATCGACGCGGAAATTCCGCTGATCATCTGCATCACCGAAGGCATTCCGGTGGCCGACATGATTCCGGTCAAACGCGCCCTGCAGAATTCCAAATCGCGTCTGATCGGCCCGAACTGCCCCGGCATCATCACGCCGGGCGAATGCAAGATCGGCATCATGCCGGGCCATATTCACCTGCCCGGCAAAGTCGGCATCGTGTCGCGGTCGGGCACCCTGACCTACGAAGCCGTCGCCCAGACGACCAAGCCGGGCCTGGGTCAGACGACCTGCATCGGCATCGGCGGCGACCCGATCAACGGCACCAACTTCGTCGACTGCCTTGAAATGTTCGTCGAAGACGACGCCACCGAAGCCATCGTCATGATCGGCGAGATCGGCGGCTCGGCCGAGGAAGACGGCGCCGCGTTCCTGAAGGCGTCGGGGACCAAAAAACCGGTCGTCGGCTTCATCGCCGGCCGCACGGCGCCTCCGGGTCGCCGAATGGGCCACGCGGGTGCGATTATCTCTGGCGGTAAAGGCGGTGCGGAAGATAAGATCGACGCAATGAAGGCCGCCGGAATCCACGTTTCGGATTCCCCGGCGGAGCTTGGTGAAACGATGATGAAGGTGTTCAAGGGCTAACCTGCGCCAGGGATCGTCCCGGCGTAGCACCCAAAAAAACAGGGAGGGCGCGCCGGGCCGTGCGCCTTTTGCGGCATGACGGAAATCGATCTCGACCCCACTCAATTCCTCTATTCCGGTAACACGGTCTATGTGGCGGAGCTTTATGAACGCTACATGGACGACCCGGGGTCGGTGGACCTGCGCTGGCAGGAATTCTTCAAGGGCCTGGAGGACGACGCCCGCGGGTTCACCCGCGAGCAGGACGGCGCCAGTTGGGCGCCGCGCACGGAGACCATCCTCGGCCACGGCGACGTCGTGCCGCTGGCCGATCATCTGACGGCCGGGCACAACCGCCGCAGCGACGACCGCGCCACCGCCCCGCAGCCGACCGAGCGCATGTCCACGGCCAAGGTGCGCGAGGCGACGCTCGACAGCCTGCGTGCCCTGATGCTGATCCGCGCCTACCGCGTGCGCGGCCACCTGCACGCCAACCTGGACCCGCTCGGCCTGACCGAGCCGCCGCCCCATTCGGAACTGGACCCGGCGTCCTACGGCTTCACGGAAAAGGACTGGGACCGGGAAATCTTCATCAACTACGTCCTTGGACTGGAAACCGCGACCCTGCGGACCATCATGCAGATCCTGAAGGAAACCTATTCCGGATCGATCGGGATCGAGTTCATGCATATCCAGGGTCCGGAAGAAAAATCCTGGCTGCAGGAACGCATTGAGCGCATCCGCAACCAGACGTCCTTCACCAACGAAGGCAAGCGCGCGATCCTCAACCGACTGATTGAAACCGAAGGATTCGAGCGTTATCTGGACAAGAAATTCACCGGCACCAAGCGCTTCGGCCTGGACGGCGGCGAAAGCCTGGTCCCGGCGATGGAGCAGATCTTCAAACGCGGCAGCCAGCTGGGGATAGAGGAAATCGTCCTCGGCATGGCCCACCGCGGGCGTCTCAACGTGCTGGCCAATGTCATGGGCAAGCCGTTCCAGGCGATCCTCAACGAATTCCAAGGCGGGGCATCGAAGCCCGAGGACGTCGGCGGTTCCGGCGACGTGAAATACCATCTGGGCGCCTCGGCCGACCGCGTGTTCGACGGCAAGTCCGTGCACCTGTCGTTGACGGCCAACCCGTCGCACCTGGAATGCGTCAATACGGTCTGCCTCGGCAAGACGGCTGCCAAGCAGCGCCAGAAAAACGATTCCGATATGGAAAAGGTGATGACCATCCTGCTGCACGGCGATGCGGCATTCATGGGACAGGGCATCATTCAGGAGACCTTGGACCTGTCGAACCTGATCGGCTACCAGACCGGCGGCACGATCCATATCATCATCAACAACCAGATCGGCTTCACCACCAACCCGAAGCAGCACCGGGCGACGCCCTATTGCTCGGACGCGGCGAAGATCGTCTCCGCCCCGATTTTCCACGTCAACGCGGACGACGTCGAAGCCGTCGTCCATTGCGCGCGCATCGCCACGGAATACCGCCAGCGGTTCAAGAAAGACGTGGTCATCGACATGATCTGTTATCGCCGCCACGGCCATAACGAAGGCGACGAGCCGATGTTCACGCAGCCCCGGATGTACAAGACCATCCAGGTCCATCCGACGACCCTCAACATCTACGCCCAAAAGCTGATCCGCGAAGGCGTGATGGACGAGAAGGAAGCCGAAGAGCAGATGCAGTCCTTCATCAAGACGATGGACGAAGCCTTCGAAGCATCGACCGGCTACAAGCCCAACAAGGCCGACTGGATGGACGGTGTCTGGTCGGGCATGGCCGTCGCCACGGGCGACGCCCGGCGCGGCGAGACGGCCTGCAGCTTAGAATTCCTCAAGGAAGTCGGCGGCGCCCTGACCAAGGTGCCGGAAAACTTCACCCCGCATTCCAAGATCGCCCGCCAGTTGGATGCCAAAGCCAAGATGTTCCAAACCGGCGAAGGCATCGATTGGGCGACGGCGGAGGCTTTGGCCTTCGGCACCCTGGCCGTGGAAGGCCATCCCGTGCGCCTGTCGGGCGAGGATTCGGAACGCGGCACCTTCTCGCAGCGCCATTCCGTGCTAATCGATCAGGAAACGGAAGAGCGCTACACGCCGCTGCAAAACATCCGCTTCGGTCAGGCGCCGTTCGAGGTTCTGAACTCGCCGCTGTCCGAATTCGGCGTGCTCGGCTTCGAATACGGCTATGCCCTGGCCGAACCACAGACCCTGGTTCTCTGGGAAGCCCAGTTCGGCGACTTCGCCAATGGTGCCCAGGTCATCATCGACCAGTTCATTTCCTCGGGCGAACAGAAGTGGCTGCGCATGTGCGGCCTGGTGATGCTTCTGCCGCACGGCTACGAAGGCCAGGGTCCGGAGCATTCCTCGGCCCGCCTGGAACGCTATCTGCAGAATTCCGCCGACGACAACTGGCAGGTCTGCAACTGCACGACGCCGGCCAACTACTTCCACGTCCTGCGCCGTCAGCTGAAGCGCAATTTCCGCAAACCGCTGATCCTGATGACGCCGAAATCGCTGCTACGCCACAAGCTTTGTGTCTCGCGGCTGGACGAACTGGGCCCGGACACGTCGTTCCATCGCGTGCTGTGGGACGACGCGCAGCTGGTCAAGGGCGGCCTCGCCCCCGACGACAAGATCAAGCGCGTCGTGCTCTGCACCGGTAAGGTCTACTTCGACCTGTTCGAGGAACGCGCCAAGCGCGGCATCAACGACGTCTACCTGCTGCGCGTCGAACAGCTCTATCCCTTCCCGCACAGCGCCCTGGTCGAGGAACTCTCGCGGTTCAAAAACGCCGAGTTCATGTGGTGCCAGGAAGAGCCGAAGAACATGGGCGCCTGGAGCTTTATCCTGGAGCCCATGATGGCGGTGATGGAAGAGTTGAAGCTCAAGCAGATGAAACCGTCCTATGCCGGTCGCGTCGCCGCCGCCTCGCCCGCCACGGGCAGCGCCAGCAAGCACAAGACGGAACTGGACGCCTTCCTGGACGAGGCGCTTACGGTCGCCGCGCCGGCCCGACGCAGCCGGGCCAAGGCACCCGCGAAGGCGCCTGCTAAGGCTCCGGCCAAAGCCGCCGCCGCACCCGCCAAGGCGCCCGCCAAAAGGGCATCGAAACCGGCGGCCAAACCGGCTGCCAAATCCCGGGCCAAGAAATAGCCGCCCGGCCAAGCCGATACATCAAGGTCAGCATAACGCAGGGGAATAATTCATGACCGTTGAAGTTAACGTTCCGACGCTGGGGGAATCCGTCACGGAAGCGACCGTCGGCAAGTGGACCAAGGGACCGGGCGACGCCGTTGCCGTGGATGAGCCCCTGGTCGAACTGGAAACCGACAAGGTGACCATCGAGGTCAACGCCCCCGCCGCCGGCACGCTGGGCAATATCGCCGCCGCCGAAGGTGCGACGGTCGAGGTCGGTGCCCTGCTGGCGACCATCGAGGAAGGCGCGGGTGCAGCCGCCGCCAAACCCACCGCGAAGGAAGAGGCCAAACCGGCCGCCGCGCCCGCCGCATCGGGCGGCGGATCGATGGTCGATATCGTGACGCCGACCATGGGCGAAAGCGTGTCCACCGGCACGCTGGGCGCCTGGGCCAAGAACGTGGGCGACGCCGTCGCCGCCGATGAGCTTCTGGTCGAGGTCGAAACCGACAAGGTGACCATCGAGGTCAACGCCCCCGCCGCCGGCAAACTGGCCGCCATCGACATGGCCGCCGGCGCGGAAGTCGGCCCCGGCGTGAAGATCGGCTCGATTGAGGCCGGTGCCGAGGGGGCCGCGTCCGCCACCCCCGCCGAGGCACCGAAGGCCGCTGCCCCCGCGGCGGCCCCCGCCGCCGCTCCGGCCCCTGCCGCCGCCCCCGCCGCGTCTCCGGCACCCGCCGCCGGCGGTGCCCGCCCGCCGCTGTCCCCGGCAGTGCGCAAGATGGTCGACGACAACGAATTGGATGCCGACCGCATCACCGGCACCGGCCCCCAGGGCCGCATCACCAAAGGCGACGTGCAGGCAGCGATCCAGGCCGGCACCGCCAAGCGTCAGGCCGCGCCCGCCGCCGCCCCGGCGGCGAAGGCCGCACCGGCGCCCGCCCTAACCACGGAAAACATGTTTGCCCCGCGACCGGAACGGCCGCCCAACGACCGCGAGGAACGGGTCAAGCTGTCGAAGCTGCGCCAGGTCATTGCCCGGCGTCTGAAGGAAGCCCAGAACACGGCGGCCATGCTGACGACCTGGAACGAGGTCGACATGGGCAACGTCATGGCGCTGCGCAACGAATACAAAGAGGTGTTCGAGAAGAAGCACGGGGCCCGTATGGGCTTCATGTCGTTCTTCGTCCGCGCCGCCTGTATCGCGCTGAAGGAATGGCCCGCCGTCAACGCCGAGATCTACGGCGACGAGATCATCTACAAGAACTACTACAATGTCGGCGTCGCCGTCGGCACGCCGCAAGGCTTGGTCGTGCCGGTCCTGAAGGATGCCGACAACATGGGCTTCGCCGATATCGAAGGCGGCATCGCCGACTTCGGCCGCCGCGCCCGTGACGGCAAGCTGGGCATGGACGAAATGACCGGCGGGACCTTCACCATTTCCAATGGCGGGGTGTTCGGCTCGCTCAATTCCATGCCGATCCTGAACGTGCCGCAATCGGCGATCCTGGGGATGCATTCGATCCAGAAGCGGCCCATGGTGGTCGGCGACGAGATCGAAATCCGCCCGATGATGCATCTGGCCTTGAGCTACGATCACCGCATCGTCGATGGCCGCGAGGCGGTCAGCTTCCTGGTCCGCATCAAGCAATGCATCGAGGATCCGCAGCGCATCCTGTTGAATGTGTGACGCGGCGGCTTAAGTTTAAGTAACACCGACCTTCAAACCATGAGCAGGAGCAACCGAACTCATGAGTGACGCTTACGATCTGGTGGTTATCGGCGGCGGCCCAGCGGGCTATGTCGCCGCGATCCGCGCCGCGCAACTGGGCATGAAGACGGCCTGTGTCGAAGGCCGCGGCAAGCTGGGCGGGACCTGCCTGAACGTCGGTTGCATTCCGTCGAAGACGCTGCTGCAGTCGTCGCACCATCTGGAAATGGCGGAAAAGGAATTCGCCCACCACGGCATTCAGGTGTCCGGCGTGAAGGCCGACCTGAAAACGATGATGGGCCGCAAGGAAAAGGTCGTCGAGGACCTGACCGGCGGGATCGAGTTCCTGATGAAGAAGAACAAGATCGATTACATCAAGGGTTGGGGCAAGATCGAGGCCGTCGGCAAGGTTTCCGTCAAGCCGTTGGACGGCAAGGGCAAGGCCCAGACGCTGGAAACAGCCAACATCCTGATCGCCACGGGCTCGGAAGTCACGCCGCTGCCGGGCGTCGAGATCGACGAGAAGCAGATCGTCTCCTCCACCGGCGCGCTGTCGTTGCCGAAAGTGCCGAAGACCATGGCCGTGATCGGCGCCGGCGTCATCGGCCTGGAATTGGGCAGCGTCTGGCGCCGCCTGGGCTCGGAAGTCACGGTGATCGAATTCCTCGACTTCGTGCTGCCCGGCATGGACGGCGAAGTGCAGAAGAACGTTCAGCGCATCCTGAAAAAGCAGGGCATGAACTTCAAGATGAAGACCAAGGTCACGGGCGCCAAGGCGGCCAAGACCGGCGTGACCCTGACCATGGAGCCGCGCGACGGCGGTGACGCTGAGACGCTCAAGGTCGATACGGTGCTGGTCGCCATCGGCCGCCGCCCCTTCACCGACGGTCTGGGCGCCAAGGAAGCGGGCGTGGAGATGACCGACCGGGGCTTCATCCCCGTCGATGCGGATTTCCAAACCAACGTCGAAGGCATCTACGCTATCGGCGATGTCATCGGCGGCGCCATGCTGGCCCATAAGGCCGAGGACGAAGGCGTCGTCTGCGCCGAGATCATGGCCGGCCAGACCGGACATATCGATTACGACGCCATTCCGGGTATCGTCTACACCCATCCGGAAATCGCCTCGGTCGGCAAGACCGAGGAGCAGTTGAAGGAAGCCGGGATCGAGTACAAGTCCGGCAAGTATCCCTTCACCGCGAATTCCCGGTCGCGCTGCAATGGCGATACGGACGGCTTTGTGAAAATCCTGGCCGACGCGACGACGGACAAGGTTCTTGGCTGCCACATCATCGGCGCTCAGGCCGGCGATCTCATCCAGGAAGTCGTCAACGTCATGGAATTCGGCGGCTCGGCCGAAGACATCGGGCGCATCTGCCACGGTCACCCGGGCCTTCCGGAATCGGTCAAGGAAGCCGCGTTGAACGTGGACGGCCGCGCGCTCCATATCTGACGTTTTTGATCGGTCGGTCCAGACCAATGGCTCGGCTCGTCCGGGCCCGGCTACCTATGGATTATTTCATCCATCTGGCGTGATCCGCGTTTATCCGTCTATATGTCTATACCTATTATCCATCGTCGGGTTCCGGCCCGACGGCCCCCTCGGGCATTCCCGCCCGTCGGACGATACCGGGCACCCTGCCCGGCACGAAGATCAAGGGCGTCCCGCCCGAAGAAAGACCGAACATGGAAACCTGGGTTCTCTTGCTGGTGCTGTTGGCGGCGGTGCTTCATGCCGGCTGGAACCTGCTGGTCAAGATGCGGGGCGACAAGCTGGTGATGATGGGGGTCATCGACACGGGGCACGGCCTGCTCGCCTTGCCGCTACTGGCTTTCTTCCCCTTCCCTCATATGGACGCATGGCCCTTTATCTTCGCCTCGGCGATCCTGCATGTCGGCTACAAGCTGTTTCTGGTGCGCGCCTATCACCACGCCGATATGGGTGTCGTCTACCCGATCGCCCGGGGGCTCGCCCCGGCGCTGGTCGCCCTCGGCGCCTTCACCTTCGCGGGTGAAAGCCTGACCGCGACCCATACGGCGGCGATCCTGGCCATCGCGGTGGCGATTTCCGGCCTGACCTTCGCCAACGGCTGGCGCGACATTCCCATGGCGGGGCTCGGCTTCGCCGTCGGCACGGCGGTGTTCATCGCCTCTTATACGGTGGTCGACGGTATGGGCGGGCGGCTTTCCGGCAATGCCCATGCCTATGCGCTATGGATGTTCGTGACGGATGCCGTCATCTTCACGGCCGTCGTTTTGGCCCGGCGCGGACGCATGTTCCTGACGACGGCCCGCGAATACTGGCGTCCGGGGTTGAGCGGCGCCGCCATGTCCATGGGGGCCTACTGGATCGTCATCTGGGCCATGAGCGTCACGCCCATGGCGCCCGTCTCAGCCGTGCGGGAAACCAGCGTCCTGGTCGGCGCACTTCTGGCCGGGTTCGTCTTGAAGGAAGGCCGCCTGGCGCTGCGCCTGACGGCGGCGGCGATCATCGCCTGCGGCGTGGTCGGTTTGCAGTACTAGAAACGGTTCTCATCAAGGCGGCGGAGCCAATACCGCCCAATCGAGCGATCCAGCCGGTATTTCACACACGGCAACCCGCTCTTCCGGGTAGTCTTTAACCGCCATGTCCCGCCGACCGAACGCCATCGTTCTGACCACCGTCATGTGTCTCGCCCAAGTCGGGACATTGATCGACGTGTTCTCGTTCGCGACCCTGATCAAGGTCTTCGAAGCGGAATGGATGCTGACCAAGGCGCAACAGGGCTGGATCTCGGGGATTTATTTCGCGGGCTACGTCCTGGCGGTCCCGGTCCTGATGGCGATCACCGACCGCGTCGATGCGCGGCGCGTCTACATGGCGGGGGCATTGATCATCACCGCCGGGGCGACGGGGTTCGCGCTATTGGCCGAAGGGTTCTGGTCGGCGCTGGCGCTGCGCGCGATCTGCGGCTTCGGCCTGGCCTCGGTCTACATGCCGGGATTGCGCGTGCTGGTCGACCGCTATTCCGGGGCCAATGAAAGCCGCGCCATCGCGTTCTATACGGCGAGCTGGTCTCTGGGTGCGGCCAACTCCTTTCTGCTGACCGGTTTGATCGAGGAAGCCTTCAGCTGGCACATGGCATTCTATGCCGGGGCCGGCGGCGCATTTTTCGCCTTCTGCCTGGTCGCCCTGTTTCTGCGGCCGGTGCCGCCGCAGAAACCGGAACACACGACCCGCCTGCTCGATTTCCGGCCGGTGTTCCGCAACCGCGCGGTCGTCGGTTTCATCGTCAGCTATGCCGCTCATACATGGGAACTGTTGTGCTACCGGGCCTGGCTGGTCGCCTTCCTGGCGTTCTCGCTGACGCAGCAGGACGACCCGGCCGTCGGCTGGCTGGCCGAACCGGCGCGGATCGCAATGTTCACAGCCCTCACCGCCATGGTCGCCAGCGTCATCGGCAACGAATTGGCGAACCGGTTCAACCGGGTGCGAGTCATTACCATCGTACAATGCCTGTCCGGGATCATAGCCTGCATGGTCGGGTTCTTAGGTGCTCTCCCCTATGCCCTGGTCGTCGGCCTGGTGATGATCCATTCCTTCCTGATCCAATCGGATTCCGCCCCTTTGACCTCAGGCGTCGTCAGCGTCGCGGATCAGGGCCGCCGGGGCGCGACCTTGGCCATGTATAATTTCATCGGCTGGGCCGGTGGCTTCATGGGACCGGTCTTGGTCGGGATCGTCCTGGGCGCCTTCGGTCAGGAAAGCGTGACGGGCTGGGGTGCGGGATTCATCGTCATGGGCGGCGTCGCCTTCATCGGCGCTGCGACCTTGCGGTTCTGCGCCGGAGAATACCGTCAAGACCCCTGACGTCATTATTTCACGATGACTTTTCATCTCAGCCGCCCGCACTAACTGCATCCGCAGTTCATACGGTCAGGGTTTGCGGCGGGCCCTTGGGTGGGCGTCCTCATAGACACTGGAAAGCCGCGCCATGTCGACGTCCGTATAGCGCTGGGTCGTCGACAGGGAGGCATGGCCCAGCAATTCCTGGATCGTCCGCAAGTCGCCGCCACCGGCCAGCAGATGCGTCGCATAGGAATGGCGCAGCGCATGGGGCGTCGCCGTATCGGGCAGACCCAGCAACTTGCGCAGATCGCGGACCCGCGCCTGCGCCACGCCGGCGGCCAGGCGCCCGCCCCGCGCACCCAAGAACAACGGCGTTTCGCCGTCGCCCCCCGGACCCGCACCATAGGGGCAGGAAGCGAGATAGGCGTCCAGGGCCTCGCGCACCACGGGCAGGACCGGCACGATGCGGTCCTTATTGCCCTTGCCGTGGACGACCATGGCGTCGGCGCCGTTGCCGGCGCGGCCCGGGACCTGGCCCCGGTCGAGGCCCAATGCCTCGCCGATGCGCAGGCCCGATCCGTAAAGCAGCATCAACAGCGCCTTGTCGCGCAGCCCGATCCATTCGTCGTCGGCCAGGTCCTCCGCCGCCAGGATCATTTCAAAGGCGTCCTCGACGCTAAGCGCCTTGGGCACGGACTTGGGCACGCGCGGCGTGCGCAGGGCCGTGATCGCCGAGTTCCGGGCGATGCCCTGCTTTTCCAGGAATCGGAAGAATCCACGCAGACAGGACAATGCCCGTGCCACCGACGTACGCGACAGGCCACGCCCGTTCAGGTCGGCCAGCCAGGCGCGGAAGTCGATGGGTTTCAGGTCCTCGATCTCCGCCAGCCCCGGCGGCCCGCCGAGATGGCCCGCGAGAAAACCGAGGAACCCGGCCAGGTCGTGCTGGTATCCGGAAAGGGTATGGGGAGAAAATCGCCGTTCGTGCGCCAGCCAATCCCGCCAGCGCGCCACGGCGTCCGTCAGGCGGGGGTCGGCGGACGCATCCAGGCCGGGGATCACATCGACGGTTCCTGCATGCGGTCGACGCAATTTTCCAAAACACGCGCCAGGAAAACCACCAGTTCCGTGCCCTGGCCGGGCTGGAAGAACGAATCGCTACGCGATCCCAGCGCCATCAGGCCGACCGGCGTGCGTGGGCCGGGCCGCAGGCGCGCCACGGCGGCCGATTGCACCAGACCGGCGGCGGCGCCGAAGACCGACCCGTCGTCGGCGATATCGCGGTAAAGCTTGGCCGCACCGCCCTCGCCCAGCAAGGCATCGACCAGCCCGGGAGCAAGGTCGGTGATCTCCGGCGAGACCAGCCAGCTCAGCGGATCGTCCGACGGCTCGTAGCCAACGCAAACGATATCGACGTCGAGCAAGCGGGCGAGGTCGTCGTTCACGACACGGATCAGGGATTCGAAATCGCGGGCCCCCAGCAGGGCCAGCACGGCGGCATGAGTGCGCTGCTGCACCGACATATTGGACCGGCTGGTCTCGATCACGTCGCGCACGCAATCGCGCAATTCCTCGACGGCTTCTTTCTGCTGGTTCAACAATGCCTGTTGGAAATCCACCACCTGCGCGCCCTCATGCGGGGCGCCGGCGGCTTCTTCCTGACCGAATCGGCCCGGCATGTTCATGAACGAGAGGACTTCCAGGTGGTCGCGGAAGAAGTCCGGGTTCGCCACCAGGTATTCGGCGACATCGTCCTCGGAAACGCTGGTTTCCGCCGTTTCCACGGCGTCGGCGGCGAGATCGTCGGTGCCTTGGGGCATGCGGTCGGTCCTTTCGTGCTAACGCGCGGTGAAAGCGCGCCCCTATGTTCCCTATTATAATGCCAAGCGGGGCCGGCCCATAGGATGGCCCCGCCCTGTATCCACCCGGCGTATCCGCCCCGGTGCAGCCCAACCAGGTTTATCGATGTCCGACGACCCCCGCCCGGCCGACCGGCCCGCCCCCCGAAACGCCGACGGCGAGACCTTCGCCGCCGGGGCACGGGTCGCCGTGCGTCTGCCGCTGCCGCTGACCGATGCCTACGATTACAAAGTACCGGACGGCCTGACCCTGGCGGCGGGCGATTTCGTGCGCGTGCCCTTGGGCCCCCGACGCATGGCGGGCGTGGTCTGGGGCAAGGGTGCCGGCGATGTGCCGGAGGCCAAGATGAAAGCCGTGGTCGCGCGGCTTGACGTGCCGCCGATGACCGACGAAGCCCGCGCCTTCGTCGACTGGGTCGCCGAATACACCCTGAACCCGCCGGGCGCCGTGCTGCGCATGGCGATCAGCGTGCCCGAGGCGCTGGAGCCGCCGAAGCCGCTGACGGCCTACCGCGCCGCCGCCCCCCTGCCCGAGATCCGCATGACGCCCGCCCGCGAACGGGTCCTGGCCGAAGCCGCCGACGGCCCGCCCCGCCAGGCCGCCGAACTGGCCCGCGCCGCCGGGGTGACGCCGGGCGTGATCAAGGGCATGGCCGAAGTCGGCGCCCTGGTCCCGCATGCCATTGCCCCCTTCCCGCCGCCCGACCCGCCGGATCTGGCGAAAGGCGGGCCGGACCTGTCGCCGGAGCAGACGGTGGCGGCGGATGCCCTGTCGGCCGCCGTGGCCGACGGCTTTTCGGTTCAGGTGCTGGAAGGTGTGCCCGGATCGGGCAAAACCGAGGTCTATCTTCAGGCCGTCGCCGATTGCCTGAAGGCCGGGCGCCAGGTGCTGGTCCTGCTGCCGGAAATCGCGCTCTCGGCGCAATGGCTGGAACGTTTCCGCGCCCGGTTTGGGTCGGAGCCCGCCCTTTGGCATTCGGACCTGACCATGGCGCAGCGGCGCGAAACCTGGCGCCACATCGCCGAAGGCCGCGCCGGCGTGGTGGTCGGCGCGCGGTCGGCCCTGTTCCTGCCCTACCCCGATCTGGGCCTGATCATCGTCGATGAAGAACACGACGGATCGTTCAAACAGGAAGAAGGCGTCGTCTACAACGCCCGCGACATGGCCGTGGTGCGGGCGCAGTTGGGCAAAATCCCGATTTCCCTGGTCTCCGCCACGCCGTCGTTGGAGACCCAGGCCAATGTGGACCGGGGGCGCTACAGACATCTGCATCTGCCGGCGCGCCACGGCGGCGCCGACCTACCGGATATCGAACTCGTTAATCTGACGAAGACCCCGCCGCAGCGCGGCCAATGGATGTCGCCGCCGCTGCGCGAAGCCATCGACGGCACGCTCAGCCGGGGGGAGCAGGCCTTGTTGTTCCTCAACCGGCGGGGCTATGCGCCGCTGACCCTCTGCCGGGCCTGTGGCCATCGCCTGCAATGCCCGCAATGCACGGCCTGGCTGGTCGAACATCGCCTGCTGCAACGTCTACAATGCCATCACTGCGGATATCAGATGGCGCCGCCGCCGAAATGCCCGGAATGCGGGGCCGAGGATTCGCTGGTCCCCTGCGGGCCGGGGGTCGAACGCCTGGCCGAGGAAGTCGCCGCCCTTTATCCGGAAGCCCGCGTCGCCATGGCGACCTCAGACAATCTTTATAATCAGCGCACGGCCCGCGAATTCGTCCACCGCATCGAAAACCGCGAGGTCGATCTGATCGTCGGCACCCAGATCGTCGCCAAGGGCTATCACTTCCCCATGCTGACCCTGGTCGGCGTGATCGACGCGGATCTGGGCCTGTCCGGCGGCGACCTGCGCGCGGCGGAGCGGACTTATCAGCTTCTCTATCAGGTCGCCGGGCGGGCGGGCCGCGCCGAACACCCGGGCCGCGTGGTGATCCAGACCTATATGCCCGAACACCCGGTGATGGCCGCCATCGCGGCGGGCGACCGGGAAGCCTTCCTGGCGGCGGAGGCGAAAGGGCGGGAAGACGCCCATATGCCGCCCTACGGCCGATTGGTCGGATTGATCGTTTCCGGGACGGATGAAGCGGCGGTCGACGCCGGGGCCCGCGCCTTGGGCCGCGCCGCCCCGCAAGGGAACGGAATCCAGGTTCTGGGCCCGGCTCCCGCACCGCTTGCCATGATTCGCGGCCGTCACCGCCGAAGACTGCTGTTGAAGGCAGGGCGCGGCACCCAGGTGCAGCCGATCGTCCGCGACTGGATCCGCCGCGCGGCGATCCCCAAGAAGGTCCGCGTGCAGATCGACGTAGACCCGTATTCCTTTATGTAACCCTGCACGTACTCCGGGCCGAATTCGGGTCCGAAATTGCGCCCGAAACGGGCCCAATCCGGGGACTTTCACAGGATGTGAAAAACCCGGGCCGACTCTGGTTGCAAGGGCGAAACCACTGTGGTAGGACTGGCCGCGCTTTTCAGGCGGGGCCCGCCGGAATTGGCGGGATTTTGCGCCTTTCACGGCGTGTGAATCCGGCTGAAACCGGGGTTCAGGGTCCGTAAAAAACTTAATCAAGGGGTTTCCCAGGTGTCATCGGATATCGCAGGCGCTTCCGGCCTTGCAGGTCGTTATGCGACCGCCCTGTACGAATTGGCCGAGGCCGACAAGCAACTGGATACGGTTGCCCAGGATCTCAGCGCCATCAGCGACATGGTCGCCGACAGCGACGACCTTTCGCGTCTCATCCGCTCTCCCGTCATCGCCCGCGACGACCAGATCGCCGCAATGGACGCGATTCTGACCGAAGCGGGGGTTTCCGAATTGACGAAACGCTTCATCGGCGTCGTCGCGCAGAACCGCCGGTTGTTCGCGCTGACCGGGATGATCAAGCAGTTCCAGGGCATTCTCGCCCGCCGCCGGGGTGAATTGACCGCCGAGGTCACGACCGCCCAGGCACTGACCGACGCACAACGTCAAGCGATCGAAGACGGACTGAAAAAGGCCATGGGCACGAAAGTGGCCGTGGACGCCCGGGTGGACGAAGACCTCCTGGGCGGCCTGATGGTCAAGGTCGGTTCGCGTATGATCGATTCCACGATCAAAACCAAACTTCAGCAACTTCGCCTAAGCATGCGATAGAGGGGATCCCAACATGGAAATCCGCGCCGCGGAAATCTCCGCCATTCTTAAGAAACAGATCGCCGATTTCGGCTCCGAAGCCGAGGTCGCGGAAGTCGGCCAGGTGCTGTCCGTCGGTGACGGCATCGCCCGTGTCTACGGTCTGGACCAGGTCCAGGCCGGCGAAATGGTCGAATTCCCGGGCGGCATCAAGGGCATGGCGCTCAACCTGGAAACCGACAACGTCGGTGTCGTTATTTTCGGCGACGACCGGGACATTAAAGAGGGCGACACCGTCAAGCGGACGGGCGACATCGTCGACGTTCCGGTGGGCAAGGGCCTGCTGGGCCGCGTTGTCGACGGCCTGGGCAACCCGATCGACGGCAAGGGCGAAATCGACGCCACCGAACGCCGCCTGGTCGAAGTCAAGGCGCCGGGCATCATCCCGCGTAAATCCGTGCACGAGCCGGTGCAGACGGGCCTGAAGGCGATCGACAGCCTGATCCCGGTCGGCCGCGGCCAGCGCGAACTGATCATCGGCGACCGCCAGACCGGCAAGACCGCCGTGATCATCGACACCATCCTGAACCAGAAGTCGGTCAACGAGAACGCCAAGGACGAGTCGGAAAAGCTCTACTGCGTTTACGTCGCCATCGGCCAGAAGCGGTCCACCGTGGCCCAGCTGGTCAAGACGCTCGAAGATTACGACGCCATGAAGTATTCCATCGTCGTCGCCGCCACGGCTTCCGAGCCGGCGCCGATGCAGTTCCTGGCCCCCTATACGGGCTGCGCCATGGGCGAATACTTCCGCGACAACGGCATGCACGCCGTGATCGCGTATGACGATTTGTCCAAGCAGGCCGTCGCCTACCGTCAGATGTCCCTGCTGCTTCGCCGTCCGCCGGGCCGTGAAGCCTATCCGGGTGACGTGTTCTACGTTCACTCCCGCCTGCTCGAGCGCGCGGCCAAAATGAACGACGACCTGGGCGCCGGTTCGCTGACCGCCCTGCCGGTCATCGAGACCCAGGCCGGTGACGTCTCCGCCTATATCCCGACCAACGTGATTTCCATCACCGACGGTCAGATCTTCCTGGAAACGGAACTCTTCTATAAGGGCATCCGCCCGGCCGTGAACGTCGGCCTGTCGGTCTCGCGCGTCGGTTCCGCCGCCCAGACCAAGGCGATGAAGCAGGTTTCCGGCTCCATCAAACTGGAACTGGCCCAGTACCGTGAAATGGCCGCCTTCGCCCAGTTCGCTTCGGACCTCGATCCGGCGACGCAGCGTCTGCTGGCCCGTGGCGAACGCCTGACGGAACTGCTGAAGCAGCCGCAGTATTCGCCGCTGACCGTTGCCGAACAGGTCGTGGTCATCTTCGCCGGCACCCAGGGCTTCGCCGATAAGATCGCGGTGGGCGACATCACGACCTATGAAAGCCGCCTGCTGGACGCCGTGCGCGACAAGGGTGCGGACATCCTGGCGACGATCACCGAGGAAAAGGCGCTCAGCGACGACACCAGCGAAAAGCTGAAGAAGTTCCTGGACGACTTCACCAAATCCTTCGCGGCCTAAGCGTCGGGACAGGTCATTCACCGACGGGCGCCCGGAACATCGGGCGCCCATCCTGACGAAAAAACGAGGAAAGCGCTTTCATGCCTTCGCTCAAGGATCTGAAAATCCGGATCAACAGCGTCAAGTCGACGCAGAAGATCACCTCGGCCATGAAGATGGTGGCCGCGGCGAAACTGCGCCGCGCGCAGGAAGGTGCCGAGGCCGCCCGCCCCTATGCCGAACGCATGGAGGGCATGGTGGCCAACGTCGGCGCCTCGGTCGCCAATATGGAAGGTGCGCCGAAGATGCTCGCGGGGACCGGTTCGGACGACACGCATTTGATCGTCGCCTGCACCGCAGACCGCGGACTGTGCGGCGGTTTCAACGGCTCCATCGTGCGCGAGACCCGCAATACGGTCCGCCGGCTCAAGACCGACGGCAAGACGGTCAAGATCATCTGCGTCGGCAAGAAGGCGCGCGATCTTCTGAAACGCGATTTCGCGGGCGACATCGTCGAGACCTTCGAAGGGATCGGCAAGCGCGGCGTCCTGTTCGAGGAAGCCGACGCGGTCGCCGACAAAATCACCGAAATGTTCGATGCCGGCGAATTCGACGTCTGCACCGTGATCTTCAACCGCTTCCAGTCCGCGATGACCCAGGTCATCACCAAGCAGCAGGTCATTCCCTTCCAGCCGCCCAAGGGCGAAACGGAAGAAGAGAAATCGGCCGAGGAAAGCGGCGGCGTCTATCTGTACGAGCCGGAAGAAACGGAAATTCTCGACGTGCTGCTGCCGCGCAATCTGGCGATCCAGATTTTCCAGGCTCTTCTGGAAAGCGCGGCTTCGGAACACGGCGCGCGCATGACCGCCATGGACAGCGCCACGCGCAACGCCGGCGAAATGATCGACGGCCTGACACTGACCTACAACCGCACGCGTCAGGCATTCATTACTAAGGAACTCATCGAAATCATCTCGGGCGCGGAAGCGCTCTAGAGACCGATTTGAACGGGAGCTAGGAAGAATATGGCTACGAACTCTGTTGGTAAGGTGACCCAGGTCCTGGGCGCCGTGGTGGACGTTCAGTTCTCGGGCGATCTGCCCGCGATCATGAACGCCGTGCATGTGAAGATCGGCGACCGCGTGCTGGTCCTGGAAGTGGCGCAGCATCTGGGTGAAAACACCGTGCGGACCGTCGCCATGGACACCACCGACGGCCTGCAGCGCGGGACCGAGGCGACCGACACCGGCGACAGCATCAAGGTTCCGGTCGGCCCGGAAACGCTCGGCCGCATCATGAACGTCATCGGCGAGCCGATCGACGAACGCGGTCCGGTCTCCACCAAGATGCTTTCCCCGATCCACCGTTCGGCCCCGGAATTCGCCGAACAGTCAACGGAAACGGAAATCCTGACCACGGGCATTAAGGTCGTCGACCTGATCGCCCCCTACGCCAAGGGCGGTAAGATCGGCCTGTTCGGCGGCGCCGGCGTGGGCAAAACGGTTCTGATCATGGAACTGATCAACAACGTCGCCAAAGGCCACGGCGGTTATTCCGTGTTCGCCGGTGTCGGCGAGCGTACCCGCGAGGGCAACGACCTCTACCACGAAATGATCGAATCCGGCGTTATCGACCTGGAAGGCAACAATTCCAAGGCCGCCCTGGTCTACGGTCAGATGAACGAACCCCCGGGAGCCCGCTCCCGAGTTGCCTTGACCGGCCTGACCCAAGCGGAATACTTCCGCGACGAAGAAGGCCAGGACGTGCTGCTGTTCATCGATAACATCTTCCGCTTCACCCAGGCGGGCTCCGAGGTTTCGGCGCTGTTGGGCCGTATTCCCTCGGCCGTGGGTTACCAGCCGACCCTGTCCACGGACATGGGCATGCTGCAGGAACGCATCACCTCGACCAAAAAGGGCTCGATCACCTCGGTCCAGGCCATTTACGTCCCGGCCGATGACTTGACCGACCCCGCGCCCGCCACGTCCTTCGCGCACCTGGATGCGACGACCGTTCTGTCGCGTCAGATCGCCGAACTGGGCATCTATCCGGCGGTTGACCCGCTCGACTCCACCTCGCGCATGCTCGATCCGCGGATCATCGGCGACGAACACTATTCCGTCGCCACCAGCGTGCAGCAGACCCTGCAGACCTATAAGTCCCTGCAGGACATCATCGCCATTCTGGGCATGGACGAACTGTCGGAAGAAGACAAACTGACCGTCGCCCGCGCCCGTAAGATTCAGCGCTTCCTGTCGCAGCCGTTCCACGTCGCCGAAGTCTTCACCGGCACGCCGGGCGTCCTGGTTCCGCTGGAAGACACGATCAAGGGCTTCAAGGGTATCGTCGACGGCGAATACGACCACCTGCCGGAAGCGGCCTTCTACATGGTCGGCACGATCGACGAAGCCCTGGAAAAAGCCAAGAAGATGGCCGCCGAAGCCGCCTAAGGCCGACGCGCGAACGAAGGACACCCGATAGATGGCAGATACGATCCAATTCGATCTGGTCTCGCCCGAGAGGCTCGTCGCCTCCGAGCCCGTGGAGATGGTCGTGGTGCCCGGTGGCGAAGGCGACTTGGGTGTATTGCCCGGCCACTCGCTGCTGATCGGCACCGTCCGCCCGGGTGTCATCGACATCCACGAAGGCGGCAAGGTCAAAGCCCAGATCTTCGTGGCCGGCGGCTTCGTCGAGGTCAATCCGGAAACCTGCACGGTCCTCGCCGAGGAAGCCGTGCCGGTCGGTGAGATCGACAAGGCCCAGGCCACGGAACGGCTGGAAACGGCAAAGAAAGCCCTTTCCGACGCGGCCGACGACAAGGCGAAATCCGATGCCGAGGCCGCGATCAAGGTGGCCGAAGCGATGGTCGCCGCCGTCGCCTGATCGACCGAATAGAACATCATGAGAAACGCCGCCTTCGGGCGGCGTTTTTTATTGCCCCTATCGCACCGTGCGAACCGGCAGGCCATCCGCCAGCCCTATTCAGGCTGCGGAACGGCCCAATTATCTACTAGGTAATCCTGATGGCGGGATGGAAGAGGACTCTCCCGGACTAAAGCCCCATGCCAAGGGAGAACAGCACCCGAAGGTCTTTATCCGCCTCTGTCGAGACTTCGTGGTTCAGCGGTTTCGCCGCCTGAAGGTCCGCATAGATACCTTTGGCGAAGCTGGCCCGCACACCGCCCCCGGCGGATGTCAGGACCTGGCGGGCGGCGCCGTCGTTCCAGGCCAAGCCCCCGTCGTAGAAGGCATAGAGGTCATACGACGCGAGCCAATCCGTCGGCTCCTTACCGGTGTAGCGAAGCTCCACCAATCCGGCCACGCCGCGGTCCCCCACGGCCTCGCCGTAATCGTAGGCCCGACCATACTGACTGCCGCCCAGGGAAAATTCCGATGCGGTCAACAGGGGTTGATTGGCCCACTGTCCCTTTGCCTGCGCGAACAATCCGAAGCCGCCCCAAAGGTTCTGCAACCGGCGCACTTCCAAGGCGATTTTGTCGAACGTGGCCTTGCCGTCGAACCGCGATAACTGGCCGTTACCCGCGTTGGACGCCCCCAGGATATCGAGTCCGCGGGTATAGACGGCCTTGGTGTAGAAATCGCCGCCCAGGGCATCGGGCACATAATACTCGGCCCCCAGCCGCACCATGCGATTGCGGTCTTCGTAGGTCCGTGCGCCGGACTGGTCTTCGTTGACGTTATAGAAATCCAGTTCGCCAATCGCCCACAGACTGTGGCGGCGCGTACGCAGGATCGGATGACGCAGGGTCAGATGAATGCGCCGGCTATCGGATTCCGTCTCGCTATCCGCCAAATCCGCGCCGGCGTCGATCTTACTGCCGGACAAGGCGATCTCGGCTGTGGTGCCCCACGACCCCAGCGGTTGGGTCCAGCTGATCAGGCCGTAAAGAAGCTCGCGCGGGGCATCGGGGATCGTGAAGACGCCGATCTGAAACTGGTCCCCGGTCGACAATACGCCGTTCGCCGAAGCGGAAACCCAGGTCTGCAGGCGCCCCGAAGAGGGCGTCCCCCGGTTATCCATATAGAGATCGGCGTTGAAGGCTCTTGGCTCGACTTTCAGATTCAGGACCTTCGCCCCCGGCTCCGTGCCGTCACTGATACTCGCGTCGATGAGCGAGATATCAGGAAGATCGTTGATCAGCAAAAGCGCCCGCTCGATGGTCTCCAGGCGCACCGGCCGTTCCGCGAGAATTTGGGAAAGATAGGCCGACAAGGCGCCATCACGTTCGACCCCGTCGCTCAGCTTGACCTCTGCGACATAGCCTTCGGTCACGCGGATACGCAACACCCCGGCCAGTACGTCCTGCGGCGGCACATCGGCCGTCGAAAACAGGTATCCGGCATCCCGATAGGTCTTGGTGATCGCCTGGGCGATTTCCTGAACCTCGGCCTCGGTGACGCGGGTCGCCAGATATTTTCGGTATAAGGGGGCCAGTTCGGCCGGCGAAAACCGTTCGGCCCCGTCGATCGCGACGGCGCTTAAAACAAACGAAAAAGCGTCCCTCAACGGCGTGACCTGGGAGTCGGGCAACACGTCCAAATTCGGCTGCAGGACGTTCGGGCGCCGGGGTTGTTGTGCGTCGATCTGCCGTTCGATCTGCGTCGGGTTCGAGGACGCCCCCGTCGATTGCGCGCCGGCAGGACCGATCAGGGACACGGCACCGGTCAGCAACGCGGCCGACACCGATACCCGTTTCCACATCTTCCCAATCATCAAAATCACAGAGGCCCCAGCCAATTTCCGACGATGGCGGCATCATCGATCAGAGAGAAATAACACATACTTAAGTGTGTATTGACCCCCAAAACTATATCGTTAACATGGTCTTAAAATTACGCCAACACATCGTGCTCAACGAGGATAAAAAACCGATTATTCGCTCTTTCCTGGGACTCCCCCCGAAAGAGCGATTTAGAAAATCATCATAAATATGTAGGTCCTCTTAGACATGGCGATCCAAAATCACAAAGCCGCTCCTATCCTGAGTGCGGCGGTCTTTTTTCTCGTGACGATGTTGTCCATCTGTGCGCCGGTTGCCGCCGATGAGGGCGGGACCTGGACGATCGTGGAAAGCGCCGGCAATGTTCATGTCACGCAAAACGGCATCCGTCCGGTCGCCCTGTCGTCCGGGGACGAGATCGGCGCCGGACAGCGGATCGTCACCGACGGCGATGGCCGCGCCGTGCTTCGCCGTGGCAAGAACACGATCGTTGTCTCCCCCAACAGCGTCATGGAAGTGCCCGGCGACGGGAAAGACGGGATGATGACCCGTATCCGCCATGTTATCGGAACGCTTCTGTTCGATGTGGAGAAACGCAAGGAACAGCATTTCGAGGTCCTGACCCCGGATGTCGCCGTTGTCGTCAAGGGCACGACCTTCACCACCAGCGTCGGCGCGCAGGGGGCCGTGGTCCATGTGATCAGCGGCTTGGTTCAGGTTGCCGATATCCGCTCCGGCCAATCGGTTTTCGTTCGGCCCGGCCAGACCGCGGTCAGCCCCCAAGGCGGGGGCCGCGTCGGCATTCAGGATACACCGGCAGCCTCGCCCTCGCCCGCCACCGACCGCGGCGTCGGCGACCAGGCGTCGTCGGGTTCGCAAGGCAACGGGGACGTCGGCAAAGGCCGGGGCAAGGCCAAAGGCGTGCGGATCGCCCATGCCATCACTGGCGAAACGACCTCGCTGGGCCAGATCAGCAACGGCCTTCTGCGCCGCGACGGCGGTCCGCAGAAAGGCGGATTGGGCGGCAATCCCTTCGATAACGCCCAGAACGGCCCGACCAACCCGGGCGGCAACACGCCGAAGGGCTTGGCCCATGGGCTTTCCAGCGTGATCGGCGGGACGCCCGGTAACAGTGCCTTCGGCCATAGTCAGGGCGGTGGCGCGAACCCGGGGAATAGTTCGTTCGGCCAAGGCCAGGGCGGTGGATCGAATCCGGGGAACAGCGGTGGAAATCCCGGCAATGGCGGTGGAAACCCTGGGAATAGCGGCTTCGGCCATTCGCAAGGCGGCGGAAAAAACTAGTCGCCCATCGACACGGCCAAAACCATGATCGGGCTGAACCGGTCAGGTTATAAGGGGGGCTACGGGCATCGACGAAAAACCGACCCTGACCGGGATTAGGGCCGTAGCCATACGGCATCTGCCTTATGTCCTGATTTTTTTTCTGGTTTCGGCGGCCCATGCCCTTGGCTGGTTCTGGCCGCTGGACCGGCTATTCGTCGATGGCGGTTTCGCCATGTCCAAGCGCCCGGCGACCGGACGCCTTGTCCTGGTCGAAATGGATCCGCGGTCTCTGGAAGAGATCGGCGTCTGGCCTTGGCCCCGAAGCATCCACGCCCGCATCATCGACCGATTGATGGCCGCCGGCGTCAGCGAAATCGGCTACGACGTCGACTTCTCTTCCCGTTCCACACCCGAACAAGACCGCGCCCTGGCGGCGGCGATTGCCCGCGCGAGCGGCAAGATCATCCTGCCGGCCTTTCGGCAGCGCTCAAGCGCTCAGGGCGCTGACCTTCATACCCACGACACCCAGCCCTTGGCCGATTTCATGAAATCGGCGCAGCTGGGAAACGTCGTTTTCCGCCCATCGGTCGACGGCCTGATCCGGGGCATGTCGGTGGTCGTGCCTTGGAAGGGCGGCGACGTTCCGGCCATGTCGGCGCTGCTTGCCGGGCCTGCGGCCTTCACCCAAGGCGGTTTCTTGCTGGATTTCGGGATCGATATCAATTCCGTACCAAGGTATGCGCTGGTCGATGTGCTGGAAGGACGGGTTCCGCCGTCCGCCCTTAAGGGCAAGAAAGTTCTCGTCGGGGCCGCCGCGACCGAGTTGGGCGATCAGCATGCGGTACCCGTTTACGGACGCCTGCATGGCATCGAATTACAGGCGTTGGCATTTGAAAGCCTGGTTCAGGGCCGGGCCCTGCATTCGCCCCGGCCCGAAGCGATCATCATCGGGCTTCTGTTGATCTCATTGATGGTCGGAAACCGCCTTGAATTGCTGAGATGGCAGACCAGCGCGGCCATCGGCGGAGCCGCCGCAGGTGGCTTCATCGCATTCGTCCTGCTGTTGCAGATTCTGATGCCGATCATCGTGCCGCCGACCGCGGTCGTTCTGTTGGTCGCCTCTTTCATCCTGTTCTCCGCCTATCGCGACCTTTGGGCCAACGCCATCCTGATCTTTCGCCAACGCATGAATTTGATGCATCAGCGGGCATTCATCGAAGAAGTCATGGAGAACAGTTTCGACGGCCTGGTCGTGACCAATTCCTATGGTGAGATCGTCGTCCATAACGACGCCGCGCGGGCCTTGCTGAGGGCGGGGGATGAACCCTTGGAAAGACGGGCGCTCAACGAATTCCTGCCCGCCAACAAGGAATTCCTGTTCCCCGGCAAATCCGAGAAGAAGAAGGATTCTCAAGACGACAAACGCCAACCGATTGTCGTCCGCTTCAATCCGCATGGAGAACCGGAATACTACCTGGAGTTCATGCCCGGCACATTCAGCCGCCAGACCGCCCGCAAGGCGCCGGAGGAACGGCGCACGACGGACCGCGTGTTCTATACCTACAATTTCCGGGACGTCACACAGCGGGTGAAGCGGGAGATTTCGGATCGCCTGGAACGGGACCGGGCGCTGGAGCAGAACCGTGCCAAGTCGGAAGTCCTCGCCAGCATGTCGCATGAACTCCGGACGCCGCTGAACGCAATCCTGGGCTTTTCCGAAATCATGAAAAACGAAATGCTTGGGCCGCTGACCAAAGCCTATCTGGGGTATGCCGACGGCGTCCATGAAAGTGGCCGGCACCTGTTGAGCCTGATCGACGAGATGCTCGACATGGCGCGGATCGACGTCGGCGAATTCACCATGGAAGAAGCCCTGTTCGATATCGGCCAAACGTTGAAGGGTGTGATGCGGATCGCCGAAGGCTGGCCGGAGACACGCAACCGGTTCGTGACGGTCGAGATCGCCGAAGATCTGCCCCAAATGATGGGCAGTGCGCGGCTGATCAAACAATGCATCATCAACATCCTGGCGAACGCCATTAAATATTCCAACGACGGCGATTCGGTGACCATCAAGGTCGATCTAAACAGCAAAGGCGACCTTGCGATCGAGGTCTCCGACACCGGGGTCGGGATCGAAGAAGATCAAATCGAATTCATCACCAAACCGTTCTACCGCGCCGGAGGGGTCAACACCCGTGGGCCGGAAGGCGGTGTCGGCCTGGGGCTTTCTCTTGTCGATTCCTACGTTCGAAGCCATGGAGGACGGCTCGAAATCTTCAGCAAACCCGGGTTAGGCACGAACCTGCGTATGATTTTCCCGGCGGCCCGTCTGTTCACCGCTGAAACGCCTGCTTTGTCCACTCCGCATGGCGAAGAAGACAGCCGCCGGGACGAAGAAAAACCGGATCGGCCCAAGAATGTGATCGATTTCCGCAACAAAAAGTAATTTCGGCGGCCTCTGAGTTTTCGGAACCGTCGGGCCCTGATATAAGAACCATCGCGCCAAACCCCACCTTGCGGAATAATTCGGAGCACCCTCATGCGGCTTTACCTGGTGCGCCACGGGATGGCGACAACCAAGGAAGAAAACCCGGACCGGCCGCTTAGCGAGCAGGGCCAGAAAGACGTCGGCCGCATGGCCTCGTTCCTGGGGCGTGCGGGCATCCGGGTTTCGCGGGTCATTCATTCGGAAATTCTGCGTGCCCAACAGACGGCGCTCGCCTTTTCGCCGGTCATCGGCCCCGGGCGGATCGTCGAGGAAATGAAGAACCTGACCCCGGCTTCTCCGCTCGACAGTCTGGTCGAAGCCGCCGCCGCCTGGAGCGACGACACCATGGTCGTCGGTCATGACCCCTTCATGAGCCGGATCACGTCTTACCTGACTTGCGGTGACGCGAACGCAGGCGTCGTCGCCTTCGATCCCGGCACCGTCGCCTGCCTGGAGCGCGACCCCATCATCACCGAAAAGGGCGGCCATTGGATGCTGATGTGGCACATGAGCCCCACCCTCCTCGGCGCCTGACCGGACGATCGGCGCAGAGCACATGACCACAACGACCGTAGCGGTGATCCTTCTCCTCGTGGTTCTCTATCTGGGAATCCGCATCTTCATCCTGTCCCGCCCCATGCACGAACGCACCTGGACGGAAGTCTTCGAAGACATGCTGCTGGAATTCATCGGCGCGGCGATCGTCGTTGCCGGTGTGTTGGTCCTGCCTCTGTTCTTTTAGAAGCCTATGATCGCCGTTTCGGCGGCCGGGAGGCCGCCTTGCGGGCGGATTTTCCCTTGGGCTTCCAAGACGGGCCGCCGGCGGCGCGTTTTTCGGCTCCGGGTTTGCGGCTGACGAATTGGCTGGGGGCCGTGCCGGGAGCGGCGAGCCCCAGGTCGACGGCTTCGAGCCTTCGTATCTCGTCGCGAAGGCGGGCGGCCTCCTCGAATTCCAGGTCGGCGGCGGCCTTTTTCATCTTTTCGTTCATGTCGGCAATGACGGCGGCCAGGTTATGGCCCGCATGTTCCGTTTCGCCGGACACGCCCGTATCGACGGTGACGTAATCGCCTTCGTAAACGCTTTCCAACGCCTTGGAGAAGCCCTTCTTCACACTGGCCGGGGTGATCCCGTGGGCCTTGTTGTATTCCTGCTGCTTTTCACGCCGCCGGTTGGTCTCGCTGAGGGCGTAATCGAGGGCTTCCGTGGTGTTGTCGGCATAAAGGATCACCCGGCCGTCGACGTTTCGCGCCGCCCGGCCGATGGTTTGCACCAAAGACGTCTTGGAGCGCAGATA
This sequence comes from uncultured Rhodospirillaceae bacterium, assembly GCA_913030825.1. Classification (GTDB taxonomy): domain Bacteria; phylum Pseudomonadota; class Alphaproteobacteria; order Rhodospirillales; family Casp-alpha2; genus UBA1479. Next base: position 97,866 of record CAJWCU010000001.1, on the reverse strand, counting down.
TCCGGGTTTATCCGCATCCAGAATGCAGACCAGGGCGCATTCGGGAATGTCCAAACCTTCGCGCAACAAGTTAATACCGACCAGTACGTCGAAAGCGCCAAGTCTTAAATCTCTGATGATTTCGATGCGTTCCAGGGTGTCGATGTCCGAATGCATGTAGCGAACCCGCACCCCTTGCTCGTGCAGGTACTCGGTCAGGTCCTCGGCCATGCGCTTGGTCAGGGTGGTGACCAGGGTGCGGAAGCCCTTGGCGGCCGTTTCCTTGACCTCCATCAGCAGGTCGTCGACCTGATTTTCCACCGGACGGACGATACAGAGCGGATCGATCAGCCCCGTCGGGCGGACGACCTGCTCGGTTATTACGCCTCCGGTACGTTCTAGCTCCCAAGGGCCCGGCGTCGCCGAGACGAAAACCGTCTGCGGGCGCATGCTTTCCCATTCCTCGAATTTGAGGGGCCGGTTGTCGACGCAGGACGGCAGACGGAAGCCGAAGTCCGCCAAGGTCGTTTTGCGGGCGAAATCGCCTTTGAACATGCCGCCGATCTGCGGCACCGTGACATGGCTTTCATCGACCACCAAAAGGGCGTTGTCCGGCAGGTATTCGAACAGGGTCGGCGGCGGGTCGCCGGGGGCCCGGCCCGTAAGGTAGCGGCTATAGTTTTCGATACCGGAACAATGTCCCGTGGTCTCCAGCATCTCCAGGTCGAAGGTGGTGCGTTCCTCCAGCCGTTGCGCCTCCAGAAGCTTGCCTTCGGCGATCAGCTTGGTGAGCGTCTGTTTCAGCTCCGCCTTGATCTGGGGGATCGCCTGCATCAGCGTCGGGCGCGGCGTCACGTAGTGGCTGTTCGGATAGACAATGAGTTCGTCCAGGGGGGCGATCTTCTCGCCGGTCAGGGGGTCGATCTCCCACATGCCTTCGATCTCGTCGCCGAACAGCGACAGCCGCCAGGCCCGATCCTCCAGATGCGAGGGGAAAATTTCGACCACGTCGCCCCGCACCCGGAACGTCCCCCGCACGAACGAGGCGTCATTGCGCTTGTATTGAAGTTCCACCAACTGCTTAAGCAGTTTCTGCCGATCCGCCGTGCCCCCCGCTTTGAGCCGCACGATCATCTCGGCATAGGTCTCGACCGCGCCGATACCGTAGATGCAGGAGACCGAGGCGACGATGACCACGTCGCCGCGTTCCAGCAGCGCCCGGGTCGCCGAATGGCGCATGCGGTCGATCTGTTCGTTGATCGAGGCGTCTTTTTCGATATAGGTGTCGGTGCGCGGAACGTAGGCTTCCGGCTGGTAATAATCGTAGTAGCTGACGAAGTATTCGACCGCGTTTTCCGGGAAGAATTCCTTCATCTCGCCGTAAAGTTGCGCCGCCAGGGTCTTGTTGGGGGCCAGCACCAAGGTCGGGCGGTTCAGGTTCTTGATGACATGGGCCATCGTGAAGGTCTTGCCCGACCCGGTGACGCCCAGCAGAACCTGATCCCGCTCGCCTTCCTCCAGCCCCGCGGTCAGCTCGACGATCGCCTGCGGCTGATCCCCGGCGGGCGTGTATTCGCTTTCAAGGGCGAAGGTCCGGCCGTCGTCAACCTGCGCCCGCTTGGGCGGCTGAAACAGGACCGGGTCGTGCTGCAATTCCATGGACATGAGGTGAATATAGGCACCCCCCGCCCGCCGGTCATCCCTTGCCGGAAAGAATAGCGTCCACGAGGTGCGCCGAGAGGCCCGTATAGCGGGCCGGGTCCAGCAAAGCGTCCAATTCGTCCGCCGACATCACCTCGGCCACGCGCGGATCGTCCAACAACAGATCGCGGAACACCTTGCCTTGTTCGAAGGCCGTCATCGCCGCGTCGTAGACGATGTCGTGCGCCGTGTTGCGGCCGATGGTCTCGCCCAGCTTCATCATCACCGCTTCGGACAGCAGCAGGCCGCCGGAAATATCCAGGTTGCGGCGCATGTTGTCGGCCCGCACGGTCAGGCCGCCGGTTACCATCACGGTCTTGCGCAGGGCCGATTCCGTCAGGCAGCTGACGCGCGGCACGAAATCGCGTTCGACCTGGTTGGCGACCTTGTCGCGTTCGTGGTCGGCGATCATGCTTTCAAAGGCCGGCGGCACGCAGGCCCAGGCCAGACGCACGATGCCCTGGGTCACTTCGCAGACCGCCGGGTTGCGTTTCTGCGGCATGGTGGAGGATCCGACCTTGCCGTGCTTGTGCGGCTCTTCCAATTCGGCGATTTCCGTTTTCTGCAGGGTCGCGACCTCGCGGACGATGCGGCCCATGGTGCCGGCGATGCTGGCCATCACGGCGGCGTATTCGGTGAAGCGGTCCTTGGCGACGTGCCAGGAAATCGCAGGCGCCCCCAGGCCCAGGTCTTCCATCATCAGGCGGGCGACTTCCGGGCCCTTGTCGCCGATCGCCGCATGGGTGCCGACGGCGCCGGAGAACTGCCCGACCAGGGCCCGTTCGGCCATCTGGTCCAGGCGCTCACGCTGGCGGCGGACTTCATCCAACCAGACCGCGACCTTGTAGCCGAAGGTGATCGGCAGGGCCTGCTGACCGTGGGTGCGGCCCGCCATGGGGCTGTCGCGGTGTTCCTTGGCGAGCTTGACGCAATTGGCGGCCAATTCGTCCAGCCCTTCGCGGACCAAATCCACCGCGTCCTTCATCTGCAACACCAACCCGGTATCCATGACGTCCTGGGTGGTCGCCCCCCAATGCACGTATTCACCGGCTTTCTTGTCGCCCTGCTTTTCGCATTGGGCGGCCATGGCGCGGACCAGCGGCACGATGGGGTGGCTGGTGCGGGCCATTTCGGCGCGCATGTCGTCGAAATCGTACAGCTTCATGTCGGCGGATTTGGTGATCTGGGCGGCAGCACTCTCCGGAATGATGCCGAGCTTCGCCTCGGCGCGGGCCAGGGCCGCTTCCATATCCAGGAATTTCTGCAGGGTCGAGGTATCGTCGAAGACCTCGCGCATGGCGGGGGTGGAGAACTGATCGCGGTACAGCAGGCTGTCGATGCCGGAAACGGCCATGGGGAATTCCTCCGGGAATGCGGTTTCTTATTGATGAGACAGTGCCGTTATAGAGAAATCGGCCCGCGCCGTTAATCAGAATCGCTTCTCCGCCGTGACGATCAGGCGCATCGGCCCGCCCGGCGTCCAATCTTCGAACGGATAGCAGGTGATCAGCGTCAGAAGATCGCGGTCGGGATGCAACATCACCTCTTCGGTCCGGCTATCGATGACCTTACGTTCAACGATGCGGTAGCCGCTGGCGGCGCCGGAAGGCTGTTCCACGCGAATCAGATCGCCGATGTGCGCGTCCTTTAGGTAGGAAAAATGAGTGTCGCGATGGGCCGAGACGACACTGTGCCCCGGCTGGCCGGGCAGGGCCGTGCCGTCGACATGGCCGGGGCCAAAGGCAAGGGTCCGCCCCTGCGCCCCCGCCAACACGATGTCATGGGCGTCCAAGCGGTCGAGCGACAGGCGCGCCACCGGCGTCATGTCGGCCCAGGGCCAGGGCTTGGCCAGGATTCCCGACGGTTGATTATTGGCCCGCGCCTTGTCCCAGGCCCGCTGTAACAGGAGTTGCGCCGCGACGGCCTTGGCCGGGATATAGGCGCCCCACGAAAAAAGGCCCAGACCGGCGACGGTCAGAAGGATCACCGCCGGTCTGGAAGTCTCAGTGGAGGTCGGGAGCAAACATTGAGGAAACCGTCGTGCGCGGGCGGGCGGCATCAATCGTCGCCGCCCGGTTTGGGCGGCGCCACGCCGTTGCCGCCGGGGCGGGGCGGACGCGGGCCGCGCCAGCCCAGCAGCAACATGGCGAAGGCCGCGACGACGAACAGCACGCCCAACGCCATGTAGGCTTCGGCCGGGGTCGCGGTCTGCGGCATCGCCAGGAGCGGCGTTCCCGCCACGGCGGCGGCCAGGTGCAGACGCACGGCCGGGTCCGTCCGGTCGAAGGCCAGGGCCGCGCCCTGACCGGGTGCTTCCGGGCGGCCCATTGCGCTATCGGGGTCCGCAACTGGAGCGACGGCATTCGCGGCCCGGGCATCGGGGCTCAGGCTGTCCGGCGAGGGCGCCAGGGTTTTTTGCGGGCCCGGGGCCGGTTTCGGATCGGCGGGCGCGCCTTCCACATGATCGCGTTGCCATCCGGCGGGCAAGTTCACGGGCACCTGCGCTTCGGACAGCTCCGTGCCCGCCGGTCGGCCCGGTTCCCGGTCGACGGCGACCAGACTGGTGTATTTACTGATCAGACTGAACTTCAATGCCGTTTCAACGATCTTCCCGCGCAAGGCGTCACGCCGGGCCTCGGCGTCGGGGCCGCCCTGCACCGCGGCATCGCGCATGTCCGCCGTCAGATGGCGGATTTTCTCGCGGCCCCAAAGGGCGGCCACGCCGGGCGCGGCGGCACCGCCGGTGATCGTCACGGTCTGTTCCCAGAACCGCCCGCCCAGGCGGCCGGAGACGGTGACCTGGGGCCCCGCACCATTGAGCTTCATCAACGCCACCATGGGCTCGCCCGCGTAAAGGTCCGGCAGGCGGCGGGGCCAGACTTCGGCTCCGGCAGCGCCCAGGCCGTGATCGGCGCCCAAGCCGCCGTTGTCGCCATTGGACCATTTCAGCGCCACGTCGGTCAGCGCTGGGCGTTCCAGTTTCAGGAACAGTTCGGCCATGCGTTCGCTGACCTCGTCGGCGGAACGGATGTAGGAATAGGTGCCGCGCCCGGCGCGTGCGGCGCGGGTCATCAGGAAGCCGTTGGGGGCCGATCCGATGCCGACCGTGAACAGCCGCGCATCGCCGATCCGCCCGTTGATCAGGGACAGCAGGCGGTCTTCGTCGCCGACGGCGCCGTCGGTGATCAGGACGACCTGCTTCAGGCGCCGGCCATCGTCCGGGCGCGGATCCGGATCGTCGCCGGAAAGGCCCGCGAGGGCCGCCGTCACGGCATTGACGATCTCGGTGCCGCCCTCGGCCTGCAAACCTCGAACGTATTCCTTGGCCATGGCCAGGGTTTTCGTTTCGGCGGTCACGGGCCGGGGTGTCAGGTCGGAATAGCCCGATGCGAAGCGGATCAGGCGGAACCGGTCGACGGGCGTCAGGCGGTCCAACGCCATGACCAGGGCTGTCTTGGCCTGGGTCAGCGAGGTTCCCGCCATTGACCCCGAAGTATCCAACACGAAGGTCACGTCGCGGGCCGGGCCCTGCGGCAGCGGGACCCCCGCCCCGCCGGACACCGGCGGCATGACCATCAGCAGGCCGTAGGTTTCGTCGCCGGTCTTCTCCCAGAAAAACCCGGCCTGAGGCGCGGCGGATGCCGCATCGGGCGACCAGCGAAGGACGAAATCGCCGTCGGCGGGCACACCGTCACCGGCCAACGTCACGCGGGCATGACCGGGTTCGGCCTCGCCGTGGTCGATCTGAATATCGTGGCTGGGGCTGGTGATCGCCCCGATGTCGAAGCCGGCGGAGATATCGACGGTCAGGGTCACCGGGTTGCCTCGGCCTTCGTCCGCCCGGCGGAGCGGCGGTGAGATTTTCGATGCGTCGGGAACGACGTCCGTGTCCCGCGCCCATCCGCCGCCACCCGCGAAGTTCACGGGATAGTCACGGCCGGGGATGTAACGCGGCCCGACGACCAGCGGCAGGCGCAGTGAAAACTGTCCGTCGCGGAAGACCAGGCGATCCTGGAACTGAATGGCGACGGTCGCCGTCTCCCCCGGGCCCAGGTTGGCGACGGCGGTGGTGAAAATATTGGGCCGCTGCTGTTCGACCAGGGACGCCCGGCGCCCGCTGGTCTTGGCCGCCGTGTAGAGACGGCGCGCCTCGGCCCGTTCCTTGATGACGCCGTCGCTGACGCGGCCGCCGACGGTCATTGTCAAACGGTCGACGGCGCTGTCGGTCGGCAGGGGATAGGTATAGATCGCTTCGGTCCAGCGATCGGTCGGATTGCGGAAATGATGGGTCACGGAATACCGCGCGATCAGGCCCGAGACCTGCACGGTGATCTCCGTGCCGAGAATCGGCGCCACGCGGACCATCGGTTCGCCGGGCACGTCTCCGCCTTCCGGGCCTTCGGTTGTGCCCGCCGGCAGGAACAGACCGCCCAGGTCCATCGCCGCCGCCGGAACCAGGCGGCCGCCCAGCGGTTCGCCCGCGCGGGCCGACGCGGCGGCAACCGTGGCGATGACGGCCAGGCTGATCAGCAGAGCCAACGGGAATGCCCACCAGCGGCGGCCGATGGCATCAATCAGGGGCATGGGCCTTTCGGCGCCGGGGAACGGGTGACGGTTCATGACGCCATAAAAGACCGGGACTGGGGCCGCCCGAGGGTTCCGGCAAGGTGATTTCGGGGCAATCGGGCCGCCTTTTCGCCACAGTTCCGGGCGAAACGACGGCGATTGGCTTTTCGCCTGCAACCTCTGCTAGATTGCCGCGCCGCGCCTTTGGGGAATGGCCCAAGAAACCACCATCGAGGAGACCCGCCATGCACAAGAACACGATCTGCCTGCACCACGGATACCGCGCCGACCCGGCGACCACGTCCGTCGCCGTGCCGATTTATCAGACGACGTCCTACCAGTTCCATGACACGGACCACGCGGCGCGCCTGTTCGGCCTGGAAGAGCTGGGCAACATCTATACGCGGATCATGAACCCGACCTGCGACGTCCTGGAACAGCGCATGGCTGCGCTCGAAGGCGGCGCGGCGGCACTCGCCGTTTCATCCGGTCAGGCTGCGTCGGCGATGTCGATCCAGAACATCGCCCAGGCAGGCGACAACATCGTCGTCGCCACCGACATCTACGGCGGCACCTGGAACCTGTTTTCCAACACGCTGAAGACCATGGGCATCGAGGCCCGCTTCGTCGATCCGGCGGATCCGGAAAACTTCCGCAAGGCGACCGACGACAAGACCCGCGCCTATTACGGCGAGACCCTGGCCAACCCGAAACTGCGCGTTTTCCCGATCAAACAGGTCGCCGATATCGGCCGTGAAATGGGCGTGCCGCTGATCATGGACAACACGGCGGCCCCGACGCTTTGCCAGCCGTTCGAACATGGCGCTGCGATCGTCGTCTATTCCCTGACCAAGTACATCGGCGGGCACGGCACCTCGATCGGCGGCATGATTATCGACGGCGGCAATTTCGATTGGGAAGCCAACGCGGCGCGGTTCCCGCTTTTGACCCAGCCGGACCCGAGCTATCATGGCGCGGTCTGGACCGAGGCCGCCAAGGGCTTAGGAGCCCCCATTGCCTATATCCTGAAGGCGCGGACGACCCTGCTGCGCGACATGGGCCAGGCGCTGAGTCCCTTCAACGCCTGGATGTTCCTGCAGGGCCTGGAAACCCTGCCGCTGCGCATGCGCGAGCATTGCCGCAACGCCGAGACGGTCGCCAAGCATCTGGAGGCCCACCCCAAAGTCGGCAAGGTGATCTTCGCCGGTCTGGAAAAGGACCCCGACATCAAGGCCCGGAACGAGGCCCATATGGCCGGCGGCTGGGGCGGTCTTGTCGGCTTCGAACTCAAAGGCGGCGCCGACGCCGGTATGGCCTTCATCAACGGCCTGAAGCTGCTCTACCACGTCGCCAACATCGGTGACGCGCGGTCGCTGGCGATCCACCCCTGGTCGACGACCCACCAACAGCTCAGCGACGAGGAAAAGAACGCCGCCGGCGTCACCGAAAGCTACGTCCGCCTGTCCATCGGGATCGAGCATATCGACGACATCCTGGAAGACCTGGATCAGGCGCTCGCCGCCGCGGGCTGACCGCCCATCCCGAATTGTCCGGAGACATACCGCTGCTTGCCTGGACCGGGCAGGCGGCGTAGTCTCCGGGCGGATCGGCGGCAGCCGCTGCGGTGCCCGCCGCCGTCCATGAATTCATTCGTCACGCCCCGAAAACAAGGACCTCGATCATGGCCTTCTTCGCCGACCGGCTTTCCGCCGTTAAACCGTCGCCCACCATCGCCGTCACCCAGAAGGCCAACGACCTGAAGGCCGAGGGCAAGGACGTTATTGGACTGGGCGCCGGCGAGCCGGATTTCGACACCCCGCCGCATATCATCGAAGCCGCCAAGAAGGCCCTGGACGCGGGCATGACGCGCTATACCTCGGTCAACGGCATCCCGGAACTGCAGGACGCGATCATCGCCAAGTTCAAACGCGACCACGGCCTGGATTACGCGCGCGACCAGATCCATGTGTCCTGCGGCGGCAAGCCGGTGATCTTCAACGCCATGCTGGCGACCGTGAACCCGGGCGACGAAATCATCGTCCCGGCCCCCTATTGGGTGTCCTACGCCGATATCCCCCTGATCTTCGGCGGCGTGGTCAAGGTCGTGCAATGCGGCGCCGACAACGGCTTCAAGATGACGCCGGAACAGTTGGAAGAAGCCATCACGCCGAAGACCAAGTGGCTGATCTTCAACTCGCCGTCGAACCCGACCGGCGGCGCCTATACGGAAGCCGAGATCAAGGCCCTGGCAGAGGTGCTGTTGAAGCACCCGCATGTCTGGATCTTCTCCGACGATATTTATGAAAAGCTGGTCTACGACGGCTTCAAGTTCACCACCATGGCTCAGGTCGAACCCAAGCTCTACGACCGCACGGTGACCATGAACGGCATGTCCAAGGCCTATTGCATGACCGGCTGGCGCGTCGGCTATTGCGGTGCGCCGAAAGAACTGGTGAAGGCCATGTCGATGGTCCAGTCCCAGGGCATCACCCATACGGCCGCGGTTAGCCAAGCCGCCGCCGTGGCGGCGCTCAACGGTCCGCAGGACTTCATCGAAGCCAACAACAAGATCTTCAAGGAACGCCGCGACCTGGTCGTCAGCATGCTGAACCAGGCCAACGGCCTGAGCTGCGCCACGCCGGAAGGGGCGTTCTACGTCTATCCGTCCTGCGAAGGCACGATCGGCAAGAAGACGCCCGACGGCAAGGTGATCCAGAACGACGAAGACTTCGTCACCTATATTCTGGAATCCGAAGGCGTCGCCGCCGTGCAGGGGGCCGCGTTCGGCCTGGAGCCCTATTTCCGCATCTCCTACGCCACGGCGACCGACGTTCTGGAAGACGCCTGCCAGCGCATTCAGCGGGCCTGCGCGAACCTGAGCTGACGCTGCCCTGAACGAACAAGGCATTGAGCCCGGCGCGGGAATTGCATTTCCGCGCCGGTTGCCGTTTGATCCAGGCATGGACGATTCGGAGAAGCTACTTGCCCAGGCCATCAGCGAGCTGAGGCAATCGCGCATTGACGAAGCCGCGCGACACCTGGACGAGGTTCTCGCCCTGGTGCCCGATCACCCTCTGGCCAATTCCTTCAGGGCAACCGTGTATTTATCCCAGGGGAATTCGGCCGCGGCGCTGCCGCTGTTTCGCCGGGCCGCCGACGCCCATGCCCAAGACCCCGCCTTTCAGCAAAATTTCGCGATCGCCCTGTTGCAACAGGATGCATTCGAAGAGGCAGAGACCCACGCCCGGCAGGCTCTGGCCTTGAACCCGCAATCAGCGCAGGTATTGGGGACTCTAGCCCGGAGTTTGCGGCACCAGAACCGGGATGCGGACGCCCTGCCTTTGCTTGAACAACTGGCCGCGGCCCAGCCCACGGTCGCGACCCTCAACGATCTCGGCCTCTGTTTGATAGATTTGAACCGCCCGGACCAGGCCGAAGCCGTTTTCTCCCGCGCCGCCGACGCCGACCCCGGTATTTCCGCGCCCTGGCACAATTTAGGCAACGCCCTGCTTGACCAGCAGCGCCCGGATGAAGCCATTGCCGCCTATGACCGCGCCTTGGCCGTAGACCCGGCCGATGCCGCGTCGGAAGTGCACAAGGGACAGGCCCTGCTGCTTGCTGGAAAATACGTCGAAGGGTGGAACGCTTATGAGGCACGCTGGCGCTTGGCCGCCAAACTGACGCAGCGCGGCGACCTGACGACGCCCCTTTGGGACGGCGGGCCGTTGGATGGGCGGCGGTTGTTGGTCTATGCCGAACAGGGCATGGGCGATACGATCCAATTTGCCCGGTTTCTGTCGATGGCGGCAGGCAGAGGGGGGCCGGTTATCGCCGACGTGCCGGCGCCCCTGTACCGCCTATTCGCGGAACAGGGCGGCGACTATGACGTTTCGCGCCAGGATCAGCCGCCCCCGCCCCACGAGCTGCGCCTGCCCATGATGAGTCTGGCCCGCGTGCTGGGCATTGGGCTGGACGCCCTGCCGGGACCGACATCTTACCTGACGGCTGGGGACGACCCCCAGTGGAGCAAACGGCTTGCCGCCCGGCCCGGGCCTCTGGTCGGATTGGCGTGGCGCGCCTTGGCCGAGAAACGCGGCAGTGCCAGGCGGTCGGTGCCGTTGCCGGACCTCGCCCCGTTATTCGCTCGGCCTGACGTTTCCTGGGTCAGCCTGCAGAAAGAGTACGCCCCTGAAGATATTCCCCTCCCCGGCCCCCTGCTGGATGCCTCCGACGGCTTGGGCGACTTCGCCGATACGGCGGCGCTGATCGCATGCCTCGATCTCGTCGTCACCGTCGATACCGCAGTCGCGCATCTGGCCGGGGCCTTGGGCAAGCCATGTTGGGTGATGCTGCCGCGCGGCAATGATTGGCGATGGTTGACCGGGCGCAGCGACAGCCCCTGGTATCCGACCGCCCGACTATACCGCCAGAACGACAGCCGCGAATGGGCCTCGGTCGTCGAGGCCGTCGCCCAAGACCTGGCCCGATTTTCATCATGATGACGTGGCGCCACCTTTGTCTCGCGGCATGGATTTGGTTCGCCGTACCGGCAACCGGTCATGCCGGATTGCTCGAAGCCCAGACCGCCTATAACAGCGGTGATTTCACCACCGCCTTTTCAGAACTAACCCCGGCCGCCGAAGCGGGTGACGCCGAGGCCCAGGCCCTGATCGCCGGGATGTACGCGCGCGGCCAGGGCACGGAGGCGGACCTGGACGCCGCCGCCGATTGGTACGGGCGGGCCGCCGATCAGGGGCATTTGTACGCGACCACGATGCTCGGCTGGTTCTACATGCGTGGCGTGGGGGTCGAGCAGGACGCGGTGAAGGGCTACCGGCTGTTGTCGCGGGCGGCGGCGCGGGGGCAACCCCGGGCCCAGGAAATGAAGCAGGCCGTCGCGGTGAAGGCGCTGGACGGCCTGGACGATCTGGTCGCGGCGGAAGCCAAATCCCAATCCATCGACGAAGCGACGGCCTATTTCCGGATTGGCGGTTCGTTCGCCCGGGGCCATGGCGTGCCGCGCCTGCCCGAAGTGGCGGCCGCCGCGTTCCGCCGCGCCGCCGATCGGGGGCATGGTGCGGCGCAATTTGAAATTGCCCGCAGGCTGGACCAGGGGGACGGTGTGAAAGCCGACCCCAAAGCCGCCTTCGCCTGGTACAAGAAAGCCGCCGAACAAGGGCATGCGGACGCCCTGGCCATGGTTGGCCGCGCATATCTCGACGGCCGGGGGACCGAGCCCAGCCGGAGCCAGGGCATGGTCGCCATCACCCGCGCCAAGGCGCTGGGATCGGAAATCGCGCAACAGATATTGGACGACATGGCCAAATGACGACGATCACCAACGCCACGGCTGAACTGCTTCGCCTTCCCCTGGACCGGCCCGTCGGCGGGTCCGGCGTCGCGCAGATCGACGTGCTTGCAGTCGACCTGACCGACAGCGACGGGGCCACCGGCACGGGGTTCAGCTATTGTATCCGCGGCGGCTCGGCTGTCGTCCTGGCCGCCGCGCGGGACCTTCTAGAACCTCGCGTCGTGGGACAGCGGGCCGACACGCCCGAAGCCCTCTGGCGGCACATGGCGGCGGCGCTCAATCGGATCGGCCGGGGGGCGCATAATCTGGCCATGGCGGCGATTGACGTCGCGGCCTGGGACCTGCTTGCCAAGCGCCTGAATGTACCGCTCGGCATCGCCATGGGGGGTGCCGCGCGGTCGATGCCCGTCTATGGGTCCGGCGGCTACCGGCCCGATCATGGGCCGGAAGAAACCCGCGACATTGCCCTGGCACATGTGGATCGAGGATTTGCGGGGGTCAAGCCGCGCCTGTCCGGCGGCGCTGCGGACGGCGCGAAGATGAAGGCCGTGCGCAACGCTCTGCCGGACCACATCCGCCTGATGGCCGACGTAAACGAGAAATGCGACCTGGCAGGCGCCATGAACCTGCTGGCCGCCTGTGCCGATGCAGGCTGTCTCTGGCTGGAGGAACCGATGCCGGCGGCGGACACGACGGCCTATGCCCGCCTGGCCGCGACGGCCACGGGGACGGCCGTTGCGACGGGCGAACACCTTCAGGGCGTGGCCGAGATCATGCCCTACCTGACCTCGGGTGGCCTTCATATCCTGCAGCCGGACCTGGCGATGATGGGCGGGATGACGCCCTGCCTGGCGGCAGCGCGCACGGCGGAGAATTTCGGCATCTCGATAGCGCCGCATTTTCTGCCGTCGTTGTTCGTGCACCTGGCATCAACCCAACCGAACGTGACCTGGCTGGAGGATTTTCCCCTGCTGGAGCCGCTGTTCGACATTCAGGCAAAAACGGTGAACGGCGCAATGACGATGCCCGATGCGCCCGGCCATGGCATGACCTGGGCCGAGGGCGTGCGGGCCCGCTACCGGCTGGACCTGTAATCGAAAAGAGAAGCTAGACCGCTTCCTCGTCGGGCACGTCGACATCGACGGGCACGCCCGGCTGCGCCTTGGAGGCGCGGATCGACAGCGCCGATTTGACGTGGCTGACGTTGGGTGCGGCGGTCAGTTTGGTCGTCAGGAAATCCTGATAGGCGTCCCAATCGGCAGCCACGACCTTCAACAGGAAATCCGTCTCGCCGGCCAGCATGTGGCATTCGCGCACCTGGGGCCAGGCGCGGACGGCGTCCTCGAAGGCGTCCAGGTCGTGTTCGGCCTGGGAATTGAGGCCGACCTGGGCGAAGACGGTGACGTTGTAGCCCAGCATCTTGGGCTCCAGGTCCGCATGATAGCCGCGGATGAACCCCGCTTCCTCCAGCGCACGCACCCGGCGCAGGCAGGGCGGCGCCGAAATTCCGGCGCGTTTCGACAACTCCACATTGGTCATGCGGCCGTCGGCCTGCAGGTCGCGCAGGATACGCCGGTCAATCTTGTCCAGTTTCACGCGTTGCATGAAGCTTTCCCCTTCCCCGTGCTGGGCGAAATTTTGTTGCGAAATTATATTATAACGCCCCCCGGGGAAAGCCCCGTCACGGGAGCGGCGGAAACCCGCCATCGCGGGCCCGCGCCAAAGCTATTCCGCACGGTCTTTCAACGCGAATTCACGGGGTCCCGACGCTTGCGCCCGGCGCGGGGCCCTCTTATGTTAGGCGCTCTCGACGTGACCCTGGGCAGACGTCACCTGGAGCCTCTTCGTATCCGCGTTTCTTCAAGGAATCCCGACATGCCCAATTCTGCCGACGCCACCCGCCATTCCAAAGTCCTGATCATCGGCTCCGGTGCCGCCGGATACACGGCCGCCGTCTATGCCGCGCGCGCCAATCTGGAGCCGCTGCTGGTGCGCGGGCTGCAACCGGGCGGTCAGTTGACGATCACCACGGAAGTCGAGAACTTTCCCGGGTTCGCCGAACCGATCCAGGGCCCCTGGCTGATGGAACAGATGTACGAGCAGGCCAAGAACGTCGGTACGGACATGGTCGAGGACACGATCATGGAAGTCGACCTGAACGTGCGGCCGTTCCGCGCCGTGGGCGACAGCGGCACCGTTTACACCGGCGACACGGTGGTCATCGCGACGGGCGCTTCCGCCCGCTGGCTGGGCCTGCCGTCGGAAGAGAAATTCATGGGCTTCGGCGTGTCGGCCTGCGCGACTTGCGACGGCTTCTTCTACCGGGGCAAGGAAGTCGCCGTGATCGGCGGCGGCAACACGGCCGTGGAAGAGGCCCTGTTCCTGACCAATTTCGCATCCAAGGTGACGCTGGTTCACCGCCGGGACGAGCTGCGCGCCGAGAAGATCATGCAGGACCGCCTGTTCAAGAACGACAAGGTCGAGGTTCTGTGGGACACCGTGCTTGACGAAGTCCTCGGCGCCGAAGGCGGCGCCGGTGTCACCGGTATGAAGTTGAAGAATGCGAAGACCGGCGAGGTCACGGAACGTGCCGTCGACGGCGTGTTCATCGCCATCGGCCACGATCCGAACACCAAGCTGTTCCAGGGCCAGCTGACCATGGACGACGAAGGCTATCTCATCACCAAGCCGGACAGCACCAAGACCAACATCGACGGCGTCTATGCCGCCGGCGACGTGCAGGACAAGGTCTTCCGTCAGGCCGTGACCGCCGCTGGCACGGGCTGCATGGCGGCGCTGGAGGCCGAACACTTCCTGGCGGCGATGGACGCGACGCAGGCCGCCGCCGAATAGACCGCGACCAAAGGCAGAAAGGCTCGCTCCGAGAAAAACCGGGCCGGGCCGATCGGGGGCAAGGCCCCAGGGGGCTTCCCATGGATTGGGACAAACTACGCGTCTTTCACGCCGTCGCCGAGGCGGGCAGTTTCACCCATGCGGGCGAGGAGCTGCACCTCAGTCAATCCGCCGTGAGCCGCCAGGTCTCGGCGCTTGAAGAAAGCCTCAAGGTACCGTTGTTCCACCGCCACGCGCGGGGCCTGATCCTGACGGAACAGGGCGAATTGCTGTTCCGCACGGCGCACGACGTCTTCGCCAAGCTGGCCATGACCGAGGCCCAGATCGCGGATTACAAGGATTCCGCTCAGGGATCCTTGAAAGTGACGACCACGGTCGCCTTCGGATCGATCTGGCTGACGCCGCGCATGCGCGAGTTCAAGACCTTGTATCCCGATATCGACATCACGCTGATCCTCGCCGATACGGAATTGGACCTGGGCATGCGCCAGGCCGATGTGGCGATCCGCTTGGCCCCGCCGAAGCAGCCGGACCTGATCCAGCGCTACCTGATGACCATGCACTACCATGTCTTTTCCTCGGCCGAATATCTGAAGGCCCACGGCACGCCGGCGAAACCCAAGGACCTGGACGACCACGACTTGGTCGTCTACGGCGACGACGCCCGCCCGCCCGTGGAAAACCTGAATTGGCTGCTGTCCGCCGGGGCCAAGCCGGGGACGACACGCACGCCGGTGCTGCGGGTCAATTCGATCTACGGCATTTATCGTGCCGTGCAATCCGGCCTGGGCATCGGGGCCCTACCCGATTACATGAGCCGAGAGGCGACCAACCTGAAGGAAGTCCTGCCGGAACTGCGCGGCCCCTCGATCGAGGCCTATTTCGTCTATCCCGAGGAATTGCGCAATTCGAAGCGCATCGTCGTGTTCCGCGATTTCCTGGTCAGCCGCCTGAACCCCGATCAGTTCTAAGCCGAACGACCTGAAAGCCCCCCCAATCCGCGCTTTCACGGACGGCAGACAACCTTTAGGTGTCATCTGATTGCAATAAACGCAGGGCAAACCCTAAGCCATGCGCAAAACGCATATCAGGAATGCACGTTTATGAGTGGTATACCACGCAGGTGCACATATATAACCCGTGTCGCGTTGATGACGCAGTGCAGCGGACAGCGCGACACCAGAGTTTCTGGCCCGAATGGGCCACCCCGCCGGAGGTTATCCGGCATCGGGACCGCCCCCTGGCCCCCCAGGTAGCGGCCCCTGCGTCTCCCAGACGTGAAGCCTCCCTGTCAAACTCGGCTGGAACCTTTGGTTCCAGCCGTTTTTTTTTGGAGAGAACGTACCGGGCCGGCCCGTCCTGCGGGGCTGACTATTCCGCCGCCTGGGCCCGCATGGCGACCACTTGGTCCGCTTCCTTGCCTTGCAGTTCCTGCAGGTGGTCGAATTCCCATTCAAAGGTTCCGACGCCCATGGTCATGGAGCGCAGTTCAACCACCAAGTCGTGCATTTCCGATTGCGGCAATTGCACCTCGACCTCGTCCCAACCGTCCCAGCCGGGCTTGTTTTCGAAGCCCATGATCTGGCCGCGGCGCCCCGCCGCCAGGCGCTGAATCCGCGACGTGAATTCGGCAGGCAGCGAGACCGCGACCTTGCAGACGGGCTCCAGCAACACCGGCTGACAGTTGGGCATGCCTTCGCGCATGGCCTGCTGGGCGGCCTTGCGGAAGGCCATGTCCGACGAGTCCACATTGTGGTGCTGACCGTCGGTGAGCGTCACCGAGATATCGACCACGGGAAAGCCCAACGGTCCCCGCGAAAGATACTCTCGCACCCCGGCTTCGACGGCCGGAATGTACTGTTTCGGCACGGCGCCGCCGGTGATGGTGTCGCCGAAGGCGAAGCCTTCGCCCCGCCCCAGCGGCTTGATATCCAGATGCACGTCGCCGAATTCACCATGCCCGCCCGACTGCTTTTTGTGCCGGGAATGCTGGCTGGTCGACTTACGGATCGTCTCCTTATACGGCACCTGCGGCCGGTCGCTTTTGACCTCGACGTTGAACTTGCTCTGCATTTTGTCGAGGGCGATCATCAAATGCATTTCGCCCTGGCCCCATAGCAGCATTTCCCCCGTATCCGGATTGCTGTCGTGAGAGATCGAGGGGTCTTCCTCGATAATTTTGGCAAGCGCACCGGACATTTTGACCTCGTCGCTCCGGTCCGCCGCATGGACGGCGAGCGCGAACAACGGCGCCAGGGCCGCCGGCCATTCCATGCCCTGGGCATTGCCGGAGGCCGAGACGAGATCGCCCGTCTGCACATCCTCCATCCGGCCCAGGGCGACGACCGCGCCGGGACCGGCCTTCGCGACCTTGTCCATCTTCTGGCCCATCGCCTTAGACAGGCCGGAGACCCGGCCCTGAGACGTCGTCATGCCGTCGGCGATCTCGCCGGTCCAGACGCGGGCGAACGAGAGCTTCCCGGCGTGCCCCGCATGGAGCGTCTTGAAGACCCGCGCCGCCGCTTCCCCCGAAACGGGCTCGCCCAGGCGTTCGGCGGTGACCTCGGGCCCCGGCGCTTCGTGGCGCAAGGCCTTCAACAAGCGCCGCACGCCGTTGCCGTGCTCGGCCGAGCCGAAGAACACCGGCACCATGGCGGCGTCCTGCAGCACCTTGGTCATATGTTCGAACACGTCGCCGGTCTGCGGCACCACGTCTTCCAACAACTGTTCCAACAGCGCATCGTCGAAATCCGCCAGGCTTTCCAGCAGCTCCGTGCGCGCCGCTTCCTCGCGGCCCTTGACGCTTTCCGGCAATTCGATCAGTTCCGACGGCTTGCCTTCCTGCCATCGAAAGGCCCGCTCCGACACCAGATCGACATGACCTGTGACGTCCTCGCCGCCGTCGCGCAGCGGGATTTCCCGAAGGACTAGGGGACTGTCCGAGAGCCCCTGCAGGGCTTCCAGAGTTTCGGCGACGCTGGCTTCGGCCGTGTCCATCTTGTTGATGAAGATGACGTGCGGAATTTGATGGCGGTCGAGGAACTTGAGGATGGGGGCGACGGTCAACGCCCGGTCACGCCCGGGCTCGCAGACAACCACGGCGGCATCGGCGATCAGCAGGCCGTTATGGGCGTCCTGCAGCATGTCGAGGGAGCCGGGACAGTCGATGAAGGTCCAGGGATCGCCCAGGTAATCGATGCTGGCGATGTTCATTTCCGTGGTCATTTGCCGGGCGCGGGCTTCCGGCGTGGCGTCGCCCACCATGTTGCCGTCCTTGACCGATCCCTTGCGGTCGAGGGCGCCACATTGCCTTAGGATTTCTTCGAGGAGGGATGTCTTCCCGCTCAAGTATGGGCCGACCAGCGCCGCGACGCGGGGCCGGCTGTCTGATTTGGTCATCGTTGCCTCCCAGTTGCGTTCGTTTCGAAGTCGCAGGAAGGGGCCGTTCACCGGCCTTCGATTTCCGATTTATGGTTAAAGGGTATCCTTCCCATCGGCGGATTCAAGAAGAATCCGGGGTGCTGCCCGCGACCAATCGGACACCCGACGGGAAACTAACCCTTGGCCTTGGTGGACAGACCCCCCATATCCGGGGCTAAACTAGGGAAACGCGGCCCATTGCCGCGGCGAAAAACGACGACGGATCATGACCACCAAATCTCACAGCTATTCCGAAACGACCCGTGGCATCCAGGTCAGCGTGGAACCACAGTATCTCCCGGATCAGTCCTCGCCCGAGGATCACCGCTATGTCTGGGCCTATACGGTACGCATCGAGAACCAGGGTGCCGAGACCGTTCAACTGATCAACCGCTATTGGCGGATCACCGATGCGCTGGGCACGTCGCACGAGGTTCGCGGCGAGGGCGTGGTCGGCGAACAGCCGGTGCTGACGCCCGGCGATGCCTTCGAATACACCAGCGGCACGCCACTTGCGACGCCGTCGGGCATGATGATGGGCGCTTATGAGATGGAGACCCAGGACGGCAATTATTTCGACGTCGCCGTGCCGGCCTTCTCGTTGGACAGCCCCCACGAACGCGTCAACCTGAACTGACGCCACACCAAACCAAACATCAACAGGACCGGGAACACCGATCGTGACCGCCAAGAAACATCTGACCGTGGCCAATCTGGCCGAGCAGGCCGCCATCGCGGCCGCCGCCAAACCGACCCGCGACGAGGCCGAAGAAGCCGTGCGCACGCTTTTGCGCTGGGCTGGGGACGACCCCACCCGCGAGGGTCTGATCGACACCCCGAAACGGGTTGCCAAGGCCTATGAGGAATTCTTCGCCGGCTATGCCGCCGATCCGACGGAAATGCTCCAGCGCACCTTCGAGGAAACGGACGGTTACGACGAGATCGTCGTGCTGAAGGATATCCGCCTGGAAAGCCATTGCGAACACCACATGGTGCCGATCATCGGCGTCGCCCATGTCGCCTATCTGCCGCACCGGCGAGTGGTCGGCATTTCCAAGCTGGCGCGGGTCGTCGAGACCTATGCCAAGCGGTTGCAGATCCAGGAAAAGCTGACGGCCCAGGTTGCCAACACCATCAACGAGGTGCTGGAGCCCAAGGGCGTCGCCGTGGTGATCGAGGCCGCCCACCAATGCATGACGACGCGCGGCGTCAACAAGCCGGGGGTGACCATGGTGACCTCGCGCATGCTGGGCGCGTTCCGCGACGATCCGACGACGCGGCGCGAATTCCTGGCGATGATCGGGCATTAACCCGCCGAGGGCGCGGCCACCGACCGCCCGTTGCGATGAAGGCCCCGGCGCGTCGGTTAGTTCCTTCTTTACGCAAAATGCTCTAAATCTCGTTTCCCGGACGGGACCGAACGAGGGAAGGCATGGATTTCCGCCCCATTCTGATGATTGTCGGCACGCTGTTGGCGACGCTTGCGCTTGTCATGTGCGTGCCTGCGGTGGTCGACGCCTTTCAGGGCAATCCCGACTGGGAGGTCTTCGCCGCCTCGGCGGCGGTGACGCTGTTCCTGGGTGTCGCCATGGCCCTGACGTCGGCGACCGGGGTGCGGACCCTGTCGATCCGTCAGGCCTTCGTGATGACGACCATGACCTGGGTCTCCTTGACGGTCTTCGCCTCCTTCCCCTTCATGTTCTCGGAACGGGATCTCAGCTTCACCGACGCCTTTTTCGAAGCCATGTCCGGCCTGACGACCACGGGGTCGACGATCCTCACCAACCTGGACGGCCTGCCGCCCGGAATTCTCCTCTGGCGGTCGCTGCTGCAATGGCTGGGCGGGATCGGGATCATCGTCATGGCGATTGCCATTCTGCCGGTCCTCAAGGTCGGCGGGATGCAGCTGTTCCGCATGGAAAGTTCTGACCAGTCGGCGGAAAAAGCGATGCCCCGCGCCGCCCAGATCGCCAGCACCATCGGTGTGATCTATCTGTTCCTGACCATGGTCTGGGCAGGTGGGTTCTGGCTCGCCGGGATGAGCGGATTCGACGCCGTCGCCCATGCCATGACGACCATCGCGACCGGCGGGTTCTCGACCCATGACCTGTCGATGGCCTTTTTCGACAGCACGGCGATCGATTATCTGGCCTCCGCCGGCATGATCGTCGGCGCCCTGCCCTTCATCCTGTACGTCCGCATGCTGCAGGGCCAGTTCATGGCCGTGCCGCGCGACCCGCAGGTGCAATGGTTCCTGACGACGGTCGTCGTCGTGATCATCGTCACGGCGCTATGGCTTTGGCTGGATCACGGCAAGGCGCCGCTGCATTCCATGCGGCTCGCGACCTTCAACACCATCTCGATCATCACCGGTACCGGTTACGCCACGGACGACTATTCCGTCTGGGGCCATTTCGCCCTGCCGATTTTCTTCTTCATCATGTTCATCGGCGGCTGCGCCGGATCGACGACCTGCGGCATCAAGGTCTTCCGGTTTCAGATCCTCTATGCCGCCTGTCAGACGCAGCTGCGCCATCTCCTGCACCCGCACGGCGTGTTCATCCCCTACTACAACAAGCAGCCGATTTCCGACGAGGTCATCATCTCGGTCCTGTCGTTCTTCTTCGTCTGGTTCTTGGGCTTTACCGTGCTGGCCTTGGGCCTGGGCTTCCTGGGCCTCGATTTCGTGACGGCCTTTTCCTCGGCCGCGACGGCAATCGCCAACGTCGGCCCTGCCCTGGGCGAGACCGGCCCCTCCGCAACCTTCGCCGACATTCCCGACGGCGCAAAATGGCTGATGTCGATCGGTATGCTGTTGGGGCGACTGGAATTGTTCACGGTGATCGTGCTGTTCACCCGGGCGTTCTGGCGGAATTAGCCACGGCGCCGAAAAAAGACGGGCCCGGCCAGCGGCGCGTCTGTTTCCCTTTTAAAACAAGGCTCCAGGCCCCTTTCATCCGATGAAAGGCCAAAATTCGACGGATATCCCGGGCCGCTGCTCCACCGCAAAGCAGAATGGCCTCGCCTGCCCATTATTCGCACAAATGCATGCTGCAGCGCAAAAATTTACCCTGCGGCACAGCCCGTCGACCGCGTCGGCGAACATATAAAAACACAAGATATTTCAAATAGTTGAGAAATTTTTGACGCCTCCAGGGACGGGCCCGACCGACATCCCGTGCCCTTGGCACACCCCCTGCAATTGACAGCCCAAGACGCCACGGTCCGCCGAAGGGCCGCTCCTTCCCAATCATCGCCGGAAACAACATGGAACAGACAATAGCCCCCGACCTTTCGCCGCTCGAATCCCGCGTCCTGGCGCGGATCACCGAAGCCCGTTGGCAGGACCTGACGACCGAAATGGTGCGGACCGGACAGCCCCGGTCCGGCAATCCCCTGGACCCGGACCTGCCGTCCGGCGAGGAGGAAGCGATCGCCCTGTTGATCGCGGGGAAGTTGGAAGCCATGGGCATGTCGGTCGAGAAATACGAAGCCGTGCCCCATCGGCCCAACGTGGTCGGTCGGCTGGCCGGGCCGGACGGCGGACCGACGCTGATGATCAACGACCACCTGGACACCTATCCGGCGGTCGAGCCGGAGAAATGGGATAAATGCGACGGCGACCCGTTCAAGGCGACGCGCCACGGAGACTGGCTTTACGCACGGGGGACCTCGGACACGCGCGGCAACCTGGCGGCCTCTGTTCTGGCCGTTCAGGCCCTGGTCGAGGAAGGTGTCGCGCTGAACGGCGAATTGATCTGCTGCTACACCGTGGACGAGGAAAAAGACGGCACCCATGGGTCGATCTTCATGGCTCAGGAAGTCGGCCTGAAAGCCGACTATTCGATCACCGCCGAACCCACCGCCTGGGGCGGCGAAAGCCCGGAATGGGGCATGAACATCTCGGTCGCAAACTCGGGCCATTGCCTGGTCGAGGTCGCCCTGACCGGCATCAAGTCGCACATCTGGCGGCCGGACACGGGCGTCAATGCGATCTCGCTGGCGGCGGAACTGATCCCACGCCTGAGCGACATGACCTTCACCCACGAGGTGACGGAACTGATGGGCAACACGCCGCCCTGCCTGTCGGTCGTCCGCATCCGCGGCGGCCTGCCCGGCGAGATGCAGTTCTCGCCGGACGACTGCGTCTTGACCCTGGCGGTCGTCGGCATCGTGCCGGGGATGACAATGGAAAGCATCCTGGGCGATATCGACGGGGTGCTGGGCAGTGTCCTGGGCGGGCGGAACTCGGTTTCGTTCTCGTCCCGCCAAGTGCCCGGATCATTGTTCGTCGAAGCGACCAAGGCCGTCGGCGCCGACGAACAACCCTGCGTTTCGATCCGCAAGGCCTATGGCCGGTTGTTGGGCGGCGAGCCGCGCATCAACCGCAAGAACGCCTTCAACGACACCATCCGGTTCCGCGAAGCGGGCATGAACGCGGTGACCTTCGGGCCGGGCGAGGATGGCTGGGCACCGGTCAACGAAGCCATTTCCGTCACCAAATCGGTCGCCGCGGCAAAGATCTACGCACTTGCGATCATGGACATCCTGGGCCTGCGGGACTGACATGAAGGAACCGACATGACGGATACCGTCGACAGCCCCGAGACCTCACCCTGGTACCGCCGGATCGGCCCGCCGACGCGCTATCAATGGATGACGCTCGGCTCCGTCGCTTGCATGATCGGCGCCTGGTTCCTCGTGACCGAATTCGGGCTGGCCAACGAACTGTTCCTTCCCCATCCCGAGGCGGTCTTCAAATCCTTCATCAAGGTCGCGACGCGCGGGTACCAGGGATCGACCCTGTTGGAACACGTCGGTGTCAGTCTCTACCGCATCATGGCCGGGTTCGGCCTGGCCTGCCTGGTCGGCATCCCGCTGGGCATTCTGATGGGTGTCTCACGGTCGGCCCATGCGGTGTTCAGCCCGGCCATCGAATTCTACCGTCCGCTACCGCCGCTGGGGCTCTACACCCTGCTGGTGATGTGGCTGGGTATCGGTGAGGAATCGAAGCTGGCGCTGCTGTTTCTGGCGGGTCTGCCTGGAATCATCATCGCGACCATTCAGGCGGTGACCCAGATCGATCCGATTTACGTGCGCGCCGCCCGGTCGCTGGGCGCCTCGCGCCGGCAACTGCTTTGGCAGGTCTATCTGCCCGGTGCCGGGCCGATCATCCTGACCGGCATGCGAATTTCCCTGGGCTTCGTCTACACGGTCCTGGTCGCCGCCGAAATCGTCGCCGCCACGGCGGGCATCGGCTGGATGATCTGGGATGCCGCCAAATTCCTGCTGAGCGACGTCGTGATCATGGGCCTGATCGTGCTGGGCCTGACCGGCGTGGCATTGGATTTCACCATGCGCCTGATCGGGCGTCTGCTCATGCCTTGGACGCGCCGCCAAAGAAGCGTGCCGTAAAGAAAAGAAACGCCGGGATGGAAAGCACCCGACAGAACAATTCGACACAGGGAGACGAAAGGAACCTGACCATGAAACTCTTCACGAAAACTCTGACGGCGCTTGCCGTCTCCGCCGGCCTCGCGTCGGCAGCCATGGCCGAGGCACCGAAGACGGTGACGGTCGGATACCTGAACCTGGTCAACGCCCAATTGGTGACCAAATCCCTCGGCCTGGTGCAAAAGGAAATGCCCGGCGTGGATGTCAAATACATCAAAGTCGGCGGGGGCGGCGACATGCTGCGTGCGATTGCGGCCGATCAGGTCGACTTTGGCGGACTGGGCAATCCGCCGACAGCGATCGGCGTGACCCGGGGCCTGCCGATCCAAGGCATCATGGTCCTGAACATGCTGGACTACGTGGAGGCCATGGCCGTCCGCACGGCTGCCGGGATCAAAAGCTTCAAGGACCTGAAGGGCAAAACCCTGGCCGCCCCCTTCGGATCGACCACGCACTATCTGTTGCTGAAGGCGCTGGCCGACGAAGGCATGGATCCCGCATCGATGAAGATCCTGGACCTGCGCCCCAACGACATCGCCGTCGCCTGGTCGCGCGGCGACATCGACGCCGCCTGGTTTTGGGAGCCCAACCTGAACAAGGCCGTGAAGGACGGCGGGCATATCTTCATGACCTCGGGCATCATGGCGTCGCGCGGCTATCCAACCTGGGATGTCGGCATCGTCATGGACGACTTCGCCGCCAAGTATCCGGACTACGTGAAGAAGTTCCTGAAGGCCGAATGCGCGGGCATCGATTTCTGGCTCAAGAACCCCGCCAAGACCGCTGAAATCATCGCCAAGGAACTGGAACTGCCCCTAGCCGACGCGACCCGCATGATGAAGGGTACGGAAATGGTCCCCTGTTCGAAACAGTTGACCGGCCAGTATCTCGGCACGGCGGCGACCAAGGCCAAATCCGGCTTCGTCGAAACCCTACTGTCAACCTCCGCCTTCCTGGTCGAACAGGAGCGTCTGCCGAAACAGATGACCCGGGAACAATTCTCCGACTTCATGCGCCCAGACTACCTGGAAGCGATCGTCGAATAGTCACCCGCGTCGAAAGCACCGCGATCCCGCCCGTCGGACACAAAAGCCGGCGGGCGGGTTTTGCCGTCCCGGCCCCACCCCGGAAGGAATTGCCAGAATGAACCGGATGCGATCTACTGCGGTTGCGCGCGCCGGCGCGAACCGGCCTACGTCCTTCAGGGAAAAGGCTCGCCCCATGCCGAATGTTGGGCAAGACGACCGCGTGCCGGAATCCGGCCGCTATCTTTTGAACATTCTGGACGCGGACACCAAGCGCGAAGCCGTTCAACGCGCCGCGACCCGGAGATACGCCAATCGCGAAATGCTGATCCGTCAGGGCGAAAAGGCCAACGGCATTCACATCATTACCGGCGGCACGGTCGAAAGCCTGTTCGAAAGTGCGGGCGGTCGGGAATTGATCCTGGGCACCTGGCAGGCGGGCGATTTCGTCGGCGGACCCTATGTCTTCGGCGATCATGAACACATGTGGGGAGCGCGGGCATTGGGCACGGTGACCACGCTCTACTTGAATCACGACAGCCTGAAGGCCTTTGCCCAACAATCGGCGCCTTTCGCGTTGGCGCTGATCGAATCCCTGGGCTTCAAGGGACAGCGGTATTCGAAACTGGCGCAAACGTTGGCGACCCATACGACCACGGAGCGCCTGGCGCTGTTGATTTCGGAACTCGCCGACAATGCGGCCCCGTCGAGCGACGGAAAAAAGCGTGTCGGCATGGTTCGCCAATCCAAATTGGCCCATATGATCGGCGCGACCCGTCAATCCGTCGCCAACGCCCTGCAGAAGCTGGAAGACAGCGGCGCCATCGCCTTGGAACCGACCAGCTTCATTATCGCCGACCGGGCCATCCTGGGCGAGTTGGCCGGCAGCAACGATTGAGCCCGATCGGCCGGGCTGGGGCTGGTCTTCCCGGCCCCGCCGCCGCCCAACGCTATTCCGCCGGCCTGCGGTCGGCGCCGGGGCGGGGGGCGATCGGCGCATCCAGCAAATCGTCGATGAACAGACAAACGAACTGGGACCGATTGGTCGCCCCGGATTTCGCGTAGATGCGCGCCAATTGGGCACGGACCGTCCCCTGCGCCGTGTTGCGCAGGCCTGCGATTTCACCGACGTCGAATCCTTTCAGGGTCAGCATCGCAACCTCGGTCTCCGACGCGGTCAGCCGCCAATCCTCGAACCGGGTCTCTATCAATTGCGCGAAGGCTCCCGATGCCGCGGAGGCGGCCGCTTCGGCGCGGCGGCTGCGTTCGATCGTCCGCTTGACCTCATGGCCGCAGAACACGACGCCCAAGAACAGGACCAAGGCAACAGCACCCTCGAACAGGGTATGAGGGACAAGACCGCCCATCCGGAAATCTTCGATCACGTCGCCCAGGAAAAACACGGCGCATAGCACCTGCAACACCAGGACGCCTGTCAGGACGATCATCCGCCGGTTATGACGGGGGGCCGAAACCGGCGGGGTCGATTGGTCGGTCATTCGGTCGGTCGCGCCCGTTTTTCACCGCTGATCATGGCACGCACCAAGCGCGTGCCCGACAGGCGCTGTTCCAGAAACACGCCGCCGACATGGATCATCGCCAAGAACAATACCATGTTGGCCGCGACTTCATGAATTTCCTCGACCACCTTATCGACGCCGTGGCCGTGGCCGCGCTCGTACTCCTGGAACAACGACAGGAACCCTTGAAAGGCGGAGTCCGCATGAGGGGGGAACGGCTCGCTTTCCATCATCAGGCCGGTCACCGAAACCACGATCAGCAATCCCCACAAGGCATAGACCATCCATGTCCCAATCGGATTGTGGGACCGATAGGTCTTGTGACGGCCCGCCAGAAGATCGGCGAGATGGGTCTTCGCGGCGGCGATGCTGGGGGGAAAACTGGTGAACCGCGCCTCGTCCGTGCCGATGACGCCCCAGAAGAAACGCAGCAGCAGACAGGCGATGGCGGCGTAGCCGATCCAGATATGGATCAGCGATTCGTCTTCGACGATCAAACCGTTCAAGACGACCGCGAAGGCTACGCACCAATGGGTCAGGCGGACAACCGGGTCCCAAGCGGGCGCCGGCGGCGGCGTCGATTTGTCCGCGGGACCCTCGGGCCCGGTCTCGGTCATCAGTCCTCGGCCTCGACCCGGATGATCTCACCGGTCTTGGGGTCGACCTTGACCTCCCAACGGCGGCCGTCCTTCAGGACCTTGACCTCGATATAGCCGTCGTCGTGTTCGTATTCCCGCACAGTGTATCCGCGCTCGGCCAGGGCGGCGGTGATCTTGGGCGCATCGGTTCCCAGGCGCGTCCCCGGCGTCAGGTCCATGGCCAGCGCAGCCCCCGTGAGGCCGGCGAGCACGACAGCCGAGAAAGTGAGAGTGCGGATCATGGGAAGCTCCTTTTGTTCATGTCGGATCATGGCGCGGCGGCGTAAGGCCGCGCCGTCTCCGCAAAAATGGCATCGAACCCCGTGCCATGCGAGGGGGCCCATGCTTATTCCTAGGCGCATAAGCGCCCGCTTATGCCTGGAAATGATGATTACTGCTGGGCGATGACCGCCAGGACGACGACGATCAACATGCTGACGGCCATGGCGACATTGATCGCGAACTGCACCCGGTCCGGCAGGTCCAGGCGGTGCAAAGTCACCCCGGCCCAGAGCCAGAGAAAATGCACGCAAACCCAAAGCGCGTTCATGATCGCGAACTTGATGGCCAGTTCGATCGCCAGACTTTCCGGCCAGAACCCGAAGCCGGAAAAGAACGTCGTGTTCACGGCATAGGCCTTGGGATTGATGGTCTGCAGCATGATGCCGCCGGTAATGCCGGGGGCGTTTCGGCGTTCCATGAAGGCGATTTTCGATCCGGCCAGCGCGATCCGCAGCGCGAGATACCCCAGATACGCCGCCGAGGCATACAGCAGCACGTCGCGAACATGAGGTACCGCCAATACCGCCGCCGCCAGGCCCGAAACCACGGCCAGCGCCACCAGATTCGTGCCCAGGAACAGGCCGATCATGTAACGGCGGCCGACTGCGAAGCCGAACCCCGAGCCGACCCCGGCAAGCGACAACACGCCGGGGCCCGGCGTGATGAACAGGAAGAAGACGGCGGCGGTGAAGGTCAGCAAGAAAGCCGTCCTCTTTCGGGTCGAGCGGAAACGGAATAGGAAGCGCCACCCCCGTTCCCGACGAAGGGATGACGTCTAATCAAACGGCATGGTGAGATGCCGACGGGGCAGCGGTCAAGAACGGCGGCCGCCGCGCCCGTTCAAGAACCTATGCCCGGGAAGAAAAGATCGCGCGAATCAGCGCAGCCAACCGCCCAGGAAGCGCCGCACGTTGCTCTCCATTTCCTTGTCGAAATCCTTCAACGCCGCCTCCATCAGATCGAACCAGGTGCGGCGAAGATCATTGAGGCTGGCGTCCTCAGGCGTCGTTTTCGTGCGGGTGGCGCGGGCATCGGCATGGCCCATACGAACACCTCGGGCATCGAAAATTTCCAGCGTCGCCGACATTTCCAGGTCGTAGCGGTCGGCCTGATCCGTGGTGAACGCCCCCTTGATGCCTTCCGTGCGCGGCAGCGGCGTTTCCGTGATCTTGCCCCGGTCGACGGTCAGACGGGCAAACCGCCCGGTCCCCTGTCCCGCCGCCCGCAGACGGTCACGCCCCCAAATGGTCAGCGCCTGAGCCGGCGGCGTCGGCAGCTTGTGTTCGACATTGGGCGCGGCGAGCGGCGCCGAATAGGCGTTGACGATCTCGATCCGGTCGACGTCCAAATTCAATTGCTGGGCGTGCTGAAAAGTGATTTCCGGCAGGGTGACGCTCGGGTCCGGCGTGGCGCAGGCGCCCAGAACCAGGAACACCCCTGTCAGCGCGGCGGAAAGGACTCGTTTGATCGTCATCGGTCGTCGTCTCCTCTTGAAAATTGTCGTCTCCCGGCGCCGCACATACTGGCGTCGGCTTGTGACAGGATCAAGGCAAGGCCCCGGGCGCCCAGACGCGGCGCGTCAGTCGCCGTCGTAAAGGGCGTCGATCTGATCGGCCTCGAAGACGTAATCCGTGCGGCAGAATTCGCAGGTCACGGTGATGCGGCCGTCTTCCGCCATGTCCTCGATCTCGGTCTTGGGGAAGGATTTCAAGGTCGTCGCGACCTTGTCCCGCGAACAGCGGCAGGAATGAGTAACCGCGCGGCCCTCGGTCACCCGCACGCCGTCCTGATGATAAAGCCGATAGAGCAGCAGGTCCGTCGCGACCTCCGGGTCGAGCAATTCGTCGGCGGTCAGGCTGCTCATCAGGATCACCGCACGGCGCCAGTTCTCTTCCGCCTCGTCATCGGCGATGCCCTTGGCCGCCGGCAACCGCTGGACCATGATCGCTCCGGCCCCCAGCGGATCGCCCTTCGACGCCACCAGGATCGCCGTCTCCAACTGTTCGGACTGACGGAAATAGGCATGGGCGCAATCGGCCAGCGTCGCCCCGGTCAATTCGGTGATGCCCTGATAGCGATCCGTGTCCGGCCCCTGATCGACCGTGAAGGCGAGATAACCCGATCCCAGCAGGGCCGGAACCGGCGCGCCGTGTGCGCCCGAAATATCGGCCTGGGCCAAGCGATCCGCATCGTAGCGCGCGTAACAGCGCATGCCACCCGCCGTGGTGATATCGGCCATGACCAGGCCGACCGGGCCATCGCCCTGAACCTGCAGCGTGAAGACGCCGTCGAATTTCAGGACGCTGGCCAATGTCGCCGCCAGCGCCACGGTCTGGGCCAGAAGATCGGCGACAGGCGCCGGATAATCGTGCGGCGCCACAAGTTGTTCGAGCACGGGGCCCAGGCGCACGACGCGCCCGTTGACGCCCAGCGTGTCCACCTGGAACGGCTGCACCAAATCATCGAGGGAAAGGGAATTATCAGGCATGGTCGGGGTCGGGATCGGTTTCCGTGAAATTGTTGTCGGTGACTGGGCCCGTTTTCTGGGTCCGATAATAATAGGTATGGGCGGCTTGGAAACCGGCCAAGTGATAAAGCGCCATGGCCGGTTGATTGTCCACTTCGACCTGAAGGAACAACTGGCGGTCGCGACCGGCCTCTCCGGCCCAATGGGCGAGGCCCGCCAGGACCCGCCCGGCATGGCCGCGACGGCGAAATCCCTTGCGCGTCGCCATGCAAAGGATCAATGCCCAATCGTCGGACAGGACAGCCGCCCCGCAAGCCGCCGGTTCCGCCCCGGCGTCCAACACGGCGTAGGCGCGGGGACTGGGCAGGCCCTCGGCCAGTTTGCATCGATGGCCCCGTTCACGCCCTTCCGGAAGCCCCTCGCCGTAGACGCGGAACCAGGCCGGCGTCGGATGAGAAAACAGCCGAACCGGAAAGCGCGGCGCCGGCGCGCGGCCCATATGCTCCAGCACGGTCGCCGCCGGCGCGGTCATGACCAGGGTCCGGGCCTCGATTTCGTAGCCCCGCCTCTCCAACTCGGCATCCAGTCCACGCGGTTGCACCCCGCCGGAGATCTGGAACCGGCAGGGCAGACCGCGCTGTCGGTAAAACTTTTCCGCCGCGTCGATCCGCGCGGCAAGCGAACTCTTGCCGGTTTCCTCCAGCGCCAGAACCGAATTGGCGCGCCGGGAGACGCCTTCCGAAAAGCGCAGGCGCCATCCTTCGAGTAATCCCTGGCTGAACGACGGCCAGCCGTCGGCGGCCCGGCGTTCCAGGTCGCGGATGGCGTCTTCGTCAAACATCGTCGTCAATCGCTTTCGAGGTGCGCGGGATCGCCCCGGCGCACCGCATCAGACGTCGCCCAAGCACCAGGCCAGAATACCCTTTTGCGCGTGCAGGCGATTCTCCGCTTCATCCCAGATCACGGACTGCGGGCCGTCGATGACGGCCTCGGTCACTTCCTCGCCGCGGTGGGCGGGCAGGCAATGCATGAACAACGCATCCGGCCGCGCCTTCGCCATCAGGCGTTCGTCGACGCGGTAGGGTGTCAGCAGATTGTGGCGCGTTCCCGCGTCCTTATCGCCCATGGAGACCCAGGTGTCGGTGACCACCAGGTCAGCGTCGGCCACGGCTTCCTCGGCGTCGCGGGTCAGCATCACATCGACCCCCTCGCTCTTGGCCCAGTCCATCAGGTCCGCCTTCGGCGACAGCGGCTCGGGACAGGCCAGGCGCAGGGTGTAGCCAAAGCGCGCGGCGCCGTGAATCCAGGACGCCGCGACGTTGTTGCCGTCGCCGGCCCAGGCCACGGTGCGGCCCGCGATATCACCCCGGTGTTCCTCATAGGTCATGATGTCGGCCATGATCTGACAAGGATGGGAATCGTCGGTCAAGCCGTTGATCACCGGCACGGTGGCGTATTCGGCAAGATCGCGCAGCTTATCCGGATCGTCCGTGCGGATCATGATGACGTCGCAATAACGCGACAGCACACGCGCCGTGTCGGCCACGCTCTCACCTCGGCCAAGTTGCGAATCATGCCCGGACAGTAGAACGCCGTGGCCGCCCAATTGCTGGATCGCGACCTCGAACGACACGCGGGTGCGGGTCGACGGTTTCTCGAAGATCATCACCAGGGTCTTGCCGGCCAGCGAAGGCGATGCCTTGCCGGTTTTTTTCATTTCGCCGGCGCGCGCGAGGATACGGCGCAGGGTGTCGCCGTCTGTCTTATGCAGGTCCAGGAAATGGCGCGGTCCGCTCATCCCGTTTTCTCCGTCTTGAGGTCAGCGGCGATTTCGGCGCAGCTTTTGTCCAGCGCCGCCACCGCTTCGTCGATATGGCTTTCTTCGATGATCATCGGCGGCAGCATGCGCACCACGTTCTCGCCCGCGGGTACGGTCAACACGCCGTGTTCGATCATCTTGTCGACCAGCAGGCCGTTTTCGACGGCGCAGCGCATGCCGACCATCAGGCCCTGGCCGCGGACGTCTTCAAGGACTTGCGGATACTTGGCGACCACGCCGCCCAGCTTGTCCCACAGAACGCGGGCCATCTTGTCGACCTGGGCCAGGAAACCCGGCGCCAGAACGACGTCCAGCATCGCGCCGACCGCCGCCATGGCAAGCGGCGTGCCGCCGAAGGTCGATCCGTGGCTGCCCGGCGTCATCGCCTTGGCCGCCGCCTCGGTCGCCAACACGGCGCCGACAGGAAAGCCGCCGCCGAGACCCTTGGCCGTGGCCAGGATATCCGGGGTGACACCGGCCCATTCATGGGCGAACAGCTTGCCGGTGCGGCCGTTGCCGGTCTGCACCTCGTCCAGGATCATGATCAGGCCGAATTCGTCACAGATCTCGCGCACGCCCTTGAGGAAGCCGGCCGAGGCCGTGCGGATGCCGCCCTCGCCCTGGACCGGCTCAACCAGGATCGCCGCCGTCTCGTCGGTGATCGCGGCGCGCATGGCGTTCAGGTTGTCGAACGGCACATGATCGAAGCCTTCGGGCATGGGGCCGAACCCTTCGCGGTGCTTTTCATTGGCACCCGCGGCAAGATCGGTCAGCGAGCGGCCGTGGAACGACCCTTCGCAGCTGATGATCCGGAATTTTTCCGGATGGCCTTCGCCGAAGTGATAGCGCCTGGCCATCTTGATCGCGGCCTCGACGGCTTCGGCGCCCGAGTTGTTGAAGAACACGGTGTCGGCGAAGGAATGGGCGACCAGCTGGTCCGCCACCTTTTCCTGTCCGGCAACGCGGTACAGGTTCGAGACATGCCACAGGGTCTGCGCCTGTTCGGTCAGGGCCGCGACCATCTTGGGATGGCAATGACCCAGCGAATTGACGGCGATGCCCGCGCCCATGTCGAGGAAACGTCGGCCGTCGTCCGCCCAGACATACATACCTTCACCCTTGATCAGGGCGAAAGCGGTCCGCGCGTAATTCGGCATGACGGCGCTGATCATTTCGCTCTCCTATGGCTCGTCGTTTCGATGCGGAAAGGCAGAACAGAAAAAAGCCCCCGTTCTCCAGGAGCTTCAACCGTCTTCCTTCCCAGGAAAGCCGCGAAGTATCGTTATCCACAGGCCCCTTGTCAACGGCGTGAACGTGACCGTTCGGCGACGGCTCGGCGACGCCCGAGCCGCCGGATTCAGGCCTTCAGCTTATAGCCCGTCTTGAACATCCAGGTGCAGAGACCCCAGAGCCCCAAATTGATCGCCGCCATGACCGCGACACCGGCCCATAGGTTGCCGTCGGCATGCCCAATGAAGCCATACCGGATGCCGTCGATCATGTAGAAGAACGGATTGAAATGGGCCGCCACCTGCGCGCCCTGAGGCAAATTCTGAACCGAGTAGAACGTGCCGGACAGGAACGACAGCGGCGTGATCACGAAGTTCGTCACCGCCGCGATATGGTCGAACTTGTCGGCCCAGATGCCGCCCGCCAGGCCCAACAGCGACAGCATCAGCGCCCCCATGGCCGCGTGATAGAGCACGAAGAACAGATTGTGCAGGCCCAAACCGACGACCACGGCCATGGCCGCCCAGACCACACCGGCGACGCAAAGCCCCCGCGTCATGCCGCCAACGGCGAAGCCGAAGACCAGTTCATGCGCATTCAGGGGGGCCATCAGGCTGTCGACGATGTTTCCCTGGATCTTCGAAATCATGATCGACGACGACGTATTCGCGAAGGCATTCTGGGTGATCGCCATCATGACCAAACCCGGGGCCAGAAAGGTCATGAAGGGAATGTCGCCGACCGTGCGGTGATCGCCGCCCAGCGCCAAGGCGAACACGGCGAGAAACAGCAGCGTCGTCACCAGGGGCGCCACCAGGGTCTGGGTATAGACCTTGATGAACCGCCGGACCTCGCGCAGGTACAGCGTCTTCAGCCCGGTCCAATTGACCCGGCCCATGGGCAGGGGCCCGGAAGCGGGCGCAGGGGAAATCTGGTCAGTCATGATCCGGGTCCTTATAAGATATGGCCATGGAGAGTCCACCCCGTTCACGCACGGCCAAGGACGGCGCGGCCCCCGACGACGCCGGGAAACGCCGCCGCCGCGGGCCAAAGAAGGTATCCAAGAGCTACCTGGAGAACGCGGCCCTGCACTACCTGTCGCGCTTCGCGACCTCGGCGGAGAACCTGCGCCGGGTGCTGATGCGCAAGGTCGACCGGTCGGCCCATCACCACGGCACGGACGTTCAGGAAGGCGCCGAGTGGGTCGAAGATTTGATCCGGCGATATCAGCGGTCCGGCCTGTTGGACGACGCCGCCTATGCCGAGGCCAGGGCCGGCGACATGCTGCGCCGGGGCACGCCGACCAAGGGCATCCGGTTCAAGCTGATGCAGAAAGGCGTCGGCGCCGACGACATAGACACCGCCATCAAAACCCTGGCCGAGGACACCCCGGCCCCCGATCTGGCCGCCGCGATCGCCCTGGCGCGCCGCCGACGCCTGGGTCCCTACCGGCCGCCCGAGGTACGGGAGGACCGCCGTGACAAGGATTTGGCCGCCCTTGCCCGCGCCGGTTTCGATTACGACACCGCCCGCCGGGTGATCGAAGCGGAAACGCTGGACGACCTGGACCGCCTGCTGAGCGAGGCGGAATAGGTTAGGTGACGTCTATTTCTGGCTGTTGAGGCCGGGAAATTGGAAGTTCGGCGGCGCCGGTTCGGCCGGCGGGCTGTCATTCTGTTTACCCGCGTTAGCGCCGATCTCAGGGACTTCCATGGCTTCACGGCGGCGCATCAGGATCAGCTTGCCCTTGCGGGTGATGCGGTCTTCCATCAACAGGGCCGTCCCGAAATCGGTGACGTACCAGGCGTTGATTTCCGCCAAGTCCCAGCCCAGATCGGCGGGCGGGTCTTCGACCTTGATGGTGATGTCGATCAGGTGACCTTCGAATTCGCCGGCCAGGAGCTTCAGCGTCTTCGTGCCGCGGACGCAGAAACTGGCCGTCAGATTGAACTGCAGCTTGCCTTCCTTGGTCGCGCTGGCCCGATAGGAAACCTCATTCCCCTGTTGCAGGGGCCAGAGCTTGTCGAACTGACCGACGTCGAAATTGAACAACCAGCCGCCGCCCGCCGCCGTTCGCGCGAAGGCACGATAAAGCGTGACGTCCTGGATGGGACCTTTGCCCTGGACGGGTTCGCGGAACCAGCGGACCTTGTCGCCCGTGATCGATTTCACGCGGTAGCGGTGATGGGTGATGTCCGGCGTTTTCGAATGGGGATTATGGGTGATCCGATAAGTGAAAACGCCTGCCCGCGGCGGCGAATTATAGGGCGCCGACGCGCCCGGCGTTTTCGGCGTAAGACAGGCGGCAGCCCATGCGAAACCGGGCATCGACAACCCAGTGGTGAGCACTGCCAACAAGACGATAATACGGGACAGGCCCATTCAGCTTCCCTCGGCTGCAACGCGGTTCGTTGCTTCTGAACTCACCCAAAAGATGTCGTTTTTCCGGGCAACAGTCTAGTCAAGCAGCCCCAACATACAATAAACAACTGATATGAAAGACCTTGAAGAATTTTGGAATCTCGTCGTCGATGTCTGGCGCAACGGGGTCGCCGGGGTCGATGTCGGCCATTTGGCCGCCGCACTTGGGGTTTTCCTCGTATTCCTCATGCTGCGCGGCCTGATGACACGGTTCCTGATGGCCTGGCTTCGGATGTTGACGAAACGCACGTCCTGGACGCTGGACGATCAGATCCTCGAGACGACCGAACCGCCGATCCGTTTCGTGCCCATCGTCATGGGCTTGTTCTTCGCCTTCCAGATCATGGACCTGGACGGCACCATGGCCGTCGTGACGTCCAACCTGGTGCGCTCGCTGATCGCCTTCACCATCTTCTGGGCGCTCTATCGCACGATAGAGCCGCTCAGCGTTCTGTTGCACGCCCTCGACAGTATTTTCTCGCCGGAACTGGTGGAATGGATGGCCCGCGCGATTCGCGTCCTGGTCGCCGTCATCGGCGCGGCCGCGGTGCTCGAGGTCTGGGGGATCGAGGTCGGGCCGATCATCGCGGGCTTCGGCCTGATCGGGGTGGCCGTGGCGCTGGGTGCCCAGGATCTGTTCAAGAACCTGATCGCCGGATTGCTGATCCTTGCCGAGAAACGCTTTCACAAAGGCGACTGGATCAACGTCGACGGCGTCGTCGAAGGCACGGTGGAAACCATCGGCTTCCGGTCGACCATGATCCGGCGGTTCGACAAGGCGCCGGTGATGGTGCCCAATTCCCAATTGTCGGACACTGCCGTCATCAATTTCTCGGCGATGACCCATCGCCGGATCAAATGGCTGATCGGCGTGGAATACCGCACCACGATCGATCAGCTGCGCCAGATCCGGGACGAAATCGCCGCCTATATCGAGGAAACGCCCGAATTCGCACCCGCGACCGAGGTCTCGACCTTCGTGCGGATCGACAGTTTCGGCGATTCGTCGATCAACATCCTGGTCTATTGCTTCACCAACACCAAGAAATGGGGCGAATGGCTGGAGATCAAGGAAAAGCTGGCCTACAAGATCATCGATATCGTCCTGGGCGCCGGCACGGCCTTCGCGTTCCCGAGCCAATCCATCTATGTGGAAAGTCTGCCCGACGCGGACGCACCGGAAATCTTCGCACCCCCGGCGCCCCAGACGCCGACGGGCGAGAACACCTGACCGCCGACTGCCGATCGGCATGCCGAATCAACAAAGGGAGGACCCGACCATGGGGATCACCATCTATCACAATCCGAAATGCAGCAAATCGCGCCAGACCCTTCAACTCCTGGAAGACAAAGGCGTCGCGCCGGAAATCGTGCTGTACATGGACACGCCGCCGACCGCCGACGAGTTCAAGGCAATCTTGAAGAAGCTCGGCAAATCCGCGGCCGAGGTTCTGCGCGCCAAGGAAGCCAAGGAAGAGGGCCTAAGCAAGGACATGGACGAAGAAGCCCTGATCAAGGGCATGATCGCCAATCCCCGCTGCATCGAGCGCCCGATCGTCATCAAGGGCGCGAAGGCCGTCCTGGGGCGGCCGCCGGAGAACGTTTTGGCACTAGTCTGAACGGAACCTGACAACCAGCTGTCATCGCCGACTTCTTTTGTAATCTTCGGGGGTTACGAGGCTTGCGGTTCTGTGGGCGAGCCTTCAATATGTGCCCCCGGGAAGAGAGGGTACTGATCACCTTCCTGGCTTGTCGGCAGACCACCGGAACGGGGCGCGACCAGGCCAGAATAGACGAAGCGATGGCGGACCGCGCGTCCGCCCGTATCATGCCATTTGCGGATCGATGATCCGTCGGCATGTTGGAGGATGAATGGCCGCTGACGATAGCGCCAGCCCGGAACAATCCCCGGTGGACGTCAACGACGCCCGCGCAGTTTGGGATTCTCTGCCTGAAGAAGAACGCACGGCGTTGCGCGACCGCGAAGCGGCGCGCCTGTTCGCCATCGGATCCGACCATCAGCGGAACGGCCGCCTGCAGGATGCGATCCCGGAATACACCCGGGCACTCGCCCTCAATCCCAACATGGCCGAGGCTTATAACAACCTGGGCGTCGTACTGCGCGCGACCAAACGGCCCGAGGCCGCCGTCGCCTGTTATCGCCGGGCCATCGCGTTGCGTCCGCGCAATGCGTCGTCCCACTCCAACCTGGGCAACGTGCTGCGCGACCTGGGCCGGTTCGAAGCCGCCGTCGCCAGCCATCAACAGGCGGTCCACCTAGACCCCAAGAACCCCGACACCCTGCACAACCTGGGCGTGGCGCTTCGCGACCTGGGGCGTCGGGATCAGGCGCTCGATTGTTTCGAACGCGCCCTCGGCCACAATCCCAACCATGTGCCGAGCAAGCTGGACCGTGGGCGGTCGCTGCTGCTGGCCGGTGAATACGCCGCCGGGTTCAAGGATTTGGAAGCCCGCTTTCAGATGCGCCGGTTCCAATTGCGCGGCGCCGACACGCCCCGTTGGGACGGCGCCAAGGTCAAAGGCCGCACGGTCCTGGTGCAATCCGAAGGCACCTTGGGCGACATCATCCAGTTCGCGCGCTACATCCCGATGATCAAGGAACAGGGCGCCAATGTGGTGCTCGAAGCGCCGGCGGCGCTCGCCGATCTGCTGGCGACCGTTCCGGGCGTCGACAAGTTGGTCTTCCAGGACGCCGACCTGCCCAAGTTCGACATGCACGCGCCACTGCTGTCCCTGCCCGCGATTTTCAAGACCACGGCGACCAGCGTGCCGTCGGCGACCCCTTACCTTTCACCGCCCGATCCCGGTGCGTTCCGCCTGCCGCCCGGGGGCGATTTTCTGAAGGTCGGCGTCGCCTGGGCCGATGAACGCCCGCCCGCCCACGCGTCGATCGCGCCGGGGCTGGCGCCCTTCCTCGATCTCGCGGGTCTGGCCGGGGTGACTCTGTTCAGCCTGCAGACCGGCCCGGCGGCGGCGGACCTGCAGAACGAAGGGTCCGACGCCCTGATCATCGATCTGGCGCGCCGCGCCGGCGGATTGGCGGGTCTTGCCGCCTATATCGATCAGATGGATGTGGTCATCGCCGTCGATAGTGCCGCCGCCCATCTGGCCGGCGCGCTCGGCAAGGAAACCTGGGTCATCGCTCCGGCCTCGCCCGATTGGCGCTGGGGCACCACGGGCGATGCCACGCCCTGGTATCCGAGCCTGCGGATTCTGCGTCCCGACCGGCGCGGCGATTGGCAGGGATTGCTGGATCAGACGCGCCGCGATTTGCGCGCGCGGGTGCGCCGCGGCTGACCCCACTTGGCCCGCACGGCCATTCTCAAAAAATCTAATGAACCTCTAAAACGCTTAGCTCAGGCTTAGAACCGGTAGCTGTAGCGGACGCCGACGTTTTCCAGACCTTCATTGTGGTCGCAGATCTTGGCGTTGGAGATATGGTCGAAGATCCCGGCGATCTTATGATGCTCGGTCAATTGCCAGCCGATGGTCAGGGATTCCCGGAACAACAGGTGGCAGCCCAGGTCCTTCTTGTCGATCCGATGCGAGTCCGTTTCGCCGTCGTGATAGGCGCCACCGACGCTGAGGCCCACGAACAGCCCCTTCCACAACAGGTATTCGTAGCTCAACCCCGCGAAGACCTGGCTGGTATCGCCTTTCGAGTTGATGTTGGCGCCGATATGGGGCTCCGGGCTCCAGATCAGCTCAAGGAACTTGGGCGAGGCGAAGCGAAGTTCGATATGCCCGTCATAGCCCTCTTCCTTGGAGTTGGAAAACGGTCCTTCATCGTGCATCAGGGCGCCGATCGACACCTCGGCGAGAATGCCGCCGAGTGGCTTGCCGCGCGAGCTGGCGCGCGCGCCCCATTCCGAGCCGCCAGGCCAAAGCGGGCCGGTTTTCGTCGACGGCATGGCCGTGGAAGCGGCGGCCGCAGGCACCGGCGCGGCGGGCTGGGGCTGCGCGACCGGCATGGCCACCGGACGAACGGCAGGGGCCGGGGCCGGAGAACGATAGGCCGGTGCTTGATAAGCGGGCGTGGCGCGCGTGGCGGGCGGCGCGTAGTTCGGCTGGTCCCATCGCTTGGCCGGGGCGGCGGCGAACGGATGCATTTTGCCCATCAGCAGGCGAATGTCATACCCGGTCGAAACGCTGCCCGCCCTCGCAGACGGCATGACGACCAACGACATAACCATCGACACCGCAATGAGCGCGCCACAAAACATCTTCAGTACGTTCAATGAACGATCCCCTGACCCTATCCTCGTGCACAGTCCACAAGCGTTGGAAACGCCTCGGCTCCCCAAAGCCTTCTTCGGTCGACGATCCGCCGTTCTTTAGGCGGTTTCGCCCCCTTTGTCTAAGCGAATTCGCCTTAAACAAGGGTAAACCTTCTTTCTGTTTAATTGACAGCCTCGCATAGGTCCAGCGCCGGACGCGGGGAATCGGAGACCGAAAGGTCCACAGCAAGTTTTGGCGGCAGGTTTTGGCGGCAGGCATCGGCTCTTGAGCACCAAGAAGCAACAATTCCGCGACAAGGACATCATCTTCCGCGAGGGAGATCCGGCGACCCGCGCCTTCACGATCATCGCGGGCAAGGTCGAACTGGTGACCGACGTCGATGGCAAGGAAAAGCATCTGGACCTACTGGGCCCCGGCAAGACGCTGGGGGAAAAAGACGTCAGCCGCGGCCGCCACCAGGCGACCGCGATCGCCGCCGGGACGGTCACCCTGCGCCCACTCGACCAACAGGCCATGGCCATGGTCAAGACCCCGCCGCCCGGATCGGGCGGCGGCTTCCTCGCCCGGCTTCTGGCGCCGCTCGCCCCCCGCCCGGAAGGTGCGGGGCACGAGCATCGGCGACGGTTTTCGCTGTTCGGATGGTTCCGCCAGCTCAAGGAAGCCAGCCAGCCCATCGACCCGACCCGCATCGAAATTCGTATCGCGCGCCTGGCCACGGAAACGGTCATGGAATTCGACGGCGGCGACACCGACCGGCCGGACATGGAGATCGTCCTGGAAGACGCCTTCATCGACCTGGACGGCGTGCGCGCCCGGCCCCTGAAGAAACCCATCGAAGTGCCCGAGGACACGGCGCCGGAAGATCGATTCACCAAACTGCATTGGGCCGCCCGCCAAGCCCTGGCGCAGTCGGAAGCCGATCTGTTGCTGTTGTTCGAAGAGGCCCCGGGCGGCGGCCGGGTGAACCTGCGCTTCCTGCCGCTCGGGATTCAGAACGAAGACCCGCCGGGCCTGTACCACCCGGCGCAGACATTGAGCCTGCCCGCGACGCTGGACGATGCGCTGGCCGGACTGGTCGCGGCGGTGGCGCTGGCCGCGACGGTGCCGCTGACCGACGTCAAGAAGACACGCCTCGCCAAGGTTCTGCCGCAAGCGATGGAGCGCGCGACCCCCGCCTTGGAAGCCCTGGAGCAGGCCCAAGGCTTAGGCGACCGGGACAAACTGGTGGCCCGACTGTTCTTCGCCAATCTGCTGACCCTGCTGTCGGGTCCGGCCGGCCAGTTGGAAGGCTACCGACTGGCCGCCGATATCTACGGTCAGGCAGCCGATAGCCTGACCGAGGACGCCGACGCCCTGCACCGTGCCGTGGCGCGCCGCGCCCTGGGGGCCATCCTGCCGATCCTGGCCCCGGCGATGGAACAATTGGTGGTGACCGATGAGGAAGACCGCCCGTTGGGCCCCCTGGCCCAGGCAGCCCAGCATCTGGAAGCCGCAGCCGAACATTTCACCCGCGAGGAATACCCCAAGGAATGGGCGGCCCTGCAAAGCCGCCTGGGGCAGATCTGTTACCGGATCGACGCCCAGGAAGGGGATCAGGACCTCTTGAAGAAGTCGCTGAACCATTATCAGGCGGCGCTGCAGGTCTTTAACCGGGTCGATCATCCCATGCGCTGGGGCGAAGTCATGAACAGCATCGGCCAGGCGGCGGCGATCCTGGGCGAACAGATGAAATCGGTCGAACTGTTCGAGAAAGCGATCGAGGCCTGTTCCAGCGCCTTGGAGGTCCGTCACAAACTGGACCAACCCATGCTTTGGGCGGCGACCCAGAACAATCTCGGCTCGGCCCTGTTCATGCTATCGAAACAGACCCATGACCCCGGGCAGGTGGAAGCCGCCCGCGAGGCCTTCGCCCTGGCCAAGGGGGTCTATGAAGCCCGCGGCGCCCACCGCCTGACGATGATCACGGAAAAGAATCTGGCTCGGGTCGAAAGGCTTCTGGAAATCGCCAAGCCGAAAGATCCGCCGCCCCTGCCGTGGGAGCCGAAGGACTATGCCCCCCACCTCGCGGACGAACCGAAGGGCGGTTATGACGACGACGAGGAAGAGGGCGACATGAGCGTCTATGACGCACCGTCGGACGATGACGACGGAACCGACGGCAAGGCCGTCAACGGCAGCTAGGCCGACTGCCCTCGGTTTCGCCTACGCGCCAAGACTCTTGAACCGGTCCGCGAAGGGATTACATTTACACCTCGACCCAGCAGACAGCCATGCCGACCGGCGGCATGACGGACGGACCAGAGGCCCAACCCGCATGACACTTGCCCGTTCACCCATCTATCAGGGAATTACCTGGCGGCAGCCGGACGGCGAACTCGTGTCCTGCGAGGAAAAGCTGAAGGTCCTGAACGAGAACCTGGAAGAAATCCGACAGTACTGTCAGGACGCCTTCGAGGATGCGATCCTCATGGGCTGTGATGAGACCCAGGTGCGCGAAGTCCTGCAATCGGTCGTCGACGCCATCGACAACCCCTACAAGGGCAAGGCGTCCTAACCCTCCCCCAGGCCGACCCATTCGATTCTTGAACTATTCTGCGCCGACGAAGCGCTCGGCGAAGGCGAAGGGATCCGTGTTCGGTTTGCCGAAGTGCCAGCCCTGGCCATAGTCGATGCCGCAATAGAACAGTTTGTTGGCGGCTTCTTCGTCCTCGACCATTTCGGCGACCGTATGCACGCCGTTGCCGGAACACATCTTGGCCATGGACGACAGCATGTCGCGGCCCTTGTCCGATGCGCAGGCGCGGCGCACGACGGGGCCGTCGAATTTGACGACGTCGATGTCCAACGCGTTCAGGTAATCGAAACTGGCCGCTCCGGCACCAAAATCGTCGAGGCAGAACTGGAACCCGCGCGAGCGGATTTCTTGGATCACTTTGTTTAGCGATTCCAGGTCCTCGGCCTCCGCCGATTCCGTTAATTCGAACATCACCCGGCGGTTCATGTCCTGGCGGGTTTCCAGAATGCCGATCAGGCGCTCGACGAACTGCGGTTCAGCCAGCGACAGGGACGACAGGTTGACCGCCACCGGCGGCAACGGCCCGCGGCGCGACATATGGCCCAGAATTTCCATGACCTGGCGGACGACGGCGAAATCGAAATCGACGATCAGGCCCAATTGTTCCGCCAATGTGATGATCTGGAACGTCGTCTTGGCCCGCGTCTGATCGCGGAACCGCGACAGCGCCTCGAAATGATGGACCCGGCCCAGGCGCAGATCGCAGATCGGCATGAACACCAGGTCGAAATCGCAACGCTCCGTCGTGTCCTTGATGAATTTCACGGTTTCCACCGTGTCCTGCATCATCTCGTCCAGCGCATCGGACAGCTTGTCGATCGGCACCTTCGCCTTACCGGTGCAGAATTGCTGCATGGTGTGGACCAGAGCGCGGGCGACCTGATCCTCGCTTAGGCCCGCGCCATCTGCGTCCAGGGTCGAGGATCGGGCGCCCAGGTCGCCAGCCTTGTCGCCCAGAATTTGCTGGGCGATTTCCTCGACTTCCATGTTGACGTCTTCCGGGTCGACGTCGTCGCCATGGACATAGGCGAAGTTTTCGGAATCGAGTTGACCGGCCGTGCTGCCGCCCAGCGAATGGGACTTCAGGATATTGCCGACGGCATTGAGAAGATTTCGCTTCTCGCTGGCGCCCAGGGATTCAGCCAGGGACTTGACGTTGTCCAAGCGCAGGAAAGTCAATTGCCCCTTGGCGCCGGTGCGGTCGTAATCCTGGATGCGTTCGACGGCGGCGCGGGTAAAGGATTCGCGCTCCAACAAGCCCGACCATTCATCCTCGATCAGGTCTTCCGCCGGGACGTGGGTCTTGCGAACCGGCTCGACCTTCAGCGCCAGGAAATAATGGTCATCGAAATCGGGCATCCGATAGCCAGAAAACACGACCGGGATGCGTTTGCCCGTGGTGCTTTGAAGATCGAGAACGACGTCCTCAAGACGTCCGTTCCGCCCGCCGCCGGTCAAAAGGTCGGCCGCATAGGCCTTGTGTTCGGGACCCACGAAATCGAAGAACGAGGAGCCCTGAAGATTTTCCGGCGTGGCCCCCAACACGGGCGTCACCCCCGCCGTGAAGACGATGTTGTAATCGCCGTCCAATTCCAGCAACAGATCGGCCCGGCAAAAGGCCAAGGCGACGAACCGTTCCCGGTCGGTCTTTCCTTGGGATCGCTGCTTTGCCGGCGTCGCGGCCGGCTTGTTCG
Organism: uncultured Rhodospirillaceae bacterium; assembly: GCA_913030825.1. GTDB lineage: Bacteria > Pseudomonadota > Alphaproteobacteria > Rhodospirillales > Casp-alpha2 > UBA1479. Next base: position 54,651 of record CAJWCU010000001.1, on the reverse strand, counting down.
TCTTGGCATCCGCCATGCGGCCCCCCGAAACCTGCGCTGCACCCTGTCTCATACCGAGCCTACCTCACCCCGTTTCCCGGGTCCACGGGCGGCCCCCAAACCGCCGACCCGGGATGAGCGTAGCGGTCCGCGCCGCCGCTATTCTGTGACGTGCAGCACAATGAGAGAATTAAAGGGAAAATAGTTCCGGGGTCGTTACGACCCGCCGGCGTCCTCGAGCATGTCCGACTTGCGTTTGGCGATGGCGTCATAACGGTAATCGGAAATGCGGAACACCCAAGGCGCCGTGCGGGCGCGCAGGTCATCAGCCTCGGCCGTGCCTTCACCGCCTTCGACCGTCAGCGCCACCCAATATTCCGGGTTATCCGACGGACGGGCGGCGGGCGTGGCTGAGGGATCGTCTTTTTCCGGCAATTGGATCAAGGCCGTCACCTTCATGCCGTCGAACGTCTCGTAGATCACCTTGGTCGCCTTGGCCGGATCGATGGGATGCTTGTCCCGGCGGGCCACGTCCTGGATCTTATATTCGTCGATCGTCGCGGCGAAGCCGTTGACCGCGAAGCGACTTTTCACCTTTTTGCCCGCGGGCACGCCGATCAAGGTGAAATCCAGGTCTTCTTCCTTGTCCTTGAAGATCGCCAGGGAGTCGCCGTCGGGATAGGTAATTTCGGCCCGGCGGATACGCTTGGTCTTAATGTCGAAGATATCGGTCTCGATCCATTCCGAGATCAGCTTGCCGATCTCGACCGAGCCTTTGGCAAACCAGGCGCGTTCGCCCCCGGGTTTGCGGAAATAAGTCCCGCCCTGGGCCGATCCCTCGAGCGTGCTCCGCGCCTTGCCGATGATCATATCGGCCATCACGCGACCGTCATTGCCGGTCATCTTCAGGCCGATGGCTTTCGAGCCGGGCTTCGACGGGTCTTGAAGTTCGAGGTGGGAGAACAATTCCGGGGTCGCCGTCTTGGGTGCCAGATAGGTCAGTTCCGCCACCCGGACGGCCAGCGAATTCACCTGCTTGGTCTTCACCGGGTACATATCCCGTTCGGCGATGCCCCATTTGGCGCCCCTGGCATCCGTCGCATCCTGGTCCGTGCGCGTGAAGGTCAGAACGCCGCCGTCCTGGCTTTCGATGCGGATCGACTGCAGATCGTTGAGATCGTCGATCAGTCCCGGGACGACCGGGTCGCCCAGATTGGCGTAGACCGCATCGCCGGGCCGGATCACGACGGCAACGGCCGCCGCCGCGACGACGGCGGCTGAGATAACCAACAGGATCAGGAAATTCCGGGGGCTCATCTCGCAATCCTCACGTCGGTCATTCGGCCACCGGCCGGGCGCGCGCGCGGCTGACGCGGCGGGCCACGGCGATGATCAGGGCGATCAGGCCGAGCAACAGGGGAATGGCCGCGATGTTGAAGAACTTCAACCAGCCGTCCAGCGCGTCGATATCCTTGCGCAGCGCATGTTGCACGTCGCGCAAATCGCGGCGCAATTCGATCATGCGGCTGCGGAATTCGGCGATCGCCCGTTTTTCGTCGCCGGACAGGATCGCCTCGCTGGAGCCGCTCTCCCGGCTGGTCAGGCCTTCGATCTTGGCCTGGGTTTCCTGCAGTTCCTTGACCAACTTTTCCTGTTCGGCGCGGAACTTGCGCTCGGCCTCCAACTGCAATTCCTCAACCATGCGGAACGGTCGGCGGGAATCCCCACGCGAGCGCAGGCTCAGAAGCGCGTCGCCGCCGGACAGGTTGTCGATGGCGTTGATGACGAAATCGCCGTTCCCGGCATAAGGCACCAGAAGCTGTTCGCCGTTGACGTTGCGGACCTCGGCCCAGAGCCCCTCGTGCAGCATGTCCGTATCGGCGACGACGATGGCGTTCAACGGCGTCTTGGATTCCATGATCTGCGACTTGGCCTTCTCGGCGCGTTCCTTTTCGGCGTCCGGTCCCTCGCCGATCAGCGGCGGGCCGTCGGGGAAGGCCGTTTTGACCGGGCCGGTGACCCTGGCCGCCATGGTCAGCTTCGTGCCCGACGGTTTGAAATCGCGGAACAGGGCAACCACGTCGATGCGCCCGCGCAGCTTGGCCGCGTCGATGGCTTCTGATTTTTCCGTCGTCTGCATCAGCGGCTGGAAGGTCGTGGTCGCACCCTCTGCCGGCTCCAGGACCCCGGCGGAACCGACGTTGATGTTCTGGATATCGGCGACCACGGCGTCAGTGGTGTCCAGGTTGCGCCGTTCCAGCGTATTCCAGGCGACATAGTCGACGGACGTGATTTGGCCCTGATGTTTGACGTTGACCCGGCGCGCGGTTTCCAGATCGCCCGCGAACTTGTCCTTCACGAACGTGACGCCCCAGGATTTCAAAAGACCGTCGATGTTCGACGGGCCCGGCTGCGCGCCCGGCGACGGCATGTCGGCTTCGGCGTTCGGATCGATAAAGGCCAGGACACGGCCGCCGCGCATGACGAACTGGTCGATGGCGTAAAGCGTCTCGTCGCTCAACCCCTTCGGATGCACCAGCATCAGCACGCCGATGTTCGGCGGCACGGTGGCGAATTCGGCGGGCATGGTCTGCACATCGTAAAGTTCGCGCATCTGGCCGACGACGGCCCAGGCCGGCACGGGGCGCTGGCCCATCATGATACCGCCGGCGATCGGCAGGCGCGAAACCAGACCGACGGACGGCCGCTTGAGCGTCGCCAGGCTGTAAACCAGCTTGGTCAGGTCGTATTCCAGGAAGGATTCCCGTTCGGTCGTGAAGTAAGGGATGACCGCCATGCCGTCGACCGAATTGGTGCCCGCCACACCGAAATAGCCGCGATCGCCCGACTGGTCATAGGGGATGCCCTGCAGGCCGAAGGTCACGGCCTCGTCCTCGAGCTCGGAGAACGGGTCCGGGTTCTTGACCTCGAGCCGGATCTTTCCGCCGGAGATATCGACATAGCGTTCCAGCAACTCGCGCACCCGATTGGCGTAGGCTTGATGACCCGGATAGTTCTCGCCGAGAGCCCGCGTGAAGTAGAGACGTAGGGTCAGCGGTTCCTTCAGACCCGTCAACACCTCGCGCGTGCCGTCGGACAGCGTATAAAGCTCGCGTTCCGTCAGATCGACTTGGGCCGAGCGCATGGACAGATTGACCGCGATGTTGAAGGCCAGGAACAGCACCGCCGCCAGGACGACGCCGAACACGGCCAGGCGGTTGCGGTCGATGGATTTCAATGCGTTCATGGTATCCGGTTCCCCCGCCTCAGGCCGACTTCTTGACTTCGACGACGATCACGTTGGTGAACAGGAAGAACGCGATCAGGGAAATGAAATACAGCACGTCGCGCATATCGATGACGCCGCGCGTCACCGCGTCGAAGCGCACCAGGAACGACAGGCTGGCGACCGTATCGACGATCAACGGCGGCGCCCAGGCATGGAAGAAGTTCAAAACCATTTCCAGGCCGCTCATCGTGAACAGGAAGCAGACCGTGGCGGCGATGATGAAGGCGATCACCTGGTTCTTGGTCATCGCCGACATACAGGCGCCGATGGACATGAACCCGCCCGCCATCAGGAAGCTTCCGACATAGCCGGCGACGATGGTGCCGTTGTCGGGCTCGCCCAGGACATTGACCGTGATCCAGATGGGGAAAGTCAGCGAAAGCGCAATGCCGCAAAACGCCCAGGCCGCGAGGAACTTGCCGAGCACCGCCTGGGTCGTCGTCACCGGCAGGGTCATCAGAAGTTCGATGGTCCCGGATTTGCGTTCCTCCGCCCAGAGCCGCATGGCGACCGCGGGGATCAGGATCAAGTAAAGCCAGGGATGGAACTGGAAGAAGGCCTGCAGGTCGGCCTGCCCCCGGGCGAAGAAGTTGCCAAGGAAAAAGGTAAAGGCGCCGGTCAGGGCCAGGAAAATGACGATGAAGATGAGGGCCAGGGGCGTCGCGAAGTAGCCCGCCAGTTCCCGTTTGGCGATGATCCAGATGTTACGCATCTCAGGCCCCCGTTCCGGCGCGCGTTTCGCCGCCCAGGGTGATGGCGCGGAAGACTTCGTCCATATGGCCGTGCTCGACATACATCTCTTCCGGCGTGACACCCAGGCCGCGCAGGTATTCGCCGACCGGCACGACGATGGAGGCACCATCCCTGGGCCGGGCGCGGAAGCCGACGATGCCGTCTTGCGTATTGGCCGCATCGCCGGTTAACGGCTCGACCCCGGCGATCTGCGGCAGGGCCGACAGACCGGCGATCAGATCGTCCGCCCCGGCGGCCGCCAGACGCACGACGACGGCGTTGTGATGGGCGTCGCGGCGCAACAAATCTTCCGGCGTGCCGTCGGCCAACAGCTTGCCGTGGGCGATGACGACGGCGCGCGAACAGACGGCGCCGACTTCTTCCAGAATATGGGTCGAAATGACGATGGCCTTGTCATGGGCCATGTCCTTGATCAGCGAGCGGACCTGATGCTTCTGATTGGGGTCGAGACCGTCGGTCGGCTCGTCCATGATCAGGACTTCGGGATCGTGCAGGATCGATTGCGCCAGGCCGACACGGCGCTTGAAGCCCTTGGACAGGGTCTCGACCGGTCGTCCGATGACTTCGTCGAGATCAACCAGTTCGCGGACACGGTCGACCCGGCGATCGACCTCGGCGCCGTCGAAGCCACGGATGCGGGCGATGAAGCGCAGAAAGGCGCGAACGGTCATGTCGCCGTAGGTCGGCGCCCCTTCGGGTAGGTAGCCGATCGCCGCCTTGACCGCCATCGGTTCGGTCATCACGTCGTGGCCCTGAACCCGGGCGGTGCCGCTGGTCGGCGTGAGATATCCGCAGACCATCTTCATGGTCGTCGACTTTCCGGCGCCGTTGGGGCCGAGAAAGCCCAACACCTCGCCGCGCGCCACTTGCATGGAAACGGCGTCCACGGCGGTCAAATCTCCGAACCGTTTGGTCAGATTTTCAAGGACGATCATGTCGGACATCGCGCGGCGCTTCCCTCAACGGCCAGCGTGACCCTGCGTGGCAGGACCCCGCGCAATAATAAATTCGATTGTGTCCGGAATACGGCAAACCCGTTTCACGGCGTCTCTCTCCCTGACGTGTCCGATTGTTGACCAACCTTGGACGGCAGGGGACATAGGACGATTAGGAGACGGTTTTCAACCCCCTACAGCGAGAAAATTGTATCGCCCGCCTAAACCGCCATCGAATGGCGGCCGCCTTTCGGCCCCGCCGGGGCATGCAGATAGCCGTCGAATTGGGCCGCGACGACCCGCATGAAGGGCCGCGCGGCTTCGGGCACGGATACCTTGGCGCCGTCGATCCGAACCAGGCCGTCGGCCGCTAATTCGTGCAGGCGTGCCAATTCCGCGCCATAGGCGGCAGCCCCGCCGAAACGGTCCAGGTCGACCGCCATGTCACACATTAGGGCTTCGATGATGCCGCCCCGGAGGCGGTCGTCGTCGTCCAGCGCGACACCTTTGACCGTAGCCGGCGTATCCGCCAGAACCGCCCGGCGGTATCCGCCGACGTCGGGCGCGTTCTGCACGAACCCCTGCGGCAGGCGGCCGATGGACGACGCCCCGAAGGCGAGAACCGTTTCGGCCGTATCCGTCGTATAGCCCTGGAAATTGCGGCGAAGATCGCCCGCTGCCTGCGCCGTCAGCAATTCGTCGCCAGGCCGGGCGAAATGGTCCAGGCCGATCCGCCGATATCCATGTTCGGCCAGGCGCAATGCCGCGGCCTCGGCCTGTTCGAACCGGCCATGGGCGCCGGCGCGGGCGAATTTTTCCAACAGCCGCTGATGCGTCTTCATCCAGGGCACATGGGCATAGCCGAACAGCGCGATGCGCTGCGCCCCCAGATCGGCGGCGAGATCGACCGTGCGCAACAATCGCTCCATCGTCTGCTCCGGCAGGCCGTACATAAGGTCCAGGTTGATCCGATCGATACCCGCATCGCGCAGCATCTCGATCGCGCCCGAGACGACGCCGAGCGGCTGAACGCGATTGATCGCCTGTTGCACCTCGGGGTTCAGGTCCTGAACCCCCATGGAGACACGATTAACGCCTTCCGACGCCATCGCCCGCACCATGTCCCGGGTCAGGTGGCGGGGGTCGACCTCGACGGCGATCTCCGTTTCCGGCGAAATATCGAAGGCGCGTTTCAGACGCTGGAGGAGCAGCACGAAATCGTCGGGCGCCAGGATGTTCGGCGTGCCGCCGCCGAAATGGACATGCGAGACCGCGAGCCTTTCCGGGATTTCCCGCGCAACCAAGGCAATTTCGCGCGCCAACAGATCGGCATAATCCGCCACCGGTCCGTATTGCCGGGTGATCTTTGTGTTGCAGCCGCAATAGGTACACAGCTGCCGGCAGAACGGCACATGCAGATAAAGCGACACCGGCCCGCCCGCCGGGCGGAGGGCGCGAAGCCATTGCGCATAGGTGCCGCCGCCGATGCCGTCATGAAAATGCGGCGCCGTCGGATAGCTGGTATAGCGCGGCACCGGGCCGCCGTATTTCGACAGGAGATCGTTGTCCATTGCACCCTTCCCCATGGCCGCATTTCGGCTTTGACCGTGTGAGAAGAAGACTACTGACCCCGCCCCTCGCCGCATTGACTTGGGTCAACCGGGGGTCAATCGAACCGGGGCGGTGACCGGGGCGTGGCGGGAAATCGGCGTTTTAACGCCGGTTTAACTGGAAATCGGCGACGATGCCCCTTATATCGGGTCGTTACTGACCCTGGGAAAACAAACAATTTAAGCCTTCGAAGAGGTTCCAAATGGCGAACAAATGGACGCCCGACTCCTGGCGCGGCAAACCGATCCTTCAGGTTCCGGACTATCCGGACCAAAAGGTTCTGGAAACCGTTGAAACGCAACTGCGGCGTTCGCCGCCGCTGGTCTTCGCCGGCGAGGCCCGCTCGCTGAAGAAATCCCTGGCCGAAGTGGCCGAGGGCGAGGCCTTCCTGTTGCAGGGTGGCGATTGCGCCGAGAGCTTCGCCGAGTTCCATCCGGACAACATCCGCGACACCTTCCGCGTGCTGCTGCAGATGGCGGTGGTGCTGACCTTCGGCGCCGCCCTGCCGGTGGTCAAGGTCGGCCGCATGGCCGGTCAGTTCGCCAAGCCGCGTTCCGCGCCGACGGAAACGATCGACGGTATCGAACTGCCGTCCTACCGGGGCGACATGGTCAACGGTATGGAATTCACCGAGGATGCCCGCATCCCCGATCCGCAGCGCCTGATGCAGGTCTACAACCAGTCGGCGTCGACCTTGAACCTGCTGCGCGCCTTCGCGCAGGGCGGCTATGCCGACCTGCACAAGGTCCATCAGTGGAACCTGGGCTTCGTCGCCGACAGTGCCGAAGGCGAGAAATACGCCGATATGGCCGACCGCCTGGACGAAACCCTGGGCTTTATGGCGGCCTGCGGCCTGACGTCCGAAACCACGCCGCAGATTCGCGAGACGGATTTCTACACGTCTCACGAAGCGCTTTTGCTGTGGTACGAGCAGGCCATGACCCGCATCGATTCCACGACCGGCGATTGGTACGATACCTCGGCCCATTTGTTGTGGATCGGCGACCGCACGCGCGACCCCGCCGGCGCCCACGTGGAATTCATGCGCGGCATCAACAACCCGATCGCCTTCAAGGCTGGTCCGTCCCTGGACCCGGACGAGATGATCCGCCTGATCGATCTGTTGAACCCGACCAACGAGGCCGGGCGCATCACCATCATCGCCCGCATGGGTGCCGATAAGATCGCCCAGGGCCTGCCGCCGCTGGTCCGCAAGGTGAAGGCCGAAGGCCGCAAGGTGGCCTGGGTTTCCGACCCCATGCACGGCAACGTCATCAAGGCCTCGACCGGCTTTAAGACGCGGCCGTTCGACCGCATCCTGTCCGAAGTCCGCGACTTCTTCGCCGTGCATCAGGCCGAAGGCACCCATGCCGGCGGCGTGCACCTGGAGATGACCGGCCAGGACGTGACGGAATGCACGGGCGGTGCGCAGGCGATCAGCGATACCGACCTGTCGGCGCGCTATCACACCCATTGCGATCCGCGGTTGAACGCCCGTCAGGCGCTTGAACTCGCCTTCCTGGTAGCCGAAATGCTTAAGGAAGCACGCACGCCCAAGCTCAAGCAGGCGGCGGCCTTTCCGTCGTAACGGCTTTGCCACCGGCGACGGGCCGCAGCACGGGAGACAGTCCATGGCCGGCCCCCCGGACGACATGGCCGACGAGAAGACCGCACCCAATCCGACAGCGGGCGGTCTCGACGGCGACGCGCTGACGGAAAGCGGCGGCGCGTCTCCTTTCGAGGCCGAGATCACGCGCTGGGCCGATCATTATTTCCTGCGCACCAAACAGGCCGTTCGCCGGTTCGGCGACAATCAAGCGACCTATGCCGTGTTCATGCGCCGGCCCGTGGTCTTCGCGCCGAAACTGGCGCTGGACTGGCTGACCGGGGCCGCCCACGCCCGCAACACGGAATTCACCATCGAGCTGAATTTCCAGGAAGGGCAATGGGCGGGGGCTGGCGAACCCCTGATGTACGTCACCGGCTCCCTCGCCCATCTGGTCGATCTGGAAACGCTGCTTCTGCAGAAATTGGGTGCCTGCTGCGTCGCCGCCAACAACGCCTATGTGATGTGCGCGACCCTGCCCAAGGTCGCGTTCCTGGCCATGGACGCACGCCATTGCGCGGGCACGGAAATGGCCGACCAGATGGCCTATGCCTGCGCCGTCGGCTCCAAGGCCGCGCGCGAGCAGACGGGGGCCAAGGGCTTCATCGGCAACGCCACGGCGGCGACCGCCCATCATTTCGGCAACACGGCGGGCATGGGCACCATGCCGCACGCCATGGTCGGCTACGCCGGATCGACCCTGCGCGCCGCCGAGATGTATGCCGAAACCTTCCCGGGCGAGCCCATGACCGTCCTGGTCGATTACTTCGGCGCCGAGATCACGGATGCCCTGGCCGTCTGCGCCCGCTTCCCCGACATGGTCGAGGCGGGCAAGCTGGCCTTCCGCCTGGACACCCACGGCGGGCGGTATATGGAAGGGCTCGACCCTCAGGAAAGCTACGCTGTCCTGGAACGCCATGTGCCGCTGGCCGTGCGCCGCTATCGCAATGAAAAGGAACTGCGGCACCTCACCGGCACGGGCGTGTCGGCGGCGGCGATCTTCCTGTTCCGCGAACGCTTGGACGCGGCCGGATACACGAAGGCCAAGATCGTCTGTTCCTCGGGCTTCGACGTCGACAAATGCAAGGTCATGGCCGACGTCGACGCCCCCATCGACATCGTCGGCACGGGGTCCTACCTGCCTGGCAATTGGAACGAGACCTACGCCACCGCCGACATCATCGCCTATGACGGCAAGCCACGCGTGAAACTGGGCCGTGAGTTCCTGTTGCGCCGGCCGGAAAAGTCGAAGTAACAGAAGAACGGCCAGACCACCGCGCCGCGTTGACAGCATGGGGCCCCGCACCTACCCTGCGCCGCCCGCTTACCCCTTTTTGAAAACCCGAGACCAGACCCCGCCGATGACCGATTCCCTTGCCATCGCCATTGCCCAGATCAACCCGACCGTCGGCGACGTCGCCGGGAACCTGGACCTTGTCCGGAACGCCCGCGCCGAAGCCGCGAAGCTGGGCGCCGATCTGGTCGTCACCGGGGAATTGGCACTCTGCGGTTATCCGCCGGAAGACCTGGTCTTGAAACGGTCGTTCCAGGAGCGCATCGCCGAGGCCGTCGAGACCTTGGCCAAGGAAACCGCCGATGGCGGGCCGGCGGTGCTGACGGGCGCCCCCCTGCGCCAGGACGACAAGCTCTACAACGCCGCAGTCCTGCTGGACGAAGGCGAGATCCAGGTCGTGCGGCTGAAACACGAACTGCCCAACTACGGCGTGTTCGACGAGAAGCGATTGTTCGCGCAAGGCCCCCTGCCGGGCCCGGTCCCGTTCCGGGGTGCGCGGCTGGGCGTCATGGTCTGCGAGGACATGTGGTTCGAGGACGTCACCGAATGCCTGGACGAGTCCGGCGCGGAAATGCTGATCGTCCTCAACGGATCGCCCTACGACGTGGAAAAGGGCGATCAGCGCCTGAATTACGCCGTGCAGCGGGTCAAGGAATCCGATCTGCCGCTGCTCTACGCCAATCTGGTCGGCGGGCAGGACGAATTGGTGTTCGACGGCGCCTCCTTCGTCTTGGACGCCGACTGCACGCTGACGGCCAAGATGCCGGCCTGGCAAAGCGCCGTAACGCTGACCCGGTGGACCCGCGACGGTGACGTCTTCAAACCCGAGCCCACCGAGATCGTCACCGAGCCCGGCGACCTGGAAGCCATCTACCGTGCCATGGTGCTGGGGCTCCGCGATTACGTGAACAAGAACGGTTTTCCGGGCGTCGTCCTGGGCCTGTCGGGGGGCGTGGATAGCGCCCTTTCCGCCGCCGTCGCGGTCGATGCGCTGGGCGCCGCCCGGGTTCTGAACGTCATGATGCCCTCGCCCTATACCTCGCCGGACAGCCTTGAGGATGCCACGGAGGCGGCGGAGCTTCTGGGCACGCGCCTGGAAAGCGTCGGGATCGAGCCCGCCATGAACGCCTTCGACGAGATGCTGGCCCCGATGTTCGAAGGCCGGGACAAGGACATCACGGAAGAGAACATCCAGGCCCGCTCCCGCGGCCTGTTGCTGATGGCCGTTTCCAACAAGTTCGGCCATATGCTGCTGACCACCGGCAACAAGTCGGAGATGTCCGTCGGCTACGCGACCATCTACGGCGACATGAACGGCGGTTATTCGGTGTTGAAGGACGTCTACAAGACGACGGTCTTCGCGCTTTGCCATTGGCGCAACCAGCACACGGCCGACGACTTCTTAGGCCCCCGCGGCCGCGCCATCCCCGAGCGCATCATCACCAAGCCGCCCTCGGCCGAGTTGCGCCCCGATCAGAAGGACCAGGACTCGCTCCCGCCCTATGACGAGTTGGACGCCATCCTGATGTGCCTGAACGAAAAGGAAATGGGCTTCGACGCGACCGTCGCCGAAGGCTTCGACGCCGAAGTCGTGCGCCGCATCTGGAAGCTTCTCGACCGCGCCGAATACAAACGGCGCCAGGCCCCGCCCGGGGTCAAGATCACGGGCCGTGCCTTCGGCCGCGACCGCCGCTATCCCATCACCAACGGATTCACCAAGCAATTCTGATGACCTTACGCCTGCACAACACGCTGAGCCGCGAAAAGACCGAATTCGCCCCGATCGATCCCGACAACGTGCGGATGTACGTCTGCGGCCCCACGGTCTACGACTTCGCCCATATCGGCAACGCCCGGCCGGTCGTGGTGTTCGACGTGCTGGCACGGCTGCTGCGCCGGCTGTATCCGAAGGTCACCTACGTCCGCAACATCACGGATGTCGACGACAAGATCAACGCCCGCGCCGCCGAAACGGGCCGCTCGATCAAGGCCATCACGCGCGAAACCGCCGCCCAGTTCCACGAGGACATGGGGGCGCTGGGGGCGCTTCCGCCGGATGTGGAGCCGCGCGCGACCCAGCACATCAAGCAGATGGTCGCGATGATCGAAACACTGATCGCCAACGGCAACGCCTACGAAGCCGAAGGCCACGTCCTGTTCAACGTGCCGTCGATGCCCGATTACGGGCAACTGTCGCGCCTGAAGCAGGATGAATTGATCGCGGGCGCCAGGGTCGACCCGGCGCCCTACAAGAAAAGCCCCGCCGACTTCGTTCTGTGGAAGCCCTCGCCCGAAGACGACGGCCTGCCCGGATGGGCCAGCCCCTGGGGCCGCGGGCGGCCCGGCTGGCATATCGAATGCTCGGCCATGTCCAAGGAATACCTGGGCGAGGTCTTCGACATTCACGGCGGCGGCCTGGACCTGGTGTTCCCGCACCATGAAAACGAGATCGCGCAAAGCCGCTGCGCCCACGGCACGGCGGTCATGGCCAACGTCTGGATGCACAACGGCTACCTGATGGCCGAGGGCGAGAAGATGTCCAAGTCCCTGGGCAACTTCTACACGGTCCACGACCTGTTGCAGGAATTCCCGGGCGAAGCCATCCGCCTGACGCTGCTGAAAGCCCATTACCGCCAGCCGCTGGATTTCACCAAAGACGGCATTCGCGAAGCCAAGGCGGAATTGGATGGGTTCTACGGCGCCTTGCGCGGAGCCGCCCCGGCGGCGGAGGGCACAATGTCCGATGCCGTGCTGAATGCCCTATGCGACGATCTGAATACGCCGCTCGCGATCAGCGAACTGCATGGCATGGCTGCGACCGTCAACAAGGCGGCAGCAGCGGATAAGGCAGCGGCGGCGGCCGACCTGCGGACGGCGGGCGGCCTGCTCGGCCTGTTACAGCAAGATCCGGAAGCCTGGTTCAAATGGCAGCCGCCGGCCCAGGCCGATGCGGGCGGGGGCCTTTCCGACGACGAGATCGACGCCCTGATCGCCGAGCGGGTCGAGGCCCGCAAGGCCAAGGATTTTGCCCGCGCCGACGCCATCCGGGACCAGTTGACCGAAGCCCGGATCATCGTCGAGGACGGCGCCGACGGCGCCACCTGGCGGCGGGGTTAGCAGCCGAAGGCGCGGAAGCGCCGACGGATTTCGTCTTCCGTGGCATCGCGGGGCGGCTCGCGCATGACCGTCGCTTCGGCCTTGGTCCGCTTGACGCCGGACCAACGCTCGCCCGATAGCGGCAGAGGGGCGTCGTCCGAGGCCAGATGAGACGCATACTTCCGGAACAGCCCGACGCAGCGCTGATAGGCCATGACCTCCAATTCGTCATAGCGCAGGCGCGCATCGGCCGGGAAATCGAACCAATCGACCTCGACGATCGCACCTTCGTCGACCTTTTCTTCCATCACATGCAGAGTCGCGCCGAACCGCGTCGTCCCATCGTAAAGCGCGAAACCGGCGGCCCAACTGCCGGGATAGGTCGGCGGGCCGGGGTGGAAGTTGTAGGCCGGGCCCGGCAGTGCCGCGAGCGCGTCCGCGGGAACCACGACCCCGGTGCAGAACGCGACCAGCCGCCGGCCCGCATTGGCGCCCGACCCACCGCTCATGTCCAGGGCATCGCGCAGGGTATCGGCGCCGTCCACATGATTGACGTGAAGCAATGGGTTATGCGCCGACAACTCGGCCGCCAGGTGCGGGCCTTCGATATCGCCGGTCAGCAGAATGATCTCTTGTGGCATGAAAATAAGCTATCACGCGAAGCGCCGGAGAGACAGCATGGCCCGCCGATTTGAGGTTAACGCCGAACGGCGTGCCGAGGATGACCTTTCGGCTAGCTTGACCCGCGTTCTCAATAAGTCACAATAACGGAGTAGAGAGGAGCGAATCCGCACCCAAGCGCCTGGAAACAGGACAAAAACCAATTGGGGTAACGCGGATATCGCGCGGGTGGCATGGCGGATATATACGAGATCAAGCCGGGAACCCGGCAGGCGGAGAAACGCCTTCAGGACGCCTCCGACGCCACGGAGGAGGCGAACGAGACCCTTCTGGAGACCCTCAGCCACGACCTGCGCACGCCGCTCAACACCATCATCGGCTTCGCCGACATGATGGATCAGGAAATTCTGGGCCCCCTGACCAACCCTCATTACCGCGAGTACGTCGAAGTAATCTCGACCGAAGGCCGGCGCATGCTGGACTTCATCAACGACCTTCTGAACCGCAAGCGGTTCGAAAACATGAAGCGCACGGAGCACGGTTTCCGCCATGTCATCGAACTGGCGCCGGACCTGATCGCCGTGTGCCGGGACGGGGCCATCGAATTGATCAACCCGGCGGGGGCGGACATGCTGGGCGTCTGGCCGGCCATGGAGTTGCGCGGCCGCACCTTTACCGACTTCGTGCACGAAAACAGCCTGGCCCATTTCCAGGGCGGCATGGAAAACTTGGCCAAGGAACGCCTGCGTACGCCAATGACGCTGCTTTGTGCCGACGGATCGACCCTGGACGTGGAACTGGCCGCCCTGCCTTACGACGAACAGGACGATGACCGCGTCGGCGATGAAGGCGACGCCTGTATCATCATGGCCCGCGACGTGACCGAGCGGAACCGGGCGTTGAAAGCCCAGGCGACGCGCGAGGAACACCTGCGCAAGATCATGGATACGGTTGCCGACGGGATCATCACCATCGACGAAACCGGCACCATCGAGACCCTGAACCCGACGGCCGAGGAAATCTTCGGCTACAAACCGGGTGAACTCGTCGGCTCCAACATCAAGGTGTTGATGAACGACGACGACGCCTCCAACCACGATCATTACCTGGCGCGATATACCAACACGGGCATTCGACGCATTCTGGGCACGCCGCGCGAGGTCGTCGGTCGACGCAAGAACGGGTCGCTCATCCCCATCGAATTGGCGGTTTCGGAAATGCGGTTTTCCGGCCGCCGCCTGTTCATCGGCGCCCTTCGCGACATCACCGAGCGCAAGGAGAACGAAGAGCGCCTGCGCGACCTGGCGACCCGCGACCCATTGACCCGCCTTCCCAACCGCAACTTGTTCACGGAACGCCTGGAAGAGGCGATCGAACAGGCCGATACCTGCGGCGTCGGCTTTGCCGTGCTGTTCCTGGACCTCGACAATTTCAAGACCATCAACGACGCCCTGGGCCATTTGATCGGCGACCGGGTGATCCAATTGGCGGGGCAGCGGGTGTGTGGCTGTGTTCGCGGCCAGGACACGGTGGCGCATCTGTCGGGCGATGAATTCATGGTCATCCTGGAAGGCATGGACGACGAGGCACGGGCATCGACCATCGCCCGCGACGTGCTGAAAAGCCTGTCGCAGCCGTTCAAGGTCGATGGGCGCGAGGTCTTCACCTCCTGTTCCATCGGCGTTGTGATGTATCCGAAGAACGCGAATTCATTGGTCGAACTGATGCGCAACGTGGACACGGCCGCGCACTTCGCCAAGAAACAGGGCCGCGCCAATTTCCAATTCTATTCGGAACAACTGTCCGAAGACGCGCGCCGTCGGATCGAGGTCGAAAGCGGCCTGCGCCGGGCCCTTGAAAACGACGAATTCGAATTGGTCTATCAGCCCAAGGTCGATCTGGAAACTCGCCGGATCATGGGGGCGGAGGCGCTGCTGCGTTGGGACAACCCCAATCTGGGCAAGATCTCGCCCGTCGAATTCATTCCCGTGGCCGAGGAAACCGGCCTGATCATTCCAATCGGCAGTTGGGTGCTACGCCAGGCATGCGAAACGGCCGCGGAATGGCACCAAGCCGGGATGAAAGACCTGCACATCGCGGTGAACCTGTCGGCGATGCAATTCCTGCACGGCGACCTGGTCGGCGAGATCCGCGATGTCCTGAACGAATGCGGCCTCGACCCCGCGCATCTGGATGTCGAGCTGACGGAAAGCATGTTGGTCTCGAACGCCGAGGAAACCATCCGCACGCTGGAAGTCATCAAGGAGATGGGCGTCAATGTCTCGATGGACGATTTCGGGACGGGCTATTCCTCGCTCAGCTATCTGACGCGGTTCCCGTTGGACAATCTCAAGGTCGATCGATCCTTCGTGACCGGCCTGCCCGACGATCGCGACGCCTCGGCCGTCGCCCGGGCGATCATCTCCATGGCCCAGAATCTGAACCTCCGTCTGGTCGCCGAAGGCATCGAGACGGAAAGCCAGGTGGGCTTCCTGCATGCGCTCGGGTGTCAGGTCGGCCAGGGCTATTTGTTCAGCCCGCCGGTCACCAACGAGAAATTCTGCGATCTGGTCCGCGCCGGCGTCGGCGCCTTCACCAAAACCCCACCGGCAGCCGGCGAATAAACGACGGCGTTTTAAGCTTCTTCGAAATTTGGATGCCGCCCGCTTGCGCCTAACGCCAATGGGCGGTCAGGTCGCGATGATGCTGTCGATTTCCTGCTGATCCATGGTGTTCGTCGCCCCATGGATGATACCCGAGGCCGTATCCAACAGACGTTGGATCATCCGCGACATGACCGTCGCCTGTTCACGCAGCATGCTCATGTCGCCGGCTTCGATATACCGTTCCATGAGTTGGACACTGGTCACGACCACATTGTTCAACTGCAGGACCGTATGCTCGAACGGCTGGAGATAAATCTCCGGCACATGGGCATAGGCCTCGATCGCCAACTCGCGGTCGGCAATGGTCGAATCCCGGAAATGATCGACATAGGACTTCGGCTGCCAGGCCTTCACCTCGTCCATGATCTCGGGCATGTCCGGCACCATCTCCAGCAACATGACGATCTCGTTGAAATGGTTCAGGTAATCCGTCGCCAGAAGGGTTTCGGGGTCAAGGTTGGAGTCGACCGCGCGGGCCTTCAGCTCCAGATATTCCGGCGAGGGATCGGACGCCATATGTTTACTCGCAGCCGTCGCGGAGGTTGAAACCACACTATCCTCTTGTTCTCCCGCCCCCCACCTCGGCGGTCGCCGACCACAATCGGACCATTGCCCGAAGATCGACATAGATCGATAAAATCTCCTTTTTTCAGCATACTGAACCCGGCGGGGTTTTCCAAACGACCTTTGAAAAATCGCAAAATCCGCCAATCCCGGCGATACCCGCGAATGCTTGTGATTTGGCCGCCAATTCGGCATTCTCCCGCGACCTTTCGGGCGGCCCCGCCGCTCCTCACCGTATCATCAGAGCGACTTCCCATGACCAACGCCACGGACATCCGCCTTCACCCGTTCGCGCCTCGCCCCCAGTCCGGCGGGACCACGCCCGACGCGGATTGAGGACGCAATGGCGGGCACCGATTCCACGCAGGGCCGCGGCCTGAACGACGTGATCGACGGCGCCAGCGCGCCCGCGATCATCCTGGTCGAACCGCAATTGGGCCAGAACATCGGCATGGCCGCCCGTGCCATGTTGAATTGCGGCGTCACGGAAATGCGCCTGGTCGCCCCCCGCGACGGTTGGCCCAGCGAACAGGCCCGCGCGGCCGCATCCGGTGCCGACGTGGTGATCGACGGTGTTCGCGTCTATGAGACGACGGCCGAGGCCGTCGCCGATCTGAACCTGGTGATCGCCACCACGGCGCGATCCCGCGACATGACCAAGCGGGTGTTGACGCCGCGCCGTGCAGCCGAAGAGATCCGAACCGCCCATCAAAGTTCCGGCGCCCGCACGGGCGTCCTGTTCGGCAAGGAAGCCAAGGGCCTTTCCAACGAAGACGTGGCCCTGGCCGACGCGATCCTGAACGCGCCGTTGAACCCCGGGTTCTCATCCCTCAATCTGGCCCAGGCGGTGTTTCTGGTCAGCTATGAATGGCGGTTGGGCGGTATCGACGTGCCCGACGAAGACATGACCATGCCCAAGACGACGCGGCCCGCCAACCACGAGGAATTGGTTTTCCTGTTCGAACATCTGGAACGCGAACTGGATGCCTGCGGTTTTCTCAAACCGCCGGAACGCGTGCCGGTGATGGTCCGCAACCTGCGTAACCTATTCGGGCGCGCCCGTCTGACGGATCAGGAAGTCCGCATGCTGCGGGGCGTGATCAAGGCGCTCAGGCGCGGCCCCCTGGACGGCCGGGACGAAGACTAGGCCGCGTCAGTCCAGATCGCCGAAACGGTATACGACCTCGCCCAATTCGGATTGGTCCAGATCGTCGACGTTGGGGGTTTGATAGGCGTCTTCGCGGGTCGGCTCGAACAGATAAAGCCCGAGGATCTTGTTGACCGTTGCATGATCGTCGGCCAGCGGCAGGGCGAACCGGGTATAGCGGACCCATTCGAATTTTTCAGACGGCAGGCGCGTCGCCAACAGGCCGAGTTGGCCGGTGTCCACGATCCTGGAAAAGAACTGAGTGATCTCGCGCAGAATGCGGCCGGACCGGGCGTCGGAAAACCGCTTGCCGGTCAGCGACGTTCCCATATGCTCATCGATCTTGGTGCCAATGAAGCGGTAGCCGAAATCCCGCTCCGGCAATGCGTCGAGAAGATAAAGATTGGGCAGCAGCGGAGGGACCGTCATGAGATTGAGGTCCCGCTGCGCCGGAAAGGGATGCGCGCCGCGGGACGCGTACCAGAAATCCAACAACTGGCCGACCCGGGGGTCGGCGTCCTTCACAACATCACGTGCCTTCACCGACGCCTCCACGCGTTGCACCGCACCCCCATGCACGGCGTGGCCGGCCTCGTCCGCCCGTCACCGGGCGGACGGGGACAGGCATCAATCCATGACGAACACGCCCTTGCCCGTCGTCTGGGTTTCAAACAGTCGATAAGCCTCGTCGGCCTGGTCCAGGGTATAGCGGTCCGTGAACAGGCGGTCGACGTCGATGTTCCGTTCGGAAACGAACGCCGCGCAATCGGCCTGACCGTTCTTGGAGAAGGTCCAGGACCCGACGACGGAGACCTGACGGCGCAGGATGTCCTGCGACACGTCGAGCGTCACCTGGCCGCCCTCGCCGACGAAACAGGCGACGCCCCAGGCACGCAGGCAACGCACGGCGTCGGCCCGCGCCTGGGCGTTGGACGAGCAGTCCACGGATTTGTGCACCCCTTCGCCGGCGGTCAAGTCGCGGATCGCCGAGACCAGATCGTTATGTTCCGTCGGGTCGATGACGAAATCGGCGCCGAAGTCCTGGGCCAGCTTGCGCCGCTCGGCCATGACGTCGAGTACGATGACCCGCGCGCCCATGGCCTTGGCCAGTTGCGTAGCGCTGAGCCCGACCGGGCCCTGGCCGAAGATGGCGATGGTCTCGTCACCGGCCAGATCCAGGCGCTTGAGCGCGCCATATGCCGTGCCTGTGCCGCAGGAGATCGCAGCCCCCGTGGTGAAGGAAAGATCGTCCGGCAGCTTGACCAGCGTATGGGCCGGCACCTTCATGTATTCCGCATGGGCGCCGTGGCCCGTGGTGCCGTAGACGGTGATGCCGTCGATGCACATTTGCGACCAGCCGGTGCGGCAATGCTTGCACACGCCGCAGCCGGAATAATGGTGATCCATCATGCGGTCGCCGACCTTGGCCTGGGCCTCGGAGACACCCTCGCCGACCTCGACGACGACGCCGCAAGGTTCGTGCCCGGCGATGATCGGCCCCTTGCGTTCGCCGATCCCCAAGGTCGGGGTGCCGGCCGGGTTGCGGTAGTACTTCAGATCGCTGCCGCACATGCCGGACGCCTTGATCTGCAGGACCACCTCGCCGGGACCCGGATGGGGGTCGGGGAAGTCCATGAATTCGATCTTGCGGTCGCCCGCAAACACCACTGCCTTCATCGTCTGTTTCCTTATGCGTGTTCTGGATTGGTCTTTTTGAGGGGGGTTCTTGGATGGGAGGCGCGGGGCCGGATCAGATGCGCTCCGACAGCCAGATCGCCAATTTCGAGCCGCGTTTGATCGCGCCCTTCAACAGGTCGTAGCCGGGGGCTTCCTCGGCGCCCATGTCGAGCGCCGTGTCGTGGTGTTCCAATTCTTCCTGACGGAATTTTTCGAAGGTCTCGCGCAGGCCCTCTTCGTCCTCGCCGTCGAGCGCCTCGATCTGCGCCGCGTAATGTTCGTCGATGGCTTCTTCGACGGCGACGGTACAGGCATGGGCTGCCTTCTCGCCCATCAACGCCGTCCCCGCACCCAGCGCAAAACCCGCCAGATGCCAAAGCGGCAGCAGCGCCGTCGGCCGCACCCGGCGGTCGGCGACAAGATCGTTGAAGGTCGCGAGATGAACCTCTTCCTGTTCCGCCATATGCTTGATGACGGGGCCGCTTTTCGTTTCGCCCAGGACGGCCATTTGACCTTCGTAAATGCGCACGGCGCCGTATTCGCCCGCGTGGTCGACGCGAATCATACGTTCGACCATTTCGGCCTTGGAAGGATCGCCCGGCATGCGCCGGGGCTTTTCGGGACGGTCCGTGGTCAATCTGCCTCTCCGGTCATACCCGCTTCATGCGTGTCGCCGCCGCCCAGCATGCGAGGGCCAGAACGGCGGAGACGCCCGCATTATAGGTCGCCATGGACGATCCAAGAAAGGTCCAGTCCACGGCATCACAGGATTTTTCCGGCTTTGCCGACAGACCGGCCAGCAAATCCGTGGTCGATCCGACGCTGGACACGTCGCCGCCACAGACCGCCGACGCCCACCAATGCTGTTCCACGCCGACGTGATAGACGGCGACCGCCGCCCCGGCGGCGAAGGAAACCGCCGCCAGCCAGACGACCGCGCGGCGCGCCGCCGGGTTGGGCCGCACCATGGCGGCACCCGCGAACAGGCCGACCAAGCCGTAGGGAACGCGCTGATAAAGACAGAGATTACAGGGCTCCAGCCCGAGAACCCATTGCGCATGCAGCGCCAGGCCCAAGGCCGCGACACAGACGGCGAACAGGGCCGCCGGATACCAGGATTGCAATTTGGGGTCGTCGAGATAGGCCAGCATGGCCCCTCTATATCACGAACTTGATCAGGACGAAGCCGCCGACCAGCAGGATACAGAAAATCGTGAACAACAGGCCCAGGCGCTTTTCGATGAAGATGCGGATCGGCTCGCCGAAATACCACAGCAGCGCCGTGACCAGATAGAACCGCAAGCCCCGCGCCAGCACGGACGCGATGCAGAACACCCAGATATCCAGGGACGCGACGCCCGACAGGATCGTGATGACTTTGTACGGGAACGGCGTAACCCCGGCGATGAACACGGCCCAGGCCCCCCAATCGGCATAGGTTTCCCGGAACTGATCGAACTTGGCGGCGTAGCCATAGAACTCCAGCATGGGCTGTCCGACCTGTTCGAACAGGAAGGCGCCGATGGCATAGCCGAGCAGACCGCCCAGGACCGAGGCGACGGTGCAAATGAACGCGATCCGCCAGGCCCGCGCCCGGTCGGCCAGGACCATGGGGATCAGCAGTACATCGGGTGGAATGGGAAAGACCGAACTTTCGATGAAGCTGACCCCGGCCAGCCAGCCCTTGGCATGGCGGTGCCCGGCCAGTTCCAGGGTACGGTCGTAAAGGCGGCGCAGCATGGGCCGGCGGGTCCCGTCTATGAAGGTTTGCGCGCTTCTACCAGCCGGCGGGAACACTGACAATGGAAAGGCTGGCAATGGAAAGGCGGACAGGGCGATTGGCGCGGCGCCCGCGGCCGGGTTTTGATTTTGCCGGGCGTCGGCGTATCCTTTTCTCAGGGAACATCCAATCGAAAGCAAATCACCGATGAAACATACGACCACGCCCTTGAACGGCGATTTCGGCATCGCCATCGAAAACGTCACCCCGGCGGACCTCGCCGATCCCGATTTTCAGACCTGGGCCCGGAGCCTCTGGCTCGACCACGGCGGCCTGCTGGCCGTGCGCGGCGACGCCCTGGCCGACCTGGCGCCCGAGGCGCTGGTCGCCTGGTCCGAAGTCTTCGGCGTCATCGAACAGAAGACCCAGGCCGCCCGCGAAGACAAGACCGTCCCCGGCTTCCCGATCCTGCGCATCGGCAACATCCGCCACAAGGACGGCAAGCCGGCGGCGCAATTGCTGCAGGTCCCGCAACTGACCAGCGACGCCGACATCCGCTACAACCCGGAAACCCGCCGGCCCGTCTGGCACACCGATTCCACCTTCCGCGAACGCCCGCCCGTGGGCTCGGTCTTCCATTGCCGCAAGGCCCCGGCCGAGGGATCGGAGACCCTGTTCGCCGACATGCAGGGGGCTTACGCCGCCCTTCCCGATGCCGAACGGCGCAAACTGGACGGCCTGGAGGCCGTCTGCTCGCTCGCCCACCACGACAAGAAGATCAACAGCTATTCCCCGGAATACCCGGTCCTGACGCCGGAGCAGCGCAAGGCCAACCCGCCGCAGCGGGTACCCCTGGTGCTCAACCATCCGGTCACCGGCAAACCGGCGCTTTACGGCCTCAACAGCTCGACCTGCGCCATCGTGCCGATCGGCCAGGAGGTGGCTGCCGAAGACCTGGACCTCTGGGACCTGGAAGGCGTCGAAGACGAGAGCGTGATGATCTGGCGCGACATGCTGCCGACCGTCACCGGGCCCGAATTCACCGTGAAATGGCAATGGCGGGCCGGCGACATCGTCGTCTGGGACAACCGGTCGACCATCCATTCCGGCACCGGCTTCGATTATCAGAAGTACGAACGGGAAATGTGGCGCCTGACCCTGGTCGAGGAAGCCCGCACGGGGACGTGATTCCCCCTTCTGCGCCACGGCTCCGGGAGAGACGGTCTCAACGCCGCAGCCTTAAGCCGTTCCCATGCGAGCATCGACCCTGATCGAGACGGCAGCGGACAGACAAGGGTCGAGCGGAGCGGGGAAATAAAGAAAGTGGTGCGGGCGGGGAGAATCGAACTCCCACTCTGTCACCAGAACTGGATTTTGAATCCAGCGCGTCTACCAGTTCCGCCACGCCCGCAATCACCGTGGTCCGGCGCGATGCGCCGTCGGCAGGGGCGATGTTCTATCACCCCAATCGCCACGAGGTAAACCGCGATATCGCGCCGGACGGTTATTCCTTGTATGCCGCCTGGATCGCGGCGGCGTCGAGGCCGTATTCCCGGTAGAGATCGCCGACCGTGCCGCATTGCCCGAAGCTTTCGACACCCAAGGCTTCGATACGCTGGCCGATCACGCCGCCGAGCCAGCTGAGGGTCGCCGGGTGGCCGTCGATCGCGGTGACCAGCTTGGTCCCCGGGTTGAGGGCCGAGAGCAGCTTGGCGGCATGGCTTTTCGCGCCGTTCTTGCGCCAATCGGAATAGAGCCGGTCCGGCGAGGTCACGGCGAGCACACCCGGCCCGCCCGATTTGGCAAGGGCGTCCGCCGCCGCCTGGGCCTCCGGCGCCAGGACGCCGGTATAGACGATGGCGCCCGCATCCTTGGATTTCGGTTTCGAGAGCCAATAGGCACCCGCGATCACCTGATCGCCCAGCTTGGCGTCCATCTTGCGCGCGATCTGGTCCAAGGGCCGGGTCGACAGGCGCAGATAGACCGAGCCGCCGTCATCCGCCTGCATATGGGAGAAGCCCCAACGCATGATGGCTTCCAGTTCGTCGGCATAGGCGGGCTCGAAATAGGCCAAGCCCGGCTGCCCCATGCCGATCATCGGCGTGGCGACGGATTGGTGCGCGCCACCTTCGGGCGCCAGGCTGACCCCCGCCGGGGTCGCCACGACCATGAACCGGGCGTCCTGGTAGCAGGCGTAGTTGAGGGCATCGAGGCCGCGCTGAATGAACGGATCGTAGAGCGTGCCGACCGGCAGCAGGCGTTCGCCGAACAATTGATGGCTGAGGCCCAGCGCCGAAAGGGCCAGGAACAGGTTGTTCTCGGCGATGCCCAATTCCAGGTGCTGGCCTTCGTCGTTCGCACCCCATTTCTGAACCGAGGGCACGTTGACCTTTCGGAAGGTGTCTTCCCGTTCCTCCATGGCGAAGATGCCGCGGCGGTTGACCCAGGGGCCCAGGTTGGTCGAGACCGTGACGTCGGGCGAGGTCGTGACGATTCGGTCGGCGAGTTCATGGTCGGTCGCCGCCAGTTCGAACAGGATCTTGCCGAAGGCTTCCTGGGTCGAGCCCTTGGAGGTCGGCGTTTCGGCCAGTTTTTCCGGCACGGCGACGGGCTTGGACGCATGGCGGCGCGGCTTGCCGCCGTCGGCCATGAAGGGCGTCGATTGGATGAAGGACGCGAGGTCTTCGGCCCGGTCTTCCATGCCCGCGAAGGGCGCCCATTCGTCGCCTTCGGCGATGCCCAGATCCTTCTGAAAGCCCTTCAGCTGATCCGGCGTCAGGATGCCCGCGTGGTTGTCCTTATGCCCCGCCAGCGGCAGCCCCCAGCCCTTGATCGTATAGGCCAGGAAACAGGTCGGCACGTCGTCCTGAGCCGCCGAATTAAAGGCTTCGCAGATGGTTTCCAGGCAATGGCCGCCCAGGTTGGACATCAGGTCCTGCAATTCGTCGTCGGTGTATTCGGCGAGCAACTGCGCCACGCCCGGCTGATCGCCGATGTCGGCGCCGACATGGTCGCGCCAGGCGGCCCCGCCCTGGAAGGTCAGGGCGGCATACATGTCGTTCGGGCAATCGTTGATCCATTTCTTCAAGGCCTTGCCGCCCGGCTTCTTGAAGGCCTCCATCATCAGCTTGCCGTACTTCATGATGACGACGCGCCAGCCGGCGGCGCGGAACAGGCGGTCGATCAGGCGGAACAGCTTGTCGTTGACGACGCCGTCCAGGCTTTGCCGGTTGTAATCGATGATCCACCAGCAATTCCGGAGGTTATGTTTCCAGCCCTCGAGGATCGCCTCGTACATGTTGCCTTCGTCCATTTCCGCATCGCCGACCAGGGCGATCATGCGGCCCTGGTCACGTTCGCGGACGGATTCGAAATGGCGGCGGGTGTAGTCCTGGGTCAGTGAGGCGAACATCGCCATGGCGGGGCCCAGGCCGACCGAGCCCGTGGAGAAATCGACATCATCCGTGTCCTTGGTGCGGGACGGATAGCTCTGCGCCCCGCCGAGGCCCCGGAAGTTTTCCAGCTTCTCCTGCGTCTGGTTGCCCATCAGGTATTGGATGGCGTGGAACACGGGGCTGGCGTGCGGCTTCACGGCGACCCGGTCCTGCGGACGCAGGGCATGGAAATACAGCGCTGTCATCAGCGCCGCCGAAGACGCGCAAGACGCCTGATGCCCGCCGACCTTGACCTCGCCCTTGGCGCGGATGTGGTTGGCGTGGTGGATCGTCCAGGTCGACAGCCAGAGAATGCGTTTCTGCAGGTCCGTCAGGTTGGCCAACGTGTCGCGGCCGGGCGTGGCGCCCGGGGCGGGTTCGAGCATCAGGTGATTGGGCGTGTCGAGGGGGGCCATGGGAATCTCCGATAGCGGCGAAGCCGTGTTTTTAGGGTTGTTGGCGCAATTCTACGCCAATATGAACGGCATTTCCTTGCGATCTACGGCGTGAAATCTGATAATTGCGCAATTATTGATGAAAACAGCGCCCGGAATTGGTGAAAAATGCCCGGAATCGAACTCGACGCGATCGACCGCCGTATCCTCAAGGCGATGCAGGACAACGCCCGCATGCGCAACGTCGACCTGGCCGAGGCCGTGGGCCTATCGGCCTCGCCCTGCCTGCGCCGGGTCAAGCGGCTGGAGGACGGGGGCGTGATCCGCGATTACGTCACCTTGGTCGATCAGCAGGCGGTCGGCCTGCCCGTCTCGATCTTCATCAACGTGACGCTGGAACGTCAGGCGGAAAAGGCGCTGGAGGAATTCGAAGGCAAGATCAGGTCCTGGCCCGAGGTCATGGAATGCTACCTGATGACCGGCGACGCGGATTATCTCCTGCGCGTCGTCACGGCGGACCTTGCCGCCTACGAGCGGTTCCTGATGGACAAGCTGACCAAGGTAAAGGGGGTCGCCGCGATCAAGTCGAGCTTCTCCCTCAAGCAGGTCGTCTACCGCACGGCCCTGCCCGTTTCGGAATAAAAAACCCCGTCCGGGAATTACTTTTTATCGACGTCGATATAGCCGCGCTCGATCGCGGTTTCGATCATCTGCGCGCCATGGATCAATTCGTCGTATGACCGGCGCAGCAGGTTCAGTTCCCGCACCTGGCTTTCGGCCGGCAGGCCCTCGGTCTTATGGGCCAGGTCGATCAGGGATTTGATGTAGAGGCCGCGCGCCTTGGCCACCAGGTTGAAATAGGGCGTCAGTTCCGCGATGGAAACGTTGGGCACCAGTTCGTGGATGGTTTCCCGGTTGATCTCGCGCAGGATGTCATGCATCTGCATGCGCGCACGGCCGATATCACGATCGTCACTAGGCATGTCGAAGGCCTCCCAAGTCGGATTGGATGACCCGACGTTACGCCCTTCCCGCGCAGAATCAAATGCGGGAAATCAATCGGGGCGTCACGCCGGCGGCAGGTCTTCCTCGAGGATCGCGACGTTCAGGGCGTAGGATACCTCGCCTTCGTCCTCGTCACGGTGCAGCACACCGACAAAGTTCTCGCCAATGTAGACTTCGACCGGCTGGCCTTCCTTCTTCGGCGGCTGAACGATGAACCGGTTGTTGTCGAAGGCGGCGCGCAGATACTGCTGCACACGGGCGATTTCGGAAAGTTGCATGGGCTTGTGGTCTCCTTTTGCGGTTCCTTGAATTGCCGGGCGGGCCGGCACTTGTCTTGCTACTTGTATTCTTTGGCGGCCGGTGCGCCAGTCTATCAGATATCGAGCACCAACGCCGTCTTGGGCGCCGAGCAGCAGATCAAGATTTCGTCTTCGGCGTCGGGCATGTAGACGCCGTCCTGCGTATACTCGATCTCGCCTTCGATCTTCTTGCACTGGCAGGTCGTGCAGATACCGGACCGGCAGCTGTAGGGCAGCACCAGGCCCAAATCCTCGGCCAGTTCCAGAATCGTTTCCTGGGACCCGTCCCAGGTGCCGGTCACGCCGGAACGGCGGAATTCGACGGTCAGTTCGCTATTGGTATCAGTCATTCGCTCCTCGCACCGCGGCCAATACCGCGTCCGTGACCTGGCGGGTCGTCGCATCGCCGCCGAGATCGGGGGAGACCGCTTCGCGCGATCCCGTGACCCGCGCGACCGCCGCCATCAGGCGGTCGGCGGCGGCTTTTTCGCCCAGATGTTCCAGCATCATCGCCCCCGACCAGAAACAGCCGATGGGGTTGGCGACACCTTTGCCGATGATGTCGAAGGCCGAGCCGTGGATCGGCTCGAACATCGACGGGAAATCCTTTTCCGGCCGCAGGTTGCCCGTCGGCGCGATGCCGAGCGATCCGGTCAGCGCCGCCGCCAGATCCGACAGCACGTCGGCATGCAGATTGGTCGCGACGATGGTGTCCAACGATTTCGGGTTCAGCACCATGCGCGTGGTCATGGCGTCGACCAGCATCTTGTCGGTTTCGACGTCGGGGTAATCCTTGCGGACCTCCTCGAACACGGCGTCCCAGAACACCATTCCGTGGCGCTGCGCGTTCGACTTGGTGACCAGGGTCAATTTCTTGCGCGGGCGCGAGCGGGCCAGCTCCAGGGCATAGCGCTGGATGCGCTCGACCCCGGCACGGGTGAACACGGCGACGTCCATGCCGACTTCTTCCGGCAGGCCCGTATGGACCCGGCCGCCGACCCCGGCGTATTCGCCTTCGGAGTTTTCACGCACGATGACCCAGTCCAGATCGTCCGGCCCGACGTTCTTCAACGGCCCGTCGATGCCGGGCAGCAGGCGCGACGGCCGCACGTTGGCGTATTGGTCAAGCGTCTGGCAGATCTTGAGGCGCAGCCCCCACAGAGTGATGTGATCGGGGATGTTCGGATCGCCGGCGGAGCCGAAATAGATCGCGTCGAACGGCTTCAACGTCTCGACGCCGTCTTCCGGCATCATCACGCCGTGCTGACGATAATAATCGCCGCCCCAGGGGAAGGTTTCGGTCTTCAGGGTGAAGCCGCCGTCCCGTTCGGCGACGGCGTTCAGGACCTCGACACCCGCCTCGACGACTTCCGGCCCGATGCCGTCTCCGCCGATCGCGGCAATTCGGTATTCACCCATGGTCCAATTTTCTCCATAATTCCGGGGATTATTAACCGAGCGTTGACACGCACGGGGCTTGAATAGTGGAATTTCGCCCCGGGTCAAGCCGTCCCGGGACGGGACTTTGAAATTTCGAAGCGGCAAAATAGAACCAATGCCACGATTGAATCAAACCACGGCCTGGAAGTTTTTCGTCGACTGGTGCCACAAGCGGGGCCTGAAACCCCTGCCGGCCAACCCGTGGACGGTGGCCGCCTATGCCCGTTGGTGCGAGACCCATCACCGTTATCAGACCATCGTCAACATCGTGAAGGCGATCGCCAAGGAGCACATGCGCAAATCGCGCAAGCGGCCCGACCGTCATCCCTTGGTGACGCGGACCTTGAACCTGATCGCCCAGCGCCAGGAAGAACGGGAAATCGACAAGACCCAGGCCGCCGCCCTGTTCAACGAGGAAGACTTCGCCGCCGCTCCACCCACCAAGGCAGAGGCCGAGGCCGAAGCGACCGCCGCATCGCGGGTTCAGCGCGAAGTCCAGAACCGCACCCAGGACGCCGCCCAGGGTATTCGCCGGGCCCTTCGCGCGACGCCCAAGCTGGTCTCGCGCCGGCCGTCGATGACCTGACCGCCCCGCCCCTTCGGGCGCCGACGGCCAAATCCCAGACCTCCTACTTGATCTCCAGATTTCGTTCGATACGGAAGGTTTCCGTGTCGCCGCTCTTGGTCTTGCGCGCCAACACGGCGATGCCGGTATAGCGCCCTTCGTGCCAGTCGACAGATTTGCGTTTGCCGACGAACCGCATGTGCCGGGCCTGGGTCTTTTCCACGGGCATCGTCTTGTCGACCATCTTGCGGCCGCGCGGATCGGTCACCGTCATGGTCAGGACATCGCCCTTATGTACCCAAAAGGCATCGACCCAGAAAATCAGGACCGGCGATTTCGTCGATAATTCGGCATCGCGGTAGAAGCCCCGCCGAAGCGCCACCGCATTGACCTCGGTCGGCGCGAATCCGGCATCGTAGAGCGCCGTCATCGGCCCCTGCAGGCGCGCCAGGGTCGCCGCATCCCAGAACGGCCGCGCGCCGGGCCCGCAGTCGGATGTTCGCGACCTCCCGACGAAGGGGTCGAGGAATTTCCCGTTGTGCCGCACGCCCAGGTGGACATGCGGGAATTCCGCCAAGCCGGAGGACCCGACGAAGCCCAGCTTTTCGCCCTTTTCCACCCGCTGGCCCGGGCGCACGGTGAGCGAGCCGCGCCGCAGATGGCAGTAATAGGTCTCCCAGCCGCCGTCGTGCCCGATGGCCACCGAATTGCCGCAGCCCCGCCCGGCCACGGCGGCCTTGCCGACCAGGCCCACGTCGCCGTCCAACATGCCGTCGCGCAGGCGCAGGACCGTGCCCGCCGCCGCGGCGACCACCGGCACGCCGTCGTCCATTTTCGAATAGTCGCGGATCGCGAAATCGACCCCTGTATGGCCGTCGTAGCCATGCGCGCCGCAAAGATAATCGCGCATGCCGGGGCCCGGATCATGATCGACCTGATTGACCAGCCAACAGGTCCGCCCCGGCTCGCAGAGCAATGGCAGGCCCAATGGGGGCGGGCCACCTTGGCCGCCGTCTGCTGCCTCCACCCCC
Organism: uncultured Rhodospirillaceae bacterium; assembly: GCA_913030825.1. Classification (GTDB taxonomy): domain Bacteria; phylum Pseudomonadota; class Alphaproteobacteria; order Rhodospirillales; family Casp-alpha2; genus UBA1479. The sequence continues at coordinate 25,524 of CAJWCU010000001.1, read as the reverse complement.
GTCACGATTGCGCCGGAGAGCGCACCCACGAACACGAGAACACCCGCCAGGGCGTTGAAAAACCGCCGTATTCCGATCATTCGCAAAACCCTCTGCCCTCCGCCCCGCATGCTACACGGGCCGGGCAGTGGCGCAAAACATTCACTTGCCGGGCTGGATATTGCGATGCAAAATGCCGTCGCTGCGCTGCGAAATCGTCCGGCGCACCTAAAAAAACAGCCAATACGATGATGAATTGGAGCGCGTAGAAATGGACACCCACGCCGTGACGGCACTCGACAAACTCCACGGATATTATTTCGAAGACCTGGAAGTCGGGCAGAGCGACGAATTTTCCCGCACCATTTCCGAATCCGATATCCTGATCTTCGCGGGTGTGTCCGGCGACACCAATCCGGTTCACCTGAACCAGGAGTTCGCCCAGGAAACCATGTTCGAAGGCTGCATCGCCCATGGCCTGCTGACCGCCAGCTACATCTCCACCGTGATCGGCACCAAGATGCCCGGTCCCGGCTGCATCTACGTCGGCCAGAACCTGAAGTTCAAGGCCCCGGTCAAGGCCGGCGACACGGTCGTCGCGCGGGTCACGATCATGGAAACCTTCCCCGACAAGAACTTCGTGAAACTGCAGACCCAATGCCTGGTCGGCGAGAAGGTCGTGCTCGACGGCGACGCCACCATCATGGTGCCGTCGCGCAAAAGCTGATCCGGGCTACAGCCCAGTTCTCAAGCCAAGGTTGACCGCGGGCCGCCGCGGGGGCAATTTCACCGGCGTCATGCGGGTTTTTCGTCACTATCAAAGCATTCCGGAAGATGCCCGGGGCGCCGTCGTCGCCATCGGCAACTTCGACGGCGTGCATTTGGGCCACCGCGCCGTGATCGGCGAGGCGGGCGCCATCGCCCATGCCACGGCGCGGCCCTGGGGCGTGTTGACGTTCGAGCCCCATCCCCGCGCCTTCTTCGCGCCCGGCACGCCGCATTTCCGCCTGACGCCGTTTCACGCCAAGGCGCGCCAGATCTTCGCCCTGGGCGTCGACAGCATCTTCGTGCAGCAATTCAACAAGACGTTTTCGTCCCTGACCGCCGAGGATTTCATCGAAAAGGTCCTGGTCGGCGGCATCGGGGCGCGGCACGTTGTTTGCGGATACGACTTCGTGTTCGGCAAGGGCCGGGGCGGCAATTGCGAAATGCTGCTGTCCTACGGCCAGAAGTTCGGCTTCGATTTCACCGCCGTGCGGGCCCAGACCTTCAAGGTCGAAGCGGCGGAGGACGACCTGCCGTTTTCATCGACCGGCATCCGCGATGCGCTGACCGCGGGCGATCCGCGCATGGCCGCGCGCATCCTGGGCCGGACCTTCGAAATCGAAGGCCGCGTCATCGCGGGCGACCAACGCGGCCGGACCATCGGCTTTCCCACGGCGAACATCGCGCTGGGCACCTACCTGCGCCCGGCGCGCGGCGTCTACGCCGTGCGCGTGCGGATCGGCGAAGGCGGAAAAGGCCGGGAATTCAACGGCGTCGCGAACTTAGGCAAACGCCCGACCTTTGCCGGAGAGGCGGATTTGCTGGAGGTCTTTCTGTTCGATTTCGAGGGCGATCTGTACGGCAAGCGCCTGGGCGTCGGATTGGTTGATTTCCTGCGCCCGGAAAAGAAGTTTGACGGGATCGACCAATTGAAGGCACAAATCGCCGCGGACAGCGAACAAGCGCGCCGAATTTTATCGAAAACGGAACCATGAGCGTCGATTACAAATCCACCGTATTCCTGCCGAAGACCGACTTCCCCATGAAGGCCGGATTGGCCGGGAAGGAACCGGGCATCATCGAGCAGTGGGAGCAGATCGGGCTCTATGAGCTTTTGCGCGAAGACGCCAAGGGCCGGCCGCCCTTCGTCCTGCACGACGGTCCGCCCTATGCCAACGGCAACCTGCACATCGGTCATGCCCTGAACAAGATTCTCAAGGACGTGATCGTGCGGGCCCAGCAGATGATGGGCAAGGATGCCAATTACGTGCCCGGCTGGGACTGTCACGGCCTGCCCATCGAATGGAAGATCGAAGAACAGTACCGCGCCCAGGGCAAGGACAAGGACCAGGTGCCGGTCGTCGAATTCCGCCAGGAATGCCGCGATTTCGCCCAACATTGGATCGGCGTGCAGCGCGATGAGTTCAAGCGCTTAGGGGTTATCGGCGATTGGGCCGATCCCTACACCACCATGAGCTTCGGCGCGGAAGCGCAGATCGCCCGAGAGCTTTTGAAGTTCCTGGACAACGGCCTGCTTTACCGCGGCTCCAAGCCGGTGATGTGGTCGGTCGTCGAGAAGACGGCCCTGGCCGAGGCCGAGGTCGAATACCACGACCATGAATCGGACACCATCTGGGTCAAGTTCCCGGTGGTGTCCGGCGACGATGCCCTGGCCGATGCCTCGGTCGTCATCTGGACCACCACGCCCTGGACCATCCCCGGCAACCGGGCGGTCTGTTTCTCCAACCGTATTTCCTACGGCCTTTATGAAATCACCGAAGCGCCCGAGGACAATTGGGCGAAGACCGGCGACAAGCTGATCCTGGCCGACGCGCTTGCCGAAGACGTATTCAAATCGGCACGGGTCGACGGGCATGTCCGCGTCTGCAATGTGGCGGCCGAGACCCTGGCGGGCCTCACCTGCGCCCATCCGTTCCGCGGCATGGGAGATCATGGGGGCTACGACTTCGACGTGCCGCTGCTGGACGGCGATCATGTGACGGACGAGACCGGCACCGGCTTCGTCCATACCGCCCCCGGCCACGGACGCGAGGATTTCGAGGCCTGGATGTCTTCGGGCAAGTTGCTGGCCGAACGCGGCATCGACAGCCACATCCCCTATACCGTCGACGCCGACGGCCGCTTCACCCCCGAAGCCCCCGGCTTCGAAGGGGCCCAGGTCATCACCGACAAGGGCAAAAAGGGCGACGCCAACAAGGTCGTCATCGACGCCCTGGTCGCCGAAGGCAAACTGCTGGCGCGCGGGCGGCTGAAGCACCAATATCCCCATTCCTGGCGGTCGAAGAAGCCGGTCATCTTCCGCAACACGCCGCAATGGTTCATTTCCATGGACAAGGACTTCGACGTCCCCGGCGGCGACGGTGACACCAGCGGCAGGGGCAGCCTGCGCGATATCGCGCTGGGCGCCATCGGCGACACCAAGTTCGTGCCGGGCGCCGGGCAGGCCCGCCTGCATGCGATGATCGAAAACCGGCCCGACTGGGTCATTTCGCGCCAGCGCGCCTGGGGCGTGCCGATCACCGTCTTCGTTCATAAGGAAACGGGCGAACTGCTGCGCGATCCGGCGGTCAACGCCCGCATCGTCGAGTCCTTCGAGGCCGAGGGCGCGGACGCCTGGTTCTCCGCCGATCCGTCGCGGTTCCTGGGCAACGAATATTCGGCCGAGGATTACGAACAGGTCACCGACATTCTGGACGTCTGGTTCGATTCCGGATCGACCCACGCCTTCGTCCTGGAACAGCGCGACGACCTTTCCTGGCCCGCCTCGCTCTACCTCGAAGGCACCGACCAGCATCGCGGCTGGTTCCATTCGAGCCTGCTGGAATCCTGCGGCACGCGGGGCCGCGCCCCCTACGACGCGGTCCTGACCCATGGCTTCGTGATGGCCGAGGACGGGCAGAAAATGTCCAAGTCCCTGGGCAACATCACCGCACCGCAGGACGTCTGCAACCAACACGGCGCCGATATTCTGCGCCTCTGGGTGGTCGGGTCGAACTATTCCGAGGACCTGCGCATCGGGCCGGAAATCGTCAAGTTCCACGCCGATATCTATCGCCGCCTGCGCAACACGCTGCGCTACCTCTTGGGCAATCTGGACGGCTTCGACCAATCCGAACGCCTGTCCTACGACGAGATGCCGGAATTGGAGCGCTGGGTCCTGTCGCGCCTGTGGCGGCTGGACAAAATGCTGCGCGGTGCCTGCGACAGCTTCGAATTCCACGGTGTGTTCACGGAGCTGCACAATTTCTGCGCCGTCGACCTGTCGGCCTTCTATTTCGACATCCGCAAGGACACGTTCTATTGCGATCGCGCCGATTCCGTCGAACGCCGCGCCGCGCGCACGGTGCTGGACGAATTGTTCAACTGCCTGACCGCTTGGCTCGCTCCCTTCCTTTGCTTCACAGCGGAGGAAGCCTGGCAACAACGTCTGGATGCGCCCGATCCCAAGAACAGCGTCCATCGCCGCCAGTTCCCGGATATTCCGAGCACCTGGCACGACGAAGCGCTGGAAGAGAAATGGCGGACCATCCGCCAGGTCCGCCGCGCCGTCACCGGCGCGCTGGAGCTGGAGCGCGCCGAGAAACGCATCGGCGCCTCACTGCAGGCCCATGTCACGGTCCATGTCACCGCCGAACAGGCGGCGGCGCTGGAGGGCCTGGACCTGCCCGCGATCTTCATCACCTCGTCGGGTGAGATCACCACGGCAACGGCACCCGACGGCGCCTATACCCTGGCCGAAGCGCCAGGCGTCGCCGTCGTGCCGGTTCTGGCCGACGGTGAGAAGTGCGAGCGGTGTTGGAAAATCCTGCCGGACGTCGGATCGGACGCCGATCATCCGACGGTCTGCGCGCGCTGCGCCGACGCCGTGCGCCATTCGCCCCTGGCCGCCGAATAGGCGGCGCGGGGCCGAGACCGTGACGGATTCTCAGATCGATCCTCAGAGCGAACATTCGGCCGGCGCGCCATCGGCGGTCCGCCGCCAGGGTCTGGCCATCGCGGCATTGATCATCCTGGCCGATCAAGCGACCAAGTGGTGGGTTCTGCTGGATGTGATGAACCCGCCCCGGGTGATCGAGGTGCTGCCCTTCGCCAATCTGGTCCTGGTTTGGAACCGGGGCGTCAGCTTCGGCCTGTTCAACACGGCATCCGAACATGGGCCCTGGATTCTCTCGGCGCTTGCCGTCGCCGTCTCGGTGGTCCTGCTGATCTGGCTGCTGAAAGGACCGAATCGCTGGGTCGGTTGGGGCCTGGGCGCGATCCTGGGCGGGGCCCTGGGCAACGTGATCGACCGCATGGTCCATGGCGCGGTCGTTGATTTCGTCGATCTGCACGTCGCGGGCGCCCATTGGCCCGCGTTTAACGTGGCCGACAGCGCGATTACCGTCGGCGCGGCGCTGCTGATCCTTGATTCCTTGTTTCAACGGGACAAATCATCGTAGATTGGCCGCGTCGATCGGGGCGGCGCCAGGCTTTCTCCCGGCGAAATCCCCCCGGCACGACTTCGCGGCCTTTTTCCGCGAAACGACAACGCAGAAACGGCAACACGAAACGCGTCTGGATACGTTGGGCATGAAACGATACCTCGCAAAATTGACGGCTCTTTCCCTGGTCATCGTCATGGCCGCCGGTCTGGGCGCCTGCGATTCCGTGAAACGCGCCATGTCGGGCAGCAAGAAAGCGCCCGACGAGTTCGCCGTCTACAAACGCCCGCCGTTGTCGCTGCCGCCGGATTACGCCTTGCGCCCGCCCGAGCCGGGCCGTGAACAGCTGGAAACCTACAGCCCCCGGGACCAGGCCCGCGCCGCCGTGCTGCGCCGCCCGGTCCAGAAACAGGCCCTGGTCGCCGCGACGCCGGGCCTGACGGCGCTGATGAACAAGACGGGTGCGACCGAAGCCGACCCGACGATCCGCCAGACCATCGACCAGGAAACGCTGGCCCTATCCGAAGAGGACCGCCGCCTGATCGACAAGCTGATCTTCTGGGTCGACGACGCGGAATTCCCGGGCACCGTGGTCGACCCGGCGGCAGAACAGCGCCGCCTCCTGGAGACCCAGGCGCTGGGCAAGCCCATCAACGAGGGCAAGGTGCCGGAGATCAAGCGCAAGACCTCGCGCAAGGGCATCCTTGGCTTCTAGCCGCGTTTCCTCCGCCGCCAATCAGCCGCTCCATCGATTCGCCATGAAATGGCCGTGATCTCGGCGACAATGCGTTGTCAGTCCCGGCCCCAGGGACTATCTCTCCCAGAGGTTTAATCGTGTCGGGCGCGAACGATCCCGCCGCCCCGCATTCGGAACAAGGCAGAGGTTCGACTGGCCCATGACGTTTTTTCGCCGCCGACGGGCGTCTTTTGCCCCTTCCCCGCAGACCGCCCGACTGTGCCCGCGCTTAGGCCTTCTCGCTGCGCTGGTCCTGGCCCTCGCCATAATCGCCGCGCCGGCCCGAGCTAAGGTTTTCTCGCCCGAGACCTTTACCCTGGATAACGGCATGCAGGTCGTCGTGATCTCCAACCACCGGGCACCCGTGGTCACCCATATGGTCTGGTACAAGGTCGGCTCGGCCGACGAACAATCGGGCTATTCAGGGATCGCGCATTTCCTGGAACACCTGATGTTCAAGGGCACCAAGACGCGCGCACCCGGCGAGTTTTCGAAAATCGTCGCGGAAAACGGCGGGCAGGAAAACGCCTTCACCTCCTACGACTACACGGCCTATCACCAGACCATCGCCCGCGAACATCTGGAAACCATGATGGCGATGGAAGCCGACCGCATGACCAACCTGGTTCTGACGGATGAAATCATCGAACCGGAACGCCAAGTCGTGCGCGAGGAACGGCGCATGCGCACGGACAACAATCCGTCGGCGATCCTGGGCGAGCACGTGTCGGAATCGCTTTATCGCAATTATCCCTACCGCCGCCCGATCATCGGCTACGACCACGAAATCGTCGCCATGACCCGCAAGAATATCACCGATTTCTACAAACACTGGTACGCGCCCAATAACGCGATCCTGGTGGTCGCGGGCGACATCACCGCCAAGGAATTGAAGCCGCTGGCGGAGAAGTATTACGGCGTCATCCCGCGCGGCCCCAAGATCGACCGCCTGCGCCCGGCCGAACCGCCCCAGGAAGCCGCCCGCATCGTCGCCATGAAACACACCCAGGTCCGCCAGCCGTCCTGGCGCCGTTCCTACATCGCGCCCAGCTATCTTTACGGCGAGACGGAACATGCCGATGCCCTGCAGGTCCTGACCGAGATTCTCGGCGGCGGCGGCACGTCGCGGCTGTACCGGAAACTGGTGATCGACGACAAATTGGCCGTCGGCGCCGGCAGCCATTACAGCCCCGATTCCCGTGGCCCCACCCAGTTCATGATCTACGCCAGCCCTCGCCCCGGCGTCACCCTGCCCCAGGTCGAGGCCGCCGTTCAGGCCGAGATCGACAAGATCGAAACCGACGGCGTGACGGCGGACGAAGTCGCCCGCGCCAAGAAACGGATGCTGGCCGGCGCCGTGTTCGCCCGCGATTCATTTACCACCGGGGCGCAGACCCTGGGCGCCGCCCTTGCCGTCGGCCAGAAGGTCGCGGACGTCGAGGCCTGGCCCGAACGCATCGCCGCCGTGACGGCGGACCAGATCAAGGCCGCCGCCAAATTCGTTTTCGTCAAAAAGCATTCGGTGACCGCGTTCCTGACGGAAGACAAGGAGCCCAAGGAATGATCCGCGCCCTCGCTCTTTCCCTTCTCCTCGCGTTCACCGTTCTTTCGGCGGGCCCCGCCCAGGCGACCAAGATCGAAAAAGTCGTCAGCCCGGGCGGGATCGAGGCCTGGCTGGTCCAGGACCATTTGAACCCGATCGTCTCCATGCGCCTGGCCTGGCGGGGCGGCGGCGCGCTCGACCCCGAAGGCAAGGACGGCCTGGCCAACATGGTCTCATCCCTGCTCGACGAAGGGGCCGGGGACCTGGACAGCAAGACCTTTCAGCAGACGTTGGAAGACAATTCCATCACCCTGCGGTTCGATGCCGGGCGCGACACCTTCGGCGCGCGGGTCCAGGCCTTGACCGACTACCGCGATCTGGCCTTCAACCTGTTGCGTCAGGCGATGACCAAGCCGCGCTTCGACGCCGAGCCGGTCGAACGCCTGCGGGCGCAGATTCTGGCGGGCCTGCGTCACGAATCGGAACAGGCCGACGCCGTCGCGGGCAAGGCGCTGATGGCCGCCCTGTATCCGGACGATCCCTACGGACGGCCGACGCGCGGGACCGTGGATACGGTCGCCAAGCTGACGGTGGACGACCTGCGCGGCTTCGTCAAACGTCGGCTCGCCCGCGATACCCTGTTCATCGGAATCGTCGGTGCGATCACGCCCGAGGAACTGGCGCCGCTGTTGGATAAGACCTTCGGTGGATTGCCGGCCCAGGCCGCGCCCTGGAAATTGCCCGAAGTCGGCCCGGACGCCAAGGCCCGCACGGTCGTCATCGACAAACCGATCCGCCAGAGCAACATCCTGTTCGCCGACAAAGGCGTGATGCGCCACGATCCGGATTTCTATCCGGCCTACGTAATGAACCACATCCTGGGCGGCGGCGGATTCACCTCGCGCCTGTATTCGGAAGTCCGCGAGAAACGGGGCCTAGCCTATTCCGTCTATACCTACCTGAGCCCCATGGACCGCTCGGCGGTCTATGTCGGCGGGGCGGGCACGGCCAATGCGCGGGTCGCCGAAACGATCAAGGTGGTCCGCGACGAATGGACCAAGATGGCCGAGAACGGCGTGACCGACGCCGAACTGACCGCCGCCAAAAAATACCTGACGGGCTCGTTTCCGCTGCGCTTCACGTCGACCGAACGAATCGCTTCCATGCTGGTCGGCATGCAGATGGACGATCTGGGCATCGACTACCTGGACAAGCGCAACGGCTACATCGAGGCCGTGGGGCCGGACGACATCCGCCGGGTGGCCCGGAAACTCTTGCATGCGGACCGCCTGACCTTCGTCGTCGTCGGCCAGCCCGAGGGCGTAACGGCCAAGCCCTGAGGCCGCCGTTGGCGCCGCCGGGGACGGGGTGATACTCTCGCCTGCGTCCTGAACCCTTGCCGATCCGACGCCTTCCGGGAGGAGACGACCGCCCCATGCCGCCGCCCAAACGCTCGCCCATCTGGCAGGCGCTCGCCGCGCATCATCGGGCGGCGCGCGGCAGCCATCTGCGCGATCTGTTGGCCGACGCCAAGCGGACCCGGGCCCTTACTTTTTCCCGCGACGGCCTCCACCTGGACCTGTCCAAAAACCGCATGACGGCGGAGACCGTGGACCTGCTGCTGGCCCTTGCCCGCGAACGCGAGGTGGAAGACCGCCGCCGCGCCCTGTTCGCCGGAGAAGCCGTCAACGAAACCGAAGGCCGCGCCGCCCTGCACATGGCGCTGCGTGCCCAGGCCAAGGATGGTTTCAAGACCCAAGGTACGGCGGTCGGCCGCGCTGTCGCGGATACGCTCGCGCGCATGGCGACACTGACCCGTGAGATCGGGACCGGCCAACGCCGGGGCGCGACGGGCAAGCGCTTCACCGATGTCGTCAATATCGGCATCGGCGGATCCGACCTGGGCCCGCGCATGGTCTGCGGCGCCCTGGGCCCCGCCCGCCACCTGACCCCCCATTTCGTCGCCAACGTGGACGCGGCGGATATCCAGGACGTGCTGGCCCGCCTCGATCCGGCGACGACGTTGTTCGTCGTCTCGTCCAAGACCTTCACTACCCAGGAAACCCTGGCCAATGCCGAGACGGCGAAACGCTGGCTGACCCCCGCGCTGGGCAAGCGCGCCGTCGCCGCCCATTTCGTCGCCGTCACCCGGAACATCGACGGGGCCACGGGCTTCGGCCTTGCCGATGACAATCTGTTCCCCATCTGGGATTGGGTCGGCGGGCGCTATTCCGTCTGGTCGGCGATCGGCCTGCCCGTCGCCCTGGCCTACGGCATGCCTGCGTTCCGCGCGCTGCTCAAGGGGGCGCGGGCCATGGACCGGCACTTCCTGGATACGCCGCTGGAAAAGAACCTGCCGGTATTGCTTGCCATGGCCGGAATCTGGAACCGCAATTTCGAGGGCATCGCGGGCCATGCCGTGCTGCCCTACGACCAACGCCTCGACGACCTGCCCATCTATCTTCAGCAGTTGGAGATGGAAAGCAACGGTAAGAGCATCGACCGGAACGGCCAGCCCGTCGCCCAGGCGACCGCACCCGTGATCTTCGGCCAGGCCGGAACCATAGGCCAGCATGCCTTCTATCAATTGCTGCATCAGGGAACGGACAAAATCTCGTCCGATTTCATCGCCGCCGCCCAAGGACCGGACGGCCCGGGCACGGCCAAGGACGGCGGTGGCCACCGCGATAAGTTGCTCGCCAACTTCCTGGCCCAACCGGCGGCCTTGGCATTGGGCCGGGACGCCGGGCCAGGCGTGCCGCCGCACAAGACCTTCCCCGGCAACCGGCCATCGACGACCATCCTGCTGGACCGTCTCGACCCTTATCATCTGGGCATGTTGCTGGCACTTTACGAACACAAGGTCTTCGTTCAAGGCGTTATCTGGAACGTCAATTCCTTTGACCAATTCGGGGTCGAATTGGGCAAGGAACTGGCCACGCCGCTGGTCGGTGCGCTGGCGGGCGGCACCGCGCCGCGCGGCCTCGACCCCTCGACCAAGGCGCTGCTGACCCGCGTTCGCAAGCTGCGCGGCGGCAAAAAGCCGGGGGCGAAGCGATGACCGCCGCCGCCGTCATCCGACGCCTGCCGGAAACCCTGGTCAACCGCATCGCGGCGGGCGAGGTCGTCGAACGCCCGGCGTCCGCCGTGAAGGAACTGGTCGAGAATTCCATCGACGCGGGCGCCAAGCGCATCGACGTGGTGATCCGCGACGGCGGGCAGACCGCCATCACCGTGACCGACGACGGGCGCGGCATGACGCCGGAGGAAATCGACCTGGCTCTGGAACGCCACGCCACGTCGAAACTGCCCGACGACGACCTGATGGGGGTGACGACCCTGGGATTTCGGGGCGAGGCCCTGCCCTCCATGGCGGCCGTCGCGCGCCTGACCATCACCTCGCGCCCGCCGGGCGCCGATCAGGCCTGGGCCGTCGCCGTCGAGGGCGGGCGCAAGGCCAAACCGCAGCCGGCGGCCCATCCCGAGGGCACGCGCGTCGAAATCCGCGATCTGTTCTACGCCACGCCGGCGCGCCTCAAGTTCATGAAGACCGCCCGGACGGAACAGAACCACGTCGTCGAGATTTTGAACCGCCTGGCCATGGCCCATCCGGAAATCGGCTTCACCCTGTCGGATGGGTCGCGCGACGTCATCAAGCTGAACGCCGTCACGCCGCGCCTGGGCGAAGACGCCGCATCGGCGCGACTGGAACGGCTCGCCGGGATCATGGGCCGCCAGTTCGCGGACAACGCCATGACCATCGAGGCCGAACGCGAGGGCATCCGCCTGACCGGCCATGCCGGGGTGCCGACCTTGAACCGGGGCAACGCGGCGATGCAGTTCCTGTTCGTCAACGGACGGCCCGTGCGCGACCGCCTGTTGCTGGGCGCGGTGCGGGGGGCCTACCGGGAATTCCTCGCATCGGACCGCCACCCCTTGCTGGCGCTGTTCCTGGATGTGCCGTCCGACGCGGTCGACGTCAACGTGCACCCGGCCAAGACCGAGGTCCGGTTTCGCGACGCGGGCGTCGTCCGGGGCCTGATCGTCAGCGCCCTGAAACACGCCTTGGCCGATGCCGGTCACCGGGCCTCGACCACCGTGTCGGGCCAGGCGCTGGGCGCCTTCCGCCCGGGCAGCAATCCCGGCGGCGCCCTGCCCCTGGGCCGCAGCGGTGGCGGCGGATACGGCCATTGGGCACCGCCCGCCCGTCCGCAAGCCGGGCAAGCGGGCCTGTCGGATTTGTACGCCCCCCTGCCCGATCTCGACAGCACCCCCAGTGCGCGCATGACCGAGGACGGCGAGATCATCGAGGACACAGCCTACGTTGACGACGGCGCGCAACAGCAACCGGCGGAGGACTATCCCCTGGGCGTTGCCCGGGCCCAGGTCCATGCCACCTATGTCATCTCCCAGACGGCGGACGGCCTGGTGATCGTCGATCAGCACGCCGCCCACGAACGCCTGACCCAGGAAAAGATCAAGACCGCGTTGGCGAACGGCGGGGTCAACCGCCAGATGTTGCTGATCCCCGAGGTCGTCGAATTGGATGAAGCGGCGGTCGATCGCCTGCTGACCCGGGCGGACGAATTGGGCGAGATGGGCCTGGTGATCGACAGCTTCGGCCCCGGCGCCGTGGTCGTCCGCGAGACCCCGGCCTTGCTGGGCGAGATGGATATTCAGGGCGTCATCCGCGATCTCGCCGACGACCTAGCCGAATACGGCGAGACCATCGCGCTGGCGGAGCGGATCGGCGACGTTTGCGCGACCATGGCCTGTCACGGGTCGATCCGCGCCGGGCGGCGCCTGAACGCCGAGGAAATGAACAGGCTGCTCCGTGAAATGGAGGCCACGCCCCATTCCGGACAATGCAGCCACGGGCGGCCGACCTACGTCGAATTGAAATTGTCGGATATCGAAAAGCTGTTCGGTCGGCGCTGATCCTCGGTCTAATATCAATCAACGATAATTAATACCGAGGAGCCATCGCATGCTCCGCGAATGGGTGAGCCATCTGACGACACGGGCACCGGCGCCGGTGAAGAAATTCGGCTATCTGAAGGAACAGATCGCCATCGCCGCCCGGCACCGGCGGTTGCATCCGGCGTGGAAAACCCACCTGGAGCGTTCGCGCCGCTTCGTCATGTGGTCTGCGGCCAATTGCCCCGGGCAGGAAAAAGTGACGGTGCTGGGCTCGGGCGGGTTGCTCGACGTCCCGTTGGACGATCTCGCGGGCGACTTCGCCGAAGTCGTGCTGGTCGATATCTTCCACAGCCCCGCCGTCCGCGCCTGGGCCGCGCAATACTCGAACGTCTATCTGGAGGAAGCCGACCTGACCGGCCTGGTCGAAAGCATGGCCGAGGGCGAAATCGCGGCCGAACCGCCGCTGCCCACCTTTCCCGAAGCCGACGGCGATCTGGTCGTTTCGTTGAACTTGCTGGGGCAACTTCCGTTGATCCCGAGGCGCCATGTCCCGAACAAACAGGCCAAGGCCTACGGCGAAGCGATCCAACGCCAACACCTGCGCGCATTGCAGGCATTGGCCGGGCGGGTCTGCCTGATCACGGAAACACACCGGGAATATATCGAGGACGGCGAAGTCGATGCGGTGGAGCCCGCATTGGGAGATATCAAGCTGCCCGATCCCGAGGAATCATGGCATTGGAACCTGGCCCCCGCACCGGAACTGGAACCCGACCGCGATCTGCGCCTTCGGATCGTGGGCTACTCGAACCTATTCAAGAAATAGCGCGCTTAAGGAAGACCACCTTGGCCGCGCCATAGGTGCGTTCATCCAAGACGTCGAACCCACGCGAGCCCAGCAAGTCTTCTTCCGCGCCGATTTCCACCACCACCGTCGCGTCGGGTGTCAGCCAGCGGTTGTTCAGAAGGCCGCGCAGGGTCGGGTCGGCCATCCCGTGGCCATAGGGCGGGTCCAGAAAAACCAGGCCGCAGGGCGCCTTGGCGGCGCGCGGCGGCACGGTCAGATGGGTGCAATCGAGACCCACCATCAAACATTCCCGCCACAGGCCCATGGACGCCGCGTTGTCGCGCGCCAATTTCAGATGCCCCGGATCGCGGTCGGCGAACACGCCATGGCCAGCGCCCCGCGACATGGCCTCCAATCCCATCGCCCCGGTGCCGCAGTAAAGATCGGCGACCGTGATGCCGTCCAGATCCACGGCCGCCTTGCCATGGGCCAGGATGTTGAAGATGGATTCCCGCGCCCGGTCGGACGTCGGACGCAGGGCCGAGGCCCGGCTGCCGTCCTCGGGCGTCTTCAGCTTCTTGCCTCGGAACTTGCCGCCGACGATGCGCACTACTGCGACGTCCCCAATTGTTCCTTGAGAACCTTGCCCTTGATCTCGTCGACCTCTCCCCGGCCCAGATTGCCCAATTGGAACGGGCCGTAGGACGTGCGGATCAGGCGGTTCACGGAAAGCCCCAGATATTCCATCACCTTGCGGATTTCCCGGTTCTTGCCTTCGGTCAGGGCCACGGTCAGCCAGGTATTGGCCCCGCCCTTGCGTGCCGTGCCGTCCTTCGCCGTCTCGTCGATCTGGGCGCGGATCGGCGCATAGCGCACGCCGGACACCGTCACGCCCTTGGCCAGTTTGGCGAGGTCTTCCGGGGTCACCTGGCCATGAACGCGCACGCGGTACCGGCGGTTCCAGCCGTTTGACGGCAGTTCCAGGCGCCGGGCCAATTCGCCGTCGTTGGTCAACAGCAAGAGACCTTCGGAATTGAGGTCGAGCCGCCCGACCGAGACGACACGCGGCAGCTCTCGGGGCAGTCGGTCGAAGACCGTCGGGCGGCCTTCCGGATCCTTGTGGGTGGTCATCAGGCCGACCGGCTTGTGATACCGCCAGAGCCGCGCCTTTTCCTTACCCGGCAGGGGCTTGCCGTCGACCAGGATATGGCTCGCCGCCGTCACGGTATGGGCGGGCGTCGTGAGCTTCTTGCCGTCGACTTGGACACGGCCGGCCTCGATCCAGCGCTCGGCCTCACGGCGCGAACACAGTCCGGCGCGGGCGATGACCTTTGCAATGCGTTCTGGGGCGTTACGTTCGGGGGCTTTGTCTGACATGGCCGGGAAGATAGGTCGCGCCACGGTCCACGGCAAGTATTGACGTGGTCTCCCGCGCCGGTCAGGTTCGCGGCCATGGACGACACGACCGCATCCGCCTTCATGGCCGAGGCCATGGATCAAGCCCGCGCCGCCGCGAAACGCGGCGAGGTGCCGGTCGGCGCGGTCGTCGTCGATCCTGAAAGCGGCACCATCCTGGCCCGCGCCGGGAACGAGACCGAGGCTACCCACGACCCGACGGCCCATGCGGAAATCCTGGCACTCCGCCGCGCGGCCCAGGCCAAAGGCGACGCCCGGCTGACGGGATGCGATCTTTACGTCACGCTGGAGCCCTGCGCCATGTGCGCCGCCGCGATCAGCCACGCCCGCATCCGCAGGCTCTATTTCGGGGCTTACGACGCCAAGGGCGGCGGGGTCGAACACGGCCCCCGGTTCTTCGCCCAGCCGACCTGCCATCACGCGCCCGAAGTCGTCGGCGGCCTGAGCGAGACGGAAGCAGGGGCGTTGTTGAAGGATTTCTTCAAGGAAAGGCGCTAAGCGCCTCAGGATTCCGCCGCCAGCGGCAGATTTACCAACAGGTTCTGCGGCTTGACCCTCAGGGTCCGTTCCGGCGTCATGCAGAGCGCCAGATAGATCGGCCGGCCACGTACGTCGGATGCCATCTGGTTGGGGTCCTTGAAATCCAGGCGGAACAGGCTGAGCAGGCGTTCCATGCGGGCGTCGTCGACCTCGTTGCCTTCGTAGAGATCGTTGAGCAATGCCGACGCCTCGGCGTCCAGGCCCAGGTGCCAGACCCATTTGTCGTCGGCGATTTCCTGCACCGGCTGGATCGAAACTTCGGCCTGGAGGAAATGACGGACCCAGGATTCCAGCACCCGGCAAAGGGCGTCCAGCCCCGGCCGGGTGAAGGTGATATCGAGGACCGTGTCGTAGCGTTCGTTGCGGCCCCAGTAGATGTCCGCCGTCTCGGCCTGCAGCACGTCCATATCGACCTGGCGGGCGGCGGAGCCGCTTTCGACGACCAGCTTGCCAAGCGCCCCCATGCCCGCCGTGGCGGCCAGCATTTCAACCGTTTCCGTATCCCCCAGCAGGATCGCGCCGTCCTTCAAGGTCACCGTCTGTTCGCGAAACAGCAATTCCGCCGCGCGGGCGCGGAACGGATCGTCCGTGCCGTCGATCACCCGGCGGGCGACGACCTGGGCCATCTGGTCGATGAAAAGCGGCGGGATGGTCACCCCGCTGGAGCGGAAGATATCGAGATAACAGGCCTCGACCGTCCCCGCGTGGACCAGACGGTCGCGGAAATCGAGAAAGACCTGATAGTTCTCACCGGCGTCCGGGTCGGCCAGGGCCGCCAGGCGTTCGGCGCTGACCGCTTCCTTCGGATTGGCCATCAGGGCGCCGTGCAGGGCGCGTTCGGCGTCGCAGGATTCCTCGATGGGGGCGATTTCCGGGCGCTGCAGATAGGCCCGCAGGAAGGCATCGGTCACCGCCATGTGCCCAGCAGTATCGCGGGTCAGCAGGTGGTAACCGGAATTGGGCCAGAAATCGGGCGCCGTGCCGTCCATCAAATCCCCCCAAGATTCGGCCCCGGCGAGGGACCGACTGCGTTTACGTTTTACGCAAATGCGCCGTCGCGGGCCAGGAACCGGCCCGCTCGGGATTTGCGTCAGTTGTGGCCGCTGATTTCCGCGTGCAGCGGCTTCGTTTCCTCGAACGTCTTCATCTGTTCGTCGGACGCCTTGGCCTGATGCTTATCTTTCCATTCGCCGTAGGTCATGCCGTAGACGACGGTGCGGGCGGCGTCGTAATCGACGTCGGTCTCGCCACGCTCCTGGGCCTCGGCGGCGTACCATTTCGCAAGGCAGTTGCGGCAGAACCCGGCCAGGTTCATCAGGTCGATGTTCTGCACGTCCGTGCGTTTCTGCAGGTGCTTGATCAGGCCGCGAAAGGCGGCGGCCTCGACCTCGGTGCGGGTCTTGTCGTCCATGGGTTTCGTTCCTCCGTCTTGCGGCCGCGCCATGGGGCGGCGGCTCGAATTGCTGTGGTTTATATAGGGGGTCAGCGGTCCGGGCGAAAGGCCGGGACCATCCGGCCTACCGGTCGATCGCCCGCCAACCGATGTCGCGGCGGCAGAAACCTTCCGGCCAATCGATCTTGTCGACCGCTTCATAGGCCCGTTTCTGCGCTTCCTTGACATCCTTGCCCAGCGCCGTGACCCCCAGAACCCGGCCGCCCGTCGCCAAGACCTTGCCGTCCTGTTGCGTCGTCCCGGCATGGAAGACGACCGCGCCCTCGACCGCGTCGGCGGCGTCCAGGCTCTTGATCTCACTGCCCTTTTTATACTTTCCGGGATAGCCCTTGGCGGCCATGACGACGATCATCGCCGCCTCGTCCCGCCATTCGGCCTTGGTCTTGGCGAGCCGCCCTTCTGCACAGGCCAGCAGCAAATCCAACAGATCGGATTTCAGCCGCATGCACATGACCTGGCATTCCGGGTCGCCGAAGCGGGTGTTGTATTCAATCAGCTTGGGCCCGTCGTCGTCGATCATCAGCCCGGCGTAGAGCACGCCCTTGTAAGGCCGGCCCTCGGCGGCCATGCCCTTGATCGTCGGTTCGATGATTTCCGTCATCACCCGGTCGACCATGGCCTGATCGATAACCGGGGCCGGGGAATAGGCGCCCATGCCGCCCGTATTGGGGCCTTCGTCGCCGTCGTGGACGCGTTTGTGATCCTGCGCCCCCAACAGCGGCAATGCCGTCTCGCCGTCGACCAGGGCGAAGAAGCTCGCTTCCTCGCCTTCCAGGAACTGTTCGACGACGACTTCCGTCCCGGCCTCGCCGAAGGCTTCCTCGATCATGATCTGATCGATCGCGGCATAAGCTTCGTTCTTGTTGCGGCAGATGATCACGCCCTTGCCGGCGGCCAGACCGTCGGCCTTGACCACGATGGGCGTGCTGTGGGTCGTAATGTATTCCTTGGCCGCGTCCGGTTCGTCGAACCGGTCGTAATCGGCGGTCGGGATGTCGTACTTGGCGCAAAGGTCCTTGGTGAAGGCCTTGGAGCCCTCTAGCTCCGCCCCCGCCGCCGTCGGCCCGAAGGATTTGATGCCCAGCTTGTCCAGCCGGTCGACCAGACCGGCGACCAGGGGGCCTTCCGGCCCGACGACCACGAAGTCGATGGCCTTGTCCTGGGCGAAGGCGATCAGGGCGTCCAGATCCTCGGCGTCGATCTCGACATTTTCGGCGACCGCCGCCGTTCCGGCGTTGCCCGGGGCGCAATAGAGCTTCTTGCATTTGGGGGATTGGGCGATGGCCCAGCAAAGCGCGTGCTCCCGCCCGCCGGAACCAACCACGAGTACTTTCATGTTCACCCGATTCCTTCCGATTGCGGCCCGCGGCAGCCCCTTTCGATGGGGAGCGGGGCCGGGGAACCGCCCGTTGGGACGGGGCCCGTCGTCTTCGTTGTCACTGCGCGCGGAGGTCTGCATACTGCGCGCATGAGCGACAATTCCAGCGGCACCGCGCAGAGTCAACCCGGGGAAGGCGAGACCGCGCACAACCTGCCGGTCTTTACCGTTTCCGAGATTTCCCAGGCCGTCAAACGGACGGTCGAGGACAACTTCCAATGGGTGCGAATCCGGGGCGAAATCTCGGGATTCAAGCGCGCCGCGTCAGGGCATCTCTATTTCACGTTGAAGGACACCGACGCCAATATCGACGGTGTGTGCTGGCGCGGCACGGCCGGGCGCCTGGGAATGAACCCGGAAGACGGCATGGAGGTCGTCGCCACCGGGCGGATCACGACCTATCCCGGGCGGTCGAAATACCAGGTCGTCGTCGATCATATGGAATTGGCGGGCGAAGGGGCGCTGCTGAAACTGCTGGAGGATCGACGCCGCAAGCTGGAGGCCGAGGGTCTGTTCGCGCCGGACCGCAAACGGGACCTGCCCTATCTTCCCGCCGTCATCGGCGTCGTCACCTCGCCCACCGGGGCGGTGATTCGCGACATCCTGCATCGCTTGGCCGATCGGTTTCCCGTCCATGTCCTGCTCTGGCCCGTGCTGGTCCAGGGCGAGGGTGCGGCGGGCCAGGTCGCCGCCGCCGTCAACGGCTTCGCCGGGATGGCCGAAGACGGCCCGGTCCCGCGCCCGGACCTGGTGATCGTCGCGCGTGGCGGCGGCAGTCTGGAAGACCTTTGGGCCTTCAACGAGGAAATCGTCGTCCGCGCCATCGCCGATTGCGAGATTCCCATCATTTCCGCCGTCGGCCACGAAACGGATACGACGCTGGCCGATTTCGCTGCCGACCGGCGGGCTCCCACGCCCACGGCGGCCGCCGAAATGGCCGTGCCCGTGCGCCTGGACCTGCTGGCCCAGGTGATGGAGGACGGCCAGCGCATCGCCGCCGCCGTGTCGCGGCGCCTGGCCGACCATCGCCGTCATCTGGACGCGACGGCGCGCGCCCTACCGAACCCGGCACGCATGCTGCAGGAACAGGGGCAGCGCCTGGACGATTGGACGGAACGGCTCGCGACCTCGCTGGGCACGGGATTGGAACGCCGTCGCGCGCGCCTGACCTCCGCCGCCGCCGGACTGGTCCGCCCGGACAAGCTGATCGAAATGGAACGGGGACGGTTGAATTCGGAAATCCGCGCTCTGCGCTCCGCAGGCAAGGCCGCCGTGGAGGCTGCCCGCAACCGGTTGGGCCGAGCGTCGGAATTACTGGAAAGCTATTCGTTCGAACGGGTGCTCGACCGGGGCTTCGCGCTGGTCACCGATCCGGCGGGCGATCCGGTAACCTCGGTCAAGGGATTGAAGACCGGCGATGCGCTGACCCTGCGCCTGAAGGACGGTGAGCGTCCGGTCGCGGTGACCGGCGGCGGAAGCGGCGGCAAGGAAAAGCCCAAACCCGCGCCGAAACCCAAATCCGCAAAACCCGACGAAGACAAACAGGGACGACTTCTGTGATCCGCGCCATTCTTTTCCTCCTCCTGCTAACCCTGGCGGCGCCCGCCCAAGCCATCGAAATCGACGGAAAATTCATCCAGGGCGGCATGGCGACCGGCAAGGTCGCGCCCGGCAGCACTGTGACGCTGGACGGCGAAGCCGTCGCCGTGGCACCCGACGGCAGTTTCCTGATCGGCTTTGGGCGCAATGCCAAGAAGAAGGCCGTCCTGACGGCCACGCCGCCGGACGGGGCACCGGAGACCCTGACCCTCGCCATCGAACGGCGCAGCTACAAGATTCAACGCATCGACGGCCTGCCGGAACGGAAAGTCACGCCCCGCTCGCCCGAAGACCTGGCGCGCATTCGCGACGACCGGGCCAAAATCGTCGGCGTGCGCGCGCGCCGGACATTGAAGACCTTTTTCGATACGGGTTTTATCTGGCCGGTGACGGGACGGATTTCGGGAGTGTTCGGCAGCCAGCGTATTCTCAACGGCAAACCGCGCAGCCCCCATAACGGCGTCGATGTGGCGGCGCCCAAGGGCACGCCCGTGAAGGCCATGGGCGACGGCACCGTCGCGCTGGTTCATCCGGGTATGTTCTTTTCCGGCAAGACGGTGATGATCGACCACGGCCTGGGCCTGACATCCGTCTATATCCATATGGATACGACCACCGTGACCCAGGGCGACTTCGTCATGAAGGGGGCGCAGATCGGCACCGTCGGCATGACCGGCCGGGCCACGGGCCCGCACCTTCACTGGGGAGTCAGCTGGTTCAACACCCATCTGGACCCGGCCTTGCTGGTCGGGCCGCAGAGCCCGGGCGGCTGATCCGTCGGGCGTTGCGCTTGAGCGCCTATTCGCCGCCGTTCGGCCAGCGGTTGTGCAGCCAGAGCCATTGTTCCGGCGTGTCGCGGACCCATTGTTCGACCTGTTCGTTGATCAGGGTCATGGCCGCCAGGACATCCGCCTGATGGTCGCCGGTCTTCTCGAACCGGATCGGCGGCAGGGCCGTCATTTTGAATCTTGCCCCCTTGATCCGCGTGACACGTGCCGCCACCACGGGGCAGTTATGGCGCAACGCCAATTCGGCCAGCGCCGGGGCGGTCATCGCGGGACGGCCGAAGAACGGCACGGCGATGCCGTCGTTCATTTTCTGATCGACCAGCATGGCCAGATGGCTGCCGGACCGGAAAGCATTGATCAATTGGCGCACGCCCTGCGGGCCCTTGGGGATCAATGCCCCCTCGACCGCCGCACGGCCGTTGCGGTAAAGCCATTCGACCAGGCGGTTGTTGGCTTCGCGGTAGACCCGGTCGAGCGGTAGGCCCCGCTGCGTCGCGCCCAACGCCAGGATTTCCCAATTGCCGATATGGGCGGAATAGAAAATGCCCGCTTCGCCGTCGTCGCGCAGGTGATCGACGTATTCCCCGCCTTCGACGACGACCCGCCCGTCGCCTGAATACACATCGATTTCCGACAGATGCGGAAATTCGGCGGCGACCCGGCCCAGGTTGTCCCACATGCCGGCGATGATGCGCTCCACCTCGGCCTTGGGCATGTCAGGGAACGTGTTGCGCAGGTTGCGCCGGGCCCGTTCGCTCAGACGCACGCGCGGCCCGATCTTGCGCGCGAGAAATCCACCCAGGGCCGACGCCCAATCCAACGGCAAAACGCGGAAGAACATGTACACGCCGAACGTTCCCGCCGCTTGGACAGGATGGAGGACGTACTTCTTCACGGGATCCGGCACATGGGCCATGGGAAACGCAGCCAGTTCAGGAAAACGGAGATTGCAATAATCTGTCGAGGGCCGCTTCGTCGTCCCATTCAAGGGTGATTGTCAAGACTTCTATGTCCCCTCGGGCTTCCCGGGGGATGCGCTGGACGTCCTTCTCCGTGGTCACCAACCTGGCTTTCAGAGCCTCCGCCCGACGGCGCAGAGCGTCCAGATCGGCCCGGGAATAGGGATGGTGATCGGGAAAGGCGCGATGTCCGGCGAGGCGACAGCCATGGTCCATCAACGTCTGGAAAAATTTATCGGGATGGCCGATCCCTGCGAAGGCGAGGCATAGATCCTTGGCGATCTCCGCGACCTCCGGTCCCGGGCGAACCCGGGCGGTCAATACGGGCAATCCCGGCGGGCCGAACCGGCGAACGGCATCGGCCAGTCCCCAGGCATCGTCGCCCATGATCACCAGGGCATCTGCCCGGGCCAATCCGGCGCGCACCGTCTCGCGCAGGGGGCCGGCAGGGATCATGAAACCGTTGCCGAACCCATGGCGCCCATCGGCGACGACCAGCGAAAGACTTTTTTTCAGCGACGGGTCCTGGAACCCGTCGTCGAGGACCAAGGCGTCGGCGCCGGTCCCGCGTGCCGCTTCCGCCGCCGCCGGTCGGTCCGCCGTGATCCAGACAGGCGCCGAGGATGCGATCATCAGGGGCTCGTCTCCCACGTCCGCCGCGTCGTCGGTGGCCGGATCGACGCGGTGGGGGGCTGTCGGCGCGTCGCCGCCATATCCCCGGCTGACGACCTGGGGGCGCATACCCCGCGCGGCCAACCGGCGGACGATGTCGATCACGACGGGGGTCTTACCGGCGCCACCGGCGGTCAGGTTGCCGACGCAAACGACCGGCACCCCTGCATCCACACCCGGCCCCTTTTTCTGTCGCAACGCCGTCGCGGCACCGTAAAGGCAGCCCAACGGCGACAGCAGCGCCCCCAGGGCCGACGGCGGCTTGGCGTACCAGAACCCCGGCGCCTTCATGGCGCCCCCCCGCCGGCATCACCACCCCCGTCAGTTCGAAACGCCGCCAGATAAGGCGCCAACTCATCCATCAGGCGGTCGATGACACCGCTTTCGGCACTCGCAAAGGCTTCCGCCTTGGCCGCCAGGGCGCTCGCCGCGGCGGAATCGGCGAGAAGACGCCCGACTTGGGTCGACAGCATCGCGCCGTCCGCCACCGCGACCGCCGCGCCGGCGGCCCCCATGCGGTCTGCCATATCCTCGAAATTGCTCATCGCCGGCCCGTGCAGGACGGCGCAGCCGAGGCGTGCCGGTTCCAACAAATTCTGCCCGCCCTCGGCCGTCAGGGACTTGCCCATGAAGACGACCGGTGCCAGGGAAAAGAACAGCCCCAGTTCGCCCATGGTGTCCGCGACGTAGATGTCGTGCCGGTCATCGACCACGTCGCCGGCAGCGCGCCGCGCGACCCTGGCGCCCTCGCTGGTCAGCGCCTGGGCGATCTCTGACCCCCGGTTCGGGTGGCGCGGCACGATGACGGTCAGCAGCCCCGGATGCCCGGCGGAGAGGTCCCGATGAACCCGCCAGGCGATCTCTTCCTCACCGGCCCAGGTCGATGCGGCGAGCCAAAGCGGCCGGTTCGCCGTTTCCCCCCGCAATCGGTCCAGTTGATCCGTATCGACCGGCAGCGGTTCGGCCGCGAACTTAAGGTTCCCGACAGACCGCGCGGACGGCGCCCCCAAGGCACGCAAGCGTTCCGCATCTCCCTCCGTCTGGCCTAAACAGAGCGTAAAACCACCGAGCAACCGGGAAATGAAGCCATGCACGCGCGACCAGCCCTTGAACGATCGCGGCGAGATTCGCCCGTTGACCAAGACCAAAGGGATTTCCCGCGCCGCGGTTTCGGAAATCAGGTTGGGCCAGAACTCGGATTCCGCCCAAAGCGTCAGATCCGGCTTCCAATGGTCCAGGAAACGGCGGACATATGCGATGCGGTCGACCGGCACGAATTGGTGAACAGCGCCCTTCGGCAGACGGTCGGCCAGCATGCGCGCCGAGGTCACGGTGCCCGTGGTGACTAAAATATTGATGCCCGGCACGGCGTCCTGAAGCCGCCGGATCAAGGTCAGCAGCGACATCGCCTCGCCGACGCTGGCCCCGTGCAGCCAGATCAGGTGTCCCTCGGGCCGGGGCATGGCGGGAATGCCCAGCCGTTCGCCGAACCGCGCGGGGTCTTCCTTGCCCGCCTTGATGCGGCGGCCCAGGTAGGCCTGGATCAAGGGCGAGCCCAGGGTAGTGATCGCGCGATAAAGGCCCAGCATCATGCGGCCTCCGCCGGTTCGACCGGAACGCGATCGGTAAGGCGATCGGCCTCGGCCGTGATGGCGTTAAGGCTGTCTTCGACCTGCGCCCGGGCGGCTTCCAAGGCATCGGCGTCGGCGTCCCGGGCGACGGCAATCGGATCACCCCAAACGATGACACCGCGCCCGAACGGCCAGGCCACCAGGAACCGATCCCAACTGCCGAGCACCCGGCCCCGGGCGGCGCCGAAGGTCGCCGGAATGATCGGTACACCCGCCAGCCGCGCCAGGTTGACGACGCCGTCGGTCGCCCGCATGCGCGGCCCGCGCGGCCCGTCCGGCGTGATACCGACGCAGTCGCCCGCCTTCAACGCCTTAACCATGGCCCGCAGCGCCTGTGCCCCGCCTTTCGACGATGATCCAGCAACGGTCTCGATCCCGAAGTGACCGACCGTGCGGGCGATAATCTGGCCGTCGCGGTGCTGCGATATCAGCATGTGAATGGTCCGGTCGCGCCGCCAGCAATAGGGCATCATCAACAACCGGCCGTGCCAGAAGCACAGGATAAAGGGCTCACCCCTCTCCCACCGGTCCTGCGCCGCCTCCCCGCCGATCACCCGCCAACGCCCCGTCGCATGGGCGAAGCGGATGTAGAGCGAGCCGAGCCAACAGAGCACCCGGCGCAATCCATCGCTTTTCAGAAGACGTTTCAGCATCGTTTCCCGCACCGCTTGCCGCCGCCCATCGGGCCGGACGCGGTCAGCCCTCCGCCGCCTGACGAGCGCCGCCGGGCCCGTCAGGGGGCGCTTCGCCCGCGAACTGAAGTTCATAGAGATGCTTGTAATGGCCGCCGCGCGTCAACAATTCCGCATGGCTGCCCTGTTCGGCGACGCGCCCGTCCATGATCACGTAGATCAGGTCGGCGCGGACGACGGTCGACAGGCGGTGGGCGATCACCAGCGTCGTGCGATCAGTCATCAAGGCATCGAGCGCCGATTGAACCTGGCGTTCCGATTCCGTATCCAGGGCCGAGGTCGCTTCGTCCAGCAGCAGGATCGGCGCGTTCTTCAACATCGCGCGGGCAATGGCAAGGCGCTGACGCTGCCCCCCCGAAAGCTTCACCCCCTGTTCGCCGACCATGGTGTCGTACCCGTCGGGCAGATCCACAATGAAGTCATGGGCGGCGGCACTGCGGGCCGCTTGCTCGATCTCCAGGTCGGAGGCACCGGCCCGGCCATAGGCGATATTGGCGCGCACGGTATCGTCGAACAGGGTGACTTCCTGACTGACCAGAGCCAGTGCACCGCGCAGGGAGGCGAAGGTCAAATCCCGCACGTCGATACCGTCGACGCGGACGGCGCCGGCGGCGGCTTCGTAGAAGCGGGGGATCATGTTGAGGATCGTCGACTTGCCGCCACCCGACGGCCCGACCAGCGCGACGGTCTTGCCGGCCGGCACCGACAACGTCAGATCGGTCAGTGTCGGCCGGTCCGGCTTATAGGCGAAGTGTACACCATGGAAGTCGATGGCCCCCTTGACCAGCGTCGGCAGAGTTTTCGCAGCGGCCGATTCCTGGATATCCGGCTCCATGTCGAGCATTTGGAACAGACGGTCGGCCCCGGCCAGCCCTTGTTGCAGGGCGGCGTTCAGATTGGCCAACCGCTTCATCGGCTCGTAAGCTAGCAACAAGGCCGTGATGAAAGAGAAGAAAGACCCGGCATCCGTATTGCCGTGGATCACCCGGTACCCGCCGTAGAAAATGACGATGCCGACAGCGACGCCGCCCAGGGTTTCCATGATCGGGCTGGAAAGCGCACGCGTGCGTTCGGCCTTCATAGTCAGCTTGAAAATGCGTTCCACGATCTCGGCGACGCGGGCACGCTCGTAGGCTTCCATGGAATAGGCTTTGACCACGCGAATGCCTTGGATGGTTTGCTCCAACAACGTCGTGAACAGGCCCATTTCGCGCTGCGTATTCG